>NZ_RYYR01000092.1 GCF_003977595.1 Lysinibacillus antri | reverse complement strand
CCGGAGTGTTAGGTAAACAGGCCTCTGCAGATGAAGATTCATTTGCGACAGGTTTATTGGATTGTCCGCATTACACTCGCCCGGAAATGTTAGACGGTATTCCTGTTCCCGAAGTGCTGATGTCGGGTCATCACGAAAATATTCGTAAATGGCGATTAGAACAATCGCTTGAACGTACGTGGTTAAGACGCCCTGAGCTATTGGATAGCCTAGCTCTGACTGACGAACAACGCGTGTTGTTGGCTAAAATTAAGAAACAACACAAAATCAGTTAATTCTAGGATTTAGAAGGTTTTTAAAATGAGTAACATCATCAAACAAATCGAACAAGAACAGTTAAAACAAAACGTACCTAGCTTCCGTCCGGGTGACACATTAGAAGTTAAGGTATGGGTAGTAGAAGGTAGTAAAAGACGTTTGCAAGCGTTCGAAGGCGTGGTTATTGCAATTCGTAACCGTGGCTTGCATTCTGCATTCACTCTACGTAAAGTATCAAACGGCGTAG
>NZ_RYYR01000091.1 GCF_003977595.1 Lysinibacillus antri | reverse complement strand
TTTCTGGAGCTTGCCAAGTCCAATTGGCAAGCTTCTTTAAATTCATGGCAGCAAAAGTAAGCATCGCCTGCATGGACAATTTTTTAATCCCACGTAGGGTTGTCCATCGCATACCATGCTTTTCTTTCGCGTCCGCAAAGACACGTTCAATCGTTTCTTTACGTTTCGCATAGATTTGTTTGATATGGTTTTGATGACGAAGATGGTCTGCTTCCTCGACATAATGAGCCCAAATATGTCGCTCGATAACTTTTCGGTGGTCCTTACTGTTCGTACATTGGGTCAGTAAAGGACACGTTGCACATTGAGTAGGGTTCGATTTATATTGACGTTTCCCATCTTTAGTCGTTGTCGAATAGTTTAAGATTTGCCCTTCCGGACAAAGATAGCAATCATAGTACTCATCATACACATACTCATGTTTGCGCAAAAATCCGTCTTTCGTTTTTGGTCGTGTATAAGGAAGTGCTGGTTGAATATCCTGTTCAAATAAGAATTTCGTAATAGCTGGTGTTTT
>NZ_RYYR01000090.1 GCF_003977595.1 Lysinibacillus antri | reverse complement strand
TTGAAATACCACCCTTTAATGTTTGATGTTCTAACGTGGGCCCCTTACCGGGGTTGCGGACAGTGTCTGGTGGGTAGTTTGACTGGGGCGGTCTCCTCCTAAAGAGTAACGGAGGAGCACGAAGGTTGGCTAATCCTGGTCGGACATCAGGAGGTTAGTGCAATGGCATAAGCCAGCTTGACTGCGAGCGTGACGGCGCGAGCAGGTGCGAAAGCAGGTCATAGTGATCCGGTGGTTCTGAATGGAAGGGCCATCGCTCAACGGATAAAAGGTACTCCGGGGATAACAGGCTGATACCGCCCAAGAGTTCATATCGACGGCGGTGTTTGGCACCTCGATGTCGGCTCATCACATCCTGGGGCTGAAGTAGGTCCCAAGGGTATGGCTGTTCGCCATTTAAAGTGGTACGCGAGCTGGGTTTAGAACGTCGTGAGACAGTTCGGTCCCTATCTGCCGTGGGCGCTGGAGAATTGAGGGGGGCTGCTCCTAGTACGAGAGGACCGGAGTGGACGCATCACT
>NZ_RYYR01000009.1 GCF_003977595.1 Lysinibacillus antri | reverse complement strand
TATTAGCTCCGGTTTCCCGGAGTTATCCCCAACTATAGGGCAGGTTGCCCACGTGTTACTCACCCGTCCGCCGCTAACCTTTAGGAGCAAGCTCCTTAAGGTCCGCTCGACTTGCATGTATTAGGCACGCCGCCAGCGTTCGTCCTGAGCCAGGATCAAACTCTCCATAAAAGAGAAAATTTGATTAGCTCAAATTTCTTGCTGGCATCAATTATGATGTCCAAATTGTGTTTCTCACCTTAAAATGAGAAACTTTATTTCATTAACGTTTTGTTGTTCAGTTTTCAAAGTTCATTTTATGGAGCGGGTGATGAGAATCGAACTCACGACATCAGCTTGGAAGGCTGAGGTTTTACCATTAAACTACACCCGCAAATTGCTAATATTATTTGGCGCGCCCGGCAGGAGTCGAACCCACAACCTTCTGATCCGTAGTCAGACGCTCTATCCAATTGAGCTACGGGCGCATTTTTTTTGAAAAGTAGTGCAACTTGGTGCGGCCGAGAGGACTTGAACCTCCACGGGGTTACCCCCACTAGGCCCTCAACCTAGCGCGTCTGCCATTCCGCCACGACCGCGTTCAATGAAGACATAACCTATTATACACTAAATGACACAAATGTCAAATATTAAACTGGTGAGCCATGAAGGACTTGAACCTTCGACCCTCTGATTAAAAGTCAGATGCTCTACCACTGAGCTAATGGCTCTTGCAAATGGCTGGGGTACCAGGATTCGAACCTGGGCATGACGGAATCAAAATCCGTTGCCTTACCGCTTGGCTATACCCCAATCTGGCGGTCCCGACCGGGATCGAACCGGCGATCTCCTGCGTGACAGGCAGGCATGTTAACCGCTACACCACGGGACCTAAAATATAACTTATTAAAATAATTAAGTGGTGACCCGTACGGGATTCGAACCCGTGTTACCGCCGTGAAAGGGCGGTGTCTTAACCACTTGACCAACGGGCCATGGCTCCGAAGGTAGGACTCGAACCTACGACCAACCGGTTAACAGCCGGTTGCTCTACCACTGAGCTACTTCGGAATATTTGCTACTCATCTTATCGACTTTTATTATTATAGAGACATCGGATATCAATGTCAACCATTTTCTTTTTCGCATTTGTTTACCAATGAAAAAATCAAGCTGCAGTTCATTTAACTATAATACAAAAATAACAACATTATATAAATTGTACAATGTCAGCGCATTTCATTCATTGGATTAAAAGAGTATAACCTTTTAAAGACAAGGAATATCTTATAACAATATCGCTAACAATGCAACTGTTTTTTCGAAAAAACTTTTTCATATCTAACATTTTTTACTCAACTACCTATCTTCGACCAATTCCTATGATTCAATCACTTTCTTCAGTTTGCCATGACATTTTCCACATTTATATTTCTCTATATTCATTCTCTTCTTTCTTGGGTATTGTTGTTGACAACTCAAACATTCATATATATGTAAGTTCGTATTTAATTGTTTTTTATTTTCTTCAATTGTAGAACAAAAACGTGGGGCACCTACTTTTTTTAATAATGTCCGAAAATCAACGTCTCGATGTTTGTACCCCATCCCTCTTATGTGAAGATGATAATGACACAATTCGTGCAAAATAATCCCGCGCAACTCCTCAATACCAAACACCTCATATGATTTGGGGTTTAATTCTATGTTATGGGAATGTAATAAATAGCGCCCCCCCGTTGTTTTGAGTCTTTTATTAAAATATGCTTCATGTAAAAAGGGAACATTAAATTTCTCTAATGAAAGCTCTTCTACTAATGTTTGCAATTCTTGATCTGTCATTTTTTTCTCCTTTCATCATTTGCTTAAATCGTACTTGGTATGCATCCTCTTTTAGATCAACTTGTTCACATAATTATATAATCATTTAAAAAATCTAAAAAGTGCACAGTTGAAAATTCTGTGCACTCAATAATTTTAATCAGTTTGTTTTTCAGGTGGAATCATCGTTAAAGCTATACGACCTTTTTCCACCTCAACTTTGTCTACCCATACTGTAACGATATCTCCTAAAGATACAACTTCTAATGGATGCTTTATGCGTCGTTTTTGTAATTTCGAAATATGAACTAGTCCATCTTGTTTTACACCAATATCTACAAACGCACCAAAATCTACAACATTCCGAACTGTACCCTGTAATTCCATGCCAACTTGTAAGTCTTCCATCTTCAGTACGTCTGTTTTTAATAGTGGTTGTGGGAACGCATCACGTGGGTCTCGTGTTGGTTTCATTAGTGTATCTACTATATCCTTCACTGTGATTTCCCCAACATCTAACTGGAAACTTAAATTTTGAATATCGATACTAGCAAGCGCCTCTTCACATTTCGGCGTTCCAACATCTTTTTTCGTTAAGCCTACCGCAGATAATATATCTTCTGCTAATTTATAGCTTTCAGGATGGATTCCTGTTGCATCAAGGGGATTTTTCGCTTCTGGAATACGTAAAAAACCGATTGCTTGCTCATACGTTTTGGTTCCTAGACGCGGAATTTTCTTTAATTGCGCTCGAGATGTGAATTTTCCGCCTTCACTTCGAACGTTCACGATATTCTCTGCTACTGTTTTCGATAAACCGGAGACATATTGCAAAAGAGAAGATGAGGCTGTATTTACATCTACCCCTACCTGATTCACTGCTGTTTCCACAATAAAAGTTAATGATTCTGCCAATTTCTTTTGCGATACATCATGTTGATATTGACCTACCCCTACTGCTTTTGGTTCTATTTTCACTAATTCAGATAGTGGATCTTGTAGTCGTCTTGCAATCGAAACGGCACTTCTTTGTTCAACTTGTAAGTCTGGAAATTCATTACGCGCTACCTCTGAAGCCGAATAGACAGAGGCACCTGCTTCATTGACAATGACGTAGGCCACATCATTGTGTACTTCTTTTAGTACATCTGCAATAAATTGTTCCGTTTCTCGAGAAGCTGTCCCATTCCCGATTGCAATGATGCTAATTGGATATTTATCTAAAAATGATTTTACTACAGCTTTTGATTTTGCTATATCTGGTTTTGGTGGGTGTGGGTAAATCGCTGTTACTTCTAACATTTTCCCCGTCTCATCTACCACCGCCAGTTTACAACCTGTACGGTATGCTGGGTCTACTCCAAGCACCACTTTCCCACGTAATGGAGGTTGTAATAAAAGACTTCTTAGATTTTCAGAAAAAATATGAATCGCTTGTTCTTCTGCCTTCTCTGTTAATTCATTTCGAATTTCACGTTCAATAGAGCTTTGAATGAGGCGTTTATAGCTATCTTCAATGGCCTCTTTTACATGCCCAACAGAGGAAGAGGTTGAGTTTTGTGGCAGCCACTCTCGTTCCATAATTTGCAGCACTTGTTCGATTGGTACATGGATCGACACTTTTAAAATATCTTCTTTTTCTCCTCGATTAATAGCAAGAGTACGATGTGGGACGATATATTTAACAGGCTCTTCATATTCATAATACATCTCAAACACTTGCTTCTCGTCTTTTTCTGCGTCTTTTACAGAAGTGGTGATGCGCCCTTCTCTCCACGTTAGTTTTCGTATTTTGTCTCGAACCGCTGCGTCATCTGCAAACCTTTCCGCTAGTATATCCTTAGCCCCTGCTAAAGCTTCCTCAACAGTCGATACACCTTTTTCTTCATTAATGAACGTCTCAGCAAAGGTTTCAATCGATTCTTTTGAGAACTTCATTAATTCGTCTGCTAAAGGTTCTAATCCTTTTTCTTTTGCAATGGTTGCTTTTGTCCGGCGCTTTTGTTTATATGGTCGATATAAATCTTCAACACGTTGTAATACCGTTGCTCCTTGAATAGAAGTCGCTAATTCTTCCGTTAATTTTCCCTGTTCCTCAATTAAACGAAGTACTTCTTCTTTTCTTTGTTCGAGCTGTTGTAGGTAATGATATCGATCTTCAATTAATTTTATTTGTACTTCATCTAATGAGCCAGTAGCTTCCTTACGATAACGCGCAATAAATGGTACTGTATTACCGTCTTCTAATAATTTTATAACTGCATCTGCTTGAGTTGGTTTTACTTTTGTATCTGTCGCAATTATTTGAAGCATTTTGTTATGGTCCATTATTATTTCCTGCCTTTCACATTTACATATCCTTATAATAACATTACCACTTTCTACTATTGTAGACATTGTTTATTTAGACAAGCAGAAGGAACTAGCGCCTATAGCAAAACACTATTCACACCTCAACATCCATGCTTTTTGTTCAGTAAAAAAGTCTACTCTTTACATAACACTCGAGTAGACTTCATTGATCAATATTTTCACAATAAGTTTTCCACACTACAAATAGTGAAAAACTACGAAACATCAGAATTTGCATCGATTTTTTCCTGTAACTTTTTTATAGCTTTTCGTTGTATACGTGAGACATGCATTTGAGAGATTCCGAGTAAATCACCAGCCTCTTTTTGACTGAGTTGATCGATATAGGTTAATTTTAAGACTTCTTTTTCTCTTTCATCTAATACTTCCATTGCCGTAGAAACGATAATTCGACGGTTTGTCCTTTCAAAACCATCATCTTCTTTTCCAATGATATCAAATAGCGTAACTGTACTTCCGTCTTGTTCTGATTCAACGGAATAATCCATCGATAGCGCATGATAACTTTTGGACATTTCCATCGCCTCTAGCACGTCTTCTTCTTCAACATCTAAGTATGTAGCAATTTCATGAATAGCTGGAGATTTTTGAAGTGTCGTTGTCAAAACTTCTACAGCCGTTTTAATTCTAGGTCCTAGTTCTTTTATTCGTCTAGGCACATGGACATCCCACGTTTTATCCCGCAGAAAACGTTTTATCTCTCCAATTATTGTTGGTATTGCAAAGGCTTCAAAACTTTTACCAACTGACAAATCGAACCTTTTTATTGCACCTAATAATCCAAGCATCCCCACTTGAACGATATCTTCATAATGTGTTTTTCCATATGAATACTTCTTTGCAATTGATTCTACTAGGGTTTTATAGTGTACTACTAAATTTGTTAGAGCAACATCATCATTTGATAATTGATATTGCTCTATCCATTTGTTCACTTTATCCGTAGATGTCGTGTTAAGTTGAGACGGATTCAACATCTTCTCCCACCTGCTCTCTATTGACATACTTCGTCATGAAAACAGTTACTCCACCATCATTGTTAAACCTCACTTCATCCATTAATGTTTCCATTAAAAACAACCCTAGTCCACCTTCACGTAATCGTTCAACATTATCATTTTCATGGTATGGTCCTATATTCGCTCTAACCACTTCAAAGTTAAAGCTATTGCCACAATCGGAAATCATTACCTCAATCTTATCGCTGTATAATGCACTTCCAATTACGATGTCTCCATCTTCACCATCGTTATAAGCGTGTTGAACAACATTCGTTATTGCCTCGCTAACTGCTATTTTCATATCTTCTATTTGGTCGTAAGAGAAGCCTACACGTGTTGCCAATCCGGAAATCGTTAGTCTCATGACACTCACATATTGAGGTTTAGCAGGGATTCTTAATTCAATGTAGTCAAATGCTCTCATTTATAGTTTTCACCCTCTTATTTGACTCAATATCCATTAGTTCACTAAGACCAGTAATTTCAAAGAGTCTAGTAAGTCTACTAGATAATGCAACTAATTTTAAATTTCCGTTTTGTTTCAATACCTTTTTATAAAAGGCAACAAAGATTCCAAGACCTGTGCTATCCATATAATTCACTTGGGATAAATCTAACTCAATCAATACCCCTTCAAAAATGCGTATTGTATCTAATTCATCGCGTAAAAGCGGTGCTGTATAGGTGTCTACTTCCCCTTCGATAAACCCTTTTATTATTTCGCCATCTTCCCGAAACTGTACATTTACATTCATTTTCGGACACCTCCAATTTAACTACGATACATTTCCCTGTACTATTGTATTTAAACCTATTTTCTATTCTTTTTTATAATTACGATCGTAAAGTCGTCTTCTAATTCTTGTTTCTTTTGCAAATCATCATAAATTGTTTTACACATATCTTGTGCACTTAAATGACAGCAAGACAAGGCAAGACTCTTAATATACTCTCGAGAGTTAAAATTCTCTAATTCTCTAAAATCCGTTACGCCATCTGTTACGATAATAAGAAAATCATCGTCCTGTAGTTTGATGTCAAATTGATTATATTTTACTTGTCTTAATATCCCTAACAATAGACCTTTAGACTCTAAATCATAGTAAGTTTGTTCTGCAGCATTAAAGTAAATGGCAGGTTCGTGCCCCGCTGAACTGTATGTAAATGTATCATCTTTCAAATTATAACGACCGTAAAACAGTGATACAAACATGCTATCGTCTACACTTTTTTCTATGATATTATTTAACACCTCTAAAACATAGGAAGGATTAATCGGTGCATACTCTAACGTATCTAGTCCATATTTCACCATGGACATGCAAAGAGCAGCAGGTACCCCTTTACCCACCACATCTGTTACGGCCACACTTAAATAACTATCATCCGCATGCCTAAAGTGTACGTAATCTCCATTCATTTTTCTTACCGGAATTGAAATCATTCCTATATCAAGAGAGTTTGGTTTTGGAATAGATGTCTCTAATAATAAGTTTTGGATTTTTGTCGCAATATCCATCTCAATACGTAATTCTTCCTGTTTCATAAGAAGACTTTGGTGTTCTTTAAACATCAAGCCAAAGTTCAGCATGACTTCGATTAAAAAATCATATGAATGTTTCATCGAATCTGGTAAATCACCATAGATTTCTATAACTGCTTGTTTATGTATACTTATTACTTCTTCTGGACTCACATTTTTTTGAATCAGTTGTTTAATAAAATTTTGGCCAATATATAAATTGCTCTCATTTAAATTTTGAATATAATCCGATAGTATCTTTTTATATTGAATTTTAAGTTGTTCCAATTTTAATTCACGCCTATCTTAGCCATTTTTTTATTTCCACTGTTGTCCCCATTCCAACTTCTGATTGAATATCAAAGTAATCGACTAGTCGCTTAACTGCAGGTAATCCAGCACCAACACTATCTGGAGCTAGATAGCGATCTTCTAAAACTTTCCGTACTTCTTTAATTCCAGGACCTTTGTCGATTGCTTTAACACCAATCCCTTTTTTACCGTTATACTCCAAAACTTCAATAACCACTTTTCCAATATGCGCATATAAAAATATATTTTTTGCCAGTTCACTTATAACTGTCGTAATCCTAGCTTGATCTACTGTGTCAAAACCAATTTCTCTTGCTTTGTTACGACCAAGTCGACGTGCAGTTACAATATCTAGTTCTGTTACGATTTCTATTGTCGACTTATTATCCATGACTGCACCTCCATATATACATATTTTCACTTTTCTCCATACGGAAGAAGAACACTTCTCACTAGTAGCCTGAATAGAGAAAAAATTGAAGATTTACTATGTATTTACTAAACTATTATCTATAATATATCTTATCGAGGATACTTCTATCAATTATAGAATTAATATTAATTTTTGAAAATTAAATTTATTATATCACCATTTTATCAAAATTTCCCATAACAAAAGGCACTTTAGCTGCGATATTTTGCAGAAAGTGCCTTTTTACAATTATGTATTAAAATTTGAGTAACCCTAAGCTTATTTCTAATGCGATATCCACTTTTTCCATCAGTTCTTCATCAAGTTGCGTAATTCGATCAGTAAGTCTTGATTTGTCAATAGTGCGCAATTGCTCAAGCAAAATTACCGAATTTCGTTCGAAACCATATTTCTTCGCATCGATTTCGACATGAGTCGGCAATTTTGCTTTTTGAATTTGCGCAGTAATGGCCGCAATGATTACAGTTGGACTAAAACGATTTCCTATATCATTTTGAATGATTAATACGGGCCTAGTACCGCCTTGTTCAGATCCCACAACAGGTGATAAATCTGCAAAAAAAACGTCCCCTCGTTTCACAATCAAAAATGTCATCCCCCGCTTACGAGACGCTCTACCATATGCTCCGCTTCATATTCTACATGTAGACATTCACTACAAATTTTTAAGTTTATTTGTGACATCTCCACATAGCCTTTCATTAAAGCTTCCCGTATTTGATTTGGTTGCTTGTGCGTTGATAATCTACGAGACGAGATATAGACAGGGCTTTCGTTGTCTCCAGATTTTTGCTCAAGTGTATGGTTAAACTCCATTAACATCATTTCTTGAGGAAGCTTAATCTCTACTTCCCTTACGTTTTCAACTTTTTTCGCGTACAAAACAAGCACCTCCACAAAAACCGTACCATTTGTCATTTCTATATCATTCTATCATCCAATAGATGAGTTGAAAAGATAGGTTAGTAAAAAATGTGGCAAACTGTGTAGTTATATCGGTTTTTGTTGGAGATTTTGTCGTATTTTACTGCTTTGTGTAATAAACTCTTGGGACTCTACTAGTTATGATACAAGGTATTTCATAGTTTATCGTATCGACTTTCGAAGCCCATTCATCCATTGTAATTTCTTCATCTTTTTGTTTTCCAATTAAAGTTACTTTTTCACCTATATTATATGCAATTGGTAATAATATCATACATTGGTCCATACAAATTCGACCAACTATTGGAACCCTTTTCCCATCAATAAGCACATGTTGCCCGCTAAATTTGCGAATTAACCCATCTGCATAACCTATTGGAAGCGTACCAATATAGGACGATTCTGTTGCTGTAAAAGTTGCCCCATACCCTATGGATTGACCTGCCTCTACTTGTTTAACTTCAATCAATTCAGTTTCTAACGAGAAGGCTGACTGTAATGGAAACGGTAATTTTGTTTTTACATAGGCAGAAGGTGCAAGACCGTACATCGAAATGCCAAATCGAACTGCATCAAATTGAAGTTGTGGATCTTTAATAAGCATTGTTGCTGTATTGGCTGCATGAACTATTCTTGGTTTTTTCGGTAGTGTGGCGATAAATTGCTGAAACATTGTTACTTGTTTGTTAAAGTATGAATCGTCTTCTTCATCTGCTGTTGCAAAATGTGTGAAGATCCCATCTACAACTAAATTTGAAGATTTGTTGATTTCATTATAAAGATCCATTAAGGTTTCAATTGAGGTAACCCCTATTCTACCCATGCCTGTATCAATTTTAATATGTAATTTTAATGGTTTTGAGGAGTTTGATTGCGTACAGACTTGTTGTACCCAATCTTTTGAATAAACGGTTAATATAATATTTTCATTTGCTGCAACCTCCGCAAATGAACTTGGTGAATAACCTAATATTAATACATCAGTAGTAGGAAAATGCTTTCGGATATGAAGCGCTTCCTCGGGTGTAGCAACAGCTAACATACTTGCCCCTGCCTCTATTGCTGCCCGCGCAACTTCTACATCCCCATGTCCGTAAGCATTCGCCTTCACTACTGCCACAATTTGAACATTAGGTTTTAGATGTTCTTTCAAATGACAAATATTCTGTTTAATTGCTTGTAAATCAATGATTGCTTTTGTTGGACGGAAGTGTTGTTTGTTCTGCATTATTTATTTACCTTCTTTTTCAATTTATAAACTTCAAATTTTAGAATTTTTTTCTTTTTGATAAAAATTTAATATCCAACATATCTACTCTCACCTGTAGATAGGAAACTTTCTTTAAAAAAGGATTTATAATTGCGCCAAACGCTTTGTCCAAACGTTTGGCACAACTTATCTTGTGAGCTGCCCCACAAATTAAACTATCTATTTATTTTAAACCTCCAGTAGTTACAGAGGCCGCAACTTCCATCATTTCATCTTTCGTTAAATTGTCAGAAGCGATAAAGAATGATACACCATCGCGCTCCCAGCTAATGGAATTGTCTGTAATAGCCCCAATTGTAAATCCTAAATCTGCTGGATCCCCAGGTGCAAATACAGGTAGCGTTGCATCTTCTTCATATACAATCGGTTGTTGAACAAGTGTAAATGATTTGTCCCCTTCGAACGTTAAAATTACACGGTCGATTCCATCTTCAGAAACAGTTTTCTCGTCGATGAGTTTCGTATTATTCCAATCTAAATTAGGATAATGTGTTTCAAACACAGTTGGTTCAACATCAGCGCTTGCTGTATCTTTTGCATCTTTGTCGTCAGAAAACTTCTCAACTGCGTATTCACTTTCTTTATGTTGCATACCTAAATCAATATTTTTAAATGATATAAGCATTTGCTCTTCCTCTGCTTCGTTTAATACAGAAACAGAAGTCGGAAGCATCGTTTTCTTATCTACAACAATTTTTTGTGTCGGCATAATGCTCTTATGATTGTTTCTTGTTGCAGCTGTAAAGATATAGTTCTTTTCATCTTCTTCCATTACCACTTTGTCATCAGCTAATAAATCCTCTGCTAGTGCACCAATTAAGTAGGCTTGGCTATTTTGTTTCGGCCATTCACTTTGGAACTTGTACGTTTTTCGTAAAGACGGTGTTACAACAAATACTCCTTCTTCATTTCGAATGATCATTTGTGTTACATCTTCACCTTGTTGAGTCACTTTCACACGGTAGAAATCTGGTTCAGTATGCCAAACGTTTACATCATACACTCGTGGCTCATTTCCAGTTTTGATCTCCATCGTGGCATCAAGCTCGTACCCTTTTACATCATTCCATTTGTTGTTTAAATCCTTTAAAACTTTCTCCGGTGAATCCTCCCCACAAGCCGCAAGTACTAGCACACTTAACAACATGACGATAAAAGCGATTAATTTGTGTCGCAAAACTCCATCCTTTCTTCTACTTTGAGCTCCGATACGTCAAATATATGAGTGGTTGTCTCACTTTATGCTATCACTTTTGGACAACTTCTCAATAAATTATTCAATTAATTGTTCTTCTATTAAGAGAACCTGTGCTGCTGCATATTCTTTTGAATGTGTAATGCTAACATGTCCACTCACAAGATTTCCATCAAAATACAATATAGGCTTCCCTAATGCATCTTTTAATATTTCAATCTGGTGAAATTCACATCCTTTTCCTATACCTGTCCCATTTGCTTTTGAATAGGCTTCTTTTGCAGCAAACCTCCCCGCTAAAAATTCTACTTGGCGAGTTTCTGATAGTTGGTTAAATATATTCAACTCACGCTCAGATAATATTCGATTTTGAAATTTTTCTGAGCGCTCTATTGCTTTTTTTACTCTTATAATCTCAACTATATCTAAACCGATTCCTTTTATCATATGGTAGTTCTCCTTTTATTATTATTTAATTACAATGTATAATGCTATTAACTTCATTTAGTGGGGGCTTCCCCACTAAATGAAGTTATAGCCACCGGCGGATGCCACAGATTTTCAAAGGAAATTCATTGAGCAAGCTCGATAAAATCTGGGCGCAAATCTTTTAGCTGCGACGAAAGCTTGCGACAGTCGTAAATACGCCAAGGCGCATTTGATTTGAGGTGTATATATGTTTATTCGTAGAGAAAGTTTCAAACAATTCTTAAAGCTCTATCCAGTTGTATCAACTATTATCGGGGCCAACTTCATTATTTTTATTCTAACAATTATACCAGGATTTGGGGATATCGTTCTATATACTGGGATGAGTGTGAACTATTTAATCGGTGATGGTCAATGGTGGCGGATTGTTTCTTCCATTTTCATTCATGGCGGATTCATGCATGTATTATTTAATATGTTTTCCCTCTTTTTATTTGGTCCAGAACTTGAAAAAATAGCTGGAAAAGCACGATTTTTAACGATCTACTTACTAGCAGGGATTTTCGGAAATGTAGCGACATTCGTTACACAAGACCCTTCCTATGCAAGTGTCGGTGCTAGTGGTGCTATATTTGGGATATTCGGTGCTTTTGGGGCACTAGTCTACTATACACGTCGCACAATGCCTCAATTAAAGCAAATTATTATGCCTTTAATAATCATTGGTGTCATTATGACGTTTTTATCTCCAAATGTGAACGCCGCAAGTCATTTAGGTGGATTAGCTACAGGATTCCTCCTAGGTTTAACCTACTTTTCACCAAAAAAGATCGTCAGTTGGCGGAAATAAGAAAAGCGGAAGCGCCCTCGCTTAGCCCCCAAAGAAACTGGAAACTCAAACTGGATAATTCAGAACGTAAAAGAGGGTATGAGTCCATTGCTCACACCCTCTTTTCTACTTAAGAATTAGATTTTTCATACCACTGCAATACTTCCTCTACATCACTTACATTTAAGTTTGCTGCTTTTGCGGTTGCCCCAGTCATCCCAGACATGACCGTCGCTTGGACAGAAGCGATGTTTTTTCTCTTTTGGAAATAGCTCTGTCTACTTTCGACTGCTTGAATCCTTTTTTTCTCAACGACAAACGTAACACGACTAATCATTCGATAAACAATCGTTAATTGGTGTCCGTTTATTGCAAACCCCGTTGTCTTAAATTGCCATAACCCAATGAGTATAGAAGGAACCACAATAAGCATGGATAAAAGTCCATATGGGAACCAGAAATATGAGGCCAATGCAATAACCGGGATCATCCAAACAAAATCAAGACGATAGAAAAACGGTTTTGCCTTAATTGGTGGTTGTGTTAAAGGTTGTTCCCATTCAAAGGTTGGAAGAATTTCACTTAATGGTTCGTAAAGTTCCTTCTTCGAAATTAATGGGAAAAGCGTCATTTTTTTATCATTTTCTCCAAATCCACCGCTAGCACTTTCAACAACGACAGCTGCAAATCCAAACATTTGACGTAAAGGATTTTCAACAATCTTAATTGCCTGGATTCGATTTAAAGGAATGGTAATACGCTTCTTTTCTAATAACCCTCGCGTAATCGTTAACCGGTCATCTTCTTCAACGACCGTAAAATCATAATAATTAATAAATGTAATAACGACGGATATAAGCCAAGCAATGAAAAAGGCTACAAAAATTAAGAGCGCTACAACAACAAACCCAAATTTAATTAATGAAGTAAATTCTTCAAAAATCCATTCATACGGGATGAATTCCGAAAACTGAGATAGTATTGCTGCAACCCCAGCTAGAACAACCCCCACACTATTAGATGTGGTAGCTAGTAGCACTAAATCTTTTGCCTTCATTTTATGGATGATTCTTGTTTTCGATATTTCCTCTACTTCTGATCGTATTGTATGGCTATTACCTTCAACTACTATCGGCTCTTTACGCACTTGCTTTGCTTTGCGAGTTTCTTGTTCGATTTGATTTGCTGCGTCTTTTGTAATTGCAGTTAATACCACTTCCGGTTTTCCATCTGTACTACCAGCCGTTTCAACCATGACTTGAACAAGCCCGAAAATGCGATGGAAAATGCCTTCTTTATAATTGAAGCTTTGGATACGATCAAACGGAATATAACGTTTCTTTTTTACAAAAAGTCCGTATTTTACCCTTAACTCATCTTCTTCAAACCAATAGACAAATGTCCACCATTTTATAATCCCAGAAAACAAATAGATAATTGTTATGACACTAAAAATTATTAGCGGGATAATATCTGACCAAAAACCTTCATCTTTTGGATTAAAGGAAATATTAAAACCATTTGCAACAAAAATAATTAGAAATGGGATGATTAGATCTTTTAAACCTTTAACAAAATTGATAATTGCTGAAACCGGATGAAGTTTAAATTCATTGTTAGACATCATCTTCAGCCACCCTTGCAAGTACTGAAATACGTGCACGCAACTGATCAGCATCAGTAGTTATCAGCATCGGGATGATATGCGTAGTTGCAGCTGTAGATATCGAAATATTAGCTAAATCATATTTCTTTAATATAGGTCCTTGTGCGGTATCAACGTGCTGAACACGAACCATCGGAATTAACGTCCTCTTCACGATAAATAATCCACTTTGAATTTCAATTTCATGTTCACGCACTTCATATCGCCAATGATCCCAGCGAATTGTGGGGAATAACCAGATTGATGTGATTCCAACAATCAAGACAAGCGCAATTGCGATAAAATAAATAAATATTGGCCAATCAAATTTATACGTCAAAAAAATGATCACACCCGCTAGAATCAAAACAAAAAAGGTGTTAAAACACCCATATAACCGCCATACCGTTAAACCTTTTTTAGGAATTTGGAACTTTAGTTGATTTCTCACAGAAAACACCTCTTCTCTATCCAATTATACGTATGAGAAGGAATTTTGTTTCAAAAAAGGAGGCGTTCGAAAAGTAATTTTCGAACGCCTCCTTTGGTATTTAATTAAATTTACTCTTCACGACGACGACGGGGACGACGATCTCCTTCACGGCGTGCGCTGCCTTCACGACGACCTCCACCTTCTTTTCGTGCACCTTCGCGACGACTTCCGCCACCACTACTACGTCCGCCACGACCGAAGTCACGACGACCCCCACGAGAGTCTCCGCTGCGACCGCGACCAGATCCACCAGAGCGTTCTTTACGCATTGGTAATGGACGTTCTTCTGAAATTGTAACTGGCGTATCATCAGGTTCTTTTGTCATTGATTTAATAGCAGCTGCAACTAAATCAATCGCATCATGATTTTCCAATAATTGGTTAGCCAAAATGCGATAGTCACCTAAATCATTCGCTTGGACAATCTCAACTAATGATTCCATTGCAGTTTGTTGTTGACCAACTAAAGCTTCTGATTCTGTAGGTGGGCGAAGTGGTGTCATACGTTTTTTTGTAGTTTCTTCTACGATACGTAAATAACCCATTTCACGTGGTGTTACGAATGTTACTGCAAGACCTGATTTACCTGCGCGACCAGTACGACCGATACGGTGAACATAGCTTTCTGGATCTTGAGGAATATCAAAATTATAAACGTGCGTAACACCTGAAATATCAAGACCACGAGCAGCTACGTCTGTTGCAACAAGAATGTCAATTTTATTTTCTTTAAATTGACGTAATACAGACATACGTTTCGCTTGGCTTAAATCACCATGAATTCCTTCTGCTAAATATCCGCGAAGGCTTAACGCTTGAGATAATTCATCCACACGACGTTTTGTTCGTCCGAAGATAATCGCAAGTTCTGGTTGGTGTACATTCAATATACGAGATAAAACATCGAATTTTTCACGTTCTTGTGCTTTTACAAAATATTGTTCGATATTTTCAACTGTCATTTCTTTTGATTTGATTTTAACTTCTTCTGGATCTTTCATGAAGTTCGTAGCAATTTTACGAATAGCAGGTGGCATTGTTGCTGAGAATAATAATGTTTGTCGTTCAGATGGGACATTTTCTAAAATCGAATTAATATCATCGATGAATCCCATATTTAACATTTCGTCAGCTTCGTCTAATACAAGCGTTTGAACATTTTCAAGCTTTAACGTGCGACGGTTAATATGGTCAATAATACGACCTGGTGTACCTACAATAATATGAGGTTTATTTTTTAACGCACGGATTTGGCGACTAATATCTTGTCCACCATAAACTGATAATATTTTTAGACGTTTATCATAACCAAGTTTATAAAGTTCTTCTGAAACCTGAATTGCTAATTCACGAGTTGGTGCAATAATTAATCCTTGAATATCTGGATTCTTTGGATCAATTTTTTCTATTAGTGGAATACCAAATGCTGCCGTTTTACCAGTACCTGTTTGCGCTTGCCCGATAATATCGCGGCCTTCCATAGCAAACCTAACTGTACCTTCTTGGATTGGTGTGGCTTCTTCAAATCCCATACGTTGCAATGAACGTAATGTCGATTCACTAATATTTAATTCTGAAAAATTTGTCAAACTCTTCAATCTCCTTTTTCCATTAAGTTGACAAATGGTTACATTTTCAGATGAAATGTCGGCAAACTTCGAGCCTAAGTTTGGAACGTTTCCGATACTTAATAATACTCTGTACATACAGAGCGCGATGACGCGATTATATATGAAAAGGAAAACCCGGTCTTTGCCGAGCGGTTCAATTCTACACTTTTTCTTTGAGTTAATTTCAAACAATAGAATAAAACCGTTAAATTCAAAAAAAAGCACTCTTCATCGATAAAACAAGTGAAGAGCCTTCGCACAAAATGTATCCATTGCTTTACATAGTCTAACACGGCTCGTATCCGCATTGCAACGATAATGCTCCAGTTGTTCTTAATGTTAGTACATTTACCTCCATTTTCCATATAATGACTGCCACTTGAAAACGAAAGGTGCTCGTCCAGCTTAGTCTCGACAGTAGCATTGCTCGATTTGCGGGATTATTTACACATAAAATGTAGCACCTTTGGAAACCAAACATTACAGTCATCACTGAAACAAATATGATGTTTGCCTTTTGGAGAAAAAAATAATTGTTTATCTTGTACTTTTAACTGATCATATAAAATGTTTGCCGTTGCATAAGGAACGATACCATCACATTGACCTTGCACGATAAATGTCGGGGTATTAATCGATCCAATATAAGGCTCCACCTGTCGTACAATCTTCATAAATTGAACCGTGCTACTAACAGGTACATTATTTATTTTGTTCTCATACCGCTGAAATAATTCGTTATCTTTTAATTGACCATTGATTGCCTCTCTTGCCATCAAACGCAAATCCTTTAATAGTTGTGCTGGCGCGATATACTTTGCAGCTGCACTTAATAACACTAATTTGCTTACTTTGTATCGTTTCGCTAAATAAAGCGCAATGACTCCTCCCATTGAAAAACCGATAACAGTAATTTCATCCACTTGCTTCGCTAATGTTCGATAAGCAATTTCGGCA
This sequence comes from Lysinibacillus antri, assembly GCF_003977595.1. Taxonomy (GTDB): domain Bacteria; phylum Bacillota; class Bacilli; order Bacillales_A; family Planococcaceae; genus Ureibacillus; species Ureibacillus antri. Next base: position 147,316 of record NZ_RYYR01000009.1, on the reverse strand, counting down.
TCCATTAGCCAATGTTCCGCCTTGTTACCTTTTAACGATAACGCTTCTCCATGACCAGCAAAGGTTGGTGTTTCTATAGGCCAATCTAAATGATCTTTTATGTAATTGGCAAGTGGCATAATTTCATACGGCCCGCCAGAGAATCCATGAAGCATTAGGATGCCTCTTTTCATGCATTTCCTCCTGTTCAAACTCCGATAAACTCCAAATGAAAATTCAATCTCCTTTAGTAATCAAAGTAAATTTTTTAAAATCCTCATTTTACATACGACTTAACGCAAATTAAGTGTTGTTTGAACTTAATAATAGATAAGCTGTATGTCAAATAGGTGGTTTTCAATTTTTTGTCCTTTATAAGCACATATAAAAGAGATGCTTTTAAACCAATATTCGGTTTAAAAGCATCTCGAAAACACTACGCAGTAAACGATTTTAAAATTGTTTCGAGCTTCATTCCCCGTGATCCTTTTAGTAATATTAATGAATCTGTACTTGCATATTTATTTATATATTGAACAATTTCATCATAATCATTCTCTGTATAAATAACATCTTCTTGTGAGAATTGATGTTGTAGCTTTTCAAATAACCATTTCATTCTTGGACCAAATAAGCAAACTTTAGCAATTTCCTCTTTGTCAATTACTTCTGAGATATCCTCATGGAACTGTCTTTCATTTTCCCCTAGCTCAAGCATATCCCCAAGAACAAGCCACTTTTCTTTTCGCATCGTTGTAGATTGGACAAACTCAATTGCCGCCTTCATTGATGTCGGAGCTGCATTATAAGCATCATTAATAAATAAGATACCATTTGTAGCTGGTATTAATTGCATGCGCATATCAGTTAAGTTTACTTGAGCGAGACCTGTTCGAATTTGTTCTTCTGATAATCCCAATGTTTTTCCAACTAACATAGCATTTAACGTGTTTTTTACTTGGTGTTTCCCAAGCACAGGAATAAAGAACTCCCCATTTAACTTGCCTCGAACGGCAAAAGAACTTCCCTTTTCTGTCGTTTCGATGGACGTCACTACTAAATCATTATGCTCTTCAAATCCAAACGAGATGGAAGAAAGAGATGGTGTATGATTCACTAAGTTTTGCAGTAATGGTTCATCCCCATCATAAAATAAAGCACCTTGTGAATCTAACCCGATAATAATTTCAAATTTCGCCTTCGCAATCCCTTCACGCGAACCTAAATCCTGCATATGGGCTTCTCCAATATTGGTAATAATCGCAAGGTGCGGTTTCGCTAAGGTAGATAAAAATTCAATTTCACCAAATCCGCTCATACCCATTTCTAACACAGCAATTTCAGTATCTTCATCAAGAGATAATATCGTAATTGGTAACCCTAATTGATTATTAAAATTCCCGATTGTTTTTTGCACCTTGTAAAATGGGGAAAGCATGCTCGCCAAAATATCTTTCGAGGATGTTTTCCCATTCGATCCCGTCACACCAATAAATTTTGCTTGATGTTCCTCACGATAACAACGTGCCATCTGTTGTAAAGCTTCTTCTGAATCTTCTACAAATATTATTGGTTTGTTTTTAGGAGGATTCGGCTCATCCTTCAGCCAAAAAGATGCCGCAGCACCCTTTTCAAATGCTTGCGCTACAAATTTATGTCCGTTTACAGAATCTCCTCTAAAAGGAATAAATAAATCTCCTTTTTGGATGGAACGTGTATCGATTGAAATACCTGTAATTATTTGATTTCCAAATTCGCCTACATCAACAGTTAGCCAATTGGCAATTTCATTTAACGTTTTCTTCATCGTTCTTCACTCTAATCTCGATTATATTGTAATTGTTGCTTTTCCGTATGGCGTTCGATTGCTAACTCAATTAACGTATCGATTAATTGTGGATAACTTACCCCAGTATGTTGCCATAATAAAGGATACATACTTACTGGTGTAAATCCTGGCATCGTATTTACTTCGTTTATATACACTTCATTATTTTCTGTTACAAAGAAATCGGATCGGACAAGTCCCGCGCAATCTAGTATTTTGAAAGCCTTGATCGCCATTTCTTTCATTGTCGATTCAACATCTGTTGGGATTTCTGCAGGTATGATTAACGCTGTGGAACCGTCTTTATATTTAGAATCGTAATCGTAAAACTCTGTCATCGGTTTAATTTCACCAGCAACTGACACATTTGGACGGTCATTCCCTAATACACCCATCTCAATTTCACGAGCATTTAAACCTTTTTCAATAATTACTTTTCGATCATATTGGAAAGCAAATTGAATCGCTTTTATTAACTCTTCAACATTGGAAGCTTTACTAATTCCTACACTCGAACCTAAGTTTGCTGGTTTAACAAACATTGGCCAAGATAGTTCCTGTTCACATTTCGCGATTAATTCATCTTGGTTTTGATCCCATTCTTTACGTAAGAAATATACGTATGGTACTTGTTGCAATCCAGCCACGCCAAATAACTGTTTCATTACAACTTTATCCATCCCTGCAGATGATGCTAAAACACCATTACCTACGTAAGGAAGATTTAGTACTTCTAATAAACCTTGTACCGTGCCGTCTTCCCCATTTGTACCGTGTAACAATGGGAACACTACATCAAATTGAGTTTGTGACGTTTTATCCAGCACAAATTCTGTAATATTGTTCGGTAAGATTTGATTAGGTTTAAGTTGTAATTGTTCTGTTGATTCAACAGCTTGAGTTAATTCAGGTCCTCTTAGCCATTGTCCATCTAACGTAATATAGATAGGGTGCACTTCATACTTGGCATAATCAATCGCTTTTGAAACAGCAGTGGCAGTTGAAAGTGATACTTCATGCTCGGCAGATTTGCCACCATATAATAAACCAATTCGTTTTTTCATAATTTGACCTCCAAAAATTGAGTATTTCTAGTTTAGCAAAGAAAAGCGAAATGCGCTCGTTAGCTTCCGAGAACAATACAAATAAACAAATGCACTATACTTCCATACCTTAAATGCACTAAAGTGAAAAAAACTCCCTGTCTATAACGAAACAGTGACAGAAAGTTTAAGAAATTTTTATAAGTTCATCATAGCTTTGTTTTAAAATGAGATCTAAATCATCCCAAACTTCATCTGGATATTCATAGTCAGAAAGTGTACGTAGTTCGATACCGTAGCAGTTGTTTGGTTTTTCCATCTTATACAAGGATAAAAGCACCCCTTCTTTTGTAAAAGGTCGATAAGCCTTTAATATAATCGGATCGATTTGCGGAATAGAATCTTTTGATTTTCTCCGCCAAAAGCTACCATTTCCTTCTTTCTCTTTAATTAATGTATTCAAAACATTTGATATGATCGTTTCTGTATCATTTAAAAAACGAAAATATAGTTTCGTCATTTTGTCATTAATAGAACTGTAAAATACGTACTTATTTTGCAATTTGGAGAAGAATGGTGATTGTATCGGTTCTTTTTTATGACCTAAATAAAGTAATTCCCCTTGTTCATAAGGTGTTAAAAGGTTTAATTGTTTTTCATTTTCAAAGTCTATCCAACACAAATCTTTTTTAGAGTCCACCATTTCCTTTACAAATTTATTCAAATCTTCATTTGGCACAAAGTCAAATTGTGTATGCATATTGAATAAGCCGTCATCGTAATCATGTTTTAGTAGCAATAGATTTTTTATTGGTTCGACCGCATTAATAAACTGCTTTAGAGACAAGCCACTAAAAATTACGAAATGCTCGACGTCATTCATATGTATGTAGATGTGATGAATAAAGTCTTCAGCAGTTTTTTGTTTTTTTGCCATACGATCACACTCCAATTGTTCAATACAATTGTTATTATATGATGTAAACTGTTTTTTTGAAACATTTTCATTTCCCTTTTCGTTACAATTATGCGAGAGATCATAGGGAAATCAAATTTTTTAATCATGACCAAATTTGATGTTGATAATTGGCTGATTACTAGTTAAAGTATCTCTTGTTGTTTAAATAAAAGAAAAGAAGTGTACATAATCGAAAGTGCCCTTTTTTATGTAGTTATGTTAAAGTAAAAAGTGCAAAAGAAAAGATGAAATTTAAAACTTATTAAAAGTTTAAATAGGTGAAAATAATGGAAACTAACCGAAATTTTGCAGGCCGATTTGATTGGAAGCTTGCTTTTATATTGTTAATCTTTTTAATCGTCAGTTTGCTAGCCATTTCCTCTGCCCAAACAACAGGTCAGTATGGTTTAACAAACTTTGTTATTAAACAACTTCAATGGTATGTCATTGGAGCTTTTATCGTAGCATTTGTCATGTACTTTGAACCGGAGCAATATAAAAAAATGTCGTGGTATTTATACGCCTTTGGAATATTGCTTTTACTTATCCTTATCTTTTTACCTGAAGGCAAAGGTCAAATAGGCGAGCCGATAAACGGAGCAAAAAGCTGGTATCATTTACCAATCGGAAATATCCAACCCTCTGAGTTCATGAAGACATTTTTCATTCTAGCTCTTGCAAAGTTAATTAGTAAACATCATGAACAATACTCCATTAAGACAATCAAAACGGATTTTATTTTATTGGGTAAAATTGGTATTACTCTTATGGTTCCTTTAGCTTTTATCATGACCCAACCTGATTTAGGTTCATCCTTAGTATTTTTAGCCATTACTGCCGCATTAGTTATTGTTGCAGGAATATCTTGGCGAATTATTCTTCCTGTATTTACAGTAGGTGTTACAGTTGGTGGATCTCTTTTATGGATGGCCATATACATGCAGGATTTTTTAGAAGAGAAGTTTGGTTTTAGTCCCTATCAGTTTGCCCGTATTTATTCCTGGTTGGACCCTTACTCGTATTCAGGTGACTGGGGATACCATTTGATCACTTCCTTAAACGCGATAGGTTCAGGGGAAATCTTCGGAAAAGGTTATTTAGATCGTGAAGTTTATGTAGCAGAAAACCATACCGATTTTATTTTCACTGTAATAGGTGAGGAATGGGGATTCATTGGTGCTAGTTTTGTAATTTGTTTATATTTCTTATTAATTTATCATTTAACGAAAACTACCCTAACATTAAAAGATCCATTTTGTACTTATGTTTGTGCAGGAATTATCGCTATGATTACATTCCACGTATTTGAAAATATTGGTATGACGATTCAACTACTGCCAATTACAGGGATTCCCCTTCCGTTCTTGAGTTACGGTGGGAGTTCATTAATGGGTAACGCCCTTGCGATTGGATTAGTATTTAGTATGAAATTCCATTATCGAACATACATGTTCTCCGCAAATGACGATGACGATTTATAAAAAAGGCGAAGCACGCTATATAAATAAAAATCCCCGGCTAACAAATTAGCCAGGGATTTTTTTATAACAAAAATGTTTAGGTACTATATTTATCTTTATACTTGGGGAGTTTGTGTTGGTGGTGTTAATACTTTAAGTAATTCAAGACGTGACTTTGTAACAGTTGCAGTAACACCTAATTTCGATAAATTCATAACGATCTTTTTTAAGTCTACTTCCTTCGTCATGCTTCCACCTAACCTTCCGCTATATATAATTTTTAACGATTGAACAGTAAAAAGGTTTCATTTATTTAAGAGGTCTGACAAGTTAACTTATGTTCATCATAACACGTTTTATTGTAAATATGTTTTTCAATTATGTTACAACTTTATAAATGTCAACCAAAAAGCTTCTCAACTTTAATTTATTTGATCTGACTACAATTGCAATGGTCCATATACTTCCTTATGTAAAGGTCCTATAATCTATAAATAGTCGATTCCTCTACCCTTTTATCTTTCTACTACTATCCCCTAATTTTCCATATGTTAATCGTTGTAACAAATATTTCACATTTTCGAAAACTGAACCAGCCGCTTTCGCTTTTTTATAGAACTTGTTAATATGTTTTACTCAAGGTACAATTGTCATAATTTAATAACTAGAAAGCAGGGTTTTCATGAAAAAGGCGCTATTACTATTAATGTCCGTCCAATTTTTAGTTTATTTAGGGTTCGGCATTATCATTCCCGTGTTACCTGAGGTGATTATTCAACAAGGGTGGGATGAAGTACATGTTGGTGGCCTGCTGACAATCTATGCACTCGCCAGCTTTTTTACTGCACCACTTTGGGGACAGCTCTCTGATAAAATCGGGAGAAAGCAGTTAATTTTAATTGGTCTAATCGGCTTTTGTTTAAGTTTTGTTGTTTTTAGCCTATTTATTAATAACCTATTCATGCTTTATATTTCCCGTGTAATTGGTGGATTGTTCTCTGGGGCACTGTATACATCTGTTACTGGATTTATTGGTGATATGTCCACAAATGAAACACGGAATATGTACATGGGCTTTATGGGAATGTCGATCGGTCTCGGTTTTATTTTTGGTCCTGCAATTGGCGGCTTGTTAGGTCATATTGACTTGCAGCTCCCATTTATTACTTCTGCAATTTTAATTGGGGCCCTATTCATTTATGCTCTAGCCGTTTTAAAAGAACCTGAGCGTCTCGGTGAAGCAAATAAACGCTCATTTATTCCAGAAGGGGCATCCCATCTATTACACTATCGCGTTCGCTATTTATTTTTCTTTTCATTCCTTGTAACGTTTACGTTAGCTGGTGTAGAAGCGACATTTCAATTATTCCAAATCGAAAAGATAAACATTACTCCGCTTCAACTTGGATTTTTGTTTATGTTTAGTGGATTTGTCGATGCTGCCATTCAAGGTGGTGTCGTTCGCAAAATTAAAGATGGCACTGAAACAAAGTGGTTAACTGGAGCACAGATTGTTACCGCCATCGGACTTTTACTTATGACCTTAACCTCAAACCTAGTATTTGCAGGACTCGCTCTATGCGTATTCACTGCGGGAAATGCTTTAGCGAGAACATGCGTTGTGTCATTAAGTTCAAAAGAATCTGGAGGGAAGTACGGGACAGCAGCCGGTTTAACGTATTCGATGGATAATTTAGGGAGAATCATTGGACCTTTATTTTTCACCTCGTTATTTAAAGTGGATATAACAATTACTTACTATGTTGCCGTTTCACTTGCACTTTTATCAATCGCATTCATTTTCCTTTTTAAAAATTCAAAGAAATCTTTAAGAATTGAACATGATTAGCCAAAACATTGCGTATATTACTATGCGCAATGTTTTATTATTTTTCTTTACAGACGTTTATTTGCTAAAGTTTTTGAGGAAAATATAGTAAAGTAATTCAAAATTGAACAAAGGTTACTTTCCTTTATCATCATAATAAAGTGAGTGTACTTTGTTGGAGGAATAATGGTGGAAACTAAAGATTTTATTAATTTACCTCATCAGATGGAACGCTTTCGAGACAAATTAGTACCCTCTCTATTAAAGAATACTTTAATTACGCCTTACCGCCGTATCACTTCCCCTACCGAAAGCAAATTTGCTGGATACCCCTATTTACCAAAAACTCATGTACATCCAAAAGATTTAAAAGGAAATTATATGCACTTATTAGCACAAATCAATTTTAGTGATTCAATATTTCTACCGCCGTTCCCGGAAAAAGGTATACTACAAATATTTATTTCAAAAGACCTCTGTTTTCCTGAAGCTCAAGTAAAAGAATTATATTTTCAACAAGAATTTAAAATACGTTACTACCCAAGCATATTGCCGGAAGGAGAACTTGTTCAAGACTTCTCTTATTTAAGTAACTTAGGAAGCGACTTTCCTATTCAAAATGAAATGGGACTAATTTTTTCAGATCATATGGAACCTGTGACTGCTACCGATTATCGCCTTAAGCAATATTTAGGATTTCCACTCTCCGATTATGGGCACATTAGTGATGATGAACAGACATTAGAAGATTTATATTTTGAAACCTATTTAGGCGCTGAACATAAAATCGGGGGATATCCTTATTTTATTGAAGAAGATTCAAGAACAAATTCTGAATTTTTAAAAAGGTTTGACACTTTACTACTACAAATTGTTACAAATGATGAACAAGGCATTGTTTATGGAGATACTGGGATCATAAAGGTTTTTATTAATCGAGAAAAGTTAATGAAATTGGATTTTACTGAAGTCTATTTCCATGCAGAGCAGTATTAAGTAATGTAAATATTTACTTTCCAACATTTATATACGCTATAATATACTTAATTAAATCAAAGTAGGTGCATTTCAATGAACCTCTTGTTTGGTACCATAACTTTTTTCCCGATAATGATCCTAATTTTAAATATTATTTTCGCAATTACTGTTATCTTTTTAGAACGCAAAGACCCTTCTTCCACTTGGGCTTGGATTCTCGTTTTATTTTTCATTCCACTTTTCGGCTTCATCCTTTATCTGTTATTAGGTAGACAAATGCGAAAAAAACATCTTTTTCGATGGGAAGGACAAAAAGATATCGGCATTGATAAGTTAATTTGTTACCAGATTGAAGCATTGGATAATAACACGTTGGATTTTAATACAGATACAGTAGAAAAGTACAAAAGCCTCATTCACATGAATTTAAGTACAAGTGATGCTGTTCTTACGCAAGATAACGACGTGCAAATTTTTGACGATGGTACAAAAAAGTTCGAAGCATTGATTGAAGATATTTCAAACGCGAAAGATCATGTTCACATTCAGTACTATATTTTCAAACTCGATAACCTTGGGGACCGAATTTACTCCATTCTGAAGAAAAAAGCAAAACAAGGCGTGAAAATTCGCGTACTTTATGATGAAATGGGTTCTCGTGGGTTAAAGAAAAGGCACTTTAAGGAGCTACAAAATTTAGGGGGAGAGGTAGAAGTATTCTTTCCGTCTATTCTTCCATTACTGAATCCTCGTTTAAATTTTAGAAATCATCGTAAAATCGTTGTGATTGATGGAAGAATTGGTTATATTGGTGGCTTTAATGTAGGAGATGAATATTTAGGGTTAAATAAAAAGTTCGGTTACTGGCGAGATACACATATTCGAGTTGAAGGAAGTTCTGTACACCCTCTACAAACGCGATTTTTGCTTGATTGGAACCAAGCGAGTGAAAATAATATTGACTACTCGGAAAGCTACTTTCCTGCTATCCCTAAAAAAGGGAATGTAGCAATGCAAATTGTATCGAGTGGTCCTGATACAGAATGGCCTACCATTAAAAATGGCTATTTAAAATTATTGATGAATGCAAAGCGATATATTTATATTCAAACCCCTTATTTTATTCCTGATAATAGCTTTTTAACGGCTATTGAAATTGCTGCCCTATCTGGTATCGATGTTCGTATCATGGTTCCTAATAAACCTGATCATATGTTTGTCTATTGGGCAACTTATTCTTATGTTGGTCAGTTACTAAAAGCAGGGGCACGAATTTATATTTATGAAAAAGGATTCATTCATGCAAAAACAATTGTTATTGACGATGAAGCCTCTACTGTAGGTACAGCTAATATTGATGTACGAAGCTTTAGTTTAAATTTTGAGGTCAATGCGTTTATTTACGATCCATTCATTTCTCATGAGTTAGCAGAAGTTTTTGAAAAGGATATTCAAGATTGTACAGAATTAACGACAGAAAAATATGAAAATCGTTCTGGACTCATTAAGTTTAAAGAATCTATATCCCGATTACTAACACCAATTTTGTAAGAAAAGTGGAAGTTTCCGAGGGACTAGGGCGCTGAAACTAGACACTGTCCTAAGTCTAAAATTTTATACTTTCTTATCTTTTTTAGAAAAAGGATGGTGTGCAAAAATGCACACCATCCTTTTATTGTATCTTTAAATATTCTTCTAATGTTAAATTGGATGCTTTTACTTCTGTAGCTAAATCGACGCCTAAATAACGGAAATGCCATGACTCATACATATACCCTGTAATGGCTTCTTTGCCTTTTGGATATCGTAAAATAAACCCATATTTATGTGCATTATCAGCAAGCCATTTACCCGCCGGAGTCTCGCCAAATTGTTCTGTTAACCACAAATCTTTTTTATCTTTTTCTCCGATATCAAATGCTAAACCGGTTTGATGTTCTGAGTAACCAGGTCTTGCACTATAGCGATCTGCATTTTCTTTTCCATCACGACTTACGTAATTATTATAGATAGTTTCTTGATACTCATAGGAACGATATGTACTAAAAGCAACTATTTCAAAACCAGCCGTTCTTGCATCTTGTGCCATTTGATCGAATGCTGTACGTGCCGTTGGATCTTCCCCAGGGTCAAAGTCGCGTGGAAGTGGATATTTTTTATTTGCAATTAACACGTTATTCACATATGTTGGCTCGGTCGGTAAAGATTGTCCTTCGATGTAGCCACCATTTGTTACCCCTTCATTTGGTACTGCATTTCCTTTTGGTTCCTCGGTTGAGACACTCGGATTTTCTACGTTTTCCTTTGGATCTTCCTGCACGTTTTCTTCACCTTCAGACGGTTCTTCTGTTTTTGGCTCAGATGTTTGTTCAGGTTCGTCTTTACTGCTTTCAGAAGTATTATTACCGCTTACTAAAAAATAAATAACTACGAGGATAATTACTACAACAATTCCTCCAAAGATGAACTTACCTTTGTTTGATTTTTTTTGATTATCGAGATATTTAGATCGCTTCATGCCACATTGCCTCTTTCCTATACAATGCTTTTATTTTAGCATTCTTTAATTTATTTCGCTTTATTTATCCATTCAATTTTCGACTAATATTCTCAAAAATTCTGTATGCTACACCAACCAAAAGGCAATAAGAAAAACCGAGGCACATTCGACCTCGGCGTATTGTCCGTTTTATTATTTTGATTGACTCGCTTCTGGATGTTCTGAGTAATATTTTCGTCCAATATAAGTTTGCGCAATAAGTAACAAACCACTCACTGACCAATAAAGTGGAAGTGCCGCCATAGACGAGAAGGAAATGAACACAATCATAATTGGCGAAATGTAAATCATTAATTTCATTTGCGCTTTTTGAGCTTCTGGAACTGTCCATAACGAAACTTTTGCTTGAATGAAATAAACAATACCTGCGATAGCCGTCATTATAATATCAGGAGAGCCTAAATTAAACCATAAAAATTCATGGCTTTTAACATCCCCTGAGTAAAGGATGGCAAAATATAACCCCATGATAATTGGCGTTTGAATAACAATTGGTAAACATCCCATATTCAGTGGATTAATCCCATTTTCACGATATAGCGTTAGCATCTCTTGCTGAATAGCCATTTGTTCTTCTTTTGTCTTTGCTTCCTTCAATCGTTGTTGGATCTCGTCCATTTTCGGTTTAACAACATCCATTTTTGCTTTCATTCTCGATTGTTGGCGATAGTTTTTTAACATAAACGGCATTAAAATCAATCGTATAAACACTGTAATTGCAATAATTGCTAAACCATAACTTCCGTTAAATATGTTATTACCTAATGAATCTAGTAGCCAGTCCATTGGTTTAACAAATGTACCATAAAAAAATCCTTCTTGATTTTCAACCGCTTGGCATCCTGAGAGCACAAGCACCATTAGACCTAACATTGAAAAGAGTTGTAGCTTTTTCATTTTTCCACCTACTAAACAGTTTCTAAGTCGAAGTATACAGTAAAGGAAATGTGAATATCAATTAGCAGATGCCATTATATACACTTAAACTTCTTCTGAAATGAAATACAGCTGGCAATTCCTTGCCAACTGTATCGAATTTTTGCCTATACTTTTTCTAAATCAATTTCTGGAATTTCAAATCGATAAAACTCATGATGTAATTCATCTCTGAAATGTTTCGGTGTAACGCCTGTATACTTCTTAAATATTCTTGTGAAATAACTTTGGTTACAAAAATGGAATTGTTCCGAAATGGATGTAATACTTTTGTTTGTATGTCTTAAATAATATTGAGATTCTTCAACTCTGCGCACGTTTAAATACTCTACTAGAGTGATCCCAACATGTTCTCTAAATATACGAGAAAGATGACTAGTACTTATATGGAATTTTTGCGCGATGCTCTCTACTGTTAGATCATTTTCAAGTTCATCGTTTATGTACATAATTACTTTATTTACTGTTTGATGGCGGAATGTAGGTTGTTTACGGTCTGCAATAAAATAAACGTAAAAGTCTACTAAGTCATCCGCAAACTGGATGAATTCTGCATCCTTCATCTTATTTTCAATCATATCAGCACAAGCCAAATTAAACGCAAACGCTTTCTTAGAAGGTACTTGGTTATCTAATAACTTACGAGCAACAATTGACGATAAAATTACAAAATAATTACGTACTACTTTAATTACCTGTTTACCGAAACGTATTGAAAGAATATCAATAATTTCATGTAATGATTTTTTCGCTTTTGTTGCCTCTAAGTGAAAGATCTCAAATAACAGCTTGGATTCAATATTAAAAAAATCCTCAATCCCGTTATATTGGTTTATGCTATCAATTTCTTGAAAGTACCTTTTAGAAATTGTTTCAGAAATTGAATGTTGGTGTAGTTGCATAGATTATCCCATCTTTCTTCAGAATGCAAATCGCATAATTGTTTTTTATAACAATAACGAACATCTACTATCCTACCTTGGCGCATTTTTAAATTGTACGAGTTTAAAAACGCCAGGCTGTTATTTCATTCAGCTATTAAACTCCCTTGATGTCTCTTTTTATGCGTCTCTTATAGATAATGGGAGTCCATTTGAATGCTAAACTATGTATATTAATTCACAATAAATTTTCATGCCAGGCAACCCATGACTTATTGAGTATGATATGCTAATATGTGGTTATTTATTAATAGATAAATGAGAATAAAGAATTAATTACTTTCAACTAAAGTGAATATTACCATAATTTCATTTTTTTTCAACTCATTTTAAGGTCATAGTTTTAAGAGCGTGTTACTAACTTTTTCACTGTGAAAATGCATTTTACTTTATTTTTATTCTAAAGAATGTATATGTATATAACTATAAGGTACACTATTTTAAACATGAAAACTAAAAAAGTGACAAAAAAAAGAAAAATAATTTCTTACTAACTTAAAATTCTTTAATTATCCCGCAATCTTCTCTATTTCATTTATATAAATATGTAGTAAAATAACAATATATAATGAAATGTATATAAAAATGAGGTGTAAATAGTGGATCCAAAGCAAATTGAAGAAATTATGGATGTCATAAAAGATTTCTTCCCTGAGAATACGTCAATTGCTATTTCAGATACAAATGAATATCTGTATTATCAACCTAGTAAAAAAGTAGATCTAAAAATTAAACCTGGTGACCCGGTAAAAGAAGGATCTGCAGCTCATCAAGCTCTTACATACGGACAAAAGATTAATACTTACATTGAATCTGATGTTTTCGGTGTCCCTTATTACGGTATGAGTATTCCTTTAATTGAAGAAGGAGAAACAAAAGGTGCAGTTACTGCTATCTTCCCGCAAAAGCCATCACCATTTTTAACAAATTACATTACAATTAAAATAGATGATTGCTGGTATCCAATTAAACATAATCAAGTAATTTATCTTGAAACCCAGCTTCGCAAAACATTTGTAAAAACTATGAACCGTGAAGGCTATCATCGTTTAAATTTAAGTGATTTAGAATTATTTTTAGCACCGGATTCTTTTATTCGATGCCATCGTTCTTATATTGTGAACATTGATTTTATTCAAGAAATTCAACCTGATTCACACTCAACATTTTTATTAATTATGAAAGACGGTACGAGAATTCCTGTAAGTCAAAGATATGCAAGCTACTTCCGTCGTTCATTAGGCTTTTAACTATTAAATAAATAATAATCCAGACGACCTTCCTGCCATTTAGGAAGGTCGTTTTGTATTTTTATTCACTTTGTCGAATCCATTTTTCCGTTACTAAAACCCGAATATTATCTTATATTACGTTTTCTTGTCGCTTATGCGTTTTTTAAGCACTTTCATGCATTACATAAAGAATGTGTGACAATTTGGTGATATTATAATTTATACAGGTTGAAAAATTATTCAACTAAATTAATAGAAAATTCTACAAAGTTCTATCTTATTTTACTTTAACCATCATTTTTTTAGGGGAGGATTTTTTTATGGATCCAAGAGTTGAGAAACGTTTAGGTTTAAAACAATTAGCAGATAAAGTTGTATCTGCACAAGAAGCGGCTGCATTAATTGAAGATGGTACAGTTGTAGCTATGTCAGGATTTACTCGTGCTGGGGATGCAAAAGTAGTTCCTATGGCATTAGTAGAAAGAGCTAAAAATGAACAAGTAAAAATTGATGTATATACTGGTGCTTCTTTAGGGCCTGAAGTAGACAACTATTTAGCTGCTGCTGGTGTAATCAATAAGCGTGGTCCTTTCCAAGGTGACGCTGTAATGCGCGGTTTAATTAACAAAGGTGAAATTTCTTATGTAGATGCTCACCTTTCACATAATGCTGAGTTAGTACGTCAAGGTATTATCGGACCAATCAAACACTTAATTTTAGAAGCAGTTGCTATTACTGAAGATGGATTAATCATTCCAACAAACTCTGTTGGTAACTCACCAATCTTCGCACAATATGCCGAAAACATTATTGTCGAATTAAACATTTCACACCCTGAAAGTTTAATCGGTATTCATGATATTTATATTCCAGCAGAACAAGGTCAACGTGAACCAATTCCAATGACAAACGCTGAACAACGTATTGGTGAAATTGGTATCCGTGTTGATTTAGACAAAATTCAAGCAATCGTAGTATCTGAAGAGCCAGATGCGCCATCATTAATCGTTCCTCCAGATGAGGAAACACAAACAATGGCAAACCTTTTATTAGACTTCTTCCGCTCTGAAATTAAAGCTGGACGCCTAACAAATGAGTTAATGCCTCTACAATCTGGTGTAGGTTCTGTAGCAAACGCGGTACTTGACGGCTTTGCTGATTCAGAATTCGAAAACTTAGTTGTAGCTTCAGAAGTATTACAAGATGCTGTATTCAACTTAATCGATGCTGGTAAAGTACGCTTTGCAGCTGCAACTTCTATTACACTTACTGAAGAATTACAAAAGAAAGTATACGGCAACTTAGAAGCGTATGCTGATAAAATTTGCTTACGTCCACAAGAAATTTCTAACCACCCAGAGCTTATCCGTCGTTTAGGCTTAATCTCAATCAACACTGCTCTTGAGTTAGATATTTATGGTAACGTTAACTCTACTCACGTTTCAGGTACAAAAATGATGAACGGTATCGGCGGTTCAGGTGACTTCGCTCGTAACGCTCGTCTAGGTATTTTTGTAACGAAATCATACGCTAAAGGTGGCGCTATTTCGTCAATCGTTCCAATGGTATCTCACGTAGACCATACAGAACACGATGTAGATGTAATCGTAACTGAACAAGGTATTGCGGACTTACGTGGACTAGCTCCAAAAGAACGTGTATCTTTAATTATTGAAAACTGTGCTCACCCTGAGTTCAAAGAGCAATTATGGGATTACTACAACCGTGCTGTAGAAGCAACTGGTAATGCACAAACTCCTCACATTTTAGAGGAAGCTCTTTCTTGGCATGTAAACCTTGCTAAAAACAAAACAATGAAAAAAGAAACTTCGAACGCTTAATGTTTCTAAAACGGCAAAATCATACAGATTTTGCCGTTTTTTATTTATCACATTACCTTTTCTAAAAGATATAATTCAAATATATCTTTTAAATGCTATACTATTTATTGAGAGGAATTATCATTAGGAGTGAGGATATTGAAGTATTTTATATATGCAATTATTTTCTTTTCATTTTTTGACTTATTCACCCAATTGCCTATCATGAGTACGTTTGCTGAATCAATAGGCACCTCTTCTTTTGTAACAGGATTAGCGGTTGGGATGTATTCCTTTTCAAATACTTTCGGCAATATCATCTCCGGTATTTGGACAGATCGAAAAGGTCCGTTCATTATTTTAATCATAGGTCTCCTTACAACCGGATTATCTCTTTTCTCCTATGGTTTGATTAACGACACACTATCATTACTTGTCGTTCGATTTTTACATGGGCTTGTAGCAGGATTAATTGTACCAGCTGCGTTTACATATTTATCGAATCTTGTTAACAAAGAAGAACGTGGGAAAGGTAGCGCCATATCAGGGGCTTTTGTCGGAATTGCCGCCATCACAGGCCCAGCATTCAGTGGGATATTAGCTAGTCGTACATCCGTACCTTTTGTATTCAGTATAACAGCTATTTTTATGCTCCTTTTAGGCGTCATAGCAATTTTTGTTTTGAGTAAATTTCCTACTAATACAAATCGCAAAGTAAAACAGCATAATCCTACCTCTAAAATAAGCGATTTATTATTACATACAGGCGTCATAAAGGCCTTGACTGGAGCCTTTTTCTTAATGTTTTCTCAAGGGGTCATTGCCTATTTACTTCCTTTACACGTGGAAGCATTAAGTTATGATGCAAAGGTAAGTGGCACTTTATTAAGTACTTTTGGAGTTGTGGCAGTGTTAGTATTTTTACTTCCGACTAACCGTATTTTTGATAGGGTTACGCCAATTTACACACTTTCTCTAGGCATAGCTTTAATGGGGGGAAGTCAACTTCTATTAAGTATCGCTAATGACATTGTTCTACTATACGTCGCAATGGCTACTTATGGTATTGGTTTTGGCTTTTTATTCCCTTCTATTAATTCCTTGTTAATCGATTCAACCACTAAGGCTACTAGAGGTAAAGCATATGGCTATTTTTATGCGTTCTTCTCTTTAGGCGTTGTGGTCGGGTCTTCTATCTTAGGTTGGTTATCCTTAAGTATCTCGCGTGGCTTTCTCTTAACTGGGGTGATTTTATTACTCTTTGCTTTAATTACGCTAATAAAAAAAACGAAGTCGACAACTCGCTAATCTAGTTGTCGACTTCTTCTTCGTACTATTTACATTTAATGAATTGTTTGCTGATTGTCCTCATTGTAGTAAGCGAGTGCGGTTTGTCCCCCACCCTCTGCAATGAAGTTATTTTCGCGAATTTTTGTTGAAGTAGGACCAGCAGCCGCTTCTGCAATTTCTGTCAGGTTGTTATATTTTGTACTTGAATGCTCTGTTTTCGAACTTGTTTTTGATTGCAAGCCTTGAAACATATTCATTAATTTCTCTCGGTTTTGCTTTTTACTTAAATAAGAAGCTGCACCCGCGAGCAATGCTGAAACTACTACACCTTTTCCTTTTAATTTTGCCATGTTTATCCCTCCAATAAATCGGTATGCCGTACTTTTCCCCATTTGATTAGAATTTAAAACAAATTAAAGCTGGTATATATTTCTCCAATAATTTTTTAACATTAAAAGGTCATATTTCTACTATTTATTGAATATTCTTATATATCAACCCAATTATTCATGATAGCAAATTTTCTATTATATCATAAAAAATGACATAACAACTAATTTCTCATTATATTTCTCCAATATTCTACAGTATTATTACTCGGATTCGGGATTAACGATTAAAGGGAGGAACGAACTTATGAATAAAAATGATTATACTTACAATTGGAAGGAAGTAACATCCATCATTGCCGCATCCTCTGTTCTAACTACGCTTATTTTTGCCTTCACACATTTTTATTAGAATAGACTTAAAATAGTAAAAGGCAATCAAAATTGAAATTTCAACTTGATTGCCTTTATTCTATGCTTTCACATCATCATATACATTGCTTTTGTCGAATGCCGCTATGACATATGAACAGATTGCATTCATTTTATAGTTATTTTCCCTTGCATACTCTGCAGCTTGATCTAGTAGTTTTTTAGCTACCCCTTGCCCGCGCAAATCATCTGAAACATAAGTATGGGTCATATCCATTAAATTTCCACGCAAATTCCATTCAATTTCAGCTAGTTTTTTTCCTTCTTGCTCATACTCGTATGAAAAGTGATTTGGACTTTTTTCAGCTAATTTAAACTCCATGTTCATCCCTCCCATTTGCTCTCAATATAACATAGCATTGTTCATAACTTAACTAATTTGCTCGCTTGTTCCAATTATTTAAACCATGAGGAGATCGTATCAATTAAATTATTGAAGAAGTTTTTTACACCCGTCCAAAACCCTTCATCTTGAAGAACGTCTCCAAATCTTTCTTCAAACTCTTTTGTTAAATCTGTTAATTGCTCAGATAATTTATTAAAATCGATGTCTAAATTACTAATGCGATCCATTAAGTCGATTAAGAGTTGTCGATCTTGGTCGCTTAATTGAATATTTAAGGCAGTTAATTGATCTTCCACGATTTTAGCAACTTCTTCTTTTGTAGCAGGGTCCATTTCAGAGATTTTTTGTTTAATGCTCGTTAACAGTTCTGCTATTTGTTCATCGCTAATATTAGCGTTTTGCGCAATTTGTGTTGCAATGGAAAGTTCATCATTGGCTACATCTGTTCGTTCAATATCTAATGTTTCCCCTGTTTTTACTTCGTATGCTTTATAAATCCCTACTAAAGCAGAGTGACCTGTTACAGGTTTAGGTGCTGCGATTTCTACTTTTGCATCTTCAATTCCCGCTGTAAGCATTGCATTAGCATACACTTCTGAAGTTACTTCTGTTATATTTTCTGGTGTCACAATGCTGATGACAAGTCCTTTTCCGGCTTCTTGTCGCGTAATTTTAGCTGAAGAATACATGCGTGAACTTGCATTACTATCTTTAATGTATTTGATTAGGTCGTCCCCTGAAACTGTAATTTCATCTATTTCTGCTTCTTTAGAAACTTGCAATGCTTCTTTTACAGTTGCTCGTTCTTCCTCAGACAAATTTGCTCCATAAACAACAATCGGTACACCTAGTTTTTCATTTATTGCGTTGACATTATTCGTAGTAGCTGATGCACTTGTAGGAATAATTATTGAGATCATCAATGCAAATACGGTTATTATAGAAAGCCATTTATGTTTCATAATCTACTCCCCTTTCATATTACTTCTAAGCCTTACTCTAAAATTAGTACGTTAAAAAAAGTAAAAGGTTCCATATTGCCCTTTTACTTTTTTTGCTTAAAGTATTTCTGTCCAACCATTTTCTTGTTTAATTCTTTTTTCTTTCATTAATGTCCCTAAAGCACGTTTGAAAGCGCCTTTACTCATTTGGAACATTTCTGTAATTTCTTCAGGTGAAGATTTATCTCCAAAAGGCATCTTACCTCCAACACTTTGAAGGTAGGCGAGAATTTGTTCTGCATCTTTCCCAAGTCGTTCATGTTTTCTTGGAAGTAACGAACCATTTAATGAGCCATCATCCTTTACTGCAATAACACGAACGCTCACTTCTTGTCCTAGCCTTGGTTCTGCTGTCATTTCGGAGTTGTGTACAAAAATACGGTATGGATTTTCAATGCCTAATAAAAAGGAACCTACTGGCAATAAGCGATACGCACGAGCTTTAATATTTTTATTGTGCAGCTCTTCAAACGCACCTTCATATAGCTCATTTACCTTTTCCTCTGTTACTAATCGTCCAAATAAGTCACCATTACGATCTGTGCGTAGTGTAATAAATAAATGGTCTCCTACTTGTGGCCATACTTCTTTTAGTGGTGGTAAATCTTCAGCCACAACTAGTACTTCTCTTGTTGAACCGATATCAACGAAAGCCCCCTCATTTGAGACTTTAATAACGCGAGCCCAACCATATTCACCTTGTAAAATTTCTGGTATAACCGTTGTTGCTTGTAAGTTACCACGTCGATCTGCATAAAGGAATACTTTTAGCCTCTCACCTATCGTTAGTTTTTCTTGTACATCGGAACTGTTTAAAGGGATTTCTAATACGCCGTTTGTTAAAATCCATCTAGAACCTTGCTCTTCCAGTACAGTTAATTCAACTATTTGGCCTGATTTAAGTTCGTTCAATTTCGTCGATCCTTTCTGCTTGCCTAATGTCATTTATTGTTCTTTCAATGTTTCAAGTTTCTTTAAAATTGTTTGATCTTCTTCTAATAATTGTACTAAATCCGCTATGCGGTCAATTGAATTCCAGCTTAAGTGGTGTTCAATCCCCTCTACATCTTCATATATTCGTCCTTCATCTACTCCAATAAGGCGTAAAAATTGCTCTAGTAACTCATGTCTTCTTACTAGACGTTCCCCTAGCTTTTCACCTTTTGATGTTAGTGTAAGCCCTCTATATTTTTCATATACTAAATATCCGTCTTTATCTAACTTTTGCACCATTTTTGTTACGGAGGAAGGAAGAACTGATAATGCTTCAGCTATGTCAGACACCCTTGCATATCCTTTACTTTGTATTAATAAATAAATTTGCTCGATATGGTCCTCCATACTAGGTGTTGGCATAACAAGTCTCCTCACTTTCAAAATGTCATTACTAATTTTACTACAACACACCTAAAAAGGTAACTTAAAACAATATCGAAATGCGAAAGGCGTTCGCTCAGCTTCAAATTTTAAACTTTTCTATTTCCAAAAAAATATCCAATTAGTCATTAAAGACTGATTGGACATTACGCATGATTTTTATTTTTCCCAACTGCATAAATTGATAATATGATTTCACGATTGATTTTTTCAATATTTTCTGGGGATTTTAATTGTTTAAAGGCTTCATTTCTTGCCTCATTATTTGCTACATAATATGTTGGTAATTTATTTAATACATCCGCAGTAATTTCTGTTTCGCAGTAGTTACAATGACAAAAAGTTTGGTAGTCTGTACCGTGTAATAAAAACCTCACTAGGCCGGATACAATTTCTTCTGTTACATTTACTAATATCGGCTCTGTCATTGTGTGCTCATCACCCCTCATTTCATTCTATTATTTCTACTTTATTCTACAAAATAACTGTTTTATTAGAGATTATAGTCCATTTATTGAGTTGTCAATCTTTCTTGGAACTTAGAATATTTTACTTATTAGCTTTTAGATAACTCTAAGAGGATGGGACAATGATCACTACCTAATACATGAGAATGGATGTCTGTTGCTTTAATCGTTTCGATTAGTCGATTAGACACAATGAAATAGTCAATCCTCCACCCGATATTTCGCTCACGTACCTTGTTCATATAACTCCACCATGTATAGGCATCTGTTCTTTCTGGGTTGAAATAGCGGAACGTATCGGTAAATCCTGATTGCAGTAGTTCAGTCATTTTTCCTCGCTCTTCATATGTAAATCCTGAATTTCCAATATTTGATTTTGCATTCTTCAAGTCCACTTCTTCATGGGCAACGTTTAAATCGCCACAATAAATAACAGGTTTTTTGAGATCAAGTGTCTTTAGGTAATGGAATAAGTTTTCTTCCCACTTCAATCTTTTTGGTAGACGAGCTAAATCTCGCTGCGAGTTGGGTGTATATACATTAACTAAATAAAAGTCCTTGTATTCTAATGTAATAATTCGTCCTTCATCCTCTGACTCTGCATCACCTACACCGTATTTAATAGTAAGAGGTTCATGCTTCGTGAAGATGGCTGTACCAGAGTATCCTTTTTTTTCGGCGAAGTTCCAATACTGAAAATATCCATCTAATTGTAATTCTACTTGACCTGCTTGGCATTTTGTTTCTTGAATACAAAAAAAGTCCGCATCCATTTCATTAAAATAATCTAGGAAACCTTTTTTTATACATGCTCTAATTCCGTTGACATTCCATGATATGAATTTCATTTGTTTAATCCCTTTCTACTACGATAGAAAGCGCCTTTCTTGTGAAAAAGGCGCTTTTTTCCATCTGTTAGGTTGTCAAGTCTTCCCCAACAATTTTCACTTCAAGTTCTAATTCTACTCCAAATTTATCTTTCACAACATTTTGTACCATTTTAATTGTTTCGATATAATCTGTAGCAGTTGCATTTCCTTTATTAATAATAAATCCAGCGTGTTTCGTTGATACCTCTGCATCCCCCACGCCTTTTCCTTGAAGGCCACTGTCTTGAATTAGTTTTCCAGCAAAGTAGCCTGGCGGACGTTTAAAGACACTTCCTGCTGACGGATACTCTAATGGTTGTTTAGATTCTCGCTTAAAAGTTAAATCTGCAATTTTCGCATCAATCTCTTCTTGGATTCCTTGTTCAAGTTGGAATCTTGACGATAACACGAAATACTCTTTCTTTGCGATGATACTTTTGCGATATTCTAATTCGAGTTCATCTTTTGTTAAGACGATTCGCTCACCTTCTTTTGTTAGTACCGTACAATCGATAATAATATCTTTAATCTCACCACCATATGCTCCAGCATTCATCGCCATAGCACCACCAACTGAACCTGGTATACCACACGCAAATTCAAAACCAGTTAACCCATTTATCGCTGCTAGTTTGGATACATTTATTACTAGGGCACCACTTTGAGCGTATATTTGATTGACGTCTACTCGGATTTCATCTAGCTTCTGGAAGCAAATTACAATCCCTCGAACGCCCCCATCCCGCACAACCATGTTCGATCCGTTACCTAACATTAAAATAGGTATATTCTGCTCGTGTGCATATTTCACGATGGCCGTTGCTTCTTCCTCTGTTTCAGGTAAGACGAATATATCCGCGTTTCCGCCCAGTTTCGTCATCGTATATTTTTTTAACGATTCATTTAATTTTATATTATTAGGATTAACGATTTGGGCTAAGTCATTTGCCCATCTTTGTGTTGTCATAAAAGCAAAATCCTTTCTAAAGTCATACTTCTTAGTATCGGTAATACAACGCTTTTTGACAAGAGATTTTAAATTACTATTTTATCCATGTTTGTGACCAATTTTCAACTTCGCGTATTGCCCCTTCTAAGGCACTCCCCTTTTCAGTGAGGGAATATTCCACACGCACAGGAACATCCGCGTACACTTTCCGTTGAACAATCTCTTCTTTCTCTAACTCTTTTAACCGTTCGGAGAGTAAACGACCACTTACCGGCAAGGCTGACTCAATCTCATTAAAACGTTGGGGGCCATCTAACAATTGATATAAAATTAATGTAGTCCATCGCTTTCCTAATAGCTCCATTGCTTTTGAAAGTCGAGGGCATAATTTCGTTTCTTTCACTACTTTTCACCCCTGTTTTCTCCATTTGTCTATTGGGTAGAATTTAAGTTCTCATTATAGTGTACCATTTTAAATCAAGTTACAAAAAGTAACTGACACTAACTTTAATATTTATTATTTACACCGATTGTACACTTATTCAATTTCAGCTATTATTTAGTAATAAAGTAGAAAAAGTTGGGGTGTATCTATGGTTAAGTATTCAATTGATTTCTCTCACTCATCTATAACATTTTCTGTCAAACATATGATGATAACCAATGTAAAAGGAGTATTTGATTCCTACTCAGCAGTAATTGAAGCTGACACATTAGAAGACTTAACAACTGCAAAAATAGCGATAGAAATTGATGTTGCCAGTATTTCAACGAAAGATCAAGCTCGGGATAACCATTTAGTTTCCGCCGATTTTTTCCATGCAGATAAATATCCTAAAATCAATTTTGTAGCGACTACTATTAGTAAAATAAACGATCAAAACTATAATATAATAGGGAACTTAACAATAAAAGATGTAATGAAACCGATTACCTTTCAAGCAACCTATAATGGCCACGTGCAAAGTCCCTGGGGGCAAGATACATACGCATTTTCTGCATCGACCCGTATAAATCGAAAAGAGTTTAGGCTACTGTATAATGCGGTACTTGAATCTGGTGGATTATTAATTAGTGAAAATGTTGACGTTACAATTGATTTTCAACTTTACCCTATATAACGATTACTCTATGAATCTAACTTTTTAATAAGTTAGATTTTTTTTATTTTAGTTTGTAAATTACTTGTAACCATCGCATCTTTCATTCGTATATATCATTAATAGAATTAAAACCAACTACCATAACTTCGATTAACTGTGTTTTTCTTCTTACTTCAAAAATTTTATGAACTGACAGAACGAACTATTCATTTCGACAATTAGAATGCGTCATATACAAACAATAAAAGGAGGTTTTATGCAATGTTCTTCGGGGATTTGCTATTTAACTTTGTGCCAATATTTATTGGAGTTATTTTTATTATTGTAATTGGTACAGTTTTACATATGATTTTTTCATCTATTAAGCAAGGGGCTAAAAATAATGCTTCTCCTACCCTGACTGTACCTGCAAAAGTCGTTACGAAACGTACGAGTGTCTTTGGCGATCATACGAGAACAACATATTATACTACTTTTGAAGTAGAAAGCGGCGATCGAATGGAATTTCAGATTGCGGGCGAGCAATATGGGCTTTTGGCAGAGGATGATTTAGGACTACTAACATTTCAAGGTACACGTTTCATCACTTTCGAACGAAAATATTAATACTATTATTTTAAAAAATTCAACCCGACATATTTATACGTCGGGTTGTTAAATAAGTTATGCTGTTACTTTTGCTAGTTTATGTGCTGATGCTTTAACACGTTCCATACCTTCTGCAATAATTTCTTGCGCTTTGTCTGCATTAGCATTATGTCCTTCAATTACAACTTCATCAAAAAGTTCCATACCTGCTACGCCACCGAAAACGTTTTTAATGTAGTTTACTGCCATTTCCATTGGTTGTGCTTCAGGTGTTGAGTAAATTCCTCCACGAGCATTTAATACAACGAATTTCTTATCTGTCATTAATTGTACTGCTTGCCCTTCTGGAGTGTATTTAAACATGAACCCAGCTTGATAAATATAGTCAATGAACGTGTGTAGTTTTGCTGGAATTGTTAAGTTCCACATTGGGAAAGCAAGTACTACGATGTCAGCCGCTGTAATAGCATCCATTGCTTTTTGTTTTGCAGCAAGTAAACGAGATTCAAGATCTGTTAATTCTTCACCACTTTGTACTTTTCCAAAAGCATTAAATAAATCTTGACCAAAATACGGTGTATCCTCTTCATATACATCGTAAGTAGTTACATTAAGGCCATTTACATTTTTTGTTTCTTCAACGAATGTTTCAAACATTTGCGTTGAAACTCCATCTGGTCGGTTATTTGCTTTAATTACTAATACATTTGTCATTATATGTTAACTCCTTTAGTTCAACTTTATATATCTTGATTTCAAGACATAATGTTATCTTATAGGAGTTAAAATAGTATTTCAAGAAAACAAGCCTCATACTTTCGACTGAATTTCAACATTCTTTTGGTGAACAATTACAAATCACATTGTCCATCTGAACAAGCTTCCCCTTCATCTCCAATCATTTTCAGCTTTGGTTTCAAGCCCGCTTCATTGGCAGCTTGTGCAATCGTTTGTTCAAAAAGCTGTTGTGGTTGAGCTCCTGAAATTCCATATTTATTATCGAAAACAAAAAATGGAACACCGCGCACCCCTATATTTTGAGCTTCGTAAATGTCACGCTCTACTTCATCGGCGAACTGTTCACCATTTAAAATATCCTGTGCTTCAGCAGTATTTAGTCCAATATTCTCGACTAATTTTAATAATTCTTCATGCTTTCCAATGGCCACACCTTCTAAAAAGTAGGCTTGAAGAAGTCTTTCACTCATTTGTGCCCCTTTACCTTTTGTAGCCGCCCATTTTGCCAATCGATGTGCTGCCACAGTGTTTGCATTTTTCATGTTATCGAAATCATATTCAAGTCCCACTTCTTTTGCTCGTTCAGCTACACCCTTTGTCATTTCTTTTGCACGCTCTTCTGTAACACCATATTTGTTCGCTAACGAAGAATAGACTGGTTCTTCTGTATCTATAGGTGTTGTTGGATCTAATAAAAAGCTTTTATATTCAACTTCTAGCTGTCCTTCGTATCCTGAATCTTTTATCGCCTTTTCAAGCTGGCGTTTTCCAATATAACAAAATGGACAAACATAATCTGACCATACTTCAATTTTCATATAGGACTCCTCCTTTTCCCTTCATTTTACGTGGCAAGTGCTCATCAGACAATAAATGTGCTTTAGCGTGTATACCGTTCTCATAATTATCCAATACTTGGTGAAAAGACCACTATAACTGGGGGCCCCCTTATGCAAAATTCATTATGGCTATCCAATGTAAATTCTATTTCCCTATCAAAAATATCGAGTTCATTAGAATGTGATGTTTGTATTGTAGGTGGTGGTATGACTGGAATTTATACTGCCTATTTACTCGCCAAAAAAGGAATTAAAGTTGTATTGCTTGAAGCAAAGCCTTCTATTGCAATCGGTTCCACAGGACATTCAACAGGAAAACTTACTCCACAGCATGGCGTTGTTTTTTCGAAGTTACTGAAGGCTTTTTCAGAAGAAGATGTAAAAACTTATTTTCATGCCAATCAAAAAGCAATTGAAAATGCTCTATCCCAAGCTTCTGTAGATCTTTTTCAAAAAGTTGATTCTTATCTATACGCAACGACAAATGAAGGGAAGCAAACATTACAGGATGAATTAGATGCATATAAGAAATTGAATCTGCCTGGTATTGAAACGACCGATACTGAACTTCCCATTCTAATTACGTCGGCGCTTAAAATGGAAGACACTGCTCAAATTCATCCAACTAACTTTGCACTTCACTTTACAAAGCTCGCCTTAAAAGAAGGGGCGCAAATGTATGTCAATAGTAGAGTGACAAAGGTTGTTTTAGATGAATCCTATGTGTTAACGGAAGAAGATCATCGCATTTCTTATAAAAATTTAGTGTTATGCTCCCATTATCCGATCGAATCGATCAAAGGACTATATACGACAAAACTTTCTGTTGAACGTTCCTATTTATTAGCATCAAAAACATCTGAATTATGGAAAGGTCAATACTTATCAGTTGAAAATCCTACACGAACGATTCGTACGGCATTAGTGTCCAATACGCCTTATTTTATTTTTGGAGGTAGTAGCCATACTGCTGGAACGAAGAGAAATACACAGGATTATTACAAAACACTTGAAATAGAAATGACTTCGATTTTTGACTTACCAGAGCCAACGTATTCTTGGAGTGCCCAAGATCCTGATACACCGGATTCAATGCCTTACATTGGACACCTAACAGAAGGCGAGCAAAATATTTACGTGGCTACGGGATATCGTAAATGGGGCTTATCCAACTCACTCGTTGCTGGAGAAATTATTTCAAGTTCGATTACAAAAGAAAAACATCGCGCCGCTGACATTTATTCACCATCAAGGGGGCAATTTGGTCGGAACTTCTTAAGAGCATTAAAAATACTAGGCTTTGTCACAACAAACCTAGCTGGCGGGTATTTAACTCGATCTGAAACGCCAAAATGCACTCATTTAGGATGTAAAACAAGATGGAATGAAGGCGATGAAACATGGGATTGTCCATGTCACGGTTCACGGTTCGATAAAAATGGAAATATCATTGAGGGCCCGGCAGTGTATCCATTGAAGTTAAAGAAAAAGTAGCGTGAATCGGGGGGAGTTTTCCAGTTTGGCGGATAAATTACTGAATTTGGCGGGTATTTAGCCAATTTTGGCGGATTTATTGCTAAATTTGGCGGATATCAACCCGTTTTTGGCGGATAAGTAGCGAATTTAGCAAAAAGTAAAATCCCCGACCTACTAAAAGTTCGGGGATTATTTATTTTATAGACCCTCTGTTAATACAGGTACGATTTGTTTTTTACGTGATACAACACCTGGTAAATCCACTAGGTTATTAACTAGTTCTTTTCCAAAAGCTTTCGCAGCCGCTTCACTTGCGCTACCTACTACGACAGCTGTTGAATCATTGTTTAAAATATCTGTTACGACGAAGAAGAATAAGTTTAAATTGTTCGCTTCAATATTTTGGTTTAATAGGCTAACTAACTCATCTTGACGGTTTAATACATCATTTACATCTACTGCATTTACTTGAGCAACAACTGCTTTTACATCACCAAAAGTAAACTCTTTTGCATCTAATGATAATAAATCTTCTAATGATTTATCTGAAAGGTCTGCACCAGCTTTTAACATAGCTAAACCGTACTCGTCAGCATTTACTCCTGCGATTTCAGCTAATTCTTTCCCAGCTTGTACGTCTTGTTCTGTGCAAGTTGGGGATTTGAATAATAACGTATCTGAAACAATTGCAGAAAGCATTAAGCCTGCAATATTTGATGGTACCTCTACATTATTTTCTTTAAACATTTTATTTAAAATTGTTGCCGTACATCCAACAGGTTCTGCACGGTAATAAAGAGGATCAGAAGTTTCGAAATTCGCAATACGGTGGTGGTCAATTACTTCTGTAACTTTTACAGCTTCAATACCATCTGCTGATTGTTGACGTTCATTATGGTCAACTAAGATTACTTCTTTCGCTTCTTCAGCAACATTTCCGATTAAACGTGGTGCTTCGAAACTGAATTTTTCTAATGCATAAGCTGTTTCGTTATTGACTTCACCTAAACGCACTGCTTCTGCATCGACACCAAGTTGTTGCTTTAAGTATGCATACACGATTGCTGATGTAATTGTGTCTGTATCTGGATTTTTGTGTCCGAAAACTAATACTTTGCTCATCAAATGAGTCCCCCTAAAATAATGTTGATAATTCCACTACATTTTATCATAACAGAGTGTAATTAGAAAAATAGAACTTTATTTCCATAGCTCATGAATCATATATGACAGAATAGACAAAAATTGATGTTGTTATTCGAGTCTATAGTTTCTTTCAGAGCTGAGCGAACGCCCTCCACTTTTCTATAAAAAAACGCATTCGTAAATGCCCCCGCAATTTACGAATACGTTCTATCACTTAAATAATTTTCGATTTTTCTAAAAATAGGAAATTGCTTTCAATCTGTGCATTTGCTTTTTTGTATGCTGTGTATTGCTTTCTATTTTGCGATACCATTCCTTCAACTAATGCGTGTGTAAATGAATGTGCTGCAATAATTGTTTCGGCTGATGATTGCTTTTGTGCCCCTACTGTAAATATAATATCAGCATAGTCACGAATAGGTGATAAACTTGAATTTGTAATCGCAACAATTTTTACATTTTTATTTTTTGCTAATTTCGCAATCGTTAACACGTCTTCAAGGACTGCATCCAAAGCAACTACGAATAACAACGACTGCTCGTCCATACTTCCGATTTGCTGAACAATATTTTCAACATCATGCTGAATTTGTTTTACGTGCTTACGGTAATTTCCTAGTGTACACGTTAGGAAATTGGCAGTCGCCGAAGATTGTCTAAACCCTAATACGTATAAAAATCCTGCTTCATGCACCCATTTTACTGATTTTTCAAAATCTTTTTCATTCACTAATTGAATAGTATTTAAAATACTTGTAATATCACGATTCATTACATCACTTAATAAATGCTCTTGCTTTTTCGTGATTAGAGGGTGATCAGACTGACTTCTTTCTTCATCCCCCATTAAGTCTCGTTTAATTCTTTCTTGTAACTCTGAAAACCCTGAAAGTTCCATTGCATAACAAAAACGAATTACTGTTGATTCACTTACTCCTATAAGCTTACCAACATCAGAAGCTGTATGTGTAGCAATTATGTTTTGATTATCAATTACAAACTGTGCTACTTTACGCTGCCCTCTCGACAAACGAATAAACCTCTTTTTTATTTCATCACAAATACTCATATAAGTTTCCATATCCTTCCTTTTTGTCGTATTTTGTATACAAATTATTTTTAATAAAAGTTAGGTTATCACTATTATTAAGTGAATACAATGAGTTTTCAGAAAAAACTCCGCTGTACTAAACTAAAAAAATTGAATTAGACAACATTTTGTCAAATTTTCTGAAAGTTTTTTATGATACAATTCGACAAAAAACGAGGTCCGGGTCGCTTCCGCTTTTCTTTGTTGTCTAGCTGTAGCGGCTAGCTCTTTGCGAAACTTCAACTTCCTCCTACGCATGCAAGCATGCTTGTCGAAAGTCTCCAGTTTCTTAAGAGCTGGGCGAGCCGCTTCCGCTTTTCTTTGTTAATTTCTCAATTCCTATTGAAATATACCTCTAATTTGCGTTAAAATGTCTACTATATACAAACAACTGTTCATCCAGTGAGAACAAAAGGAGCTAAAACGTTATGTGGAAAGGTCTTATTGAAGAATATAAAGAATTTTTACCAGTTACTGAGAATACACCTTCACTTACTTTAAATGAAGGGAATACTCCTCTTATACACTTAGTAAACTTGTCTAAAGAATTAGGCATTGAATTATATGGAAAAATTGAAGGCGCAAACCCAACAGGATCATTTAAAGACCGCGGTATGGTATTTGCAGTAGCGAAAGCACTTGAAGATGGTGCAAAATGTGTTATCTGTGCATCAACAGGAAACACTTCAGCAGCTGCCTCTGCTTATGCAACACGTGCGGGTATCCAATCGATTGTTGTTATTCCTAAAGGAAAAGTTGCTCTTGGTAAATTAGCACAAGCTTGTATGTACGGCGCTAAAATTATCGAAATTGATGGAAACTTTGACGATGCTTTATCGATCGTTCGTCAAGTAAGTGAGACAACACCTGTTAAATTAGTAAACTCTGTGAATCCATATCGTATTGAAGGGCAAAAAACTGCAGCCTTTGAAATCGTGGATGGCTTAGGACAAGCACCAGACTACCTTTGCATTCCTGTAGGTAACGCTGGGAACATTACTGCTTACTGGAAAGGTTTCAAAGAATATAATGCAGCTAAAAATACTGGACTTCCTAAAATGTATGGTTTTGAAGCAGAAGGTGCTGCTGCCATCGTGAAAGGTGAACCAATTGCAAATCCAGAAACAGTGGCTACTGCCATTCGTATCGGTAACCCAGCAAGTTGGAAATTAGCCGAAGCCGCTCGTGATGAGTCTGGTGGTATCATTGATTCTGTTACAGATGAAGAAATTTTAGCAGCTTACAAACTAATTGCTGGTACTGAAGGGATCTTTGTTGAGCCGGGTTCTGCCGCATCCCTTGCAGGTGTCATCAAATCTGTAAACAGTGGAAAAATCGAAAAAGGTAGCCGTGTCGTAACAGTCTTTACAGGTAACGGTTTAAAAGATCCAGATACTGCTATGAACGTATCGAAAGTGGATTTAGTATCACTTAAAAACGATGAAGAAGAAATTCGTAACTATATTGAGGGAATTCTATGAGAAAAAAATGGCAAATCACTGTTCCTGGGAGCACAGCTAACTTAGGACCTGGGTTTGATTCCATTGGGCTTAGTTTGTCCTTATATTTAGAATTAACAGTGTCGCTCTCAGAAACGTGGGAAATTATTCATCTATCCGAACATCTTCCACAAGACTTTACTATAGAAGAACATTTAATTTATACGATTGCCAAAGAGACTGCTGCTCGTTTCAATAAACAACTACCACCATGTCGAATCGAAATGAAAAGCGAATTGCCTTTCGCACGCGGCTTAGGTAGTAGTGCAGCGGCTATTGTAGCGGCAATCGAGTTAGCAAATCTCGTTTGTGATTTAAACTTAACAACACAAGATAAGTTAAATATTTCCTCTCAAATTGAAGGACATCCTGATAATGCGACTGCATCTGTATTAGGTGGACTTACAATTTCAGTGTTAGATGATGAGGGAAATGTTGATACGATTCATATTAAAGAGTTAGACGCTTCTTTTGTTGTATTTATTCCAAACGTAGAATTAAAAACATCCGAAGCTCGTAAAGTATTACCGGCACAGTTTGATCGCGGTTATGCAGTTCGTGCAAGTGCCAATGCGAATATGCTTGCTGCCTCTTTAATTAACAAAGACTATGAACGGATTGGTCGTTATATGGAATCTGATTTATTCCATGAACCATTCCGTGCAAAATTAATACCGAACTTTGATGAAATCCATCATGCTGCAAGAGAAGCAGGTGCTTATGGAACAGCTTTAAGTGGTGCTGGTCCAACAGTTATTTCTATAATCCCCACTCCTATTGCTGAGCAGTTTGTTAATAAGATGAAAAAGCTATTTTCAGAACATGAAATTTTGTTAACTCGAGCAGATCATCAAGGGATTTCAGTAATCGAAATCGGTAACGATGTATTAGCTTAAAATACTGCTATAAAAAATTAATATAGATGTCCAATAAATCATATAATGAATTATTGGGCATCTTTTTATTTTCTTTTTCCCCCACCCTCTACAAAGATTTTCATGATGGCAGTACTTTTGCCCAACTTATCTCCTTCTTTAGTCGTGATGATTCTTCTTTTTTTCAAAAAATACGTTCGAAAGGGGTAATTCAATATGAAAATTGGCATTATTGGCGCTTCAGGAAAAGCAGGAAGCAATATTTTAGCAGAGGCTAAAATGCGGAATCATGAAATTACTGCGTTCGTACGTAACCGAAAAAATTTACTCGCTCAAAATATTACAGTGGTTGAAAAGGATGCTTTTTATTTAACAAGAGACGATGTTTGTCATTTAGATGTTTTGATTAATGCATTCGGTACTTATCCAGGAGAAGAACATTTACATGTAGAATTAGGTAGACATTTAATATTCCTTCTAGAAAATACAGATACAAAATTATTTGTCTGTGGTGGTGCTGGTAGTTTATACATTGATAAAGAACGTAAAACCCGTCTCATTGATAATCCCAATTTCCCTGAGGAATTAAAGATTACCGCAGCTCAACAATTACAAAATTTAATCGATTTACAAAACTCCTCGATTAAATGGACTTTTTTAAGTTCATCTGCCCTTTTCGATTCAGATGGTCCTCGTACTGGCCATTACATTGTAGGTCACGATCGCCTTCTCTTAAATTCACAACAACTTAGCTATGTTAGTTATGCTGATTATGCCGTTGCTGTTCTAGACGAAATTGAAAACCCATTGCATGAAAATAAACGATTTACTGTCGCTTCAGAAAATGCAACGGCGGCCTCATGAGAAAAGTGAAGGCGGCTCGAGTAGCTAGTAAAATCAGATTATACGAAAATAGGGAGACGGATAAGTACACAACTTATTCGTCTCCCTATTTTTATTTACGCTAATAATAATAAACTAACCGCCATAACAGCCATCCCTGCTACTAAACCATAGATCGATAAATGTGTCTCATCATATTTTTGAGCAGCTGGTAATAGCTCATCTAGTGAGATAAACACCATAATCCCTGCAACGCCCGCAAAGATAATGCCGAACATTGTATCTGTAATAAACGGCATTAAGATGAGGAAAGCCACAAGTGCCCCTACTGGCTCTGCTAACCCGGAAAAGAAGGACAACTTAAAAGCCTTTTTACGAATACCTGTCGCAAAGTAAATTGGAACTGCTACTGCGATCCCTTCTGGAATATTGTGAATGGCTACTGCTATCGCAATGGCAATCCCTACATTTGGATCTTGCATAGCCGACATAAATGTTGCAATGCCTTCTGGAAAGTTATGAATCCCTATTGCTAATGCAGTAAATACCCCCATCTTCATTAACTTTTCTTCATCAACTGCACCTTTATTTAATGCCACAGCATTCACATCTTCTACAGTCTTCACTTCATGAGGATTATTTTTCTTCGGAATAAACTTGTCAATTAACGCAATAAAAACCATACCTCCAAAAAATCCTATAACGGTCATCCAATATCCTTGTGTTTCGCCCAAAGCAGTAACTAACGAGTCCTTTGCCTTCACAAAGATTTCAACTAAGGAAACATAGATCATCACCCCTGCAGAAAAGCCCAATGCAACCGACAGAAACTTCTTATTTGTTCTTGTTGTAAAAAAGGCAATTAATGCCCCTACTCCAGTAGCCAAGCCAGCAAACAGTGTCAAACTTAAAGCAAAAATGACGTTTCCTTCCATATGAGTTTACGGTCTCCTTTTATTTTAATACTAGTATTATATACTTTAAAGTTTCCTTTGTGCAACTTTTTTTATAAAAGTAACATATTATTCTTTTAGGCAAACTTTAATAAAAAAAATAACACCCTATAAGGTGCTACTTTTTATCTTATTAAATTTCCTCTTCCTTTGTTCATACCAAAATACACAAATGGCAAACCATGTATAGGCAATCGCCCATCCCGCAAGTACATCCGTAGCAAAATGTCTGTTTTCTGCAATTCTCGATAATCCGATGAAGAAGGCGAGAATAATTGCAGTAAACCAGACAAGTACGATTTTCTTATTACTTGCTAGCGTTTCCGATAAAAGGTAGGCGATCGTAAACAGGTAAAGCAAAGAAAGCATTGCATGACCAGAAGGAAAACTAAAGGATGTAAGTTGATCGAGCATTTCAGGTCTTGGGCGGTCTACTGCATTTTTAATAATTTGATTAAGGACCCTGCCTCCAGCAATAGTTAATAAAACAAATAGCATCCCTCGATAATTTCTTTGTTTTAACCATAATACTAGTAATAATATAAGTGCAACTGCAATAATGACCGGTGTATTTCCTATGTAATGAAAGGCAACAATAATGCTATTTCCAAAAAATAGTTCCTTCATTTGTTCATCGAAGTTCACAAAGAATGATTTCTCATAATTCATTAACACAATAAAAAAAGTAAAGAGCGTAATAATGGCTAAAATAGATGTTAGTTTTTTCATAAGTACCTCCTTTCTTTAAAATCATCATAACACACAGGCAAATACGAAAAAACGCCCTTTTAGAAGGACGTCATGTTCGTTATTCGACTACTGTATAGCTTGCATGATCCATATCCAGAATATATTCTGGTCTTGGTGGTTTTCCGCCATGTTCTTTAATTTTAGCTTTGTGCCCTGCAATATGCTCTGGACTCTTTTCCCAAGCCTTCCAAGCCTCTTCTGACTCCCAGCGAACAAGCATTAACACTTCTTCTTCCCCACGACGTACATTTTTCACAAGAAGCTCACGACCAATGAATCCTTCTCGTTGTTCGATTAAGGAAGGACCTTGATCTGGTTTCTTTTTGAAACGTTCAATAACTTTATCTGAATTACCTTCTGTTACTGTCCATTTTCGCATTTGAACAAACATGTATATATCCCCTTATTGTAGGAAAGGCCGCCCAATTGATGGACAGCCTTAAGTACATTCTTATTTTAATTTTTCTTTAATTTCTTCAACTTTTGCTAACTCAGATTGTAAACCACCTGTTACTAAATACCAAAGTGCGCCATCTAAGTATACGATTTTACCATTTTGAGCTGCAGTTGTTTTGTTGATAATATCATTTTCAATTGCTTCTTTAACGTTTGATTTTTCACCCGTAGCAGATAAGCGGTCTACCACGAATAATATATCTGGATTAATTTTTAAAACTTGTTCATACGTTACTTGTGCACCATGCGTTGAATCTTCTAACGTTTCATCTGCTGCTTTAAAACCAAACACACTGTGAACATATCCGAAACGTGAACCTTCACCAGGACCATATGCAGATAATGTTTCATTATAAAGTGTAACTAACGCTTTACCATTTTCTCCAGCGACTGTTTTAACTTCTTCAATTGCCGCTTCTACTTCTGCTAATTTTTCTTCAGCTAAATCTTGTTTGCCAAAAAGTTCAGCAGCAATGTTTACTGAGTCGATAAATGAATTCCAATAGTTTGCTGTATCAACACCAACGAATACTGTTGGAGCAATTTCACTTAATTGATCGTAGAAATCTGCTTGACGACCAGAGATGAAAATTGCATCTGGCTCCATTGCAGCGATATCTTCAAATAATGGCTCTTTTAATGTACCTGCGTTTAAATATTTATCATCAGCATATTTTGCTAAATGTTCTGGGAAATTCCCTTTTGCTACACCTGTTACTTCAACGCCTAACGTATCTAATGTATCTAGGAAACCGTAGTCCATAACTACAATTTTTTCTGGTACTTTTTCAAATGTTACATCTGCATAACCTTCTACTGTTGATTTAACTGTTAACGGATATGTAGTAGCACTTTCTGTTTCTGTTGCTTCTTCAGCTGGTGTTGCATTTGATTCTGTACCTTCTGTCGATTCTTCTTTAGAACTACATGCTGCAAGTACTAATACTAGCATTGCTAAAATTAAAGTTAACCATTTATAATTCTTCATTATTTTCTTCTCTCCTGTTCTTTCGATATTGATAATCATTATCAACTAAATAGAATTATATCTCATTAAAAATTTCTGTCAACGGTTTTCACAAAAATATTTGCAAATTAAAAAGTGATTTAGAATAGCATGTTCTCAAAACATATGCTTTCCTAAATCACTTAATCAAATACGCTGAAGCTTATTAATGAGAATTAAAATATACGCAAATACGACAGCCATTTTGCTCCTGTACTGGGATATCCATGTCGTAAATTTGCTTTAATGCGTCTGAATTAATAATGTCATTAGTAGGACCTTCTTTAATGACACGGCCGTCCTTTAACGCCACAATACGATCTGAATAAACCGAAGCAAAGTTAATGTCATGCAGAACGATAATCACCGTTTTGCCTAGTTCATCAACAAGCTTACGTAATATTTTCATGATTTGAACAGAATGCTTCATATCTAAGTTATTTAATGGCTCATCTAATAATACATAATCCGTATCTTGAGCAATAACCATCGCAATAAATGCACGCTGACGTTGCCCACCAGATAATTCATCTAAAAATTGATCTTGCATATCAGTTAAATTCATATAATCAAGTGCTTGATCAACAAATTTTATATCTTCTTCACTTAAACGTCCTTTCGAGTAAGGATAACGGCCAAAGGAAACAAGTTCACGAATGGTTAAACGAACATTCATAAAGTTCGATTGTTTTAATATCGACACTCGTTTAGCAAAATCATCCGATTTAATACGTCGAATATCGTTCGTATCTAATAATACTTCACCAGTATCAGCATTTAATAAACGACTAACCATTGAAAGTAGTGTTGACTTCCCTGCTCCATTCGGTCCGATAAAAGACGTGATTTTCCCGGTTTCAATAGTAACCGACACGTTATCGACTACAGCTTTTTTACCGAAAAATTTACTTAACTCTTTTACTTGAATCATCCTGCAGACCTACTCTCTCTTAATAGTAAATAAATAAAGTAAATTCCACCGACAAAATTAATAATGACACTTAAAGTTGTGGATAATTCAAAAACATGCTCAATAATGAACTGCCCACCAACTAACGCAATTATACTTATTAAACTAGCGCCTAGTATTAGAACTGAATGCTTATAAGTTGTTAAAAATTGATACGACAGATTGGCCACAATCAAACCGAAAAATGTGATTGGCCCAACTAAGGCTGTAGAAGTTGCAATTAGGACAGAGGATAAAACAAGGACATTCATCACGAGTTTATCATAATTGACACCTAGATTAATGGCATTTTCTCGCCCTAACGACATAACATCTAACTGGCTCATAATTCTAAATCCATAAATAAATGCGACAATTAGAATAGCTAATCCAATCCATAATAAATCTGCATTTACTTTCGAGAAACTTGCAAACATTTTACTTTGTAAGTTTAAATATTCATTTGGATCAATTAATACTTGTAAGAACGTTGTAGCACTTCCTAAAAGCGTACCGAGAATCATCCCAACAAGTAATAAGAAATAGATTGGATATTTATCGGCTCTAAATAAGGTACGATATAAAATTAGAGCAAATAATACCATCGCAATAATTGAAATACTAAAGTTCAAATATTTATTCATTACTAAAATCGACGTCGATCCAAGGAAGAAATAAATAAATGTTTGTACAACCATATACATAGAATCTAATCCCATAACAGACGGTGTTAAAATTCGATTATGTGTAATCGTTTGGAAGACCACTGTTGAGTATGCAATTGCGACACCCGTGACGGACATTGCCAATATTTTAATTAACCTTCTAGGGAATGCATAACTAAAGCCGCCTTTTATATCGTAAAACGCATAAAGTCCCACGAAAATTAGGGCAAGTACGGCTAGAATAATAATTTTTGTACTATTTCGCATATGCTCTCCCCCTAAACAACATGATTAAGAAGATTGCACTTCCGATTACTCCTACTGTTAAATTAATTGGTATTTCATATGGATAAATGATAACGCGCCCGATAATGTCACAAGCGAGTAAGAACACAACACCTAAGACTGCTGTATGTGGCAACGTCTTCGCTAAATTGTCTCCCTTAAAAATGGACACTAGGTTCGGAACGATTAATCCTAAAAACGGAATAACCCCTACCGTAAGAACAACAGTAGTTGAGATTAATGCTACTAATACTAGTCCTAAGTTCAGAACAAACTTATATCGAACCCCTAAGTTTTTTGCGAAATCTTCCCCCATACCTGCTACAGTAAAGCGGTTCGCATATATGTACGCAATGATTAATACTGGAATACTGACATATAAAAGTTCATAACGACCTTTAATAATTAGGGAAAAATCCCCCATTAGCCAAGCATCGATATTTTGTAATAAATCATTTTCGTAAGCAAAAAACACTGTAATTGACGATAAAATATTACCGTACATAATCCCGATTAATGGGATAAAGATCGCATCTTTAAACTTGATGCGGTTCAAAATTTGCATAAATACTAATGTACCGATTAACGCAAAGGCAAAACTAAAAATAATTTGCTGCGTATAACTAGCACCTGCAAAAAAGAGCATAGAAATTAAAATTCCGAGTTTAGCAGCATCTAATGTGCCTGCTGTCGTTGGGGACACAAACTTATTTCTACTTAAACTTTGCATGATTAAACCCGCAATACTCATCCCCATACCCGCTAGAATAATTGCAACTAGACGTGGGATACGACTAATATAAAAAATCTCTGCTTCATCAGAACTAAAATCTAGCAAATCCGTTGGTGTAATATTTGTTGCACCAAGGAACAGTGATATGCTTGATAAAATAACTGCTGCTACAATTAAAATCCAAAGTCTCATTTTTATCCCCGATAAATTTCATATTTATATAGTAATAACAATTTAGAGTGAAAATGATTATCATTAGCTACAATTTTCATTATAACATAGGATTTGCCCCTGTCCAACAACTAAGTGAGAACATTTATCACAGCGGTGCCTGGCACTCAAACAATTCGTAAAATTCCGAATTGTACGGGTGCCTGGCACTAAAAAAATGATTTTACCATTGAGAGTTTACAGGATTATTGTTGAATTTCTACCGCTTGATCGATTACTTCTTGAGGAACGACGATATTTTTAACCCCATTAAAGTTATTGAAGGTAATGTCTGTATTCATTGACATTGACATCACTTCCCCTTCAATATCAATCGTCACATCCATGACCATATCCATTTTGGCAATATCATAAGTTTCCTTATTAATGTGGATCACATAGCTAATTGCTTCATAGTTCATGTTATCTAGTAACTGTTGTTCTTCTTCTGGTAAACCTAACATTTGGTTTACTTGCATTTGTTCTAACATATATTCTTTAAACTTCTCACTAGCAGCATCTAACGTTAAAATATATTCGCTATCTGTTTGTTCAAATTTAAAATCGTCAATAAATGATTTTAGTTGCTCCAATTGTTCTGATGCATTGACTTGATTTGCTGCTTGCCCAATAATCATGTCGAATTGTTCAGAAGGAAGCTTCATCCATTGTTTCGATTCCGAATCATGCATGAAAAGACCTTGCTCAGACATGTACATTTCCATATCTACATTTGCGTCTTCTCCTGTTTCAGGGTCCACCATTGTCATTGTTCCATTCATATACATCGAAAGTGGCTCGACAATTGTATCCATTTTCATTTCACTTTTAGATGTCATATCAAAGCTTTCGTCCCCTGAACCAAAAGCTAACGTTTGATCTAACTTCAAATCAGCGCTTACACTTTCTAATTCATTTTGGCGTTCCATTGCTTTTTTATAAACTTCTTCTAATGTAACTTCACTTTTATTTTCTTCTTTCGTGCCCGTTTGTGGTTCTGCCTTATCTCCACAAGCTGCAAGTACTAATGCTAGTAGTGTTGCTAGTAAAACTGTTGACCATTTTTTCACTATTATCCCATCCTTTCATGATTAAAGGGTACCATTATCTAACGAATTAGTAATTGAATAAGTGTCTTTCATTCAATATTTTATGCTTAAGTCTTACCCCTTCTCTTATCCTTCATGACAGAATAACTAGTTTTATATAAACGATAATAAAAAACCGAAGTGCGTCACTTCACTTCGGTCTACTATTAATTTACTCCGCGCATTGCTTTTGAAATAATCGGCGTGATTACTAATAAGATGATACCTAGTACAATGGAAATTGCTCCAAGTGTACCGAAATACGTAATTTCCGATACTGCTTCATAAATTCGAACAAGTTGTGCATTGATTGCCTGAGCAGCTGCACTTGTTAAGAACCATAATGACATTGTTTGTGCAGCAAAAGCAGCTGGTGCTAGTTTCGTTGTTGCCGATAAACCAACTGGAGATAGTAGCAATTCCCCTACTACAACAAGGAAGAATGAAAGTACCAACCACCATGGGCTAACAAGTTCTGTTCCACCTGACATTTGTGCGGGAATAATCATTACTAAAAACGATGCCCCAGCAAAAAATAAGGAAATCGCAAATTTCTTTGGTGTTGACGGTTGTTTATTCCCAAGACGTAACCAAATCCAAGCAAATAATGGCGCAAACATGATAATAAATAATGGGTTTAATGATTGGAACCAAGATGCTTTAAGTTCTACCGATCCCACCGTTAAATCTGTTCGCGTATCCGCATATGTTGCTAAGATCGTTGCGCCCTGCTCTTGAATTGCCCAGAACATAACTGCAGCAATGAATAATGGAATATACGCAAGCAATCTCGATTTTTCATCCTTATTAGTCTTTGGACTACGATACATGACGATAAAGAAGATGGTTGGTATTAATACACCAAGCGTTGTGATAATTAAACTAAAGATCGCCATCGTTAAATTATCGGTAGTGTATAAAATACCTCCTACAACTAAAATTGCTATAATCCCTAATGAGAAATTTCGGATGGCTTTCTTTTTCTCTTGTGCATTCATTGGATTCGGAACTTCAATACCTGCTAATCCAAGGTTTTTCTTTTGTGTCACGTAATACACAATTAAACCAATGAACATCCCGATAGCAGCTACACCAAAGCCTAAATGGAAGCTAATTTCTTCTCCAATTGTCCCTACGACGAATGGAGCTAAAAATGCACCCATGTTAATCCCCATATAGAAAATGCTAAAACCTGAATCGCGACGATTATCATTTTCTGCATACATATCACCAACAATCGTGGATACGTTTGATTTTAATAGGCCTGTCCCGATAATGATAAATAGCATAGAAATTAATAATCCTGTAAAGGCAAGTGGTAAAGCTAGAATAATATGACCTATCATAATTAGAACTCCGCCGTAAAATACGGTCTTACGTGTTCCCCAAACACGGTCTGCAAACCATCCACCAATTACACCTGACATATATACTAATGATCCATAAATGGCCATGATTGAATTGGCGGTTCCTTGATCTAGCCCAAGACCTCCATCATGTAATTCGTAGTACATATAGAAAAGAAGAATGGCACGCATTCCATAGTATGAAAAACGTTCCCAAAACTCTGTAAAGAACAGTGTAAATAATCCTTTGGGATGCCCAAAGAATCCTTTTTGAGGAACAGATTTTACAATTTTATCCTTATTGTACATGTAAATCCCCCTCGTTTCATTTTGATTTATTTTTCATGTTTTCAGACAATTTACGAGATGTCAGTTGTCTGACGATTACACTTCATTACAATAAAGCATTACGAACACTTTTTCAATATATTATCGAGAAGTTCAAAATTTCCCTTTGTTCATTATTTTCTAACATTTCTATATGGGGGGAGCGAGGAATAACCTATATCAATATAATTTAGTTCGATTGGTGGTGCCTGGCACTCAAACAATTCTGAATATTAGTAATTGTTTGAGTGCCAGGTACCAAAAAAAAATAGGCAACGACATATTCATCGTTACCTACAATCATTATTTTATTACATACTGTTCGAACTTTTTTAAATCGGCATCTTTAAGTTCCACTGTCAGTTTCGTTCCGTGTTCTTCATAATCCGTTTCTTTTACTAATGCATTGGCATTTAAGTATGCAACAATATCGCCTTTATCAAAAGGGATTAACATATCGCACGTCACATAGTTTGAAAAGATATGTTGTCGAATGATTTCAATGAGCTCGTCTAATCCCTGTCCATTTTGAGCGGATATCCAAATATTATCCCCACTCACTAACGGATATTTTACTTCTGCTAAGTCGGATTTATTATAAATATAAATCGTTGGAATACCTTCAATACCGACTTCCGTTAATGTTTTATTAGTTACATCCATCATAAAACGGTATTGTTCGTTGGATACATCCACTACATGTAGTAATAGGTCCGCATTTTTTGCCTCTTCCAATGTTGAACGGAAAGCTTTTACTAAATGGTGAGGCAGTTTACTAACAAATCCAACTGTATCTGTTAAAAGAAACGTCTTTTTATCTGGCAATTCAATACTTCTTACGGATGTATCTAACGTCGCAAAGAGCATGTCCTTTTCGAGCACCTTTTTATTATCCTCTTGTCCAATTTTACGAAGCAGTCGATTTAATATGGTTGATTTCCCTGCGTTCGTATAACCTACTAAAGAGACAACTGGAATTGCATTTTTGCGTCGTTTTTTTCGTTGTGTTTCGCGTTGTTCTTTCACATTTTCAAGATCTTTTCTTAATTTCGCGATTTGATCTTCAATTTTTCGGCGATCTAATTCCAGCTTCGTTTCACCGGCACCACGGTTTCTAAATCCGCCACCAGTACCACCACCTTGACGCGATAAAGATGCATGTAAGCCCACTAGTCGAGGTAGCATATATTGAAGCTGTGCCAATTCCACTTGCATTTGTGCCTCTTTTGTTTGTGCACGGCGATCGAAAATATCTAAAATTAACATTGTACGGTCAATTACTTTACATTCTAAATCATGTTCAAGATTTCGAATTTGAGAAGGTGATAACTCATCATTAAATATCACCAAATTGGCATCAATGCCATCGATGTAATTTTTTATTTCCTCAATTTTCCCTGTCCCTACATAATGTGAAGGATTTACCCGGTCAAGATTTTGGGTTACTTGCCCAACCACTTCTACATCAAGCGCTTCAGCTAAACTTGCTAATTCTTCCATAGAATAGTTAAAGTTTGAATCACTTCCTAAGTTCACGCCTACTAATATTGCTTTTTCAATGATAATTTCTACTTCTTTCATATTACTCAAAATCATTCCTCCCTCAACATTAGGGTTTTGCTTCAATCATCGTACCATATATTATATCCGTTCATATAATCAGAAATGCGAAAGCGGCTCACCCAGCTCCGAAAAAAACGGTCGACAAAAACGTCACATCGGTGCTCCTGCGATTACTCGTCGCAAAGTGCCTTTGTGACATTGTCGACACTCGTACATCCATGTACTTCGGAAACTTCCGACAAGCATGCTTGCATGCGTAGGAGAAAGTTGAAGTTTTCGAGGAGCTAGCCGCTGTAGCTAGACACTAAAAAATGCGAAAGTCCGAACATCTATACTTTCTTAAAGGTAAAAACCCTCAAACAAGAAATGCTTGAGGGCTTAAAAATTTTCTATTCTCTTTCTGATTTTAACAGGTCTAATGTTTCATTAAACTCTTGTTCAATTTCTTTATTTGGTTTGAATGTGATTAAACTTACTATAACTGTAACAATTAAGTTAATTAAGAAACCAGGAACGATTTCATATAACATACCTGA
Source organism: Lysinibacillus antri (assembly GCF_003977595.1). GTDB lineage: Bacteria > Bacillota > Bacilli > Bacillales_A > Planococcaceae > Ureibacillus > Ureibacillus antri. The sequence goes on along the minus strand of NZ_RYYR01000009.1, from coordinate 103,629 downwards.
CAATGTTTCACTTTGTCCCCAAATAAATGCTAGTACAGCACCTGCAATCATCCCTGTAAGAGCACCAACATTTGTTAACTTTCTCCAGTATAATGCAAGTAAAATTGTTGGTCCAAAAGCTGCACCAAATCCAGCCCATGCAAATCCAACTAAATCTAAAATCGAACTATTTGGGTTCCATCCTAAAATTGCTGCAATCACTGCCACAACTAGAACCGCAAGACGTCCAGCCATTACATAATGTTTATCTGATGCATCTTTTTTAAATAACGCTTTGTACATATCTTCTATTAAAGCTGAAGAAGTAACAATTAATTGAGATGAAATGGTACTCATTACTGCTGCTAAAATTGCTGCTAACATAATCCCTGCAATAAATGGGTGGAATAAGATTTTCCCCATTACAATAAAGATTGTTTCAGGATCTTCAATTGTTTGCCCTGTTTGTTGGAAGTATGCTAAACCAACTAAAGCTGTACCCATTGCTCCAACTAAACTTAAAATCATCCAGCCAATCCCAATACGGCGCGCTTGTTTTGTTTCTTTCACCGATTTAATGGCCATAAAACGTACGATAATATGAGGTTGTCCAAAATACCCCAGACCCCACGCAACAGATGATACAACACCCGCAACTGTAGCTGTTGAAGCGAATAAGCTAAAATGTTCTGGACTTACTGCTTTAATTGAATCAATTGTTTCGCCAATACCACCTGTAAAGAAGATACCAATTGCAGGAACTAATACTAAAGCTAAGAACATAATTAACCCTTGCAAGAAGTCGGTGTAACTAACGGCAAGGAAACCACCAAATAATGTATACCCAACTGTAACGACTGCTACAAGTAATAAACCTGTATGATAATCAAATCCAAATGAACTTTCAAAGAATTTACCGCCTGAAACCATACCTGATGATACATAGAAAGTAAAGAAGACTAAAATAACGATTCCTGATACGATTCGTATTAATTTCGTATTATCTCGTAAACGGTTATCTAAAAAACTTGGAATCGTGATTGAATTTTTCGACACTTGTGTATAAACACGTAAGCGTGGAGCTACTAATAACCAGTTTAACCAAGCACCTACTGTTAACCCGATTGCAATCCATGCTTCTACGATTCCTGCTGCATAAATTGCACCCGGTAGACCCATTAACAACCATCCGGACATATCGGCTGCCCCAGCACTTAATGCTGTAACGGCTGGTCCTAAATCTCGTCCACCTAACATGTAATCATTAAGGTTTGTCGTTCTTTTATATGCATACCAACCAATAATAATCATAGCTAGCATATAAATGACGATTGCTAATAACTGAAAACTGTAATCTGACATGTTGTCATCCCCCTTGATGTAAGCGTTTTATTTTAATGGTATAGTGACTTATCTAGAATTCCCCTAAGTTGACTAAAATACTAGTACCACTTGTGTATAATTTATCACAAATTTGTCACAAAGTAATCTAGTATTTTTTAGAAATTAAGTTTTTGGAATAGTTTTATTATTATATTATTCTTAATAGTCATACAATTAATACACACTAGTCATTAACACATTAATTTGTTCCTATGTTAAACTTATGCCAAAAATGAATAAAAAGGCGGATTATAATGGATTTTGAAAAAATGAAGGAAGAGTTTCTTAACCGGATTGAGAACAAACAACTAATAAACGCAACAATTAGTCAACCAAGACAAAAGTCCAATGAAATTAAGCGGATCAAACTAAAACCAATCGAATTAAAAGGGACTTATCATATTCAAATTGAATATCAGTATGAACGGATCTTAAAGCACGAAAATATTATTGTAGAAGAATTTACACACACCTTTGATATATTATTACAACAGTTTCGCCAAATTCATGCGCAATTTGTGAATGAATCAATACAAGTTCAACTTTCAAAAAAAAATAAAGTGCTTTGGAAAGAAACAAAAGCTGAATCCACTAAGGAAGTTAATTTATCCCACAATCGAAAAAAACAATATTTGCTTGATGATTCGATACCCTATCCTTTTCTTATTCGCCTCGGTGTACAAACGGATGAAGGAAAGGTTAAAAAACAAAAGTACGATAAGTTTCGTCAAATCAATCGCTTTGTAGAATTTATCAATGATTCGCTTTCACACTTACCAAAAGATCGTCAAATACGCATATTAGATTTCGGGTCTGGAAAATCCTATTTAACCTTTGCACTTTACCATTATTTAAAGGTCGAGAAAGGGTTAGATATTCGAGTGACTGGGCTAGATTTAAAAAAAGAAGTCATCGAAGAATGTAACGAAATTGCAAAAGACTTACGATATGACAATTTAGAATTCTTAGTAGGTGATATTAACGACTATAATGAAGAATCGGCAGTGGACATGGTTGTCACTTTACATGCATGTGATGTAGCAACAGATATGGCCTTAGCACATGCCGTCAAATGGGGAGCGAAAGTCATCTTAAGTGTTCCTTGTTGTCAGCATGAGTTGAATAGACAGCTAAACGCACCTTCATTAGAAATAATGAGCCAACACGGACTGATCAAAGAACGGTTTGCGTCACTTGCAACAGATTCTATTCGAGCAGAACTATTAACTTTGGTTGGCTACGATACACAATTGTTAGAGTTTATTGATATTGAACATACACCAAAAAACATACTAATTAGAGCTTATTACACTGGCAAGAAACCAACAGCTGAACAACGAATAAGATATGATAACTTTATTCAATTTTTATCTGCTAAACCATTTCTACAAAACGAACTTAAAGACTATTTATAATTTCCTTTCATAAATCTCACGCAATGGGCAAGTATATTAATTAGGGATTACACCCTTTTAGTATAGTTGCTTTTTCGTTTTTTATCGCATTTTAGCTCAAGCAGAAAATAAGGCTATTTAAATATTACAGGAATGTAAATTTTGTAATAAGCAATTCATATTTTATGTCGTTTTTTAAAATATTTTGTTATGATGATTGAGGTTTTAATTTACATTTTAAAAAAATTAAAATTATACGTATATCAGGGGGCAATTCCATGTTTAACTCAAGAAAAACAGATCCATTTTTCGAATCTCTACACAAAATTGCAGAAAATATGCGAGAAGCGGTTCATTTTGCAAGAGACTACCGTATCGAGACTGTTGCTGACTTAAAAGAGCTAAGTATTAAAATGAAGCAGTACGAAACTGGCGGGGATAAATTAATTCACGAATTGATTGTTATGTTAAACAAATCATTTATGACACCAATTGAACGTGAAGACATTTTAGCATTAGCTAATAAAATGGATGATGTTTTAGATGGAGCTGAACATTGTTTCGCACATTTCGAAATGTTCTCTTTTATAGACATTGATGAGTCCATGAGAAAATTTTTAGATTTTATTTCTAAAAGTGCGGATGAAATTGTATCAGCAACAGATTTATTAAACAAAAAAGATTTACTTTCAATGCGTAAGCACATTATTTTAATTAAAGATTATGAACGCGAATGTGATGAGATTTCTCGTTCTTCTATTAAACAGTTGTTCTTAAAAGAAAAAGATCCAATTCGTTTAATTAAAATGCGTGACATTTATGATCAACTTGAGGAAATCGCTGACTCATGTCAAGACGTAGCGAACACATTAGAAACAATTATTATGCGAAACGCTTAAGAGTCAGGAGATTTATTAAATGGATACAATATTAATTATTACAATATTAGTTGTAATTTTTGCTCTAGCTTTCGACTTTATTAATGGTTTCCATGATACAGCTAACGCCATTGCTACGTCAGTATCTACAAGAGCATTACCACCACGCGTTGCTGTCATGTTAGCCGCAATAATGAATTTCGTCGGAGCGATTACATTTGTAGGGGTTGCAAAAGCGATTGCTAAAGATATTGTCGATCCCTTTTCATTAAACGCAACGCCAGATGATACAACAGGTACGGTCGTTATTTTAGCAGCACTAATATCAGCAATTACTTGGAACTTGCTTACATGGTACTTTGGTATTCCATCAAGTTCTTCTCACACATTGATTGGTTCAATTGCCGGTGCTGCTATTGCCGCTGCTGGTTTTAGTATTTTGAACTACGGTGGATTCTCAGGTATTTTAATCGGATTAATTGCATCACCATTTCTTGCATTTGCTATCGGATTTTTATTCATGTCCCTCTTTAAGATACTATTTAAAAACTTAAATTTGTATCGAACAAATAAGGGCTTTAGAACACTACAAATTTTCACAGCTGCTATCCAATCCTTTACGCATGGTACCAACGATGCTCAAAAAGCAATGGGGATTATTACAATGGCATTAATTGCAGCTGGATTGCAAACAGACGACGAAGTACAAGAATGGGTTCGTATTGCCTGTGCTATCGCAATGGGTCTTGGTACTTCAGTTGGTGGTTATAAAATCATCAAAACAGTTGGTGGTAAAATTATGAAAATTCGTCCTGTAAATGGAGCTGCAGCAGACTTAGCTTCTGCATCAGTGATTTTCGGGGCAACAGTTATTCATTTACCAGTTTCCACAACTCACGTAATTTCATCAGCCATTATGGGTGTTGGTTCTGCACAACGAGTAAAAGGCGTAAAATGGGGCGTTGCTCGTAAAATTGTTTTAACGTGGATTATTACAATGCCGATTTCTGCGATCATGGCAGCAATTATTTTCTTTATTTTAAATATTTTCTTTTAGAAATATAATGCTAAACGATTTTTTGTCGTTTAGCATTTTTTTATATGGGAAACTCCTTTACACTGTTAAAAGAAGACTTTGAAAGGCGGTAGTAGTTCGTGCAATTATTCTCTAGATTTATAACAAAATACGTAAAAACAGTGATAGCGATTTGGACTATCTTCTTTATTGGGATGGTTATCTTTGCAATTCAGCTACCACAAAAACTAGAAGGAGATGGCTTTTTTGTCGAGGGTGATCACTCTCGGATGATGAAAGAGCTTTCGACTACCTTTGACTTACCTGAAAAATCCATTATTGTCTTATTCGAAAACAAAACAGATGAAGAAATTGAACAAGTGCTTTCAAATTTAAAGACAATCGAAGAAATTGATAACATACTTTCCCCAGTTGGTGTCGAACAACTCAATAAAGATGAATTTTCTTATGCAATCTTAAACTTTGGTGAGGAAGTTGATGATTATAACTCAATAGTAGACGAAACAAGAGAAATTTTAGATGGAGAAAAAGGTGTTTCTATAACAGGAGAGCCTGTTATTTCAAAGGATATTAACCTTGCTAGCCAAAAGGACTTAGCTAGTGCAGAAGCGATCGGTTTACCTATTGCAGTCATCGTTTTACTTCTTGCATTTGGTACGATTGTTGCTTCTCTTCTACCAATTATTATCGGATTAGTAAGTGTTGTTGCCTCGCTTGGTATCCTGACATTACTAGGTGATACGTTTAACTTATCCATTTTCATACTAAACATTGTCCCGATGCTTGGACTTGCTTTAAGCATTGATTTTGCGTTACTTTTTATTAATCGCTACCGTGAAGAACGAATCCATTCTTCAATAGAAGAATCGGTTCAAGTAACTATACAAACTGCAGGGCGTTCCATTATTTTTTCTGCTATTTGTGTCATGATTGGTCTTGGTGCCATGGCCATTATCCAAGTGGAACTTTTCCAAAACATAGCTTTAGGTGGTACTATCGCTGTATTTTTAGCCGTATTAGCTGGAATTACATTATTGCCTTCCCTTCTAATTGTTCTCGGTGATCGATTAAACAAAGGAAGAATTTTACGGGTTAAACCCGTTGCTTCGAAGTGGAGAACATTTGCAGGTTTTGTCATGAAATATCCTGTTTCGATTGTCATCCTTGCATTATTACTTCTTGGTATCGGCATGATTCCATTGAAAGATATCGAGTTAAATATTCCTTCTGCAGAGTCGTTACCTACTTCCTATGAATCAAGACAAGCATATGATCAATTACAAGAGACATTTGATTTTGGTAAAGATGCAACGGTGTACTTACTTGCCGAGCGACAAGACGGCTGGGGTACGGATGAAGACCTGAACAAAATATTTGAAATTCAAGAGAAGTTGTTGGGCGATCCATTAGTTACCGAAGTAGGTTCCATTTATACGACTGCACAAGTCGATTCGGTTGAAATGTGGAAAGCAGCGATTGCCAATCCACAAGTACCTGGTGTTCTAGAAATTGTGCAGGAAAATTTTATACAAGGTAATCAAATGTATATGACGATTTCATTGGATACAGAAGGCTCATCTACTGAAGCACAAAAGTGGGTCCGCGAATGGAAAGACAAAGATCTTGGGGTAACATTTGCTTTAGCAGGACATCCAAAGTTTAATCAAGAAATCTTTGATGAAATTTCCGATAAAATCATACTGGCGGTTTCCATTATTTTAGTTTCTACCTTTATTATCTTAATGATTGCCTTCCGTTCATTATTGATTCCTTTAAAAGCAATCATTATGAACATTATCGGTCTTAGTTCCGCATTTGGTATTTTAGTGTACCTTTTCCAATACGGACATTTAGGCTTTGAAAAAAGTATCATTGCCTTAATCATTCCTGTAATTGTTTTTTGTTTAGTATTCGGTTTAAGTATGGATTATGAAGTCTTTTTAATTTCACGTATACAAGAAGAATACCAAAAAGGTTTAACAAATACACAAGCTACTGTTGATGGACTGGTATCCACAAGTAAAATTATTACATCAGCTGCGCTTATTATGATCGTCATTACGGGCGCTTTTGCCTTTACGGATGTTGTCCCTGTTAAACAAATCGGTGTAGGAATTGCCATTGCAGTTGCGATTGATGCAACGATTATCCGCTTAATGCTCGTACCAAGCTTAATGAAATTACTTGGCGATTGGAATTGGTGGTTCCCATTTGTAAAAAACAAACATAAATAGCTAAAGTAAAAAAGCGAGCTATGGAATTAATCCTTTTAGCTCGCTTCATTTATTTCAGTAGAAATAGTTGGCTCATCTACATTTTCTACGCTTGTTGGATCATACGTCGCAAAAAACAAACGAAACACAATAAAGATCGCTAAACAAACGAGCAAGATCATCCCAACAAAAATAATGGTCACTTTCTTCCCATTCATTTCAAAAATCCCCTATCCCTTATGTCTAAACCCTTCTTCACGTAGGTATGCAACTGCAGCTTCTTTCGTACCAAACGTTTCTTCTAAATTATTTTGATAGTAAATATCCCAGTTTCGTTGATCATGGACTAATTCAATCGTTGTCCCTTCTCGAGATACCCATGTTTCAATAATCGGAGCTTCTTCTTCTGATAAATAATCAATCGCATCACGGATAATAGTTTTTAATGACTCTTCATCAAAATCACGAATATTCACTAAACCTTTATCATTGGCGATCTTCTCATATTTTAATAAGTCCCCTACATAGACAAACCCATTCCCATTTGGATGTAGTTTTTCAACGACAATTGTTTTTTCATACAAACTATCTTCAAAATGATAATTTAGACGTTTTAATGAAATCTCTTTTTTCGTTAGCTCTGGGAAAGATTCAATTACAGCTTGTTTTTGTTCAAATGTTAACATACATGACTCCTTCATTATACAATCTTCTATTTACAATACACTAAAATGAAAAGCAGTACACTCAAATCATGTTTTTTAACTATACAGATTTCGTTGCTGCTTCTTTAATCTTCTTACGTTCTTCATAAATATTAATTACAATCGCTTTAATTACGGCATAAGTAGGGATCGCTATAATAATGGCAATAAAACCACCTATATTCCCCGCTGCTAATACAATTGTAATAACCGTAAGTGGATGTACATCAAGTGATTTCCCCATAATATTTGGCGTAATTAAATTACTTTCTAATTGTTGAGCAACTAGTGTGATGACCCCTACCCAAATTACTAAAATTGGATCTTGAATGAGTGCTACAACAATTGCAGGCGCTAGCGAAATCCAAGGCCCAATGAACGGAATCATATTCATAAAGAAGGCAAATATCGCCAGTAACAAGGAATATTCTAATCCGATAATTAAATAGCCAATATACATCATAGTAGCTAGAATTAAACTTATTAATACTTGTCCTTGTACATAGTTTCGTAGCACATTATCAATATCCGCCAATGTATTTTTCACCCATGTACGACGCTCACCTGCAAAAATCTTATAAATATTCGGCGCAAATTTTTCATGATCCTTCAGCATGTAAATAAAGAAAAATGGCACTAAAATTAAAGTAAAGGTAGCGGATACTGTCCCACTTACGATGGTAACAACATATTTACTGCCTGTCATTGCAATGTCTTGAATCGAATTCGACACTGAATCTACAAACGTTGCTATCTGTGGTGGTAGATTATCTCTATTTTTAAGAACAAAATCCGCTGCATCCATTATTTTATCCCCAATATAAGGCGCATTTTTAACTAAATTATTTACTTGGTGCGAAATTGGATTTCCAATCATTAACAAAAGACCAGTCACCATGCCCGCTAATAGTAAAATAATTGTTAAAATACTAGCCCACCTCGGTGCCCCCTTTTTCTCCATAAACCGTTGTAGCGGCTCAGAGATATAATAGAGTACCCCTCCTAGTAGTAGTGGGATAAAGATTGTCCGAATCAAAATAACAATTGGACTAAAAATTTCATGAATCTCCATCACGTATTTAATGATTAAAATTAATATTAAAATTCCAATACCTACCTGGAACCAAACTTTTTTCGTCATAAACTCACACCTCTTTCCACATTGTTCCACAACTAATAATTCCCTATTCGTCCATTATAAATCTATTTACGTATTTATATTAGATAAAGTGTCACTAAAAGGAAAAAACCTCTCGAAAAATTTCGAGAGGGCATCGATTATAATTTTGTATCGTCTACTGAATTTAAATATTGTTCTATTGAATCAATTACTGATTCCACACAACCATCATCAAATGGTGAAATTAATCCGGCTTCTTTAACTAGTTTTGTAAATGACATGGACCCACCTAACCCACAAAGGTGGATATAGTCTTTCCATGCCGATTCAAAGTCTTCTCTTGAGCGTTTCCAAAATTGGAATGCACAAATTTCAGCAAGGGTATAATCAATGTAATAAAACGGGCTTGCATAAATATGAGCTTGTCGCTGCCAGAACCCGCCTGCTTCTAAATAATCATACCCATCGTAATCGCGATGTGGTAAATATTTTTCTTCAATTTCCTTCCACGCTTGCTTTCGTTGCTGCGGCGTCATTCCTGGGTTTTCATAGACAACATGTTGGAATTCATCCACTGCTACGCCATATGGTAAGAAAAGAAGTGCACTACTTAAATGGGCAAATTTATATTTATCCGTTTCCTCTTTAAAGAATAGCTCCATCCAAGGCCATGTGAAGAACTCCATACTCATTGAATGAATTTCAGCAGATTCATACGTAGGCCATAAATATTCAGGTATCCCAATATTTCTACTACAGTAAACTTGGAATGCATGACCCGCCTCATGAGTTAACACATCAATATCACCAGAAGTTCCATTGAAATTTGAGAAAATAAAAGGAGAATTATAGTTGTCGATAAACGTACAATAGCCTCCGCTTTCCTTCCCTTTTTTCGCCTCTAAGTCCATTAGTTCGCGCTCAATCATAAAGTGGAAAAACTCGCCTGTCTCTTTTGATAATTCTTCATACATTTTCTTCCCATTTTCAACAATCCAGTTTGGTTCTCCTTTCGGTTTTGCGTTTCCAGTTAAAAAATTTAGCCCTTCATCATAATATTTAAAATCGTTAATACCAATACGTTTAGCTTGGCGTTCATATAATTTTGTCGCGACAGGAACAATTTGTTTATGAACTTGATTACGATAATTTGCTACCATCTCTGCATCGTAGTCAATGCGATTCATATTGATATAACCAAGTTCTACATAATTTTTATAGCCCAATGTCGTCGCTATTTTATGACGAAGCTGAACTAAATTATCAAAAATCTCATCGAATTTGTCTCCATTGTCTGAAAAGAAATTAAAACGCGCCTCCATTGCTGCTTTACGTACTTGTCGATCTGTCGACTCAGAATATGGTGTCAATTGTGCTAATGTTAACGTTTTACCATCAAATTCGATTTGTGCAGAAGCAACTAGTTTGTTATACTCTGAGACTAACTTATTTTCCTTTTGCATCAACTCAATTACTTCAGGTGAAAAACCTTTAATTTGATTTTCTGCTAAGGCGAAAAGCTGTGTGCCCCATTTTTCCTCTAATTGTTTTCGGTAGGGTGATTTCACTAATTCTTTATAGTACTCAAATACAAGCTCCTCTGCTTGAGGCGATATTTCATCTAAATAATCTCGCTCGTTTTGATAAAATTCATCGTTCGTATCGATTGATGCACGAATATAAACTAAATTGGACTGGGTAGAAAAGTCATTTCGATAGTCATTAATTTTTTCGATTACTTTACTTTGCGATTCCACAGAGTCTGCTTGTTTGAATTGTTCGATTAAGGAACGGACTTCTTTTTTCATTTCCTCTAAATTTGGTCTTTCGTACTCATAGTCTTTAAATGTAACCATTTCGCGCACCTCTTTCATAGTTTTAACATTCTATTTTATTATCTTTGTTTTCTCCATAAAGTTCAACAATTCTGATAATTGATTAATAGAAAACTTTTGCCCTTTTGTTTGGATAGAAAAACTCAAGGAGGCTTGTCCCCCTTGAGTTTTGGTTTACCTTACTGTAAATTGTTGTATTGAATCTTGAAGTGCAGACAATTCCTCTGCTAAGTCGTTAGATGCCTCTGTTACAAGGTGAATTGCCTTTTGCTGATCTTCAACAGAAGCTGTAACTTCTTCAGCAGTAGCCGCATTGCGTTCACTTATTTCCGTAATGCTTTCAATTGCACGCGTCATTAAACTTTTTGATTCATTTAATTGACCGACTCCCACTGCTACATCTTCTATTGTTTTAATAATATTATCTACTGCTCCTTCTATTTCTTTAAAGGAATTTTCTGTATCGGTCACTGATTTGTTTTGATCTTGAACGATTGAATATGTTCGTGACATCTCGTTTGTTACGAGATCTGTTTCGTTTACTATACCGCGCAATGTGTTGCGAACAAGATCTGTGGCCTCACTTGTTTGGTCAGCGAGTTTGCGTACTTCCTCAGCAACAACTGCAAAGCCCTTTCCATGTTCTCCAGCTCTAGCCGCTTCAATGGATGCATTTAATGCCAACAAGTTGGTTTGATCTGAAATTTCATTAATGGTACCAACGATTCCCTCAATCTCGCGCACTTTCAAAATTAAACTTTCAATAACCGTTTGAACTTTGGATATTAATTCATAGGTTTCACTTGAGCGCGATTTTAGGACATTTAAGTTTTCTAATCCTTGTTCATTAGAACTCTTCATTAGTTTTGAAGATTCTAACATAAATTCATTTTTCTCGTTTAAAACTTCAATTTCCTTCGCTAAATCGATTGTTGTACGATTCGTTTCTTCTGCATCTGATGCTTGTTGTGAAGCTCCTCTTGCTACTTCTGTTACCGCTTTCACAATATCTTCACCATAAGCAGTCGTTTCTTCTGCAATGGAAGAAAGGTTTGAAGAGGTACTTTGGATTTCAACAATTGTAGATTCTACACCCGATATGACATTTTTTAATTGCTCAACCATTTTCTTAAATCCATTATTTAATAAACCAACTTCGTCTTTTCGTTGTAATTCGTTTATTTCTACCGTTAGATTACCATTCGCTATTTCATCCACTCGACTTGAGAGTTTTACTAATGGTAATGCAATATGTTTGGAGAACATCATCGTCACCATCGCTCCAACTAACATTGCTACAATGATAGTTGCAATAATTACCATTAATAGGTCGTTTGCTGGTGCGTTAAAGTCTTGATTGTATGTACCCGATGCCACAATCCAGTTCCAGTTTGGATCTAGTTTTGAGAAGATTAATTTTGGTGCAACAACAGTTTGTCCTGGAAGCTCAAATTCATAATAAGTGAACCCGCCGCCTTCTATCGCTCTGTCTTTTACTTCACGAATAAAATATTGTCCCGAGCCATCTTGAGAATCCCAAAGATTGTCCCCTTCTCTTGTTGGATGGCCAAGTAAAGTACCGTCATGACCTAAAATGTATATATAACCATTTTCCCCTAAGTCACCTGGATAAGATAATTCGCGTTTTCCTTCTGCATTCATTTCCCCAATTAAAGCTGCTTTCACTTGTTCTTGCGCTTCTTCTAGTTCAAGCGTACCATTTTCAACTTCGTGATTAGTAGATTCAATCAGTTGTAAAGCGGATTCAACACTATTTTTTATTACTTGTTCCCCTAAGTCATCCATACTATTTTTTGCTTCAAAGTAACTAACTGCCCCAATTATTAAGCTAGGTACCAATACTAGTAGGAATGAAAAGGTAAATAGTTTCCCCTGTATTGAGCGCTTCAACTATCTCACCCCTTTAAAATAGTTTTTGCTATTACTTTCATTATTACATATTTTTAAAATTACACAATGCTAAATCAGTCTGTTTCGTAACAATTTTCTGCTTAACGTCGTTTTTCACTAAAAGTAAAAGAGCACACTATCCGTTTATAGAAATAGTGTACTCAATAAATTTTATTAATGCATTATATCAATATACCTAAATATGATAGATTAATCTTCTAAATCTGCATTGTGGTAAACGCGTTGTACATCATCAAGATCTTCTAAAGCATCGATCATTTTTTCAAATTTCACTTTATCATCACCTGATAATGCTACTTCTGTTTGAGGAAGCATCGTCAATTCTGCTACTGTAAACTCTTCAACTCCTGCTTGCTTTAATGCTTCTTGTGCTGCATGGAATTGATCTGGTTCAGCATAAACAATTGTTACGTCTTCTTCTTCAAATACGTCACGTGCATCTACGTCAGCTTCTAATAAGATTTCTAAAACCTCATCAGCAGACTTACCTTCTACCCCAAATACAGCTGTTGAATCAAACATGTACGTTACAGAACCACTTACACCCATGTTACCGCCATTTTTACCAAAAGCAGCACGAACATCCGAAGCTGTACGGTTTACATTGTTCGTAAGGGCATCCACGATTACCATTGTTCCGCCGACACCAAAGCCTTCATAACGAAGCTCATCATAGTCTTCTCCGCCAGCACCTTTTGCTTTATCAATTGCTTTATCGATAATATGTTTTGGCACATTGTATGTTTTCGCACGTTCTAAAACTGCTTTTAAAGCTGTGTTTGATTCTGGATCTGGTTCACCTTTTTTAGCAGCAACATAAATTTCCGTTCCGAATTTCGCATAAATTCGACTGGTATTTTTATCTTTCTCCGCTTTTTTATCTTTAATATTATTCCATTTACGACCCATCGGATTTCACTCTCTTTCATGTTTTAAAAATCTATAAATACATAGTGTTGAAGTTCCTAATTAAAGTAAATAAGACTGTAATATTATACAACAATTCGTCAAGAAATAAAAAGTCTATATGACAATTAATTATTCTCAATATCTTTAGTTATTTTATCCAATAGTACTTCGCAACCTTCTAAAACTAGATCGTATGTTTCTTGAAAATCACCTGTATAGTATGGGTCCGGAACATCCTTTTTGTGTGGAGTTAAGTCAAGAAAGCGGAAAATCTTCACATCATCTGGTTGTCCCAACATGTCTCGAATATTTTTCACATTGCTACTGTCCATTCCAATAATATAATCAAATGCTTCAAAATCACTTGTTGTTAATTGGCGTCCTTTCATACCACTAGTAGAGATACCATATTCCTTTAGTTTTGCTTGTGTCCCTTTATGTGGAGAATCACCAATATGCCATGAACTTGTTGCTGCGGAATCGACTTTAATTTTATCACTAAGTCCTTTTTTCTCAATTAAATCGCGCATAACTGCCTCTGCCATTGGGGAACGACAAATATTTCCTAAACAAACAAATAAAACACGAATCATGTTTTAGTCCTCCTTTACATGCTCAAAAGCACCTTCCACTAATGGGAAAGTGCTATTATTTATCTTTTATTTTTGAATTTAATTCTTCTGTTAAACGAGTTAATTCCTTTTCTAAGTAATGTGTTGCCTCGTCTCTTGCTTCTTTTCCTGAAGGCACGGTAAAAGGCTCTCCATAAATTAAGTAGCCCTTTTGACGTTTAAACACACCACCTACATTCTTTGGACCAACATATGCTGCCGGAACGATTTGTGCCTTTGCTAATTGGGCAATCGTAATGGCTCCTTGTTTTAATTCTGCATTTTCCGTTGAACGTGTACCACTTGGAAAGATTCCTACTACTTTTCCTTCTTTAATAAGCTGACGAGGAATTTTAATCACACTTGGCCCTGGGTTGTCACGATCTACAGGAAAGGCATTTAAACGTGAAACTAATGGTCCTAATACTTTCATTTCAAACAGCTGCTTCTTCGCCATAAAATGGATTTTTGTCGGATATAAAGAAACACCTAGATTTAAAATATCCACATATCCGTTATGTGTACAAGCGACAATATAACCGCCGTCTTTTGGGATATTTTCTTTCCCATAAACTTTTGCCTTTGATCCATTAAGTGATAAAAAGACATTCACTAAATTTGCTCCAATATCATATAACACTGCTATCCAACCTCTTCATATTGTTATTATTTCTACTATTATTATTCGAAATTTCCCTTAATGATTTTCACCTATTAAAATATCTAAATCAATTGTAATTTCTTTAAGGGAAATTTCGTGATCGAGATGCCATCCTAATGGTGTCATTTCAAGTAGTTTTGGTAAAAGCTCCTCACTTAGAGGCATTTGATACGTAATTCGTTGTTGTTGAACGTTTTTAAAATGCTCCTTGAATCGTTCTACTGTTTGATCATTTGAATAGCTTTCTTTTTCAGAATTAGCAAAGGCTTGCTCTCGGATTTCTTTTAAATAATTGGATTGTGGGACAACTTTTATCACTTTGCTATTCGGTTTTAATATACGACGAAATTCCTCGTAATTTGCTGGTGATAATATATTTAAAATAATATCAAACGACTCTTTTTTAAACGGACTATTGGCTAAATCGCCTACACACCATATTTTATTTTCATAAAACTTTGCCGCCGCTTGAATCCCTTCTTTTGAAATATCGATTCCAATAGCTAACGGATTCTTTTCTAAATGTGTACAGATTCGATCTAAATGCGACCCTTCCCCACAGCCTGTATCTAATATCGTATAAGTTTCGTTTTCAATTTGATCTGCAATTGCACTTTGTATTGGATCATACAAACCGCTATTAATTACTGTTTGTCTCGATTCAAACAACTCTTTACTATACATAGAGGGCGCTGGCTTAATCATGAAATTGACATAGCCTTGTTTTGCAATGTCAAAGGAATGGTTTTGATTACAAATAATATGTCCATCATCCTGTACATCCATGTCTTCTTTACAAATTGGACAGGAAAAAAGGGTATGATGTTTTTGCATTAATATCGTACTTGCGATTCTTTTTGATACTTTTCCCACATGAATGCTCCTTTTTGCTTGCTTTAGGTATCATAACATCTATTAAATCACAATGAAAAACTAAACTGATGCACTAGGTTGTTTTTTTATTAAAATGACAAACAAACTACCTAATAAACAAAAACCCCCTGCTAGTAAAAATGCCCACATATAGGACCCAAACACTTTATAAATGACCCCACCTGAAAATGCGGCAACCCCTGCCCCTACTTGATGGGCTGCAGTGATCCATCCATACATCATCGCACTTTTTTGAATGCCAAATGTTTGCCTCGCTAATCCTACAGTAGGTGGAACTGTTGCAATCCAGTCTAAACCGTAAAAAATCGAAAATATTACGAGCCATGTATAAGAGCCTTGTGCTAACGCGAACGGTAAAAAGACGAGTGAAATTCCTCGTAACAAGTAATACCAAAAAAGGAGCCATCGATTGTCAAAACGGTCAGATAACCATCCCGAAATTGTTGTACCGATTAAATCAAATACCCCCATAAAGGAAAGCATAGCCGCTGCCGTTACAAGAGGAATCCCAAAACTAACACAATAAGAAATAAAGTGCGTTCCGATTAGTCCACTCGTTGATAAACCACATATAAAAAAACTTCCGGCTAACAACCAGAACTCCTTTACTCGTAACCCTTCTAAAAGAGATGCAATTGCTACTTTAAATGGATTGCGATTTACTACGATAGGTGGTTCTTCTATAATTAAACTTTCATTACCGTATGGAGTGATCCCAACGTCTTTTGGCCAGCTTTTCATAAAAATTGAAATGAGGAAAATCATCGCAATGGCCAATACGAAAATTAAGCCAATAGCTGCTCGCCAAGAATAGTTATCTACTATACTAGCAAGGACTGGTAATAGTATGAGCTGCCCAGTAGCTGTAGCCGCAGTTAAAATACCCAATGCTAATCCTCGTCTTTTAACGAACCAGCGATTGGCCACTTGTGTACTTAATACGGTTAAAAATAAACCTGACCCAATTCCAAGCATGACGCCCCAAATTAAAATTAACTGCCATTTGCTCGTCATGACAAAGGTTAAACCAAGACCAACAATTAAAATACTCATGGAATACAGCATCATTTTCTTTAAACCGAAAATATCTACAAATGCCGCCATAAAAGGTCCTGAAAAACCATACAAAACTAACCCCACTGCAAATGCAAAGGAAATGGAAGGTCGATCCCATCCAAACTCTGTTTCAAAAGGATCTATAAAAATGCCTGACGAGGAACGAATGATCCCCGCGACAATAATCGCAATAAATGTAACCGCTAGTACAACCCAGCTATAATGTAATTTTTTCATTTATTCACCTAATTTGACTTTTCTTATATTCTACATGAAGGAAATAACAAAGTTTATAGAAACTTCTAATATAATACTTTTAAACTACTTTTATTAGAATTACCCAACTAAAAATCATCTTAGAAACAATAAAAAACCAAGTCCGTTAAAAATAGACTTGGTTTAAAATTAGTTATTTAATTTGGAACAACTTTGCTTTTTACCGTTTTACTGTTTGCTATATTAAACTTCATATACTTTTTTAGCTCATTATAAATATTGGAAATTTCATCATCCGATAAAATGACTTCTGTTGAATGTTTCCAGTAACTTTTTAACTCTTTCATTTTCAATACATCAGTATTGTCTGAATGTATAATAACCTTTCTAAATGAACAATCGTTTGAAAAAACAACAATTGAATGAAAATGTTCACTGTTTGGTTGTGATAATAATTCTTTTAAATCCAATATTGCCAGTTTATTTTGTATTAATGGGTTAGTAAACTTATTTAGTTTGTTTTTATGTCGTGCTTCTGCCCACGCTTCATCTTGCTCACGACCATAAATCCAACCATTAAACTGTTGTAGGTTTAATATATATATACCCGATTGATGGACCAAAATGGCATCAATTTTATGATTTGTTGTAGGGAGCGAAATATCTAATAAGACCTTGTTTTTTCCATTTGATTTATGTAGGCTTTGAACAAGTTTATATGCAGTTCTTCCCTTTTTGTCTGTGAAAAGAGAGAAAAAAGAATATCCTGTTAATTTTCTAAATTCACTATTATCATATATGTATAATGTAATGGCAAAACAAACCCCGATTAGGATAATGAATACAAAAATCCACATTTCTTTTCTTCTCCTCCTAACTTCCTTCTACCTGCAAATTTAATATTATCAAAAATATTGTCTACTGACTATGCAACATTAGACATGTCAATTTAGTGATTTTATTTAAAATAATGTAATTTCTTTATTAGATTGGAAGATTTTTAATATAGAAGACCGTCCAAAAAAAGCACGGATTGACAGGATTAGGTCAAAAAATTAATTTACGATACTTATGAGGTGATGAATTTGAGTTGGGTTGAATCCATACAAAAAGCAATTGATTATATCGAAACAAATTTGCTTAATACATCTCTATCCATTGAGCAAATAGCGAAAGTAACTAATTCTTCGGTTTTCCATTTTCAACGAACATTTTCTATCTTAACCGATTCAACGGTTGGTGATTATATCCGTAGACGCCGTTTAACACTGGCTGCAGAGGAACTAATTAACACGGAAGAAAAAATAATTGATCTGTCTTACAAATATGGATATGAAACACCCGAAGCCTTTACAAAAGCCTTTCGTAAGCAGCACGGCATAACTCCAACAGACGCACGAAAAAAGAAAGGCTCAATTCAATCTTATAATCGCCTCATCATTCAAATAAGTTTAAAGGGAGCAGAGCCAATGAATTACAAAATTATTGAAAAAGATGCCTTTCAAATTGTCGGTGTCAAACGAACTTATAACTGTCAAAATGGAGAAAATACACAAAAGATCCCTGTTTTCTGGGATGATGTACATGCAGATGGTACAAATAATCGATTAATTGAATTAAATAACGGCGCGGTCAATGGAGTCCTTGGTGTATGTATTGTTGAGGAGGAACAAAAAAGCCTTGGCTTAATGGATTATTGGATTGCGACAAATCATGAGGGGGATGTTCCGGAAGGTCTTCTAGCATATGAAATTCCGCCGTCTAAATGGGTAATATTCGAAGTACATGGTCCTATGCCTCATGCAATGCAGGAAACGTGGAAGAAAATTTACTCAGAATGGTTCCCATCAAATCCATATCAACCAGCAGGATCAGCAGAACTTGAAGTTTATTCAAATGATGACCCTTCTAAAACGGATTATTATTCAGAAATATGGATTCCAATTAAATAGACCTTATAAGCACTAGGTACACAAAAAATTATCTTTTGTATACCTAGTGCAGTTTAATTTGGGTATTTCTTTACTTTATTCACAGCCTCTAATAGCTTTTCTGTCACAATGTCGGACTCTTCAATGTGACTTGTTAATACCTTATTTGTATTATCAAAAATAGTCGTCGATTTTTTAAAATTGTTTAAAACATCTTGGTTAGATGCTTTTTGATTTTTTATATACGTTAGAAGTTCATGCATATCATTTTGCACATTTGCGATCATTTTAATTAAAGAGTGGATTTGATCGGATGTTTCTAAGCTCGTTTTGACGCCCTGTTCAATCATTTTCATATTATTTTTTGTATTGTCGTATACTCTCAAAATTTGGGATTGTGTTTCCTTCGTAAGGTTTACGATATCCTCTGTACTACTCTTCGTACTTTCTGCTAACTTTCTTACTTCATCCGCAACAACAGCAAACCCTTTTCCGTGCTCTCCTGCTCTTGCCGCCTCAATCGATGCATTTAACGCTAACAGATTCGTCTGGTTCGAAATGTCACTAATAACTTTTACGATATCTTCTATTTGTTTTGAACGTTCACTTAAAACATTCATATTATCAGACGTTTTTTTCGATTCTGCTCCTAATTTGCCAATTAAATCTTCTACTGCTAACACCGCATCTTTACTTACTTCCGACACATTCACCATTTGTTTAGAGGCTTCGATGAGTTGTTCTCCTTTTTCTAGGGCAATATCTGAAATTTCATTGGATTCGACCGTACTTTCTTCCACTCGATTAAACTCATTTAAAATATCTTTGACCATTTCCCCTAGAACTGTATGTTGATTATTCACTTTATCGTGTTGCTCAATCGTCGAAACCAACTCTTTGTGTAACTCATTTAAAAATATTTGAAAAGCATGTTCTTTTTCATCTAGCTTAGAATTTAATTCGTCAATTTTCTTTTTAAATAGTTCGATTTCTTCTTTATTAGAATTAAAAATTGATAGCATACTTCCATCCCCCTTAAAGATGCATTTAGAATATATCTTTTATCATTCATTATAGCATATACTCGATTGAATATCTGATACCCTTTTATTCTACCAACATGTTAGTAGTAGAATGAAGTCAATTATTTTCGAATTTTCACGAATAGGTGAATTTCCTGGGAAATCGTGTTGAGATTCGTCAATGTTAATTTGTCACAAGATTTGTTAACATACCGAATAAGGGAGGGAATGTATTGAACAAAAAAATAGCTGTCATCCTAATCACATGCATGTTAATTGCGATTGCAACGGTGTTTTCATATAAATATTTATCTGTTGAAAATAAGGAGGGGCAATCTGAAAAACAAGATACATCTGATACTATTGATCCCTCTAAGCTCGTTCAAAAGATTTTTGATGTTGCACAACTTGGACAAACTCCCTATGTACCATTTGAAAACGGAGCAACTTTAGATGATGTTATAGAACAATTAGGTGAGCCTGAATCCGTTACATCTACATCTGTTGGTGATTATGCAGACTTTCCATCTAAACAAATTTCAGTTGGCATGGAAAATGGTCAACTATTTGATATCCGTTCCTATCATCATGAATTAGCCAATATTCGACTCAATGATATTAAACAGTTTGCTGGAGAACCTGATCAAATAACCTATTATCAAGATTCCCAAACCAATCAAATCATACTTACCTATGAAGTTAATACTGCCTATCACCTTAAATGGATAGTAGACCGACCAACTGAAGAAAATCAAAATCCAACAGTTCATCACACTTCTCTACTAACGACTACAGCAGTAAAAAGCCAAGAACTAGCGAAAATAATTTCAAACATGACACTTGATGAAAAAATCGGCCAAATGATTTTTGCTGGGATATCGGGACCAACATTATCACCCGCTGACTATAAACTATTGGAGCAGCACAAAGTTGGCGGTCTTATTTTCTTTAAAAAAGATCTCACTTCCTCCAATCAAATATTGCAGTTGCTAAATGATATTAAATCCATTAATTCAAAAAATGATTTCCCTTTATTTTTAGGTATTGATGAAGAAGGTGGACGTATTTCACGGTTACCAAATGAGTTTATTTCACTACCTTCTAGTCAAGTAATTGGAAAATCCAATGTATCATTTGCTTATGAAATTGGAACAATACTTGGAAAAGAGTTATCAAATTTTGGGTTTAACCTAAACTTTGCACCCGTGTTAGATGTGAATAGCAATCCAAATAACCCGGTTATCGGTGATCGTTCTTTCGGAAACAATCCAGAACTAGTAAGCTCATATGGCATTGAAACAATGAAGGGCATGCAATCTCAAAATGTCATTCCCGTTGTAAAACATTTTCCTGGTCATGGGGATACATCGGTTGATTCACATTTAGACTTACCAATTGTGAACAAATCAAAAGAGCAACTTGATGCACTTGAACTTATTCCTTTTAAAGAGGCGATCAAGTACGGTACGGATGTAGTGATGATTGCACATATTCTATTACCTGAAATAGACCCTCAATATCCAGCTTCTATGTCGGCGGAAATTATTACCAATATTTTACGTTCAGAAATGGGCTATGATGGGGTTGTCATTACGGATGATATGACCATGAAGGCCGTTACGAACAATTATTCTTTATCCTATGCTGCCGTCCAATCCATAAAGGCTGGTAGCGACATTGTTTTAATTGCTCATCACTATGATGACGTATCCTCTACTATTAATGCATTGAAACAGGCCGTACAAAAAGGTGAAATTACGGAAAACCGCATTGATGAAAGTGTAAAACGGATACTGCTATTAAAGGAGACATATAAATTAGATAACTCTAAAATTGATACAATCAATGTCCATGAAATTAATAGTACAATTCAAAAAATGCTTGAAAAATATAATTCATAAAATTAGGTATATAGATAATAATAACGTTATTGTTTTAACAAACGAACTAACGGAGGTTTTTTACTGTGGACTTTATTGATGAACGTGCGATTCCTGCATTTATTGAATCGACACAGCTAGTAGTTGAATTGGAAAGTGTAGATGTTTATAACACGATCATCTTCCCTACGCAGGCAAAGGATTACAAATTCAACCCACAGATAGAGGTACCGTATGATATAAAACAAGAAAGTACTACTCAAAAGCGTGTAGATTAAGGCGATTTCATTGATGATACAGTCTAGTAGGACTTACGGATAAATTAAAACTCGCTATGAGACCTCTAAGTCCCGTAGCGAGTTTGTTTTGTTTATTCGATTCCTTTTGTCCATTCTGCAACTAATTCCGCATTTTCTTCTACCCATTTCGCCGCAGCTTCCTCTGGATCTACACCAGCATTGATTTCAAGCATTACGGATTCATTATCAGCAGAAGTCCAGTGGAAAGCATCAATAACTTTAAATGCATTTGGCATCTCTTCTTCTAACCCTTTACGCGCAAATGTATTAATCGTTTCTTCCCCACCATAAACACCTTTTGAATCTTCTAGATATTTCAAATCATACGAAGCGAATTTCCAGTGTGGAGACCACCCTGTTACAACGATTTCTTCTTCATTTTTAATGGCTTGATCAAGTGCGACTGTCATAGCACCTGATGAAGACTGTAATAATTCCCAATCAGCTAAGTTTTCGTACTCTGTTAAAGCTTTTTCAGTTGCAGCCATAATCCCTGCACCCGGTTCAATCCCTGTAATTTGCATATTTGCTTGATCAGCTAAATCTTCAATCGAGTTTACGTCTTCCATATAAGATGGCACGACTAAACCAATTTTTGCTCCGCTTAAGTTTTCCCCTAATTCTACAAGATCATCTTTGTATTGCTCGTATTGAGAAGCATGTGTGTGCGGTAACCAACCAGCTACCATGGCATCTGCTTCACCGTTTGCGACAGCTTCCCACATAATTGCGTTATCTAAAGGTGTTAATGTAACATCATAACCTAAATCTTCTAATACTTTACCTACTACATGTGTCGAAGCGATTTCTGTATCCCATTCTACATAGGCTAAGTTAATTTTTTTTGACTCTTCAGTTGTTGCCGAATCATTGGAATCCCCTGATTTTTCTGTTGTCTTTTCTCCTTCATCGGATCCACTACATGCCGCTAGCATAGCTCCAACACCAAGTGCTAAGCCCATCATTTTTAATTTTTTTGTATTCATTCTTTTCTTCCTTTCTTTGTTCATTATTTAGTTGTTTCTCTTCAAGTAGTTATTCTTTCGGCATTAAGTCTTCAATGGAATCAATATCCATATATGCGGGTACAACGAATCCATTTTGTGTACCTGTTAAATTCTCACCTAAATCCACAATGTCATCTTTATGTTTTTCATAAAACGCATTATGTGTCGTAGGTAGCCATGGCGCAACAGTTGCATCTCCTTCACCTGCTGCAATCGCTTGGAACATCACTGCAGGGTCAACAGGTGTGATCGTTACTTTGTATCCATGTGCTTCTAATACTTCCTTCATGACATTTGAAGAGGCAAGTTCTGTATCCCAAGGTGTTGTCACCAATTCAATCTCTTGTCCGTCTACCTTCTCTACACCATCTGTCCATTCTTTCACTTTATCTGGATTCTCTTCTACCCAGTTCTTTGCAGCTTCTTCAAATGGAATTTCTTGTGCTTCATACATCACTGCTTCAACATCTTTTGGTTCCCAATAGAAACGATCTAAAATTGTATAAGCACTTGGCATGTCTTCTTCCAAACCTTTTCTAGCAAGGGTTTGAATATCTTCTGTTCCACCTAATAAACCTTTTGAATCTTCTAAAAATTTCAGGTCATATGCCGAAAACATCCAATGTGGTCCCCAACCTGTAATAATAATTGGTTCGTTATTTTTAATTGCATCATCTAAAGCACCCATCATTCCTGCTGTTGAACTTTCTTGCAATTCCCAACCTTTTAAGTTTTCATATGCCTCTAAAGTATCTTTCGCAAGCCCTGTCAATCCAGCGCCTGGTTCAATACCTGTAATCGTATATTCTAATGCTTCGCCTAGATTTTGCGTGTCATTTGCTGTTTCGTTTCCTTTTGTTTCTTCTTCACTACCACATCCAGCCAGTAGTAAAGAAACGGATAAGCCTGTTGTTATCCCTATCGTTTTTAATTTACTCATATTAATGT
The DNA here is from genome assembly GCF_003977595.1 of Lysinibacillus antri. GTDB lineage: Bacteria > Bacillota > Bacilli > Bacillales_A > Planococcaceae > Ureibacillus > Ureibacillus antri. Next base: position 79,721 of record NZ_RYYR01000009.1, on the reverse strand, counting down.
CTCCCTTGATTTAATATGACTTTCCAACCGAATCCTCGATTGACTATTTACAAGTTACTAAACTATTGTGCTTTCTTTTTATTAAAGCTTTGTGTTAAGCGGTCAATAATAATAGCAAAGATTACTAGACTAAGACCCGCTACAAAACCATTCCCTACTTGCGCACGTTGTAGGGCTGATAACACTTCTCGACCCAATCCTGGAGCACCGATCATTGATGCGATTACAACCATCGATAATGAAAGAAGCACCGTTTGGTTAATACCCGCCATAATTGTTGACTTAGCAAGTGGTAGTTCCACTTTAAATAACTTTTGCCAACCTGTACTACCGTAAGAATCGGCCGCTTCTACTAATTCCCTTGGTACCTGTCTAATCCCAAGGTTTGTAAAACGTACAGTTGGTGGCAATGCAAAGATGACCGATGCAAACACACCAGGTACAACGCCAATTCCAAAGAATGCAACGGCTGGAATTAAATAAACAAATCCAGGCATCGTTTGCATAAAGTCTAAAATTGGTTTGATAATCTGTTCTGCAATTTGACTTTTAGCCATCAAAATCCCAAACGGAACCCCTACAATGATCGCTATTATACTTGCAAAGATTACTAGCGTTATGGTGTTCATCAATTCTTCCCATAGACCTTGGTTATAAATAAAGAACAACCCAACGATTGAGAATATTGCTAAACCAAACTTTCTTTTTGTTGCCAAAAATGCAATCAATGCAATCACTAAGATAAATACAACTGGCGGGATCATTACAAGTAAATCAGTAATCGATTCCATAGAGGATTTTCCGCTCTTTTGTACAAAGTCAAATAGCGAAGAAAAACTATCTGTTAACCAATCCATCACGTTTTCTACTAGTTCTGCTACTGGTAAACTCGGGATATTATCTAAAATTTTACTCATGAGCCCCTACCTCCTCTGAAGTTGAAGCGAGGGACTGGATGACAACGCCTCTTATTAATACACCGACTAATTTTTTCTCCTTCAATACGGCAATTGGAGTTGGCGATTCTGAAATTAACCCTAGTACATCCTGAATTAACATATCAGATGGTACTGTCGGCATATCGGTTTTTAAAATGCTTAAAACATTTTTTTCGCCACGTTTTGCTGCTTCTAATGCATCATCTGCAGTTATGTAACCAATAAATTCACGTTTTTTATCAATCGCTAATAGCACACTGACTTCTTCTTCACGCATACGTTTCAAAGCTACTTTTGGTCCGTCGAGCTCGACATTGACACTTATTGGACGAATCATAGCATTCTCTACCGTTAACACTTTCGAACGGTCGACATCCTCAAGGAACGTTTTCACATAGTCGTTCGCTGGGTTTGTTAAAATGTCTTCCCCGGTACCAATTTGAATAATTTTTCCGTCCTTCATTAAGGCAATACGATCGCCGATTCGGAGTGCTTCGTTTAAATCATGGGTAATAAAAATAATGGTTTTTCTCACTTTTTGTTGTAAATCCAATAGTTCATCCTGCATGTCTTTGCGGATTAGTGGATCAAGTGCAGAAAAAGCTTCATCCATTAGCAATATGTCAGGGTCATTTGCTAATGCTCTTGCTAAACCAACACGTTGCTGCATACCACCTGAAAGTTGGCTAGGATATTGATCTTTATATGGTAATAATCCTGCATTTTCTAAAGCCTTTTCTGCCCTTGCTCTTCTTTCTTCTTTTGAAATACCGCGCACTTCTAATCCATATTCAGTATTTGCTAAGACTGTTCGTTGTGGGAATAAACCGAAGTTTTGGAAAACCATACTCATTTTTTCTCGGCGTATATTTCGGAGTTGCTTTTTATTCATACTGGAGATATTTTCACCATCTATGTAAATGTTTCCACTTGTAGGTTCTATGAGGTGATTTAATAAACGTACTAATGTTGACTTACCGCTACCTGAAAGCCCCATAATAACGAAGATTTCTCCTTCATTAACAGTGAAACTTGCATCATAAACGCCAATGGTAGCACCTGTTTCTTTTAATATTTCTGTCTTGTCTTTCTTTTCATTAACAAGCTTTAATGCGTTGTTAATATGCTTTCCAAAAATCTTTGTAACATTTTCTATTTTAATTTTCTCCATAAAAGTTCCTTTCTAAAATTTTATAGTTTTACATAATGTTTACCACTAAGTAACAACTTAATCGTAACAAAGGGTTGTTACTTTTGTCAAACTTACAACCTCTTTATCTACTAAACTCGTATTGAACTTTGGGTAAAAAAAAAGCCTACAGACACTATTTACTTAGCATCTGTAGGAGCATTATTCGGATATAAAAAATTTTGAACACGTTCGATACTTTCATCATTTCCAATGAAGTAAATAATATCATTCGTTTGAAAGGTTGCGTATGGTCCAGGGGAAACCATAATTTCGTCCCCTCTCCTTATCCCAACAACAGTAGCCATCGTGTTTTGCCAAAAATTAATTGACCCAATCGATTGTGAAATATATGGTGAATCATCCTTTACTTCAACTTGAAATGGGACAAATGGATTTACCGATTTGAAACGTTCCGTACGACTTACAAGACGTTCCGTTGTTTCTTGTAAAATATTGAGTTCTTCTTTTTGTCGTTTAATACTTTCCATAATTTCGATTTGCACTTGATGAATGGATTGTACTTCTAAAAACTGTTGCACAAATTGAGCCGCTTTTTCATAGGACTTAATGACCACGCCACTCCCCTTTGTTGCTTCCACAATTTCTAAATCTTGTAGGACTGCAATTGCCCGTCTTGAAGTTTCAGCTGAGACGCCATATTGACTTGCTAAAGAAGATCTGGCATAAATTTTTTCGCCGACTAAGTATTTTTTTTCCACAATTCTCGACGCAATGTCTGCTGCAATTTTTTGATACTTTGGTTGTTTCACTTGAAGCCTTTTATTTTCCATGTATAATCACCTTTCACAGACCCATTCATTCTTATTCATTATACTTCTTTCTCTCATCATGAATATATTACTACTTACTAATTCATCATGTGGAAAATTTTTTTAAAATAATTTTCAAACTATCATTGACTTTCTCGTTACGTCAACCTTTAAGATGATATCAACAGGAGGGGGTAAAGTGGAGTACACAATAAGTAAATTAGCCAATTTAGCGAATGTTAGCGCGCGAACATTACGCTATTACGATGAAATCAATTTATTAAAGCCAGCAAGAATCAGTAGTTCTGGATACCGTATTTATGGTCAAAAAGAATTGGATCGTCTTCAACAAATTCTGTTCTTTCGAGAGTTAGATGTTGATTTAGAAACTATCCTTTCTATTATGAACGATTCAAATTTCAATTCAACCGATGCACTTCAACAGCATTACCAAAAACTCGTACAGAAACGTGCCCACCTGGATCAATTAATTGCAACGGTTGAAAAAACCATTGCTCATGAGAAAGGAGAAATAACAATGAGTAATCAAGAAAAATTTGACGCTTTTAAAAATAAACTAATAAAAGAAAATGAAGAAAAGTATGGGGATGAGATTCGTAAAAAGTATGATAAAGAAACGGTTGAAGCCTCTAATGCGAAACTTCGTGGAATGTCACAAGAAGATTATGAAGCTTTAGAAAAATTAGGGAACGAAATTTTAGAGCTCCTTCCGAAAGCTTTTGCTACTGGCGACCCTGCATCTGATTTAGCACAAGAAGTGGCGAAAAAGCATAAAGAATGGTTAATGTATTCTTGGCCAACTTATTCTAAAGAGGCTCATGCTGGACTTGCTGAAATGTATGTAGCTGACGAACGATTTACAGCCTACTATGATAAAACCGTAGAAGGAGCGACTGAATTTTTACGAGATGCTATTTTAATTTATTTGAAATAAGTAAAATTTCATAAATAATGTGTATAAAAAAATGCCATCAATCTATACTATTAAAGATTTCACTTCCAATCCAAGTGACTAGGAGGGTTAACCCGATGAGTGCGAATGATCGTTACTCTTAAGGACCATCGAAAACTGAATAGCTAAAGCACGGTTGTCTTAGGTTTATCTTAAGATTAAATGCGAAAAGCGAGGCAGTGTGTCATGGAGGATGAATAGTAAGTGCAATCAAACCCGGAATTAATTTTCCGGGTTTTTTATTTATGTTTTTTCGTGTTTATACCTGCTCACTTATTTAGAAATCCTTTTTTTTACAATAATACGAATTTTTCCTAGGAAAATTGGCTACCATACTGTTAATACTACCTATATTCTATACTGATCGAACAATTTTAGGACATTAAAGGAGACTATTCAAATATGCAAAAGCACGAAACAAAACTAAAGAAAATCCATTATGAATATCTCGATCTGGAATACATAGTAATTAATAAATGTCCTCATTGTAATTTAGATATTCATCCGAACGCTGAAAACACTTATTTTTTACAAAATAATACCTTTCAAATAAGAGTGCTCTCTTTAGCCTGCCCTTCTTGCAAAGAGCAGTACTTTATCTTAAATGATTTTAGCGAAGATGCAACGGCCATTCACGCAAAATACTTAGGCTCCATTCCGAAATATGGCTTCAATGAAAACTCCTTGGTAAAAAATACAACAAAAAAATTTCAAAACCTTTATACCCAATCCATCAACGCTGAAATTTTAGGAAATCAGGATATTGCATTTTTTGGATATATTAAGTCTCTCGAAATTTTACTTAAGGATATTGCTATTTTAGAACATCCCGAAAATGAGGATGCCATACTATTTTGTAGTTTAACCGCCTGTTTAGAACAATATCACGCGACCAACATCCATCTATTTTCAAAAAAGTTACTTGAAGTATTAAAATGCGACTACCTTCATTACCAAAAAACAGATGCATTTTTTACGTATGCTGAACTTGTAAAAGATTGTATCGATTACTTTCTACTTTACTTAGAGCTTCTATTAAAAACGATTAATTTAAATGAAAATCAAAAACTAATAAATGGCACTAGAAAGGGGCATTGATTTGAAATCAGTGCCCCGAATGTATTACCTTATTCAGTTACTTTAAATGCAAGACGAATCGCTGGCATTGCAGATCCCGGATGATCTGTTGAATATGTTAATTGCGGAATTAATGTCATATCTGTATCCTTAATTTCTTGTTTGTAAATACCAGGATATAAGTCAATTATATGGTATCCTGTGCTTCCTGTTGCTATTACGTCAAACGTTAAGTTACCAGCACTATTAAAGGCACAAAGATAACCTGTATACGCATTATCGTAAGTTAAATAATAGGCATTATCAAACTCAGTCCAACCGCCACCTTTTATAGTAATTGAAATTTTTGTACCCACTGGCCCGGATAATGGTTCCATACTAACGATGGATGGTAAAATTCTCAAATACGTTTGTCCATATACTTCCCCATCAACGACTAAGTCAATACGATGAGGAATACCACCTAAATCATCAGGAATTGGGAAATCAAATTCTATTTTCCCATCTTTATCAATAGGCGCTTTTCCAAGTACAGTTGTTTCTTCGCCAAAGCCGTTACCACTTACACGACTTCCACGCATTGTGTTGAAAACAAACTCAACTTCTTTTTCGGCAGGTAGGTTAGATGCAGTTAATTTAACAGGCGCTCCTACAATTCCTTCTGTCACACTTAAATCAACTTTTACCTTATCTTTATTTTTCAGCTCAGGCATTACAACCCCACCATCAGCTGCTACTGGCGTTTCTTCCACATGATTCTCAATAGTTGAAGCAACACCTTCTGTCACTTCGAATAGGAAATCAGGTGCTGGTTTATCAGGATATGGTGATTGTAAATAATTAATATATTGCATACCTAAATAACCTGTACGTAAACGAATAGCATGCTTTCCAACATCCCCAGCTGCACGAATTTTTGCCTCTGCTGTACCGTTTGTTGAAATACCCGTTACTAAACCTGTATATTTATTATCATAAGTTAGTTGCCAGTTACGCATGTACGTACTCCAACCTAGACCTTCCATTTTAATCGTGATTTCTGTACCAACTGGACCTGACTCTGGTTCCATAACAAATGATGGATCTACCGTATACCCCACTTGCCCAATTTTTTCACCATCTTGCTTTACCCAAATAGTAAAGTCTCCACCAAAACCTTCTGGAACTTTAAATGATCCAGACCATTTACCTTCTGCATCCGCTTTCCCTTTCGTTAATGTGATCTCTTCCTCAGTGAACTCTGGACCTACAACAGCATATAAATCTTCAACAATATATTTTCCATCAATAGAATTCCAAGTAAGTTCTACTTCTTTGTTTGGTTCAAGATCTGTTGCATCAAATTTAACTTCATCTCGAACAAATCCACGATCAACAGATAAGGAAATATTATTTTTTAACTTCACTTCAGCTTTTTCTGTGGTTTCAGTTGTTTGATCTTTTTGAGTAGTTGTAGTTTCTTCAGCCCCTGAACAAGCAACCAATGCCAACATACTTACTAAAGTCCCTGCTATGAATAGTTGTTTATAAGTTGGGATTTTCAAGATCTATTCTCCCTCTTTTCTATTATTCTACTACGACTAATTTCGCCTTCATATCGCCATGTCCTGCACCACAGAACACGCTACAAACAATGTCATACTCTCCAGCTTTCTCTGGTGTGAATTTTACTTCACCATCTTTATCTAAATTTACTTTTAAATCAGAGATCGCTAGACCATGCACTCCCTCTTCTGATTTCAAAGAAAGTGTTACTTCTTCCCCTGCTTTTACATAGAATGTCTTTTCATCATTTGCACCTTTAAAATCAAAGTTCACACCGATAATTTCAACCTTTTGATTCGTTTCTACTTTCGATAAATCTACTTCTTCCTCAGCCTTTTCTGGAGCTGGACCTGCCGTTGCAACAGTATCAGACACAATTTGAAGTTTCGATGGAGCTACATTAAATGGCTCCCACTCAGCTGACGCATCGTTATATGATGCTGTAACTTTATATTCTAAGACACCTGTTGGAGTTTCTGCTGTAACTGGATAGGCAACAACCCAAAACTTGTCGTCTCCATGTTCACCATAAGCCATATCTAGAACTTCTCCAGTTGATAGATGTACCTGCACTTTCGCATCAACTACTTGTTCACCTGTCGTACCATCTACAATATTGTTACGAAATATAATTTTATCACCAGGAGAGAATCTACTTGATAATACACATCCACCTTGTTCTGAAACTACATCACCTGAAATCACGATCGAATTAGTCTCACCTGTAGTTTCTGTTTGTTCAGTGTCCGTTTCAGTCTTTTCTACCTCTGTACAAGCTGTCATAACAACCACTGCTGCAAATAACGATGCAAAGATTGATAACTTTTTCTTCATAAATATACCCCCCATTTAATAACTAAAATTTTACAATAAAGTATTACAATTACAGTATATTGAAACATAAAAAATTATACAATTGAAAATTATATATTTCTTCCAGATAATTTGTAAGAATCATACAACATCAATAAATACGAAAAAACAATCGAATTAATCAATTTTTCTTTAAAAAATCATTATCACTATTTATACTATAAAAACCTTATATCTCCATAAAATTATATTGATATATTTAAAACCATCGAATTTATATAAAAATTCTTTTTGCATATTTACTATTTAGGAGGAGAAAACTACTTTAAAAAAGGAGATTTCCCATGCCAAGAATTGCTTCGGTCAGTACATATAACCCACCCTATAAATTAAAGCAATCCAATATTGAAGAGTTAACAAAAGAACTTTTTCAAGACAAAATTCCACAACTAGAAAGATTATTAAAAGTATTTGAAAATGGTGAGATTGAACAACGTCAATTTTGCGTTCCTCTAGATTGGCATCGATCCCAGCACACCTTTGAAGAACGAAATAATTTATATATTGAATTAGCAACAGAATATAGTGTAGAAGTCATTCAATCTTGTTTGGGAAACACACAATTTCTCGAGCATCCCTTATCAACTGAAGATATTGATGCCATTATTTTTGTATCTAGCACAGGCATATCCACACCAAGTATTGATGCAAGAGTCATGAATAAACTACCATTTTCTGACCAACTGAAACGATTGCCTATTTGGGGTCTTGGTTGTGCGGGCGGTGCATCTGGTGTGAGTCGAGCATTTGACTATTGTTTAGCCCATCCGGATGAAAAGGTGTTAGTGGTGTGTGTAGAATTATCTAGCTTAACTTTTCAGCAAAACGACTATTCAAAGAGCAACTTAGTTGGTGCTTCATTATTTGCGGATGGGGTCGCCTGTATTTTAGTTTGTGGCGACCAAGTACCAGTAAAATCAATAAAACCTGTACCTCATATATTAAAAACGGCATCAAAATGGATGCCAGATTCCGAAGATGTAATGGGATGGGATATTAAAAACGATGGACTTCATGTTATTTTCTCTCGAGATATTCCTTCTATTATAAGTAAATGGTTAGGTCCTTTTATTAATGATTTTTTACTTCTAGAAGGGATTAACAAAGAACAATTGAAAAACTTTGTTGCTCATCCAGGAGGAAAAAAGGTGTTAGAGGCATATGAGGAAGCGTTGAACCTAACTGAGGAACATACCCAAGTTTCTAGAAATGTTTTAAAAAATCACGGGAATATGTCCTCCCCTACCGTTCTATATGTTCTAGAACAATATATGTTACAGGAGACCATTCCTAACAGTCATGGATTATTAGTTGCCCTTGGACCTGGATTTAGCGGCGAAGCAGTTTTACTCGAGTGGAGGGATTAAAATGATTTTTACGCTTATTTTGGCGTTTGTCATCGTACAAAGACTAGTTGAACTATATGTAGCTAGAGGCAATGAAATAAAAATGAAGGCTCTCGGGGCTTATGAAGTCGGTGAATCACATTACCCTTATATGATTGCCCTTCATGTTAGTTTTTTTCTAAGCTTAATTGTTGAAGTAGTTATTTTTAGACCTATGCTTTCCCCATTCTTTTCTTGGTTATTTATTTTATTTTTACTAACTCAAGCTCTACGTATATGGTGTTTAGCTTCTCTTGGCCAATTTTGGAATACAAAAATTATCATCTTACCTGGAGCTAATGTCATTAAAAGAGGACCATATGTATTTTTTAGACATCCCAATTATGTAGTAGTTTCTATTGAAATAATATTATTACCATTAATGTTCCAATCGTACTTTACGGCAATTTGTTTTACTCTTTTAAATTTCGCGATGCTAGCAGTTCGTATACCTATTGAAGAAAAAGCATTAATGGAAGCTACCAACTATTCAAAAGAGTTTAAAAAGAAACTGTCTTCACCTATAGTGAACGACCACCAACAGTAAACAAAAATTAGCTTTAAAAAAACGATTTATTCCTTTAATTATCATAAAATCGACATAAACCAAGGATTCTTATTAGAAATTATCTATGATAAGTCGTATAATTTAATTGACACGCACACAATGTTCGTTTTTTTGCAATAAATTTGTCAAATGAAGTCGCAATTTGTAGAAATAGTAATATGTAAATAGACTAAATATTTCCTTTAAACGTAAAAGTAAGTTACTATTTTTTCTTCAGTTATTGTTTTTGTAAATTAGCTTGATTTACCTCATATTTGTATTATCATGGAGACGTACCAATTAATTCTAAATCGTTTAAAAATGACCGTTAAAAAGATAATTGGATTTTTAGTTGTGTGAATGTTTGTGAAGTATTTTTCAAACTTTTGTAAATAAACTAGCATATAAGTGCTAATTGTAAAGGAGAATTGGATATGTCAGAAGAATTGACTCAAGCTCAGCAAGCTATTGGACAAGGGAAACTAGATTTACTTGATCAGTTATTAAAGCCTGAAGTTCAGGAATCGCTAACTACATTAGTAGAGCAATTACCAAAATTAGCCGAAGTAGTTACACTTCTAACGAAAGCATATGATTTAGCACAATTAGTAGCTACTGATGACGTATTAAAAAATGATACAGTGAACGGTATTAAAGAAGTAGCAGTACCAGTAATCGATTCCGTAAAAGGATTGGCTTCTGCTGCTATCGAAGCGAAAGATCGTGCAGAAGTTACAAATGAATCTATCGGTTTATTCGGTTTATTAAAATTAATGAAAGACCCAGAAGTGCAAAAGATATTCCGTATTGCAAATGCATTTATTGAAATTCAAGCTGAACGTAAAAGTCAACAATAAGTTTTATTATAAACTTAATAAGGACGGAGGATTAACATGTCAAAAAAAATCGTCATCTTAGGTGCAGGTTACGGCGGATTACTTACTGCTCTAAAATTACGTGAATTTTTAGGTAAAAACGAAGCAAACGTTACAGTGGTGAACAAATATCCTACTCACCAAATTATTACAGAATTACACCGTCTTGCTGGTGGTACAATTAAAGAACCTGCGATTGCTTTACCTTTAGAGAAATTATTTAAAGGAAAAGACATCAATATCGTTGTAAAGGAAGTAAAATCTTTCAACGTTGAAAGTAAAGAAGTATTCCTTACTGACGGCTCATACTTAGAATACGATATCCTAGTAGTTGCTTTAGGTAGTCAAACGGGTTACTTTGGTATCCCTGGACTTGAAGAAAACAGCATGGTATTAAAATCTGTTGACGATGCAAATCAAATCAACGCGCATATCGAACGTAAAATTGCTTCTTATGCACAATCAAAAAATCCAGCTGATGCAACAATCGTCATCGGTGGTGGCGGTCTAACAGGTGTTGAACTTGTTGGTGAAATCATTGATAACTTCCCTAAAATTGCGAAAAAATACGGCGTTGATTTCAATGAATTCAACGTTAAGCTAGTTGAAGCCGGACCAAAAATTCTTCCTGTACTTCCAGATGATTTAATCCAACGTGCTACAGAATCTTTATCAAAACGCGGGGTTGAATTCTTAACTGGTTTACCTGTAACAGGTGTAGAAGGTAATAAAATTTCACTAAAAGACGGTTCTGTGATCGCAGCCAACACATTCATTTGGACTGGTGGTGTTGCGGCACTTCCTCTTGTTCAAGAATCTGGTCTTGCATGTGACCGTGGTAAAGCGATCATTAATGAATACTTACAATCAACTTCTCATCCAGAAGTATTCGTTGTGGGAGATGCTTCAGTTGCCCTACCTGCTGATGGTGGACGTCCATTATACGCACCAACTGCACAAGTTGCATGGCAAATGGGCGAAACAGCTGGTTATAACTTATTTGCTTTAATTCGTGGTCAAAAGCTTGAAACATTTAACCCGATTAATTCTGGTACATTAGCTAGCCTTGGACGCAAAGATGGTGTAGCTACTGTTGGAGGAAATAACATTCCACTTAAAGGTCTACCAGCCTCTTTAATGAAAGAAGCAAGTCACGTTCGTTACTTATCTCACATTAAAGCGTTATACGGATTAGCGTATTAATAGAAAATATAAAAGAAGATTTCGGTTCTTATCGCCGAAATCTTCTTTTTTACTTACTCACTTACTTGTTTATCAACCGGTTTTCCAGCTTCCATCAATACCTTACTTCCTACAAGCGAGAAGCTCAGGATAAAAATGACAATCCCTGTTCCAATTAATAGCCATTCAATATCAATCATATCTGCAAGTGGACCAAAGACCAGCATGGATAATGGCATAACAGAAGTTGAAATCATTGTCATGACCCCAAACACACGTCCAAGATAATCCCCTTCTACTTTTTCCTGAAGTAATACCGTAGCTGGAGTATTAAAGATCGGCATGGCAACCCCAATGAGTCCCATGAATATTAAATAAATCCAAAATACCGGCACAATCCCTAGGAATAATGTACAGATTCCAAATGCAAAAGCGGAAAGCGTCATTGTATGCGTTCGATTTTCAAATCCACCCCATGTGGCAATGGCAATCCCGCCAATCATCATTCCGATTGAAAAGGCTATTTCAATCGCTGACAAATACCATTCATTTGCACCAAATGTTCTAGTTACTTGTAGGGGCGTTAAAAACGAAGCCGGGGCCGCTAATATTAAAAATAAAGCAAAAAACGTAAAAAACTTTTTAAGAAACTCATGATTTTTTATATAGTCTAGCCCTGCTTTAAAATCATTGAAATAACTTGTCGTTTGTTGTTCTTGCGCCTTTTTATGAGCAGGAATTTTTAAAAATAGTACCAATGTTAATACCGCAATTGCAGCCGTAATTACATCAATAAAGAAAATTACTTCGATCGTTGCAATAGAAAGTAATCCAGCACTAGCCATTGGAGAAAGCAGCATAATCATCGCTTGAATACTTCCATTTACTCCATTTACTTTCGTGAGTTTATCTTCAGGAACGATTTGCGGCAAAATTGCTCCAACTGCTGGCATTTGAATACCTGTTCCAACAGCTCGAATTGCATACATAACAAATAAAAGCCACATAGAATCATACCCATTTAAAAACAAGATCGCTAATATAAGTGTCGCAATGGCGATCATCGAGTCCGAGAAAATAATTAACAATTTCCGATTGTATCGATCTGCCCATACTCCTGCAAAGGGTGACAGGAAAAATGCAGGTACAAACCCACAAATAATCGAAATAGTCATCATGATGCCAGACTGCGTAGTTAACGTAATGTACCACATGATGGCATATTGTACGAGGGACGAGCCAAACAGCGAAATTGTTTGGCTTGTTAAAAATAATGTAATGTTTTTCTTCCAATTTTGTGTTGCGAGTTGTTCTCTTTGATTCATAAATTAACATCCTTTTTATTTTTAAGTTGTCATTTGCCAGTAGAACCGTTCGCCACAAGACTATTTTAAATAGAAAAAAACACAGGTTTGCTCCTGTGTTCGTAAGTAAAGGGATAAAAAAACCGATTTATTAAGACATAGGAAAAAGAGATTTGTTGAAACTAACCCAAACAAATCAATTCAATTTCTTATGCATAATTTCGAAAAATAGAAGATACACGTATCCCTACTTTTCACAACGTAAAATAAAGGTTTCCTAAAAAAGTCAGACTAATCCCATTTACTCTAGCACGAGAGCCTTGAACGTATTAAATTAACGGTTCGAAGTTTGGATACGTAGTCTAACTGATTGCATTGTAGGAACCCTCCATTTCTTTATAAGATGATGAAATTATAGCATAACCAAATCCCTCTATCAATTTTAGAAATGGAAATTATAAGAAATAATACACTTTTCTATGAAATTAGCTATTTAGGGGTATAATTGTAAATACGAATTTAGATTAGAAGGTGACTATTATGAATGATACAAAAGCTACTCTCAATAACCCTATTTATCCGGTTATGATTGCCATAGGAGTAGCTCATTTAATCAATGATACGATGCAGTCTGTCGTACCAGCGATGTTTCCTTTACTTGAACGCGATTTAGGACTATCTTTCACGGAGCTTGGCATTATCTCTTTCGTCTTAAATATGTTTTCATCTGCCCTCCAACCGGTTGTGGGGTTTGTTAGTGATAAAAAACCAATGCCTTATGCGTTACCTATTGGCATGATGTGCTCGTTTATTGGTTTGACTATGCTCATATTAGCTGAGCAATATTGGTTAATCCTGATTTCTGTGTTATTTTTAGGTTTTGGATCAGCCGTTTTCCATCCTGAAGGTTCTCGAGTATCATTCATGTCTGCTGGGAATAAACGTGGCCTTGCCCAATCGATTTATCAAGTTGGTGGAAACTCTGGACAAGCTTTAGCACCGTTAATTAGTGCATTCATTTTAGATGTATATGGACAGCGTGGCGCAGCAATCGTACTATTATTCACAACTTTAGGGATTGCCATTTTACTGAAAATTTCTAGATGGTATGTGCGTAGATTAGAGGCAGAAAAGTTATCAAACAAAAAGAAAAAAGTATTAATCTCCTCATTACCACCTTTAACGAAAAAACAAGTAGGAATTGCCTTAACGTTATTAATGGTCATTATTTTTGCTCGTTCATTTTATACAACGAATATAACAAGTTTCTATGTATTCTACTTAATGGACCATTATGATTTAACATTGAGAATGGGACAAATCTTTATCTTTATTTTCATGGCTTGTGGCGTGGTAGGTACTTTTTTTGGTGGGTCCCTATCAGATCGAATTGGACGTAAAAATGTCATTCTACTCTCTGTCGTAGGGCCACTTCCATTTTGTTTATTGTTACCATACATGCCAATATGGGTCGTGCTGATTTTTCTAATCATCATTGGAACATTAATTATGATCAGTTTCTCCGTTACAGTGGTTTACGCACAGGAGCTCGTTCCAAGTAAAATTGGAACGATGGCGGGGTTAACTACGGGGTTTGCATTTGGAATGGGCGCTATTGGTGCTGTAGTGATAGGTTTACTATTAGATAGCATTGGGATTGCGAATACAATTAAACTTGTATCCATTCTACCGATCTTATTAATCGCCGCCTTCTTTTTACCGAAAGATAAAGTGGAAAAACCAATCTAAAAGGAGGGAGTCCATATACGGATTCCCTCCTAACATTTAACTTCTCATCTTTTTCCTATAGAATCGAATCACAACCACAATAAAAATTAACGCTAATGCCGCATAAGCAATGTTAGAATAGATATCCATATAGTGGACAATAACCTCCCAAGAATCACCTACAGCAGCTCCTACATTGACCAATACCAAGTTCCAAATTAATGTACCTAAAGTTGTTAGTAGTAAGAATACACCGAAGTTCATTTTTGCTAATCCGGCTGGTAATGAAATTAAGCTTCGTATTAATGGAATAAATCGACAGAAGAATACCGTCCAGACATCATATTTCTCAAACCAAGAATTTGCTTTATGAATATCTCTACTTGTTAACCGTAAAACTTTTCCCCACTTATCGACAAAGCGTTCAATTCTTTTAATTCCAACAATTGCACCGATACCATATAAGATAATTGCTCCGACAACGGATCCCACTGTTGAAGCAATGACAACACCCGTTACCGTTAAATTTGTAGAGGTCGTCATAAATCCTCCAAAGGTTAAAATGACCTCTGAAGGGATTGGAGGAAATAAGTTTTCTAACATGATTAATAGGAAAACACCTATGTATCCAAAATCCTCCATAATCGTTGTAATCCAATTCTCCATTAAAACTCTCCTTATGTACTAAAATACTTGTCTATAGTAAACCCTATTCAAGTTTTCTTGTCTTCATACACAATAACAAAAAAAAGGCGAACGAGAAAGTCCCGCAAGCCTTACAATATTGTAACTTATAACTAATCTTTTGAGAAAAAAATTATTTATACTTTTTCTTTAAGCCTTTTGAAATTTGTTTCCATTTTCGTTGTTCAGCTAGCCGTGCTTGTGTGTTTGTTTTTCTTTCCATAAATGCTAGTTCTTTTTGTAGTTTAAAATAGCTTTGTAAGCGAGATAACTCTAGCGCGCCATTATCAATAGCGTGTAAGACCGCACAATGAGGTTCGTTTGTATGCGTACAATCTCGGTATCGACAATGTGCTGAAAGAGACTCAATATCTTGGAAACCACTAGCTAAACTGTCACTCTGATTCCATAGTTGGAGCTCTCGCATGCCTGGTGTATCAATCAAGCAACCACCATTCGGTAAAATGACTAGTTCTCGGTGGGTTGTTGTATGTCTCCCTTTTGCGTCATCATCTCGAATGCTTGCAACGTTCATTTTATCTTGACCGTATAGTGCATTTGTTAATGTCGATTTCCCTACTCCAGAAGAGCCAAGTAGTGCACCCGTAACACCCGATGTAAATAATGACCTAACTTGTTCAATTCCCTCCCCAGTAAGAGCACTTGTAACAATGATGTCAACTCCCATGGCGATTGCTTCGATTTCTCGTAAGTAATATTCGATGTCCAAACACATATCTGCTTTTGTTAATACTATGACAGGTTTTGCACCTGAATCCCATGCCGCAATAATATACCGCTCTAATCTGCGTAAGTTAAAATCTTCATTTAAACTCATTACGAGTAACACAATATCCACATTGGATGCGACAATTTGTTCTTCAATTTCAGTCCCTGCGATTTTACGGGAAAATGAAGATTTTCTCGTAAATAACTGATGAATAACTGCACGATCTTCACCCGCCATTTTTTCAACAAGCACCCAATCACCTACTGCGGGATAGTCTGTTCTAGAGTAGGCTTCATAAGCGAAATGACCAGCTACCGTCGCAAGCCATTCTCCTTGTGTTGAAAGCACCCGATACGAATGTTTATGTTCGATGACAACTCGTGCTGGCACACAGTTTACATATTTTTCATTATTTTTAAATTGCGTAAATTGCTCTTCAAAGTGCGATGTAAATCCTAATGTTTGTAAATTCAAAGGGTATTCCTCCTGATTGTGATTGATCCAAAACTTAGACAAAATAAAAAACCTTATGTTCTGCGATTTGGCAGTCATAAGATTTCATCACATTCAAGAGTATAAGAAAGTAAGCCTAGCCTAATTATGACCAAGCACAAATAAATCGTTACTTTTGAGATGAATGAAATTAGACAAACCAAATCGCTTTTCAACAATCGCATATACATTTGCCATAATTACATCACCTACTCCCTTTATTTGTCTTTTTATTATATTCATGGATGATGAACATGTCAATAATACTCCATCGAATAATAAAGAAGGCGAGGCATCTCTTAATTAAGTATGCCTCACCTACTATTATAAAACGTCATGTTATTAAACTCTCAGGTGATTATTAGTTTTTCCACTTTCTAATTTGACTGTCCGAACCATATACAAAGTGATTTGGTAGTACTTCGTGGACCTTCATTTCTTCCGTCGTTTCTTCATGGACATATGGAATTCGCTCACGTTTTCTTTCTGTCACTGGGTCAGGAAGAGGTACCGCCGATAAAAGAGATTTTGTATATGGATGAATTGGGTGATGATAAATTTCATCTGACGTCCCTAACTCCACAACTTTCCCTCTATACATAACTGCAATACGGTCACTAATATATTTTACCATCGATAAGTCATGGGCAATAAACAAATACGTTAAATTGCGTTCTTTTTGTAACTGCTTCAATAAGTTAACCACTTGTGCTTGGATTGACACGTCAAGGGCAGAAATTGGTTCATCGGCAATAATAAAGCTTGGGTTTAAGCTCAACGCACGAGCAATCCCAATACGCTGACGTTGCCCACCGGAAAATTCGTGTGCATAGCGGTTCGCATGTTCACGATTTAAACCAACTGCCTCTAGCAATGTGCCAATTCGTTCACGACGCTCTTGTTTATTTTTATATAGACCATGAATATCAAAGCCCTCGCTAATGATTTCTCCTGCCGTCATACGCGGATTAAGTGATGCATATGGATCTTGGAAAATCATTTGCATTTCTCGGTTGAATTCTTTTAACTCTTTTCGAGATTTCGCTTCACGAATATTTTTACCTTTAAATAGAATTTCACCATCCGTTATATCGTATAAACGAATGATTGATCGACCTGTCGTTGATTTTCCACAACCCGATTCTCCTACTAAACCGAGTGTCTCACCTTCGTATACATCAAAACTAATACCATCTACTGCTTTTATCGGGTTTGACGGAGAGCCGAAATATTGTTTTAAGTTTTTTACTTCGAGCAACTTATTTGCCATTTTCTTGCGCCTCCTTTAAATACCCTTCAATTCTTTGTGAAATTGCCTCAGGAATTTGAACTTCTGGTGCATCTGGATGCAATAGCCACGTTTTTGCATAATGTGTGTCAGACACTTTAAACATTGGTGGTTCCATTTCATAATCAATTGCCATGGCAAATTCATTTCTTGGTGCAAAGGCATCCCCTTTTGGAGGGTTAGTTAAATCCGGTGGCGAACCAGGAATCGTACGTAACTCTTCTTTTTCATTACTTTTCAGATCCGGCATTGACCCTAATAGTCCCCATGTATATGGATGTCTAGGATTATAGAAAATATCATTTACTGTGCCATACTCGACAATTTGCCCAGCATACATAACCGCTACACGATCTGCAACATTGGCTACAACCCCTAAATCGTGGGTAATGAAAATAATGGATGTATTACGTTTCTTTTGAATATCTTTCATTAATTCTAGAATTTGCGCTTGGATTGTTACATCAAGTGCTGTTGTCGGTTCATCGGCAATTAGTAGTTTTGGGTCTGCCGCAAGAGCAATGGCGATTACTACACGTTGACGCATCCCACCACTAAATTCATGAGGATATTGACGGAAACGCTTTTCTGGCATTGGAATTCCAACTAAATCTAATAATTTAATTGCACGCTCTTTCGCTTCTGCACTTGAAACTTTTTTATTATGCTTTAAGATCACTTCTGTAATTTGTTTCCCTACACGCATTGTTGGGTTTAAAGCCGTCATCGGATCTTGGAAAATCATTGCGATATCATTTCCGCGTACTTTTGACATTTCTTTTTCCGTTAATGGAATAATATCTTTGCCTTCGAATAGGATTTCTCCACCAGCATAAATACCAGGTGGTTGCGGAATAAGTTTCATAATGGCGTTACTTGTTACACTTTTCCCGGACCCTGACTCTCCAACGATTGCTAATGTTTCACCTTCATATAGTTCAAAGCTAACTCCACGAACAGCCTGTACAATACCTGCATAAGTTTTGAAGTTGACTTTTAAATCGTTTACTTCTAACACTTTTTTTCTCATCTTTTTTTCACCTTCTTCTATTTACGTAATTTTGGATCTAGTGCATCTCGTAAGCCGTCTCCAACTGCATTGAACGCAAAAATTGTTAAGGAAATGAAGAACGCTGGGAAGAATAAACGCCATGGCGCTGAAGTTAATGCTTTATTCCCTTCAGAAGCCATCGTTCCCCAACTCGCTGTCGGTGCCGGAACCCCTAAACCTAAATAACTTAAAAACGACTCAGTGAAAATCGCTGACGGAATTGTTAATGTCATCGTTACTAAAATAGCGCCTAACGCATTTGGAACTAAATGTTTCATAATTAAATGCCAAGTATTCGCTCCAAGCGTTCTAGCAGCTAATACATACTCTTGATTTTTAATGGATAATACTTCACCACGTACGATACGAGCCATATTAACCCAACCTGTGATCGATAACGCAATAATCATTGGGATTAAACCTGGTTTTAAGACAACCAATAAAATAATTACAACTAGTAAATAAGGAACTGCTGACAGAATATCGGCAATACGCATCATAATGTTATCAACGCGTCCACCAGCTAAACCTGCAATACTTCCCCATAATACGCCAATAATTAAATCAATTACCGCTGCTGTAATCCCGATGAATAAGGAAATCCTTGCCCCTTGCCATACACGAACAAAAATATCACGCCCTAAATCATCCGTACCAAACCAGTGAGCCGCTGATGGTGCAGCATTATAAATACCTAATTGCTCACGGTAACTATATGGTGAAAATATCGGTACAAAAATTGCCAATAATGTCACGATAACCAAAACAAAAATACCAAATACCGCTAACTTATTTTGAGAGAAGCGAAGTCTTACTTCTTTCCAGAACGATACGGATTTATCTGACAACTTTTCTGTATCACCATGGCGACCGCCGACAATCTTAAACATCTCGGGGGAAATTTTATCAAATTGTTGATTTTTTTGTGCCATTATTTTTTCGCTCCTCTCAATTTAATTCTCGGATCAATAACACTGTATAAAATATCAACGATCAATACAGCGAATAATAAAATAATCGAATAGAACACTGTCGTACCCATAATAACCGTATAATCACGGTTTGTAATACTTGTTACGAAATGCTTTCCTAATCCTGGAATTGCAAAGATTTGTTCAATAATGAAGCTACCTGTTACAACCCCCGCTGTTAATGGTCCTAAATATGTAACTACTGGTAGTAATGCGTTTCTTAACGTATGTTTAAATACTGTTGTCCATTTTCCAAGACCTTTTGCACGTGCCATTTTTACATAATCACTATTACTTTGTTCTAACATACTTGAACGTGTTAGTTTCGCGATAAATCCAGCATGTGTGATAGCGATTGCAAAAGCAGGTAAAATACTATAAGCAAACCCTTTCCATCCACTTACTGGGAACATTCCAAGTTTAAACGCCAAGAAATATTGCATTAAACCTGCCAAAATAAATGACGGTACTGATATACCTAATACTGCCAGCGTAGAAGCTAGATAGTCTGGAAACTTATTATGATAAAGTGCCGATATTACACCAAACAATATACCGAAACCTATCGCTAATATCATTGCCTCAATACCTAATGTTAAAGAAATCGGGAAGCTCTCCGCGATCATGTCGTTAGTTGAACGACCTTTATATTTCATTGATTCACCAAAATCGAAAGTTACAGTATCGATTAAATAATCCTTATATTGAACGTACCAAGGATTATCTAATCCATATTTAGCATTCAATTGCGCTTCTATTTGCGGTGGGAAACTTCGCTCACTAGCAAATGGACTTCCGGGTGCTAATTGCATTAAGAAAAACGTTGCCGTTACAATTACCCATAATGCGATTAAAATATAAACTAATCTTTTAAAAATATATTTTAACAATTTCGTCCCCTCCTTCTAGGATAAAATTAGAAAAACACGATTTGTTGTCCCTATGCGACAAATCGATGTCATTTCTTCTGTAAATTCACATTTATGCTTTCCTATTTGCAATCAAATGTAACAGTACAAAAGGCTGCTTTAGATCGAAAATCGATTAAGCAGCCTAAGTACAATTACGAAATAAGTAAACAGTAGTTATTATTTATTAATATCTACATATTTAAGTTGTACGTTACCTAATGAATCAGGTGCCATATTTTCAACATAATCCTTTTTCACAAAAAGATTTGTGTAATAGTAAACAGGTGCAATTGGGAATTCAGACATTGCAACTGCTTCTGCTTGTTTTAATAGTTCAATACGAGCATCAGCATCTGTTTCAGTAATAGATTGTTTTAATAATGATGCATACTCAGGGTGTTCCCAACCAGTATCATTGTTACCATTTTTCGCAGAGTCATATTGCTCTAAGAATGTGTAAGCATCGTTATAGTCAGCAATCCAACCCATACGCGCAACATCATAGTCTAAGTTACTTACTTTATCTAGGTATACTTGCCATTCAGAGTTATCGATTGTTACATCAATACCTAAGTTTTTGTGCCAGCCTTCTTGTACAAATTGAGCAATTGCTGCGTGTGCTTCACTTGTATTAATAGAAAGGTTAATTTGGATTTGGCTTGGATCAGTAATGCCAAGTTCTTGCATACCAGCTGCTAAAGCTTTTTTCGCTTCTTCTAAGTCATTGTCTTTAAAGTAACCACGATCTTCTTCAAAACCTTTAATTGCTTTTGGTACCATACCTAAAGCTGGTGTTTGCTCACCTTTTGTAATGTTGTCAATTAAGCCTTGACGATCAATTGCTAATGTAAGCGCTTTACGAATATTTGCATTTTTAGTAAATTCGCCAGTTGTATTAAATTTGTAAACATAAATAGCAGCATAATCTTGAATATTTAAAATACCTTCTTCTTTATAGCGGTTGATTACGTCTAAACCAACAGTTTGGTAAGGAGCACCTAAGAAGTCGATTTCCCCTGCATCAAACATAGTGGCTGCTGTTGCTTCGTTTTCTACCATTGAAATATTTACTTTGTTTAAAGCTACATTTGCTGCATCCCAGTATGTTTCATTTTTCTCTAACGTAATAGAACCAGAATGTTGCCAGTCAGCTAAAGTAAATGGACCATTTGTAATATAGTTATCACCTGCATCAGCAGCCCAATTTGCATTTGCTTCTGCTGTTTTGCTGTGAATTGGGTAATAAGTTTTAAACGCTGTTAATTCTAAGAAATATGGTGTTGGGTTTTCTAAAGTAACTTCTAAAGTCTTTTCATCCACCACTTTAATCGCTACATCTTCAACTGCCCCTTCACCCTCATTGTAGCTTTGTGCACCTTTAATAGGATAAAGAATCGATGCATATTCAGAAGCACTTGCAGGGTTTAAAGCAAATTTCCAAGCGTACTCAAAATCTTGAGCAGTCACAGTATCACCGTTTGACCATTTTGCATCACGTAAAGTGAACGTATATGTTAAATTATCTTCACTTACTTGAATATCTTCAGCCATAGCCTTAACTACTTCTCCGTCTTTTACAGTTGTTAAACCTTCAAAAACGTTTTGTAAAATTGCATTTGAAGCACTATCTGTTGCTAATTGCGGATGTAATGATGGTGGCTCAGATGTTAGAACTAAATTTAATTCCTTTGAGCTTGTCCCATCAGTCGATGTACTACCACTATCTTCTTTAGATCCTCCGAAGTTACAAGCTGCTAAAACGACAGAAAGAGCTAATAACAGGGATAGAAGTAGAAAGTTATTTTTCTTCATGTTGTAAATACCCCCAATCAATTTTATTAAAAATTATATTTCCCATTTTTCAGAAAACTTTACGTGAATTTTGTTCATTTTTCAGAAAAAAGCAAATGATAAATATTATATTAACAAAAAGTTAATACTAAATAAACTAAAAAGTATATTTTTTTAATAAATTAATATTTTCCTTTTTTAATTGGACTTTTCTAGAAAAAGTTGTTTTGAAACGGACAATACAACCTCTGACCGTAGTATAATTGATTAATTATAAATTATTTAGATATAACATACACATAATAAATTTATTATTCTAATCATTTTGAATATAGATTAATTTTAAAATTCGCAGATAATTTGGTAGCGCTTACCGAACTAATTTCTAAATTATATTTCCCAAAACAACAAAAAAGATGACAGTTCATTTTCACTTTGAACTGTCATCTCATATTTTATTTCCATTTATTGATTTGTTGTTGTGTTCCAAAGACTAAATGTCCCGGTTTTACTTCATGAATCGTTGCCGTTTCGCCAGGTTCTTCGTGAGTATACGGAATACGCTCACGCATTCTTTCTGTCATCGGATCCGGAAGTGGCACTGCTGATAATAACGATTTTGTATATGGATGTATTGGATGATGGTAAATTTCATTTGCTTCACCCAATTCAACAATTTTCCCTCTATACATTACAGCGATTCGATCACTAATATATTTGACCATGGATAAATCATGCGCAATGAATAGATACGTTAAATTTCTTTCTTTTTGAAGTTGTTTTAATAGGTTCACGACTTGCGCTTGAATGGAAACATCCAGTGCAGAAATCGGTTCATCCGCAATAATAAAGCTAGGATCTAAACTTAATGCACGCGCAATCCCAATACGTTGGCGTTGACCACCCGAAAACTCATGGGCATAACGGTTAGCATGCTCACGATTTAACCCTACCGCTTCAAGAAGTTCAGCTACACGTGCCTGTCTTTCTTGTTTATTTTTATATAAGCCATGGATGTTAAACCCTTCACTAATAATTTCTCCTGCTGTCATACGAGGATTTAATGATGCGTAAGGGTCTTGGAAAATCATTTGCATTTCTCGATTAAATTCTTTCATTTCTTTTCGGGATTTCGTATCGAGAACGTTTTTCCCTTTAAATAAAATCTCGCCATCTGTAATATCATACAACCTTATAATCGAACGTCCTGTAGTGGATTTGCCACATCCCGATTCTCCTACTAACCCCAAAGTTTCTCCCTCATAAATTTCGAAACTAATTCCATCTACTGCTTTTATTGGGTTGTTAGCAGGACCAAAATATTGCTTTAAGTTTTTCACTTCAAGTAATTTATTTGCCATCAGCTTCTTGCCTCCTTCAAATACCCTTCAATCCTACGAGAAATCGCTTCTGGTACATCCACTTTTGGCGCATCCGGATGTAACAACCACGTTTTCGCAAAATGGGTTTCTGACACTTGAAACATTGGCGGCTCCACTTCATAATCAATGGCCATTGCATACTCATTTCGAGGGGCAAAGGCGTCCCCTTTAGGAGGATTTGTTAAATCTGGTGGCGACCCCGGAATTGTTCGTAATGCCTCTTTCACATTATTTTTCAAATCTGGCATCGACCCTAATAATCCCCACGTATACGGATGTTTCGGGTTATAGAAAATATCATTGACCGTTCCATATTCAACAATTTGTCCAGCATACATTACCGCAACACGATCTGCCACATTAGCCACCACGCCTAAATCATGGGTAATAAACACAATGGATGTATTACTCTTCTTTTGGATATCTTTCATCAGTTCAAGAATTTGCGCTTGAATTGTTACGTCAAGGGCAGTTGTTGGTTCATCGGCAATTAATAATTTCGGATCTGCAGCTAATGCAATCGCAATGACAACCCGCTGACGCATCCCCCCACTAAATTCATGCGGATATTGACGAAAACGCTTTTCCGGCATTGGAATACCAACTAACTCTAGTAATTTTAATGCTCTTGCTTTCGCTTCCGTCGATGTTACCTTTTTATGCTTCAGGATTACTTCAGTAATTTGCTTTCCAACACGCATCGTTGGATTTAATGCCGTCATTGGATCTTGAAATATCATTGAAATATCATTTCCACGTATTTTTGACATTTCCTTTTCTTTTAGCGGAATTAAATCTCGCCCTTCAAATAATATTTGTCCATCTGCATAAATACCTGGGGGCTCCGGAATGAGTTTCATAATCGCATTACTTGTTACACTTTTTCCCGAACCAGATTCCCCTACGATTGCAAGAGTCTCCCCTTCATATAGTTCAAAACTAACTCCGCGAACGGCCTGAACAATTCCTGCATATGTTTTAAAGTTAATTTTCAAATTATTTACTTCTAACAGTTTTTTACTCATCTTGTGGTCACCTCTCTTATTTACGTAATTTCGGATCTAGGGCATCGCGCAATCCATCACCAACAGCATTAAAAGCAAAAATCGTTAATGAAATAAATAATGCCGGGAAGATAAGGCGCCACGGTGCAGAAGTAAGCGCTTTATTTCCTTCCGATGCCATTGTTCCCCAACTCGCCATCGGAGCAGGAACACCTAATCCTAAATAACTTAAAAAGGCTTCCGTAAATATTGCAGAAGGAATTGTTAATGTCATTGTTACTAAAATGGCACCTAATGCATTAGGAATTAAATGCTTTTTAATTAAATGCCATGTGCTTGCTCCTAATGTTCGAGCTGCCAGTACATATTCTTGGTTTTTAATCGATAATACTTCACCGCGAACGATACGTGCCATATTAATCCATCCCGTAACTGATAAAGCAATAATCATCGGTATTAAGCCTGGTTTTAACACGACTAATAAAATAATAACCACTAATAAATATGGTACCGCCGATAAAACGTCTGCAATACGCATCATAATGTTATCTACACGTCCACCAGCTAAACCAGAAATGCTTCCCCATAAAACCCCGATCACTAAATCAATAACCGCGGCTGTTATCCCAATGAATAAGGAGATTCGAGCACCTTGCCATACACGGACAAAGACATCCCGCCCTAAATCATCTGTCCCAAACCAATGGGCAGCTGAAGGAGCAGCGTTATAAATCCCTAATTGTTCACGGTAACTATAAGGAGAAAAAATTGGAACGAAAATAGCCATCAGTGTTACAATAACTAAAACAACGATACCAAAAATAGCCAATTTATTTTGGGAGAACCGTAAGAAAACCTCTTTCCAAAATGACACCGTTTTATCAGATAGTTTTTCCGTTTCACCTTGTCGCCCCCCAACAATCGTAAACATTTCAGGTGCGATTTTGTCGAATTGTTGCTTTGATTGTGTCATTACTTTTTCGCCCCTTTCAGTTTAATTCGTGGATCAATGACGCTATATAAAATATCAACAATTAACACTGCAAATAAAAGAATAATTGAATAGAAGACCGTTGTGCCCATGATTACTGTATAGTCACGATTCGTAATACTCGTAACAAAATGCTTTCCTAAACCAGGAATTGCAAAAATTTGTTCGATAATAAAACTACCTGTCACCACTCCAGCTGTTAAAGGCCCCAAATATGTAACAACAGGCAATAATGCATTACGTAGCGTATGACGGAAAACAGTCGTCCACTTCCCTAACCCTTTTGCTCTCGCCATTTTGACATAATCACTATTTTTCTGTTCAAGCATACTAGAACGAGTTAACTTCGCAATAAATCCTGCATGCGTGATAGCGATTGCAAAAGCAGGTAAGATACTGTAAATAAACCCTTTCCATCCACTAACAGGGAATAAGCCTAATTTAAAGGCTAGGAAATATTGCATAAGGCCTGCCAATATAAATGATGGTACAGAAATTCCAAGTACTGCAATCGTAGATGCTAAATAATCCGGGAATCGATTATGGTAGAGCGACGCAATAACACCAAGTAAAACGCCCATACCAATGGCTAAAATCATCGCTTCAATTCCTAATGTTAATGAGATTGGGAAACTTTCAGAAATAATATCGTTCGTAGACCTTCCCTTGTATTTCATCGATTCTCCAAAATCAAATGTAACCGTGTCTACTAAGTAATCTTTATATTGGATATACCACGGATTATCTAACCCATACTTCGCATTCAATTGTTCTTCTATTTGCGGTGGAAAGCTACGTTCGCTCGCAAATGGACTACCAGGTGCTAATTTCATCAAGAAGAATGTCGCCGATACAATAATAAATAGTGCAATGAGTATATAAACAAATCTTTTAAAAATATACTTTAGCATTCTAAGTCCCTCCTTTAAATTTTTTAGCCGTAAAAAGGCTGCTTGATATCGATTACTCGATTATAAGCAGCCTTAAGGTAGTAACCTTTTCCTAAATGAATAGATTATTTTGTTACATCTACATATTTAAGGTAAATGTTACCAAGTTGATCTTGTTCCATGTTTTGAACATAGTCTTTCTTAACAGAAAGGTTAGTGTAGTAGTAAATTGGTGCTACTGGGAATTCTGACATTAAAATAGATTCTGCTTGTTTTAAAATTTCGAAACGTTTGTCAGCATCTGCTTCAGCGTTAGATTGTTTTATTAAAGCAGTATACTCTGGGTTTTCCCAACCAGTATCGTTGTTACCATTTTTCGCAGAGTCATACATTTCTAAGAATGTGTATGCATCGTTGTAGTCAGCAATCCAACCTAAACGACCGATTTGGTAATCTAAAGTACTTAATTTATCTAAGAATACTTGCCACTCTGAGTTATCAAGAGTTACTTCGATTCCTAGATTTGTACGCCAGCCTTCTTGAATGAATTGCGCGATAGCTGCATGTGCTTCACTTGTATTAAATGAAAGGTTAAGTTTAATTTCGCTTGGATCAGAAATTCCAAGTTCTTTCATACCAGCTTCTAAAGCTTTTTTCGCTTCTTCGATATCGTTATCTTTAATATAACCACGATCTTCTTCAAAGCCTTTAATCGCTGCAGGTACCATACCTAGAGCTGGTGATTGTTCACCTTTTGTAATGTTATCGATTAACCCTTGGCGGTCGATTGCTAATGCTAATGCTTTACGGATGTTTGCATTAGACGTAAATTCAGCAGTTGTGTTGAATTTGTACATATAGATTGCTGCATAGTCCGAAATATTTAAAATTCCATCTTGTTTGTAACGATCAATTGAATCAAGCGCTACGGTTTGGAATGGAGCACCGATGAAATCGATTTCACCAGCTTCAAACATAGTTGCAGTAGTTGTTTCAGATTCAACCATTGTGAAGTTTACTTTGTCTAAAGCAACTGAATCAGCTGCATAATAGTTAGGATTTTTTTCTAAAGTCATTGAACCACCATGTTGCCATTCAGCAAAAGTAAATGGTCCGTTTGTAACATAGTTCTCACCAGCTTCAGCATACCAAGTTTCGTTTGCTTCTGCTGTTGCTTTATGAACTGGGAAGTACGTTTTAAACGCTGTTAACTCTAAGAAATATGGAGTTGGGTTTTCTAACGTTACTTTTAATGTTTTTTCGTCTACTACTTCAATACCTACGTCTTCTAATGAACCTTTACCTTCGTTGAAAGCTTGAGCGCCTTTAATTGGGAATAGGATAGAAGCATATTCAGATGCATTTTCTGGAGTAATTGCAAAAGTCCAAGCATAAGCAAAGTCTTCAGCCGTTACTGGCTCTCCATTTGTCCATTTTGCATCTTTTAAAGTGAATGTATAAACTAAACCATCTTCACTTGTTTCAATTTTTTCAGCCATACCGTTAACTACTTGACCATCTTTATAAGTTGTTAAACCTTCAAAAATTTGCTTTAACACAGCACTTGAAGTACTGTCTGTCGCTAATTGCGGGTGCATTGACGGTGGCTCCGAAGTAACAACTAAGTTAAGCTCTTTTGAACCTGTAGCTTCTTCAGTAGTACCATCTTTATCTTCTTTTGCTGGTTCTTCTTTTTCTCCACCGAAGTTACATGCTGCTAAAACTAGTGTTAAAGATAGTAACATCAGCATTAAAAATAGATTCTTTTTTTGCATGTGAATCCCCCTTATTTTTCTTTTCTCTATTTTCAGATAATAGAGAACAAGACCATCATATCAAATAATCTTTTACAAATAAACTAAAAAGTTATTATTCTAGGAAAATTTAAATTATTCGCTATTCTAATATAATCACTTTTATATAAGCATTTTATCTGCTTAACGATTTAAATTGCTAATATATCAAAGTAGCAAACTATATTACACATCACAAAGATGTACGTACATCAATCATTTCTATAATTGCCTGAAAATTGCATCAATTATATAACTCCATGGAAATATTAGCAACTATATTTTATATGTTAAAATTAGAATAATAAAAAATTTTATATAAAGTTTGAAGAAATGTAATTTACTGGAGGTATGTACATGTATATTGCAGGTCAAAAAGAAATGCAACTCCTTGATCAGTACACGATGGAAACGATAGGGCTACCTGGAGTTGTGCTGATGGAAAACGCTGGAGGGGCAGTTGTGCAAGAAATTGTCCGTGATTTTCCAGAATTAAAAACAACCATTGTCATTCTTGCAGGGTCTGGAAATAATGGCGCGGATGGTTTTGTTATCGCTAGAAAACTAATGGATATAGGCTATCCTGTGCAGTTATGGCTTGCGACTGAACAATCTAAATTAACCGGAGATGCAAAAATTCATTTTAATGTATATAAGAAACGCGGTCTCCCTCTTCACTTTTTTACAGAGGAAAACATTGAACTACTTAACAGCCACATCCTTTTAGCAGATGTTATAATTGACGCCTTACTCGGCACTGGCATAAATGGTGAAGTTCGTAGTCCAATTAAAGAAATAATTGAATTGGTTAATCAATCACCAAAACCAATCTATGCTGTAGATATACCATCAGGAGTGAATGCAACTACCGGAGAAGTAAACAATATTGCTGTAAAGGCATCCAAAACGATTACCTTTGTAATGCCTAAAATTGGTTTTTTTGTTGGGGACGGGCCAAAGTTTATTGGGGAATGGAAAGCTGCGGAAATTTCTGTACCGGAGAACCTCGTCGTGTCATTAAATTTAGATTTACCACAACTTTTAGACGAAAAAGTTGCATATCAAGCACTTCCAAAAAGAGATCCACACGGTCATAAAGGGACATTTGGTCATTGTCTTATTGTTGGGGGAAGTACTCCTTACGTCGGTGCCCCGATTTATTCAGCTAAAGCTGCCTTTCATTCAGGGGTTGGACTCGTTTCATTAGCAACTCCCGAAACAATTTATCCCATTGTAGCAGCTCAATGTCCCGAAAGCTTGTTGTTCCCTTTAACTGGCGAGATTAAAATAACACTTCCTCACACATTAGACTTTTCTAAATTTAAATCGATTGCGTTCGGACCAGGTCTTGGTAGGGAAATCAATGGAGAGGAACTTTTAGAATCACTCTTTTCTAAAGTAACTACACAGCCCATCGTCATCGATGCAGATGGAATTTATTTTTTCAAACAGCTTATAGATGCTAATAAAAAGGTGCCTGAAAATGTCATTCTAACGCCACACCCAGGTGAAATGGCAACATTAACCGGGCCTACTGTTGCTGAAATCGAAAAAAACAGGCTACAAATTGCAAAAGAGTTCGCAACGCAGCACGAAATCTATCTATTATTGAAAGGGCACCGTCCAATATTGGCCACACCTAAGGGCGAACTTTGGATTAACCCTCATGGTAATGATGCGTTAGGAAAAGGTGGCAGTGGTGATGTGTTAACAGGGTTAATTGTTTCATTTTTAGCTCAAGGTGCCTCCCCTCTCGAAGCAATGCAAGCGGCGAGTTTTTATCATGCGATAGCTGCTGAAAAATTAGGAAATGAGCGCTCTCACTATGGCATTACACCAACTGATGTGATTGAGTACATTGCAAAAAACTTATAGCGAATGTTAAAAAGGAATCTCTCTAAGTAACACGATTTAGAAGGGTTCTTTTTTGATGAAATGTGGGATTGTGCGCATTATTAATTTTTAAGGAGGCTTAGTAATTTTTACTAAACACTCATCTCTCATCCTCACCCAATCTAGTAAATCTATATAGACGGCTTGATTCCCTAAATTGTTAGGTCTAATATTAGTTTGGATACTTCAAAGGTGTATACAGCATATGGAAGGTTGATTGAATTGATGATTTTTGATTTAGATCCGTCTCTTATTTTAATTTTATTTCTTTTTGGATTTTTAGCTGCATTTATTGATTCCGTTGTTGGTGGGGGCGGTCTAATATCTCTACCTGCGTTGATGTTTACAGGATTAAGTCCCTCTGCTGCGGTGGCTACGAATAAATTAGCCGGAACAATGGGGTCCTTAACGAGTACGATTACCTTCTATCGCTCGGGGAAGATGGATTTAAAAACGATTGGGAAATTATTTCCGATTGTCTTTGTTGCTTCGATGGTTGGGGCATGGATCGTTCATTTATTAGACCCGAATTTATTGAAACCGCTCATGCTCATCATGCTAGCCCTAGTAGCGATTTATACAATTTTCAAAAAAGATTGGGGTAGCATTTCAACATTCAAAAAGTTAACGACGAAAAAGTATATCGGTTTTTTACTTTTGGTTTCTGCTATTGGCTTTTACGATGGGTTTCTTGGTCCAGGTACAGGTTCCTTTTTGATCTTCGCCTTTTTAATGATTGGATTTGATTTTTTAAAGGCAGCTGGAAACGCAAAATTTTTAAACTTCGCTAGTAATATTGGTGCCTTGGTGATGTTTTTATTTTTAGGACAAATTAACTTTGCCTATGGACTAATTATGGGAGTCGCTCAAATTTTCGGAGCGCTTTGCGGTTCTAAGTTTGCCATTAAGCGTGGTAGTAATTATGTGCGATTACTATTTATTGCTGTAACTATTTTATTGCTAGCAAAGAATACGTTTGATTATTTTAATCGTTAAGTATTGATTAAACGGGACAAACTACAATTCATTTGATAGTCGTCCAGAAAAGAGATTGCCGACTTTTATATACGACTTATTTAAAATTATGCGTAGACGACACTTAATAAAATTTAAGTCGTATATAATGGTCTGTTATTTCATGATTTTAGGTTTTCGACAAAGTTATAAAATTTATTTAAATCGGATAACGCCTCATTACACGCATCACTATCTTCGCAAATATAATTTCCGCGCTTTGTATACGTCCCCATCACATTACCTGATTTTGAGACTAATAATAGCCCCACCTTTGCATGCCGATTGCAAACTGTACATATTCCCACTTTTTCAAGATTGCTAAATACACCGCGCACTCCCTTTAGTACGCCCTCTTCTCGATAAACAAGATACTTTCGATTTGTCCCTGAATCAAACCAACTTAAATACGAAATTTCTTGCCAATCGATTTGGGCAAGCTTTGGCAATTTAAGTTTTTTATCTTTTGGGAAAAGCTTTTTTAATTCATTTTCTGTCGGTTGCTGGAACGGGATCACATAAGGTTTTATATGCTGAATAAATTGTTCTGCTTGTTCTTTTGTTTTTAAATCAAAAATCGGTTGTAGTGTTAATTGTTGTTCTATGTCATGAAATTGGATTTTGTCGTTGATTTCTTCTTGGACAAGCGCTTGTATTGCATCAATGACTTTTTGATCTTTGGATGATGTAAAGGCATTTACGATTTTTTTAGCTTGTTTTTTTACTAATTGGTATTGCGAGGTCGTTATAAATTCCATATTAAACACTCCTTCTCGCTATAGCGTACAAAAAAGTGAAGAAAACTACAATTGGCAACAATTTTTAAAAATAAACTGTACATAAAAAAAGCTGGCATATGCACCAGCTAATCATTTTCTATAGATTATTTTTTTGATTGTCTCTACAGATAGATGATGTTGCTCTGCCAGCGTCTGTATCGACTTGCCTTCTTTATAGAGCTTCTTGATCTGTTCATTTCGTTCTTGCAATCTCTTCCTTTCACCTGATAAAACACCCCATTTTGTGCGTTTATTTTCAGGTTTTGGAATATAGATTAAATCTCCTTGAACATATTGTTGAAGTTCTTCTAATAGTTCTTTTGGTAAAATATCCAGTGCATTCACGTAACGCATTTGTTACTCTCCTTTACTTTATTGTTCAAAGTGAAAGGGCAAAGCGTTGTGAATAACTAGGCGATAGACAAAACCTTATCTCACGCAAAGTATCGCCATATTATTCATAGGCTTTGCATGAGATTTTGCATTAAGTGACAAATTGCTATTTGCCATTGCCATCACATCCTTCAATATTTTCTCTTATTATATAACGAAAAAATCGAATGGAAAACAATTGACGTTTTCGCATCCGATTATATTTTATACTTTCTGAATGCAATCACATTCATCAATTAAATAACAGCTTCCTTTGATTTTTTTACAGTTTCTTTTTACAGCGGCAACGCTATTTGATAGGTCTTCTATCGTTTCAAATTGGATGAATTCATTTGTTAGGACAGCAATTGATAAGGACATAATTGCGAATTTTTCCATCTCTCCTGATCGACCTTTCATTTTGAAATTTGGATCATTTAGATGTTCCGACTTATAAAATTTCGGTATCGTTTCATCAAAGTCTTTAATAACCTTAGCACATAGATCGTCTACTTCATAATGAGGAATAATGGCCATAAAGTCATCTCCACCGATATGTCCTAAAAAGAATCCTCCTTGTTGAATGGATCTTTTTAAAATCTCAGTAAGATGTAATAGCACCTTATCACCTTTTTTAAATCCATAAAGGTCGTTATATGCTTTGAAATGGTCTAAGTCAAAATAGATGATGCTGTATTTTTCAAGTCGTAACGTCTCATTTAACTTTTTATCAATTAAATGATTGCCAGGTAAATTACTTAATGGATTTAAGTAACTCGCTTGCTCTACTTGAATTTCTACAAACTTCATTAATAATGCACGAATACTGACAACCCCTGCAAATTTACCATCCTTTGTAACGATGACATCATCATATAGATCTTCTTCTTTTCTTTCCATTGCGACTTTACTAACTTCTGTAATGGATTGATAGTAGTCGACGATCAATGGGTTCGTATTAGCAATCAGTTTACTTTCTCTTCCCATATATAAGTTATAGCCATATTGAGTACCTATCTTTTGATAAAAATGCGTTCTTGTAATATGTGCAACTGGCTTCTCTTGATGAGCGACTACAATTGATCGCATATCTGGGTTTTCGGTAAATAATTTGTCTATTTCCTTATTTTTTACAAACGGGTCAATATAGGGGACTGTTTTTGCAATGCGCCCGATATTTGTTACCACTTTACCTTTTTTCACCATTTCCTCATCCTTACACTTATTATAAGAGCGGAACATTTCCCAGTTTTATATTTTCATCTGGTCTTCCAAGTGCATACCCTTGTCCAAAATGAATCCCTACAGATTGAAGATATTGTATTTCTTCTATTCTCTCAATACCTTCCGCAATGATTTTTGTATTGGATTGCACTGCATAGTTATAAATAAGCGAGACTAATTGTTGCCCTGCTTGACTATTATCTATGTATTGAATTAATGAACGATCTAATTTAATAAACTCAGGTTTTAAGTAAATTAACGTTTTCAAACTGTTATAGCCAGATCCTACATCATCAATTGCAATACGGTAACCTTGAGAACGATAATTCGAAAGAACCCGTTCAAATTCTTTAAAATCCGTTACAGCGCTTCGTTCCGTTAACTCAAACACTACCTGATCGGGCTGTATACCAATTTCCTTCAATAGTTGTAACGTTTCACCGCCGTGATAGTTTTTGTCTAGTAAAACGTGGGGATGGATATTTAGAAATAACGTAAAATCCCTTTCTATTTCTTGTTGGGTGAGTCGAGCAATAAACCGTTTAAGGGATAGATTTCTACAAAACTTTTCAAACTGAAAGACCATATCCGTTTGTCCGACAAATTCATAAAATTGATCAGGATTTGCAAATAGCTGTGATTGCAAAGGGCGATTTAATGCCTCGAAACCAAACGTTTCATTCGTTTGGAGATTAACAATAGGTTGAAATAACGTGTTGAGCTTTTCATTTTTTATAATTTTTTTCAGCTCATTATATCTTTTGTAATAAAGAAAATCTTCATGACGACGTTTATTCAAATATTTGAGGTAGGAAAATAGATTAAGAGAATAGCCTCTTGGATACGATACAGAATTCATAATGACTCCTTGTTCTTAAGGGGATTATTTCCTATTATATGCCTCAACTATTAATACCGTATTAATTTTCCATTAATGATTGTAAAAAGAAAAGCGCAAGCGGCTCGCTTAGAACCATAAGAAAAAGGCTTCACTCATCTGAAGCCTTCAAACTATTACTTCCATTCCATTCCAGCACGTTCAATTTGACATTCTACATTTACTTCAATATTCATCTCTTTAAAGATTTGGCTCCAATTTTCATCGGTTTTCACTTGTTCATCCCAGTAATGCGGAAATTCCGCACGAGTTCTTGCCCCTATACCAAGAACATCTGATTCATTTTCTTTCCACTTATTAATGGTTTTTTCAAATTTCTCAACAGCACTTTTCTCCATTTCCTTTTCTATTTTCTTTACCTTTTTATTATCCAGATCATTTGCCTTCGTTTCCTCTTCAATGGTCACTTCAACTTCGACATTTAGTTGTGCACTGGGTTGTCCATCTTTTACATTTATCTTTATATCGGATCTCCTTACAGATGACTCACCGATATAGATTCCTCCATCATCCGTGTTTACTGCTATCGCATAGCCACCTGGATTTTTCCCCTGCATCGCTAAGTAAACCCCTATCTCAAAGGGAGTCATATGCCCTACCATTTTATCCCCTTTAAAATAAGCTAATCCACTCACCATAATACGGTCATTCTCAATCACTGTTATATATGGAATAGAACCGCCAATTCCAATATCCTCTATATCTAACCAGAATCTCCCCAAATGTTCTCTAGGTAGTTTCCCAAAACGCATTGAGTTCTTCAGTGTGTCCGATAAATACAAAGCTGGAACAGTTTCAATAGGAGGAGCTGCCTGTAGCACTTCTTCAGCTTTATCTTCACTAACAACCATCCAAGCTGTTCTTCTGACTTCGTATTCTCGTTTAAGGAAATCATTAATATCCTCCGTTCCTCTTTTCGCCACTTTTTCATTTAAGACAATAATTTGGAGATGGCCTAAGTACAATTTTTCAGCTAGCTGTTGTTGCAAGTTCGTCATCGCATCTTTCAATGAAGAGCCTACAGTTTGTACGACCCATGCAGTTTTTTCAGACCCATCTCCACCCCCACCACCTTCTGGACCGAGTTTAATCTTCCCTGGAACCGCTAATTGAGCAGTTAATTTAATAATAGGTTCCTTATATTCATCTGGAATATTCTCTTCCTTATAAGTGATTTCAGGCACCGTAAAATTTTCTGCTTCTTCATCCATCACATCAATAGCCAAGCCTAATATATTTGCTCTTTCTTCGAGTTCATAGCGATCCCAACATCCCGTTAAAAAATAGGTTGAAAAAAGAAGAGATATAAGAATTACACGTTTATTCATACTGCACTTCCCTTCTTTCGCAGGACCTTCGCTAACACAACTAACAATATGACATATAAAATATAAAAAATTACACCACCTACCCATAGGAATAGCAGATAGTTATAAACATCGTAAATGTCGCTTGGAATGAGGGCAATCAGAAATGCTATTAGAAACGTACCGACAGAAATGAACCGATAATTTTTTGAATTTATCATTTCTGCTACACCGCGAACAACGATAAAATAATAGGAAAGAAGTGTTGTAAAAACTGCAAAGATCCATGAGATAATAAAAATTGCATCTATCCGCGCTACAATCTCCCCCGGAACTTCAACCATTCTTGCTAGTACTAGTGTTGGCCACATCATTTCTAAAATTTTTTGATCACCGAATGCTCCAAGCGCTACCGTATTGAGTAATAAAACTAAAAATGTTCCGATGAAAAATCCCCAAATCCCACCCTTTGCGTTCTTTTTTGGATTTTTCAAGTAAGGGATTACCATTGAAATAACAAAATAATTTGATATACCTCCCATCATAGTAACTACCCCAGACATAAAACCGTTTAGCGATAAGTTATGTCCATTAATCGGTAATAAATGATAATACTCGATATCCTTAAAAGTAGGCAAAATCACTACCAACAAAGGTAAAATGATTAATGGAAGATAGAAAAAGTGAATATAGGCAAAAGTCGATACATTACTATAATTGATGACTGCACACAGAAGTAGCATAAAAAATATTGAAAAGTGAATCGGTGTATTTGGAAGTAATCCTCCCACAAGTACTTCTGCAAACTGCCTAGTGTCTAATCCAATTAAAATAACAGACAGCATTAGATAAACAATCATAAATAAACTTCCAATTGTTTTACCTAAAATAATCTTGTTATAACCAATAAAAGTATGTTGCGGGAATCTCTTTCCTAGATAGATTAGTCCTAGTAAACCGATAGATGATAGACCAATACCTACTAGACTTGCAAGTGGTGCTGCATTCCCAACTTTATCTATTATAGCTCTTGGTATTGCTAACATTGAAACACCTAGAATTGTACCCATTATTATAATAGCCAATTGAGTAGAGGTAAGTGAATCACTATGTTTCTTCAGAGTTATCACCATCCTCATTTAGAAAATTATAAGGAGCTTTATCTTTCACTCGCCCACCAACTCGTTTTTTATTTTTCGGATTTAAACTTTCTGGTCGTGTTTTTAACCAGTGAAATGGCGCTCGAATAATTGAATCTTTTATTGCATTTGCATTTCCAGGCGCAAACGGAAACATAAATGGAACACCAAAAGAACGAAGACTAATCATATGATTTATTACAAGCATTAAACTTACTGCTAAACCTAACAAACCAAATGTCCCGGCTAAAATTATTAAGAAGAACCGTAACATTCGAAAAGCCGTAGCTGCATTGTAAGAAGGTGTTGCAAAGGAGCCGATTGTTGATAACGCAATAATTACTACTGTTATGGGACTGACAAATCCCGCCTGTACAGCAGCTTGTCCTACAACTAAAACCCCTACAATGGATAATGCTCCACCGACTTGTTGAGGCATTCGTACTGTAGCTTCTCGCAAAATTTCCATTGCAAGTTCCATTAATAGCACCTCAACAAATACCGGAAACGGTACCCCATGCCGACCACTAGATGCTGCGACAACGAAGCTTGCAGGTATTAATTCAGGGTGAAATGAAAGTACTGTCACATAGAATGAAGAAAAGGTTAACGAGAAAATAAGTGCCATTATACGAATGAAACGAACGATAGAAGAAATTATCCATCGTTCATTGTAATCTTCACTCGTTTGATAAAATTGATTAAATGTGGCTGGAGCAATTAAAACAAATGGACTCCCTTCTACCAAAATTGCAACTCGTCCTTCTAAGATATTACCCACTGCCTTATCCGGTCTTTCCGTATTTTGAATTTGCGGAAATGGGGACCACGGATTGTCCTGTATAAATTGTTCGATATATCCCGCATCTAAAACCCCATCCATTTGAATGGCATCAATTCTTTTTTTTACTTCCTGCAAAAGGTCTTCGTTTACAATATCCTCCATGTAACATACCGCGACATTCGTTCTTGTTCGAGTTCCGACCTCAGTCTTTTCAATCCTGAATTCTGGTACAGGTAACCGATAGCGTAACAATGCAATATTTGTATTGATTTGTTCAATAAATCCATCTCTCGGACCACGTACAACGCGTTCCGTTTCGGGTTGCTCAATGCTTCTTTTATCCGGTAACTTCACATCGATTTCAAGGGATTCACTTAATCCATCAATAAAAATAATCGCTTTTCCTGTAGTGATTGCTGCAATCAGGTTCGATATCTCTTTTCCGATTTTCACATCAGAAGAGTAAAGGATGTTTTCAGTAATGTAATGAACGTCCTGATTTTCTGGACCTAAAATTTTCTCTTGTAGCGGTCTAATAATATCTCGTTCAATTTCTTCCTTGCCAACTAACGATTTTAAGCATAAAAGTGCTGCTGGTTTTGTCTCAAAAAGGTAGAATTTTCGAACGAGAAAATCCATATCATTTTTAAAAATTTCTTCAAAATGCTCTACGTTTTTTTCTAGGCATGAGGAAACTTGTTTATTTTCGTTATTAATCATAATTTCACTTTTAGGAATTGTTTGCTTCGGTTGAGTAGCTTTCGTCCTCTTCTTAAAGAACGGTGACATACAAATCACCTACTTTCATTGTTTTGGAACAATAGTATGATTAGTATGTTTCGTGAAATATTTCCCATACACAAAAAAGGAAAGGAGCCCAAAAAATATCTAGGGCTCCTTCAAACATTATTTACTCGATTTTAATTTATTGATTTGCTTCGTTAGTTCATTAAACTTTCGATCAAACTCAGCGTATTGTGAATCTTTTGGTGTCATAAAACTTAGCTTTCCTAATACTTCTTGTCTTTCTGTTTCTAGTTTTAAAATCGTTTCTTCTTGTTTATCTTTTTTCTCCACCGTGTTGTTTAAAACCTTGTGAACATGACCATTACCGATTTTTAGTTTGGAAGTCGTTGTTTTATCTACAAAATATTGATCATGAGATACAATGAGCAATGTACCATCGTAGTTTGATAAGGTTTCCTCTAGTTGTTCTCGTGATGGGAGGTCTAGATGATTTGTTGGTTCATCTAGTATCAGTACATCTTTTTGTTCTAAAATGTATACCATCAGCTTGCACTTCACTCGTTCGCCCATACTCATATGGCGAATTGGTTCTTCCCATGCACTTTTGGAAAACCCTAAATGCTTCATTAAATTTTGGACTTTTCCCCGTTGTTCAAAGGTCTCCTGGTAGAAAAGTTCTTTAGGCGTTTTATCTAGTGGTAAATCGAATACTGCTTGTGTAAGGTAGCCAATTTTTGCGGATGGGGAGATCCAAACGTCCCCTTCATAAGATTCAAGTCCCATTAAAATGTTAAGTAGTGTCGTTTTGCCGCTTCCATTTGGACCGACTAACGCTACCTTTTCCCCGTGTTGAATTGTAAAATTAACATTTCTAAAAAGGATCTTATTCTCGTAAGACTTATTTAAATTTTTTACTTCTAAAAAACGCTTCCCTTTTTTCTCATGAGCATTGATGGTGAATTTCACTTCGTATTCTGCTTCTACTTTTTCAACTTTTGCCTTCTCCAGTTCTTTTTCAAGTCGTTTTCGCTTAGATTTAATTTGGGCATCTGTTCGCTTTGCTTTGACACGATGATATTCTTTAAAGCCTTCTTGTTTTGTAGATTGGGCATGGGCTTTTTGGGACCAATTAGAAAGCTCGTTTAATTGACCTTCAATGGTTTGAATCATTTGTTGTTGTTTCTCATATTCCCTAGCTTGGGATTGTCTTCTTTTTTCACGAATCTTCATATAACTTGTATAGTTTCCCTTATGTTCAATTAGTTGTTTGTTTTCGATCGACCATATTTTTGTAACGACCTTATCTAGGAAGTGTCGATCATGGGATACAAGGAGAATTGTACCGTTATATTGTTGAATTTGATCAATTAAAAATTGTGTACTTTGTTGATCTAAATGATTTGTTGGCTCATCTAGAAGAAGAAGTTGTGCCTTTGTTGCAAAACCTTTTGCAAGTCGGGCTTTTAATTTTTCTCCTCCACTAAGGGAAGAAAAATCATTCGAAGGAACTTGCCACTTTGATAAAATTTTAGCTTCCTCTGTATCCAGCACGGGTGATGTGTAATCTTCTATTTCTTGTTCAACGGTTTTTATAGATAGTCCATTTTGTAACCATATTAATTGCCCTGTCGTTGGCTGAAGTGTTTCTGCTATTAGTTGAAGTAATGTGGATTTACCCACACCATTCTTACCAATAATCCCGATTACTTCCCCTTGATGAACAGTAGCACTCATTTTTTCAAAAAGAACTCTATCCATTAATTCATAGCTGATATTTTGTATTTTTAAAATTTCTTGCATAAGCGTCTCTCCTTTTAATGGGAGAAAAAAATCCTCCCATCTTATAAATGGAAGGATTAGTCGCACTTTTATCATGCTCAAAAAAAGCTATCGACGAACATAGCTTCACGAACGATTATGGAAAAATGGGCAGACTAATCCTATTTTTTGTTTTGAAATTTTTTCATTCACTTCAAAATTTAAAAATAAGATTAGTTAATCATTGGCCACCCATCTTCCCTTCATACCTGATATTGCCATTATAACATAAACTAGCTGTCCTTTAAGGCATTTTTGATATGCGCTAAATGATGATTTGTATGCCATACACAAAAAGCAATTGTTTCTTGAATTGTTTGGATCCCTACTATAGGATGTGTAAAGATCGTTTTAAATTGGTCATCCGTAATGCTTTGAAGCAAATAAGCCAATCGTTCATTCATGCCAGCAATCATTTTTAATGAAGCCGCTATTGGAAGCTCTGTATCTGGTAACTGCGCCCATTCATTTTCTTCAAATGGTTTTATCGTTGGGTTGTTTTCCGTTAACGCTAGCTTAATACGCATATAGTAGTTCAGTTGTGCATCTGCTATATGATGCACTAGCTGTTTAATTGTCCAAGCCCCTTCTCTATAAGTGCGATTTAAATCATCTTCTTTTATATTTCCAACAACCTTCATCAATTGATCCGGATAATTTGAAATATCCGTGATCCATCCATTCAGCTGTTCCCTCGTTATATATGTCGGCGCTTCAAATTGTCCAATTGGATATTTCATATTGCTCATATGTATCACTCTTTTCTCTATCGTTTTATGTAATGGTTCGAGATAATTGTTCAGATTCCTTCAAAAAATAGAAATAAGCAGACGTTGGGTGTTGACCAAGTCTGCTGTCATTCTTATTGCGTATTTATTCGTTTCACATGGCTAAGCACAATCTTACTTTTCGGGATGCTTGGTATATCATCCATTTCAAAATCTAAGTTTTGTTCAGGCATGTTAAATTCGATTTTATTTACTAAATAATCTAAGCTAACTTTCATAACATCGATCGTAATGCCTTCACCCGCGCATCGGTGTCCTAAATAATAGTCTCCCCCACCTTGAGGGATAAAACTAAAAGGTGTTCCCTCCCAATTGGCAAATCGTTCAGGTTGAAATTCATCAGGATTATCCCAAATTTGTGGATCATGATTTGTGCCATAGAGATCGAGTAATGTTAACGTGCCTTCTTTAAAATCGTACCCATTCCAAGTAAAGTCACTCTTCACTTTGGCCGCAACAAATGGAAAGAACGGGTAATAACGACGCACTTCTTGCACAAACATTTTTGCATAATCCGGATAATTTTTTAGCTTTTCCTTTTGTTCAGGGAATTGTAGCAGCGCAAGTACTGTGAAATTAATATAAATGGCGATTGCCACAATCGGTCTCAACATATTAATTACTTCTACCGTCGCCGTTTCAGCATCTAATAATTGTCCATCTACATCCTTATGGAAGGCAAACTTGTGTAAAACAGAGTCTTTTGGATACTGTACCTTTTTGTCTCGCGTATCTTGAATCATTTGCTGGACTGTTTTTTCAATGACATTTCGTAACGTTCTACCCATCCAATGCGCAGGTCCAATAGCAGCAGGAGACTCAAACATCGCCGCTAACTCTTTTGTCATCGTTTTCACTTCATTTTCATGTAAAGGAGCACCAATCCATTTAAATGCCACTTTACACAACAGCTCTTTCACTTCTTCATACAGTTCAATCTGTTCCATTTTAGTCCATTTATCGATGGATTGTTCCCACTGATTTGATGTTATTTCTAATAGATTGGTAATAGACTCTTGATGCATGACAGACATGAGTAACGCTTTTCGGTTTTTGTGCTCTTCCCCATCTAACGTTTGCACACTATCTTTTCCAAACAATGATTGCACAATACGATTTGGTGCGGCATCAGTTCTTTGAAATTTTGTAGCATCATAAAACAACGCTGCCGCTTCTTCCCCAGTCATACAGATCGCCTTTTTACCAAGAATCCTCGTTTCAAAAACATTGCTATTTAAGTTTTCGCTTCTATTTTTTATAAAGTTATATCCTTCTTTTAATAAGCCAAAACTGTGGTCAAACCCTTCTTCACGTGGCATTTGATTTTCCATAATTGTCACCTCTTTTTATCTTCTATTTCTAGTCTTTCTAAAGATTTGCAGTTTATGTATAGAAAAGTACGAACAATCTCAACACTGAAGATAAAAAACACCTCCAACAGTTTGAATTGGAGGTGAGTAATTATAAAATGAATGAATAAGATTTTGATGATTCCGTACCGAATAATTCCGCTAATTGTCCTTCGTATTCTAATTTTAACGTATGGATGCATTGGATATCATGAGGGGAAATAAGGCATAATGGCTTTTCAAATCGAATAATACCGCCTTCATTTAATACTTCTGCAACAAACTCAGAGCAAAAATAAGCGTTTTTTCGGTTAAGAGGTTTATTAACAATAAAAGAAAAGAGTCCTAGAAAATTATACCGATATCGATTGCGGTCTTTCTCAATCTGCTCGATAAATGCGCGCATCTTTTGAATTTGTTCTTCTGTTACTTCACAGCTATAAATCGCACACCTTGCATTAATAAAAATACCTTGGCGTACATCTTCATTTACAAAACCGCCGATGAAAGGATTACGAGGCTTTTTACGTCCGAAACTGTATACTTCGGCAAATTGTTCATCGAATGCAATAGAAGCATGGTTATACGGTTTTTTCGTATATAGTTTTATCATCTTCGTCAACATACTGCCCGTATCCGTAAGTAATAAGTATACTTTTTTCCTCTCCATAAAAATTCTCCTTCGTAATTGTGTCTCCATTCTACTATAAGTGAATTATTTCCAAATTGTAACCGACTATAGAAATAGTTATCTATCAGTCTAGAGACTTAGTTCGTTGGCAGTGCTAGTGTTGTACTCTATAATTGATAGACGTTACAAGAGGTATATTATTCTATAAACTATAAGACAAATAGAAATATACCAGTAAATAATTGATTTTTAGAGCATTTTTATTAAATTACCTACTTTGTAATAAATTCGACTCATTATTTTAATTCCTGGTTATACCAAATAGATCATTTTGTGTGATATAATCCAA
The DNA here is from genome assembly GCF_003977595.1 of Lysinibacillus antri. Classification (GTDB taxonomy): domain Bacteria; phylum Bacillota; class Bacilli; order Bacillales_A; family Planococcaceae; genus Ureibacillus; species Ureibacillus antri. The sequence goes on along the minus strand of NZ_RYYR01000009.1, from coordinate 36,262 downwards.
ATTAACAGTAGTAATATTTTCTATTTTAAGGAGGAAATTATTATGATAATAGACCGCGAAATTTTATTGTTAGAGAAGGCCATTGGTAGAAGTGACTATCCAGGAGCTCGCAAGATATTGGAACTACATGCTGAGAAATTTAGACGCCCTCATATCCGATCTAAACTAAATATGGAAGCATTAGCATTATTGAATTGTGTGGATGAGCTTAACAATGAGGATAATAAAGAATTATATTCAAGAGAAACGCAACTAATTATTCAACATATTAATAAATTGGCTTATGACTGCCGATTTTCTGAAATTAAACGGTTTACTTTTTTGCAAAAGGATTTACTTGCAAATCCAAAAATTTATAACGCTTTAAACTCGGATGCAAAGGCATTAATTGCACCTCCTAGCAGCGAAGTGAATGACCATCTTACAGTTTTAAGTTAAATAGAAAAAAACCCGGAAGTCTTTAGTTTCCGGGCTACATTTCACTAATCCTCATGATCTGTCAAGCTTAAAGTAATCTCAAAGTTTCATTACGAAGGTTAGAGATAGATGCTTTTCTTAACATTTTTGGGCGGATTACCAGACGTTGAGTTGTCCTTTGCGTTAATCATAACGGAAATCCCTCCCGTTTATCATGTCGGATTGTTGTAGTGAAATCTTTTATAGCATAGCTAATAATAATGTTTTTAATCTGAGGATTATTTCTTTTTACTGTTTTCTTGTTTGAGATGTTCTCGTAATTTTTTGTACCGTTTAATATCGTTTTTCTTGATTGGAATAATTTCGTGCTTGAGCATTTTCCATAAGGTAATACCAAGTAACAACACAATAACGGCAAATGGTAATGCAGCAATTAATGAGGCAGTTTGCAGAACATCTAGTCCACCCGCATATAACAAAACTGCCGATATTGCCGCCATTAACATCCCCTAAATTAGCCATCCCACACAGCAGTACGTTTATAAGAAAATGGGTATTAAAAAAACCCGGAAACTGATTTCCGGGCATGTGTCTCACTGAAATCTTCATGATGATCTAAAACTGTCTAGCTTTTGCTTCACTTCTCAAAATTTGGTTTTGGAGAGATACCTCCATTTGCCCACTCATTCGAGATCTATGAACTCTTGGCTTTTCCCAGTTTCGGTGGTTCTTCTGAGAATTCGGACCAAATGGACCCTTCCTACTCATCGGTTACACCCCTATTCATCATAATTGATTCCCTTTGTGAAATCTTTAATAGTATTGATCATTTTTTATAGGTTATACGATTTATTTTGAAAAATGATTATCCAGTATGAAAAAATAAAAAAACCCGGAAACTAATTCCCGGGCATGTGATTCACTGAAATCCTCCTGATGCACTATAGCTGTCTAGCGTCAAAATCGCCTTCCCTCAAACGTTGGTTATGTGGTGTCACTTTCGTTTCACCATTCATTTGAGATTTTTGAAATTTCGGCTTTTCCCAGTTACGGTGATTCTTAGCAGAATTAGGATCAAGTATACCCTTTTTACCCATCGGTAACACCCCTGTTCATCATGGTTGATTCCCTTTGTGAAATCTTTAATAGTATAAACGGCGATGTTTTTTCTATACTGAGTAAATGCATTTTAACGTTCAATTTTAAATTGACTTACCATCACATCAAGCTGCTCAGACATTTCTCGTAACTGTTCAATGGAAGCATACACTTCTTCCGTTAAGGCTAATTGTTCCTCCGTGAGCTCTGCAAAATTCGTCGTTTGATCTGAAGAATGTTTTGCAATATCATGTACTTCTTCAACCACTTCTACAATTTTAGTACTACCAGTAGAAAGTTGAATAATGGAGTCATTTACCATTTCAATTTGATTTGTTACTACATGAATAGCTTGATTGATTTTGTTAAAAATAGCATTTGTATTGACAATGACTGCTGTACCTTCTTCTACCTCTTTATTTCCATTTTCCATTGTTTTAATGGCGTCACTTGTTTTTAGTTGTATTTCATTAATAAGACCTGCAATACGGTTGGCTGCATCTCCAGATTGCTCCGCTAATTTCCGTACTTCATCTGAAACCACTGCAAATCCTTTACCATATTCACCCGCACGAGCAGCTTCAATCGCAGCATTTAATGCTAATAAATTGGTTTGATTTGCAATATCTGTAATCATTACAACAATTTCATTAATTTCATTGGATTTAACGCCCAATTCTTTAATTACCTCTGAGGAATGATATTGAGCATTTTTAATTTGCTCCATTTGTTTAATGGCATGCTCCAGTTGCATTTTCCCATTTTCTGAAACATCATTTGCCAATTCTGAAGAGGCCGATACTTCAGCTATGTTATGGGTAATCCTTTGAATTTCACCGGACATTTCTTTTATCGTTTCTGCTGCATTCGAAATAATCGATACTTGTCGATCTGCCCCTTGCATGATTCCTTGAATTGCAGTTGTTAGTGTCTCTGTCATACTGGAATTATGTTCTGCTGTACTTGACATTTCTTCAGAAGAACTTGCTAATTTTCTTGAGCTTTGATTAATCGTTTGAATCATACCCTTCACATTGTTTACCATGTCATTAAAGGAGTGTGTTAATTCACCGATTTCATCTTTACGTGTCGTTTCAAGCTGAACCGTAAAGTCACCATTTTTTACTTTTCGCATCTCTAAAGTCAGTTGTTTTAGTGGACGATTAATCATACGCGCAACCAAATAAATTACCAGTATAATTACGAGTAGGACAATAATCGTAAAAATAATTGTACTTTTCTTTTCCTCATTCATTAATTCATAAATGCGATCTGCATTGAAATCTGCGCCTACAACACCCATTATTTCTCCATTCTGCATAATAGGTACATAAGCAGTTACCGTTGCTCCATATTCTTTACTATAAGATAGTTCTCCGATTTGTGCTTCATTTGTTTCAAATGCTTGGATTAAACTTTCATATTCATGCTCCTCAACTTCACCTAACGCGGATGCGTCGTCCGAGTCTAAAGGCGCACCGTCTACCACATAAAAGTATTCATATGCTCCATCGTCCTTGCTCATTCGATTCATTGTATAAAGGTACTTTAATCCATTCAATTCTTTTAATTCATTAAGTTGTTCACGTAATTCCTTATAGTAATTCGTTTCTCCTGTTACAGGTGAAATTTGTTCATATTGCTCGATATCGATTTTCTCTACAACCTTTTCAGCAATTAATTTTGCCTGTGTACTAATCGAATTGACCACAAGGCTAGTAGATGATTGATAGATTGTATAGCTCATAATGACGGTTGAAATGATGAAAATAGATGAAAAAATCACGAGCATTTTGGTTTGTAAACTTTTCATAGTACCCCTCTTTTTATAGAATCCTTTTTCCTAACGAATCAAATTATCCCATAGGACTTTAATAATATTATGTATGTAGTATTACGAAAATTCTATAAAAATAGTTTCAATTTATATAGATTTTTCCAAATATTTTATACATATAATAATGACTCAACACTTCAATAACGCAAAACTAGATTCCCCAATAGGTAATTGTGTCGAATAAACCAATAATCATTAGGAGAATACCAGCAACCCTCTGAACTACAACACCCACTTTTTTACTTTTCTTCATAACCACTCCCTTCACGCTCACTGCTTCAATAAGTGCAAAAATAACAAGTAAAGGTATAGAAGTAGCTATAGCAAAAATAGCGGGTAGGGTAAAACCATACGATGAGGATCCAACTACCGGCATAAGCCAAACAAAAAATAACACAAACATCGTCGGACAGAACGCTAAAGAGAAACTAACTCCTAATAGAAACGAACCGACCTTGCCTTCTTTCATGATTACAGGAATTCGTTGGGTAAGTCGATTTATAAACTTAAGTTTTACTCCTCCAATTAACACTACACCTGTTAAGAGAAGAAGAGGGCCAATCATTTTTCGAAATAGCGGGAAATAGTTTGTCATTTCACGTTCGAAAGTTTGACCAAAGTTCCATGCAAACAACCCAATAACACTAAAAATCATTATTTTCCCTAAAATAAAAAATAAAACTTCTAGCCAAATATCCTTTTGTATTTTACGTTGGCCGTAAAAAGTGATTGCACTTATATTTCCTGTTAACTGGCATGGTGCAAATGCTCCAATCACCCCTAAAAGAAAGGCCGTCACGAATGGAGAATGCTCGTATGTATTAATAAATGTTGTGATAGGTTTGCTAAAAAAGTTGCTTATTTCAAAAAGGAATTGATACATAGCAAAACCTCCTTCCCTTTAAAGTTACTACTTTGCTTCATTGAAATAAAGAAATAAAGGGGAACACTTTTCGCCCAACTCCATATTTTATAGAGAGGAAAGGAGCGATTTATTTGGTATCCATTGAACCAATCGAATTAAATGGACATATGTTTACTGCTGTGACGGTGCTTTTACCGAAAACAACTTTGTTAACTGTATCAAATGAAAACGGGTATATCATGTGTGGTGCGCTAGACGTTGGCCTTTTAAACAGTAAACTAGCTGATCGAAAAATCATTGCCGGCCGCGCTGTTGGTGTACGAACAATTGACGAATTATTAAAAGCACCACTGGAATCCGTTACTTATGAAGCAGAAAAATTAGGCATTGTAAAAGGTATGATTGGAGAAGAAGCTTTATTAAAAATGATTTAGCCAGGGAATACTTTTCTCTGGTTATTTTTATTTTACTAATTCAATAAAAATGGCACCTATTTTCGCGTCATTCGCTAAATAGGTGCTCCATTTTAGTGACCCATTGCATCACTAAATTTGCCCGTCATCTTTTCAATTTCCACTTCAAACAATTCAGTTTTTGGTAGGATTGGATATCCACCCTTTTCAAATGTCCAATTTGGATCGCCATACTTTTTCCACAGGCAATCATAGAACCATTCTTTTTTTGCATCTTCTTGAATATGTTTAATTGTCCCAAAAATTACTACACTCGTATAGCCTAATGCAGATTGACAGGCATACTTTTTCCCCGGAACCACATCACCCATTTCGCTCACTTCGATACTTACACGCTGATTTTTTTGTACATTTGACCAAAAATGGCTTTCGCGTAAATTTCCTATATGTATATATAGTTTTGTACCTTCTTCGTACACGTAAACAAAGGGAATGACATATGGATATCCATCTTCTCCGATCGTCGCGACGTGCGCTACTTGTGCATGTTTTAAAAAGTGGTACGCATCCTCTTCTGATATTTCTCGTTTCTTGTTGTTCATAATACCTCTCATAAGCTCTACTCCCCCTTTTTAAATATATATTCTATATACTTCTTTAAATCCCTTTATTTTCATATACTTTTTTGCATAAAATTATGTAACAAGTAAATTATATTAAAAACTTGTTTCGCACTTTATTTCTAAAAACACAAGAATATGATAGAATCATTTATAGTAAACAAACTAGGGGGTAAAACAAATGGCTAGTAATGCATTAAAAACAGATGCTAAAATCTCACCAGAACGTGTAGACGAAGCATTATCAATTCGTGACCGTTTAATTATTGAATTATTCGTAAGTGTACTTGATGAACAATTAGTAGTTGAGCGTCATATTTTAAAAGAACGTTTAGCAAATCTTGTTGAACTTGCTGAATACGATCCAGAACTAAAAGAAACAATCCACGGCATTGTGGCAAAAATGTAAGACAAAAGGAGGCCTAATTTGAAAGCCTCCTTTTTTATTTCACTTTTTTAGGACAAATATTTAGTACTGGACAAACATACACTTTCTACAAATGCCACGACAATGGAGGATGTTATGTTAGAAAGTGCGCTACTTTATATGGTGATTTTAAGAATTCTTTCTGGAAGCATCGAAATTACTGCAGCTGGCTTAATGTATAAATTCCAGTCCGTGGAGAAGGCGTTGGCCATTAATTCCATGCTTGCTCTTGTTGGTCCAACGATACTCATTATTACGACTGGTATTGGGATCGCCGGGCTCAGTGAGAAAATATCCTTTTTAAAAATGGTTTGCTTATTTAGTGGTGTATTGCTCATATTAATTAGCTTAAAAATGAAATAATGCTTACTATTTAAACCAACCTTTTTTTCGAAACCATAAAAGCATTACAACACCAATAACCGCCATGAGTCCTAGGGAAAAAAAATAACCATTTTCCCAACGCAATTCAGGGATATTTTCAAAATTCATCCCATAGATTCCCGCAATAAAGGTTAGGGGCGCGAAAATCGACGTAATAATGGTTAATAATTTCATCACATTATTTGTTTGGTGGGAGTTTAGCGATAAATAACTATCCCGAATATCTGCTGTTACTTCACGATTTGTCATGACCATTTCAGATAATTTTAAGAGATGATCATAAATATCGGAAAAGTACTCTCTTCTTTCCTCAACTCGATTTAAATTTAGATGATGTGAATTTAACATACGATAGAGCAAATCACGCATTGGATTTACCGTATGCAATAAATTCAGTAGCCGATTTCGCGTTTCAAATAATTCATTCATTAACTGGTTCATGGAGTTGTTATTTGTGTTTTCAATCATCTTCTCTAATTCATCTTCAATTTTATAAATCAGTGGGAAATAGTTGTCTACAATTTTATCTAAAATTTCATAAAACACATAATGAGCATCCCAATTCACGAGCGAATCCAGCGTGATGATCCGATTCCATACTTTCGTCACCTCTAGGGATGGCACTTTATGAAAGGTCACAATACAATTTTCTCCAACGAAAAAATCAAGTTCTTCCTTTACAAGCTTTTCATTGTCTTCACGAACAAGATGGGTTACATAAAATGTGTAGTTATTATAATAATCTAACTTCGGTCGTTGGAAATCATGTACACAATCTTCTATGGCCAGTGGGTGAAAATGAAATGTATCCGAGAGATGCTTTAATTCTTCTTCTGTTGGTTCACTAAAATCCACCCAAAACCATTTGTAATCGGATAGTACTGCGCTGTGAATGTCGATATTTTTTTCAAGATGATCATCATTTGTTATTCCTAAAAAATTTATCATCGAATAAAACCCTTCTTCAATTATTCGCAATTGTTATAGTAAAAAAAAGATATAGATTTTGGAGCAGTTAACGTATGTTCACCTTAACAGTTTTATCAAATGTTAATCATTTTAAGCGCTGGAGATTAGGAACAACAAAAGTTATTACGAACAGTTTTAGCTTGGAGAATTATAATTATAGCTACGGAAAATTAGTTGCGGATTTACTGGATAACCTTGTGCTTAAATCTACAGGCGTTCTACAAAAGAGAAAGTGCTAGTCCTCTAATGTTATGAGGAATAGCACTTTTTTGTGGAATCTTGATTATTTCTTATGTGTCATTTTCAACAATAAATTTCAGCTTATTTAACTTGTTATGCCAGAATTGTTCAAAATAAGCTAACCAATCTTTTAGCTCTTCTAATGGCTCCGATTGTAAGGAGTAGATTTTTTCCCGTCCACTTTTTTCTCCGCGTACAAGTCCAACTTCCGTCAATACAGCTAAATGCTTTACAACCGCTGTTCTTGTCATATCAAAATGGGAGGAAATTTCCGCAATCGATTGATTTTTTTTAGATAATAAATAAAGTACTTCTCTTCTCGTTGGGTCTGCTATAGCAAAAAACACATCGTACTTTTGAGCAGAGGCGGACATTAGCCTTCCACCACTTGTTTTAGTTTTTGTACAATGCCACCCCAACCTTGATTCATTGTATTGCGGATTTCTGTATTTAGTCTTCCTGCTTTCGGTACAACCACACCTTCTGCTTTCCATCCACCATGAATAAGGGTGAATTCCGTTACGCCGTCTACTTCTTTTAAAAGAAATGATACGATCCAACCATCTGTGTCCCATTGAAAAGCTAATTTGTTTGGTTCATCAATTTCGATCACTTTACATGGTGAAGGACCAAATGGGGATTGAATTGTAAACTCGTATCCTTCTTCTAGTTTAAAATCACTTGGCATGAACCACTCTGCAATTGCCTCCGCAGTCGATACATAATCCCATACCTTTTGGATCGGTGCTTGTATTGTCACTGTTTGAATAATGTCTGGTAAATTTGTTGTCATTCTTATGTTGCTCCTTTTTACGGTTAATATGTAACCTTTTAGTGTCATTGCGTATTATATATAACCAAAAGGTGTCATGTCAAACGACCAGGAGCCATAATCGTCTCCTGTTTTAGAAATTCTAATATTTGTTCGAGTTTGGCTAATATTGGGGCGACTTTGGCTAATATTGCCCCCAGTTTGGCTAATATTCTTTTCTCTTTGGCTAATAACTCGCAGCTTTTGGCTATTATTTATGAACTCGCAGGAATTTTCTCGTATTTCACTTTATATTTATCTAATACTCTACTAAACTGGGACGCGATGATTTGCTGAAAGAGCATGCCAAACACAACTGGCATAACGACTTTTCCTGGGAAGTAGGTACTTGCGACAACAACGCCCACCGCAATATTGCGCATGCCTCCAGTAAAGACAACCGTTGTGATGATACTTGGATCTTTGAAAAGGAAATGACCAAGTACTAGACACATGGCATAACCCGAGATTGCCAGTACAAACACGACAGCAATAATGCCAGCAATCTCCCACGTGACATTTTTTAAGTAAGGTGCGATAACACTACTATTAATCATGACGATTAAAAATAAACTTAACTTTTGAAAGGGCGCAAGTTTTTTTCCTACAGTGACATTAATTGACCCCTTCGTCCATTCATTCAGCAATACAGCAACAATGGAAGGTAATACAATCATCCAAAGTAAATCAAGCATGATCGACCACGTATCGATTTCAATTGTACGTCCTACAACAAGTTTCACTAACAATGGCATCACAATTGGCGATAAAATTGTATCGATTAAAATAATGGATAAACATAGTGGTAAATTGCCACGGCAAATACTTACCCAGATGAAACTTGTCACTCCTGTGGGAACGGCTACAGAAAGGACAAAGCCAATCGTTACTAAATGATCGTCAAAAAGAACGGTTGATACAAAATAAGCCCACACTGGCATGATGATATGTAAAAAAGCGATCGTCCCTAATATAACCCATGGATATTTCGTAAAACTCTTTAACCCTTGAAAGTTCATACTTAAACTACCAGCAAAGGTCATAAACGCAAAAAGCCATGGGACTAAAAACAACAACTGTCCGCCAATATCTGAAAGTAACACCCCAATAAGTAAGCTGACAGGTGTAAGAATTGGCATCATTTTTTGGAGATATTTATTTATACTGTCAAGCATCCAAAAGCCTTCTTTCCTTATAAATCCTACCCTCACTATACACTTAAAGTTTTTAATTGTTAATGTTTCAATCCAAAGCTCAAATAAAAAAGCCCTATCATTAGGACTTTTTAAGTATCGTTACGTTCTTTTAGTATGTCTTGAATAATCTCAATATGAGAAGCTGCCCATGCCTTTTCTCGAAAATGCATAAAGAGACTGAATGTGATCCCTAAAATATAAATAATAATAAATATCATCCAATTTCTACTACCTTCTACAAAAAGAATGGACTGTAAATTTTGAGAGAAGATTAAAAATAAAAATGGAATGGATGATACATAAATGGGAATCATTCCAGAGCCATTATTTTCTTTTACTAAACGATAGTAAATTAACTTTAAGATGTCACTGTCAATGGATTGATAAAATGCGCGGATTTCTTGAATATCTCGTAAGTATTTAGATTCTTTTATCGTTTTTGGATCCCTTTTTAACCGTAGATAGATTTTATGTGCATCACCACGAAGGAAATTCAACAAATCAACCCCCTTTGTAATTGAGCTTTGAATCATTCCTACAAAACTATGTCAGTATATTGTGGGGGAAATATTAATAATTATACGAAAAAAGCCGATGATTCACCGACTTGCTACTCAGATCATTATTGTAGGTGTTTTGGAGGTTGGTAGTCGTGGGAATTTTGAGCAACCTCTGAGAATAAATTGGTTTTATTTTCAGGTTGCTGAATGTTTAAATTGGATTGTGCCTGATAAAGGGAATGCAATAGTAAACTCATCTGTTGGAGATCTTGTCGTAATTGTTGAAATTCCCCTTTAGTCACTGGTTGTGCATCTGGCTTTAAAATAAACCCTACCTGGCCATTTGGTTCTAATGTTGCCCATTGAATATCACTTATAGTTGCTACATTTTGTTGTCTTAAATTCATCTCTAACTGGTCGACCGTTAGACGTAATTTTCTTAAATTCTTTTCATTTAATGTCCCGTTTTCAATTAAAATCTTGGACTTCCCTGTTATAAATTTTTCAACACTGTCAAATTTTAATTGAAGAAATTCGATGGCAACTAACGTAAAAACTAGTACAGCACCAACGGCAATGGTTACCCAAACATTTTTTCCTGCTACAGGTTGAATTAATAAGGAACCAATCCCAATCATGATTACTGTCTGCGCCAAGGTCATTTGAGAAATCGATTTTCTCCCGGCTACCCTTAAAAGCAGTGTTCCACCAATGACAATTAAAATTGCTTTCCAAATCCAATCAAAGTCCATTTATATACTCCTTTTTCATTACATATTTTCCGTTAGTATCAACGGATATTTACGAACTATGCTAGAAGAAGGATGCAACTATATTTGTTTACTTTCCTTTGGTAAACTGCCATGACAAATCCATTTTTCAATCATTTGATTAAAATAAGTTGGATTGGCCATCGAAAGCCCATGTCCTATGTTTGAAAGGATAATTCCTGTACAATTTGGATTGCTCTCAATAATCTTGAATGTCGACTTTTTCATCATTGCCTTTTCCTTTTCACCAACCGTTACTAATATTTTCGCTTTTGCTTTACTAAATTGTTTTGGAAGGGTAAAAGACATATTTTCTTCTAATATACGAGTAAGTGTATGTAGATTTATTGTCGAGCTTTCATTGTAGTACCTTTCAAAATTATTTTCATCAATATAGAGTGATTTTGCTTGTAGTTTTGAAAAGAATTTATTTTTTATTAACGGATAAGTGAGCTTCATTATTGGTTTTATGAGTTTTTTAATTAATGGGCTCGGTAACACCAATGCACTATTAATGATTGCATAGTCAATTAACTTAGCATCTAAACTTAGCATTTGAATCGCTACCTGTGCTCCTAAGGAAAACCCAATGACAATGACCTTTTGACCACTTGCTTTTTGTCGGATTAATTGGTTTATTTGTTCGGCACTCTTTTGAATTGAAAATGGTCCCTCGCCCGCGCTCTTACCTTGCTCTGGTAAATCCGGCACAATACAATAGTAATTTTGAAAATATTGGACCTGCTTTTCCCACATCCAACCGCTAACTCCCCCGCCATGTAAAAAAACGATTAACGGCGCATTTTGATTACCAAACTCTTGATAATACAAGATTAAAAAAACTCCTTTCCTAGAGGATTTTTTCGACTATTATTTTTCGATACATACCACCTAGCATGACAGGTGAATCCTCTTCAATTTTTACTTGGTTCTGTTGGGGAATGATTTCTTCAAAGCTTCGACCGATATCTGTACCTAATGTGCTAATTATTGGTCTTACTACCCGTTTCGGTAGTGATAGTTGTTTATTTTTGGGCGCAAACTTATCAAATATTATGATTTTCCCATCTTGCTTCAACACGCGTGACATCTCTTGAAAACACTGGGTTGCATCAGGTACGACGGAAAGAATTAAACTTGCCACCACATAATCAAAGGTTTCGTTTTCAAAGTCCATTTGTTGCGCGTCCATTACGATAAATTGAATTTGAGAACCTTTAAATTTATTTTGAGCTTTTGCTAACATATCTGGTGAATAATCGATTGCAGTAATATCTAGAGTTTTATGATCCATTAATTCTAAGTCTGCACCGGTCCCAACCCCTACAAATAGAATTTTTTGTTGCTTTTCAAATGGAATTGTTTCAAATACTTGTTTTCTTGCCTTTAAAAAAATACCTGAATTAAAGAACTTGTCATAGATTGGGGAGCCTATTTTATAAATGAAACGATTCCACTTATTATTCATCTTCTTTTTTCCCCTTACTTAACGCAAAATATTTGTTACTTCCAGGAAGCATCTTAATGGTATTCCAAGCTTCAATTGCTTCTTTTCGATTTCTCCCTTTATTATTTGGATCTGCGAAAAAGTCCCGAATAAATTGATTGTATTCGAATTGTGAAGCAATATCCTTACTATAGGAAGGATCCTTTTTTCGTTCTTCTTCTGCATACCAAGCATTTACCACATCACGATATGTCTTCCCTATATTCGTTTTAAAATAATTTTGGATATAGGTTGAAAAATGGAATTTTGGAATGACCGATTGAAAAAAGGCTCTTACCTCTTGGCTACATCGATGATTTTCCGGAATAACCGTATCTAATGTTAATGGTCCTGAACTTTTCTTATGTACCCTTTTTGTTCTGCTAGGTTTCGTCATTTCACCTGTAGTAAGAAACGTTTGGATTCTCTCTGTCAGCTCCATTTTCGAACCGGAAGCGCTCATTCCCACCTCTTTACAAAAAGATTGCAACTCTTCTTTTAGCCAATAAAAGTCGTTAAAGTTTTGAAGTGTAATATTTTTCGTTAATTCAGGCCTCATCACTATTCCCCCAAGGATCTCTATATCTGTATAAACGTATAGTTAAAGTTTAAGTTTCTTTAAACTCCATACAAAAAGGCTCCCTTGTAAGAAAGCCCTTTTTATACCTTATTTTAACACTCCACAACATCTTCCGTTAGTACTTCAAATGCGTCTTTTACATCTTTAGCAAAACAAATTGGTTCGTCTATCTTCACAAAATGAATATACATTAAACGCGGATCTTCAAATAGCCAGTGATTGTGGAAAGCCGTTATCAAAATATTTTTTTCACGTAATTTACTCGCTAATGGATTGAACTCTTCTTGAAGAATAACCGATTCGCCACTACAAAGCGCTGTTCCATCTGATGCAAGTGATTCAAATACAAACATTTGAGGAATTAATAAGAATGACTTTCCTCTTCTTCCCATTACACGAGGTTTAATATTAAATCTTGAATCCATCACCGTACAGACGCCATTTTCAAAGGTATGCATGCCCCCAAGGATTTTATGGAATTGTTCGCAAATTCCCTCCGCTTCCTGTGTTGAAGGTTGCCAATTTTTACGGAAACTTCCTACGTCTTTTTTCGTAAGGACTCTAAGCGCTCTTCTCGTTTTCCGCGCAAAGGACAGTGGCTCTTCAATGGATTGAAAATGAATGTACAATAGTCGGGGCTCTTCAAATAACCAGTGATTGTGTAAGGCCGTCACAATGATTCCATTCTCTCTTAATCGAGAAATAAATGGGTTTACCTCTTCTTCAAGGATAACTGTTTCTCCAAGACATAACGCATTTCCTTTACTGTCCACTTTTTCAAAGGAAAATGCTTGAGGTACAAACATAAAGGACTCTGCTGCACGACCTAATACAGTTGGGCGGATATTCGTTCTTGAACGAGTGGCAGTACAAACCCCATTAATCACACCAGGCGTAGCACCTAAAATTCTTGCAAATTCTTGGCATAGCTCGCTTGGTTCAACTTGATTCATTTTATCCATTTCGACATATCCCTTCCTAGTAAATTTACTCTATAGAAGTCTATTCAAGTAAACTTATTTTGACAGGGCCATTTTTAAAGATGGGCATTTTTTAAATTACGTATAGATATAATCCCATGATTCCAAAACCAACAAAGGTAAACAATACAATTTTTACTGTTGAAGATTTTTTAAATGCCGCAAACAAAATTTCTGTTACGGTAACCGTCACCATAATCCCAATTGTAAAGCTTATGAGAAAAGCAGAGAGTAATTGAAATTCAATACGAATATAATTCCCGATATAAACACCCAGTGCAACAGGGATGGAAACAAAGACGTTTAGGGTTAGCCATTGAATGACGTTGGTTCCTGCTACCATTAGTACGGTAAATAAAATGACACCTTCAGGGATACTATGAAAGAAAAGTGTTTGTAATAATGGGATGGTGAGCTCTGCTTCTAAATTGGTACCAATCATGATTCCTATTGGAAAATTATGAATCGCAATACTAAACATTAATAATAATCCCGTACGAATCGAACGTTTTTCCTTTGAAAGGAGCGCCTCTGATTGATTGAAATGAAAAATACTATGTAACCCTTTGAAGAGAATAAATCCTAAAAAGATGCCAAGAAAGCTAATTACCCAATCACCTATCTCAATAGCTTCAGGTAAGATTTCTATACTAATTAAACCAAAAATTAATCCTGCGCAAATTGCATAAGTGGTATCCATTTCCTTTTGGAACCGTTTCAACAACCACGCAATGCATCCCCCGATAAGGATTGCAATAAATGACGTTATAAATGCGAAAAGCCACATACGTTATCACCTTTTTTAGTGGATTAATAACGTATATGGCTGATTGATAGAATATATGTGGGACAAATTATTAATTTCTGATTTTACTGCACTATACGATCGTTAGTATCTCTTTAAATGAAGTCACAACATAATTGGCTAATTCTAACTCGCTTTCTTGAGCAAAATCAAAACGTACACCAATTGAGGTTAATTGATTGTCCTTTGCTGCTTTAAAGTCCGATGAACGATCCCCTATAACGTAACCTTTTGTAATGTGATTTTCCTTTATGATCCATTGAACGAGATCTGATTTATTATTCGAAGAGATGCATTCGATACTATAGACTTTCTGAATAAACCGGTTTAATTGATAGTGTTCTATGATCGCTTGTAAATACGCCATTTCGCCATTACTTGCAACATATAAAGGATATTTCATTGCTAAAAGCTTCATAGTGTCTTCTACTTCGTGATAAAGGGCGCCATTCCCACTTTTTATTTGCACAATCAGTTCTTGTTGAAACCATTCGTTACTTTGGTTTCGTGTTTCTAATGAATGCATTGGACACAATGTTTCCCAAACAATTGGTAATGGTACGCCCATAATTTCACGATACTGTTCGATGGGTGTTGCGCCCTTCCAAAGATTTTCAGAGCGCAACTTATTAAATGTTGCTTCTAGAGCAGGCTCTAATATTAAGTTTGTTTGAAAGAGTGTACCGTCCATGTCGAATATAATGGCTTGTGTCATATAAAATTGCCCCTTTCTTTAATTTAGTGCTGTTCTTAACTTAACAATTTTCCGCAAAAAAACAAGGGACCTTAAACCCCTTGCTCCATTAACATATTATTAAACTCTAAGTGAACCACGAAATCCTCTAGCAGCATAGTAGGAATCCGCTCCATTGTGATACATGAAGACGCGACCATAGCGGTAATCGCAAAAAATGGCACCACCGAGTTCTCGAATATCAGCAGGTGTTTTTACCCAACTAGACGTTTTTAGATCGAAATGTTCTAGTTTCTGCAACTCGCGATATTCTTCCTCTGTTAACAGTTCAATACCCATTTCAGTAGCCATATCCATAGCGCTCGTTTCTGGTTTATTTTTCTTCCGTGCATCCAACGCTTCCCGGTCGTAACAAACACTTCTGCGCCCTTTAGGACTTTCCTTGGAACAGTCGCAAAAAATGTATTCCTCATTATCCTCATCATACAGAATGACATCCGGTTCGCCTTCTGTTCGTTCCATTTCATAGAGCGACCATAGTTTTTTAGGGTTTTCTTCTAGTTTTTCTTGAACTTTGACCCATCTAACATTTTCATGACGGTGCATGTTTTTCTCAAATCGTTCCTTTAATACATTTAATAGTTCTTCTTGTTGTTCTACTGACAAGCTCTTAGTAGTCATATTCGTTGCCCCCTCATTGCTTTCTTTAGATTATTTTGGGAAAGTTTCCTTTTAAATAATCATACATGGTTATTGCTTTATTAACATTTATTTATTGGAGGAATTTAATCAACAGCATGGAATTATCTAGATTGACACTTACTTTGTTACGGGTGTATTTTTTCCAATTACTACACATATCACAACAATAATCGCTAAAATAATCGTTAGCCATGTAATCGATTCTCCTAAGAATAATACAGAAAACCCAATCATTAAAAAGGGTTGTAGATATTGGATCTGTCCTACTCTTGCAATCCCTCCCAGAGACATCCCACCGTACCAAGCAACATACGCTAAAAACTGACTCACAACAGCTAGATAAAATAAACTTACCCAAGCTTCTATAGGTGCTTGTAAAATATCAATGGAAATACTTAAACCAACAGGAAGAATAAAAAATGGCGCTCCAATTAATATGGCCCAAGCAATGACTTGCCAACTTCCAAGCTCTTTTGACAGTTTTCCACCTTCTGCATAACTTAACCCCAGGACTAAGACAGCTGCAATTAGGGCAATATCGCCTTTTTGCAATTGACCTAAACCTAAATATACTGCGTAAATAAATACGATTACTGCACCCATAACACTTGCAATCCAATATCGTTTGGAGGGTCGCTCACCTCCACGCCACATTGCAAAACCTGCTGTTGCAAGTGGAAGTAAAGCAAGCTCAATAGCACCATGGGATACAGGAAGTGATTTCATCGCAAATGTTGTTAATAACGGGAAGACAAGTACAGCACCAACAGCGACAATTATTAAGCTTTTCACTTGGTTTTTATTCGGTAATGATTCTTTTTTTATGATAAAAATGATACTTACAATGATCGCTGCAATCACTGTCCTACCTAACCCAACAATTGTCGCACCAAAATAAGGGACAGCGATACTTGTAGCGGGCAATGTAAGACTAAAACAAACAATGCCCAATAATCCAAGTAGCATACCTCTTTTTATATTGTTTTCCATTCAAATCCCCCCTTCACAAGCAGATTAATGTATTCCATAATTAGGAATAAGTTAACTTCATTGTATTTAATGCCTTCTTTTTTTTAAACTTAAGAATTCCATATCTGTCATAGGACAGATACAAAGGAGAGTATAGATGTCTACAAAATATAGAGGGATTTTAGAATGGGTGAAACAACAAATTGAGGATAAAAAATTAAAAACAGGAGATAAATTACCTTCGATTCGGGAGCTCGCAGAACAATTTCAATGTAGTAAAAATACGGTTGTAAAGGCCTTACTTGAATTGGAAAAACAACATATCGTCTATGCAAAACCAAAAAGTGGCTATTACGTTGTTGATTATTATCAAACACCAAGCACACATGAAAATGAGATAGATTTTTTATCAGCAGGTCCAGATAAACGGATTATGCCTTATGAAGATTTTCAGCATTGCATGAATCAGGCAATTGACCATTATAAAGAACAATTATTTACCTATAGTGAGCAACAGGGGCTTCTTTCTCTACGGAAGGAGCTTGCAAAGTATTTACAACAGTTACAAGTATTCACGAAACCGGAGCGACTTGTCATTACTTCTGGCTCACAGCAAGCACTTCATATTTTATCTCTCATGCCATTTCCAAATGGGAAGAAAAATGTAGTGATTGAGCAACCTACTTACTTTGGCATGGTAGATTCTTTACAATTAAATCAGATTACCACGTTCGGAATTGAATTAACAATGGCGGGGATTGATTTTGAAAGACTTGAGAACTTATTTCGAACGAATGATATTAAATTCTTTTACCTCATTCCAAGATGCCATAACCCATTAGGACATCATTATACAAATGAAGAAAAGAAAAAAATCGTTGCTCTTGCAGAAAAATACGATGTGTACATTGTTGAGGATGATTACTTAGCAGAATTAGATAAGGATTCAAAGGCAGATCCTTTGTTTGCATACGAGCCTAACGGAAGAGTCATTTATGTTAAGAGTTTTTCGAAAGTATTTTTACCAGGGTTACGTGTTGCTACGGTTGTACTCCCTGAAAAAATGATTCCCTCTTTTATTCATTATAAATTCAGCACTGATTTCAATACATCACCATTGTCACAAGGAGCTTTAGAAATCTATTTAAGAAATGGCATGTTTCAATATCATTTAGAAACCGTAAAAACGCTATACATTAAAAAAATGAATACATTGTTAGAAGCTTGTTCATTGTATTTACCAAACTATGTGCAATTTACAAAGCCTAAAAACGGTTTTTACCTCACTATTTTTTTACCTTCCCAAATAGATGTCGATAAACTGATTTACCTATTACATGAAAAGCATATATATGTTGATAATGCTTCAAGAATGTACTTAGCCGAAAACAAACAGAAAGCCATTCGACTAAGCATTTCACAAGTAAATGAAAATAAGATAAACTTTGGTATTCAACAATTAGCAGAAACGATAATTGATCTATGTGAAAAAAAGAAATATAATCCACTCTCGTTTAAATCGTATCATTAAAAATTAGAAAGCCTGTTAGAGATTATAAAATAACTATTACATCCTTCATTATTGGATCCATATCTATTTAGTTAGTAGTATACATTTCCAGCTTATAAAGCCATATCGCAATTAAGGTAGGACTGCCTTAATTGCGATAAATTATTACGCTAGTAGTGCTTGCTTGTCCCTACCAATCATAGGTTCAATTTCGAGCCAACAACCTCACAGTCACATTCGTACCTTTACCTAGCTCACTTTCAATGACCAGTTCCCCATCATGGCGTCCGACGATCTCTGTCACAATCGCAAGCCCTAAGCCACTCCCTTGACTAGAACGGGATGTGTCAACTCGGTAAAAACGTTCTTTTACTCTTTCTAGCGCATCCTTAGGTATTCCAATTCCGTAATCACGTATCGACACAACAACTGTATGCTCTTCGCGTGAACAAGTCACTACAATCTTTCCCTTTACCTCACTATAACTAATAGCATTAGACAATAAATTATCCCAAACTTGCTCGAGTAAATGCTGGTCTGCATAAATTTCAATCGGCTCTAGCTCATACATAAGTTCAATCTGCTTATCGTCTAGCTTCCAACGCTTTGCAAATAAAAGCTCCTTCAGCTGCTGATCCAGTGAAAATGTTTGCTTCTTAATCGGTAAATTCTTTTGATCTAGTGAACTTAGTAACAATAACTGCTTCGTCAGTGCTGACAATCGTTTCGTTTCTGACTCTATTATCCCTAAATATTGGACACGTTCTTCTTCTGTATTATCTGCATCTTTTAAGACATTCGCATAACCTTGAATATTAAGAAGTGGTGACTGGAAATCATGTGACACATTATTGATAAAATCCTTTTTTAATTGATCATTTTCCGCTAAACGTTGTGCCATTTTTTGAAAGTGTAGTGCAAGCTGACCCAGTTCATCATTCCGTTTAATTTTTAAATCAATGTCATAGTTTTCCTGTGCAATTTGTTCTGTTGCACGCTGTAATTGCTTTAACGGTTGCACAAGTTGGCGCGCTAATAAAATCATCGCAACGAAAATAATGATTGCACTAATTAATAAAAATCCGACAATTAAATAATGCATTTCTGTAAACGAGGAGGCATTATCCATGCGAATAAACATTGCGTAATTTTTATTGTCAATTCTAAATGGAACACCAACAGTATTTTGTATATCATTAGCATAGTGGTTCATAATCGAGAATTTTTGCTTATAATTTCGAATTCCGTGATAAATAGCATTTGAGCCGACGAGGGCTAGCATCTCATTATTCAATTTCGTTTTCGCGAATTCATTACCATAGTTTGTAATTTCTTTGTTTCCATCAACTATAACGATCTGATAACCTAACTTAGCGACAGACTGAAAATATTCATCCATTCGTTCAGCTGGCATTGTTTCTACAATCTCAGTAACTTCAAGGGCTATTTCTAAGTTTTTTTCATCTGTATCTACACGAATTTGATTGTTGTAAATTTGACCAAGCAAAAATATAGATAGGGTAAGACTTGCAAAGATGACTACTAAAGTCACAACAATATATTGTTTGTATAATGTTTTCATTTGATTTCCTCAATTTTATAGCCAATTCCTCGTACTGTTTGAATTTTTACTTGGGCATGGACTTCCTCTAAACGTGAGCGGAGGCGCTTTATATGAGTCGTTAGTGTGAAATCATCACCCTCATAATCATACCCCCATACATGTTCCATTAGTTGGTCACGCGTAAATACAATATCTGGTCTGCTACACAAAATACTTAACAATTCAAATTCCTTTAGTGGTAAAAGTAGTACTTGTTCACCAACCTTAATCTCAAAAGTGAGTCGGTTAATTAACATATTACCAAGCATTGTTTGGCTTCGTTCAAGTTTTTGAAACCGTCGTAAAATAGCACGTACGCGAAACAGTAATTCTTTAGGCTCAAATGGTTTTACCATATAATCATCAGCCCCAGCTAAAAAGCCTTTTTCTTTATCTTCAAGCGTCGTTTTTGCGGTAAGCATCAACACTGGAATTTCTCGCGTTGCTAATTGCTTCGTTAATGAAATACCATCCATATTGGGCAGCATAACATCGACAATTGCCAAGTCCAAATCCCCTTCATTTAACAAGTTCATCGCTTCAAGACCATCACTTGCAAATACTGTGTTGAATCCATCTTTTTTCAGATGAATTCCAATTAATTTCTGGATATACGGATCATCGTCCACGACTAATATGCGCATTAGAGTCACAACCTTTCTCTTAAATAAGATGCGTCGAATAGCATCAAAACT
Organism: Lysinibacillus antri; assembly: GCF_003977595.1. Classification (GTDB taxonomy): domain Bacteria; phylum Bacillota; class Bacilli; order Bacillales_A; family Planococcaceae; genus Ureibacillus; species Ureibacillus antri. The sequence goes on along the minus strand of NZ_RYYR01000009.1, from coordinate 15,691 downwards.
TCAGTTATTATGAAGGAGGTAAGATTAGCTTTTTGTACAATCCATATTTTCTAACTATTTAAATAACAAACATCCAAACTAGGTATCTTATTCAAAATTACACTCTAATCGGCTACATTGCAGCTGTCAACCATCATAAAAATATGAATAGTTTATATAAAGTTCATATTCACCCTCTATACTTCGATTAGATGCAAAAATAGTTTTTATACGATTTCCATAAACATTGTATTTAACATACATGCTTTATAAAAAAGGAGGATCGATTTTTCGATGAATTAAGAACCCAAAAAATCAGCTATCGGTATTTTTAGAAATAGGAGGAAATGAAAATGTTTTTAGCAATGAAAGAAATGAAACATTCAAAAACACGCTTTGTAATGATCGGGGCAATTATTATGCTAATTGCATGGCTTGTTTTTATTTTATCAGGTCTAGGTAATGGATTATCATCATTAGCGGCTGCAACGATGAAAAATATCGATGGAGATGTTTTTATTTATGAAAAAGGCTCTGAGGCATCTATGATGAAAACAAAAGTGTCTGGTTCAATTGCGGACGACATCGAAGGGAAATATAGTGTTGATGAAGCGGCAAAATTTGGACAATCAACAATTATTGTTCATAATGAAAACATAACGGATGCAAACGAAAAAAATGACGTTGCCTTTATCGGGATTGAACCAGATAAATTTATCGAACCAACAGCTGTTGAGGGACAGCAACTAAATCCAAATGAGAAATTCGGAGTTTTAATAGACGAATCATTACATAAAAAAGGTTATGAAATTGGCGACACAATTGTTGTAACAAGTTCAAACCTAAAACTAAAAGTAATTGGCTTTACAAAAGGAGAAACATTTAACCATTTACCTACAATTTTTGGTCATATTGAAACTTGGCAATCGTATGCATTTGCAGCACCTGGTTCGGACAATGGTTTAGAAAGCCCGGTATCAATGATTGCATTACAAGGTGAAAATATTGAAATAGAAAAAATTCAAGATAACTATGATTTAATTGAAACCTTCTCTAAATCAGAAGCCGTTATGGGTATGCCTGGTTATAAAGAAGAAAGTGCCACAATTTATATGATGCTTGCATTCTTGTTCGTCATCTCAGCAGTTATTATTGCGGTATTCTTCTACGTATTCATTTTACAAAAAACACAGCAATTTGGTGTTATGAAAGCGATTGGTGCTTCTGACCGCTTTATTAAAAATTCAATCATCTCTCAAGTATTCGTCTTATCATTAGTGAGTATTATCGCTGGTATTGCATTGACTTATTTGACTGCTCTAGCCCTACCAGAAGCTATGCCCTTTAACTTAGACTTTAAGATCGTACTTCTATATGGAGTTATCTTATTAATTGTATCTGTTGTAGGTTCTGTTATTTCAGCGAGACAAGTAACGAAAATAGATCCATTAACGGCGATTGGGAGAGTGGAATAAATGACAGGTTTAGTATTAAAAAATGTTACAAAATCATTTAAAGAAGGCGACACAATGGTTGACGCATTAAAAAATGTCTCACTCACTGTGGAGCCAGGTGATTTTATCGCCATTATCGGTCCTTCTGGGTCAGGGAAAAGTACTTTATTATCCATCGCTGGTGCCCTACTGCAACCATCAAAAGGTGAAGTATTAGTGAATGGGACAGACATTGGGAAGATGAAGGAAAAAGAGCTTTCATCATTTCGTTTAACTGACATTGGCTTTATATTACAAACGTCCAATCTAATTCCATATTTAAATGTATTAGATCAACTTTTACTCGTTTGCAAAATGAAAGGCAAAGTAACTTCTAAAGAAATCGATTTGGCAAAAACGTTATTAAATAATTTAGGTTTAGGCGGAAAATTAACGAAGTTTCCGAATGAATTATCAGGTGGTGAACGCCAACGTGTCGCCATTGCACGCGCATTTGTCAATAATTCTAATATCATCTTAGCCGATGAACCAACTGCAAGCTTAGACTCAAATCGCGCATTTGAAGTGGTGAAACAAATTAAAAAGGAAGTAAAAGACCGTAACAAAGCCGCTGTTATGGTAACCCATGATGAGCGTATGTTGGAGTTTTGTGATAAAGTGTACCGCATGGCAGACGGTATGTTAACGTTAGAAAGTTAGACATGAGCGTTTAAATAAGCATCTAATTGGTTACCTGAGTTCGGTATTATACTGACCTCAAGTGACCAATTTTCGTTTAATACGTTTGCTTTGCTTCACAACCTCATAGGACATAAAAGCTAGCGTATAAAGATAAAATTGAAGTTTCGGATGGGAGACTTTATACAGATCGTATGATTAAAGTAAAACCTCCATTAGTTGAAAAGCTGATACATTTTCATAACAGCCCATAAAGCAATTACACTCCAAATCAATACTATTATTAAGGCGACTACCCAATTCTTCGGCTTACCATTTTTCATCATTGCTTCTGCCTTAATCTCACAATCAGATATCACATCTTTTGGTATCATTTTTAATGCAATCAAAACGCCTAATGGAACAAGAATTAGATCATCTAAATAGCCAAATATCGGTATAAAATCCGGTATTAAATCAATTGGACTAAACGCGTATGCTACAACACAAGCAGTAAAAACTTTAGCGAACAAAGGTACTCTTTTATCTTTGTAAGCCAAGTAAAGCACAAATATTTGCCGTTTTAAATTTTTCGCCCAAGCCTTAATTTTCTTAAACATTTTATCTCCTAATAACAACTAAGATTTTGTTTTCATTATAACAAAGAGTTTGTTTATAAAATTAAACTACTGCTACTCTGAAACTGTTTGCAATTTACCCATTTAGCTAAATAAGACCCAATTCCTTTACAAGAATTGGGCCTTATTATGGTATAGCAAGATCGTGATTATACTTTTTATAAAAACTCTTTGTAGATTCAAAGCAATATAAAGTGAAACTTCAATCCGTGGGGGTTTTCTTCATCCCCCACGGATTGTTAGTTGAACCAATCGGGCTTTTACGGGCAGTTGATCTCCCACCTATCCTTTTTGTTCTACTTAAGTCTTGAGGTGGGAGTCTTTACTGCCCGTTAATGCGGGATAAAATCATTATTTATATCCGTTAAAATTAACAAACTCCCCAACAGGTTTACGATAACCACGTGGACGCTCTTTATCCACGCTTTTTCCAATTGTAATCATCATCACGGGTACAAGATGATTAGGGATATTAAACTCATTTCTTAATTCCTCTACATTGTGAACATGCATTGGACAAGTATCAAATCCAAAATGCTTTGCACTTAGCATAAATAACATTGCATGAAGGCCAGTGTTTCGAGCTAATTCTAATTCTAAATTATTTAAATCTCCTTTTAAGCCCTCACTATAAGTTTTAATTGCCTCCATTGTCATTTCATAATCTAGTTCATCTATCATTTTTAGCATTTTCATTGGACCGTAGATTTTCTCTGCTTCTGAAAGCTCAATACTGTTTTTATTGCCCATTACAATAATCACAGCACTTGCTGTATGAATTTTATATTGGTTATAGCTTAACTCTTTTACTCGTTCCTTTTTCTCTTCGTCTGTTATTACCAAGTAACTTGTAAATTGTAAGTTATATGCACTTGGTGTTAACCTGGTTAATTCAAATATTTGTTTAAAATCCTCTTCTGTCATTTTTTCTTCTTTAATAAAATTAACTGCTGAATGACGTGAAGTCACTAAATCTACAAAACTCATGTTTCTATTCCTCTTCTCCATGGAATTAAATGTTTTTTGTTTTTATAAACTATAGAAAAAGGCCTTTAAACATTGCTATTCTTCCAATAGTTCAAATGCTTCATGAAAATTGTACCAACCTTAGTACACATATACAGCTAACTTATCTCGACATTTCTATGAATCTTAATATTAGCCATTTTTCCATTATGTATCCTTAATTACTATTAATATTTACATATACTAATTTCATTAATTGTGTTATAACTATTTTTAAGAACGCTATTAAGGGGGCATGCAGTTTTGAATAGATACTTGACCCTCATTGTTTTGGTTTTACTGTATAGCTTTTGTAGTCATATTATTTATGACCATCCACAAGCTATTGATGAGCAACAGATCCATTTAGTTGATGACCAAAATTCAGACTATCCAATTGATGACAATGGGAAATTTAAGGATCTTGCCTTTATCCCACAAGCAATTTTTGTCATGATTATTTTAAGTGTTACTAATACCCTTAGTCTGTTTGCAACATTTACTAGAAGACTTATGTTACTTACGACCATTTTTTATCAGTCGAATTACTTAATCCACTCTTTGAAATAGATAATTAATTTATTTCAAAGGAGGAAATAAAAAATGATGTGGATTCGCCTTATTATGATTGGAATGTTCTCTATGACTTCTATCACACTTTTAGCATATCAAGGCATTGAAATTTCTAGTGCTTTTTTAGAATACTTTAAACAAAATTAAGAATGATTTTAGAGTGTAAAGATTTCTATTTCTTTACACTCTTTTTTAATAATCGAAATGACTCCAAGCATGTACAATTTCCCATCAAAGCTCAACTACTTGAAATACCATTTGAAAGCATTCGTATACAGGATTTTACCAATTGCTTGTTCGTCAAATAGCTGTTGAATTAATTCAATATCTCCGTATTCAAAAGGTCGTTTTGCTCTTGTAGATGGTAAATCTGTTCCAAACATAAGCGCATCTGGATTCGTTTCATAAATCGATTTTAGGGCATCTTTAACGTCCAACTCTACACGACCAAATCCCGTAGCTTTTACATGTACCCCTTTATCCACTAGCTTTAATAAATGTGGCAGTCCTTCTTCCGATAACCCTAAATGATCAATTGATATGGCTGGTAATTTTTCAATCGTTGATGTAATTTCAGGTAACTCTTTTGCATCGATATAAAGTTCACTATGCCATCCAACTAAATCATAAACTCTTCTTGCAAAGTAATCGAGCTTTGATAAATCTTCTGAGCCACCTCTTTTAATATTGAAACGTAATGCTTTTACCCCGTTTTTATTTAAATGTAGGATTTCTTCATCCGTTACCGTAAAAGGTAATTGTGTGACACCACAAAAGGTTGGGCCCATTTGTTTCAATGCTTTTACTAAATACGCTTGGTCAAATCCTTGGAATGACCCAGATACAATCGCTCCACCTAAAACATTTAAATCAGCAGTCTCTCTTTGATAATCTTCTACTACATAACTAGGGGGTAAATATCCTTGGTTTTCGATAATGGAAAAATCAAAATCAATAATATGAAAATGTGCATCAAAAATTCTCATTAAAACTCCCCTTTCTTTTCTCTAACATAGCAAATGCAGTGCGTAAAGAAAACTAGGGGTTCTTAATACGGGGTAGTAGTTTTCTTAATCCACAATAAAACCGAAATCCCTTTTAGATATAAGGAATTTCGGTTCATTTTTAATGAGTAACTTGATTACTCCACCGTCACACTCTTCGCTAGGTTACGTGGTTTATCTACGTCACAACGGCGATGTAGTGCAGCGTAATAGCTGATTAGTTGTAAAGGTATTACGGATACTAGTGGCGTTAATAATGGATGTACTTTTGGAATGACGAGACGATCGCCTTCTTCGTTTAAGCCTTCCATTGAAATGATACATGCATTGGCTCCGCGCGCTACGACTTCTTTCACGTTCCCGCGAATGTTTAAAGCAACTTGCTCTTGTGTTGCAAGGGCAAATACAGGTGTACCATTTTCAATTAAGGCAATAGTACCGTGTTTTAATTCTCCACCAGCAAATCCTTCTGCTTGGATATAAGAGATTTCTTTTAGCTTTAATGCACCTTCTACACTTACACAGAAGTCTAGGTTACGTCCAATAAAGAAGGCATTACGTGCAATTTTCAAATAGTCTTCTGCAATTTGCTCTAGCTCTTCTTTTGAGTCAACAATTGTTTGAATGCCGTTTGCTACAATCGCTAACTCTTGTTTTAAGTCGACGTTTACTTCTTTTCCATTTGATTGTCCAGCAACATATGCAGCAATTGCTAATACAGCTACTTGTGCTACATAGGCTTTCGTTGACGCTACTGCAATTTCAGGACCAGCATGTAATAACAACGTGTAGTCTGCTTCACGAGAAAGCGTTGAACCTGGTACGTTTGTAACTGTTAACGTTGGATAGTTTAGTTCTTTTACTTTCACAAGCACTTGGCGACTATCTGCTGTTTCACCAGATTGCGTGATGAAAATGAATAATGGCTTTTCAGATAATAGTGGCATATTGTAGCCGAATTCACTTGAAATATGCACTTCTACTGGGATGCCAGCAAGCTTTTCAAAATATTGTTTTCCCACTAATCCAGCATGATAACTTGTTCCTGCTGCAATAATATATAAACGATCTGCCGCTTTGATTGCTTTTAAAATGGACGCATCAATTGCCAACTCACCATTTGCATCACTATATTCTTGAATGATTTTACGCACAACACCTGGTTGCTCATCCATTTCTTTTAACATGTAGTGAGGGTATGTGCCTTTTTCAATATCACTTGCATCTAGTTCAGCAGTAAATGGTTTGCGATCAACCGCGCGACCTTCTAGTGTTGAAATTTCTACTCTGTCTTTATGAACCAACACGACTTCTTTGTCACGCAGTTCAATAAATTGGTCTGTTACTTGTAGCATCGCCATTGCATCAGAAGCAACCACGTTAAAGCTTTCCCCGACACCGACTAATAAAGGTGACTTATTTTTTGCTACATAAATCGTATCTGCATCTTCTTGGTCTAGTAATGCAAGGGCATACGATCCATGTAATAAAGATAATGTTTTACGGAAGGCTTCAACTGTTGATAATCCTTCATTCGCAAATAAATCAATTAATTGTACAATCACTTCTGTATCTGTATCAGATTGCATTTGAATGCCTTTTAAATACGCTTTTTGTAGTAAATGATAGTTTTCAATTACTCCATTATGCACTAAAGTATAGCGACCAGAAGCACTTTGATGAGGGTGTGCATTTAGTTTATTTGGTACGCCATGAGTCGCCCAGCGTGTGTGACCAATTCCAATGTCCGCATTTACGTTCAAGTTTACCGAAGCGCGTAAATCTGCAATGCGGCCTTTTTCTTTAAATACTGTAATTCCTTCTTCGTTACGAACAGCAATCCCAGCTGAATCATAACCGCGGTATTCTAATTTCTCTAAACCTTTTAATAAAATTTCTTTTGCATCTAATGCACCGTTATAACCAACGATTCCACACATATTCTAAATATCTCCTTGTAAAAGCAACATCAATTTAAACAATATAAAAACAACCGCTTAAAAATTGGAGTCGGAATTCTGTCTAATTCACTCACAACTAAGCATTGCTGAATGACATTGCTTTATTTTTATATTTGCCTTTTCGTTTTGTTGGCCAAAAAATCACTTTTTTGTTTTAAAAACGAAAGTTACAATCGGGCATGCGATCGGGAGGTATCCGCCGAAAAGATCGATAATCCTCCACCTCGTCAACTAAGGATTTTTGTACGTTCGATTTCCTTAGCTCAGGCGCTGTAATTGTTTTCCTTGTTTCTTGTATAGCGCAAATGTCTCCTCCTTTTCTCGCGCTCGCTTGAAGATACTTGCCTTTGATTTTTCAAGCACCTTCATCATACAGAATATGCTCTGTCTCGTCAATCATTCACTCGATTCGTCCATATAACAAAAATAATCCACTAGAATAGCCCTAGTGGATTGGTATTAGGATAAATCTTATTTACCTACTTAAAGTTCTCTTTCCTTTAGCAAATTGACGATTTCTCGGTTAAAGGCTGGTAAATCTTTAGGTGTTCGACTGGAAACGAGCTGCTTTTGACAGACAAACACTTCTTCATCATGGAAGTTTGCCCCCGCATTTTCTAGATCTACTTGGATGGACTTGTAACCTGTAATATCGCGGCCTTCTAAGGATCTTGCTGTAATTAACAATTGAGGACCGTGGCAAATCGCAAATACCGGCTTCATGTCACTCATAAATTTTTTTGCAAAAGCAACTACTCGGTCATCATCACGCAATAAATCTGGTGAAAAACCACCTGGAATAAATAATGCATCAAAATCATCTGGATTTACATCGGCAATGCCATAATCAATATCAACACGTGCTTCCCCTTGTTTCCCTCTAACTGCCTTATTGCCCTCTTTATCAATAGTTACAACAGTATGTCCTGCTTCTTCTAACGCTTCTTTGGGGCTCACATACTCAATATCTTCAAACAAATCCGTAATTAATGTTGCTACTTTTGCCATTTCTAACACTCCTTCATGCATTTCGTCAACATTACTATGTCCATTTTTATAGGCAACTAAACGAAAAAAATCCAGCAACATTAAAGTTCGTTGCTGGATTTTTATTTTACTCTGCTAAGCCTAATTCTTCACGTACGACTTGAGCAATACGGTTGACATAACTTTCGCACTCTTCTGCTGTTGCAGCTTCTACCATTACACGTACAAGCGGTTCTGTTCCAGAAGGACGAACTAACACACGACCGTTCCCAGCCATTGCTGCTTCCACTTCTGCAATGGCGTTTGCAACCTTTTCATTCTGTGTGACTGCATTTTTATCTGTCACACGGATATTCACTAGTTTTTGAGGGAAGATCGTCATTTCTGCAGCAAGCTCAGATAATCGTTTACCTGTTGCTTTCATAATGTTGACTAATTGAATACCTGTTAATAAACCATCGCCTGTTGTATTAAAATCTAGGAAAACGATATGACCTGATTGTTCGCCACCTAGGTTATAGTCATTAGCACGCATTTCTTCAACTACATAACGGTCACCTACTGCCGTTTTTACACTTGTCATTTGACTTTCCTCTAGTGCTTTATAGAAGCCCAGGTTACTCATAACAGTTGACACAATTGTATTTTTCTTTAAACGTCCTTTACTGTTTAAATATTTCCCAATAATGAACATAATTTGGTCGCCATCTACAATTTGACCTTTTTCGTCTACTGCGATTAATCGGTCGCCATCGCCATCAAAGGCTAGTCCTACATCTGCATCTCGTTCGAGAACAAACGCTGCAAGTTTGTCAGGATGTGTCGAGCCAACACCTTCATTGATATTTAAACCGTCTGGTGATGAACCCATTGAGGAAATGTCTGCTTCTAAATCTGCAAATAAATGTGTTGCTAATTGTGAAGTGGCACCATGCGCACAATCAAGAGCTACATGAATTCCTAAGAAATCCTCATCAACTGTTTGTTTTAAGTAGGATATATATTTTTGACCACCTTCGAAATAATCACTAACAGATCCTAAATCTGCTCCAATTGGTCGAGGTAATGTATCCTCTTCAACGTCGATTAGTTTCTCAATTTCAGCTTCTTGAGCATCTGTTAATTTAAATCCGTCTGGTCCAAAAAATTTAATTCCGTTATCTGCTACTGGATTGTGAGAAGCTGAAATCATAACACCTGCATCTGCATTCATTACACGCGTTAAATAAGCAACTCCAGGTGTGCTGATTACGCCAAGTCGCATTACTTCAATTCCAATTGATAACAATCCAGCAACTAAAGCGCCCTCTAACATATGCCCAGAAATGCGTGTATCTCGTCCAACAATCACTTTTGGGCGTTCTTTAGTATGTTTAGTCAGCACATATCCCCCAATACGCCCGAGTTTAAAGGCAAACTCTGGTGTCAATTCTGAATTTGCGACACCACGGACGCCATCCGTTCCGAAATATTTTCCCATTACTATTCTCTCCTTCAATCAATGCTAGACATTCGTTGATTCGTCATTGACAACAAATATATTATCAGTTTAAAAGCGAATATTTGTTCAACGTTTACTCTCCATTTTGCGTTGTTTCATCTTCGGGATTTGTTTCATCTGTATTGGTTTCTTCCGTGTTATCCTCTACAGGTGGCTCCTCTTCTGTATTAACCGTAGTTTTCGTAATATTGGCATTTACTTTTACCTTTTCGGTAGAGAGTCTAGTTGCCCCATTCGGTACATTTAGTTGCACATCATAACTACCCGACTGTTGTATTTCTGATATGTCAAATTCTACGACTAGTTCCGTTAAAGAGTCAATAATTGATTTTGGACCGAAAACTTCAATTGTTTCTGTATTAGATGTCAAATTATTCACTCTAACCCCTTCAATAGGTGTTCCTTTTTGACGTATCAACAATGGTACTTTTCGACTATATTCTTTAATATCGACTTTAACTTTCACCGTTTCTCGATCAATCGTTACATCGAGCTTATTTAAGTTACTATCTAAAACTTTCACAGCCGCCTCTTGTTCAAAGGATGACTTTAGACCTCCTTCAGCTGAAACGGTTGCTTTTACATAGCTTATATCTTCAATAACACTTTTTGCCCCTGTTACAAATACAGTGCCTGGATCTGCACTCATATTGGATATGATAAAACCTTCCGCGATTAAACGGTTGTTCATTTCGGGTTCTATACGAACTTCTTCTGTTACTTTTTCTTCAATTACGATGTCAACAATTTTAGGATCAATAGATACTTCAAGCTTTTCTGAAAAATTTTCAGTTTGAATGGTTACTGTATGTTTACCAATTAACAATTCGCTTAAGTCAACAAATACTTTAAAATCTCTTTTCAACTTCGCTTGTAATACAAGTTGTACCGGGCCTTCAAGGGTTACATCAACCGTTTTTGGCAATCCCGTAACAATTAGATTTTCAGTATCATAATAGGCTTCAAGTGGTACTGCTGTGATAATATCCATTTCTACATTCGGCCCTGTATTTTTTCCATCATCCATCTGCGCCTTTACGTATATAAACAATAGTATTGCTAAGATTAAAGCCGTAATTCTTAATACCCAATGACTATCAAATAATTTATCCATTCTTTTTCCCCCTCCAAGTCCACTTAGAGGCTAATTCTGAATCTTGTTCTGGCCCGTACCACATTTTACGAAGTTGCGATTCGAATTCTTCGATTGTCAAATTCCGATACAAGTTACCATTTTTCGTTAAGCTAACGGCTCCTGTTTCTTCTGATACCACTATAGTAATCGCATCTGTTACTTCACTTAACCCTACTGCGGCACGGTGGCGTGTCCCCAATTCTTTGGATATAAAACTACTCTCTGAAAGAGGTAGATAGCAAGCTGCTGCTGAAATTTTATCCTTTTGAATAATGACGGCCCCATCATGTAGAGGGGTGTTTGGGATAAAAATATTAATTAATAATTCGTTTGTAATTTCGGCATTCATTTTTATGCCGGTTTCAATATACTCATTTAGACCCGTTTCTTTTTCAATAGAGATTAATGCTCCAATGCGACGCTTTGCCATATAACTGACAGCCTTTTTCATGGCCTCTATTAAACGCGTTTGCTCATCTTCTAATTGACTTGTAGAACGTTGAAATATTTTCCCTCTCCCAAGTTGTTCGAGAGCTCTACGAATTTCTGGCGTAAAGATAATAATGATTGCTAGGAAACCCCAGTCAATTACTTCTTGTAACAACCAACCTAATGTATCTAGACCAAAGACTACTGTAGCAAATCTAGCAAAAATAATAACAAATAGCCCTTTCAATAACTGAACGGCTTTCGTTCCTTTAATGAGGGTTAATAATTTATAGATTACGTACCATACAAGGAGTACGTCCAAAAAACTAAATACAACATTTACAGGTGTAAAGTCTGTAAACTGTTCAATTATTTGCATGTGGCATCCCCCACTTTTTCCTTGCTTATTTCATTTATATCATTTATTCGTTGGTGTTATTACGTAAAATTAGACTTTCCTGTATCGTTTGTTTATTTAGCAAAAGGATTAACACCAATCGTGCAAGAAATCATTCCATCTTATGTTAAAAACAGTATACCACACTTCGTATAAAGTAGACCTTTTCAAGAAAAAAGTCCACTCAATCGAGTAGACTTTTGAAAAACTATTTTTACTACATATTCATTTTTCAAAATTCACTTTCTTTATTTAAATAGTGCCATGAAATCGTTAGTCATATCTTTCATTTCATACCATAACCACTCGAACATTTCGTCAATTTCTTCTATTTGACCCGTTACAACTGCCGTAGATGCCATGTATTGTCCATTGATGACTGTGATATTCCCGTCCACTTCACCTTCGACCACAAGATCACCATTTTTCACAACGATGTCACCTTTTACAACTTCTCCAGCTGGTACAATTACTGTTTGACCATCCACAACTAGGTTTGGTTGTTTTGTTACCGAAAACTCATCATTTTGATAACTGCTTAGCATCGTAGCGCTCATAAAGAGGCAAAATACCGCTACCGCTGCTAAGATTGGATGCCTTCTAAACCATTTTTGTACGCCTACCCTATTCTTCGCTTTTGGCAGACGCTTCATTACTTGTTCCTCAAAATGTGGAGGTGCTGTAATCTGCGCTGCACTCTTTACAAAAGCAATCGTGTCACTTAACTGGTGCATATGTTCCCTGCAGTCAGGGCACATTTGCAAATGTTTCTTGAGTTGTTGTTCATGGTCACGACTAATATCGCCATCTAAGTATTCGTGCATATAGTCAACTATGAATTGTGGACACGTACTCATGCCTAACCCCTCCTACAGATTGTTTAATTGCTTTCTTAGAGCTTCACGACCTCGATGAATTCTCGTTTTAACGGTCCCTAAAGGCATATCCAGTATTTCACTTATTTCTTGAAGTGATAATTCTTCCATATACTTTAATACAATAACCGAACGATATTTATCTGGCAATCTGCTTATTTCATATTGTATTCGATCTTGAAGTTCCATTTGTTCTACGGCTTCATCTGGTAATTGGTCTGTCGCAGCAATATGCGAATACATATCAAGTCCTTCTGTTCCAGCAACTTCTGCATCAAGGTAAAAATCAGGTTTCTTTTTTCTAATTCTATCAATACACAGATTTGTGGCAATTCGATAAAGCCAAGTTGAAAATTTCCTTTTTTGATCGAATGAATGTAAATTTATGTATGCCCGAACAAATGCCTCCTGCGAAATATCTTCCGCTTCTTGTTTGTTTCCTAGCATACGATAACATATTTGGTAAAGCTTATGCTGGTAGAGGCTGACAACATCAGAAAATGCGTTTTGATCACCTTTTAGCACTTGCTTTATTCTCTTGTTCACTAACGCATCCATTTGTGTTCCCTCTCCTACTCAGCTTACTATTTATTTACGTAATGACTTATAAAAAGTTTCATCTAATTTAAATATTATAGCAAATTTTTATATTTACTAAAAAAGTCTAAATTAGTATTTATATCCAATACAATAATAAGCCTAAAACACTATATTACACTAACTTTTCACCAAACAACGAACCCATCAAGGCCACTGCTACATCGGCGGTTTTATTACGCTCATCCAATATTGGATTCACCTCGACAAACTCAGCAGACGTAATAAAGCCCGCTTCTTCTAGCATTTCCATCGCTAAATGACTTTCCCGATACGTAATACCTCCTGGTACAGGTGTTCCTACACCCGGTGTATAGATAGGATCGATACCATCTAAGTCTAATGACAAGTGGACTCCATCAACATTTTGTTTCTTTAAATGTTCAATCGTTTCCTCAATTACCTTTGTCATGCCCATTCGATCAATTTCATGCATAGAATATACCTTTATACCATGTTTTTTAATTAATTCACGTTCTCCAGGATCGACTGAACGAGCACCAATAATAATGATATTTTCAGGCTTAATTTTTGGACCATATCCGCTGATATTTACTAATCGGTCATCCCCTATCCCAAAACTGATGGCTAAAGGCATTCCGTGTATATTGCCTGAAGGGGATGTTTCAGGTGTATTCATGTCCGCATGGGCATCGTACCAAATAACACCTAAGTTTTTATATTTCGTTCCCAAACCTGCAAGTGTCCCAATCGCAATACTATGGTCCCCACCTAAAACTAGAGGGAACCTTCCTTTTGTCATGACCTCTTGAACTTTATCAGAAAGTTGTGTACTAACTTCAATTACTTCTTTAAAATTTTTCAGTTGTGTATCTTCATGTTTATTCACCTTATCTCGTTTTAGAAGAATATCTCCTTCATCCAATATTTCATATCCTAATTCCTCTAAACGTTCTACAACACCTGCATAGCGAATAGCACTTGGCCCCATATCCACACCTCGACGATGTTGCCCGTAATCTGATGGTACTCCGATGATTGAAATTTTACTATTTTTCATGAAAATTCCTCCTTGTAGTAATACTATTCTATATAAGAAAAAGTGTTTTACTCAACAAAACACTACTATGAATATTTATTCACTTCTTTTAGGTTATTTATAAGGGAAGAAAGTATCTTTCGTTGCAGGCAATAACTGAGGTTCATGTTACTTATTAATGACTATGTGGTAATTGAGATTTAATATTTACTTGAGAAATAAATCTATTTACAGTGTGTAAATCAAATCAGTGAATTAGTCTGTTCTTAATGGTATGTAGACTTTTACTTGAATGAAAACACATTAGATATTGATATTAATAAAATCACACAAATACTAGCATGGTGTACTTTGCATTGAGAAGATACATGCTGTAATCCACCTCGAGGAGCTATACTCCCTTGGCAAGTTTCAGGAATTTCTCAATAAAAAATCCCCTACTCACCAGAGTAAAGGATTGGAATTATAATATGTATATTTTAGTAAAATGGCTGGGGTACCAGGATTCGAACCTGGGCATGACGGAATCAAAATCCGTTGCCTTACCGCTTGGCTATACCCCAATAGGAAAATGGTGGAGGGGGACGGATTCGAACCGCCGAACCCAAAGGAGCGGATTTACAGTCCGCCGCGTTTAGCCACTTCGCTACCCCTCCGGAATAACACTTATGGTGGAGGATGACGGGCTCGAACCGCCGACCCCCTGCTTGTAAGGCAGGTGCTCTCCCAGCTGAGCTAATCCTCCATATTTTAAGCTGGTGTTATTTATTGTTGTATAAAATTGGTGACCCGTACGAGATTCGAACTCGTGTTACCGCCGTGAAAGGGCGGTGTCTTAACCACTTGACCAACGGGCCTATTTATATGTATTAAACCGACAAGAATTATTATAGCAACATCGTTTAGAAAATGCAACTATTTAGGTCATTTTTCCAAAAAAAATGGCTCCGAAGGTAGGACTCGAACCTACGACCAACCGGTTAACAGCCGGTTGCTCTACCACTGAGCTACTTCGGAACGTTATTATTAACTTAATATTCAATTAAGTACATTTATTATTATAGCTATATTCAGAATTATTGCAAGTATTTTTATATATTTTTTATCCATTACTATGTTTCGTTTCATCATAGTCTATTGCAAAACATCACAATGGATAAGAAGAAAGAAATTTTTGTAAGCAAAAAAACGTAATAAAAAAGCCACTACTGACTTAATCAGCAACGACTTTTTGAGCCTAGCAACGTCCTACTCTCACAGGGGGAAGCCCCCAACTACCATCGGCGCTAAAGAGCTTAACTTCCGTGTTCGGTATGGGAACGGGTGTGACCTCTTTGCCATCATCACTAGACTATTTAATTGAGAGTTCGTTCTCTCAAAACTGGATAAAGACATTGATTGCATTTCAAGATTTGGTTAAGTCCTCGATCGATTAGTATTCGTCAGCTCCATGTGTCACCACACTTCCACCTCGAACCTATCTACCTCATCGTCTTTGA
>NZ_RYYR01000089.1 GCF_003977595.1 Lysinibacillus antri | reverse complement strand
CAGCTCCCCGAAGCATATCGGTGTTAGTACCGTCCTTCATCGGCTCCTAGTGCCAAGGCATTCACCGTGCGCCCTTAATAACTTAACCTAAAAAAGTTAGTTACAACTTCTCGATAAAGAGAAGATTTAAGAACTTACAATTGAATTACTTGAATTTTGTTTGTTGCTATCAATGTCGTTTTATCCAGTTTTCAAAGAACAAATTGAATTACTTCATTCACTTCATGACGAATCATCCATGAATGTGCTTCGTGCAGATTTGCGACGAGTAATGAATTACATCATCGAATTATCTTCCGCAGGAGCAAAGTTAATAATCTAATTCATTAGTTTGAATCAGTTTTGGTGGAGCCTAGCGGGATCGAACCGCTGACCTCCTGCGTGCAAGGCAGGCGCTCTCCCAGCTGAGCTAAGGCCCCAAAAGGGGAAAATATATATGGTGGGCCTAAATGGACTCGAACCATCGACCTCACGCTTATCAGGCGTGCGCTCTAACCAGCTGAGCTATAGGCCCCCTTAGAAGTT
>NZ_RYYR01000088.1 GCF_003977595.1 Lysinibacillus antri | reverse complement strand
CTCAGCATTACGTAAAGTGTGCCGTATTCGTTTAACAAATGGCTTTGAAGTAACTTCATACATCGGTGGTGAAGGTCATAACTTACAAGAACACAGTGTTGTATTAATCCGTGGCGGTCGTGTTAAAGACTTACCGGGTGTGCGTTATCACACTGTACGTGGTGCACTTGACTGTGCAGGCGTTAAAGACCGTAAACAAGGTCGTTCTAAATACGGCGTTAAACGTCCTAAAGCTTAATGGATCTCCGTTAAGTAAGGCCAAACGTCTAAATTAATCAAAAATTTAAACCATAAACTCCAGTCAATCGTGATGTGCAGTCACACACAATAGATGAGTTTTGGATTATCCTGAATATATAAACGGAGTATTTGCAATGCCACGTCGTCGTAGTGTTGAACCTCGCAAAATCCTTCCAGATCCGAAATTCGGTTCAGAATTACTTGCGAAATTTATTAATGTTTTAATGGTAGATGGTAAAAAATCTACAGCAGAATCAATTATTTACGGTGCTTTAGAAACTTTAGC
>NZ_RYYR01000087.1 GCF_003977595.1 Lysinibacillus antri | reverse complement strand
AGGAATTTCGCTACCTTAGGACCGTTATAGTTACGGCCGCCGTTTACTGGGACTTCAATCAAGAGCTTGCACCCCATCATTTAATCTTCCAGCACCGGGCAGGCATCACACCCTATACGTCCACTTTCGTGTTTGCAGAGTGCTGTGTTTTTAATAAACAGTTGCAGCCAGCTGGTATCTTCGACCGGTTCAACCTTCGTGAGTAAATCACTACAATCTACGCCGGCGCACCTTCTCCCGAAGTTACGGTGCTATTTTGCCTAGTTCCTTCACCCGAGTTCTCTCAAGCGCCTGAGTATTCTCTACCTGACCACCTGTGTCGGTTTATAGTACGGTTTAGTATAACCTGAAGCTTAGTGGCTTTTCCTGGAAGCGTGGTATCGGTTACTTCAGTTCCGTAGAACCTCGTCATCACTTCTCGGTGTTGAATGGTGTTCCGGATTTGCCTAAAACACCCACCTACCGGCTTAAACGCACATCCAACAGTGCGATAACCTAACCTTCTCCGTCCCCACATCGCAGTTATACCAAGTACGG
>NZ_RYYR01000086.1 GCF_003977595.1 Lysinibacillus antri | reverse complement strand
ATGTGATGGCTAACGTTAGCACGTTAAATAATCAAGGGGATAAAATTATTAAAACAACGGTTAGTAAAACACCCCTCGGTACTCTCACTGGCATATCTGCCCATACCGCCCTCCTCCTATGCCCTCCAGTTTAATCAGGGCGACGGATTGCGGCCCGCTTGGCATGGGCGCTGCGCCTCGCGTACAAGGGCCAACGCAGGCGCGATGGCAACGACGCTGCAGGGCTTGCAATAGCACCGCAGGAAGCAAGCGCCAGGCGCGCTAGTGACGCACTGAGCACATCGCCGGGCACGTCGCGCGACTGGGCGGTGACATCACTGCAGCCCACTGCGCACCTGTGCATTGCGAGCAGATAGACCCTGCAGATAGGCCGCGCCGGGGTCCTGCTGCGGGAGAGGCGCGACGACAACCTGCAGTTGCTGCGGGGGCTGTTGCTGCACTGGCTGGACTGGCCGCACCTCATGCCGAGGCTGATCTGCAGACCGACGGGGAGCCTCGCGTGCTGGAAGCTTGAAATCAACGAAGAAGCCGCGCTCTACGATGTGCTTGCACAGACCCTCAGGCATA
>NZ_RYYR01000085.1 GCF_003977595.1 Lysinibacillus antri | reverse complement strand
CGTAAATAAGGTAGGTTATCGTGGCAAAACAATCAATGATTGTACGTGATGTTAAACGTGCTAAATTAGCTGATAAATTCTACGCTAAACGTGAAGAATTAAAGAAAATCATCTCTGATGCAAATTCTTCAGACGAAGATCGTTGGGCGGCAGTGTTAAAACTACAAACACTTCCGCGCGATTCAAGTCCTAGCCGTCAGCGTAACCGTTGCCGCCAAACTGGTCGTCCACACGGTGTACTTCGTAAGTTTGGTTTAAGCCGTATTAAGGTACGTGAAGCTGCAATGCGCGGTGAAATTCCAGGCCTTAAGAAAGCAAGCTGGTAATAACCTCTTTTAATTTGGAATCATGGGAGTAAATACATGAGCATGCAAGATCCAATCGCAGATATGCTGACCCGTATTCGTAACGGTCAAGCTGCGAATAAAGTTGCAATCAGTATGCCTTCATCTAAGTTAAAAGTTGCTATTGCAAGCGTTTTAGCTGAAGAAGGTTATGTTGAGAGCTTCAAAATTGTTGAAGGTTCTAAACCTGAATTGGAAATCACTTTAAAATATTTCCAAAACAAACCGGTTGTAGAAAGT
>NZ_RYYR01000084.1 GCF_003977595.1 Lysinibacillus antri | reverse complement strand
TTAGATACTAAAGCAATTTTAGTACCCTCACCTCGAACGAGGGTTTTATTTTTACTATCAACATTTTAGAGGAAGGTTATGGTAACCATTCGTTTAACTCGTGGCGGAGCTAAAAAACGCCCATTTTATCAAATCGTGGTAGCAGACAGCCGTTCACCACGTGACGGTCGTTTCATCGAGCGTATCGGTTTCTTCAATCCATTAGCTGCAGGCCAAGCTGAACGTTTACGTTTAGACGTGGCTAAAGTTGATGCTTGGGTTGCTAAAGGTGCTGATCTTTCAGACCGTGTTGCATCTTTAGTAAAAGAAGCTCGTAAAGCGGCTTAATTTTTTAAAAATTTTGCAAAAGTAGGTGGGTAGTATGAGCGAACAAAAAATTGAAGTTGTCGGAAAACTAGGATCAACCTATGGGATTCGTGGCTGGTTACGCCTCTATTCATCAACTGAAGAAACCGAAAGCATTTTCGATTATCAGCCTTGGTTCTTAAAAATTAAGGGACAATGGCAACCAATCGAATTAGAAAGTTGGCGTTACCATAACAACGATTTGATTGTGAAATTAAAAGGTAGCGATGACCGTGAGAGCGCT
>NZ_RYYR01000083.1 GCF_003977595.1 Lysinibacillus antri | reverse complement strand
GTGTCCGCAGATGGGCGTTTCAAAGCTAACTTGCCGGGAGCAGGTGGACAATTTAAGTTTCCTGCTTGGTCACCGTATTTGACTAAATAAAATAAAATTCTTTTTAGGAGCAACAAATGAAAAAACTAGCTAAAGTATTGATGATTGCGGCACCAGCATTCGTATTAGCAGCTTGCAGCAGCTCATCAGACAATGCTAACGCAAATGCTAACGCAAACGCAGGTCAATTCGGCGGTATGACTGCTGAAGACTTACAAACTCGTTACAACACTGTGTACTTCGGTTTCGATAGCTACGCAGTTGAAGGTGAGTACCAACAACTTTTAGATGCACACGCTGCATACTTAACATCTGCAAACGGTAAAGTAACTGTTGCTGGTCACGCTGACGAACGTGGTACTCCAGAGTACAACATCGCATTAGGTCAACGTCGTGCAGACGCAGTTAAAAACTACTTAGCAACTAAAGGTGCTAACCAAGTTTCAACTGTTTCTTACGGTGAAGAAAAACCGGCTGTGTTAGGTCACACTGAAGCTGACTACGCTAAAAACCGTCGTGCAGTATTAGAATACTAATTTGTATTTAGTTACTGAATAGACG
>NZ_RYYR01000082.1 GCF_003977595.1 Lysinibacillus antri | reverse complement strand
CTCTTTAATTACTTTCTCAACAGTTGAAGCTGCTGCTAGTACTTCTGAGCCATTAGGTGCAATAACCTGCGCATAAATATGGCGAGGCGTGCGATGCACAACCAGACGGGTTGCACCTTGCTCTCTCATTAAATGACGTGCACGGGTTGCACGACGGATACGAGCTACTTTCTTATCCATAGTGTTACCTTACTTTACTTTTTCTTCGCTTCTTTTGTACGAACTACTTCATCTGAGTAACGTACACCTTTGCCTTTATAAGGCTCTGGACGGCGATATGCACGAATATCAGCTGCTACTTGGCCGATTAACTGTTTGTCTGCACTCTTAAGAACAATTTCTGTTTGAGACGGACATTCACCAGTTACGCCAGCTGGCAACGTATGTTCAATTGGGTGTGAATAGCCTAAACTTAAAGCAACTACGTTGCCTTTCATTTGTGCTCTATAACCAACACCGACTAATTGCAATTTCTTAGTAAAGCCTTCAGTAACACCGATAACCATAGCATTAACAAGTGCACGAGCAGTACCTGCTTGAGCATCTGCATTTGCAACACCAGTACGTGGTACGAAAGTTAATGCGTTAGCATCTTGAAGATCGGAA
>NZ_RYYR01000081.1 GCF_003977595.1 Lysinibacillus antri | reverse complement strand
CGCTTATCTCCATATTAATATTAAACGACCGGATAACAATCGCTTAATATATACGGGAGGGAATTCTACGCTTACTTAAAATATAATAATAACATTTCCGCCCAATCGTTGCTGGTAAATCTGCAACAATACCTGCAAAGATAATCAAAGAGATACCGTTACCGATACCGCGCTCAGTGATTTGCTCACCTAACCACATAAGGAACATTGTTCCCGTAACTAGGCTGATTACAGAAGTTACATAGAATAAGATACTTGGATTAGGAACTAATCCTTGTAACATATTCGGTAGGGCAATTGAAATACCAATAGACTGAATAAATGCTAATAACAATGTACCATAACGAGTATATTTACTAATCTTACGACGTCCTGCCTCACCTTCTTTCTTCAGCTCTGCTAAAGGAGGATGAATCGCTGTTAATAATTGAACAATAATTGACGCCGAAATATAAGGCATAATACCTAATGCAAATATAGACGCTCGGCTTAAAGCACCACCAGAGAACATATTGAACATGTCAATGATGGTGCCTTGCTGTTGTCGAACTAATTCGGATAATACAGAAGCATCAATGCCAGGAACAGGTATAAAAGAGCCGATACGGAAAAC
>NZ_RYYR01000080.1 GCF_003977595.1 Lysinibacillus antri | reverse complement strand
ACAAAACCAAAAGAAGCAAGAAACAAGAATTCGACGTACATATCATAAAAAAGGGTAAGCCGGAGACAAGACAGAAAACGAAGTGAAGAAGAAAACATGATCCAATAAAAAAAAGAAACACAAAAAATAAAAACACCAGTAACGTAAAAAAAAGCATAATAGAAACAAAGAATGCAAATAATAGGAAACCCCTCATGGCTAGATCACCGGGTTTCGGGTCTATACCCTGCAACTTAACGCCCAGTTAAGACTCGGTTTCCCTTCGGCTCCCCTATTCGGTTAACCTTGCTACAGAATATAAGTCGCTGACCCATTATACAAAAGGTACGCAGTCACACGCCTAAGCGTGCTCCCACTGCTTGTACGTACACGGTTTCAGGTTCTTTTTCACTCCCCTCGCCGGGGTTCTTTTCGCCTTTCCTTCACAGTACTGGTTCACTATCGGTCAATCAGGAGTATTTAGCCTTGGAGGATGGTCCCCCCATCTTCAAACAGGATTTCTCGTGTCCCGCCCTACTTGTCGTTAGCTTAGTACCATAATAATGTTTTCGGATACGGGATTATCACCCTCTACGATTGAGCTTCCCAGCTCATTCTCCTAACAAAACCATTATCACTAACAGGCTCTTCCGCTTTCGCTCGCCGCTACTTACAGAATCTCGGTTGATTTCTT
>NZ_RYYR01000008.1 GCF_003977595.1 Lysinibacillus antri | reverse complement strand
ACGTGGGATTAAAAAATTGTCCATGCAGGCGATGCTTACTTTTGCTGCCATGAATTTAAAGAAGCTTGCCAATTGGACTTGGCAAGCTCCAGAAAGGGCATAAATGATAATATCCGAGGAATGTTTTTGCTTAAAATAAATCGATATAATACCCAAAAATCCGGAAAAATGACAAAAGGCTTTCAGAATGAGACCATTCTGAAAGCCTTTTGTCGACAATCTGAAGTCATATCTATGATATGGCTTTTTTTATTCAATCTAACTATTTTTATACTTCTCGTAAATATTGGACCGTAGTGTTATTAGGTTTTTGACAGGAACCTAACATCATTCCATTAACTCTATCTTTAGTAGGTAATTTCTTATATTGTTCTATAAATTTGAACCAATATAAGTAATTGTCGAGATATTTAGTAGCGACTCCTTGAAATCTATCCATCCAATCTCCAAGACGTTTGTGAAAATTATTGACATGCTGAACATGGTATATGCCTTTTTTGACATAACCTTCTTTACTGACATTAATTGTTTCATGTTTTAGTCCTTTAACTAAAGCAAATTTTTTATAGTTAGTAGCAGTATCAGTGCATAACAAAGCAGAGGGGTCTATATATTCCCCGATTACCGAATCGATTTCTTCAGCTCGGACACGACCACGACCAGCCTTTTTGACAACAACTTAACCATTACGGTCTTGGGCTACAACAACTGCGATTTTAAGACCACTTATACCTCTTTTAGGGTCTCTTCCACCACGTTCTTTAG
The DNA here is from genome assembly GCF_003977595.1 of Lysinibacillus antri. Classification (GTDB taxonomy): domain Bacteria; phylum Bacillota; class Bacilli; order Bacillales_A; family Planococcaceae; genus Ureibacillus; species Ureibacillus antri. The sequence goes on along the minus strand of NZ_RYYR01000008.1, from coordinate 164,317 downwards.
GTTCTCTACTTTCAACTTTGCGTCCTTTGAAGGACTCTTTGAAAAAGGTCTCATCACTCTCGACAATTCCTTTTAAACCTTGAAAACCAAGAGACCTTAATGCAAATAAAATCTTATGTCTCCAATAGAAACAAGTTGATATGTGAATTTTAAGCTCCTTAGCTATTCTTGGTAATGTGTAACCTTCAATCATCATATGAAAGTATTTAGCCCATTTTCCAAGATAACGTGAACCAGAGATTGGAGTATTTGTTAAATCGTTAAACGACTTACTGCAATCACGGCAGAAGTAACGTTGTCTTCCTCGATATTTGCCGTTTCGCTTTACCTTAACAAAGAATTAAAAATGATATGAAATCCATGTTTTACTAATAGAACATTATTTAATTATAATTATTTAGATGCTCAATTCTATATTTTTATAGTATTGTTAAATAAAGTAAATTAAACTAATGGGGAAGGTTTGTGGATATTGAAAAACCTCAAGGATACTTTTCTACTGAATGTTAAGGAAATCTCAAGAAGTACGTCACAAAGTTTTATGGTTTATTATTTAAAATAAAGATAGTGATAGAACAGATGAAGAGAAGAAAATAGGATACATAACACAATAGGGAATTTTTTTAAAAAAAATATGGAGGGTAAAAATGATTCTTTTATTTATGCATGTTCTTACTCATGCACTATTTGGAGCTATTATAGTATTTCTTCTAAAGGATGCAAAAAACCTCTCAAAATCCAAAAAAGTAATTTTAGTTGTTATCGGTGGTTTTGCAGGCATATTACCTGATACTTTAGGTTTCAGGACATCTACTCCCTGGTCTCATTCTATAATATTTGCTCCTATTTTCGTTTTACCTGTTGTTTTGATTACAAAAGTAATATTTCGAGAAATGATATGGTGGGAAATTTGGATTGTACTCAGTTTAGCAACAATTGTCGGTCATATTTTCATAGACTTTTTGACTCATGAGGTTACATTGTTATATCCTTTATCACCTAAAGCACATGAATATGTCATATTTGAGGCTGGTGATCCTTGGGTTTGGTTCCCTCTAATGATTACTTTAATAATTGTTATCTTTAGTTCGAACAAAAGGATGTTGAGTATAATAATTGTGTTTTTACTGGTTGGTTCTTATATGGGTATTAGAAGTTACTCTAAATCTGAATTGACATCAAAGTTAGAAGACTATTATGGAGAAATTAATCAAACTATTCTTGTTACTCCTCCTGCAGAAAATATGATAGACACGAAAAATCCTTTCGACTATCTCAAATGGTCTTATGATTTGTATTCTGAGCAACGAGTAATTCGAGGGGGTAGTCCGTTATTTGCTGGTTCTCTACAAAATCATACAAACGTTTTTCATCCAGAGCCAATGCCAGTTATGATAAGTGTTACTGGGCCTTATAGAACAGATGGGGGAGATGCTGACCAAAGTTTTAATGTCGTAATGGAAGTTAGGGAAGATGGCAATTATTATTTGGTCTGTGAAGAAATGAATTCTAATAATTTTAGGGTTTTTCGTCAAGAAATTGATGGTAGATGGAATGAAATTCAAGGCACTGAAATGCAAGAAGTCCTGGACTACTTTAAAGAGAATGAAAAGAAATAAAATGAATTTAATTGGGCGACAAATATGTAATAAGAATCATCAATAAAGTTGAGTTTATGAAAAATCATATTCAAACCATCGAGGCGTTTCAGGAACAAGCAGGAACGCCTATTTTTCTATTAGATTGTTTTTTTCAACTAAATAGCTATCAATGGGAGGTCGGAAAGAGATGAAAAGAGAGGGAATTGTTAAATGGTTTAAAGCAGAAAAGGGGTATGGTCGTATTGTGCTTGACGGCGAGGATGGAAACCATGTGTTTGTTCATTTCAGTTCGATTTTACCTGATAATGAACGATTTTCGGATGGATTGAGATTTCTTAAACAAGGTCAAAAAGTATCTTTTGATTTAGTGGTAAACTCAGAATCTACTGATCAGAACCAAGTTGCACAAAATGTAATCATTATCTCTGACTAAGGAGTTCAGATTCAATTAGCGGTCAGAATACTTCAATAAAGGGAATTGAAACTTTTTCCAATTCCAATCGTATTTATAGTTGAATTTTCAATGTGAAGCGGGGACTGGATGAAATGAACGTGGATGGATTAATCATAGGGGGATTTCTTTTTATTGTTGGGTTAATATTATTTCCAATTGGTTTCAATGAGCTCAAGGAGAATTTAAAAGATGTTAAAGAACTTTCACTATGGAGAAAAGTAGTTGTATTTGTCGTAGAATTATGGGGCTGTTTAAGTCTAACAAGTTTCTTGTCTTATATTTTATGTTTAAGTTTAATTCTTTTATTTAGTGGTATTGTATGTGTTGGTTTTTCACTCGCAATATTTAATTAAAGTTGTTTACCTTTTGAGATATTGGATGAAAATTAACTCATTTCTCATAAAATAAGCTATTTCTATGATAACCATATTTGGTGAAATTTTACCATTAGTTATTTCAGAACAGGAGAACTTTTGCACGATTACAAATCAAGTGCAGTAGCATTGATTAATATACACAAGCATAGTTCAATTCTTAACAGGAACTGATTAACAGGATGGGGGTACAAGTGCAACTCTGAAATGGGAATTATCAGCTTAAAGATCCGTTACTTTGTTGTTGTTCATCCGTTTACATATGTTGTAATAGGTATATTTCTATTAGTAAGTGTAATTACTTTTATTACATTAAAGAAAAAATAGAGGATTTAAAAAGCTAATAATAAGCGATTGCTAAATAAAAGCAGTCGCTTTTTCTCTAACAAGCTATTTTGTTGGATACGGTTTTGTAACTACTAAAGGGGAAGGGGGGCTTTTGATAAGAACTATATTAGTTTTTATATTATGTATATTTTCGTTTACATCCTCTGTTCAGGCATTAAGTTGGGCATATTCTTTTGTTGTTTGGAATGGGAATGTTTATGAAGTTACAGAAGAGAATGTACTTGAAAGTGAATTAGTAAAGGTCATAGGAGAAGTAAAAACGAATCCTAATGAGATGACAGGGAATTACTATGGTGATGCTTCAAATTCTTATCCAAAAGGAACAAAATATTATGAAATAATGGGTACGTCAACTGAATCTGCAATTGCTGTCGAAATCGAAGAAAAACAGTGGGTTAAAGCGGTTTATGTTCACCAAGCACCTTTTCATTGGATGGATTTTGCTACAAAAATTTTACCTTTTCTTATTTTAATGACCGTTGTTGCAATCATTATATTGCGAATGAGAAGGTACAAAGGTGAGTAGTAATGAGAGTTTTTTCACTTACTATGGCTATAGCATAAAAACAAAGATTGCTATTATAGTAAACCGTTCAGTTGTCTGGTACAAAATCTAAATTAAACACATAATTGGGCTGTTGATTAGTGTACTTTTCAGCAGGCCCTTTTTATTGTTATGAAGCGATTATTAATGAATTTATTTCATTTTTAACATACTCATTAGCACATAAATTAACAATATGACAATGTTTACTGTTAGTTGAAAAATTAGTGCGAATTGGACTGTTAAAAGAAGAAAAAGTAAATGGAATATGGGTTTGAAATTTCAAGGTTAAAAACTTTTGTAGGAATATTAATAAAATCACCGTATAGTATAAGGGGTTTGTTAAATTTTAGGTTATTCAAATAGCAGGGTAGTAATCTTTAATATAGAAAAAAGATAGGTGAATATCAAATGGTCGACTTAAGCCAAATCAAATCAGGGGATGTACTTATTTGTAAAGATGGAAGTAAGTTTCTTATACGTGATGGAAAATTAATTGGGCCAACTGCTTTTATATCTTCTTACGATGGAACGTGGTTCATTAAATACCAATCAAGTACATTGGAAGCAGTCATCAAAGAGGTTGACAGAAATCATGAGATTAATAAAGTCGTGAAAAGTAAGCTAAAAAGAATGCTTACTTTTTTATGGAATGCAATGAAGGGAGGTTAAGTTATCCCAAAACTTCTTTGTAACAACCGAATGAACTACAACTTAAAGAATAATAATTGCACTGCTAATTTAGATATAAAAATCTTGCTAATTTACATGTTATTTTGCATGTTTGTACTACTGAACTGAACGAGATATCGTTATAGTGGTCTTTTTATTATTGACAAGCAACAGTTTTGATGTAAAGGATTTAAGGAGGTAAAAGATGAGCATTTTTACAGGAGAGTATTTTGACAATTATCGTTTAGAGGATTTATCAAGCGAGATCATCGAATTAGCAGAAGGGAAATTAAAGGTGAAACTCCCAACTGCGTATATTGAATTGATGAACGAGCAAAACGGTGGAGAGCTTACACTAAAAAAGTTTGTACATAATATTTTTGAAGACGGTTTCATTGAAATTGATTACTTATATGGTATAGGACAAAAGAGTGGAGAAGGTATATTAATTGATTCCTATACACGTAAAGAATGGGGATTATCGAACAAGTTTATTTATCTACATGGAGACAGTCATAATTGGATTGCCTTAGATTATCGTAGATATACAGGTGATAATCCACCAGTTGTTTATATTGATACGGATACAAAACAAAAATTAAAAATTGCCGAGGATTTTACTGAGTTTATTAGTAAATTATCAGAACTTGAAGGGGAAATACAGTCATATGATATGAGCAGCGAATATGAAGAGTTTTCAAGAGAAGAAATTGAAAAAGCGCTATTAGGTGGATGGCATAAATACCATATGACAGCAGGATTGCATTACTTTGGATTACTTGATGAAGATTTGAATTGGTTTTTAACGCAAATGCTTGGTTCAATCAAACGGCTGATGGAAAAACAATTTTTCGAAGATCATTCTACTATCGATAACTACTTAAATATTATCATTGATATCATAAGAAAGAAGAAAGTGGACTTTAATCAATACGCACAAACCGAAGAACTGTTTGAAATCTTAACAAATTTCCCAAAAACAATGGATTATAACTCTATGATTCGAAATAAAAGTATAAAGATTAAAAACTATTTAACAATAGAGCAAAATAGATAATGGATATGATCAAGTGAGAGAGGTAAGACTGTTCAGAAATCAACATAGTTATTTAACAGAGCCTTTGTATAAAAAAATAGGGACTGAGGTGCAATCATGTATATTTTAGATCAAACGAATGAATGGGATGTCGATTTACCTGAGTTTGATAAACGAGATGCGGAAGTAAGAAAACAGCGAAAAATGCTTTATGATTATTTTGTTATGAAGGCTTCTACTTTGAATATATGGGTGTACAAAGGCTTAGATGAAGAGTATCTTATAAAAACAATGAGGAAGCATTTTATAAACAAACGAATTAAAACGGAGCATCGTGGTAAATGTTATAAGTTCTTTTTAGATGACAGAACAAAAAGCTGGATTATAGAAAATGATATAAGTGAATGTACAAGTGTTTTCTATGATGAAAATGATAAAGTTATTGCGGATTTTAATAGCCATGTGACGTTTTATGAAAAAGTAGAGCTGCCATGTAAGGTGATGCAGGTTAGTGAGTTACCGATTCAAGTAGATATTTATATTCAGGAAGAAGACATAGATCGAGATGTGGATTTAAAAGGACAAGCTAAATCTTATTTTATTAGTACAGACCATGATTATATCGAGCAACTTGCATTGGAAACAATTGAGAGAATTTATTCATACCCTCTCTCGATTTATGTTGAAACATATGATGACGAACAGGAGCAAATGCAAGAAGCATGGGCTAAGTATGATGTGGAATATATCGATTCTGGGCAACGTGTGTTTACGCTCTCTTCAAAAGGAATGTACCATGCAGAAGTTCCAGGCTTCTTTTTAACAGTAAAAAATAAAGAAGAATTAAGGATTGTGTTCCAAGAGTTACTATACTTAGCTTATCAAGATGATACATTCATCGTATCTCAAAACAAGCTCGATATTCGAACAGGACGTAATCGGATTTTTAAAACAAATGAAGAAATTGTTTTAACATTCGACCACGATGCACAAGCAATCGTTTTGTATAGCGCGGAAAGTTTAGGGAAAATAAAGAGCTATTTTAAAGATTATATGATTACGAACATACAACAAGGGAGTTAGGGAATTGACTCTCTTTTGTTAATTGTTAAATGAAAAAGGCTAGATCTCGCTATTGCGGAAATCCAGCCTAAACTTTGGATAAAAGTAGGACTCATTTAAAGTGGATAAATTCGATTGCCTTTGTGGAAGGGTTTAAAGTTAATACGTTAAGCCTAATAAGGTAATTGATGAATTTTCTAAGGCATATATTCCACGTGCTGACGTAAATGAGAGAAAATAAAGTATAAAGGAATAAAGTTAAAGGGATTGATTCGAAACTAATAAAATCTCCAAATGCTGAAATCCCTATTATATATGTTAGTGAAATCATTCCTAAAGATAATGCTATGCTAGAATATAAAATAGAGATAAACAATCCCTTCCTATAAAGGAATATGCCTAAAACGATCCCAAGTAGTCCGGTGGTAAACAGCAAAATGATGGCCTCTTGCACATTCACTAAAACAAGAATGAACGCAGAAGAAAAAAATACAGTCAATCCAAGTGAAATATTATAAAAAGCCGCTATTGCAATAGGTAATGTACTTAATGGACTAAAGAGCAAGCCGATCGCAGGTAAAAATATTGGTGCCGCCTGGAATATGACCGTGATGGTTGTTAATATACCCCCAATGCTGATGAACCTCATTTTGTTTATTTTTTTCAAAATAAACGCCTCTTTCCGTAAATTACTCGTACTTTTATCGTAAGGAGTCACGGAATAATTTCAAAGACAGTACCTTTATTATAATCAGTTACATTCGCTGAGCCATAAACCCCTAAATAAAGTCTCGTTTGATCCAAATTCGTTCCTAAACTAACATAATAAGCGGATTGAGACCCAAAATTATAATCAGTTTGAATAACACTATAATCATTTGACTGACCATCTATTCTTGCCCTGGAATAAGCTAAAACGCCTCTAGCTGGAGGTGGAGATCCCTCATCGCGAGCGAAATCCGTAAAGACAACGCTTCCTGTTAAACCGGGGATTGCATGCCCCATATAGGCTTGCACTCCTGTAAGCGCGGTTCCTCTAAATTTATCCGCTCGGGACTCTTGATGATAATAACAAGTTAATGGCTGAAGACGTTTTACTGAAGTGTTTACGGCATCGTTGAAATAGGCAGTGGATATCTCATCCAAAGAAGGATTTGCAGAGCATTCCTTGATCAACGAAGTAGGAAAAGTGCCTTCCCACCCTCGCCAGCCAAAATTAATCAATCCTTCATTTTCAGCTTTCAGAAGAGCATTTTGAACAAGCTGAGTAACCGGTATTGGTTTATAATGAACGAATGAAAAAAGGGACTCTACCAAATCCTGTCCGACATTTCCCACATATTTTATATACTGATTATAAAACTGTTGAAATGAAATGCCTGGTATATTTCGAACACCTTTCGCAATGACCGTAAGTGTTGCCTGTATGGATGCGGGAAGTTCATTAAAGCGTGTGACGACAGGTGGGTTATTGATAAATAAATTCCGATCTACATCAATTTCAATTATTTTACCGGCGATTTCTAAATCATCCTGGCTTAAATTAAATAGATCATAGCCAGACCCGCCATCACCGGTTGTTAAAACAAGTTTTCCTGTTTCAGGTGAAAAGTTTAAGCTATTGATTCCATTATGATTCATAAACGGTCTTCGTAAATTCAGTAATGTCCGTCTTTTTTGAGGTTGACCATTCTGTGGTAAAATCCATTCTTCAACTGTATCAATATGATCATAATGATTTTCTCTATCCAACCACTTGAGATTTAAGGTTTTCGGGTCACAGGGGTTCGGTGTAAAAGACCCTTGAAGAGCGCCTGAACCTTGAGTGCCAGCCACGGAATAATGAAGGTAAAACAAACCGTTATAGAAAAACTTAGGATGAAAGGCTAGCCCAAGCAAACCTCGTTCATCATATCCACCACTAGAAGCACCTAGTTGTATAATTCGGGAGCGAATATCTAAAAAAGTTTTGATAACTCCATTTCCCACGTAAAAGATTTCCCCGACCTGAGTTGCAATAAATAATCTTTCAAATTGATCCCCTGGAAGAATAGCTGTTTTCAAAACAGTGGGTAAATTGATATTACTCACAATCGGCTGTAAACCAACTTTAACTTTTATCAACAATCTACCACCTTTTTTCCGTTTTTCCTTATACAACAATATGGTAAGAACTTTTTTATTAGTACAAAAAGGGGGGGAGCGGGCGAGGATGTGGCAGAGAGTTCAACTACACCCTCCTAAAATCAATAGGTAGTAGTTGAAGGTGAATAAAAAATAGACTTGATTCCAATGTAATAGTGAACCGAGCCTATATAATTAAACCCACCAAATCTCTTGTGTTACAAAAAGGCTCGATTGGAACTTTTTTGTGTTAAAATTGGGGCAGAACTAAGGGGTTACCAATTGTTGGTAAAATAAAATGGGTAGGAGGGGATTCTAATGGATGTTATATTCACAGTACTTTCATTTGTAGGAGTGATCATCTATTTTCAAATCAAAGACAGTAAAGCCCTCACAAATCTTAATATTATGCAGAGGATAGGGGTTTTAATGTCTTTTTTAATTACAACGATTATTATTGAATGCTGCATCTATTATGGTACATCATTCTTGACGGAGCATATTCAAAATGGTTTTCTTCTATGGATCATTCGTGTCGTAGTAATTATTATTACACTTTGGCTCGCGGTATTTATTTTGAATTATATACTTCAAAAAATCACAAAAGGCATTTTCCCAAAAATTACATAGAGAAATTAAATCTGAATGATGTAAGTATGGCGTTTCTACTATGAATGGAGACGCTTTTTTAACATTCAAAATAAATTGAGACCATATTAGTCGTTGTTTCGTAGATAAGTATTGAAATATATTTTTAGGGAGGGATGACAATGAGAATTTTATATGCTTTGCTTTTGCTTGCAGGCGTATCCTTAATTGTAGGTTGTCAAAATAGTGAAGACAATACGATGGTTCTTTTAGATGAAAAGGTTAAAGAAATCAACGTATCCAAATCAGGTGGAATTGGTGATATGAATCAAGACATTATTTTTTCATTTAATGATGAACAAGCAATTGAAGTGTTTGAAAAAGCGATCAAAACTGCCGTTAAACAACAATCAGATAGCACTGAAACAACCCCTGATTATGATGTAATGGTTGAATATGAGGAAGGATTGCCTACTCACGCCATTCATTTATGGTTAGGAGAGGAAGGGGAAAAAAGTACCCTTATGTATATGGTAGGAGAAGGGGAGACCTACCTAACTTCGTCAAAGGTTACTAATCAACTAAGGGAATTAATGCTTCAGTGACGTGGGGAAAATATCCATTTCGGATGAATTTGTAGATGGAATTGAACTATATAAAAAGTAGAAAGGGTGGCTCCAAGCATGAATAAGAAACCTACAATAAAAAGAACAGACTTATTAAATAAAGATAATATAATGAAGCAACTATTACTGAAAAAGATTTCGAACATGTAACTGTCATTCTACCTTCTCCATTGCAAACAAAACTTGTACTCAAAAGAAAAGGAAAAAAGTTATTAAATTATCTTCAAATTTTTGAACAAAGTTAGATTGTCATATGTAGAATAGTCTGTATAGTAAATTGGAGTGTGAAAAAATGAAGGTAGAAGGATTATGGGGAAAAGAATTAGATGACTATAATCAAGGGGAATTTGATTTAGAAACGATAGAAACCATTCAAAAAGAATTGAAGATAGATTTGCCAGATTCCTATATTCAATTAATGAAGAAAAGAAATGGATTTTATTTAAAAAAGAAATACTATCCTACCGACATACCGAATAGTTGGGCTACTAATTCTGTCCATGTCGATTTTTTATATGGAATTGGAGAAAATCCAGGAATCCTTGATACGATTTATTTGCGAAAAGAGTGGGGAATAAGGAGTAAAAAATTATTGATTATATCCGCAGACGCTCCTATGTTCATTTGTTTAGATTATCGAAGAAGAAAGCATCCCGCTGTCGTTTTTATCGATGTTGAACAAAATCAAGAAATCCATTTAGCAAAGAATTTTGAGGAATTTATCAAGGGACTTGTCGATCACATTGAGGAAGAAGAATTAAATCTTTATGATTCAGAACTTTCGGAGCAGGAAATAAAAGATTACTATGCGAAAATTGATGAAGTCATACAAAAAGGAAAACCAGGGGAAATTGACCGTGTTTTCACAAAAATTCTCTCCACGAATAACGAGTTGATTCGCTATATGGTTGAAAAAATGAGACAACACGAAAAGCCAAAAGTTCATTTTTATTTACTGCTTTTTTTATCATGCTGTGCAGAAGGCGAGAATAAAGGAATAATAGAAGATAATTATTTGCTAGAAGTATTGGATGAATTCGCTCAAAGTAAAAATAGGGACGTTAGAGATTTTAGCTTGTATAGCTTAAAGGAATTACATAAGAGTAGATAAAGGATTCAATTGGACTTATGTAAGTACGCACGAAACAGGTTGGCTTGGACCTTATTTTTGTAGAAAATAGGTTAGTTCTATGTTAAGATATTTTAATTTATTGACATCGGACTTTAGTTGAAGATTATTTTTAAATATCTCTATTTAAAAATAAGGGGGAGTTCAGTGAAACGGGTTGGATTTATTTTGGCTATTGTAATCGTTATTTTTGCTGTGTTTATCTTTGTAAATAAATCATACTATCCTTCTTTTCCAATCGATCATTTATCAGCTAAAGAGGTAATTAAAAAGTTGGAAGATTCCGATAACAAGATAGTGGAAATTGCAGTAGAAGGTGATACGGTTTGGTATATCACCAGAACAGAGAATCAAGGTGTTTTCATAGCGGACGAAAATGTTAAACAAATGATCGCTTCAAATGGGTGGAAGTTTAAAGAGAAGGATGGCAGTGGTCTGTTCTTTGAAAAAGATGGAGAAAGATTAATTGCGACTACCCAAATGTGGAGTGAAAAATACGTTCTTGTTAAAGTACAAAAAAATTTTAAAAACCTTTAGAACACAAAGATTGGATGAACTTCATAGGGGGAGGTTTTCATGAAGCAAGTGGTTGCTTATAGATGTTGGTGTTTATTGTGAATTACGCTTTTTTGCTTTTCATTCTAAATTTTATATCAATAATCCCCCATATTTAGTAAATTTCCCATGCAGTTTATAGAAAATCAAACATATTACTAAACAATCTTCCTACGCCTCTTAATAACCAAAAAATTAATCTGAAAGGCAAGAAAATTAATTCTGGTATCATAAATAGTACATCAAGAAAACCATCTAAAACTGTATAATCACTACTACTTTTTTTACCTTTTCTCGTTTTATTTTTCTTTTTATTCCACCAATTCTTCATACGACTCAACCCTTCTTAAAAATAGTTGCTGACGTTCGTAATTTTCTTTATTTGAATTTACGTCTAAAGATTTGTTTGGTTTCATTTTTTTGAAATTGCAACTTAGAGATTAAAAAATGTTACACTAATAATGCTCTCTTTAATGAGTTTTGAACGTTAGGGATAGGAGATGAACAAATGAACTCTAACAGAAAAAGATATAAGCAGGATCAAAATCCTAACTTCGAATTTACAGTGGAAAATTTATCGAAAGCTCTGTTCGTTGTAAATAAACATGCAAAAACAGCAATTGAGCCAAAATTTTTATATGATTTAAAGAAAAAAACAATAGAAAAATTGTTAGCTGAAGGGAAAGCGGAAAAAATCGGATTACATTTCTCGAAAAACCCTAAATTGGCAAAACAAACTTCGACGGTTTTAATTACTTGTGGAGAATACTTATTTCATCTGATTCCTTCAAAAGAGGACTTCCAAAGTCTACCACATTTAGGCAACTTAGATGACCAATATAGAAATCCTAAAGCGAATATATCTTTAAAACAAGCAAAAGCGCTATTAATTGCTTATACAGGATTAAAACAACCTGAGCCAACTAACCCATATGCACCTTCTCCAACGAAACAATCGATGTCTCCTTTTGCTAAACGTTATGGGGAACGGTAAAAGGAACGTGTACAATGTGTAAAGAGGTGATTTAATGCAAGAATTACTATTTGAAGCATCTTGGGAGAAAGCATTGTCTACTCAAGATCGACAAAATATAGAAGAACTATTTAATGAAACGAAACATATTAAAAGTCCCGAAACACATTGCTCCCCTTTACGAGTAGCAATCAACCATAAGGAGGCATTGCTTGTAACTGTATTGGTTCATAATTTTTCCAATCAGCTACTTACATTTAATAATATAAAAGTAAGTTACTACATTGAGGGTGAGCGTATTGCAGAGGAGACGTTCACTTTACCTGTACTTGCCATTTCGTCAAAAGTAAGTATGCCATGGACGTTTATATTTCCAAAGGGGAGCTATATTGCGCGGCCTTCCTATGAAAATGGGCGATTAGAAATTTAGTAAGTTTGCAATGAGCCCTCTTCCAAGAGCTGTATCTAAAGTAACGAGTGTCAAAAAGGTTGGCACTTTTTTTATTTGAACCACGCAGATTATCCGACACTAATTTATATAAACAAAAAATACATAGTGTATAAGGAAATGGAAAACTATCAATTCGAATAGTCTTTTCACAAATATAATTGTTAGTGTAGGAGAGCTGATTGTCCAATTTGGAACTTCTACCAACTTATACCGTCAAATTAAAGAAGAATAGGTGCTTAAAACCAACAAAGAATTATGAACATTGAAATATAACCATGAGAGGGAATTAGATATGATTGCTTGGATATTTCCTACTGTTAATATAATGAACTATCAAAAGCGTTTTAAGTATTGGATTACGCTTATCATTTTGAGTATCAGTGTTTGTTCTACTGTACTGTTTTTTCAAATTTGTAGTTTGTATGAAAGGGTCAAAGCTAAGGATTGGGCTGCTCTTGAAGATACAGTAAGTGTGATCGCTTCTACTCCAGCAATTCTTCTTAGTGGCACAATCATATTAAATGTCATTACAGGGTTTCTTTATCGTAAAAGAACTGTGGGGGTGGAAAATTGATGAATAGAACTTTATATTTACGGATCACTATATTAACAGTGATGGTTCTTATTTGTATTTCTGTCACTTATCTCATTGCACCAAATTTTGTTTTATCCGTATTTACGCCTGATATAAACCTTGATGATGAAAATATTAATGGAATTCATCTAAATCAAAATATAAATGAGCTAAATACAAATGCCATCTCGCAAGACAAAAATAACCCAAGTATTAATTACTTATCAGGCATACGGCTAATAAAAGATGAAAACGGAAATATAAACAATATAGCAATTACACATGAATCCAACAAAACAGTGAAGACAAGTAGAGGGATTACAGTTGGCGATTCAATCGAAAGTGTAAAAATATCTTACGGGGAAAATTATTATAATCGTACAGAACAAGGTGTGGAAATAATGGTTTATGTACATAACAATAAATTTATAGAATTTTGGCATTGGAATAATGAAGTGCAGGAAATTCGATTTGGTTTAAGAGGGATTGAATAATAGAGTATAAGAACGAAGGCGTTTCTGTAACAAGCAGGAACGCCTATTTTGGTTTTGCCCAAAAATCTGGTTGAACGTATGAAATAATGGAATAATCGACTTCATGCCCCTGATTTGTTGCTAATTGAACGAGTAAGTTTTCGTCTTTATTAGTTGGTTTTATATCTGCTGTGGTGATAGTTACGACCTGTACACCTTGTCTTTTTGGATTACCAACAACGACCACTTGATTGCCGAGTGTATAGACGGCGGTTACTTCCGTTTGAAACGCAACTATATACAAATCAAGTGCTTGTGGATCTTGAAACATGGGGACAGAAAAACCAATATTATGTTCAAAGTCATACCAAGCAGAAATCCCTATATCATAGGTAGTAAATAGTCGATGTAGTGCATAGTGCATCCGCATAGGAACATAACTCCATCTTCCACCACCATAGGAACTGTGCCAATGTTTTTCATAGGCAGGTCTAACATAATCCGGTTTATCAACGATGACATCAAAAGGAATCTTTGTCCCTTTCTGAATAACCTCCGTAATCGGCAAAGGATTTGATGGCATTTGCAACGTTTCCCAAGGCGGGTCTTGAAGCGTTTCAGGCTGAGCAGGTTCCAGGCTATTAATCCGTTGTTTCAGTTTCTCAATCGTTGCTTTTAATTGCTCATTTTCTTCTTTTAATTTTTTTAGTTCTTGGGGATTAACGGTTGCCTCCACATGTGATGCGGGACTTAGCATGCAAATTGTTAAGATTAAACTAAGGATGATTATCAAATATTTTCGACTATTATACATCGTTGCACCTCGTAACTATTATTTGAGTTAAATTTAAAATCATACCAATCCTTATCGAAAGGGAATAGTTAAGAAACTTTTAAAACATTAGCATATTATCCGACGCTTTATTATATAAACTAAATTAAAAATAAGTTTGTAAGAATATTAACAAAAAATGAATTACTTTTTCCAAGAAGATACTATAGTAGTACAAACTAAGTAATGATTTGTGTTACTATTTTTTATAATAAAATTAAAAAACGTAATATAATTTAGTCTGAAGGAGAATTAAGTCTATGAATATCTTAATTTTAGGTGCCACTGGTCGAGTTGGAAGTCAAATCGTTACGTATGCCCTTCAAGACGGTCATCATGTTACGGTACTAGTCCGAACTCCCGAGAAGATTCAAATAAATCATGAAAATTTAACGATTATTCAAGGAAATGTTTTAAATAAAGATGATCTCATCCGTGCAATGAATGGAATCGATATTGTTATAAGCGCACTTAATACAGATGGGACAACCACTCTGTCAGAAAGTATACTTTTTATTATCGAAACAATGGAAAATAAGGGGATTAAACGAATTATTACGATTGGAACGGCAGGAATCCTACAAAGTAGAACCACCCGGAGCGTACTTCGATATCAATCTAGTGAATCAAAGCGTAAATCTACCCGCGCAGCAGAAGAACATCATAAAGTTTACGATATGCTTAAACATTCAACACTTGATTGGACGATTGTATGTCCTACGTATCTACCAGATGGAGAACTCTTAGGTGAATATCGTGTGGAGCGTGACTTTTTGCCGGTGGATGGAGTTAAGATAACGGTATCGGATACAGCAGAGTTTGCATATAAGCAAATACAAAGCAACAACTATATAAAATCACGTGTAGGGATCGCTTACTAATAAAGGTTTATGGAATAAAAAAGGGAGAATACTTCATAAATTGATTATGCTATTTTCTTTGGTTGTTTCATAAGCATATGATCGTTTATAATATGAATAAGCGAACATATGTTTTTGTGAAGAGGAGAATGATAAAGATGCAAAAAGTTATACCATTTTTAATGTTTCAAGGAAATGCAGAAGAAGCGATGAACTATTACACTTCAATCATCGAAGAATCAGAAATACTAAGTATTACTCGTTATGGAGCAAACGAAGCAGGTGATGAGGGAAGTGTCATGCAAGCTGCCTTTTCATTAAAGGGACAAGAATTTATGTGCATCGATAGTAATGTGAAGCACGAATTTACATTTACGCCATCATTCTCTCTATATATTACTTGTGATACAGAAGATGAAATTAACAGGCTTTATGAGAGTTTAATTGAAGACGGTGGACCACTAATGCCATTAGGTGAGTATGGATTTAGCAAAAAGTTTGGCTGGTTAGCTGATAAATTCGGCGTTTCTTGGCAACTTAACCTTCCGTATTAAACCGATTCTTTCATTATTAATTTAAGATTATTTTTCACTAAAAAGGTGCGTTTCTAGATTAGAAATTGCGCCTTTTTTATGTTTATGTATGAGACAGATCTTTATTGAGCATATCAATTCTTTGAAAGTTTTCGAGTAGCTAAGCGTAATATTAAAGTACAAAAAGGTGGTGAATGCGATGAGTTTTGCTTCATGGTTTGCTGTAGGGATTGGGGTAGCAGTTGCAATAGGTCTATTTGGTACTAAATCTAAAAAGAGCTAAATATAATGACGGGATCATAATGGGACGCTTAACCTAGCGATTCTTAGTGAAGGAAGAATTAAGTAATTTTAGGATTAAGAACTGATTATAGTTATTCTATGAAATTCTACTTAGTTGAAGAAAGGGGCATCAAATGCGATGAACCGTATCATAAGTAAGTGTGATTTTAAAACGACCAGCTAAAACGTGAAATTCAAACGTTTTAGCTGGTGTATAATGTTAATTAACCTATTTCTAAAATGATCTTATTTAGTTTGAAATATTTACAACTCGAGCTGCAGAACGACCTTCGTAAATTGTTTAAAATCATTAATATGCTTCTCCAAAATGGCCTCTAAAATAGAGAGTTCCAATGCTTGGTAATCATGTACCGCAACATTACGAAAACCGACCATATTCATTAATGTTTTTGCTAAAGTTGCATCAATTAAACCAGCTTCTTGTAGTAGCTTAAACCCTTCTCGACTCGCTTTTGGAACACCGAGCTTTCGTTCACTAACGATATGCATGGCTAAATCTATACTTGCTTCACATGCACGTTGAATATTTAGAATGATGCTGTCCTGTTTTGTAAAATCTGTTAAGTTCTCCGGATTTCCCTCATACACCTCGTGAATACGCTTCACACAACGCTCAATTGTAGTTGTTTTGTTTAAAATTACATCATTCATCGCCAAATACACTTCCTCGCTCTTTAATTGCTTCGATAATTGGAGCGCGTTGCTCGTTTAATGTAGTGTACATACTATACGCACGCATTTTTTGACGTGTAAATTCATTTTTGTTCTTTATATAAATCGGTACACCTTGGGTAAAAATTTGCATCGTAAACACCGTATCGATTTGTTTAATATCCACTAAGTCTACTTCACGACTAGCAACCGCCGCCAAGTCAGCAGCAAGCATAAAACGTTCATAGGAGGATAGCTGCTTTTCGCTAAAATAAGCAAGATCAACATCACTGTCTTCACGAACATTCCCTTTTGCGAACGAGCCAAATAATAGAATGAAATCCGTATTTAATTGTTTATTTATTGTATCAACAAGTTGTTGCGTGATTTCTTTATCTAGCATGCTATCACCGCCCTTTATTTTATTATAAAGCCTAGACGAAAAACCCGCACTTAATCTCTTAATTTAATTTCAGTCCTTTATTTTGGGCAAAAAAAATACACCTGCCAAATGCATTGAAAAAAATGCAGACACGTGGTAAATTTATATAGATATGCAACAATTAACTTTTATTGTGTATATTATCCCTATTTTAATTATACAAAAAATTTATCCATTAGTCAACTCTTAAATTTTTTCAAGGAGTGAATGTTATGAATTTAGATTTCCAACATGAACAAAAACGATTGAATGGCGTTATGAACGTAATTGCTGATCAAATAGTTCAACTTGAATCGGAAACGTTAAAGCTACGAAATGAAGTGGTAAATACTCGCAAGCATTTTTGGGATGAAATTAAAGTGAATACAGATTCGTTTGATGACTTTCTAGAAACGGTTATTAGCTTAAGACAAGAAGCGCAAGCATTATCTGTCGGCGAAAGTACACATGGTCACGCAGCAAAACGATTAGCTACTTTACGCCGTATGAAGTCCGTGCCTTATTTCGGAAGAATTGATTTTCTTGAAGAGGGATATTCAGAACCGGAACAAATCTATATTGGTATTTCTTCACTGATGGATTCAAATGGTGAGGACTTTCTTATTTATGACTGGAGAGCACCGATTTCAAGCGTCTACTATGATTACGAGCCAGGACCTGCACAGTATATGACACCAGGGGGCGAGGTTTATGGAAACTTAGAGAAAAAGTGGCAATATGTGATTCGTGAAGAGAAACTAGTCTCTATGTTTGATACCAGTCTTACAATTGGTGACGATGTTTTGCAACAGGTTTTAGGAAAAGGCACGGATAAGTATATGCAAAGTATTGTAGCAACGATCCAAAAGGAGCAAAATCGAATTATTCGCCATGATCAAGGGCGCTTGCTTATTGTGCATGGTGCGGCTGGTAGTGGTAAAACTTCTGCAGCACTTCAGAGAATTGCCTTTTTATTGTACAAATATCGTGATCGTATAAAAGCAGACCAAATAATATTGTTTTCGCCGAATGCGATGTTTAATAGCTATGTTTCCAACGTACTTCCTGAGCTCGGTGAAGAAAATATGCAGCAAGTGACATTTCAGGAATATTTGGACCATCGTTTAAGTAAAGATTTCCAACTAGAAAATCCATATGATCAATTGGAATATGTGTTAACAGCAGCGAATACTTCTTCACATAATATAAGGGTTAAAGGGATTCAATTTAAAGCATCTAACCAATTTTTTGAGGCAATCAAATTATACAGAGAAACATTAGAAAAATCAGGTATGCTATTTAAAGATGTAAAGTTCAGAGGGAAAATCATCATTACGGCACAACAATTATCAGATACATTTTATGGTGGCAATACTTCACTCGATTTTCATAGCAGGTTGGAAAAATTAAAGGATTGGCTAATGAATCAACTAAAAGAAATAGAAAAAATAGAACGTTTTCAGCCGTGGGTAGAGGAGGAAATCGAGCTACTTAGCAATGAGGCGTATCATAAAATTCACAAATATTTAGCTAAGAAAAATGGCTTTGAACGAGAAGAGCAGGGAATTTATGAGATGGATCATAAAGCGCTTGTTCGAGTAATTGTTGGCCTGAAATTGAAACCATTAAGAAAACAAATTCAAGCGCTGGACTTTATTGATCTAGAAGGGATCTATAAGCAGCTTTTTGCTGATCCATTACTGATGCAACAATTGTTAAAAGGAGAAGTACCTGAGGAGTGGGAAGCTATTTGCCACGCAACACGTCAAATGCTAGAAGCGGGGAAACTATATTATGAAGATGCGACACCATTTTTATTGTTGCAGGAATTAATGCAAGGCTTCCAAACGAATCGTTCCATCAAGCATATCCTCATTGATGAAGCGCAAGATTATTCACCATTTCAATTTGAGTTTTTAAAGCGCTTGTTTCCTTCTGCAAAGATGACAGTACTGGGTGATTTTAATCAAGCCATTTTTGCCCATGCGAGTGAAGTAGTAGATTTCCAAGTTCTTAATCGCTTATATGGCGAGGAAGAAACCGAAGTAATCAATATGACACGTAGTTATCGTTCGACGAAGCCAATTATCGAATTTACACGTAGTCTCATTGCCAATGGGGAGAGCATTATCCCGTTTGAACGTGCGGGTGAGCTGCCGGTGTTGACTCAAGTAAAAAATCATACAGAATTGCACCGTTACATTCTGTCTAAAGTATCGGAATTGCAAGGTGAAGGCTATGGAAGTATTGCGATCATTTGTAAATCAGCGGAGGAAAGTAAGGTTGCGTTTGAGGCGTTAAACAGCATTAACGGTATGAAGCTTATAAAATCTGGCTCAGCAGAATATGAACAAGGGGTTGTAGTAATTCCCTCATATTTAGCGAAGGGTATTGAATTTGAAGCGGTCATTATTTACGATGCATCGGAGCACGTGTATGGAGATGAGAGTTTACGTAGGATTTTTTACACCGCTTGTACGAGAGCAATGCATGAATTGCAACTTTATAGCGTAGGAAAACCAAACTTTTTTATACAAAAGGCGTTGCAGGAAAATCTGATTCATTTTGAGTCGAATTCCTAAATTGAAAAAGTAAATAACAAAAAGGAATCTTCACAGGATACTTTATTAGTTTTTAATAAAATAAAAATGATGTTTATACGAGTCTCTTTTATTAGCATGGATTGAACAGATTTAACGCTACCCATCCCCCTTCCAACGCTTTAATTTGGTGGGGGGAGTAGCGTTTTTTATGATATTAATTTAGTGGCAGGTTTGTTAAAGAAGGATAAATAGAAGCGAAAGAGAATTTATGTAGAGGCACCGATTCTTAATATTGTTTTGGAGGAAAATTTAATGGAAAATTCCAATTTGGATAAAAAAAATTACATCCATACGTATCTCTCATATATGTTGAAAAATAAATTTACAGTTGCATACGATGATTATCAATTCTTCTCAACAAAGAAACTCCCTTTAAATCATCATCCATATTTCTTTAAAGAAGCTCCAAATAAGATGGAATTTTCAACGATTGAATACTTACATAAAGGAAAGAAAAGAATTGCTGACTTTCAACAACTTATGGAAAACAGTGGTACTACTGCGTTACTTATTATTAAAAATGACACGATTGTTTATGAAAGTTACTTTAATGGACATAAAAGAGAGACTCCTCAAAAGTTGTTCTCCATTACAAAGTCATTTATTTCTGCTCTTGTTGGAATCGCTATTGATACGGGATATATTAAAAGTGTAGATGATTTCGTTTCTTCTTATGTACCAGAATTACAACTAAGAAATACTACAATCAAACAGCTTCTTCAAATGGATGCAGGCATAAAGTTCAAAGAAGGTCATTTTCCTTGGCGAGACGAGGCAAAAGTATATTTGCATCCGAATGGAAGGAAATTGGCTCTCTCTGCTGTAGAGGATACGAATGATAAATTTTTCCATTATAATGACTATCATTTGTTAATTCTAGGTTTGATTCTTGAAAGGACAACAGGTAAAAGTGTAACAGATTTCTTTTATGAGAAGATATGGAGTCAATTAGGGATGGAATTTCCAGGCTTAATGATATTAGATAGTGAAAAGCATCTATTTGAAAAGATTGAAAGCGGATTAGTAATGACCGCAATAGATCTAGCCAAGTTTGGCAGGTTATTCTTAAAAAATGGGGAATGGGAAGGAAAACAGATTATTAGCCAAGATTGGATTAAGGAATCCGTAAGTCCAAATAATGTGCCATCTACTGGTGACCATTTCCGATATTATCAAAAACATCCGTGGGGAAAAATGTGGTTCAATCGAAATAAAGCATATTATAAATATTTGTGGTGGGGACATCTAAATAACAAAACGAATAATGATTATTTTGCTTTAGGGGCATTAGGTCAAGTTCTATATGTTAGCCCAGAAAACAATACAATCGCTATTCGTCTTGGAAGTAAATGGGGAGTTATGGATTGGTGGCCTACCATCTTATATAAGTTGATAAATTCTTCAACCTAATATCTATATAAAAAAATCTGTCTTATCCGACAGATTTTTTTATATGACACAACAATTCATTAAATTTTTCATACTCTTCAAACGGTGGACAGTGTCCCGAGTTTTCAAACCAAACTAGTTCCTTTACTGGTGCATGGATGCGTTGGAAATACTCTTCCACCAGTTGAGAAGGTGTATTGAAATCAAATCTGCCGGCGCAAAAGTAAATTGGAATGGAATAATCGATGACGTTCCAAAAATTGATTTTAGCTACTTCATGCCACATATATTTTATTGATGTTTTGTTCCCTTTGATAAAACGAAACCAATCTGACAATAGATACTCGGTATTGGTCAAAAATTTACTGAAAAACAATTGAGTACCTGTCATCGAATAAAGAGACCCCTTATATTTATCAAGCAATTTGCGTTGTGAAAATAAATAGTCCAAGGAATCAGGTTCAAACACAAGATTATTTAATAATTCAAGAGCTTTTTTGTCCCTCTTTTTGACTGCCTGATCTTTCACAAATTCAAAGGAAATTTTTTCACCTTCTACCGTACAAACAATCTGACCGACGCCTATATAGGCATAAAGATAATCATGATATTCTTGAGCTAATATAGAGCCAAGGATACTACCCCATGAGTGACCCACCAAGTAAATTTTTTCTTTCCCAAATCTTTCTAATAGATATTGAATAAGTTCTTTGGCATCATCCAGGTATGTTTTTAGTGTAAGCTCACCTGATCCGGATATTCCTGAACCTCTTTGATCCCAGTTCACTACAATAAATTCTTTCTCCAATTGTCGTTGAAATCTTCTTGCAAACCCAATTTGTGCTGTTCCAGGTCCGCCGTGGAGAAAAAGCAGAATGGGGTGATTTTGGTCATCTGTTCGGATTAAGATGGATTGTTGAATGCCTCCTAATGGGATTGTTTCAAGTGAATACAAACTATTGGGTAGATTCGTTGAACACGGCGTTTTTCTTTTGAACATAGTTACATTTCCTTTTTAATTTAATTTTAACAAATATTAGATGTATTGGGTATTTTATTTATTTATAACCCATGTCATACCTTAGCATTAAACTATGATATTTATAGAAAGGAGAAATGTATTTTGAATAGATCCTTACTTAATTCCCTTAGAACTGGGGGATTTATATTTTATACAAGGCATGGGGAAGCGACTATTGGAAACGATTTAGCCAATTTAAATTTTCAAAACTGTTTAACCCAAAGAAATCTTTCTGAAATGGGACGCAGGCAAGCTATTTACTATGGAGAAGTTTTTCGATACCTACAAATCCCGTTTCAATACCCTGTTTCCGCAAGTCCTTTTTGCAGAACAATCGAAACCGCACAGTTAGCATTTGGAAGTGGTAATGTTCAAGTTAATCCTTTTTGGGCTGAGATAAATAGATTGAGTGGAAATTTACCTAATAATGATCGGAAAAGAATTTTGAGTAATCTTAAATCTATTTTAGAAATAATTCCAGAAAAGTGTAAAAATAAGGTAGTCGTTGCTCATAATTTCCCAGAAGGAGTCGGTTTAGATCAAATACCTTACATGGGGACAGTTATTATTAAGCCTAAAGGAAAAGGAAATGGGTATGAAATAGTGAGTAAATTATCTTTAGCACATTTAAGTACATTAGATTGTTAGATAATGGTTGATTGATCAAAAGGCATAAGTCAACTATGTATAAGTAAGGTAGTTTATCATTTTCCGCCAGAAGACTCCCACCTCAAGGAATGAGTAGGGGACATCTCCAAGGAGTAGGTGGGAGATGAATGGTGGTTGGCAGTAGCCAAAACATTCTCTTTATGTTAAAATAGGAACGAATGTTCTTATTTTGAGGAGGTGCAATTTGTGATCGTCAATAAGGCCTATAAATTTCGTATCTATCCAACAAAAGAACAAGTTATTCTGATTAATAAAACATTTGGTTGTTCACGTTTTGTTTTTAATCACTTCTTAGCACGCTGGAATGAAGCATATAGGGAAACTGGTAAAGGATTATCCTATCAATCTTGTTCCGCCGATTTAACACAGCTAAAAAAAGAGTTGGTCTGGTTAAAAGAAGTGGACAGTATTTCCTTGCAATCCGCATTAAAGAATCTTTCCAATGCATTTCATCGTTTCTTTAAGAAGCAAACTAATCCACCATGTTTTAAGTCTAAAAAGAATCAGGTACAATCCTATACAACGAAGTACACGAACGGAAATATAGAAATCATCGGCAACAAGATCAAAATGCCTAAACTTGGACTTGTTCGTTTCGCCAAAAGTCGTGAGGTAGAAGGGCGTATTCTTAACGTCACGGTT
This sequence comes from Lysinibacillus antri, assembly GCF_003977595.1. Lineage (GTDB taxonomy): Bacteria > Bacillota > Bacilli > Bacillales_A > Planococcaceae > Ureibacillus > Ureibacillus antri. Next base: position 140,809 of record NZ_RYYR01000008.1, on the reverse strand, counting down.
AGACGCAATCCAAGTGGGAAATATTTTGTGTCAATTCTTGTTGAGACAAAAAATAAACCACTCGAAAAGACAGGTTCTTCCGTTGGGATTGACTTAGGCCTAAAAGATTTTGCGACGTTGAGCAACGGAGAGGTCTTCTCGAATCCAAAATGGTTTCGCACATTAGATGGAAAGTTAGCCAAAGCACAACGTATTCTGTCGAAGCGTGTGAAAGGTTCGACTAATTGGAACAAGCAACGTGTGAAAGTGGCTCGAATTCATGAAAAAATCACCAATGCCCGAACAGACTACTTACAGAAAATCTTCACTCACATCATCAAAAATCACGATGTTGTAGGGATTGAAGATTTGCACGTGTCAAACATGCTAAAAAATCACAAGTTAGCCAAAGCAATTAGTGAAGTATCATGGTCACAATTTAGAACGATGCTTGAATACAAAGCAAAATGGTATGGAAAAGAAGTCGTGGTTGTGTCTAAAACATTTGCCAGTTCACAACTTTGTTCAACTTGTGGTTACCAAAACAAAGACGTTAAGAACCTAAACCTTCGAGAATGGGAATGTCCTTCTTGTGGTACCTTTCACCAACGAGATCTTAACGCAGGACAAAATCTTAGAAATGAAGCGATTCGACTTCTAACCGTAGGAACTGCGGGGATAGCCTACTAAAAAAACTAATGGATACATCGGTGTTCGTAGGAATCCTCCACTTCAAACTTTAGCTAAGTGGGGGTAGTTCAAAACGTTTCAACGAATATTAATACAAAAGAAATTATGAATACATCACGTCTTGTTTCAAGTTTCATGGGGCTAGATGTTCAAGTAAATAAAGCAATTACAGGCGATAACGCATTTGCACATTCATCGGGTATCCACCAAGACGGGCTATTAAAATCGCGCGATGCGTATGAAATTGTCCATCCAGAAGATGTAGGATTAGAGGATATGGAGTTAGTATTAACAGCGCGTTCAGGCCGCCACGCAGTGAAAAATGCACTGCAAAATCTTTCCTTCCATTATTTTACAGAAGAAGAGTTCGAACAAATTTTTGAAAGGTTTCTACAGTTAGCAGATGCCAAGAAAGAAGTATATGATCATGATCTATACGTCATTGTGGAAGAGTACTACGAAAAAGTGGAGAAAAATAACCCGAATCGTCAAAACTATAGCAGTCAATTTTATGCACTTGAGGATTTGCAAGTGATTAGTAACTCGGCATTTCCTTCTGCTAGTGTAAAAATCATAAAAGGCGATGAAATCCTGAAATCGAGTGCAGTAGGTTCAGGACCGATTGATGCATTATATTCAGCGATTGCAAACGTAACAAATATTGATGTAAAACTTGTGGAATATAATATTAGTTCTGTTTCTCGTGGTAAAGAAGCAATTGGAAAAGTGAAAATTGTCATTGAACATGAGGGAACAAAATATATTGCCAAAGCTGCTGACACGGATATTTTGAAGGCAAGCGCATTCGCTTACATTAATGCCATTAACAGTATTGTTGTAGCTGGGTTGAATTCCGTGTATAAAAAAGTTCCTGAAAGTGTGTAAAAAGGAAAAGCCCAATTTCTCTACTTTAATTCGTAGAGAAGCTGGGCTTTTTCATAATAAAAGTATCATTTCTGAGAGTTACTGCTAATTAGTTCTAGTAAAGTATTTAATCCTTCTTTTAATTCTCCTAATGATGCATAAGCATAGGAAAGACGAATATGATGTAAATCATTTGATTCATAAATATAACCTGGATTAATCAAAACATTTTGTTTAAGTAAATTCAGAAATAAATTTTTATTTACAATAGGCTCATGAAACCGAAGCCATATGTAGAAGCCACCCTCAGACCTTTTCCAGCTGGCTAATTGTTGAAATTGCCGTTCTAATATTTCTTCTACAAATGTAGCCCTTCTTTTCAATTGTTCACGAAGTTTTACTAGATGCTTTTCGTATAAACCTGATGAGATCCAGTATGAGACGATTTCTTGAGAAAAGGCACTTGAACCATAATCTGTTTGCATTTTAATATCAGCTAATCGCTGGATAACGGGAGAAGGTGCAACAACCCAACCAATCCGTAATCCAGGACTTAGCGTTTTGGATACACTGCCGATATAAAGAACTTGTCCCGATGTATCAAACGACTTTATGGCAGGAGAAGAAGAGTCAAACAATAGTTCATGATAGACATCATCTTCGACAATCGGGATTTGTAACTCTTTGCACGCATCGTACAGACGTTGCTTTTCTTCCTTTGACCAATTGTACCCTGTTGGATTGTGTAAGGTTGGTACACAGTAAAAGATAGATTGTTTTTTTCTTTTGAATTTACGTAAATTGTCTGTTAAATGTCCTTCCCGTGACAGTGAAATTAAACGCATTCCGGCTGATTGAAAGGGATGGATAGAATTTAAATACGAAGGTTGTTCTTGGAAGACAATAGATTCTTCTTCTAATAATCCAATTGCAATTAATTGGAGTGCTTGAAGTGCGCCTGAAACAATTAAAATATTCTCTGGTACTGTTTGAATCCCTCGTTTTTTTAAATAACTACATAAAATTCCTCTTAGCTTTTCACTTCCTTTTGGTGATGAATAGCCAATTGCCTTTGAATCAAGAGAAATCGCCTTTAATGACGCTTCAAGTTGTTTGGTTGGTAGTAAGTCAGGGGATAATTCCCCTGTTCCGAGACGGATGATATGATCCATTTGCTCATATTCATTGATGAGTTGAATTGTATGGTAGTTTGGTAAATGGATACTTGATTCAATGTGTTGCTGCCAATTTGGTTGAGCCTTGTCTAAAAGTACATTCCATGAATTATTAGCTACATATACTCCTGACCCCATTTTTGATTCTAGTAAACCATCCGCCCTTAATTCATCGAGTGCAAGTTGTACGGTGCTTCGATTTACATTAAAATCCATTGCGAGTTGCCGCTGTGTTGGAATTTTTGTGCCAACAGTCCAGTCGCCTCGTTCAATACGAGATTTGATCCAATCTACTATTTGCTCTTGAATGCTCAAATGGGAATCGCGATTTGGTTGCCACTTCATTCAATCCCTCCGTAAATTGGGTGGATGAAAAACCATCCAATTGGTTGTTTTCTTTCAGTTTTATCATAGTACACTAGAAATTGAAAGAGAGTTGATTATTTATATGGAAGCTATTCTTCACGGAATAATCTTAGCATTCGGTCTCATTTTGCCTTTAGGTGTACAGAACGTATTTATATTTTCACAAGGAGCCACACAACCAAAACTACTCCGAGCACTTCCGGCAACTGTGACAGCCGCACTGTGCGATACGTTTTTAATTCTGTTAGCTGTCTTTGGGCTATCCGTTATTGTTATGCAATTTGAATGGCTACGAATAAGCCTAATGAGTATAGGGATATTATTTTTACTTTACATGGGGTTTGCAATTTGGCGATCTGAACCAACAAAAGCTGAAACGAATAAAGCATTATCGACTCGTCAACAGATTATGTTTGCCTTATCTGTTTCCTTACTTAATCCACATGCCATTTTAGATATTGTAGGTGTTATTGGGACAAGTGCATTAAAATATATCGGAACAGAAAGGGTACTTTTTACAATGGCATGCATTACAATCTCTTGGATTTGGTTCTTTGGATTAACGCTAGCAGGTACAATTATCAAAAAACTAGATGGTACAGGAAGTTTAATGAAAATCTTTAACAAATGTTCCGCACTGTTTATCTGGGGAACTGCTATGTATCTTTTTATCGGATTACTATAAACAACGGTAAATTTTAGTTATTTCATTGAAAGAGAGCGATTCTTCAATAAAAAAATTTGAAAATCTTAAGCCAAATGACCTTCTTGTTTGTCTAATACATGTAAACCCAAAACGAAAGGAGGAATTACGATGAATATTAAACGCTTAGTAAAAAAAGCACAAAAAGGAAATGACAAAGCATATTTAGAGCTTTTTCAACAGTACGAAAAAGATATTTATCGAATGGCTTATGTCTATGTGAAAAATAAAGATGATGCATTAGATATTGTTCAAGAAGTCGCTTATCAGTCCTTTAAGAACATTCGCACCTTGAGTAAACCAGAATATTTCAAGACATGGCTCATGAAAATTACAATCAATTGTGCGTTGAACTTGATCAATAAAAACAAAAAGGTGATTCAACTAAATCCAGAGTTTGATATACCCACTATAGAAGAAAATGAAGATATCGTACTTTCTTTAGCTTTACATAAGCTGATGGATATTTTGCAAGAAGAGGAGAAGAGTATCATCTTATTAAAATATTATGACGATCGTACGTTAAAGGAAATTTCAGAGATACTAGAAATCCCACTTGGAACTGCAAAGTCTGTATTATACCGCGCTTTAAATAAACTTCGCCAAAATATAAAGGAGGTAGAAAACTATGGATAATCAACTTAAACAAGAGCTAACAAAAATTGAAATTCCAGAAGAGCTTCACGAAAGGGGGAAACTTGGCATCCAAAAAGCAAAATCAGAAATGGGCGGAAGTGTGAAACGTTTTGTAAAAAAACGAATGGCCGTTGCGATGATAGCAGCTTGTTTAATGGTGCCAACAGGTGCATTTGCGTATCAGTCGTTACTTGCAGATGATTTATATGGTTCGTTTGATAATGTAAAAAAACATATAGCAAATATCACAATGAAAGGTTATTTATTATTTGATGCAAAATTAACACAAGCAAAAGGTAACCTAGGAAAAGAGCAATACGAACAATTTAAAGAACTATTAACTGTCATCACAAGTGCAAAACTCGAACTTGGTGATAAAAATGGAAATATTGATTATTCGGAAGTCCCGGAAGAACAACTAGAGGAAATTAAAGTAGCTCTTTATGAAATCCAGCCCTACTTTGACCAATTAAACAATCTCCCATCTAGTAAAGAGATTTTAACAGAGGAAGAATACGAACAATATATTCAAGCTTTGCTAACATATGAAACCGTTATGGCGCAAACAGGAGTCTCAACACCACCAGATATTGATAGGATTCCTACTGATTCACAAGAGGATTTTATAAAAGCACAGGAAGTTCTAAACTATGTGAATGAAAAACAAATTGGAAATTAACTATATAAATGAATCAGCTTGGAAAATAAAATTCCAAGTTGATTCATTTTTCATATTGAACAACAACTTTCACTTCAAAAATGGAAATTAATGTTTAACTTCAGGGTGGGTTGTGGTGTAATCTACTTAAATCAAAAATTATTAATTAATAATTGAAGTGATATGAAAAGGGTGGGATGGTTGTGTTAGAAATAATTCCGTTTTATATAACTGCATTCAAGCAAAAAAGACTGATAAGAATATATCTACCAAAAAACTACAATAAGGACGATCAGCGTTACCCAGTTTTGTATATGCATGATGGTCAAAATGTTTTCCATGATAAGGATGCAATTGGCGGTACTTCTTTAAATCTTGAAAATTACTTAGATGAAAATGAATTGAATGTTATTGTTGTCGGAATAGACCAAAATAGTGAAGAAAGAATAAATGAATATTGTCCATGGATATGTGGGGAATACAGTAAGAAATTTTTAGGACAGGAATCATTAGCTGGTGGAAAAGGGATACAGTATGTAGATTTTATCGTTCGTGAACTAAAGCCATTTATAGACAATAATTATCGAACATTAACAGAACGTACAGCGATGGCGGGAATGTCCTTAGGAGGCCTTATCTCAACATTCGCGATGTGTCGTTATCCACAAATTTTCAGAAACATCGCGATTTTATCCTCTGCTTTTTATCGAAATCAAGAGGAGATTGAAAAGTTAATACAATGCACGGATTTATCGCAAGTTAAAAATATCTATTTAGACTGCGGAACTAGGGAATCTGGGGATGTGGAAGTAATTAATAAGGAATTTTTAGCTTCAAATAAAGTCATATATGAAATCTTAAAAGAAAAAGTACCAAATGTAGAGTTTCAAATTGTTAAAGAAGCAGAACATAACTACGTATCGTTTAGAGATCGAGTCCCTAAACTATTTACTTTTTTATCACAGGCAAAGTAAAACATTCTTTATCCCACAATCGGACACGATAAAGGCTAAAGTGATCATAGCAATCCCGAATAATTTAGCCTATCAATGAAAAATTCTCATTTAGTTAGAAAAAAGCTAAAGGGACCAGATTCTGAACTATGGTGCTTGCTAAAGGAAAAATCCTCTTCAATACAGAATTCTTCTTTGTAAAAAAATAATTAATAGAAATAATGAGGGAAAGTATGCCAAAAGTAGAGTTTGATAAAGTACAGATAAATTATGAAGTAAGGGGGCAAGGTGATCCGATTGTGTTTCTGCATGGATTAGGAGCTAGTTGGAAGATGTGGGAACCCCAAATAGAATCTTTTTCCTCCAAATATAAGATGATTATGTTGGATATGAGGGGGCACGGAGAATCTACGAAAACCTTCCCAGATAACAAATTCACTGCAAGAGTCATGGCTGAAGATGTAAAAAAATTTTTAGACGAACTCAATATAACGAAGACGCATCTGGTTGGATTGTCTTATGGTTCAGTTACAGCTCAATTGTTCGCATCAAAGTATCCTAAATATATTGAGAAGCTCGTGTTATCGAATGGTTACAGCGAAGTCCCTACAAAGGTATCAGGCTGGGTCTTGAAAGTGTCCAATACGATTTTTAAAATGATGTCCTATGATACGATTATTAACTTAATGTTGAAAGTCTATGGTAAGGAAGAATTCACGAAAAACATATTACGTGACTCGTTTACATTTAATAAAGAAATGTTTCTTCTTGCTAAAAATTCTGAATTTCCTACCCATACAAATGAATTAATAAATATTAACGTTCCAACTTTGGTTATGGGCGGTGATAGAAAAGTGATGGGTGTAGATGAAAGAAAGGGCTCCCAAATACTCTTTAACAATATCCCAAATGCTACGCTTGCTTTATTTAAAAACGCATTCGACCCAATAAGCACGATGGAAAAGGATATTTTTAATGAAATGATTATGGATTTTTTTGAGGGAAAACCATTTAAATCATATGAAGGAGTATCAATGTTTGAAAAGCAGAAGATTTGAATGATGCTTATTACTTTATAAATAATATATTTTTTAAGATCTATTGAACATAGCGGAAGCATTATACAGAATTTCCGTTGCTATTTGCAAAATATAGAATAGTAGAAAGTTCCCTTTAACAAGAGGGTGCGATAAAAATGAAACTAAATTGATTATCATAATAAGCGTACCTTTCAGATGTGGGATACGCTTATTTTTATTTTGTGTAAACGGGCAAGCTTTTGCACAGGGGGAAATTTCCTGGGGATTAATCTTCGGTATATTATCGGCAGTCATGTATGTTTTTATGGTCATTTTCAACAAAAAGGCTGTAACTATAACAGGATTGGAAAATGCGATGTGCCAGTTAGTTGTGAGCTTTTTAACAGTGGCTATATTTGTAGGATTGAAGCAAGGATTCGCGGTTAATCTTTTAGAAGGAAACTGGATACCTATATTGATATTAGGTGTTGTAAATACTGGAATTGGTTGCTATTTCTATTTTTCTTCCATTGGTCATTTGCCCGTGCAGTCAGTGTCAATTTTAGGATACTTAGAACCTCTCTCGGCATTAATTTTTTCCGCTACGATTTTAGGAGAAATGTTAAGTTTTGTGCAGATAGTTGGAGCTGTGTTGATTTTAGGGGGTGCAGCATATGGAGAAATGTTTCGAGCAAGAAGGAAACATAGGGGGGCGATAGATGAAAATTAAAATGAAAGAATCTCCAACAACAAGCTGGAGATTCTTAAGATTATTATTTGAATTTATCCGGAAACTGCTTCACAACTGCCTCAGAAATCGTATCTGACATTATAATCATATGTGTAACGCCCTCATCAATTGAAGCGATTCTTGCGTTCCAATCTTTATTCAAGCTAGCCGATAAGTCATTTGCTACTAATTTCAGATGCATAGTGAGTAGACTTTTTAGCTCTTCATTTTTTAAATGGGGGTTTGCCCCGCTAAGGAAAGCCGCTATTTCGTCAGCATTTTTAAGCCATTCTTTATTTAGCTGATCTACTAAGGATTCATTTTTACTTTTAGCCGCATCAACGATCTTTCCAGCGATTACAATATGATCCTTAAGCAAAGTCGTCAGTTTGTTCCCAGCCTTCTCTCCGTATAGTGGTTTTATAGCATTCCCAATGTCTTCTTGATTTTTCAGTAGTCTAGCCAATACCTCTTTTTGATCTTCTGCTGTTGCTGTTGTGGCACTTGTAATATAGTTACTTGTCCACAATATATGATCAATCCAAAGTCTCCTAAAGTCATTTTCAAACTTTACCTCTGCTTGACTCATAGACTTTTCCTTAGGTGCTGCGTCGGCACTCGATATTCCAACCACCATATTTAGAGGGAAAAACAAAATAAGTCCCATCAACAATAATTTTTTCATCAAAACTTCCCCTTCCCAAGTTGAAAAATACTCCTTTTTATTATTGAAATATTGAAATTTTTTATTCATGAGTATATTAGCCAAACTAAATAGATTATTAGCCAAAATGAGCACAATATTAGTCAAATCTTAAGGGATATTAGCCAAACAAAGGGAAATATTAGACAAACCAAACTAGAGCTGACTTTGTAAGAAACTTTTATAGAAGTAATTCGTATAGATAATAAGCTAATAAATAAAATTATTCTCAGGAGGTGCGTTCGTGTGCTTTGGGATCAACCAAAATGTATGGCGTGTGAGAAAGAGATTAAAGAAGACGACATTGTTTTTGTGAAAATGCGTTACCCTAAGCAAAAAGGGTTTACAGAAATAAAAGCCTATTTAAATAACGAAGGCAAATTTATATGTGAAGACTGTTTTCATAATAAATCCTAATGAATTATAGGAATATTCATTGGACATGTTGTACTATTGTGGGCGATTGCATGTGGTGTGTGTTTATGTAAAAGATCCTAGTAAATGAATATATTAGCCAAAGTGCGCAAAATATTAGTCAAACAAAGGGAAATGTTAGCCAAACTAGATCTAATAATAGAAAAAGGGAGATAGACAATTTGAAAAAAAAAAGAATATTAATTAGTTTAATCTCGGTTACCTTCCTTTTGCTTGCAGCGTCGATTGTGCTTAGCATATTGCGGGATGATGATCCATATCGCTATTTTACTGGGATGGGAAGCTCATTTGATTTGTCACCGAATGAAGAATATTACGTATTTTCCTATTTTGTAGATGGCAAAGAAGATATTTATCGTTCAACTAGTGAAGGGACAGACGTAGAAAAATTAACAGAATCCGCATCCGAAAATTTTCATAGTCCCAGATATTCTAAAGATGGAACGAAAATTCTTTATTTAGCTGAAAATGCAGAAGGGATCAACTCATTACTTGTAGCCAGTCAAAATGGCACGGGGCAGGAAATCCTAACAAACGCTACAACGCATGTATCAGAGGCTGTCTTTTCAAACACAGGTGAAGAAATCTATTTTTTTGGAACAGCTGCAGAAGACTTTAAAAAAGCTGAAGGTGAAACGACAGAAGGCTTTGATTTGTTTGTCGTGGATATCGTTTCAAAAGAGATTAAACAACTAACGAATCAAGACCACTTTACGATGAATTATCTTTCTGTTTCACCAGATGGGAAAGAAATTTATTACAGCTTGTTTGATGGGAATAGAGAAGTAGTGACAGCTTTCTCTTTAGAAGATGGTTCAGAAAAAGAAGCACCAGGCTCCACTCTGCTACCGGATGATACCTATTCTTTCCGGTATTCACCAGATGGAAAAAGGATTGCTTATACAAGCATTTCGAAGGAATCACTGGACAGTTCACTCTTTAAATATGAACTATTTTTACTTGATCTTGAAAATGGGCAAAGCAAAAGGTTAACAAATCTTGATTCATCGGTTGTCTCACCGGAATTTTTCAAGGACCAAACCCAAATTGCCTTTTTAGAAAATTCTAATTGGCCACAAGATCCTGCAGAACATACGTTAAAAGTAATAGATCTGGAAACGGAAAAAATACAATCAATAGAATTGGAATTGCCTCATGGAAAATCAAGCCATCTGTTATCAAAATCAATTGATATATTTGCAAACGGTAGTACAGTGGCTATTCTGTATGTAATCTTATTAGGCTTAATCAGCACATATTTATCGTTCTATCATTCAAGAAGAAGATATTATCCTTCGATTGCGAGTGTACTTCTTACTGTTCTTGTATTCATCAGTAGTTTTATCGTTGCAATGGTTGTAGATCCGTGGTACGGAATCGCACTGGGCATGTTAGCAGCTGCTTTATTTGGATGTACACTTATTATTTTCGGGTATACCTTTGCATTGACCTTTTTCTTAAAAAGAAGGAATACTTAAGATTCAACTGGTTCTACTATTCGTAGTAGAGCCTATTTTTTTGAGGAAAACATTTCAATCAGTAGTTTCGTCATGATAGAAATCGCCATTATTCAGTAATACCGGTGTTTAATTTTACAACATTTCCCTATCAAAGGTGTATAATATGAGCAAATGAGGGAGGGATTTGAATGAAAATCTATCAAGCTACCATTGAAGATCTAGAAGGAGTATCAAAATTATTTAATTTATACCGAATGTTTTATGAGCAACCATCAGATCTAGAAGGTGCGAGTGCTTACATAAAGGAACGTATAGAAAACAAAGATTCTGTTATATTTGTTGTTAAAAACGAACAAGAGTATGTAGGTTTTACTCAACTGTATCCTACATTTTCGTCCATTTCGATGAGAAGAGCTTGGATACTGAACGACTTATATGTAGCTGCAGAAGCGAGAAAACAAGGGATCGGTGAAATGCTCCTGCAAAAAGTAAAAGATTACGGGATTCAAACCGGTGCCAAAAGTATTAGTCTAAGTACAGCACCCGATAACTATTCTGCGCAAAGCCTATATGAAAAAAATGGTTACGTAAGAGATTCCCAATTTTATCAGTATGAATTAAGTTTAGCTTAATAATTGCTAATCGATTATTTAACTTGGGGATGCCCAGAAAGCCTACACTTTCTGGGCATCTATGCTTCTAATGATAAAATATCGTTCAAAAGCTTTGCTCCTGCGGTAGTAACAATAAATTGTCACTATCCTCGTCGAAAAGGAGCCGTCCCAAAATGCCTTTTTGGACGACTCCTTTTTTACTATGCAGAAAAATATAAAAAAACTCGCCAATACTGAACGAGTTTTAATAGAAGAATCCATTAACATAAAACGATTATACGATAAGGTGTTGTTTGTGCAGGGATACTTCTTGTAGTAGGGCCATATAGAACAATTAAATCTCGATTTGCCGGATATCTCGAAAAAGGTTGACCATTCGTTAATAGTATTCTTGTATAAGGAGATAAATTTAATTTTAAAGATCCATCAGTACTTACCAATTGGCTATTAAAATAATCCACTTTTACATTCTGATTTGGGTTATCTTTTACGATGACAAGCGCTTGGTATTGGGGAGGGTAAATAAAAATTGCGGGTAAATCTCCATCATAATATCCGGTCACGCGATCTCCTACCAAGACCATTTGTTGATCCACAAAATAAGTTGAGGGTGAAATAACGAAATTTACAATAGAACCCGATTCGTTTTCTAGAGTGAATAATTTATAACAGCCTTCGCTATTACCATTTTGACCTGTGAAAAAATCACTAATCGCCGTAACAGTTCCATGAAATGAATAAAAATTTGTCATACAAATCCTCCAAATGAAAACTAGTATAGGGTAGGGGGAGAAGGGCAGGTAACAGCATCTATAAATCTCGGATTAATCCCATAGAATTGCCAAAATGCCCACATAGTTCACACCCTTTTGTTAAATCCTAAACATTATATGTACAAAAGCAGCAAAGGGATTATTTTCATGACCATTCAACTAGTGTGGATCTCAATATTTTTACTTTTAGTTTTTTCTACTAACGAAAGGCGGCTACTTAACGCTTTTGAAATTCAGACGTTAAATAGCCGAGGAGGTAAAATTTAAATAATTTATGGTTTCTATATAGATTTTAATACAGGTAGTAAGTCTTCTACAGGCATTGGTTTATAGTATAAATAACCTTGTGCAATTGAACATTTGAATTCTTTCAATCGTTGTGCTTGTTTTTCTGTTTCTACCCCTTCAGCAACAACGCTAAGTTGCATTGCTTGAGCAAGGGTAATAATCGATTGTAAAATTTGATAATTCCCATGATCAATACCTTGAACAAAAGATTGATCTACTTTTAATTGGTTAATTGGAAGCTCTTTTAAGTAACTTAAAGAAGAATACCCTGTTCCAAAGTCATCAATGGAAACATAGATTTGTTTTTCCCTTAATAATGTTAATTTTTTTATTACATCTTGATGTTTATTCATCGCGATACTTTCCGTAATCTCCAATTCTAAATAGGTCGGATCTAAACCTGTTTCCTCTAATATAGACAACACTGTTTCAACAAAGTTTTCTTGTTGGAATTGCTTCATGGAAATATTGACCGCAACTCGAATATCTTGAATCCCCGCTTCAAGCCATTGTTTTCGATCTAAACAAGCTTTGCGTAAAATCCATGAACCTAGTGGAATAATCAATCCAGTTTCTTCAGCGACCGGGATGAATTTTGCAGGGGAAATCACGCCCTTTGTTGGATGTTGCCAACGAATTAATGCCTCCACGCCAACAATTTTGCCTGAATGTAGGTCAACTTGTGGCTGATAATTTAATTTAAACTGTTCTTTATCTAGCGCATCATAAAAATCATTTGTTATTTCAAATTTTTCATAGACATTCTCACCGAATTCATCCGCATAAATAATATACTGTTTACGACCATTTTCTTTAGCAGTATACATCGCCATATCTGCATTTTTAATTAAAGCTTCATAGTCATTTCCATGAGTTGGATATTTACTAATACCGACACTTATTGAGGTAAACAATGGTTGGTCATTGAGCAATAACGGTTTTGCCATATTATTTACTATTTTTTGAGTACGAATTTTAATCTCATCCGCATGTTGGAAATTTTGCATCACGATAATAAACTCATCGCCACCAAAACGATAAACTTGGTCCGTTTGCTGAATGCTTTCTATTAACCTTTCTCCTATAATTCGTAATAAATCATCACCCATCGTATGTCCTAAAGAATCATTAATGGTTTTGAAGTGATCGACATCGATAAATAGGATAGCGAATGGTTTATCTTGCTCAATTAGTTTATTAATTTCCTTTTCTAAAGACGCACGATTTGGAAGATTTGTTAAATAGTCATAGTGTGCTAAATACTGAATTCGTTGCTCAGCTTTTTTCTTAGTAGAGATATCTCTTGCAGCACCACGGAAACCGATAAATTCTTGATTCGAATTAAATATTGGTACACAATTAGTACTTAAATAGACCACATTACCGGACTTAGTCATTTTACGATATTCTAAGTTGCGAAATCCTGTTTTTCCCTTTGAATGTATTTCTAAGGTTTTCCGGATTAATTCTTGGTCTTCTTTAATTACATCTTCTACTGTATTTCTTCCAATTAACTCATGTGGCTCATACCCTAAAATATTCGTTGCACGTTCAGAGAGGTAAAGATAATTCCCTTTCGTATCTGTTTCCCAAACGAATTCTTCAAAGGCATTTGCCACATCACGGAAACGTTGTTCACTTTCGATTAATGCTACACGGCTAGAAACGACTTCATCATAGACTTCCATTAACTCTGCAGCAAATTTAGGAGCTTGTTGCTGATTTAAATCGATACTTTTAACCCGCTCACGGAAATTCTTTAAATTTCTTATGTATTGTCTAGTAATTAAATTAGAACCAAGTAACGCAATGAGCATTATAATTATTAATAACCCAATCCCTTTTTTTAATTCTGTTATAAAAAGAGAATTCATATCTTCAACTAGAACATTTCCCCATACATGACCAATCACTTCACCATCTCGAATGATCGGGCGAATATTCGCAAGGACAATACCATCTCGTGTTTGGGAGTAATTTTGAAATTGATAAGGTTCTTTTGTTTTATAGACGATCCTTGCTGATGAATCGGCACTAATATCTTTTAATCCGTCCTTGTTAAAATTTGGTCCAAATGCAACAATTGAATTTAATTCCTTAACGTAATAGCCAGTACCATAGCCAGGATAGGCGGTTGTAATCTTATCAATAAATGGTTGGAGTTCCGCGTTTAATGCTTCAGTCGTCACTCCATTTTCTCCATTCTTTTTAACTAAGTCATCGTATGTACCTTCAATATTTTCATCGAGAAGAAGAGCAAGTGAAGAGACTTCTTGGAATTTCTCCTCTTCAATATGACTCCATAAAGAATTAACACTAAGAATTATTAAAATAATTGCTGTAAATAAAACAAGAGATGTCGTTAAAAGATAGATTTTTAACTTCATAGACATTAATATGCACCACAATTCTAATATGAAATTTTTGAACAACACTTTTAACTTTGGATTGAACATTATTTACTTAAGAAAAATGGACCAATAAAATTGGAATTAAAAAGGTCAATTCTAATTTCCTAAATTTGTATTTATTATAAACTAATTACCTAGTTAGATAGCATAAACAGTATTAAATTAAGATTAATGAGCAATAACTAAGGTTATTTTGTATAAAAGTAGGAATTTTTGCCATGTTAGAATCATTTTCATTTAGTTAATAAGATCAAAAAAACAATTTAATTAAACATGCTAATACTGGCAGGGCAAACTCTAATCCGTGTTGCGCTGCTTTTTGTAAATTTATCTACAAAAAGTAAAGTAAACTTGACTTTTTGTTAATTTAACTTTACCATATAGGTATGATTTTCCATAATTAGGAAGGGGAAAGAGCTTTGTGGGTTTAAAAGAACCTTTATTGTCAAGCCGAATTCATATATTAAGAGCAGAATATAAACTGACGCAAAAAGACTTGGCTGACAAAGTTAGTGTAAGTAGGCAAACAATAATTTCTATTGAAAAAGGTAATTATACGCCTTCACTTTTGCTTGCTTACAAAATTGCAAAAACTTTTGGGAAACCAATTGAAGAAGTATTTATATTTGAAGATTAAGAGAGGTGACGATTCAGTTGGAAAAGAGAGTATTTTCGTATGTAATAATTTTAATAGTTGGGGGAGTGTTATTTTTATTATCTGAAATATTCGGAAAGCTTGATTCGTTTTGGGGAGGTTTGGGGTTAGCATTATTCATTTTTGCAATGCTGCGTTTGATTCAAATAAGACGTATTAAAACTAATGAAGAGTATGCTGAAAAATGGAGTATTGCTAGTAATGACGAACGAAATATTTATATTTCAAAGGAAGCCCGATCGAAAGCTTTTAATTTTTCAATGATGATCCAAGCCATTACGCTCATTATTTTTACTTCATTAAATATGACGGAATATATCAAGATTTTAAGTTATCTATTTGTGGGGCAACTATGTATCTATTTCGCTTTGTACTTTGTATTAAGAAAAATTGCTTAGAGAACGAGATGAATTAAATTCTTAATGGATATATAAAGAAAAAAGGGGCGTTAAAAGTGAAATCATACTCATTAAATTATTATATTACAGTATGGCTTATACTTTTCGTTATTTTTGTGAGTACCATAATAAAGGTATTTATTGATGTTCACCCTTTGCGGTTTATTTTTATTGTATTATTTGTTATTGGTTTACTTGTTGGATATTTCCGCTACATTATGCGTTTAAAGAAAGATTCTTTAAAAGAAGGCAACAAACTTAAAAGGTTTGGATTACTCTTATTTTTTATCCTAATCTATATGGTAATTAAAACATCGGTAAGTGAGTTCGTGAGTAGTGAAGTATCAAGTCAGGATTATGGTGTTGTTTTGGCCTTCTTTATTTTAGGGCTTTTTATTTCATATTATGCACTATATTCTATTAATCTTTTGAAAGTAAGAAAGACAGGAGAGAATTGAACCAGTGCAGTCGCTTTTACACTAGCTATCGGAGGCGTTGATCTAAAAAAGGTTAACGCCTTTTTGCTGTGTCTTTAGTATAATTGATGGAACTATATTCCAAATGATACGTTTAACAATTTAACAAGAACTTTTTTGTAAGAAGTATAGGGATGGGGAGAAGGCGTGAAGTGGCTAGACAACAAATGGTTCAATAGGTCTTTCTTGACGGCGTGTTGGCTACTTTTAATAGGTTTTTCCTTAGGATTTGTATTTGTAGGTGGTTACATCTTTTTGTTATTTATTAAGGAATTTCAAAGATTATGGTGAATTAAAAAAGAAGTGTAATCGCTTCCTGTGCTAGTGAACAGATTGTACAAGAAGTTTGATGAGCACCATAGAAATCCATTTAATACGTTAATTTATAAGAGGTGAGATCATGGAAGATAAAAAGTTGGATAGTTTAATGTTACTTCAACTTATTTTTACAGTGCTTGCTATGGCGATTAGTAGCTACTGTTTAGTTACGGAGAACTTCAGTTTTCTTCCATTATCCTTCATATTTTTGAGTGGAATTTTTATTATTATCGGATTAAGAGAATATAAGAGAACGCAAAAACTATTATCGAGCATTTTCAATTTTGCTGTTGCATTATTCCTTCTGTATAGTGCTGTATTAAATATTTTGAGTAATTAATGAACTTCATACTTAGAAACGAGGGGAACTTGATTATGATTAAATTCAGATTTTTCGAACGTTCGGATTTTCAACAACTTATAAATTGGATTGAAACTCCAGAATTTTTACTTCAATGGGCAGGTCCTAAATTTAATTTCCCACTAACCGAACAACAGTTAGAGACTTACCTTAAAGATGCGAACAATGCTAGCTCTTCTGTTTTGGTTTACAGCGTTATAGAATTGGAAACTGGTAATGTAATAGGACATATATCATTGGGCAATATCGATCGAAATAATAAATCGGCAAGAGTAGGAAAAGTGTTAGTAGGAGATAAAAATGTTAGAGGAAAAGGTATAGGTTTAATGATGATGAAGGAAATTCTCAATATTGCATTTGAAGAGTTAAAATTACGAAGAGTTAGTCTCGGTGTATTTGATTTTAACGCTCCAGCAATTGCTTGTTATGAAAAAGTGGGATTCAAAAAAGAACGGTTACTAAGAGATTCAAGAAAAATTGGTGACGAATACTGGAGTTTATGGGAAATGAGTATTTTAGAGAATGAATGGAAGGCAATAAACTTTGGGTAGAAGATTAAGATAGGAATAGTAATGAGTCAATCCCTTTTAATCTAGGAATTGGCTTTTTTTGTTGTCAGACAGTCACGTATTATATTTTTAAAATTGAAAAAACGAAGCATTATTTGGATGAGAGATTTTATACTTATTTAAATGTATATGAGGTTGGTGCGGCAAAGGTATATGTATATCATTCTTAGGGGAAATCCAACATTACCCAAATTAGAAGGAGTTATGAAATTTGCTGTCGAAATTATTTAAATAAAATTAAGTGTGCTAGGGAGAAAAAATGATGACACGAAAAATAAAAGCGGTAATTTTTGATTGGGGAGACACTCTTATGCGTGATTTTCCTCAATATAAAGGGGCAATGGCTTATTGGGAAAAAGTTGAGGGAGTTCCGGGCATTGAAGAAGCATTAAAGAATTTAAGCGCGGATTATATTTGTTGTGTGGCTTCTAATGCGGGTGATTCAAATGCAGAACGAATGGGAGTAGCCTTAAACCGAATAAATATAAAAAATTATTTCCAACATTTGTTTACTTCTCGAGAACTCGGTGTTTCAAAACCAGACCTTGAGTTTTTCAATCAAATTATCAAAAAGTTAAATCTTACACCAGCAGAATGTATAATGGTTGGCAATGATTATGAAAAGGATATTGTACCGGCAAAAAGGATTGGATTACATACGATACTATTTATAGAAGATGGTCATCATGCAATTTTTGATGATGCAGATTATGCAATAACATCAATGAATCAATTATATGAGGTGATCTTGCAGTTAGAGGGGTCAATGAATGAATACGCTTAAAAAAGTTCGAATTTCAAAGTTTAAGATGCTTCTATTACTTTTTCCACCTTTATATTCACTTCATGATATTGAAGAAATCCTAACAGTGGAGCAATTTCTAGAGGAACATTCTAGTATTATACCCTTTAGCATCACAACTTTAGAGTTTTCATTTGCTTTTATACTATTATGGATCGTTGCTTCAATTGGTTGTTATCAAGCGTATGTGGGTAAAAAATTTATTGGCATGGCCCCTGCTACTTACCTTGCATTTTTAGTACCTGGAATTCTTTTGGCAAATGGGATCGGTCACTTATTACAGCTCATTTTTTTCAAAGAGTATGTTCCAGGTGTCATTACATCCATCATTATTTTGTATCCTTATTCTTTTATTACAGCGAAGCACCTTATTGCAGAGGGAGTAGTTACATATAAAAGGCTTTTTGTCTATTTCATATTAGGATTTATCATTCAAGCGCCCCTTGCATTCATTGCGCTTTATATTGCACAACTTGTTTTATAGGGTTCCGTGAACTACATAAAATAGCCAAACTACATCAAAAACCCACTTCCTCAGTATTTGAGAAAATGGGTTTTTTCGTACTACAGATCCATTTACGATTTTAAATTTTCCTGTTTGATCCAAGAAACTAATTCTTCTGCTACTAATGGCTTAGAAAAATAATAGCCTTGTATTTGGGGTGTTTCCGTTAATTCAGTAATGATATTTACTTGTTCTTCCGTTTCTACGCCCTCTATAACGATTTTTAAATTTAATGAGTTACATAAAGTAATGATGGCCTTTAGTATTTCAGAATCCTTTGAGGAATGTGTTATATCTTTTACGAAAGATTTATCAATTTTTATCGTTGAAATGGGGATCCTTCTTAAATAGGACAACGAAGATAATCCTGTACCGAAATCATCTAATGCTACTGTAAAACCAAGATTTCTAAATTCATTAACTGACGCGATTGCATTTTCCATATTATGAATCACACTTGTTTCCGTAATTTCCAATTCAATAGAGCTACTATTAATTTTATGGGTTAAAAGATTTTGCTTAAGTACATTTAATAATCTCGTTGAAGTGACATAAGTTCCGGGTATGTTGATGGATACATGGGAAAAGGGAACATTGTCTTTTACCCAAATAGATATTTGACGACTTACTTCTTCAATCACCCAGTCGGTTACATCAAATATTTTGTCACTTTTTTCTAATATCGGAATGAAGAGACCTGGAGAAACAAAACCGTAAATTGGATGTTGCCAACGTAATAGTGCCTCTACCCCCGTAACGTTTAACGCTTTTGAGCAAACTTTAGGTTGGTATACGAGAAATAGTTCGTTCTTTTTAATCGCCTGATCGATATCGTCTATAATTTTTCTTTCAAAACCGTAAGTATGGATGGACGGGTCGAATTCGATTACTTCATGTGTATACTGGATTAATGGATGATGAAGGACTGCCAAATTATTAAAAAATAATTCGCTCAGTTCTTTTTTATCACTTGTATGTGAAATGGTACAAACCATCTCAACCAAGATACTATGATCATCTATTAGAAAAGGATTTTGTAAATCAGCTAAAATCTGTTTTATAGATAGTTTCATGTTTTCGTATTCATTTTTCTCACTATTTAAGATGGCAAAACGATTTCTTTCAATGTGGGACACCTTTGAAGATATAGGCTTTATTGTACTCAAACTAGTTCCTACAGTCTTTATGATTTTATCTCCAAAAGCGTATCCATGCACGTTCGTCCATTTTTCTAAGTCATGGATGTGGATAATAGCTAAACTACCGCTTGTTTTCACATTGTATAAGTCTTTTTCAAATAATCTTTGGTTAGGATATAACGTTAATGCATCAAAGAAATTTAGTCGGTAATTTACATAACGATCGAGTAAACTCGTTAAACCTGTAATCGTTAATAAGAAGAAGATTCCTACTGTTATGACGATAATAAGAAATGTCATATCCATATGATGCAACTGGTTTGGTAGTGGTTCATTTACATAAAAAACGACTGCTGCCATGCCGGTATAGTGCATACTCGTGATGGCCAGTCCCATTATGATGGAGGTGATCATTTTAATTAATTGGTTGTCCATATGTTTTTGTAGTGTAGTAAAGATATACAAGGCAGTATAGGAGACAGTGATGGCAATTAGAATGGATAGCACAAACATCCATGTCTTATACGTATACGCTGCTTCCATCTCCATCGCAGCCATCCCGACATAATGCATGGCTGATATCCCAATTCCCATAATAATCCCAGACAGAATATTAAGCTTATGTGTTGGTTTAGCTTGATTGGAAAAATAAAAGGCCGTATAAGAAGCTAATATAGCTGGAAGTGCAGACACAATCGTTAAACCGACATCGTAACTCATTGGAATGGGCAACATAAAAGCACTCATTCCAATAAAATGCATAGACCAGATACCAAGCCCCATCGCTATAGAGGATAGAAAGAGCCAAAAATTTTTATGGAAAAATGTATGATCCTTCATCCGTCTATTCATGGACAACGCTATATAAGAAGCATAGCAAGAAATAATGATAGAAAGGATTACTAAAAATGCAGAATAGTGTCCTTCTAATAGAAAGATGTTATTTAAGTCTGGTAAAGTGAACATAGGAAATGCTACCTCTTTGATATACATAGAATGATAAATATCGAATAAGTTATAGTTTTAAATTGAAATTTTACCATAAAACAAGTGATATATAATAATTAAATGCTCAATAAGAAGGGGGAAGAAACGATGCAACCAAGAACAATCATTACTAATGATGTCGTTTACACAATTATTAGCGATGCAAATGTAGTTTAACTTTTCCGCAGTCATGCCTGTGATTGTAAAACAATGGGACTGAGTGCTAAGGAGATAGGAACAATCGTGGTCTCTTTATCCATGTCCTACTTATGGAAAATTCAGTCTCAATTAACCTAGAAGGGATAATGAAAATTATTATCATAACCCATTAACTAAACTTAAGGGATGTCCGTGTAGTTCATCGAGCGAAAAAAAGAGGTGAATACTGTTGAAATTTTCGAATGAACAACTTCAAACAATGATAGCAGAACAGCCTATTGGTGAGACGTATCCCTATAACACAAACGATAAAGAGCAAATTGAAAACTATATTCAAAATTTGTTTTATATAATCAGTCGTTCTAAATCCATTAAATGTGAAGCCATCTTTGACCATTATGGAAGTGGTTATGCTTCTTATGTTGACTTTTTTTGTTATAAAAAAGACGGAAGTAGTAAGATAAATGAAAAGTATATTGAAAAAGATTCGCTAACGTCTATTCAATTAGAAGGCCTTGTGATTTATATAAGTAGATTAGCTCCGGTAGCGATTATTGGGAAAGATATCCGACATAAAGCTATAATTAATACGGAAGAGATTCAAGATGAATTTTTTAGCGGAATGAGCATGATTAGTAGACCGCAAGAAGTGATAAATGAACCACCACCATTTATGGTAGAAGAGTTTCGAGAAATCAAACAGAAACTAGCGGATGCAGGTTATAGTATTTTAGAAAAGGAATATTTGTCTCAACCACTTCCATTTAAAACAAAAATTCAAACCTTCACTGATCCGAGACATTATACAGTATTTGATGCGTTCTTTTATTGGATGGACTGAGCAAGTAGGTGAGGAGGGAACGACATAGATAAATTCACAAAATGGTTTATAACTTCATTCCTACTGGGAGTTGTAGGGCTAATTGCAGTGTTTTTCGTACAAAATATTTCTAGAATAACTGATGCATCAATATCATTCCGTTCCCCACCAAGCCAACCACTTGCTAAGCCACCCATTGAGTAAACAAACACACCCATTTTCTCAGTATCGATAAGTTGGTAAATGGCGCCTTTGTTCCTTTTCGTTTCTTGAATAATTGTATCAATGACAAAATTCATAGTATCTGTTCGTATCTTCATCCATTGTTGAATGAGCTTATTAAATAAGGCGCATTTACTAATTATAGTTAGGGGACAGTTCATGTACAGCATAATCACGGAGGGAAGGGTAGAAATAAAAAAATTTTTAACCGAGGAAGAGATACAGGCTTTATTAAATTATAAAGAACTTGAAGTGATACAATTTCAAAGTGTAATCGAACATGAAACATTTCAAATGTTAAATGATATTTTATTCTCTGTTCGTGAGGATGTTGTACTTCGTGTGTATGGTTTCTACAATTCTACATGTGATTTTCGTTTTCTTGAAAAGTTGCCAAATTTAGCACGCTTTTATGCAGAGTGTCATCAGATGGTAGAAAATTTAGAAGCGATCACCAATTTAAAGAAATTGAAAAAATTAATGTTGAGCATTTATGGTCTTGAAAGCTTTGATATTTTATCTAAAATACCTGATACGTTAGAAGAATTAGTTTTAGGACAAACAAAATCAAAAAAACCTAATTTATCGATTTTAGAAAGATTTAGGAACCTTCGAAAGCTTCTTATAGTAGGGCACAAAAAGAATATTGAAGTGATTAGTGATTTGACGAGTATTGAGCAATTAACACTCACCTCCATTACAACAAAGAATCTGGAATTTTTAATATCTTTAAAAAATATGTGGTATCTCAATATCAATTTTGGAGGTATAAGTAATTTTTCGGCTATTGAAGGATTGGATAATATTAAATATTTGGAGTTACTTCAAATAAGGGGGTTAAGTGATCTTTCGTTTATATCTAAATTAACGGGACTTCAATATTTAGTTCTTCAAAATCTACCAAACGTAAATGTAATGCCATCTTTAAGTAACCTAACACAATTAAAGAAAGTGGCATTTGAAAATATGAAAGGGTTAAAAGACATAAGTAGTTTAGAACATGCTCCTACCTTAGTTGAATTTACACACTGGTCAGCAATGAATATGAATGTAGACGATTATGTTCCACTTTTAAGAAATCCTTCTGTAGAACGGGTTTCTGTTGGATTTGGAAGCATTAAAAAGAATACGCAGTTTGAAAAATTAGCAGAGGAATATGGGAAAACTGAACATATATTGTGGCATAATCTTACTTTTTTTATGAAAGCAAATACTTCAGCTAATGAGATTTGACCAGAAAGAACTAAGATGAGAATGTACTTTCCTAAGAAAGGAACAACTCCTAAATGACTGTTCAAAATTTATTGAAAGAAATTGTGAAAGATACAATTACACCTATTCTCAAATCAGAATGCTTTAAAAAATCGGGTAATAAATTTTATAAAGAGGTGAATGATGATTTAGGTTGGTGTATCGAACTTCAAACAGATCGTCGGATAAATTCAAAAAAAGAGTTGGTTTTCACATTTAATTTCGGTGTATTTGTACCAACAGTCTATAAGGTTTTCTACGCACTAGATCTTCCCATAATACCCACTACCTCAGATTGTGTCGAAAGTTCCAGAATTTTTACTTTGCGTGGACATAGAGATGTCTGGTACCGACTGAATTTAGATTATATCGACCTTCAACGCTTTCGTGACACATTGAAGAACCATATTACCCAATTTGGTCTACATAACATTCAGAAACCACCTATCCCCCTTAACATTAGTACAGTGCTACATAAGGATATTGGTGATTTGAAGGGCGAAAAACGGCAGATGAATTATCGATTTAATATGATGTATGTAGATATCCCCCGATTAATTGAAGTGATGAAGAATGATATTTCACAATATGTTATTCCTCATTTTCTAGAATTAACAAGCCTTGAATCAGTTATAGCCGCTTTACAATCCAAAGATCGGTATATTAACAAGCTTCATCGTGTGGTTTTGCTTGTTCAAACAGGGGATCAACAAAGGGGAGTAGAGTTATTGAAGCAGTATGATAGAAGGAAAGAAGATCCACCGGTAGTTGAGGTGTGTAAGAAGCTCGGGGTTAATTTCTAGTCCTTTTTCTGGCTGCTTATTTGTTATCTATATTTTGTAAATCATAATAAACGAAAAACTAATTTTATTATGTTAGAATTAATTGGTTATTCCAAAACAATTGCAGGAATGGTTTACTTTATGAAAATTCTATTTAAACGAAAATTTAAACTTACAACGTTATTAATTAGCCTGATATGTACTTCTGTTGTATTAATCACGGTTTTTTTATTGTTTGCATCCTATCAGTTTGAGAAAAAATCATTGACGGATACTTATTTATCCTTGAACTCCTCAAAGTCTGAAAAAATTAGCAGTTCCGTAAATTTTTTGTCTAAATCTATGAGAATTAGCTTGCAAGAAACGACGAAGTATTTAAGAGATCACCCTGAGATGACGGATAAAGAAATCCAACAGTATCTTGAGCTCTTAAGGAGTAATAGTCGCTATTTTAATTCGTTATCCTGGACAGATGAAACCGGATTAGTGCGAAATGTAGCACCTATTACGGTTGGGTTAAAGGGAAATTATGTATCAGGTGTGCTAAAAGATTCGGTCAATGCAAAAGTTCCCATGCTAGCGCCCCCATTTACCGGACTAACTGGGCGTATGATGGTATTTATGAGCGAACCTTACTTTGATCACAACGGTAATTATAGAGGGATTATTGGTGGAGCGATCTTTTTACAGGAACAAAACGTCCTTAGCGAAATTCTAGGTAATGACATCATTGATGAAACAGGTTCTTATTATTTTGTTGTGGGTCCAAATGGCAAGCTATTATTTCATCCAGATTCAAAACGTATTGGGGAGTTTGTCGAAGGAAATCCGATGATACCGAAGCTGTTAAATGGTCAAAGTGGAATGGAACGTATCGTTAATAGTAAAGGTGTACCAATGTTAGCAGCGTATAACTTTATTCCTGAGATCGGGTGGGGAGTTGTACAACAGACCCCAGTTTCCTATATTGATGGACTTTTAAAAAAGCACATTCAAAATTTACTATTGACCATATTGTTTCCTTTTTTCATCATACTCGTGGTCTCTATAAGCTTTGCTAAAAAGCTTGCGAAACCGTTTATCGATTTAGCGGATGTTGTAAATCAGTTTGGTTCAGATACAAAAATTCAGCCGCCTGTTCATCAATCTCATTGGAATCGAGAAGCCGATCTTTTAACAAAGAGTTTAATTATTGCTGTGGAAGCAGTTGAAAAAAATAAGAATAAACTCGTCGAAGAAGCCATGACGGATTCTCTAACAGGCTTACCAAATAGAAGGAAATTGAATGAAATGATGGTTTCCTTAGCAAATCAGAAACAATTATTTTCCTTAGTCGCCATGGATATTGACCATTTTAAATCAATTAACGATACCTATGGACATCAAGGTGGGGATGAGGTGTTAAAATATTTGGCTAAAACAGTTCGATCTTTAATTAGAGAGAAGGATATGTTTTTCCGGTATGGAGGAGAGGAATTTGTTTTATTAATGTCAGATACGAATACTTCAGAAGCTTATATGATGGCAGAGAGGATTCGAACGACAATAGCGGATACCATTAGTCCTATAGGAAAGTCGATTACGGTATCCTTGGGAATATCTGAATTTCCTATCCATACCCAATCATTAGGAGATTTATTTATATTTGCAGATAAAGCGTTATATCAATCAAAAACAAACGGACGAAACCAAGTAACGATTTGGCAGGGTCCTTATAATTCGTTTTAGTTGAAGATGAATAAGTGCAAAAAGGAGCCGTCCCGAAAGTTATTTCGGGACGGCTCCTTTGCGACGAGGATCGTGACAATTTATTGTTACTACCGCAGGAGCAAAGCTTTTTAGCGATAGTTTATCATTAGAAGCATAGATATCCAGAAAGTGTAGGCTGGACATCCCATTTAATTGTAGTTGCCTAGCTTTATACTGCTTTCATATCAATCACCATGCGCCCTTGGATTTTGCCCTCTTCCATCTCTTTGAAGATTTCTGCCACTTCATCTAGTTTTCTTGTTTGTACAACTGGGTCTACCTTTTTTTCTGCGCCAAACATTAAGGCTTCTTCTAAATCTTTTCTTGTCCCAACGAGCGATCCCACAACCTCGATCCCATCCAATACGGTTTTAATAATATCTAAATCCATCGTTTCTGGAGGTAGACCTACAGCGACAATTTTAGAAGCAGGGCGCACACAATTGACTGCCTGATTGAATGCCACTTTAGATACGGCTGTTACCACGGCTGCATGTGCTCCGCCTGTTTGCTGTTGAATCCATTCACCAGAATCTACATCTTTGGAGTTAAGGGTTAAATCAGCTCCAACTTCCTTTGCAAGTGCTAACTTATCATCATTAATATCAACTGCAATTACTTTTGCATTAAATACATGCTTAGCATATTGGATGGCTAAATTACCTAGACCACCAACTCCATAAATGGCGATCCATTCTCCAGGCTCAATATTAGCGATTTTAATAGCTTTGTATGTCGTTACACCCGCGCATGTAATACTCGTCGCTTTTTGAGGATCTAACGCTTCAGGAACTTTGACTGCATATTTCGCATTCACAATACATTGCTCTGCCATTGCGCCATCTACACTATAACCTGCATTTTTGACATCTCGGCAATACGTTTCGTTGCCAGTGATACAATATTCGCAGGCACCACAACCTTTATAAAACCATGCAATACTTACCCGATCTCCAACTTTTACATTTGTTACATCCGACGCGATTTCTTTCACGATTCCAACACCTTCATGACCAAGCACACGTCCAGTTACATCACCGAAATCACCTTTTGCAACATGTAAATCTGTATGGCAAACACCGCAGTACTCGACGTCAACTAATGCCTCGCCACTTTCTAATGGGCGTAATGTTATGTCTTTTACTTCTACTAATTTTTGTTTATCTTCACTTACAACAGCTGCTCTCATCATTTGACCTCCTCGTTTGTCATTCTTTCTTTAAGTCTTATAGACAAAATCAGTGTGACCAAACCTACAAGAAAATATAATGAAATGTGAAGCGTAAGTTTTGCAAATTAGTTGTTACTAGAGAAATAAGAAAATTTTAATGAAATTGCCGTAGAGATGCAAAGAGACGACTGCAAATTACGCAGTCGTCTCTTTTTATGTTTATACATCTTGTGAAGCTGTTATTGCTGAAGGAAACAGATCATGAATATCAGCAATGATGCTTTTATAGGCATCAAGTTTCGCATCACAATACTGGCTTAGCTCTTTATAACTTGAGAATACTTCCGCTCGCTCAATACATTTCTTTTGATATTCTTCCACGAATTGTTTTTTGAACTCGATTCGTTTTAATAGTTCTTCAATATTTGTATTCATATATATCACTCCTTAATGGAATTATAGGTAATATAAGTAAAATTTATACATTTGATAAATAGAATTTTATCTATTAAATAGCGTAGGAGAGATAGTGTATTTTTTAGTTGGCGGATAAATTAATAATTTTGGCGGATATTTTGAAAAAGTTGGCGGATAAATAGAAGTTTTTGGCGGATATTTACTATAATTTGGCGGATAAATCCTACTTCAGGAAAAATTGGAACTTAATTGGCTTTCAATCGTATAAAAGGAAACAGACATGGGGGGAGATCGGTGTTCATCAATTTTAATGTTATTGAAACGTTAACGGGATTATTCTCATGGGGGATAATCGTTTATTTAGCTTATCGTATTTATAAAAAACAAACTACAAAGCCTAAATTATGGAAGGTTCTAATTGTCCTAATTGTTGGCCTTTTCTCCTTTTCAATTAAAATGTAGAAAGCGATGTGTACATAATGGAGATTATCAATTTATTACTGAGTGCCGTTGTTCAAGTAATTTTATTTTCCATCATTCCGTTTGTTTGGTGGTGGTTTTCTGGTAAAAAGGAAAAACGTTTTTTTACATGGCTTGGCCTAACACCGATTAACATTTTGAATAAAAAGAAATATGCGATCACTTTTGCATTGATCATTATAATTTTGCTGATTCCTTCATTGATTATTATTCCATTATTTATTGAAACTTCATCGTTAGCAACATCTCAATTTACGAACAAAGGAATAGGAGCTTTGATACCTGCCTTAATATACGCTTTTCTCCAAACAGGTTTTTCAGAAGAATTGTTTTTTAGAGGATTTTTAACAAAAAGGCTCATACATAAGTTTGGTTTTCAAATTGGAAATATACTACAAGGCTTATTTTTTGGCGTTTTACATGGAATGATGATCGTACCGATAGCAGGTGTAGTTGGAGCAATCATTGTCATTTTCATAACATCTATAGCAGGTTATTTAATGGGGTGGATTAATGAAAAACAATCAGGTGGGTCAATCATCACTAGTTGGTTGGTTCATGGCACGGTCAATACGATTGCTTCATTTTTAGCAATGTTTAATATGATTCTTTAAAAAGCAACTTTGATATACGACTTATTTTTAGTTAAGTCACATCTCAATTCCCGCAATTTTAAATTTTTCTTCTAAAATCGCATTGCTATAAATTACCACGTTTAATAATGTAGCCTTTAAATATACTATAAACACTGATAAAAACAATCATTTATCAGTAAAAAAATTACTCTCAAGAGGAGGCAATCAATATGTCAAACAACAATAGCGGTAATCGTAACAAACTTGCTGTACCTGGTGCTGAACAAGCATTAGATCAAATGAAGTATGAAATTGCATCTGAATTTGGAGTACAACTTGGGGGAGAAACTTCTTCTCGCGCAAATGGTTCAGTAGGTGGCGAAATTACAAAACGCCTTGTACAAATGGCGGAAAGTCAATTACGCGGCCGCAATTCGTAAGCTAAGCTTTCGGTAAGAAAAAGTAAGATCATCTTCACATATGAAAATAAAGACTCTCTTTCGATAAGAAAGGGAGTTTTTACATGCAATTAATCTAAAATCAATACATAGTATGCAATCTACTTAAAAAATCTAAACATGCATCCCTAAAATATTTACACAAGTAATAATTTAAAGACAATCAGAATAATAAACTTATCTTTAAGAAGTGTAAAATAATCTGTTCCAATTAAGATTATGTATTACCTTCAATATGAATGAAGGGATCGATCTAATGGGAAACGACTGGGCTATCGCGAGGGATTCATTATCAAAAATTACCGTTGTTTCAAACCCAAATAATGAACTTGTTACGATACATGGTATAGCAAATGATTTGAAATGTATTGGTATAGGCACTGATGCAGCAGTTTTTCAATCGGTACATGTCCCCCAATATGCATTTAAAGTGTACGCAAAAGACAAAAAATCAAAAGTAAAAATTGAACAAAATGTTTATTATATATTAGGAGGTTCTCCATATTTTTCAACGTGTTATGCAGCCGATGAGGAATATCTCGTTTTAAGTTACGAGGCGGGAACTTCACTTTTTGATTGCATTTTACAAGGCATTCATATTCCGAAACAGATCATACAGGATGTGGATGATGCTAGGGAGTATGTGCGTAAGCGAGGGTTAAATCCACGTGATATTCATTTAAAAAATATTTTATTACAAAATGGAAGAGCGAAAGTACTGGATGTATCGGAATATACAGTGCCAGGAAATGATTTTAGGTGGGAGCATTTAAAGAAGGGGTATGAACAATATTATCATTTAATTGATGGGCGTCCTGTCCCATTTTGGTTAGCCGAAGCGATACGAAAA
Source organism: Lysinibacillus antri (assembly GCF_003977595.1). Taxonomy (GTDB): domain Bacteria; phylum Bacillota; class Bacilli; order Bacillales_A; family Planococcaceae; genus Ureibacillus; species Ureibacillus antri. The sequence continues at coordinate 111,208 of NZ_RYYR01000008.1, read as the reverse complement.
TGGTATAATCAACGTAAGGAGCACTTTTCCTTTGAGGAGCTCTCAAAAACAATGTTCCATCTACTGTATAAAAAGTAAGAAAAGTGTCAAAATCATTATTGTGATTCTTTCAAAAATAGAGCTTAAAGTTACCTTGAAATAAATAAGAGAAAGTGCCGTGTTCCTTCTGTGACAAGGGATTGGCACTTTTTTAACTTTGAGAAATAGGGAAGAACTTAGTTATAGATAGGTTGCATATAATAGGAATAAAAAGGGTATATAAAAATGGGAATAGTTTAGCGTTACGTATGAACGAAAATGAAACTTAAAATTCATGATAAATCATCAAAATCATAATCGTAGAAAGGGGGAACCTACGTGAAATATTTTATTACCCTTATCATGAGTTGTTTAATTTTATCTGGCTGTGTCGAAGTGGTAAACGAGAATGATATAAACGAATTGAAATCGTTAGCTGGAGAAACTGATCAATCAGCCACAAGTAATCAAAACGAACAATCAAAGGAAAAAGTGAATCTATCTCAACCAAACGACGCGGTTACAAATGAAGAAACAAAATTTGAAACATTTCAAGAAATTATAGAAGACTACATTTTAAATGAGTTTCCGGAACCAGAAGAAATAAACCAGGAAGAATCAAAAATTTATTATTTAGCATTAGGCGACTCATTAACTCGAGGTGTTGGGGATGAAGAGCAAAAAAATGGGTATACTGAACGATTAGCGGAGAAAATTGAGCAGTGGACAGAAATCTCAGACGTTGTATTAGACAATAGAGGCAAAAGAGGGCGAAGAAGTGACCAACTACTGGCTCTTCTTGAAAAAGGTCATTACGATAAAGAGCTTGAAAACTCCGAATTAATTACAATTACAATCGGTGGCAATGATATTATGAAAATAGTGAAAAAGGATATTCTCAATTTGAAAAGAGAGCCTTTTGATGAAGAGTTAATTGAATTTGAACAGCGATACGATAAAATTATTCAAAAAATACGCGTTGAAAATCCGGATGTTCCAATTATTTTGATTGGTTTATACAACCCGTTCTCGGTAGTGACAGATGAAGTTTCAGAATTTGAAGCCATTATATCCGAATGGAACAACACCATTAAGACCATTTCAGAACGTCACCAAAATGCATGTTTTGTAGATGTAGAGGATTTGTTTGATCAAAACGCTAATATGGTTTATCATACAGATTTCTTCCATCCAAATGGTAATGGTTATACAATGATGACAGAACGAATTATTTCGATTATGAAAGCATGTAACATAGAAGAGGATTCAAAAGGATTATTTCTCTTTAATGAAGAACCTCAACTTACAGTAAATCAAGAGAGCATATCGTAACTTAGTTAATCGATCTTGTTGCCATAATCGTAGAACTTTTTGTTAGGAGTGAAGTGGAATGAATAAATGGAAAGTCGCCTTTTTTGTCTTTGCAGCGCTAATCATTGTATCATTAACAATAGTAATTATTTGGGCGACTTCACCAACTGATGATGTACCAATCCCTTCTGAAAGGGCTACGATTGATGCAACGGACAGTGTACTACTCGTGGAGACCACAGCAGATGATTTTGAAAAGATCGCCATGAATTATTTAGCAGATGCTTTAAATAATTCGGCATTACCTGTGGAATTTACCGTAAATGAAACCATTGAATTGCATAGTGAATTAACGGTTTTTGGGGTGACGGTTCCGTTTTCGATGGAGTTTGAACCGAATGTCAACGCGGAAGGCAACATTCATTTAAAACAAACAACAATGAATGTCGGTAAACTGAACATACCACCTATAACGGTATTAAAATTATTAAGTGATTCCGTACAATTTCCATCATACATAATAGTTAGTCCAAATGAGGAAGAAATATTTGTAGATTTATCAAGACTCCGCTTTTATAAAGGGTCCCAAGTAAAAGTAAAGGAAATTGATTTAGAGCATAATCGTATCCTTTTAGAAGTGATTGTACCGAACGAGTAGGAGGGCAAAAAATGAATTATGAGATTGCAACATTTGCAGGTGGTTGTTTTTGGTGTATGGTAAAACCGTTTGACGAACAAGCGGGCATTGAACGTGTAGTTTCAGGATATACAGGTGGCCATGTAGAGAACCCAACGTATGAACAAGTATGTAGTGAAACGACAGGGCATTTAGAAGCGGTTCAAATCACATTTAACCCTGAAGTGTATCCGTATGAGAAGCTAGTAGAAACCTATTGGACGTTAATTGACCCAACTGATCCAGGTGGCCAATTTTACGATCGGGGAGAATCCTATACAACAGCTATTTTCTACCACAATGTCGAACAAAAAACAATCGCCGAACAATCAAAGGCGCGTTTAGAGCAATCAGGGAAGTTTCGAAAACCAATTGCAGTGAAAATTTTACCTGCGAGTACCTTTTATCCTGCTGAAGAATATCATCAACAGTACTATAAGAAAAATCCGATGCATTATGAACGGTACCATATTGGTTCGGGTAGAGCCGCATTTATTCAACAACATTGGGGGAATAAAAATGAATAAAGAAGAACGATTAAAACAGTTAACAGATATGCAATATTATGTAACGCAACAACAAGGCACAGAACCACCTTATCAAAATGAATATGATCAACATTTTGAAGAAGGGATTTACGTTGATATCGTATCAGGTAAACCTTTATTTAGCTCAAAAGATAAGTTCGATGCAGGCTGCGGGTGGCCAAGCTTTGCACAACCGATTGAAAAAGAAGAAGTGACAGAGCATTTTGATACATCTCACGGAATGCGTCGTGTAGAAGTGAGAAGTAAAACAGCTGATTCTCATTTAGGACATGTATTTCCAGACGGTCCTCGCGAATTAGGGGGATTACGATACTGCATTAATTCCGCTGCATTACGCTTTATCCCAAAAGATAAGCTAGAAGAAGAAGGCTATGGGGAATATTTAGATTTATTTAAATAAATCTAAATAAAGGGACGTTCATTATCTGAGCGTCCCTTTTTCATAGAGAAATTACTCCACCACTGGTTCAAATGATTTTCTTCCTGTAGCTACTTTTTCAACAGCTACATTAATGTTGCGAATGGAATTTTCTGTAAGTTCAATTTTCCCATCTTTTTGTAGTTTCTTCCAAACCTTCACATTGTCTCTATATAGCACTTCTGAAAGTCGATAAATATCTACATTTAGCTTCAAACCTTTCTTAAAAGTATCCTTTATTTCTTTTTGTACTTCCTTAGTTATAGCTTTTTTTATTTCAGTAACAGTTAATTTACTTGAAAAGCTATTTAGTCCAACTGTTAATGTTAGATTAATGTCAAATCTTACATTATTACCCTCAACAATTGGTTTGACCTTCACTTTTAAATCTTCGACTGCAGCGGTTATATATTGACTATCATCAAGTCTAGATGTAATTGGACCTCTCGCAGTTTTATTAGTTAACCATTTAATCCCATGTGCGCTATCCTCTAGAATAGATCCTTTATAATTTTCCCGAGAAATAATGCCAACACCAGCAACTTTTACAGATTTGTTGGATCCTTTTTGAGTCTCCCAATCATCCTTTAATTTCACATATGGGATTTTCGCCTCATAACTAGGTTCGTTTATTTGGATCAATAATTGCCTAAGATTCATCGGTTCTATAAATGATTCCTGTTCATAAGAATTTAATGGGTCTGCCAATTTAGATAATGTGATAGAACGTTTTAAAAGCGGAACAATCTTTAAAAATTCATTCAATGGTTCATCTGTACAATAAACCCAAGTTTGGTACCGTGTCTCACGATAACGAGTGAGCAAATTTAACAAAGAATTAATGCGATTATTTTTCAAGGCTTCCTCACTCAAAACAATAAAACTTAGATGTCCCCAAAAAATCCTCTCATCAATTGCATGGTAAAGTTTAAAAAAAGCTTCATCTACAGTTTTTCCTTTTTCAGATGAGACCTCTGATTGAATGATGTCTTGGTTTAGTTGCTCTGATTTAGCCACGTTTCCAAAGCTAATTAGTTGCATATAAACCTCATATTCTCCATCTATGTAGTCAATCGCAAGACTGTGGATATAATACATTCTTTCGCTCTCATTGAGATCCCAACAACCTGATAAAAAGATTATTGAACAAACTATGGGCAATAAAAACAAATTTTTATTCATTCGTTTTCCCCCCGCTACTAATCCGTTGTTGATCTTGAGGATCTAACATATTTGGTCTTTGGTTGTATTTATCTTTTCTGGATCTAAATAATGTCTTTTTGACTGTTGACCAACTTAAATCAGCTGTTAAATTTAAATAAGGAGTACCAAAAATACGCATATTTGCGATATATAAAACGGTTAAATAAAGGCATATAAAAAAACCAAATAGCCCAAAAATAGATGTTAGTAAAATGAAAAAAATCCGTACAAGACTTACCATCGTTACAAGAGATTGGTTAGCAATTGTAAAGGAAGCAATAGTTGATATAGCAATAATGACAACCATAGCTGGACTAGTAATACCTGACCGAATAGCAGCATCCCCAATAATAATGCCCCCAACTACACTAATTGTACCTCCAAGTTTAGTAGGTAGTCGCATCCCGGCTTCTCTAAACATTTCAAACATGATAAGTAACACAAGCATTTCTAATACAGCGGGGAAAGGTAACCCTCTATTAGCAACAACGACTGTTGCTAATAATTGGAAGGGTAGCTGATCTTGGTGAAAAAGAGTAAGTGCAAGCCAAAATGCCGGAAGTGTAACGCCAATAAAGATTCCTATTAAACGCAATAATCTTTCAAAAGTACTAAAAGCAACAGGGTTTTCATAATCCTCAGCAGTCTTTAATAACAAAAAGAAATTAGAGGGGGTAATAATTGCATAGGATGCGCCATCAACCATGAGCATATATCGCCCCCTAACTAATGACTGTATAGCAAAATCTGCTCGAGCTGTCGCATGTGTTGTTGGTAATAACCAGTTTTTTTTATTGACGTGTTCCATTAAAGAATCTGGGCTAAGAACAATATCTGTATCGATTTTTTGTAGTTGTTTTTTTAGTTCAGTCAAAATATCTTTATTCGCAATATCGTCAAAGTAGAGAATGGCAATTTGGGTTTTAGAACGTTTCCCAATCTCCATCTTCTCGACGCATAACGAATTAGTTGGAACTCGTTTTCGAATAAGTGCTATATTTGTTGAAAGATCTTCAATAAAATTATCTCGTGTTCCTTTAACAATTGCTTCCATACTCGTGTCTTCTGGAGAACGATTCGGTTTACGCGAAATATTACTTGTATAGAGTAATTGACAATCTTCAAAATACATTAGGAGGTTGCCGCTATAAACAAGAGAGATAATTTCGTCCGTACTTTTAACTTTTTTTAGTTCAGGAATGGGTAAGCCTTCTATTTTCGCTTGCATATTGATGTCATCATCATTTTCATATAGTTTTTCAATAGTTGGTAGAACGACTGTATAGAGCATCGTTTGATCTACCATAGCATCGCATTTTATAAAAAAAACATTGGATTGATGAAACGTGAATTCATTAAAAAGTACATCTGCGGAATTTTTAAAAAGCTGTTTTAAAGTCGTTATATTGTGTATTAATGGTTCCTCTTGATCCATACTTAAGTATCACTACCTTCTGATGTCTGATTTTTCTGTGTGGACGTTTTCGGAATTTGATTTTTTGGATCTTTCTTTTTTAAAGTCGCAATACAACCAAATAGAACAGATAAAATGAAGAAGAAAGCAAATGTAAGAATCAACATTGCATTACCATTTAGTTGTAAAAATAAACTATCATCGATTAAAAATAGACCTAAGCTAGTGAAGAAAAAGGGTGGGAGCATATATTTCCAAATCTTCTTTACATCACCCGTAAAGTTTAATATGTCCGTAGCGATAAATAATAATAACCCAACACGCACAAACGTGCCTGTAAGCCACTGATAAATAGATAAGAAATCCATATGTTCAATAAAACGACCAATTGAAACTAATCCCCATTCTTCATAGGCAGGATATCTTTGTTTCGCTGCTTCTTCTGGACCAAACTCAACAATTGCCCCCATTAAAGGTCCTAAAGTTAAGCCAACTAAAATGAAAAGCATAATTGCTAGATGATACCATTTCATCCTACTTTTAAAATGATGTTGTAAAAATAATAATAAAAATATTTCAATAAACCCGGAGGCGGGATAAACAAATCCTTTGGCAATAGGCTCAAATCCATGTTCAAAAAATGGACGTAATAAATTGTAATCCTTCACTTGAATATTTACGAATGCTACATAAAATCCAAATACCACTACAAAAAATAAGACAAAGGTGTTGACGATAACGATTGTTTGAATATTAGTAGAAACTAATAAAAAACAAAGGATAATATATAAAGCAATCAATATTAATTTAGGTGTCTGATTTAAAAATGTACTTGAAATCCAAAGCACGGTTTCTCTTAACGTAAATGCTGCCATTAAATAAATAAAAGCTACCGTAGAATATAAAATAATTGCTGATCCAATTTTCCCTACTTTCTCCTTTAACCAAATTTTAATCGGTCGTTGTTTTGATTTTTTATGAATATAAAGAAGTAGAAATAGCCAAGGGAATAGGAGGATAGCAGCAAAGATAACAGATGCCCAGCCATCTCGTTTTACATGTTCTAATAAAGGTGGAAGAATCGTGACATGATTTTTTAAACCGATAAAAGTCATTACTAAAAAAATGACATGTAATAAGCCAATTTGCCCGATTTTAACCATTCGATATACCTCTAACATTATTTGTTAAAATTTAGTGTAGACATTAAAGTTTAAAAATATAACGATAGTAGTTTTTGGGGGAAAATAAAAATACGAGAAGAAAGCAAAATTGCCTTTCTTCTCGCATTTTGAAGTTAAATCTTAAACTCACTTACTACGTTTCGTAAATCATCTGCTTGTTTGGCAAGTTCTGTTGCGGATGCGTTAATTTCTTGCATGGATGCAGAGCCTTGTAACGCGGCTGATGCGGAGCGTTCTGTATGCAATGCTGTGTTTTCGGCAATTGTATTTACCTCAACGAAAGAAGCGGCCACCTCATGACTTGTATTTAATGTCATAGAGATTTTTTCGACCATTGACGCAATGACACTTGTCGTTTTGTTCGTTTGTTCTAGAATGTTTTCAAGCACACCATTCGTTTCATTCGTTACTTCGACACCACGAATAACCGATTGAACACCTTCGTGATTTTGTTCAATGATGGATTTTACCTCGTGTTGAATGGATGTCACGATCCCAGTTACTTCTTTTGCGGCATTTTCAGATTGTTCCGCTAGTTTTCGGACTTCATCTGCTACTACTGCAAAACCTTTCCCGTGTTCACCTGCACGCGCGGCTTCAATCGCTGCATTTAGTGCTAATAAATTGGTTTGACCTGCAATTGACGTAATCGTCTCAATAATAGACGTAATTTCCGTCGATTTTTTTCCTAATGTTTCTACTGTTGTTGATGTATTGGACATCGTTTCTTCTATTGATTGCATCACGATTGAGGATTGCTCAACGGACTTTCCACCATTGAAAGCAGCTTTTTTCATTTCCTCTGCTGTACGTTGAACTTCATTTGCTTCTATTGTCAGCTCGTTCATCGCTTGTTCTAATTGTTGCATTTTATGGATGGCAGTTCTTGTACGCGATTGTGTTAGGTCACTATCACTGGCGATATCTTGTGTATTATTAGCAATTTCATCGATTGTTCTAGCGTTCTCCTCTGCCAATGCCATCAACTCTTGGGAACTGCCAGAAACATTTTCTGCTAAGTTTGACACCCTTTTGACTAAATTTGCAATGGAATCTATTAATAGGTTAGTAGAATTGGCAATTTGAGAAAATTCATCTTTCGTTTTCACCTCGACACGACGAGTTAAATCTCCACCGGCTTGGGCAATATCTAAAATCGAATGATTGATTTTAAATGTGTTCCGACGAATGGATTTAAAGAGGATAACACCAAATGTAATGGTTAACACACAGGCAATAAGCGATAAAATGATCGACCCAATACGGGAATAATTCGCTAAACTTTCAAGTTCTTTTATAGTTTCTGCATTTTTTGATTCTAATAATGTAATTAAATTTTGCGATGCGTTATTAATGTATGATTTTACGTTTTCCGCATCGTTTAAATCCATTAAACGTTGTGCACCTTCAAAGCCGAATTGCGTTCTTGTTTCTAGCACTCTATTTGAATAATTTATATAGATGGTATAGTACTGATTAATTAAAGCAAGTACTTCATTTTCCTCTGCACGATTTTCAAAAGTCGTTTCGAGTTCTTTTAACTTTAAAGTAATTGTTTTTTTCATATCATTATAATTGTTTAAAGCATCTTCTCCACCATGAATAATATAAGCTTGTTCATAGTTTGATAGATTTAAAATGTTGTTACCTAAATTATTAATTTGAGCTTGTTCTTGCATGTTTTGTTCTGCAAAGTCTTTTAGGTTTTGTTGCAGTTTTGAAATACTAATGTACGATAGCGCTTGCATCCCAATGATTATTACAAGTAAAATGCTGAATATAAGTACAACTCGTCCACGAATTAAATGAAAAAAACTAGCATTCGTATGATTCTTTTTACTTTTTTTATCTTTAGATAATTTTTTATGGTTAGAAGAAACATTAATGTTTTGCTCACGAGACGTCTTATTAATTTTGCTCAATAATGTCACCATCCTTCTTAAACTTTCGTTACTTTAAAAGTTTACATTATATTCGAAATATTTTCCAACATTTTTATAGTAAAAAGTCCTATTTACTGGAATTATTATAGTAGTAAGGAGTAACCATTATGAAAACTAGCTTTTATTTATTTGTCCTCACTTTTCGAGGAGGGGATTGGGAAGATCGTAAAACACGTTTTGCAGAAGGAGCGTTTTTAGATCATAGTTTTCCAAAAACAAGTACTTCCTTTGATGAATTATCAAGTTATATCGAGACGCTTGTCCATGAGCACATGACGACACAAGCTTTTGATGAATTGTGGTCATTGTATGAGATGAAAAATGAGTAAAGTGAACGAGAATGAAAAATCGAAAATCTAGTACAATACATGTATAAGATGGCAAATCATTGCACAAAGCTTTAAAAGAAAGTATATTTTATTTTGGAATACAAGTGTTTTTAGTAAATTTAGAAAGAGGGATTGCAAATGAGTATTCACATTAACGCAAAACAGGGAGACATCGCAGAAATTATTTTGTTACCTGGAGATCCTTTACGTGCGAAGTATATTGCAGAAAACTTTTTAGAAGATGTAACATGCTATAATGAAGTGCGAAATATGTTTGGCTATACAGGTACATACAAAGGTAAGCGCGTTTCTGTACAAGGAACTGGTATGGGTGTGCCATCGATTTCAATTTATACGACGGAGTTAATGCAAGAATATAATGTACAAAAACTAATTCGTGTAGGTACTTGTGGCGCAATCCAAAAAGATGTAAAAGTACGTGACGTTATTTTAGCTCAATCCGCATCGACTGACTCTAAAATGAATGAAATTATTTTCAACGGAATTGATTTTGCTCCAACTGCAGACTTTGATTTGCTATTAAAAGCATATAATGCAGGTGTAGCAGCTGGATTAAATTTAAAAGTCGGCAATATTTTCACTGCTGACATGTTTTATTCGGAAGAAAACCAAAACGAAAAACTAGCTCGTTATGGGGTTTTAGCTATTGAAATGGAATCGGCTGCCCTTTATACGCTTGCAGCTAAATTTGGAAGACAGGCTCTTTCTGTATTAACTGTTTCAGATCACATTATTACAGGTGAAGTGACAACATCTGAAGAACGACAAACTACTTTCAATGATATGATTGTTGTTGCATTAGAGGCTGCAATTCAAGAGTAATGTGAGCACAAATGCATAGTTATTTTAAGACTGTCTATTTATTGACAGTCTTTTCTTTTCGTAATCTCGAGAAACTGTTAATATGGTAATAACGTCTAAATATTTTAGTAAGTGTAAATGAGAGTGGTGAACAATATGGATAATCAAAACCAACAAGGTAACGAACAATCTGAGCAAAAAGAACATGAAGAACAACAGGAGCAACAAGAACAAATAAAACCTGCCAAAAAGTATTTGCGCATTAAGCCTTTTGCGTTCATCATGTTAATGTTTTTAACAATTTTATTAACTTCAGGTGTAACGATCTTTGCTTTAACTTTTGGCGATCAAAAAGTTGTCGAAGTAGCGGCACCTGTTGAAAGAGATGAATTTTCGAAGCTGTATGATGCCTATGATGAATTAAAAGAAAAATATTATATCGAAATAGATGATAGCGAAGTCATTACAGGTGCCATTAATGGAATGTTTGATGCATTGGAAGATCCATATTCAGATTATATGGATGAAGTAGAGGCTGAACAATTCAATACAGACCTTTCTTCTAGCTTCCAAGGAATCGGAGCAGAAATTCAAGAACGAAACGGAAATATTGTTGTTGTTTCGCCTATAAGAAATTCTCCTGCAGAAAAAGCAGGTTTATTGCCTGAAGACGTTATACTCACTGTTGATGGAAAAAGTATTCAAGGAATGAGTGCTTCTGAAGCAGTTTTATTAATTCGCGGGGAAAAAGGTACACCCGTTGCGCTTACAATTCAACGTGGTGCGAATGATGATATTATTGAAGTAACAATTATACGTGATGATATTCCGATTGAAACGGTATATGGTGAAATGGGTGAGGATAAAATTGCTCATATTCAAATTACTTCTTTTAGTGAAAAAACCTACGATGAATTATTAACAATTTTAAATCAATACGAAAAAGACGGCATGAAGAGTATCGTTTTAGATGTTCGTCAAAATCCTGGAGGCTTCTTAACGTCAGCGATTGATATTGCCAACTTATTTATTGATGAAGGAAAACCGATTGTACAAGTACAAGAACGTAATGGACCACCACAGGCCATGTTAGCTGAAGGCGGGAAAAAATTTAATTTACCTGTTGTTGTATTAATCGACAACGGAAGTGCCTCTGCCTCTGAAATTTTAGCGGGTGCTTTAAGTGAATCGGCTGGTGCGAAAATTGTAGGTTTAACTTCTTTCGGTAAAGGGACTGTTCAAACCGTGAGTTATTTACCAGATGGATCCAATTTAAAATATACGACGGGAAAATGGTTAACACCAAATGGCAACTGGATTAACGAAAAGGGAATCAAACCCGATGAAGAAGTACCATATCCGGAGTATGCCTCTTTAACATACATTGACCCAAAAACCGAAATAAAAGTGGGAAATGTATCATCAGCGGTTAACTCTGCTGAACAAATGTTAAATGTTTTAGGCTATGAAGTAGGAACTATTGACGATGCATTCGATCAACAGACAAAGGAAGCTGTTTTAGCATTCCAAAAAGAGCATAATTTAGAACAATCCGGTACAATTGTAGGGGAGACAACGTATGCATTAATGGATGCATTGCGCGAAAAAATGGAAAAAGACGATCCTCACTTACAAAAAGCAAAGCAATTATTGTCTGGAACAGCAAAAAAATAATGTATGGGGAGAGCTGCGTTTGTTCGTCTTTACGAGCAATTGTCAGCTCTTTCTACTATTTTAGGAAGGAATGATACAGATGAAAGATGTGTATTTATTTAGTGGTTTTTTAGGAAGTGGTAAAACTTCGATGTTAACAGATGTGTTACGACAATTTAAAGAAAAAGGATTAAAACCTGCAGTTATTATGAATGAACTGGGGAAGCTACCCTTCGACTCACAAGCAGTTGGAGAAGATGTCCCACTGAAGGAAATGTTAGAAGGTTGTATATGTTGTTCTGGCGCAGAAAAAACAGAGGCGCAAATTCAATCATTATTAGCAGATGAAGATTTTGACGTATTAATCATTGAAACGACTGGAGCTGCCCATCCTGTAGAAGCATTAGACGCGGTATATTCCCCATTATTTGCAGAACAACTTAATATTAAAGGGATTGTTACGGTGGCAGATAGTAAGCTTTGGCTTCAAAAAGAGTCGTTAACACCGCAAGTGCGTACGTTATTTTTAGAACAAATTCGACATGCCCATTTGTTACTTGCCAATAAAATGGATTTATTAAATGATTCAGAGCAGGGAAAAGTCGTTTTTGAAATGCAAGGGTTAAATCCTAATGCATTCATTTTACAAACAACGAATGGACGAGTTCCATTACATCTACTAGAAAGTTTACAATCTTCTACCCAAAAATCTAGTAATGAAATTCAATCAGTTCACGTTGGGAAACAGCTGCAATTGAGTTCGCGTTTAATCGAATTTAATCATAGTTTTACGCAAGAACAATTTGAAGACTGGGTAAGATCATTACCGAGTACCGTTTATCGAATAAAGGGATATGTACCGATTGAGGGAATTTCTAGACCGATGTTATTCCAATATGCGTATGGATTAGTACAATGGTTACCTGAATATATCAATATGCCTCCAAAGGTCGTGATGATCGGTGAAAATATTCAGCACATCCATGTAATTGGAGACGAATAAAGGAAATGTTCGTGTAATAATTGAAAAAGTATTGTATTTTAATGCGTAACGCAAAAAGTTGTCAATAGCATTTTGCGTGTAGTTGTTTCTTCAATAGGAAAATTTTATGTAAATAGTAGAGTTGAAACTATGTAGTTTAATAGATTTGCAAGATTATTTGGTTCTGTTACCAACATATGGACCAATTATGACAAAAAACCTCCCTTATGATTAGTTGTGAGAGGGGGCAATACAAAATGAAAAAATGGTTTATCACATTTTGTGCTTTAGGTTTATTCGCAACTCAAGTTCCAGCAGCAGATGCTGCAGCAAACAAAGAGGAGGTAAAAAACGACTCAATTCAATCTTATGTAAAGGTAATTCAAATTGATCAACAAGAAGTGTTTAAAGCACTTAATAATAAAGAAGAGTTACAAAAGTTTTCTCTTAAACTACTAAAATCAAATGTAGATTTAGAGAAATTACTCGCTTCGCATAACATTAAATTAAATAAAGACGCAGTGAAAAAATTAGTAGAGGCTAATAAAACAGTTTCAAAAACACAAGCAAATAAAAATACTGTAGAAGAAAAGAAAACAACGACAACTCCAGTGAAACAAACAGTACCAACAAAAACTGAAGATAAAAAAGAAGCGCCTGTTGTTACAACACCTGCTCCACAACCAGCAGCAAACAATAACGCTACGCAAAATAAAACAGAACAAGCTACAAAACCGACAACGAGTGCACCTGTTAATACTTCAGCATCACAATTTGAAAAACAAGTTGTAGAATTAACAAATGCAGAACGTGCAAAAGCGGGTCTTGCACCACTTCAAATGGATACGCCATTAATGGCCGTAGCACGTGAGAAATCAGCAGATATGTCAAAAAATAATTATTTCTCACATACTAGCCCAACATATGGTAGTCCTTTTGATCAAATGAAAGCTGCTGGCATTTCTTATAAAGCAGCAGGTGAAAATATTGCACAAGGTCAAAAAACACCTGAACAAGTAGTCCAAGCTTGGATGAACTCTGAAGGTCACCGTGCAAACATTTTAAATGGTAGCTTCACACATATCGGTGTAGGGTATGTTGCGGATGGGAACTACTGGACACAACAATTTATCCAAAAATAATTTCATCGTTTCAAATATTAGCCGAGTTAAGACTTTGTTCTTGCTCGGTTTTTTCTTTGTTTTATTTTCTCCATAATTTGTTTATTTTTGAGTAATAAATGGAAATACTTGAAGTTACTTAGAGGAGGGGGTTGAAATGACTGAACAGCAGGATCAACAACAAATCATTTTAACGAAATTAAAAAATAGCTTTTATAATTCTGCTGATTTTGTCGCAAAGCCAATTAGTTGGTGGGACAATGAAATCGCTATTTTATGTTTTTACTCCTCCATTGTCAATAAGGCAGATGTAGAACGAATTATGTATTTTTTTAAGGAACATATACGTGATGATAATTTATATTGGGGAGAATCTGTTTATACAACCGTCATCCCTTTAGATGAAAAACAACTGGCAAAATTCCTTTGCGATGGTGAAACGGTTGTTGTTCGCCTAAAAACAAAAGAAATGATTCGAATTAGTCTTCCTGAAATGGCTTATAGACAAACAGATGAACCAACTAGTGAACACGTTTTACAAGGCTCGAGGGAAGGGTTAGTTGAAAACTTTGATGTTAATTTATCTTTAATTCGGAAACGTATTAAAAGTCATAAATTAGTCGTAAAACAAAAATCAATAGGGGATGAAACCAATACAACGGTTTACTATTTCTATATGGCAGATCTAGTGGACGAAGAGGCGTTGCAACTAATTGAACAAAGATTAGATAACATTAAAATCGATATTCTTTATAGTGTGGGTCAACTGACAGATTATTTAGAAGATCATGTCTGGTCTCCTTTTCCACAACTTTTGAAAACAGAAAGATCAGACCGGATTGCAGCTGGAGTACTTGAAGGAAGGATTGCGGTGATATCAGATTTATCTTCGACGGCGTTAATCGGACCTGTCTCTTTTTTCACCTTTTATCAAACTCCTGATGATTTTAATGGTAGGGCTATTACTGGTTCTTTTTATCGCATGTTGCGTATTTTTAGTTTCATCTTAGCCATTTTTTTACCAGCGTTTTATATAGCCGTAATCAGCTTTCATTTTGAAATTTTACCTTTAGAGCTTTCTAATCAAATAAAAACGGATATTAATAACATTCCTTATAGACCGATATTAGAGGCTTTTATTTTAGAGCTGACGCTAGAGCTAATAAGGGAAGCGAGTATACGATTACCAACAGCGGTTGGTCAAACGATCGGGATTGTTGGAGGACTTGTGATCGGGGATGCCATTGTAAATGCTGGTCTTGTTTCGAATATGATGGTAATTGTGGTTGCCTTTACTGCAATAGGAAGCTTTGTAATCCCTTCGACGGAAATGAATGGAACTGTAAGAATAATGCGTTTTCCTTTTATGATTTTGGCATCTTTCTTTGGTTTTTTAGGCATTGCATTTGGAGCGGCCATTTTACTAATTCATCTTTTAAATCTAACATCATTAAAAAGGCCCTATTTTACACCACTTATTCCATTCTTACCGAAGGAACTATATAAAATCTTTATTCGTGAGCCATTTTTCAAGCCAGGAAAACAAGTGAAAAGCTTTTCGCCTAAAGAGGATCGAAAACTATGAAGATAAGTCTTTCACGTATACAATTTTTCATGTTATTGTTCCCACTGTTTACTGGGTTTGTATATATTTCTATTCAATCGATAATCATTGACAGTGGTAAGCGAGCAGCTTGGCTAATTTTTATTGTTGCCTCTATATTGGTTTATTTATTGTTTATTTTATATGAAAAAACCTATAAGTATTTTATTTTAGGCAAAGTGTCGTCGGTTATATATCAAATTTATTGGCTATTCCATTTATCACTTCTAGTCTCTTATACAATATTTGTTGTATCGACTTGGATGAGTCCGAATACGCCAAAATATGCATTACTACTAATGTTACTAATACCTAGTCTATATGCTAGTTTAAGTAGGGCAGAAACAGCGGTAAATATAGGTGCTATTTTTGGAACATTTATTATTTTTTTTATTATTTTTATTTTAAATGCTGCGGATGATTTCGAATACAGAAATCTCGTACCAACTTCTGAAAGTGGGTTGAAAGAATGGATATGGGGGTTAATCTATAGTTTTAGCGCTTATCGAAATATGGAATGCTATTTGATATTAAGAAAATACGTGATGAAGAATGAAAAAATTGCTGGGAAACCCCTATTTTATTTTGTATTCCTTTTATTTTTCATGTATATGTTCTCCATCATAACAGTTAGTTTGTATTTCAGCCTAGATGAATTTCGATTTATTTCAGAGCCACTACTCTATATATTGCATACGCAAGAGGTTACCTTTATTAAGCGTTTAGATCTTATTTTTGTATTTTTCTGGGTATTAATTACAATCATTACGATTATTAATTTTATACTTGTAGTGAAATTAGTTCATTTTAAAAAGAAACGAAAATATACAAAAATGAGAATTGTTTTGTACCATATTCTTATTTTTATATTTGCATACTATTTTGCAAACTTTGCGGATTTACAATGGATTAGGGTACGTTATTGGATTACCTTTCCTATATTCGGAGTACTATTACCTATAATGATCATTACATGGAATAAAGTAAGGGGGCGAACTATATTCGATTCATCCAATTCATCATCATAATTGTTTTACTTACAGGTTGTTGGGATGAACGTTTATATAAGGAGCATTCCGTAGTTTCTCTTGCAGGTATGGAGGGTACTCTGGGTGATATGAAAGGAATTTATGCTTATTCGGAAGCGTTACAAGATAGTACTGAGATCACGGTTATTGAGGCTGAAGGAAAATCTCCTCGAGAAGTACGATTAAATGCAGAAATGAAAGTTGAACAATCAATTGATTTGTCCATGTTATCTGCATTTATACTTGGTGAAGACTTAGCTACTGACGGCCTTGAGAAATATTTAGATGTATTTTATCGGGACCCATATAACTCATTAACAGCCTTTGTTGTAATCGCAAAGGGAAGCGTGAAAGATTATATTGATGCAAGTAAATCTTGGTCTGCTGAAGCAGGAGAGTATTACTCAAGGCTTATACGAAGCGCAGAAATACTATCATACGTACCTGAATACACACTTCAAACGACAGGAGCAACATTAAACTCGAAAGGGACTGATTTAGTATTACCGTATATTACTTTAGATGAGAAACAGCAAAGACCACAATTAGGGGGGGTTGCGTTGTTTTCAAAAGGAAAGTATACAGGAAGAGTACTAAAACCTGATCAGTCCAAGGTTATTGGTCTATTGTTACAAAAAAAGGGACGTAAAATACAATTTTCATTTTTTTATAATAATAAACCACTCTCTATTACAGTGATGGATGTAAAGAAGAAATGGAAAGTGACATCATCAAATTCAATAAAACTTGATTATGATTTACAAATGGATATTCAAGAATTAAGCGGCGATAACTTAACGGATACGAAAAAAATACCTGAGATTGAAAAATTTCTTGAACAGAAAATAACAGAAGAAATTGAAAAAGTAATTACGGTTTTACAGGAAGAGAAAAGTGATGTACTTGGAGTGGGCAATTTTGTAAGAGTAGCGAAGCCTGAAATGTTTGATGAAAATTGGCATGAAACATTTGCAGAATTGGATATCGCAGTAAATGTTAAAGGAAAAATATTAAAAGTAGGGATCATTAAATAAAAAATCAGTCATTCGTGGCTGGTTTTTTATTTGCGGATAGGAAAGTATAAGTTTACGGATATCCGCATAAGAAAAGACATCGGTTTGTCGTATTGTGGCGACAAACCGTGTTTTTCTAATACTACTTTTGTTTTCTCATTGTTCCGATTGACAATTATGGTACAATATTGACTAAAGTCCAAGTTGGATCGTTTCATCATGGATCGTTTATTTTTATCATATAGTAAGAATTAAAGCTTTATTTAGATAGGAGATTTTGTGTGAAACAAAAATCAATTATTTTAACAGGCGGTGGAACGGCTGGGCACGTTTCATTAAATCAAGCCATTATCCCAACATTCCTTTCAGAAGGTTATGATGTACATTATATAGGTTCTCATGATGGCATAGAAAAAGAATTAATTACGAATAGTTTCCCAAACGTACCCTACCATAGTATTTCAAGTGGAAAACTACGTCGGTACTTTTCGATGAAGAACTTTACCGATCCTTTTAAAGTACTTGCTGGAGTGGGGCAAGCCTTTAAGGTAATACGTAAAGTCAAACCATCGATTATCTTTTCAAAGGGTGGTTTTGTATCAGTGCCCGTTGTAATTGCTGCTAAATTAGCAAATGTGCCGGTTGTTGTCCATGAATCGGATGTTACGCCGGGCCTTGCAAACCGAATTGCTTTACCTTTTGCATCCCATGTATTTACGATCTTTGAAGATACATTAAAATATTTACCCGAAGACAAAGCGACATGTACAGGTTCGATTGTTCGAAATCAATTGTTTGAAGGAAACAAATCGCGCGGATTACAACTTTGTGGCTTTGAAGAAAATAAAAAAGTACTCCTTGTGATGGGGGGGAGTTTAGGATCGATTGTATTAAATGATGCCCTTCGCAGCAATTTACCGGAGTTATTGACGAAATTTAATATTATTCATCTTTGTGGGAAAGGCAATGTGGATACTTCTTTAGATAGTTTGAAAGGGTATAAACAGTTTGACTATGTGACGACTGAGTTGCCTGATTTATTATATGTAGCAGATTTAATCGTTTCACGAGCAGGTTCGAATTCCATTTTTGAATTTTTAGCATTAAGAAAGCCAATGCTCTTAATCCCTCTATCGGCATCGAAAAGTAGGGGAGATCAAATATTGAATGCTTCTATTTTTGAGAACCAAGGTTTTGCGGTGACCCTCGAGGAAGAACAATTATCGAAAAATAGTTTTATGAAGTCAGTGGAGACGTTAGTAAGAAGAGAATCGATCATCATTGATGCAATGGAAAAAGCAGAAAGTCCAAAAACACCTGAAGAGATGGTTATGTTAATTACCCAATATCAGAAGGAAATGTAAAAACTTAAGTAGTAAAGGGGGCGTTCAGAAAGTATTACACTTTCTGGTCACCTATACTTCTAATGATATAATATTGCTAAAAATCTGTGCTCCTGCGGTAGTAACAATAAATTGTCACGATCCTTGTCGCAAATAAGGCTTCCGAAAATTACTTTTCGGAAGCCTTATTTTTGAATTTTTTATGACATATTTCATTTATTTATAATGTATTTGTACACATAAGCGTATTGTAAAATTACATTGCCTGTTCTTCTTCGTTTGTCGTTTCGTTGGCAGTG
Organism: Lysinibacillus antri; assembly: GCF_003977595.1. Taxonomy (GTDB): domain Bacteria; phylum Bacillota; class Bacilli; order Bacillales_A; family Planococcaceae; genus Ureibacillus; species Ureibacillus antri. Next base: position 92,300 of record NZ_RYYR01000008.1, on the reverse strand, counting down.
ACGATATAGAACAAGTCTTTTGGTATTTTGAAAAGATCAAATTTTACATCACCTGTATTAATTTCTTCGTAAAGTGCTGGATGTGAATCTTGTGCACATACAACATAAGGCAACTTTAAAGAAGCGCGCTTTGATTTTTCATTTTCTTTGCGGATTCTTAAGAAAACCGTATGAAAGTCTTTTTCAAAGAATAGTTCTGATAGAAAATCATGTTTTGCAATTCGATTATAGCCCATTCCTTGATAAGGTGCCCCTATCCATGTTCCAAGGAAACCGGCGCCATCTTGTATGTCAAACAGACTAATCGTACCTATTGGTTGACCAAAGTCACCAACAATGGTCCTTGAAATTGTCTTACCTATTTGTTCTTCTTCCAATAATTGTTTTGTCATAAATAAATACTCTTCAGCTGAGGAAGCTTTCTGACGAACAAATGGATAAACGGTTGGGTGGATCATTAATTGGTATAATTCGTTAGTTTCTGAAAGGTCCCGATGTTTTAACATGAGAAACGCCTCCTTTTTTAGGATAGTTGCAAATCAAAAAACTTTTTCATGTATGGCAACAAATCAAAATAATATACGGAAAGGATAACGACGTCAAACAATTTTTTTTCTTGTTAGAATAAGTTTGAATTTTCAAAAAACCAGCTTAAAAATAGTGCGAAATTACATACATTTTTGTAAGATAGATTGTGTTATTTATAGAAGATTATTTGCACCGAAATCTAAGGTGAAATAACTATATTAAAAAATGATTTATGATAATATCATATTATAAAAAATCAATTTTATACAAATAATTTCCCTTAAAAAAATAGATTTTTTATGTGTAAAAATTGTAAACAAAACTTAAAATTCTATACGAGTAGATTATGTTGCTTCAAGATAAATTTACAATTATGATAGAAGTAAATAAAGTAGGGAGAGAATGCCTATGAATAGAACGTTTTTTAAAGTACATGGATCTGGGAATTCATTTTATTTATATAATACCTCTGACGAAAATGAAATGGACTGGGTTAAATTAACAAAATGGCTATGCGATAAAGACAATGAAGGTGGAGCAGATGGGTTATTATTAGTACTTCCTTCAAACCATGCGGATGCTAAAATGCGCGTAATTAATGCTGACGGTTCCGAAGCCTCAATGTGTGGAAATGGACTACGTTGTGTAGCGAGATTTGTTTGTGACAATTTAGGTCTTGATAAAGCAGTGATCGAAACAATGAAAGCAGATTTAGAAGTTCGAAAAGAACATTCTATTTTTGAAGATATCCCAACATATGCTGTCGAAATATCTCCTGTGTCTTTTGAACTGAGTAGTTTACCTATGAACTATCATAATCAAACAGAAATCAAACATCAGATACTTAAGGAATTTTCACCCTCAATTAAATTTACAGCCGTTTCGGTGCCAAATCCTCATCTAATTGGTATTGTAGAAAAACGTTATATTGAGGATACGTATCACCAAAAATTACTGGCACAGTTTTTGAATAGTGAAAATGACTATTGTGTAGACGGCGTAAATGTAAGTTATGTGCACAAATTGAAAAATGACACAATTTTTGTCAGAACATTTGAACGTGGTGTTGGATTTACAAATGCTTGTGGAACAGCGATGACTGCATCAGCCCTTGTGTCAAAACTTAATGGGTTAGTAGATACGAATGTTGTCACTGTTTTAAACCCTGGTGGATTCGTCAAATGTGAAGTCATACAAAAAGATACCGATGCTTTTGAGCTTACGTTAATCGGAAATGCTACAATCGTCTCTGAATATGTCCTACAAACGGAACAAAATAACTATCAATTCATTAATCGAAAAGATACAGAAGAGCAAAAACAATATGAAAAGTGTATTCAACTAGTTAATAAAGAGCTTGCTTCTCTGTCTTGAACCGCACATTAGGAGGTGCGTAAAATGTCGTTAACAATTCTTCCGAAAGAACAATTTGAATTATTATTTGGGAAAAGCAATGATTTTGTTTATTATCTAGAAAAAAATGAGGAAGATTATAAATATATTTATATAAATAAGAAGTCTTTACAACTACTTTCGGAAGATGCAATTGGTAAAAACATGACGGAAATCATGAATAAAGGCCAATATGAACTGATTATTGAACACTATAATCTAGCATTAGAAAAGAAAGAACAAGTAAATTATGAGGATTATAGCTATGTAGATTCTGAAGTTCGAAAATATGAAACATCGGTCTTGCCAATCATTCATGATGGAAAAGAATGTATTTTAGCGATTACGAAAGAAATTTCTTTTGATCGGGATTTGCAGGATAAATATTTATTTATGCGGTCCGTATTTTTTAATACATTTTTATCTACGGTCTTAATATCGAGTGATGGGCGTTTACTCGAAGCAAATCCGCAGTTTTTACAAGATTTTAATTTGGATATAGAAGAAGTTCGTTGGCAATACTTTGTTGACTTGCCAATTACTTCTAATCAAGAACCTGAACAATTAAAACTTTTATTGAAGGAGGCTTGTGAGGGGAAGAACTTATCTTCTAAGCTTTTATCCTTTGTTGATAAAGAGGGTGCAAAAAGAAGTTTTTCAGCTACTTTTTCGCCAATCTATCAAAATGATCAAGAATCCACTGTTGTAGGAATATTTATTATTTTGCAAGAAATTACTGATTTCCTCCAACAAGAGCAGCAATTGCGCATTACTTCAAATGGGCTATCCAATTTTAAATATGCCATTAATAGTACCGCGGAAGTATCCCTTACAGATTTAGAGGGTGTCATTATCGAGGTAAATGAACGATTTATTGAACAATCGGGCTATAGCCGAGAAGAACTAATAGGAAACACCCATAAAATCTTAAATTCCCGGTTCCATTCTGCTGAGTTTTTCAAAAATCTATGGGATACCATTCAAAATGGTGATGTTTGGCGTGGGGAAATCTGTAATCGAACAAAACTAGGCGTTCCATATTGGGTGGATACAACGATTATTCCGCTTTTAGATGAAATGGGGCACATACAACAGTATATGTCGGTTCGATATAACATCACACAAAAAAAACAAATGTTAACGGAATTACGGAATATTGAACATATGTTTCGTATGATTACCGAAAATACGAGTGATTTAATTGTTATTACAAATGAAGATGGGATTATTCTTTATGCTTCTAATGCCTATACAACAAAACTTGGATATAAAGATGAAGAGTTAATCGGACAATTTTATACGAAACTATTAACTGCCGAGAGTAGGGAAATTTGGAATACTGAAATATACAATATAGAATCGAAGAATAATTCAAAAATTGAACTTATACACAAATCTAAAGATGGGGATATATCTTGGTGTGAATGTAACTATACAATTGTCAACGATTATTCACGAAATCGCGGAAGCCGAATTATTATGGTTGCTAGAGAAATAACAGAGCGTAAAAAGTTTGAAAATCAATTGCTATTCCTTGCTTTCCATGATTCACTCACGCAATTACCAAATCGACGTTATATTCAAAAGGAATTTCCTATACTTTTAGAAAAAGCAAAAATAAAGGATCAATCCGTTGCAGTGCTCTATGTCGATGGTGATAATTTTAAAGAGGTAAATGATCGATTTGGTCATGAGGTTGGCGACGAATTTTTAACTGAATTCGGTAATGCCCTATCAAGTAGTGTTCGTTCCAATGATTTAGTTGTACGACTTGGTGGCGATGAATTTTGTATCATCCTTACTGACCTTGTAAAAAATCAGCAAAAACGCAATGAACAAGTAAAACTAATTATCAAACGAATTAAAGAAACTTTAGAAAAAGGATGGATGATTTCAAGCCATCATTTCAAACCAACGACTTCAATTGGTATTTCGTTTTATCCCGATCATGGCTCAAAACTTGAAGCATTACTAGACTGTGCGGATCAAGCGCTGTATGCTACAAAATCAATGTCCAAAAATAACTATAAATTTTATGAAGATTAATTGTGGTTTTTAGAATAAATGTATAATTGTTTAGCGTTTGAATAGTGTCTAATCAACTCCACATTTCTTACCAAAGTCTCGTTTTTAAGTTAAACTTAGAACGAGGCTTTTTCTATTTAAATAAATGATGACAAAAGGTGAGCATATGAATAAACGAATATTACTCGTTGAAGATGAAAAAAATATTGCACGTTTTGTTGAACTTGAGTTAAAACATGAACAATTTGAAGTAACCGTCACATACGATGGGAGAGAAGGGTTAAACAAAGCATTAGAGGAATCCTTTGACTGTATTTTGTTAGACGTCATGTTGCCCGGGTTAAATGGCATTGAAGTGTGCCGAAGAGTCCGTGCCCAATCCAACGTACCCATCATATTAATAACTGCTCGGGATGCTGTGATGGACAGAGTGGCAGGTCTAGATGCAGGAGCGGATGATTATATTGTCAAACCCTTTGCAATCGAGGAGTTACTAGCCCGAATACGATCAATTTTAAGACGCGTTAGTAATAATGAAGTGACTGAAAAAGAAGAACAGGTTCAAGTTCGAGATATTGTCATTTACCCGTCTTCTTATGAGGTTTATTTTAAAGGAGAAAAATTAGAGCTAACAAAGACCGAATACGATTTATTAAAATTACTTTGTGAAAATAAAAATCGAGTATGCCCTAGAGAAATGATTTTACAAACTGTCTGGGGATATGACTCTGAAGTTGAAACAAATGTAATCGATGTTTATATTCGCCATTTACGGATGAAACTAAAAACAGAACAATCACCATATATTGAAACGGTGCGTGGTGTAGGGTATGTGGTGAGAGAATGAATAAACTAAAAGTATTGATCGTTAACCAATCTTTAAAAAAGAAATGGACATTGTCAACGGCGATCGTTATTTTCATAAGCTATGCCGCCATCTGTATGTTAACCTATTTTGCCCTTTATTCGTGGCTCATTCAAAATGAAGAAAATAATGCCATTCGCTCTATGGATGATTTAACATCCTTTTTTCATTCCAAATATTTTATTTCTATCGAAGAATTTCAAGGGAATACAGGTTTATTAAAAGCAATTGTCAATCAAGACCAAACCGTCCGAATCTTTAATTATGATGGGTATGAAGTTTTACGAATCAATGATGTGTCACCCGCTGCCCCAATAGAATTATCACCCGAACAGCTTGCAAATGCAGTTATATTAAAAGATGAGCTCGATGGGGAGGATGTCTTCATAGCACATCGAATTATTCAAATTGGTGGTTTTACTGGCGTTATGCAATTGATTCATCCTTTATCAACCTTTCAATCCATGATGCAGTATGTATTAACGGCGATGTTGATTGCTGGTGTTGGGGCAATGTTATTAGCAGGTTCCATCAGCTACTATCTAGCGAATTTATTAATTAAACCTTTGCAAGATTTGCGTGATTCTATGATTTCTGTACGAGATAAAGGCTTTGAGGAAAAAATAAATTTTTCTTATCAAGCGGATGACGAAATAGGTGATTTATTAAAAATCTATCGTGTTATGATGGAAGAATTGCAGAGTTCTTTTCTCAAACAACAACAATTTGTTTCGGATGCTTCCCATGAATTGAGAACGCCTATTCAAGCAATAGAAGGGCATTTATCTTTAATTAAGAGGTGGGGGAAAAATGATCCGCAAGTACTGGAAGAATCGATTAATACATCCCTTGAAGAGGTGTCACGTATAAAAAAGATGATAGAAGAGTTGTTAGATTTAGCAAGGAGTGAAAAGAGAGATGAATATGCATCCGCAAATATTGACAAAGTTCTACAGTCGTTAATTGAGGAATTTAAAATAATCTACTCAGAAGCTTCAATCGATGTAGACTTGGTAGGCAATCCAATCAATGCGAATATAACTGAAAATGCACTAGCCCAAATTGTACGCAACATAGTGGAAAACGGTATTCGATACAACCATAAAACACCTAAAATTAAAATCAATGTTCAATATTTATCTGAAAAAATTATTATGACGATCGCGGACAATGGTATTGGTATTGGTAAAGAGCACTTGCCCCATATATTCGATCGTTTTTATCGAGCAGATGCGTCACGGGAACATAAGGGGGGCGGAACTGGTTTAGGTTTAAGTATTACAAAGATGCTAGCAGAAAAATACAATGTGGAAATAGAGGTTAAAAGTAGCGAAGTAGACGGAACGACTTTTACTTTAATGCTCCCATTATGAAATTATATTATAAATATTTGACTTGAAAGTAGTACGTTTCAAAAAAATTAGCTTAATTTGTGAAAAATAGTTGTATTTTTTGTGAAGAGTAGTAAGATTGAGATGGAAAAAAAACGTTCTTCACTTATAAGCAATATGTTATTTTGTATTGTCGAAGAATGTTAAAATATGAAATAATATTTCAAGTAGAACAATGGAACTGCCATGTGGCAAAAATTTGGAGGTAATTCTCATGTCGAACAATGTATTATTTGCTGGTTCCCCTTGGTCAGCATTTTCTGGCCCTAACTTAGGCTATGTAATGGAACAATATGATTTGTTCTTACAAAATCCAGCTGAAGTAGAGCCGGAATTAGCAGCACTTTTCCAACAATTTGGATCTCCTTTCGTAGAAGGTTCTGAAGCTGTTGTGACTGAGGGTGCGGCAAACGTACAATCAGGTAATATTAAAAAAATCTTTGCTGCAGTACAATTAGCAGATGCAATCCGTTCTTACGGACATTTAGCTGCAGATATTTACCCTTTAAAAGATCGTAAACTTGATTCATCAAGAATTGAACTTTCAACGTATGACTTAACAGATGCAGATCTTGCTGCAATGCCAGCATCATTATTCTTTAATAATGCCCCTGCAAGCGTTATCAATGGGAAACAAGCAGTTGATTACTTGCGTTCAATATATACAGGAAAAATCGCTTATGAATATGATCATGTAGCTGATGGCGAGCGCCAATGGATTCAAGAACAAATTGAATCAGGTGCTATTAAACGTAACTTAACTACAGAAGAGAAAAAAGTACTTTTAGACAGATTAACTCGTGTAGAAGACTTTGAAAAATTTATTCATAAAACATTCGTTGGTCAAAAACGCTTCTCAATCGAAGGGTTAGACACATTAGTTGTTTTACTTGATGAAATCGTAAAAGCTGCTGATGAAAAGAAAATGAACTATATGCAAATTGGTATGGCTCACCGTGGTCGTTTAAATGTTTTAACTCATGTGGTAAATAAGCCATATGATATGATGTTTGCTGACTTTGCACACGTACCAAATGATTACTTCTTCCCGAAAGACGGTTCTTTAGAGATTTCTAAAGGTTGGACTGGCGACGTGAAGTATCACATGGGTGCGACACATACAAAAAAATCAGGTTTAAAAGTTAAATTAGCCTACAACCCATCGCACTTAGAAGTTGTTAGCCCAGTGATTACAGGTTCAACTCGTGCAGCCCAAGAAGATACAACAAAACCAGGTAGACCAGTTCATGATCCAAGTAAAGCATTAGCAGTACTTGTACATGGTGATGCTGCATTTGCTGGTGAAGGGATCGTTCAAGAGGTATTTAACTATGCAAATACAACTGGTTTCACAACTGGTGGATCAATCCATATCATTTCAAACAATATGATTGGATTTACAACTGAGCATTATGATTCTCGTTCAACGAAATATTCTTCAGATGTTGCAAAAGGTTACGGCATTCCTGTAATTCACGTAAATGCAGATGACACTGAAGCAGTAGTACAAGTTGCTCGATTAGCATTCCAATACCGCGAAATCTTTGGCAAAGATATTTTAATAGACTTAATTGGATACCGTCGTTTTGGTCATAATGAAACAGATGATCCAACTGTAACTAACCCATTAACATATCAAATCGTTACAAAACACCCAACTGTTCGTGCTATCTATGGTCAACAACTTGTTCAAGAAGGCGTTGTAACAGAAGATCAAGTGAAAAAACTTGACGATGATGTTTATGCTGAAATGCAAAAATCTTACGACCATGTAAAAGAGGTTGGAGCAGAAAAAGGTCATTTCGAAATTGAAATGCCAGAAGCTGTTAAAAATGAATATCCTGAAGTTGAAACAGGGTTAGCGAAAGAAGATATTCAACAAATTAACGATGATCTTCTTGCTTGGCCAGAAAGTTTCAACCCACAAAATAAATTAGCAAAAATCTTAAAGAAACGTGTAGAAGCATTAGAAACAGACAAAATTGACTGGGGTCATGCTGAAACATTAGCGTTTGGAGCAATTTTACGTGATGGCAATCCAATCCGTATTACTGGTCAAGATGCTGAGCGTGGTACATTCTCTCAACGTCATTTAGTGTTGCACGATAAAGATAATGGTCAAGAATATACACCATTACATCACATCACAGATGCTAAAGCTTCATTTGCAGTACACAACTCACCATTAACTGAAACTGGTATTGTTGGTTTCGAGTATGGTTATAATTTAGAAAATGACAAAGCGTTAACAATTTGGGAAGGTCAATTTGGTGACTTTGCAAACATGGCACAAGTTATGTTTGATAACTTCATCTCATCTGCTCGTTCTAAGTGGGGACAAAAATCAGGATTAGTACTTCTATTACCTAACGCAATGGAAGGACAAGGACCAGAACACTCTTCAGCACGTATTGAACGTTATTTACAATTATCTGCTGAAAACAACTGGATCGTAGCGAACGTTTCTAATGCTGGAAACTACTTCCACTTATTACGTCGCCAAGCAAAAATGTTAGGCACAGAGGCAATGCGTCCATTAGTCATTACTTCTCCAAAATCATTATTACGTCATCCATTAGCTGCTGCGTCTTTAGAGCAATTAGCAAATGGCAAATTTGAAGAAGTAATTGAACAACCTGGATTAGGTACAAATGCGAAAAAAGTTGAACGCATTATCTTAGCATCTGGTAAAGTAACAATTGATTTAGCAGATCGTGTACAAAATGGAGAAGGTTATGATAATCTTCATATCGTTCGTGTAGAACAACTATATCCATTCCCTACACAAAAATTATCTGATATTATTGCGAAGTACCCTAATGCGAAAGAAATTGTTTGGGTACAAGAAGAGCCGAGAAACCAAGGACCATGGAAATATGCTTTAGAATATTTACTTGAACTTGCTGACGGTAAAAAGGTAAGATATGTTGGTCGTCCAGAAATGTCTTCTACTTCTGAAGGTGATATGGATTCACATAAAATCGCTCAAGCAAAAGTTATTGACGAAGCTTTAGCAAAATAAAACTAATATTCAATCATTGATCATACTTGCTACGAAAAGTTGTAGCGATCTCTTGTGTAAAAAAGAAATGCACAGGAGTTATTAAAGGAGGATATTAAAGTGGCTGAAATTAAAGTCCCTGAGTTAGCAGAATCGATTACAGAAGGAACGATTGCCCAGTGGGTTAAAAAAGTTGGAGATCGCGTTGAAAAAGGCGAATTCATCGTTGAATTAGAAACAGATAAAGTAAATGCAGAAATCATCTCTGAAGAAGCAGGAGTTTTAACTCAAATTCTTGCTGAAGAAGGCGACACAGTACTTGTAGGTCAAGTGATCGCAGTAGTGGAAGCAGGAGAAGGCGCTGCACCAGCACCAGCAGCTGAACCAAAAGCAGAGGCTACACCAGCACCGGCTGCAGCACCAGCGCCAGCAGCAGCTCAAACAACAGCTGCACCTGTAGTTGAAGAAACTTCAAATGAACGCGTTGTAGCTTCTCCAGCTGCACGTAAATTAGCTCGTGAAAAAGGAATTGACTTAAGTGCAATTTCTCCAGTAGATCCACAAGGTCGCGTACGTGTACAAGATGTAGCAGCTCATGGTACTGCACCAGCAGCAGCTCCTGTAGCGGCTCCAGTGGTAACAAGCAATGGTCCAGTTATTTTTGCACCAGCTGCAGAAACTGACCGTGTTACAATCGAGAAAATGTCTCGTCGTCGTCAAACAATCGCAAAACGTTTACTTGAAGTTAAACAATCAACTGCGATGTTAACAACGTTCAACGAAATCGACATGACAAACATTATGGCTCTTCGTAAACGTAAACAAGAGCAATTTGTGAAAGATAACGACATCAAATTAGGTTTCATGTCATTCTTCACAAAAGCAGTAGTTGCAGCTCTTAAGAAATATCCTTATGTAAATGCTCAAATTTCAGGTGACGAAATTCACTTAAACAACTTCTTCGATATCGGTATTGCGGTATCAACTGAAGAAGGTTTAGTAGTACCAGTTGTACGTGATGCAAACAGCAAAAACTTCGCGGAAATCGAGAAAAACATTGCTGAACTTGCAGCAAAAGCTCGTGACAAAAAATTAGGCTTAAACGACATGGCGGGTGGATCATTTACAATCACTAACGGTGGTGTATTCGGTTCATTAATGTCAACACCAATCATGAACGGTACACAAGCTGGTATTTTAGGAATGCACTCAATCGTGAATCGTCCAGTTGCGGTAAACGGTGAAGTACAAATCCGTCCAATGATGTACGTGGCATTATCTTATGACCACCGTATTATCGATGGTAAAGATTCAGTTGGATTCTTAAAAACAGTTAAAGAACTAATCGAAAATCCAGAAGATCTACTTTTAAATTCTTAATAACACAAAACTCTAGCGGGTGAATATTCGCTAGAGTTTTTTTATGGTTTGAGAGTGAGGCTGAGTTATATTAGTCAAACTGGGGTAATTATTAGCCAGGTTGCGGGGGATATTAGCCAAACACAGCTAACTATTAGCCAAACTTGTGCAATTATTAGCCAAACTCGTCACAATACCTAAATGTCATAATTTTTTCTAGTATTTTTCTATTATCAGAAAAATGCACATTGACAGTCGAATGATAATATAGTAACATTTTAATAGAAATTTAATATTAAAACCTCACATTTCTAGTGGGGTAGAGGCGCGATCTTTATTAGTTTTTATGGAGTCAAGAGCAGACAATGAAATAAAAATGAGGAAATATCGCCGAAGTATGAATTAGGCTCACTACTTCATGCTGGGCCTGCAGTGAATAATTGCAGGACTGTCTCAGCTTGTACCCTACTTGCTGAGTTGTGCTATCTCAAGCGGGATTGTAAGAGGATTTAGGCTATTAAAGTATAAGCGACCTGAGTCTCATCTTAGGTCGCTTTTTGTATACTTTAATTCTTATAAAAAATAGAAGGAGAGAATTATTATGTCAAAAAAATTATTATTATTCATGACGACATTATTCGCAATAATGGTACTGGCTGCATGTGGTTCTTCTGAAGAAGAAGGTACATCTTCTTCAACAACTGACTCATCAGAATCAAAAGAAGTTTTTAAAGTAGGATTAGAAGCTGGATACCCTCCATTTAACTGGACGCAACAAGATGATTCAAATGGTGCAGTGAAAATTAGTGGATCAGAAGAGTATGCTGGCGGTTATGACGTGGAAATCGCAAAACGTGTAGCAGATGCTCTTGGCAAAGAATTAGTGATCGTAAAAACAGAGTGGGATGGTTTATTACCTGCATTACAATCGAATGTAATTGATGCAATTATTGCTGGTATGAGTCCAACTGCAAAACGTAAAGAGGCAATCGATTTTACTGAAAACTACTATACAAGTGAGTTTGTTATTGTAGTAAAAGCTGATGGGAAATATGCAAATGCTAAAACTTTAGAAGATTTTACTGGTGCTAAAATTACATCTCAATTGAACACTACGAACTATGATGTAATCGATCAAATTCCTGGTGTTCAAAAAGAAACAGCAATGGAAAGTTTCGCACATATGCGTGTAGCTTTAGAATCTGGCGTAATTGATGGATATGTTGCGGAAAGACCTGAAGCAATTTCTTCAACTTCTGCAAATTCAAACTTTGCATTTGTGGAATTAGAAAAAGGATTTGAAACAAAAGAAGAAGATGTATCCGTTGCAATTGGTCTACGTAAAGGTGACGAAAATATTGCTAAAATTAACGAAGCTTTAGCTGGTATTTCTGAAGAAGAAAGACAACAAATTATGGAAGCAGCAATTGCTAACCAACCGGCTGCTCAATAATAGCAAGTGGATTATCACTGGTCGCACTCGGCCAGTGATAACTTTTTTAAAGAACAAGAAAACGATAAATTTTGAGAGTTTGAACAGTGTCTAGCTACAGGCGCAAGCTCCTCAAGGGCTTTCGTGAGCGTATGCTGCTTATCAATTTAGGAGGATATTTATGAGTTTTGAAATAATACTTTCAATTCTACAAGAAAATTGGCCAAGTTATTTACGTGGCGCTTATATGACATTATTAATTGCGCTATTTAGTACAATTATTGGTGCTCTTATCGGATTATTCATCGGTGTTATGCATACGATCCCAATGCGTAAGAAATCAATTAAGTCTGTTATTCTTAAAATCTTCAACTTCCTATTGACTGTTTACGTAGAAATCTTCCGTGGCACACCAATGATTGTACAAGCAATGGTCGTATTCTATGGAGTTGCTTCTTACGGATACGAAATGGATCGATTTGTAGCAGCGGTAGTCGTTGTCGGGTTAAACACGGGAGCATATATGGCTGAATACGTACGTGGTGGTATTGTATCGATTGAAAAAGGTCAATACGAAGCAGCGGAAGCAATTGGTATGAGCCATTTCCAAACGATGATTCATGTTATTTTACCTCAAGTATTCCGTAACATCTTACCAGCGACAGGTAACCAATTAATTATGAATATTAAAGATTCTGCTGTATTAAGCGTAATTAGTGTAACAGAATTATTCTTTACAACGAAATCCATTGCTGGGGCGAACTTCCGCTTTGCCGAATCGTACGTAATTACATGTATTATGTATTTAATTATGACATTTATCGCATCACGAATTTTACGTATAATTGAGAAGAAGATGGATGGTCAAAATGCATACCAAGTAGAACAACGAAGAGAACAACAAATGCTATAATTCGCGTAAGGAGATAGAATGATGGAAAAAGTTATTGAAATCAAACATCTAAATAAATCATTTGGCAATCATGAAGTACTACGCGATGTAAACTTTACTGTAAATAAGGGTGAAGTAGTGTGCTTAATCGGTTCTTCTGGTTCAGGGAAATCGACGTTATTACGCTGTATTAATCTTCTTGAAGTGCCAAGTGGTGGAGAGATCATTTACAATGGCGAAAATATTTTAGACGATAAACACGATGTTAGAAAATACCGTACTCATTTAGGAATGGTTTTCCAACAGTTTAACTTATTTAACAACCATAATGTCTTGAAAAATTGTATGGTCGGACAACTGAAGGTACTAAAACGTTCGAAAGATGCAGCCAAAGCTAATGCTTTAAAATACTTAAAAACGGTTGGAATGGATCAGTACATAAATGCAAAACCAAAACAATTATCTGGGGGTCAAAAGCAACGTGTTGCCATTGCGAGAGCACTTGCGATGGATCCAGAAGTGATGTTATTTGATGAACCGACGTCTGCGCTTGATCCAGAAATGGTTGGGGAAGTGTTAAAGGTCATGCGTCAATTAGCCGATGAAGGAAACACGATGTTAATTGTTACCCATGAGATGGAGTTTGCAAAAGAAGTATCCGATCGTATTGTCTTTATGGATAAAGGGGTCATCGTGGAAGAAGGACCGCCTGAGCAAGTCCTTGTCAATCCAAAACATGAAAGAACAAAAGAGTTTTTAAAACGTACATTAAAATAATTAAAGGGCAAATTCCATATTATGTGGGATTTGCCTTTTTTTTAGGGATTTGGCCTTGTAGAAAATGTTTAATGAATTACTAATGAATATTCTTATTGGGAGTTGCTTTGTGAGCGGACTTAGCACACAAGCCGCAGAGCCACGTTGAAACGTGTCTTTCGACTTGTTATTGTGCTTAGTGTAAGGTCCGCTCACATAAGATAGAATCAACAAAACTTTCTAGATTTATTACGCGGCTTACAATGGTAGGCCGCGTCTTTAAAGTTGGAGTATGTTACTGTATCTTAAGGATTCAACATGTTAATAGAGCCTTTAATAACATACTCTAGCGTTTTTTAGCATTATTTTTACACTTTTTCCAACACATATTCGTCTATAGTTGTAGGGAAGGAGGTAAGGTATTGGAACGATTATATCGAGCACATAATAGAAGCATTTTTAAATACATATTTTATCTTGTTCAAAATGAAACGATTGCTGAAGATCTATTGCAGGATACGTTTTTAAAAGCGTATAAAAATTACGATCACTTTCGCAATGAAGCGAGCGAGCTGACCTGGCTTCGAAAAGTTGCGAGAAATGTAGTGTATGATTATTTGCGACGAAAGCGTATTATTCAATTCATCCCCTTTATACAATCGCATGAACAAATCGTACAGGATAGCGCAATAGCGTACATCGTGGAGAACGAAAATCGAAAAGAACTATTTTATGCATTATCGAAATTAAAAGTAAGCTACCGTGAAGTATTAGTGTTAAGGAAAATTGAGCAACTATCAATTGAAGAAACAGCCGAAGTGTTAGGATGGAGTACTGATAAAGTGAAAAATACGCAAAGGGCAGCCTTAAAAGCGTTAAGAGGTATATGGAAAGGGGTGGAGGAGGATGAATAACAAAAAGTCAATTTGGGATGAACTAAACGATTTACCACGCAATCCGAACAATGAAAAACAATCCTGGCAAAAAATTGAGAAGAAAATGAAAAAGCCTAAATCTGGAGTTAAAGTGTTATCTGGTTTTGTGACAGTTGCAATCGTGATGTTAGTGTTTGCGCTATTAAATTCAACACAATTTACTGAAAAACCGCTTCAAGGAACGGTTATTAATCCAACACTACAAGCAATCTTTTTTATCAATGACACTGAATACGATGAATTTAAAGCGAAAAACTCGAACTACTATACCTATATTCATAAAAATGATGATCAAGAGCAATTAGGGAAGCTCGAAACGTATTTAGAGAAAATGATAAAAGTGGATGTACCAAAGCCTTCTGCAATTTATCAAAATGGGATCTATTCCGATGTTATATTAAAGTATGATGATGGATCGGAAGGGAAGTATAAAATATTACAAAATAAAATAGGCTATCTCTACAATGTAGACGAGAAACAATGGTACTTTATTGAAACAAAAGATGACATGGAATTGGCAACGTTAGATCACATACTTTGGCAAGTATTAGATGACAATCAGATATCAAGCTGGGTTTCAATTGTTATTCTTGCTAATGCCATCATTTCTTTTGTTTTAGAGAGATATTTAAAAAGAAAATATGATTTGGAGAAAATCGTATATGGCGGGGAAAATAAGATTGCAAAGGCAATTATTTATGGATGCATAACGTTATATGGTGTATTCCTAATTTCGACAATTCTATTACAATTCATCATTCACTTATACTGGATACTGCTTGTCTTCATTGTTACAATCGCAATTAGTTTTTACATTGAAAAGAAATATGCACAAAATAATGCTGCGTTGTATTTATTAATTTGTTCATCGATCGGCATATTAATGATTACCATTCTATTTAGTATGAATATATAATAGTTCGCTCAGCTTCTTGAGTTCCATTCAGATATGATAATAAAGACAATTGCAAAAATGATTGCGATGACAAAAAACCACATTGGTACACCGCCAAAAGCCATAGTAAAAACCTCCTTTTTCGTTGAATCTATCTAAATGGTAGCATTATCGACAACTAAAACACAATAGATGAGAATAGGAGGGGTAAATTTTAGATTTAATTTCCACAAACAACCGAAATCGTATATAATATAGAAACATGAAAGAAAGTTAAAGCGAGGTAAATTGAATGCTAAATTTAAAATGGAAAGATGCTCCAACAATTCGTAAAGTAACATGTGTGAATACGAACGCTGAAAAATATTTAGTGTCAAACGTGTTAACAGTTGGAAAAGAATATGAAGTGAAAAATGAAACAGAAGAATTTATTTTTGTCATTGATAACACTGGCAATGTTGGCGGGTATTATAAAGATTATTTTGAGTGATTTTACTATTAAAAAGACGCATTCTCGTAATTCGAGAGATGCGTCTTTTGTCTTTATTTAAGCTGCTCTATATTTACATCGATGGCCGCTTGTTGTTCGTTGCTCTTTGCTTGTACACGTAATGTTTCTTCAATGGAGTGGAGTAATTTCATTTGTGTTTCTTTAAAATGATCGACGTCTTCGTGGGTAATCGTTTTGTAACGTTTTGCATCTTTTCCGGTTACGTCTAGCATCTTAGCATTTTTTTGAATCATTTTATCGGATGTTTCCATTAAGCGTTGGGTTGTCATGTTTGCTCGTCGCTGGTTGTTTATATTAATGAGCATCGAAATTTGTGATTGCCATAACGGAATCGTGGACATGACGGAACTTTGAATTTTTTCAACTAACATTTGATTCGTTTGTTGGATTAGCCTTATTTGTGGTGCGGTTTGGATCGCGATTTCACGAGATATTTGTAAATCATAAATTCGTTTATCAATCCATTCAATGGACGTTTTTAGGTCATTTAAACGCTGTTGATCCATCGGGTTTGACGACGTCGCCACAAGGGCTTCTAATTTAGGCAACTCATTTTTTAATAAATCATCCCGCTTCATTTCCCCAGCGGCTATGTAAATCGTTAAATTGTGAAAGTAGTCTTCATTTAAATGATATAAATCATTTAACATGTTCATATCATTTAACAAACCTTTTTGAGCATGCTGCAATTGAATACTTAAGCGGTCAATATGTTTGCTTAGTCGATTGTATTGCGAAACCACTTCTTGTATCGATGATTTTGTCTTTTTAAATAATTTACTAAAAAATCCTCGTTCATTTTCGATTAAATCATCAGGATTAATGGATTCGAGGTGTTCCATTAATTTATGAAGCACTTCACGAATTGGAGACGTATCGTTTCGTTGTACGCGCACTAGCATATTATGGGTAAAGTTTTTTAATGATTGTTGAACATCGCTTCCAAACTTTAGCACATTCTCGTAAACGGAAACATCCAGTTTACTTGCAACGAGAAGTGCGCGGGATTGGTCTTCTGTATTTAACGTATAAAACGTAGGGGAGGATGTGGTGTTTTGACTTAATTCCACATCAAAAAAAGAGCCCCCACTAGTTGGAAGCGCTTCAAGTGGATTGTTAGAGCTCTTTTTTTCTGTCATCGTTGGTCACCCCGAAAATCAATTTGTTGACGTTTCTTTTCATTTTCAAGTTTAACAAAATCGAGTTCAATTCGTAAGCTTTCTAAATCAGACTCTAATGCTGCTTTTAAATCTTGTTCCATTGTACCATGTAAGTCTTTTAATGTTTTTCGTGTATCTTCTAGGGCTAAATGAATTTCGGTATCTTTTACTTGTTGCTGACTTAACATTGTATATGTTTTTGTTAGCTCTACCGCAGACGGTAAATGGGAGTAAAAGAAATCTTCAACTGAGTAAAACTTATTTGGATTAGACTGGACGATATTAATAATGCGTTTCGAAAGTTTTGTCATTTCATTTAGTAATTTGAAAGAACGTAAAGAACGTACACGAACAAATTGTTGTGTTAAAGCATTTAAATGACCTTTCGCCGTTTTTAGTTGTGCTTCAATTTGTTTATATTCAGAGCGGGACATGCCGAACTCTTTACTTTTTCTTGATTTTTGAAACGCTTTAATCCCTTTATTACTTAAGTAGTATGAAGCAATTGTTAAAACGGGCACGAAAAACATGCCAAGATCCAAATTAACAATCGATACTACAAAAATTGAAGAGCTTATTAAAAAATTGAGCGCATGACGGGTAATAAAATTCATTGCTCCAAGCATACTCGTACCTCCTATTGTTCTATAATTGTAATACGTACATTAGCATGGAAAAGTTTCATATGTTTTATTTTAGTTTACAATAAAAGTGGAGTCGGTTAAACAATATCCGACTCCATCGTAACATATCCTTTTAATTCATCATATATCTCAACGGTAAATCCGTTTGAATCCGCCTGAGGACTGACGCCTTTTTCGACAAATTTTAAAAATTCATCGATGGAATTTGTTTTTCCTTCAACCTCAACTTCAATTTGTTTTTTTGCGTTTAATTTGCAGAAGCCTTTTAACCCGAGGACGATCGCTTTTTGCTTAATAAAAAAGCGATAGCCTGTCCCATCGACATCTCCGAAAAAAATAATATGTGCCCGTTTTGCCATGTAAATCTTGCTCCTTTTATTATGAAACTAGTTTTTTGCTTCGTTTGAAATGTTTTGAATTAAATCATTTAAATAATATAAAACTTGTTCGGAGGCAACTTCAATTTCCTTTAAGCAACTTTCTGCTTGTTCAATATTCCCATGTGTATATTGAGTAACCGCTTCTTTAGCAAAGTAGTGCACTTGTTCGTGATAATGATCTAATTCAATGTAAGATTTCTGTTGGCCAAAACGTTCACGCGTTTTTTCGGAATGATACCATTTACCTAAGCGGCACTCTTTATGAGATGATACGTCGCCTGGTTGGAGCTTCTCTAAACCTAAAAACATATTGTATACTTTCCATTTCCACAAAATATGATCTGCTTTTGATAGATGTAATAGGGACGTACTGGATAATGTGGACGTATTATTGTGAATGACATCATTACGGAAACGATTAATCTCTTGACCCAATAAATGAATATCTCGAGACGTATTAGAACTATATTGTCGAATATCCTCTTGCAAGTGAAGGATTTGATTCATGCGTTGTGAAATTTCATCAATTGCAGCTGCTTGTTGTTCGGTAATGGCTGCTGTATTGGAAATATCCTGATTAATATGTTCCACTGCTTCTACGATTTGTGAAAGTAACGGTAATGTTTCTTTTGCTTCCGTTGTGGCATGTTTAATAATATCATTTGTGTCTGTAATGGATTTGGCTACATCCGTAGAATAAGATTTTAAGGACCCGACGTTTTTAGATACTTGGCTTAATGCGGATACCGTATTTTCAGCTAATTTTCGAACCTCTTGGGCTACTACGGAAAATCCTTTTCCATGCTCTCCAGCACGAGCTGCTTCAATAGAGGCATTTAGTGCTAATAAATTTGTTTGATCAGCAATTTCATTAATGAGCGTCACGACATTTTCTATATCATCCACATGTCTTTTTAAATGATCGAATGAGTCGACTATTTCTGCAAAGGTATCGCCTGTTTTAAAGATTTCATTTAATGCATGCTCAATCGCCTGTTTACTATTCGTGGCATATTGAACGGATTCTGACGTTTTTTCAGATATGTAATTGGAAGAACGAGCAACATCTGCAATGGAAGCAGTTAATTCCTCTGTTGCCGAAGTGGACGTTTGGATTTCTAAAAACTGTTTATCTAAACTTACAATGAGATCTTTCATGTACATAATTTTTGCATTTACATCCATTAAAGACGAAATTTCACTTACAACATTTTCAATAACCTTTTCCGTCAAAACTTCGACTAATAATTGTTGATCAATATTCACTGCTGCGGATAAGGATTTCATATAGTCAAATGCCTTCATTGGTTTTAACCCAAAGTTATTTAGCACATGGGTAGTGATATAAAACGAAAATTGATTAAATACAACGATTAATTTCCCTAATTCATAATGATTGGCTCTGAACAAATTGAAAAATTGGATCGTGTCATTCACATATTGTTCATTACGCTCAGCTACAAAAAATCGATGTAAGTATGTATTAATTTGTTCATTCGGAATATGATTTTTCCCATCAGGTGAGATTTCCTCTAAATAATGAGTAAAAATTTCATCCATCTTCGTTGTGTTGCGTAATTTGTTATATAAATCTTGTAAATTTTGTTGGTCGGAAGTTGCAAAATGATTATATTCGAGTGTTTTTAAAAAACGCCCAGAAGCTTGGATGTCAGTACCTCTTTGGAATAATTGGTCTAAATTTGCTTTAGGTTTTAAAGATGAAAACATAATATCTCTCCTTATCCCACTTGTTAAGGTTATTTTATCACAGAGTAGTTTTAGAAAATAGACATTCCATCATGATTTAACTAAAATACAAAGTATTAGAAGGAAAGGGTTTGAAATATATGTATAAGTTAATATATATGAAAGCAGATTTTGAACCATGGTGGAAATTTGACGGTTGGGAATCAAATATTGTAACAACACATGTATATAATACTGAAGAACAGTTCAATATAGCATTAAACAATATGTTAGACGATTTTCGGAATAAATATGACCATGAGGAAAGTAGGGAAGGGAAGTATTATGCATTTTGGTCAAAGGATGAATGTGAGTATTGTGAAGCATGCGAAGATGATGCCCAAATTTTCCACGGAATAATTATCGAAAAATAGGTACACAATAAACTTAAGCCGATCAATTAACAGAAAGTAGAGAAAATTGTAAATAAAGTCTTAGAAACTGTTTGACAATTTGTAATATGATGGTATACTTATTTTAACAATAAAATTGCTTGACCGGGTACAAATTGATTCACATATTACAAAGAGTGATCGGTGTAAAGTCGGTACTCTTCGTAATATGTGAATTTTTATTTCGGTAAACAATCACATATTGTTAACATTTATTTTTTGGAGGTTTTCTTAAATGAAACAAGGTACAGTAAAATGGTTTAACTCAGAAAAAGGTTTTGGATTTATCGAAGTTGAAGGTGAAAACGACGTATTCGTACACTTCTCAGCTATCCAAGGTGAAGGTTTCAAAACTCTTGACGAAGGTCAAAAAGTGGAATTCGAAGTTGTAGATGGCAACCGCGGACCACAAGCTGCTAACGTTGTTAAACTTTAATTTTTAATTAAACTTACATTCGTTAATCGGAGGCATTCCAAGATGGGGATGTCTCTTTTATTTTGCCTACAAAGTTAACAAGGGATTGGCTCTAAACGGTAATTACGTGAACCAATCCCTACAACTAGTATCTCTTATTTTTCCTATTTAATACTCTCTAATGTGGAAGTAACAATAAATTCTTCGTTTTGATCCGTATTCATAATGGATTCGGTTTTAACATCCCCGTAACCCTCGGCAAAATACTTTCGATTTACATATCCATCACCAGTTTCTTCAATGACAAAAACGTTCTCAAAAGTTTTATATGGAGTTTCTAATGTGGTACCTACCTCAATGATTTTCCATTTGCCAAAAGTCGTCCCAACTTCAATAGGGCCAGCTAAAAATGTTTCAATGACTTCTGCATTTTCTAATTTAGACAGCTCTGGATAAACTACCTCATTAGGTATACCCTCAACAAGCTCATCGTATACTTTGTCAATTCGGTCTTTAAACACACGATATACCTTCATCGTGACAGCGCCGCCATTATCGATCATGGTTGCAACAAATTCATCGGAAAGCCATTTCGTTTTTTCTGTATAACTTGCAAATTCATTTCCTTCACCTAAAAAGGTCGCTGTTGTATTGTCTGGTTTGAAAAATTGTTTGAAATCTAACGGAGTCGTTTCGTCTCTAACTTGTTCATCAGTAGTTGTTGGTTCTTCTTTAACTTCTTCTAAAGGTGGGGAAGAGTCTACAGTTTGCTTTTCACTATTGTCACTGCAACCAATTAGAAGCAATAATCCAAAAATAATCAGTACGTTTTTCACAATGTCATCCTCCTTTTGATAATACTATAACGTATTATTTTTCGGATTGCATTTTATAAGATGGTTAATAAATAATATTATTATGTAAACTATAGGAGAATATAAAAAAGGTGCCACACTAATGTGACACCCTAAGTTGCTTATTTAATTCCTTGTGCGTCTTTCCATTCAAGGAACTCATCATATGTTAATTGCTTATCTAAAATTGAACCGTCTTCTTGGATTTCAATAATACGGTTGGCAATTGTTTGAATAAACTGATGGTCATGTGAAGTGAACAGCATTGCGCCTTTAAAGCGAATTAATCCTTCATTTAGTGCTTGGATCGATTCTAAGTCAAGGTGGTTCGTAGGTTCATCTAATAATAAGACGTTCGAATTCGATAACATCATTTTCGAAAGCATACAACGAACTTTTTCTCCTCCTGAAAGAACAGAAGGGGACTTTTTCACTTCTTCACCAGAGAATAACATACGGCCTAAGAAACCACGTAAGAATGACTCTGTTTCATCTTCAGGTGAATATTGACGTAACCATTCAACTAATGATTTTTCACTACCTGTAAAATATTTATCATGGTCATTTTCAAAATAGCTTTGAGATGTTGTTACACCCCATTTAAATGTTCCGCTATCAGCTTCACGTTGCTCCATTAAAATATCCATTAATGCAGTTTTTGCATTTGGGCTACCAAGTAAAGCGATTTTATCCTCTTTATTCATCATAAAGCGGATATCTTTAAATAACACTTCGCCTTCTTGAGAAGCTGATAAACCATCCACTGTTAATACGTCGTTCCCAATTTCACGCCCGATTTGGAAGTTAATGAAAGGATATTTACGGCTAGAAGGTTTAATGTCTTCAAGTTCGATTTTATCCAACATTTTTTTACGTGAAGTTGCTTGACTTGATTTCGAAGCGTTCGCAGAGAAACGTGCAACGAATGCTTGTAACTCTTTAATTTTCTCTTCTTTTTTCTTATTTTGATCTTGTGCCATTTTAAGTGCTAATTGGCTAGACTCATACCAGAAATCGTAGTTCCCCACATAAATTTGGATTTTAGAGAAGTCTAAATCCGCAATATGCGTACAAACTTTGTTTAAGAAGTGACGGTCATGGGATACAACGATCACTGTATTTTCAAAGTTAATTAAAAATTCTTCTAGCCATTTGATTGCTTTTAAATCTAAGTGGTTGGTAGGCTCATCCAGTAATAGAACATCTGGTTTCCCGAATAAAGCTTGAGCAAGTAATACTTTCACTTTATCTGAACCTTCTAAGTCTGCCATTTGCATGTAATGAAGCTCATCACCAATACCTAAACCGTTAAGTAAAGTTGCAGCTTCTGATTCTGCTTCCCACCCGTTTAAGTCTGCAAATTCGCCTTCTAATTCTGCAGCACGCATGCCGTCTTCATCAGAAAAATCTTCTTTTGCATAAATTGCGTCTTTTTCAGCTTTTACTTCCCAAAGACGTTTATTTCCCATTACAACCGTATCAAGTACATTAAATTCATCGTACTCAAAGTGATTTTGTTTCAGAACGGATAAACGTTCATCTTTCCCCATAGAAACGTGACCTTCTTGAGGGTCAATTTCACCAGAAAGGATTTTAAGGAATGTTGATTTACCTGCACCGTTTGCCCCAATTAGACCGTAACAGTTCCCAGGTGTGAATTTAATATTTACGTCTTCAAATAATTTGCGATCGCCATAACGAAGACCTACATTACTAACTTGAATCATGTAAGTTCCTCCTTCATTCAATTTTTCGATTGTTTTAAAAAGTCATTATTGCTTTCTCTTTTGTACACAATGTTTCAATTATAGCATGAGGTGACTATAAAAGCTATTAAACCATACTAAAATCCAATGATATAGCCTATAATCAGTAGTTTTCTATGTAGTTAAAATTGTCATAGAACAGTCCATCCTGAAATATTTTGAGTAAAGTCTATTTTTCTTAAAATATGAAGGTGGGAGGATGCAATGATTTTTCCAAAAGAAGTAGAAATTATTGAAGTTGGTCCACGTGACGGCTTACAAAATGAGTCTGTTTTTGTCCCTACAAAAATGAAAAAAGAACTCGTTCGAAAGTTATCAAAAATGGGGGTCCGTCGAATTGAAACCGCTTCCTTTGTTCATCCAAAAGCTGTACCCCAAATGGCCGATGCCGTAGAATTGGCAACCTTTAGTAATGAACTAGGGATTGATTATATTGCGTTAACGCCAAACATGAGAGCATTAGCGCGGGCAATTGATTGCAACGTACCGCAAATTGCTGTCTTTGTGGGTGCGACGGAAACCTTTAACCAACGGAACATTCGTTCATCGATTGCCGATTCATTAGGTGAATGTACATTGGTTTTTAAAAAAGCGAAAGCCTGTAACATGAAAATTCGTGCTTATGTGTCCATGGGTTTTAGTTGTCCCTATGAAGGAACGGTTGCTTATGAACAAGTAGCGCGAGTTGTCCGTCATTTTGTTAACATAGGTGCCGATGAAATTTCAATTGGTGATACGAATGGTAAGGCAAATCCGCGCATTGTGTATGAACGGTTTTCTAGAATGAAGCATGATTTTCCTGAGACACAATTCATTGCCCATTTTCACGATACAAATCAATTTGCCTATGCCAATGTTTTAGCAGCCCTCCAAGCTGGGATTACAAAATTTGATAGCTCGATCGCAGGGTTAGGGGGATGTCCATTTTCACCAGGTGCTACTGGGAATGTCTCAACAGAAGGGTTAGTGAAACTGTTTCATGAGATGAACATCGAGACCGGAATGGATGAAAAGGCAATGATGGATGCGGCTAACTTTGCGAAAGGTCTTTTACAACAACTAACAAGCTCGTAAAACTCTTAAACCTACTATTCTTTATAATGGTAGGTTTATATAATTTTATTATGTAAACTAAAGTGTTTGAACAGATTGACTATAATTCGTAGTATAATAAGGTGACAACAGTACATAGTGAGGTATCGTCTATTGCAACAAGCAGAGCAACTTTTAAAACAATATTTCGGATACAATACGTTTCGAATGGTTCAACAACAAGTGATTGACAATGTCCTAAATGAACAAGATACCCTTTGTGTTATGCCAACAGGGGGTGGGAAATCCTTATGTTATCAAATTCCAGCCCTCGCCTTAGAAGGTTTAACGATTGTCATCTCGCCACTTATTTCCCTTATGAAAGATCAAGTGGACATGCTACGATCCAATGGCATTCCAGCTGCATTTATTAATAGTTCTTTATCCTTTCAAGAAGTAGCCGAAGTCATGAGAAGTGTTCGGAATGGAGGCACAAAACTTCTCTATATAGCACCGGAACGATTGGAAAATGATATGTTCTGCCAGGACTTAATGGGGTTAAATGTTTCACTAATTGCTATTGATGAAGCCCATTGTATTTCTCAGTGGGGGCACGATTTTCGACCAAGCTATCGTTCAATTCATAAAATTTTTACGTTATGGTCAAAAAAGCCAACTGTCATTGCATTAACGGCAACGGCTACACCAAATGTAAGTGAAGATATTTGCCAGCTATTACAGATTGATCCTGATAATGTGTTTATTTCAGGGTTTTCGAGAGACAATTTAACGTTCAAAGTGTTAACCGGAGAAAATCGAGAGCGGTACGTGAAGAAATATATTGAAAATAATCGAAATGAAGCTGGAATTATTTATGCGGCTACAAGAAAATCCGTTGAATCCATCTATAGTATGCTTTATCAAAGTGGTATTGCCGTTGCGAAATATCACGGGGGCATGTATGAAGAAGAACGGAATCATGAGCAAAATCGATTTATTAACGATGAAGCCCAAGTGATGGTGGCTACCAATGCTTTTGGGATGGGAATAAATAAAACGAATGTACGCTTTGTGATGCACTATCAAATGCCGCGCAATATTGAAAGCTATTATCAAGAAGCAGGACGCGCGGGACGGGATGGTTTACCAAGTGAATGTATTTTGCTTTATAGTTCATCGGATGAACAAACGCAGCGCTTTTTAATCGATCAAGCCCAAGACCAAGCGAGAATTCCAATTGAACTACAAAAACTGCAACATATTATTGATTATTGCCATACCGAGAAATGTCTACAAAGTTATATTGTTGAGTACTTTGGTGATGAAGGTGTGACCGAATGTGGCAAATGTGCAAATTGCGCGGATGAACGACCAAAAATCGATGTGTCACAAGATGCGCAAAAAGTATTATCTTGTGTTGTGCGTATGGGTCAAAAATTCGGAAAAACGATTACGGCACAAGTACTAGCAGGTTCTCGGAATAAAAAGGTAGTAGATTTTCAGCATCTATCAACCTATGGCATTTTAAAACATATGAATGCGAAAGAAATTGCCCAGTTTATCGACTTTTTAATTGCGGAACAATTGCTCCTTGTAAAACCTGGTCAATACCCAACGATTTATGTATCTGAAGAGGGAAAAGGCGTCCTTTTAGCGGAACGAAAAGTGTTACGACGCGCGGTAGTGGAAGCGAGCGTGACGAAAAAAGACGATCCGTTATTTGAACAATTACGGAGCATTCGTAAGCACATTGCAGAACAAGAAGGCGTTCCACCATTTGTTGTCTTTTCAGATAAATCGTTACGGGACATGTGCGACAAAATGCCAATGAATGAAGAGGAGTTTTTAGAAGTTAGTGGGGTAGGGCAGAACAAGTTAGTGAAATATGGCGAATTCTTTATTGCTGCGATAAAAGAATACGTATAAAAACGAGCCGACAAACGTGTGTCGGCTCGTTTCCTATTTCCAATGACTTCGTATAAATTCATCACGTCCTGATTTTTCACGGTCTTCTTTATAGTAGTCAGGATCTTTTTTATAAAAATCTTGGTGGTACTCTTCTGCCTCGTAGAATGTTTTTGCTTCTAAAATAGGCGTAACGATGGGCTTTTTAAAGCGTCCACTTAAAGAGAGCTGTTCTTTTGATTGCTCGGCTAATACGCGTTGTTCCTCTGAATGAACGAAAATCGCTGTTTTATAAGACTCTCCACGGTCGTGGAATTGTCCACCATCATCCGTTGGGTCGATTTGCATCCAATAAATTTCTAGCAATTTATCATACGGGAATATGGATGGGTCAAATTCAATTTGGACAACTTCTAAATGCCCCGTATCTCCTTTTTTTACTTGTTCGTATGTAGGGTTTTCAATATGGCCACCCATATAGCCTGATGTTACTTTATGTATCCCATCCCATTCAACAAAGGGCTTGACCATACACCAAAAACATCCTCCTGCAAATGTCGCTTTTTCCACTTTTTTACGCCTCCCATGGTTAAAATAAAAAGTATTGTAACATGTTAGTAGAAATGAAACAATTTTTACGTTTTGAACAATAATCTTTTGAGCAATCTTCCAATCAATAGTAGTATAATAATGGAAAAATGAACCTTTCAATAATCTATTTCGTCTCGTAATTTGTAGTGAAATAAAGGAGAATTTTATGGAAGATAATCACAATGTGGAGACTAGACAACACCGTAATAAAAAAAGAAAATTGCGGAAGGGTAGGATCTTTTTATTATTTTTGTTTTCGTTTATTTTAGTCGTTAGTGCATTTGCGGTCTACCAATATCGCAGTGGGCTTCAACTAGCAAAACAATCAAAAGAATTGGAAGCACCCATTGAAGAAGAAGTAATCGAATTTGAGGGCGACGAAAAGACAGAGACCATTTCCAATTATTTAATTATTGGGATTGATACAAGGGGAGAGGAACAATCACGTTCTGATACAATGATGGTCCTTTCTTGGAATCGGGATACAAATAGCTTAAAATTGGTCTCCTTTATGCGAGATATCTATGCCGATATACCAGGGTACCAATCGTATAAATTAAACACGGCTTATTATTTAGGCGGCGTCCAATTGTTAAAGGACACGTTAAATACAATGTTTGATATTCCAATTCATCACTATACAATTATTGATTTTAAAAGCTTTGAATCGCTCATCGATATTTTAGCGCCAAACGGGGTTGAAATCGATGTGGAAAAGGATATGTCCGCGTTTATTGATGTGAATTTAACGCAAGGTGTTCATCAATTAGATGGAAAAGAACTATTAGGTTATGCCCGTTTCCGTTATGATGCGAATGGAGACTTTGGACGAGTAGAACGTCAACAAAAAGTAATCGAAGCTTTAAAGGACGAATTATTATCTCCAAAGAACTTACCAAACCTGCCAAAACTAGTAGGGGCGACACAAGGGTACATTACAACAGATTTAACGAAAAAAGAAGAAATAAAAACGGTATTATCTGTAGTGGCTGGAGGGGATGTTGAAATCGAAAAAATGACCATTCCTACTGAAGGGACGTACCAAATCGGACACTATCAGCACGCCGGGGAAGTGTTAGAAATCGATGTAGAAACAAATAAACAACAGCTTCATAATTTTTTACAATTGGAAGAGGAGTAATATTTATTCAATTGGGGGTAATCCGTGATAAAATAGAGATAATTATTAATTTTCATAGTTTGGGCGAGGTGGTTTTTTGGAAAGAGAAAAAGGGTTTGGGGATCGATTGCCCAGTGAAAAGTCGCATCTATTTGCAACACGATTTATCCGTTTTTTAGGCGGGAAAAATTTATTATTTTCGTTAATTTCATTAGTGTTACTCGGGTTAGCGATCTTTATTTTTGAAAAGATTAAGTTTATTTTTTACCCATTGCAAGTTTTGTTTGAAGTAGTTATTTTACCAGGTGTATTGGCCGTCATTGGTTATTACCTGCTTCGCCCATTTATTCGTTTAGCTGAAAAAGGGAAGGGAAAAGGTGTAGTCCCGAGAGGAATCATTATATTAATGCTATACATCATCGTAGCAGCCTTAATCACATTAATTTCGTTACTAGTCTATCCATTTTTACGAGACCAATTTATGAATTTGGTACAAGAATTTCCTGTCTATTTTATGTCTCTAATCGAAAGTATCGTATCCTTCTTAAATAATTCAAAGTTTAATGAATTATTTACAAAGCTAGATTTTGATTACGATAAAGTGTTAACAGATATTACAAATGACCTTGTCTTAACTGTGAAAGATACGTTCGCTAATATCGCTTCCTCTGTCGCTTCAGGGATTACAGGGTTTGTATCAACACTTACAGGAATTTTATTATCTCTTGTAACAGTACCATTCATTTTATTTTACTTATTATATGAAGGTGAAAAATTACCAAAATTCGTCTTACGTATTCTTCCTCCAAAAATGCGTACGGAAGTTGGGCAAGTAATGAAAGAAATGGACAAACAAGTGAGTTCTTACATACAAGGGCAAATTTTAGTCTCTATCTGTATCGGTGCTATGATGACCATTGGATTTGTAATCATTGGCTTAGATTATGCCTTTTTACTAGGATTTTTAGCAATGATTACAAGTGTTGTCCCATATTTAGGACCAGTGATTGCCATTACACCTGCCATCGTTATTGCTATCGTAAGTTCGCCGTTTATGCTAGTGAAACTAATTATTGTTTGGACGATTGTACAATTAGTGGAAGGGAAATTTATTACCCCTAACATTATGGGGAAATCATTATCTGTCCATCCCATTACCATCATTTTCGTCCTCTTAACAGCGGGATCCCTATTTGGTGTTGCAGGGGTTATCCTCGGTATTCCAGGGTATGCCTTATTAAAGGTCATTGTATCCCATTTATACGGTTTAGTGAAAAAACGATACAACCGATTTGAAACAGAAGAAGTAAATAAATATGAGATTTAAATTAAACGGTGGCTGCGGCTGCCGTTTTTTTGGGGGATTTAACAAATGATCATATCGGAGTATACGAATCTAAGAAAAAATTGTACTTTAAAGATAATCCTTGACGAAGAATTCAGACTAGTCTATTATTTTAATTAAATAATCCAAATTAAATAGCAAGCGCAAAATGGGGAACACCACCGAAAGGGTGTTACCCCCTTTTGCGCTTTTTTTGGGTTCATTTGCAAAAAAGGAGGAGAAAAAAGTGAGAGTAAATGGCGTAATAACAACGTTGACACAACATCAAAGCCTTATCGATTACCTACGTCAACAAAACTACGATTTAACGAAAATTGCCGTAGAAAGAAACGGAGAAATTGTACCAAAAGATTTATATCAATCTACCATCCTTGGAGAAAATGATCAGTTAGAAATTGTCCATTTTGTAGGAGGTGGCTGATTGATGAAAGTTACAGTGAATGGAAAACAATATGAGACAGATGCTCAAACTGCTTTTGATATTCGAACTGAACTAGGAAATGGAAGTGATATTGTCATTTTAAACGGATTTCAAATAAGCGAGAACCATCCTATCAAGGAATACGACACGCTAACCATCATTTCAAAAGGTGTTATGCCAGAACAAGAAGAACTTGAAAGTATGATGATGGCAAGACATACACCACATGTTCACAACATGCTGAAACAAGGGAAAGTAGCAATTGCTGGTCTTGGAGGGCTTGGATCAAATATCGCCATCATGCTTACTCGAATCGGTGTTGGGGAGCTATTATTAGTAGACTTTGACATTGTAGAACCAAGTAATTTAAACCGACAAAGCTACTACATACGACATTTAGGAATGCCTAAAACAATCGCTTTAGAAGAACAACTAAAAGAAATTAACCCTTTTATTCAAATCAACACCAAAACCGTTAAAATTACACCAAATAATGTTCGTGAGTTGTTTTGTGACTTTGACATCATTTGTGAGGCATTCGATAAGCCGGATCAAAAAGCAATGCTCGTTAATGCTGCACTAGAACAACTTCCATCCATCAAAATTGTATCAGCCTCTGGAATGGCAGGCTATGAAAGCTCAAATTTAATTCGAACAACAAGGCCCATGAAGCGCTTATATGTATGTGGTGATTTAGAAAATGCAGCAGAAGTTGGGAAAGGTTTAATGGCTCCACGCGTACAAATTTGTGCAGGTCATCAAGCAAATATGGTTTTACGACTATTAGTAGGAACAGAAGACATTTAATGAGGAGAGGATTAAAAAATATGAACGACACACTTACTATCGGCGGACATACGTTTCAATCACGATTCATCTTAGGTTCAGGGAAATTTTCATTAGATCTTATTCAAGCGGTGGTAGAAAACGGCGGTGCTGAAATGATTACCCTTGCTTTACGCCGTGCCAATGTCGGTGGTGCAGAAAATATTCTTGATTATATCCCGAAAAACGTGACACTTTTGCCAAATACATCGGGTGCAAGAACGGCTGAAGAAGCTGTAAGAATTGCACGCTTAGCACGAGAAATTGGCTGTGGCGATTTTATAAAAGTAGAAGTAATCAATGACTCAAAATATTTACTACCCGACAACTATGAAACAGTTAAAGCTACCGAAATATTAGCAAAAGAAGACTTTATCGTTATGCCTTATATGTATCCAGATTTGCAAGTTGCTCGATCACTTGTGAACGCAGGAGCAGCTGCTGTCATGCCACTTGGTTCTCCAATTGGTAGCAACAAAGGACTTCAAACAAAAGACTTTATTCAACTATTAATAGATGAAATTAACCTTCCAATCATCGTGGATGCGGGGATAGGAAGACCATCGCAGGCATGTGAAGCAATGGAAATGGGTGCAGCAGCCGTGATGTGTAATACAGCCATCGCTACTTCTAATGATATTCCTACAATGGCAAAAGCCTTTAAACAAGCGATCGAGGCTGGTCGTGCTGCTTACCTTGCTGGCTTGGGACGTGTCCTACAAACAGCCGAAGCATCCAGTCCACTGACAGGATTTTTGGAGGATTAAAAATGGCGAAAAAAAGAGTCAATCATATGGAGTATTTAGATGGAATGGAAAAGATTCCTTCTGACATCATGGAAAAAGTACTAACGACAGTCGATCAGTACGACTACTTATGTTATACCGCTAAAGATGTGGAAACGGCTTTAGCGAAAGATCAGCTATCACTTCATGATTATGGTGCCTTATTATCACCAGCTGCCCTTCCGTACTTAGAGGAGATGGCTAGACGAGGAAAAAGCAAAACGCAAAAGCACTTTGGCAATTCGATTAGTTTATTTACACCGTTATACATCGCAAATTACTGTGCAAATGAGTGTACGTATTGCGGATTTAAAGCGACAAACAAAATTCATCGTGCGGCTTTATCGCTATCTGAAGCAGAAAAAGAATTAAAAGCCATTCATGAAACAGGGTTAGAAGAAATTTTAATTCTTACAGGGGAATCACGCCATCTATCCGATGTGGATTATATTGGTGAAGTTGTTAAGCTCGCAACAAACTATTTCACGACAGTTGGTATTGAAATATATCCGTTAAATATTGATGAATATGCTTATTTACATCAATGTGGCGCTGATTTTGTATCAGTTTATCAAGAAACGTATAATCCCGAGACATACGAACAGGTTCACCTTTGGGGATCGAAACGCATTTTCCCTTATCGTTTCCATGCACAAGAACGTGCCCTATTAGGGGGGATGCGCGGCGTATCGTTTGGGGCACTTCTTGGGTTAGATGATTTCCGTAAAGATGCATTTGCTGCCGGGTTACACGCACACCTTATTCAACAAAAATACCCGCATGCAGAAATCGGTTTCTCTGTGCCACGTTTGCGTCCTTATATTAACAACAAAGAGAATAACTCGAAGGATGTGCATGAACGTCAACTACTACAAGTAATGCTTGCATACCGATTGTTTATGCCATATGCAGGCATTACGATTTCTACAAGAGAACGTGCTGGATTCCGTGATCATGTAGTAGGACTTGTTGCAACAAAGATGTCAGCAGGTGTTAATGTTGGTGTCGGTGGTCATGAAGAAGAGCAAAAAGGGGATAAGCAATTTGAAATATCGGATGAACGAACGGTTGCTGATATTCACCAAATGCTAATTAATAAAGGGCTACAACCGGTATATTCGGATTATATCCGCCTTTAGGAGTGGGATTATGCTAATTTGTGTCACGAATCGCACACTTTGCCAAGATAATTTTTTAGAACGAATTGAACAAATAGCAAGAAGTAAACCGTATTCAATCATGTTACGAGAAAAGGATTTGAATCTACAAGACTATGAAACATTAGCTAAACTAGTATTCGCGATTTGTGAAAAACATGACGTGCCACTGATCATAAATCAAAATATTACCGTCGCAGAAAAACTAAACGTACCGAACATCCATTTATCCATGCCGAATTTAAGGAAATATAAAGATCGATTGCAGCCATTTCTTCAGATTGGCGCTTCTGTTCATTCGGTGTCGGAAGCTGTAGAAGCTCAAAACTTAGGTGCAACATATGTAGTTGCTGGGCATATATACTCCACCAATAGTAAAAAAGATCTTCCGCCAAGAGGTCTTTGTTTTTTACATGAGGTATGCGAAAAGGTCCAGATTCCCGTTTTTGCAATCGGTGGGATCACAAAGGATAAAGTAAAAGAAATCATGGCAACCGGTGCAAAAGGTTATTGCATAATGTCAGAAGCCATGACATGCTCAAATCTACAAGAATTAACGAAACAGTATTCTGTATAAGGAAAAAAATAAACCGCTTGGATACTAATTTTATCCAGGCGGTTTCTTTCCATTTTAACTATGTAGTCGTAAAGTAGAGACTTATAATAATGCTCATTATATTTAGTATTACGATTAAGTTATCTTGTCTATACTGTTTTTTATAAAAGTTTGACGTACGTTATAGCAATGATGGATTGTTTCATCACCAAATAGATGAGTATCTAGTATCGCATTAACAGAAAAGAAGTGATTGAATTGAAAGCTAATTTAATGCATATGCGCGATAAGCTGAACAATATTAATAAACGAAATCGCTCCATTCGCTTATTGAAAATGTATCAGAAATGGAGTTTTGACCTTGCCTCTATCGATTCGATCAATGGAAAAGAAGATGCCCAATCCATTGTCACGAAAATTATCGAGCAGAAATCAAAAGGGAAGATTGTTTTAGTAAATCCCTCTCTTGATAATGACAAGTCCATGATGTTATCCCAAAAGTTAACGGATCTCTATCGGCAAATTAAAGCAATGGAAGATGAGTCGGGGGTTCATGATTTTTACTTAGGTTATCCGTTTTTATCAGGTGTTCTCTTTGATGGAACCTTTATTCAAGCCCCTCTTTTCTTATACCCAATTCGGTTGGAAAAAGACCAACATGCGATGCAAAATTGGGTGTTACATGTGGAAGAAGAGGAACCACAGTTAAATCGGACACTGTTTTTAGCCTTAAAGAAATTAAATAAAATTGGTTTTTCTGAGGAAATTTTTGAAGAGGCCGTTCCAATTGCCAGTTCCCACGATTTTAATACCATGATTGCTTTTTTAGAAAAATATCAGTTGAAGGTCCAGTTTACTGAGACGGGAATTCGACCATTAAAAGAGTATAAGGCAAGTGATATTCCAGAAGTGGCGAATTTAACGTTAGTAGAAAATGCGGTGATTGGTGATTTTCCTCAAGGTGGTTCTTCGATTGTTCGTGACTATGACGAATTGCTGAACCTATCCGAAAATAGCTCTCTTTCGCTTGTGCAAGACCTAATTCAGCCGAAAGAAAATTCCTCGATTACTGGTGGGCTATTACCAAGTGGCATAGAAGAAGAGGAAAAAACGAGAGAAAAAGAAGCAATCCTGAATCTATTACATACAGATGGTTCACAAGAAGAAATTTTACGAGAGGCGCGTTATCAAAAAGGGTTAGTCGTACACGGACCTCCAGGAACAGGAAAGTCACAAGTCATTGTTAATCTCATCACGGACGCCCTTCATCGAAAGAAAAAGATATTGGTCGTTTGTCAAAAGCGCGCGGCACTCGATGTTGTGTATCAACGGATGAGTAGTTTAGGATTAAGTGACCATGTGGCGCTTGTTCATGATGAAAAAGTGGACCGTAAAGCACTTTACGATAAAATTTCGACGGTTTTAGAGCATAACGAGGTACGGTTTGCAGAATCAGTTGAACAGCTAATGACGGTCACTTCAAGGGTAGAAAATCAAGAGCAACTATTAAATACGATTGCCCAAGCGCTCTATGAAACGCAAGCACATGGATATAAATTATACGAGCTTTACGGTGAATCAAAACCAATAACCGATTCAAGCAAAATAATCGCTTTACACCATGTCATTGACCGATTAACAAAAGAGTCTTTACGTGATATGACAGAAGCGGTGTATACGTATGGAGAGTGGTATGAGCAATTCGGGCAAGAGTCCTATCCACTACGCCACCGAAAAAGCTTTGCTGCATTTGATATGAAAACGAAATTAGTGGCGATTGAAACATTAGAAGCATTAATCGAAAAAGCAAAAAAAGCGACTACGTATATCGAAGCGTTAGATATTGAAAAAATTACGCCTGCGTATACATGGGAAATCCAACATCGTTTAGATAAAATCTATCCAGACCTAGAGGATAGCCAAAAACGCACGCTTCAAGGGTTGCGCCTCTTCTGGTGGACGACGGTGACAGGAAAATCCATTATTGAAGAAGTCACAAACGGAGAGAAGTTTAAAGGAACAAGTTCGACGGAGTGGCTAAAGGTAAAACAATCGTTAAAAATTATGCACGACTTAGGAAAAATAACAAAATCCATGTTGGATGAAATGAAATCCTTAGCTTCTCTGTTAGAAGAGACACACGTGAAAAAATTACAGGACCGTATCGCAGAAGGGGATATGCCAGTAAAAGAATTAGACTTACTTTTAGAGTATCTCCACCGTGATTTTGATGACCTGAAATTAATGGATTTGTTTTGGCAACAAGCAAGCGATGATACAAAGTCTGTCATTACGGCGCTGCAAGAAAAAGAGCCTAACAACGAACAACCACTACCAAAGTTTTGGGTAGATACGTTAAAAAATTCAGCGTTCATTCACTGGATTGATCAAATTGAAGCGAAATATCCGGATGTCCAGAAGATTTCTACAAATGAGTTTGGACGAATCCGTGAATCCTTTGCGAATCTATTAGAAGAAAAGCGACAAGTAGCAGCGGAGTATTTAATGTATGAACTGAAAAACAAAGTAAAGTCGGTTCAACAAACAGAAGAACGGTCCACGAAAGAATTGAAACATCAAACAAGTAAAAAACGAATGATTTGGCCACTGCGTAAACTCGTCAATAATTTTGCGGCAAAAGGACTGGTGGACATTTTACCCGTGTGGCTTGCTTCACCAGAAATGGTCTCGTCCATTTTCCCGTTAAGAGAAGGGTTGTTTGATCTCGTGATTTTTGATGAAGCTTCCCAGTTAACCGTTGAAAGTGCTTTACCTTCCATATTTCGAGGAAAACAAATTGTGATCGCGGGTGATGAAAAGCAGCTCCCACCGTCCAATTTATTCCGCGCAGGCTATGCGGACGAAGAAGACGAGGAAGAAATGGAATTTGATACGGACGAATCGGTTAGCTTACTGAATTTAGCAAAGCGACGTTTTCCAGAAAAGATTTTGCAATGGCATTATCGTTCCAAATATGAAGAGCTCATTAATTTTTCCAATCATGCTTTTTATAACGGCTATGTTCAAATCGCACCCAATGTGACACCATTTAAAAAACCACCTGCCTTGATGTGGAAACGGGTAGATGGAAGATGGATCAATCAATCGAATGAAATCGAAGCGATCGAAGTTGTCAACCAGTTAAAGGAGACACTTCAACAACAATCCGGTAAGACGATTGGAATCATTACGTTTAATGCCAAACAACAGGCGAAAATTTTAGATGTCATTGATCGTGTTACAGCAGAAGATGAAGCATTTCGAGTGATGTATAACGAATTAATGTCCCGCGATCTAGATGAACGCCTCTTTGTGAAAAATATCGAAAACGTACAAGGAGACGAACGCGATATTATCATTTTCTCCATTGCGTATGCCAAAAACGAGGAAGGGAAAGTGTACAATCGATTCGGCTTACTCAATCAAAAAGGTGGCGAAAATCGATTAAATGTCGCGGTCAGTCGTGC
This sequence comes from Lysinibacillus antri, assembly GCF_003977595.1. GTDB lineage: Bacteria > Bacillota > Bacilli > Bacillales_A > Planococcaceae > Ureibacillus > Ureibacillus antri. The sequence goes on along the minus strand of NZ_RYYR01000008.1, from coordinate 55,757 downwards.
AAAAGAGGGTATTATTGTTGTTTCAAGTATTGAACCAGAAGAACTTAATGTGGCCAACGCATCCGAGCGCGGCCCCAAGCTATTAAAATCGTATTTAAAATATGCAAGAGCGGTTTCGGGCGGAAGAGAAGACGAAATTAATGCCGTCATTGCAGAAATTAATGAAAATGTAAATACCCATGTCGTTCAACAATCATTGCATTTTGATTCCCCATTTGAAGAGCAAGTATACGCGCAATTACGTCATTTGGGCTATGAACTGACGACACAAGTAGGTATGTCTGGCTATCGAATTGATATGGCTGTTGTTCATCCAAATGATCGTTCCAGATATATCCTCGGCATTGAGTGTGACGGGGCGATGTATCACAGTTCCCCAAGTGCAAGAGAACGCGATGTGTACCGCCAACGCTATTTAGAATCAAGAGGCTGGACGATTGAACGCATTTGGAGCCGAAACTGGTGGAAAGATCCAAGTAGTGAACTAGAGCGAATTGATCGTCGAATTAAAGAGTTGGTGAAGAAAGAACAGGTGAGGGAAGTGATAGAGGGGGATTAATTCAAATATCAGGAGGGAAAGACGTGTTAGGTTGGAGTTGCAGCTGACACGTCTTTTTCTAAAAAGTTAAACGGATTCCATAGTTGTTGAGCTTCTATGTTCTATGTGAGATTCGGCAAGAGTTCGACCATTACGTATTTGCACTTGTTCAACAACGTAATGAACAGCTTCCACAACCAGTTCCGGGCGCGGCATTTGTAGGCTGTGTCCTTTCCGATCACTTGTCTTATGAATACTGTTGGTTGAACGGGAGGCAAGTTCTTGTTGCATCTCTGTCCAGTGAGCACCGAATCCGGGGTTGTTCACAACAGCGATGGGCAAGTCGCCAAACGGAGATTTTGTCGTACAGTTTTCTAATTGCTTCGCTGCTTCCGCCAAATGTGTCATAGCCTCTTTAAACTCAGCTCCGGCAGCACTTCTAGCAAAGATTTGATACACAATGCCCTTCCATTGTTTGTACTCTTCGGGACTAAGTTGCTGCTCATAGTAGGCGCGTTCATGGGCAAACATCGGAATCATTCCCGTTACGTTGCCAAGAAATCGGGGAATGCCAAAAGGAGACAGTACTCTTAGAACTTTGAGCATTACGCCAATTGCAGCAAACCCTCGCTTAAACTTCAAATCTTCATTTAAAAACTCGTGTGTCGAGTCTAGGAAAACGAAGCCAGCTATCTTGTTTGGGTATTTCAAAGCATATAGCCGCGCAATGATTCCACCAAGGGAATGACCAACAAGAATGTAGGGTCCCGCGTTTCCAGTCTTGTTTAGCAAATTGTTCAGTTCTTGGACCGTATGATTAGGCGTTGGGGCAGGACCAGCATCACTAGAACCCATGCCTACGCGATCATATGTGATAACGCGTCCAAATTTCGCTAATTCATTGCGAATATGTATCCATGAATACGAACTGTCACCAGCACCATGAATGAGAACAATGGTAGGTTCACCCTGACCATGTTCAGTTACATGTAGACGATAACCACCAACATCAATCATTTTACCCGTAATGGGAGTTTTGGTATCAATCCGTCGAGAAAGCTGTTCATACACAAATCCTAGCAACAGCAAAACCAATACTGTAATAACAACTAGCATCTTCGCACCTCCTAATATAATACTATTACTTTAAAGCTAAATATAGCATTGGAGAAAACCACTCACAACCATTTTTGAGGTAATTTGGGTTATTGTTAAAATCCTTTGTTTAAGAAGAACCATAAAATAACCTGGCTCACCATTTGGAAACCAGGTTTATATGTATTTTAAGAATGCTTTCGAATTAGAATAAGATTACCCCCGAGCTCGTTTAATGCGATTGCTACTAGTATAATTACGATGCCAATCCATTGTAGAGGGGTTACGGTTTCTGACAAAATTACATTGGCAGAGACGATTGCAATAGGTAATTCAATAGAAGTTAAAACATTCGAAGCAAAAAAGCCCCTATTAATATTAAAATAAATGAAATAACAGCTCCGATAAAAGCCGTATAAAAAATATCGAGTGAATAATAAATTTAAACGATATGATGTAGTTGTAAAGGAGGGAAATGAATGCTACAACAATTCAATCATTTGATGGATTACATTGAAACCCATTTAACAGAAGACATTTCTGGAAACGATATATCTAAAATTGTAGGGCTATCCGATTATCATTTCAAAAGAATGTTTTCGTATATGGCTGGAATGTCATTGAACGAGTATATCAAAAATAGAAGATTGTCCGTGGCAAATGCGGAATTAGTATACGGCGCAAAGGTTACAGATATTGCTTATAAATATGGTTATCAATCAATAGAAGGATTTTCAAGAGCTTTTCGCGAGTGGAGTGGGTTTTTACCTTCAGAAGTAGCGAAAAACAAAATTCAAAAATCATTTCCTAAATATACATTCTTTATCGATATAAGAGGGGGAAAATCCATGGAATTTAAAATCGAAAAGAAAGAAAAGTTTAATATAGTAGGGGTATCGAAAAGGGTGCCCATTCAATTTGAAGGTGAAAATAATGCCATTATAGAACTAGCCCAGACCATTACTGAACAACAAAGAAGTGAAATGCATCAATTAGCGGATTTAGATCCTCATCAAGTGTTGAATGTATCGTATGATTTTGATGATGGATTTTTAGAGGAAAAAGGCTATTTAACACACATGATTGGCTTTGCAACGACAAAAGAAAATCCATTCGATGATTTAGAGCAAATTACGATTGAAGAGAGCTTATGGGCAATCTTCCCTAATCAAGGGCCCTTTCCTGCGACAATGCAAGAAACTACCGCAAAAATATATTCCGAATGGCTACCTTCTTCCCATTATGAAGTAGCAGATTTACCTGGGATTTCTTTTACAAAATACACTGGCACATCCGAAAATGTCTATAGCGAAATTTGGATGCCAGTAAAGAAAAAAGCTAACAAAATTGAATGACTATTATAGGTATATCAATCCGAGGGCTCCCGGTATTTTTTCCGGCATGTCTTCGGATTTTTTATTTTTCCATTTATTAGGGAACTATAACAGCATAAATAACATATTATCCGACACTTAATATTAATATTTTAAATTAACCCCTAGCTTTTAAGGAAAATAGAACAAAACCCGACTATAATCAACATAAAAAAGTCGGGATGTTTAAAAAAGGCACTCAACTTCAGAAAAAAAGTAAGGGAACATAGAAAAAGAACAAGAAGAACTAACTATAGCTGAATATAAACCGGCCTGTACTTACGATTCAAAAGGTCATGTCTTTTATATTTTAAGAATATAATTAGACTAAATGTACAGTTCCTGGCATAAATCGAAGCTACTTTCGACATTTCAAGAAGTATTTAAAAATGATGCGAAGGAGTGTAAATTTGCCGATTTTAAATTCCAAATATGCATTTTTAGAAGCTGATTATACTAATCCTAACTTGACTCAAGTAAAAACAGTAATTACAGAGTCTTCAAATAAGTTCCCCCAACAAAGTGAGTTTAAAAAAGAAGGTAGCATAACAAAAACTAATTTCCCGCCAACTATGTTATTGAACGTAAACTGGCTAGTAGCATGGCTTATTGCGTTACCTGTAGATATTTATTGTATTGCAATTATTGTGATGTTTGGTGGAGTTAAATTTTAAAAACAAGCAATAATTCCATAACTTACCTCGTTTAATAATTAAACTTTAAAGTAAACTATAAACACTGATAAATCATTCATAATTTATTAGTAATTACTCATATAGGAGGCAATCAATATGACAAACAACAATAGCGGTAATCGTAATAAACTAGCTGTTCCTGGTGCTGAACAGGCATTAGATCAAATGAAATATGAAATTGCATCTGAATTTGGAGTACAACTTGGAGGAGAAACTTCTTCTCGCGCAAATGGTTCAGTAGGTGGGGAAATCACAAAGCGTCTTGTTCAAATGGCGGAAAGTCAGCTGCGCGGGCGTAATTCATAAACCTACAAGTAATAGCCAATAAAAAATTATATTATTAGTTAAGATTTCAATGAAGCTCACATTGATAAATGCGAATTTATAAATATGTTGAATACAAATAAGAAGGAACTCTTAGATCCGAGCAGATCTTAGAGTTCCTTTTTGTTGGAAAAGAAATATAATGTATCAAATTAGAGGGAGCTAATTTTAAAAAAATATTTCTTCTATAAATATAGTAAAAAGTTAAGGTTGTGTTCGTAATTACATGAGTTTCTTCTATTATATAGTAAAAAATTACAAAGCTTCTATTTTCTTAATTACTCTTCATCCATAAATGGATAGGCAATATCTGTAGTTGGTGCAAAGTTTTCTTTGATGACACGTGGAGTTGTCCAACGAATCATGTTGAATACGGAACCTGCTTTATCATTTGTACCAGAACCGCGTGATCCACCAAATGGTTGTTGGTTAATCATTGCACCAGTTGGCTTGTCATTAATATAGAAGTTTCCAGCTGCACCAGATAAGCGATTTTCTAAGTGAAGAATTGCTTGGCGATCTTGTGCAAAAATAGCACCTGTTAATGCGTACATAGACGCTGTATCGACTGCTTTTAATGTTTCTTCTAATTGATTATTTTCATAGACATAGATTGTTAACACTGGTCCAAAGATTTCTTCTACCATTGTTTTAAAGTTTGGATTCGTTGTGACAATAATTGTTGGTTGAATGAAGTAGCCAACAGAATCATCATACGTCCCACCAACAATAATCTCTGCTTCTTCTGAAGCTTTTGCATACTCAATATACTCTGTAATTGTTTCAAAGGCTGCTCGGTCAATGACTGCACCCATAAAGTTACGGAAGTCACGAACATCGCCAACTCTAAGCTTTGCAGTTTTCTCTACTAAACCTTCCTTTACTTCTTCCCATAGACTAGCTGGGATATAAGCACGTGAAGCAGCTGAACATTTTTGACCTTGGTATTCAAACGCACCACGAACAAGGTTAGCGACTACTTTGTCTGCTTGTGCAGATTCGTGTGCAAATACAAAGTCTTTTCCACCTGTTTCCCCAACTAAACGAGGATATGAAGTATAGTTGGCAATGTTTTCTCCAACTGTTTTCCAAATCGTTTGGAATGTAGCTGTAGAACCAGTGAAATGGAAGCCAGACATACGTGGGTCTGTTAATACGATTTCGGATACTTGTGCGCCACGAGAAGGTACAAAGTTAATCACACCTTTTGGTAATCCAGCTTCTTCTAAAATACGCATAAAATAATAGTTTGCTAGTAATGAAGTTGTTGCAGGTTTCCATACGACTACATTTCCCATCATGGCTGGAGCGGCTGGTAAATTTCCACCAATCGCTGTGAAGTTGAATGGAGAAATGGCTAATACAAATCCATCCAATGGACGGTAATCTGTACGGTTCCAAACATTCTTCATGCTTGCTGGTTGAATGGAATACACTTGGTTCGCATAATCAACGCCAAAACGTAAGAAGTCCACTAATTCTTGTGCAGAATCGATTTCAGCTTGAATAGCTGTTTTAGATTGTCCGAGCATTGTCGCAGCATTCATAACATCACGGTATGGACCAGAGATTAAATCAGCAGCTTTTAAGAAAATCGCTGCACGGTGTTCCCATGGCATATTTGCCCATGCTTCTTTCGCAGCCATTGCCGCTTCAATCGCATCACGTAATTCTTGTTCGCCAGCTTGCGAATAGTTTGCTAAAACATGTTGATGGTCATGTGGCATTACCACTTGCTTCACTGTATCTGTTGTTATATTTTGACCATTGATAATCACAGGGATCTCCACTACAATTTCAGATTGGCGTTGTAATTCAGCTTTTAATGTTTCTCTTTCCTTTGTTCCTGGAGCATAAGTATTACCTGGCTCGTTTGTAGGTGTTGGGATTTTAAAAATTCCGTTAGTCATACTTTCACTTTCCTTCCTGTTATTTAAGTATTCCATCATTTTGATCAATAATTGACCTACGATTTCAAAGTATAATATACGATTCATAATTGAATAAGTGCAAAATGATTATGCACTTATGTTATTGTTTATATTAATTATGATGCAATATTTCTTGGCACTTTGCAATAGTGAAAATAAAAATTATCTAAATACCTTAACATGGTAAACTTGTAGTAAGAGATCGGTATAGGGGGATCCAAATGCAACACGATACTTTACTTGATATTTATAAATTTATTGTTGAAAAAGGAGATAATGGAATCTGCGTAGTTGATACCACGGGAAAACTCATTATTTATAATAAAAAAATGCGTGAATTACAAGGTATTAGTGACGAAGAATTTGAGAAAAGAAGGGCTTTGGAGATTGTTGGATTTAATATGGAGAAAGGGGGCTTATTAAGAGTTTTACAAGATGAAAGGTCTATTTTGAATGAAAAAAAGACTTTTTGGAATGAAAAGGGACAAGAAGTAACTTTAATTAGTAATATTTATCCGCTGTATAGTCAAGAAGAATTAGTTGGTGCAGTAGAATTCGCTCGAGACATTACACAACAAGAATTTATGATGTATCAACCACTTAGACGATACAATGAACCTCTAACATTTGAAATTATCACGGCTGTATCCGCTGTTATGAAAAAAGTTATTGAAAAGGCAAAGGTTGTTGCCTATAGTAGAATGCCTGTCATCCTAGTTGGTGAATCGGGAACAGGGATCGATATGATTGCAGAAGGTATTCATCATGAACTAAAAGAAAAAAATGATATGTTTGTCACACTCATTTGTAGGCGTGACGAGAAAACGGTTCTAAATCAGTTAGAAAAGTACGTTGTTGAAAAACAAAATATTACTTTTTTTGCGGAACGAATTGAATATTTATCTATGGAGGCCCAAGAGAAGATTGTGAAATTGCTCGAGACTAGTACAGAACATCATCATGTATTTATAGCGAGTGTAGGTGAGGATCCTATTGATTTAATCCAAAAAGGCCAACTATCAAAGAAACTTTATCGCCTATTTTCAGATATCTCTATTTATGTTCCAGCACTACGTAATCGAAAAGAAGATATTATGCCATTCGTTGAAGATTACTTTAAACGTCATCGGGAAAGTTATGGATCCGTGATTAAGGGATTAGCAGATGATGTGAAGGATATATTTTTAAATTACAATTGGCCAGGTAATTTAAAGGAGTTAGAGGTAGTGTTAGACGATATTAGTTCGTTAATAACCAATGAAATTTTCGTTGAAGCTCATATGTTGCCGGCTCATTTCAAGTGGAAAATACAAAATATTGAGTCGCCAAAGAATGAAGAAATGACACAAAGCGATATATTTGTTGTCATGAATAAAAATGATTTGAGGCCATTAGATGTTTATATGAGTGAGGTTGAAGATTACTACATCTCAAGAGCTTTAGATCTTTTCGAGGGCAATGTTTCGAAAACTGCATCTGCACTCGGAATTCGTCGACAAAGTTTACAATACAGAATCAAAAAATACACAGAATCAAAAATTGCTACTTACGAACGTGAGGAATAAAAAAAGTCGATTTGTATCACACACATATCTTTTGATGTGATGTGACAAATCGACTTTTCATTATTTATTTTAAAAAATATGGTTTTATTTTGCCTTCACTTTTTTAGATAAACGACCTAACACAAAACCTGTTGTTGCAAGAACAATAGCAGTATTCGTCTTTTTAGTAAATACTTGCTTTGTAACAAGTGATAGGTTTTGAGGACGTTCTGCAAGTCTTCTCATAAAATACCCATACCAATCTTTTCCAAATGGCAAATATGTACAGAAGTTATAGCCTTCTTTTGCAAGATCGTATTGCATATCTTTGCGGAAGCCATAGAGCATTTGGAATTCAAACTTTTCGTTCGGGATATTATGTTTTTTAACAAAAGCTTTTACATGATTAATAACATTATGGTCATGTGTAGCGATAGAAGTAAATTTACCGTTTAGTAAATGATACTCAATTAATTTAATATAGTTTTTATCGATCTCTGACTTTGATTGATAAGCTACATCCTCAGGTTCTTTATAAGCGCCTTTTACAATACGTAATCTAAAATCTTTGTATTTCTCAATATTCTCTTCTGATTCGAAAAAGTATGCTTGAATAACCGTACCAATGTTATCAAATTCTTGATTCAGTTGTTCTAGTAACTCAAATGAGCTGTGTAGACGCTTGTAATCTTCCATATCAAAATTCACAAAGATGTTATATTGATGAGCAAGTGCAACAATTTCTCTTAAATTTTCTTTGCAGAAATCGTAATCAATATCTAAGCCTAATTGTGAAGGTTTTAGTGAAATATGTGCATCTAATTTTTCATCATGAATGGCTTGAATTACTTCCAAAATTTTATCCTTAGCTGCAGTAGCTTCAGATTTTTCAAAAACAAATTCTCCTAGATTATCGACCGTGCAAGAAATATTGTGTTTGTTAAGTTCTTTAATAGACTTTACTGTTTCTTCGATACTCACGCCAGCAACTACACTTTGTGCCCCAAGTCTAAGTCCATATTTTTGAGCTGCAGAATTTAATAAACGGTTTTCTGAAAGGTAAATAAAAAAGTCTTTTAATGTCATAAAATTATTCCTCCGTATTGAAAAATTATTTTCGACGGCGATTATATCACTTTTCAGAAAAATAAAACCACTCTTTTTTTTTCAAAAAAAAAATTATAAAACAAAAAATTCTACAAAAATACTTGATATTACTGAGTTTTTAAAGGTTTAAAAAATTTATTGTTATGAGTATTCAGAAAAAAAGGTCTTTTAAACTTTCAATTTTTAATTTATGTTATAGTCTATAGATTTTGAAATTCTCTATCTTAGGGGTTCAAATGGGTGATTGTAAGTATGAAATGAAACTATTGATACACATAAGATAGGTGAAGTACTTGAATTTAGGAAGGAGTAATTCATTTCATAAAATTATTTTAAAATATTTTACAACAGGGGGAGAAAGAAATGTCAGATTATTCATTTCAGTTGTTGGCAATTGTCATTTATATGCTTGCAATGATTATTATTGGTTGGTATGCATATAAAAGAACGACAAATTTAAATGATTACATGCTAGGCGGACGTGATTTGGGACCAGCCGTTACAGCATTAAGTGCTGGGGCAGCGGACATGTCTGGATGGTTATTGATGGGTCTACCTGGTGCGATCTATGCAGCAGGAATTGTTGAGGCATGGATCGCAATCGGTTTAACAGTAGGGGCATGGTTAAACTGGTTATTAGTAGCTCCGCGTTTACGTGTTTATACACAAGTATCAAAAAACTCTATTACAATTCCAAGTTTTCTAGATAACCGTTTACGAGATAATACGAAATTAATACGAATCGTTTCGGGAATTGTTATTCTAGTATTCTTTACGTTCTATGTATCGTCAGGTATGGTTTCGGGTGGTAAATTCTTTGAAAGTTCATTCGGATTTGATTATCATACAGGCTTACTACTTGTAGCAGTCGTTACAGTTGGTTATACATTATTTGGTGGTTTCCTTGCCGTTAGTTACACCGACTTCTTGCAAGGGTTAATTATGTTCTTAGCTTTAGTACTGGTTCCTGCTATTGGTATCTTCTTCACTGGTGGTATTGGGGAAACAATTGATTCAATAAAAGCAGTAAGTCCAGAGCACTTTAGCTTATTCGCTTCAACAGCTACAGTTGCGGGTGTCGTATCATCTGTAGCGTGGGGTCTGGGTTATTTTGGACAACCTCATATCATTGTACGTTTTATGGCGATTAAATCTGTTAAAGAAACAAAGCAAGCACGTCGCATTGGTATTGGCTGGATGATTTTAAGTTTAGTGGGTGCAATGGGTACAGCTTTAGTTGGTTTAGCATATTTCCAACAATCAGGTGAAACGATTAAAGACCCAGAAACAATCTTTATTGTAATGGGGCAAATTTTATTCCACCCATTCATTGCAGGGATTATGTTAGCGGCTATTTTAGCGGCAGTAATGAGTACGATTTCTTCTCAGTTAATCGTTACATCATCCGCATTAATAGAAGATATGTACAAAGCGTTATTTAAAAAAGATGCATCAGATAAACATTATGTAATGGCTGGACGTCTTGCGGTTCTAGTTGTAGCAGTGATTGCAGCAATTTTAGGATGGAACCCAAATAGTTCGATTTTAGATTTAGTTGGATTTGCATGGGCTGGATTTGGTGCAGCTTTTGGACCAACAATTTTACTTGCATTATACTGGAGAAAGTTAACAAATGTTGGTGCTCTTACAGGGATGATTGCAGGTGCTGTACTAGCATTTATTTGGGGACAAAGTGAAACATTGTCAGGTATGTTATATGAAATCGTTCCTGGTTTCTTAATTAACTTAATCATTACAGTTGTAGTAAGTTTAATTACATTCAAACCAAATAAAGAAATTGAACAAGAGTTTAATGAAACATTAGAACTTTTAAAATCCGATAAAGAGTAGAGATCCATCAATAAAACGGATGTAATTCATTAATTAAAGTATATAGAAATAATTTAATTATTTATGAATGTTAATAAGTTCTAAGTACCTTTTGAAGAGGTTTTAAAAAAGAAGCAGCTTAATCCCTGATTAAGTTGTTTCTTTTTTTAATAATAAAAAAATAATTTGAGGAAAACTTCGCAAAATAAGTTATAGACATGCACGGGAGGTCGTCAGGTGGAAGTTATTTTATATATTGCAGTACTGATTGTAGCAATTGGAATTTTAATTTTATGTGTTAGTCTAGGAATGACGCTGTTCTCATTAAAAAATACTTTAAATAGTATTGCAGGGACAGTTGCTGGAATTGAAGAACAAATGCAAGGTATTACTCGTGAAACAACTACTCTATTAGAAAAAATAAATATATTAGCAGAAGATATCGGACAAAAAATTGAAAAATTAAACTCTGTTGTAAATGCTGTTAAAAATATAGGGGATTCTGTAAATGGATTAAATCATTCAATTAAACAAATTACAAATTCTGTTGCTTCTGAAGTAGATAAAAATAGAGAAAAAATCGCTCAATTCACTCAATGGGGGAATGTAATTATGGAAATGGGTGAGAAATGGAAGCAACGTAAAATAAATTAGATAGATGTGTGGGTAGTAGAAGAAGCGATTAAGAGTACATCGAGATTTAGAATACTACGTGAATAATGAAATTGCATCTGAATTTGGAGTACACCTTGGTGGGGAAGCATCTGCAAGGGCGACTGGTTCAGTAGGTGACGAAATTATGGAGGATAAGGATTAATTACTAAGCCCTTCAACGAAGAAGAGCTTTATATGTAGCAATGGGCATGATAGCCTCGTTTGGCTAAGCAAGCCTTATTTAGCAGGCTTCTTGGCACAGCGAATTATGCCCATCGAGGCTCCAGGTCAAGCAACTTATGCGCCCATTATGCTTTAAGAGAGCGATCTAACCACCTTGAAAAAGTTGTCCAAATCTGTTGCCATTCCATTAGTTTACATTATGTGGATTACTGTAATGCACAAATGCGACATAGATGTATTTCTTCAGCGAAAATAATAGCCTGGAAAAAATACCAAGCTATTATTTGTTTTGGTTATAATAGTGTTCTGATTTTTTACGTGGTTTAGGCTTATGATACAATTCGAGCTCCTTTTTATCTTTTGCTAAAGAGCGATAAAGTGAAATCATCATTAAGATAATGATAAATGAAAATGGAAAAGCTGCAACAATTAATGCATTTTGCAGGGCTTGCAGTCCACCACTAAATAAAAGAACTAAAGCGACAATGGACTGCGCAAACCCCCAAGTTAATTTGACAGCGGTAGGTGGTATGAGGGATCCATACGTTGTTTGCATTCCAAGTACAAATGTGGCGGAATCGGCAGACGTAATAAAAAATGTACTCACAAGCATAATGGCGACAATAGATAAGACTTTGGACCAAGGTAATTCATTGAAAATGGCAAATAACACTTCCTCAGTTGCCAACGTAGATAAATCAGTAGTTACGGCTTTTTGAACCTCGATGGCTGATGTACCGAATACAGCAAACCATATAAAGCTTACAAGGACGGGAAGCAATAAAACGCCAATGACAAATTCACGGATTGTTCTTCCTCTTGATACGCGGGCGATAAAAATACCTACAAATGGTGCCCATGAAATCCACCATGCCCAATAAAAGATTGTCCATCCATTAATCCAAGAACGGTTCTCTTCATTAAGTGGTGCAATACGGAAGCTCATTTGAACGATGTTTTGTATGTAGCCACCAAGCGAATCAGTAAACATGTTTAAGATGAGAAGTGTCGGTCCTACGATAAACAGTAAGATTAATAATGCAACGGCTAAAAGCATGTTTGCGTTACTTAAAATCTTGATTCCTTTTCCTAATCCAGTTGATGCTGAAATGATAAATAAAACAGTAACAGCTGCTACGATAATAAATTGAGTAGTAAAATTATTTGGTATTCCGAATAAAAAAGAGAGTCCTCCATTAATTTGTGTGGCGCCAAAACCTAAAGTTGTGGCAACCCCAACAACGGTTGCAACTACCGCTAACACATCGACAATTGTACCCAAAGTACCTTCCATTGCCTTTTTCCCTAAGACAGGTTTTAAGGTAGCGGAGATGAGACCGGGTTCTCCTTTACGAAAATTGAAGTAGGCTAATACTAATGCGACAATCGCGTAAATCCCCCATGCATGAATGCCCCAGTGGAAAAATGTGTACCGCATTGCCTCTTTTTGTGCTGCATTTGTGCCTCCTTCAGCTAGTGGAGGGGTCATATAGTGGGAAAGAGGTTCGGCTGCTCCCCAGAATACAAGACCAATGCCCATGCCAGCACTAAATAACATTGCAAACCAAGAAACTCTCGAAAACTCGGGTTTCTCATCAGGTTTCCCTAATGTGATGATGCCAACAGGACTGAAAATAAGGAAAATACAAAAAATGACAATGATCGTTACTAAAATTAAATAATACCAGCCAAAAGTCGTGGTCAGAAATGCTTGTAGATTTCCTGTTACGTTTTCAAAACTTTCTGGTGCAACAATACCAAATACGGCTGCTACGAGAACGATGATAACGGAAATCCAAAAAACGTTTGAAATGTTTTTCATCACAAATTCCTTTCTTACTAACAATTTACACGTATGTCCTTTAGTGAAAAAGAATGAGTTCTTAGTTTTCACGTAGCATCTCTTGTTCATTCTTTCCTTTCGTATTTTTGTTTATAACAGGATGAAAATGGTTACAACTTTTAAATAAAATAAAGCTATATTTTTAATAAATAAAAAGAAGCCGTTTGAATCCAAAAATTCAAAGAGCTTCTTTTTATAGTTTATTCATCAAATAAATTAAGCTGGTGTGTAATAGAACGATTGTCGATAATCACATTTAAATTTTTAGTGCTCCATTGTGCAATAGGAGCCGCAATTGCACGGGCAAGTTCAACAGGCACTGCATTCCCAATTTGCTTGTAAATTTTATCGAGTCGGTTGTTTGGGTTAACGGATACATTGTTGCCATCTGAGAACAAAAACCAATCCGGGAATGTTTGAATACGAGCGATTTCCTTAACAGAAAGTCGTCTGTGTTGGCTTTTTTCTCCTGGCAAAATCCACTGATCTTTTCCCAGCTTTTTCATTGCTTCGCCACCTGGATGTAAAGGGGCTTGTCTACCTGAGGCTTGAATCGTAAAACTTTGTTCATCCCAAGCTTTTTTTCGATTTCGAGAAAGATACATAGGAGAATAGCTACCTTCAAACCATTCGCCAGGATTTTCTTCTAAATCCCCAATTGCTTCTTTTAATGTAACATAGGGAAGTAGCCCCTCTTCTAAACCATGTGTTGGTTCAGGAAATTGGTAATCAAAATCAAGATCTTCACGTACACCGACTATAAAGACACGCTCTCTCATTTGAGGAACTCCATAATCTCGAGCATTAACCAGTTTATACTTAACAACATATCCTGCTGATTCAAAATCTTGAATGATTTGTTTAATTACTTCACCTTTGCCCAAAGTCAGCATCCCTTTTACATTTTCTGCAATGAAGAAACTTGGCTTTGTTTGCATCAGGCAACGGATAAAATGGATATATAAAAAATTGCGTTCATCATCAATTAAACGTGGACCGGCTTCACTAAATCCAGGACAAGGAAATCCCCCTAAGACAATATCACAATTAGGAAAATCCTTTATTTGGCGAATATCTTTTTCGTGTTGAATGACCGTGTCTGGGAAGTTGAGTTGATAGGATTGGTTCGCTTCCTTAAACATATCAACGGAATAAATCGTATGGAAAATACTTGAACTTCGGTAATATAAAAAATGGTCTCTAACTTTTAGTAGTTCGTTTGTTTTTTCTTTGCCAAGCGCTGCATCTAGACCTGCTATTTCTACCCCTAAATCTAAGCCACCGCACCCTGAGAAAAGACTAACTAGATTAAGCTTTTGAGTATGTCGATCAAACGATTCTACGATATCATTATCTGACAATAATTGAGCTTTAGCTTGTTCTTCTTGGATTTTATCAATTAATAAATTTTTAACTTGTTGTTGATCGTAATCTTTTAAGGGGCGGAACTTTGCTCTGCCTCGTTCTGCAATTTTCATGTTACGCACCTCCGATAATAATGTTTATTTTAACATGTCTTATGAGAAAAGGCCACTGAAATAATTTGTATAATATTTCTAAATGTTGAGATAAAATGTTTGTAATGGGGGGATGGGAATGTCGACACCGAGTAAAAGCGGAAAATTACATGTAATAAATGTTGGACAAGCAATCAATCATTATATAACGAATCAGTCCCTAGGTGATTTTTCAGAGTCTGTTCGCCAGACAGCTCAATATATCATTCAAATGTACCCACAGATTGGATACGTGACGACCAAATATAATACAACTCACCCTGATTTAAATCCAGATCTACTATTAACTCTACAAGATAAACAAGAAGTGAAAATTAATTTATTTTATATAAAAGGAAATGCGAAAGTCCAAGCAAAAAACATCGGGACGAAAAGCTTTTTACAAAAGTATTTTAAATCTGAAACGTTACAATTGGATTTTAATCAGTTTTTTGAGAAAGAGTACGTTACTTATTTGAAAAATATCGTTAACACGAAGGAAGTAGTGAATGACGAAGATTCAACTGCACAATTAAAAAAGATGATCGCCAACTACTACCCTAAATTTGTAGATGAAATCGACCCGTTTCGTAAAAATTTACTATTTGCCCTGCGAGAACACTGCTTTTATTTACTTAAACAACAATTCAATGAAAGAAGTTTAGGCATTCTAAATGCATTCAAGGAATTTTTACTAATAGATACAATCAATATTATAACGCGTTATCAAAGTGGGAACAAGTGTTTGTTGGTGGAGCAATGGAAAACAACAATTGATTCCACACAGGACATTTACCTTTACAAAAAGGGAATGACAACAGTGGGCATTCGGATAGGAAATGAAGCCGTTACTCTTCGTTTTAAATTCGAAAGCGGACCAACATCTTCTATTAAGTTGGCAACAAGTTATGACCACTTCCCAACTGAAGAAACAGTGATACAAGAAAACTTAAAATCAGTTCAAATGTTTGAATCCATCATAGAAAAGCACACACAAACTACTGAAGATAGCTTGAGCAATGCGATTGGAAAGTGTCATGAGGCAATGACGTATTATCGCATCCTAAAAGAAAATCCTACTATTAGCCAAGTAGATTCCCACGAATATCAAAACATGTTGATTAAATATTCGTCCAATGTGCCAACGAAAACATTACAAGACCTACACACATCATCCGAAAGTGCAGAGAAAGCAATACAAGAGTATTTGAAAACGAAATATAAAACCTTTGTAATAGAAAGTATTCAACTAATACCAGAAAGTTATTTAGAAAATCGTTTGGATACACGGGATTTATTAGTAATTCTACGTGTGAATAATCAATATGTAGAAGAAGGATTTTCATTAAAAGCCATCGCCAAAAATAAAGTAAAGATTACATCTAAAAATGCGGGAGCAGGTCAAATTTTAGGACCGAAATATTTTAACTGCGGGTCTTTAGATAAGGTCATCAAAGAAACCGAAACAGTTTTTAAACAAAATGGTATCAATCATATAGAATCACTGGAACGAGTTTCAATAGCAATAGGTGAAAGCTTACAAAAGACGACACAAGCCAATTTGAAAAAAGGTATAACAGCTATACTTGGACATGCCCCAACACTTGTGACAGTGTATACCATCAATAAAAGTAAAATGATTCAACATGGGGAAGTAAAAGGTGAAATCCACGTTTACCCTAACACCCCATCAGCCATTCAAACCACACTGCAATGGGATCAAAACCAAGAAGAGCTCACACTACGCGTCAAATTTAGCGGAGGTCAAAGCAAAGGATGGACTTCAGTGAAATTGGCTTGTGAGTATATGGTGGTGATTTGAAAGCAAACTTTTCAAGGACTTATTAGACTTAATCCATCTGATCCGTCAACTTAAGGATGCGTTATTTTTATGGTCAAAAGATAAAATTAATGTAGTAAAGATAGTATCAGTAATTAGAATAATGTAATGGCACCATTCCCTTTCAAAACGGGATTGAGCTAACCATTCTTGAGTTACGAAACTAGTACAAGTTAATTTTAGTGCGTGAGTTCGTATTCCTGAATCAAATCTTTTTGCTATTACCACGACCTAAATAATTACAAATAAAGGCTTTTTATAGGTGAAATAAGAAAGTCAAGAATATGCAAGGCAACAACTTGTACATTCTTGGCTTTTAAAATAGATTTTTATATTTACTTCACTAATACAAACGTATATTCTTTTTTCTTGATAATATAATTGCTTTGAAATATAATGAATACAGCATAATTAAACAATATTAACGTTTTGCTGTATTCAGGGAGGTGTTAAATTGAATTGCGTAGAGCCAATAAGAAGTGAAGAAGATATAGAAAATCTTAAAAAAGTATTAATCAATCAAAGTTATAGAGACTATTTCTTTTTTTTACTAGGAATTAATACTGGGTTAAAATTAACAGATTTGTTAAACCTTAAATTTAAAGATTTTAAAGAGCAGGAGGGGGTCATGTACTTAATAATAAATAATATAAAATACCCTGTGGCTAATATTGTTAAAGATTCTTTTTATACATATAAGAAAATAAGAAAAGAAAACATAGAAGATTGCTACGTATTTGCTAGTAGAAAGGGAAATGAACCCATTGATCGATCACATGCTTATCGAATATTAAATGATGCGGCACAAAAAATTGGATTGTCTTCCAAAGTAGGTACCCATACCCTTAGAAAAACATTTGGTTACCACTTTTATAAAAAGTATGGAGATTTGAAACACTTACAAAAATTATTTAATCATTCAACAAGTAAACAGACTTTAAATTATATAGGAATTTCTGAAGAAAATACACCCAAGAAGGTTATTGAACTAAATTTGTAGTAATTGGAAGGTGAAAGTGATTATGGCAGCTCGAGTGATAGATTTGTTTTGTGGTTGTGGTGGGATAAGTGAGGGTTTCAGGTTGGCTGGTTTTGAAATTGTTGGAGGGCTTGACTTCAACCAAGATGCAGTTGAAACCTTTAATAATAATTTCAAAAATGCTCAAGCCTATTGTGCTGATATAGAAAAGATTACGAATAATGAAATTCCCTTTATGTTTGATTTATTAGGTGATATCGACGTTATAGTTGGAGGTCCACCTTGTCAAGGGTTTTCATCAGCAAATAGATGGCATAAAGAAAAGGATGATCCTCGAAATAAATTATTCTTTGAATACATTAGATTCGTTGAAGTTCTTAAACCCAAGGTAGTATTAATAGAGAATGTAAGGGGGATTTTGACGAGGGATAACGGTTATGCAAAGAAAAAAATATATGAAATACTTGAAAGTGCCGGTTATCAGGTTGATAGTGCAGTTTTAGATGCTTCGGAGTATGGAGTGCCTCAAAAACGCTTAAGGGCATTTTTCCTAGCAACAAGAAACGATATTCCTCAAATTACTTTTAATAAATTAGTGAAAAAACAAAAAGTATTAGTTAAAGATGCAATTGGAGAGCTTTATAATTTAGAAGACTTAGCTGAAAAAGGTAGAGCTACCTATTATCTTAGTACAGATGCAAATAGTCCATATCGTAAGTATCTAAGAAATAAAGAAAATAAAATCGAAAATCATGAAATCAGGTATCCAGCGGAGATTCAACAACTAAGAATGTCTCACGTACCACAAGGTGGGAACTGGATGGATATACCAGACGAGTTATTTCCTAATCAAAGAAAAAACCGGCATTCCTCCGCATATAAAAGATTGAATGAAGAGGATGTTTCAGTAACAATTGATACTGGAAATGCACACAGTAACTATTTCCACACAATATATCATCGAATTCCAACAGTAAGAGAAGCAGCGAGACTACAATCATTTAAAGATGATTTTATTTTTTATGGTTCTAGGACAAGCCAGTACAGACAGGTAGGTAATGCAGTTCCTCCATTGTTGGCTAAATCAATTGCTAGCGTAATTAAGGAGGGAATCAAATGAATAAACCTAAAATAATAGATCTATTTAGTGGTGTTGGTGGATTTAGTTTGGGGTTTGAAATGGCTGGGTATGAAACAGTCTTTGCAATTGACTTTTGGAAGGATGCAATCCAAACGTATAATTTTAATAGAAAAAAAGACATTGCTGTTCATATGGATATCACGAAATTAACAAACGAACAACTAAAAAAATTAAAAACTGAACATGAGATTGAAGGTATTATTGGCGGTCCGCCTTGCCAAGGTTTTAGTACAGTGGGCACAAGAGATATTAATGATGAAAGAAATCATCTTTATTTAGAATATTACAGAGTTGTTAAAGAAATAATGCCTAAATTTTTTGTAATAGAAAATGTAAAAGGGCTACTTACGTTAAACAAAGGAATGTTTAAAGAGGATATCCTTAAAAGGTTTGGGGAATTAGGCTATAAAATAGCTGAACCTCAAGTACTTAATGCTGCTAATTATGGAGTTCCACAAAATAGACATCGTGTATTTTTTGTAGGGGTTTTAGATGGTCACTTTGAGTACCCGCCTACAAGTGGAAAAAAAGTATCCACACTAGAAGCACTATCAGATTTACCATCATTAGATAATATAGAAAACTATGCTGAAAGTTATAATTACAACTTCGAGCCTGAAAATAGTTTCCAAGCATTAATGCGGAAAAATTCTACAAAAGTCTTTAATCATAATGATACCAATCATACCTCACAAACAATTGATATAATATCAATGGTACCTGATGGTGGTTCAATAAAAGATTTACCTCCAGAATATTGGGAGGTTCGTAAATATAATAAAGCTTTTCAAAGAATGAATAGTCAGCAACCATCGCATACAATAGATACAGGACATAGAAACTATTTCCACTATAGTGAAAATAGAGTACCATCTATTAGGGAATGTGCTAGAATACAATCATTTCCAGATGATTTTATCTTTACAGGTGCTAAATCAAGTCAATATAAACAAGTAGGAAATGCAGTTCCGCCGTTATTGGCATATCAAATAGCAACACAACTCCTTAATCGCAATAATTGCGATGACATAACTGTGAAAGTAAATTCTGATAGTAACTTGCAGTTAAGCTTGAGTTTAAGTTAATAATGTATAAAAGAGACTAAAAAGTTTACCCTGTTTTTAGTCTCTTTTTTTGCATATAATTAAGTAGTTGGAATAATTTTACTGATATTAAGTAAATGGATGATAGAGAAATTATATTGAGGAAATTAAGTTAATGGGGGCGATTCCATGTCTATACAATTAAAAGTTGGCGGGAAAGATATTATTCTTGAATATTATTTTGGTTGGTCTGAACCAGGGCGAAGCCCGGAGCTGAATTTTGAAGATGAAAGTGATTTACCTATACAAATATTAAAGATCTGTGAATTCTTACAAGATATTGCAAGAACCCATAAAACCTTTAGTGCATCCCTCTTACAAGAACATACGGGTTATTCACCAAGTGCTTGGAGGCAAGTACGCCCGATTATGATGAAAATGGGTATCCTAAATTGTCGTATAAGTGAAAATAAAAAAATAAGTTCTGATAACCCAGTTTCAGAAATAGGCAATACATTTAATTTATTGACAAAAAAGAGAAGGGCGAATAAAGAGAATTATCATCAGTTAAAAGAGGTACACCAAATGGTTTGGGCGGATATGCTTATGTTTTACCAAACTGACAATCCTGAAGGGTTGTATCCTGTAAGAGCCATTTTAAGGGCAGTTGAAAGAAATGGCTATTTAGATAGAACTGAGTGGGATATAATGACTACCTTTATTGAAAGAAATGATGATAGTTTTCAAGAACAAATTGTAGATACATTCATAAATCATTACAGACAGGAACCAGAGTTATTTACAGGAATTCAAAGAATACCAGGGGTGAAAAAAGGACCAAAGAGTGCTAGACAGTCTGTACAAAATAACCGAAATACTTATTGGAATAACTTAAGACAGGCTGGGTTAATTAAAATAGAAAAGAAAGAAATTGATGGGGAACTATCAGATGTTATAGTTATTGATTATCGATTCGAAGATATTGTTAATGCTATTCTAAGTAATGACTTTTTTGAGGCGATTTCTAAGGGGGACTAATTGAATGGATCATATAAAGTCGAGAAATCAATTTTATAATAATATAGCTAAAGTTATTGAAGAAAAAACAATCAAAGAAAAAGATAAAGAAAAATTTGAGAGTAAAGTAGTAAAAGAAGTGGAGCACTCCAAACTTTATGCCCCCTCTAATGATACTTATATTATTGAAAGTGAAGGCGATCCAAAGTCGCTAAACATCCTGCTTAATTCTAAGAGTAAGATTGGCGATTTAGTTTATATAAAAAAGACCAATGAACCATTAATTACAAGTATAGTTCTCATTACTGAAATTAAGGCGAATGGTGAGGTTGCTTTTTATATTATTGATTCTTTTGAACCGGCAGTGGAAATAGACGACATTGATGAACTACTTAGAGGAGAGTAAGTATGACGATAACAGAACTAACAAATGATAAAAAAGGAGTATTATTAAATAAAATTTTGGCAAGTAAACCAAGGAACAGAATAATTTATGGAGCACCTGGTACAGGAAAAAGTAATCAAATTGAGCGTGAAGCTAAATTTTATTTCGCATCTTCTCATTATGAACGTATTACCTTTCATCCTAACTATTCATATAGCCATTTTATGGGCTCGTATAAACCGGTTGTTTTGTATAAATCTAATTCGTCTGATTCAAAGGAGCAATATTATAAATCAGACAAGTTGACACCAGTTTCTACTAATTTAGAACCTGTTATTATTTATGAATTTGTTCCTGGACCATTTTTAAAAATGCTAATTAGGGCACAAAAATCAATTCAACAAGGAAAGAACGAGAATTTTCTGCTTATAATTGAAGAAATAAATCGTGCAAATACTGCTGCTACTTTTGGGGATATATTTCAACTCCTAGACCGAAATGATAATCATGATAGTGAGTACCCCATTTTTTTAACAGAAGAAATTCAAAATTATCTAATAAGTGAGGGCGTTGATCAATCATTTGCTCTTAATACAATAATCCCCCATAACCTCTATATTTGGGCAACAATGAACAATTCGGATCAAGGTGTAAATCCCTTAGATACAGCTTTTAAGAGACGATGGAGTTTTGAATATTTAGAGTTAAACAAGTATAAAGATGTTGTGGAGGATTGGGAGATTTCTTTGAAATTTTTAAATTCACCAATTAAATGGAATGAATTTCGAGATAAAATAAATAATGTTTTGAAAGACTTTGTTCCGGAAGATAAGTTATTAGGACCATTTTTCTTGAATAAAAATGAACTAAAACAAAATAATGCGATTAAAAACAAGTTACTTCTTTATTTACGAGAGGACGCTATGAGAATGAACCCCAAAAAGTTATTCAAATTCAATTCGTTCTATGAAATTGTTGAACAGTATGATCGGGGAGAAAATGTCTTCAATTTTAACTTTTAAGGTGATTCGCCATGAATAAATTATTTCGAAAAGTTTTTATGGTTGAAAACCAGAAACGAGATTTCAACGAATTTAAAAATAACTTTGGGTTAGAAATAATTAATGAATTATTAAAACAACAAATCATAAGTGTGAATGATAAAGGTGGAAATATTACATTTAACTTTGTTGGGGTTGTAACATACGGGAATTATATTTTTTGTATATTACCAAAATATCTGGATTATTATGAAATCTTAAAAGTCAATATGTCCATCTTTTCAGATATTATAAATGTAATAAAAAAATACAATAAAGAGACACCTTCTGATATGGATATACTTACTGAAAAGATAAATGATGAGTATGTAAGTGTTATTCCAATTGTTGATTTTTTATTAAGGGATTTCTATCAACATAATTATTTATCATACTTTAATGAGATTATTTCTTTGAATGGAGAAGATGAGATTCATTGGCAAAAAACAACAGATGAGATGTATGCCTTTATAATCGATAATACACCATATTACTTTGATATGTATCGAATACAAAGAAATGAAGAAATTGACACAATGGTAAATAAAATTCATAAGGCTGTTATAGTTGAGTGTATCGAAAGATTTTCAGACATTTTAGGATATAGCTTCGATTATACGGCTTATGATAATACAATCCTTTTATCAGATTTAGGTGATAAAGATACAATTTTGTATGTATTAAAATCAAGGTTGTCCCTATCTTACTATGATCGGGAAATATCAGTAATCAAGTCTTTAATTCGGTTTATAGAAAATTGGTATGAGAAAAGCAACGAAGTTTTTATTTATGGTACTAAAGAATTTGAATATGTTTGGGAAGATATTTGTAAAAAAATC
This sequence comes from Lysinibacillus antri, assembly GCF_003977595.1. Classification (GTDB taxonomy): domain Bacteria; phylum Bacillota; class Bacilli; order Bacillales_A; family Planococcaceae; genus Ureibacillus; species Ureibacillus antri. Next base: position 32,860 of record NZ_RYYR01000008.1, on the reverse strand, counting down.
TTTAAACATAAATTGGATCCAGCTATGCCAAACAATGTATGGAAATCATATGATTATCGTTTCTTGAGGCATGAATTAAAACAAACACTCATACCAGACATAGTTCTAGAGGAAAAGGATCTATATGGGACTGGTTCATTAATTTTAGCAGATGCAAAATATTATAATATTAAATTTAGTGCAAACAATAAAACAATCATTAATAAGCCTGGAATAGGTGATGTCTTAAAACAATTTATGTATGAAAGAGCTCTTCTTCAATCGAAAGATCATATAAATAAAGTATTTAATATTTTATTATTCCCTACTTTATCAAGCGACTTTATTAATATAATTGGAGAAGTGAGTATAGAGCATCCTGGTTTAAAGAATGAAAAAGTTTTTTTAGAATATAAACCGATACAATTAGTCACCCTTTCAACTGATATAATGTTTGAAAAATATTTAAATAATTCAACGTTGGAAATAGAGGAGATTGAACGTCTTATAGACCTGTTGGTTGCGTATACTAAAAAAAGTAAAAGAATCAATTATGACGAGTATTAATTGAAAATATAATTACAATAGTTTTACAATATGATACATTTTTTAACATTGGTTACACGAATAAAAACAAACTAACTGCTTTAGTAAAGTAGTTTGTAAATTAGACACGCCTCCAAATCATATTTATCTCTACTAAAAATCAAAAGGTTTTAATTTCACCCTATTAAATATTGATGAAGAAGAATAAAATTTTTAGCAGCAAACTGACAATGGTTTGTTGCTTTTTTAGTTTCTAAAGTGTAAGGGTTAGCAGCAAATTTCGCCAAAAGGAAAAAGGATCGAATTGCTAAACTTTAACAGTTTAATTGTCGGAGATATTAAGTAGCATTATTTACAGTTATAAGGAAAAAACATTACCTTATTTTTACAAACTTGTAATCATGAGTTAATATAGTATATTATTCTAGTAAAAATATACTAAGTTTTAGTATATAATAGATCTATAATAGTGACTTAATAAAATTAAATATTATAGTATAAATTCCATTGAATGTCAAATCAACCTTATTTTTAATACTATTTTATGATTCGTTTAATTTTAATATTCGATACTAAACAAGATTAATATAAACGGAGGAGTGTAAATATTGATTACAGAAGTAGTTAGACCGAACGTGAAGAATTTTACTAAATCATTAAGAGATATGGGTTATACATTCGAAATTGCGGTGGCAGATATTTTAGACAATAGTATATCAGCGAATACTAAAAATATAGAAATAATTGCCCTTGATACACCAAGTATGACTTTAGCGTTGTTAGATGACGGTAACGGAATGGATGAAGAAGAATTAATTGAAGCAATGAGATTAGGTAGTAAAGATCCGGATGAAGAACGGAAGAAATTTGATTTGGGGAGATTCGGCTTAGGACTTAAAACTGCATCATTTTCTCAATGCAAAAAATTAACTGTTATTAGTAAGAGAGAGAAAGAAATTCATGCAAGGCAATGGGATTTAGACTATATAGAAGACACAGATGAATGGAACTTAATAACGCCAAATATTAAAGACTTAGTAGAATTACCATTATTTAGAGAATTAAATAATCAAACTAAAGGTACATTGGTTATTTGGGAATCTATTGATGCAATTAAAAAAGAAGATTTCTATGACAATATCTATAAATTAAGAGAGCATTTATCAATAGTGTTTCATAGATTTATTGAAGGAAGTATTAGAGGGAAGAAGATAAATGTTATAGTAAACAAAATTCCTTTACAAGCATTTAATCCATTTAATGAAAAAAATGATGCAACACAATGTTTATTTGAACAACGTATAGTAATTAATAATGATGTGATTTCTGTACAACCGTTTATATTACCACATCATTCGAAAATGTCTTCTCAGGAATATGAACGGTATGCAACGTCAGAAGGTTATACAAAATCTCAGGGCTTCTATTTATATAGAGGAGGAAGATTATTAATTCATGGAACTTGGTGGGGATTACATAAAGTTGGTGATGTACATAGATTAGTAAGGATAAAGGTTGATATACCAAATAATCAGGATCATCTATGGCATATAGATATTAAAAAATCAACAGCTAATCCAGAGGGAAACATAAAAAAGGAATTAAAAAAAATACTTGGCCAAGTGTTAGAGCGAGGTTCAAGACCATACACTGGTCGCAGTAAAAAAATAGAAGATAAGACTACAACAAGGTTTTGGGAAGTAGAACATATAAATGATGGTATACGATTTACCATAAACAAAGAGCATCCAATACTACATCAAATTAAAGAATTAGGTGTAAAAGATCAGAATGAACTATTAGATGCCTATTTAAAAGGGATTGAAGCTTATTTACCATTGTCTGCAATTCAGTCTCATATGATGACAGAGCCTCATAAAATTAAACAAGAGAATTCTATGGCCTTTAATGAAATTTACGATTTAGCACAAAAATTAAAATCTATGAATCTTTCTAAAGATTATATTGACCAGATATTGAAAACAGAAGTATTTAAAGATCATAAGGAGTTGTTATTGGATGAATAATAGTTATCAAGATATTAAAGAGTACCTAAGGTCATTACTAAAAAAAGTTGATAGTCCATTACCAATTGGTAAAATTGAAGAGCAAATTCAAATTACTAAAAATTTGTTAGGTACTCTCGGACCAGATGTTTTTTCTCAATTTACACTAATTCAATCTGTAGAGCCTCTAACTGATGATGAATGGAATCGTATGGCTAGAGAGTTAGAAACACACTTTGACGTTGAAATGAGACCAGGAGCAATAGTGCAAGGGGAAGAACAACAAAAAAGGTCTGATCCAACTTGGTGGTCTAACAAAGTTAAAATTTCTAGAGAAACATACTTTTGGAGTCGTTATAAAGAATATATGGGGGATTCTCTTCCTACAGAAGTAATTAATACAATGGATATAGATACTGATGTAATTATGAATAACTTAGAAGATCCTTCATCTCAAGAGTTTTCAAAATATGGAATGGTAGTTGGTCACGTACAATCTGGGAAAACTGCTAACTACGCAGCATTAGTGTGTAAGGCAGCTGATGCTGGTTATAAATTTATCGTGGTTATTGCAGGCGGTATGAACAATCTGAGAAATCAAACCCAAAAGCGTATGAATGAAGCTTTTACTGGAAATGACAAAGGTGTTAAAGTTGGAGTAGGTAAGCAGGGGAATTATAAGAAAGAAATTGCACCAATTAGTCTAACAACTAATGAAAAGGATTTTAATAAACAAGATGCTGATCAGAATTCACAGGGCCTAAGTTTTGATAATATTAATAGTCCGGTCATCATCGTAATTAAGAAAAACACTAGTACTTTACGTAACGTTATTAAGTGGTTAGAGTCGCAATATAATCATGGCATTTCAGATCATGCTGTATTAGTAATTGATGATGAATCTGATTATGCCTCCATAAATACAAAAGAAGATGAGGACCCAACAAAAATTAATGAAAGAATTCGAAAACTTTTAAGTTTATTCAAGAAAAGTGCATATGTTGCATATACCGCTACCCCATATGCAAATATTTTCATTGATCACCAGGCAACAAATGATGATATTGGGGATGATTTATTTCCAAAGGATTTTATTTATGCGCTAGATGCACCTACTAATTATTTTGGAGCAAAGAGGATTTTCTTAGATCCTACAAAAAAGTATTTAGTTCCAGTTAAGGATTATCAAGATATAATTCCAGCAAAGCATAAGAAAGATCATATAATAACAAATCTACCTGAGACTCTTCAGGAAGCAATAAGATTATTCATTCTAAATATTTCTATAAGGCATCTAAGGGGACAACAAAATAAACATAATAGTATGTTAGTACATGTTACGAGATTTACCGCTGTACATAGAAATATTACCAATAAAATAACAGAGTATTTTGATCAAATAAAAAAAATTATTACTTTATATGGAGGATTTGAAAGTCCTGAAAATAGACATATCCTACTTGAATTACTTAAAGAAACTTTTGATAAACACCATAGTAATGTCGAGTTTCAATGGGAAATAGCTATAAAAAAAGTGACGGAAATTATAGATTCTATCGTAATTCGAGAAGTTCATACTGAGACTAAAATCCCTTTAGAGTACAGAGATGATATTGTTACTAACGCCATAGTTATTGGTGGATCAAGCTTATCTCGTGGATACACGTTAGAAGGTCTAAGTGTAAGTTATTTTTTAAGAACGACTATTTTCTATGATACTTTAATGCAAATGGGTAGATGGTTTGGCTATCGAACAGATTATGAAGATTTATGTAAAATCTATATGACGGAAACTATGTTTGATAGTTTTAAAATAATTATTGAAGCAACATTAGATTTAATGGATAGTCTTAAGGAGATGGAAAAGTTCGGTAAAACACCTAAAGACTTTGGTTTAGCAGTTCAGCAACATCCTGATAGCGGACTTCAAGTAACTGCGAGGAATAAATTAAAAAATACAGGTGAAATTTACTTTGAAATGAAATTAGATGGACATTTAAAGGAAACTGGTTGGATTCCGGCGACCGATGAAATAAGACTTAAAAATATCAACGAAATAAAAAAACTTGTAAATTCATTGGGTAATAATTTTGAAAAAAAGAAAAATAACTTAGTTTGGAAAGATGTTGATAAAACAATAGTTTCTAATTTTCTAAGTCAATATCATACATTCGATTTATCAACAGATCAGTTTGGAATGCGTTCTCGCATGCCAATCAATTTTATTAAAGAATACGTTAATAAAGTTAATATTAATTGGGATATTGTTTTATATAGTGGTACTTCAGAAGAAGTATTTCCTGTTAATGATGACGTACAAGTTCAACAGCAAAGACGTAAAGTTGAAAAACGAGGAGAATTCTTTGAAGTTCTTAAAAGACAAGTCTCTTCAGGTAATGCAGAAGAAGTAACATTGACTGAAGAAGATTTAGAAACTTTGAAAAGGGAAAAATTATTCTATGAACAATCAAAAGATGAAAATGGGGAAACGGAAGCGGATAAATTTAGTAGAAGGAGAGTTGTGCGTTCACTACTTAAAAAGCCAATTTTGATGCTACATATCTTAGAAGCATCTATTACTAATGAAGAGGGTGACAATTTTGTTACTTTACCTGCATTCGGAATAAGTTTCCCCGGCGGAATTAACAGTGGTAACAAAAATATTAAGTTGAAGGTTAATTCAGTTTATATAGCCGAAGAATTAAAAGAGGAAGAAAGCGATGATTAATAATCCTTGGGAAAATATTAATTACGGATCTAGAAGAAGAGCGATTGCACATTTAGATATATTTTGGATTAAAGAAAGTACAGGTGACTACGGAGTTTGTATTGAGGTACCTACAAAAGAACAAATACAGTTAGATAGTATCGCTTTAAAAGATATAGAAGTAATTAAAAGCTTAAATGCTCAACAAGAAAAATTTGAATGGTACTTAATTTTACGTAATAAAGAAGAATGGGAAATATTTCTGGTATTATGTGAAGATCTAATTAAGTCGGCGATTAGTATTGAAAATGAATTATCCATGTTAGCCGTAACCGAAATTAGATTAAAGAGATGGCAAAATTTATTGAAAAAGAAATTAAGTAATAAATTACCATTAGAAGTGCAAATGGGATTATATACAGAATTACTTTTTTTGTATAATCAAGTAATTCCAAAAATAGGTCCAACCCATGCTATTAATTCTTGGGTTGGACCAGATTATGATAAACAAGACTTTTTACTTGATGATAGAACAGTAGAAATCAAGTCTTACAAAACAACCAAAGGCGAAAAGGTCACTATTTCTTCTAAGGAACAACTAAATTCGCCAAAAGATGCATTGTATCTGGTTGCATATGCTTTAACAAATGGTAAAAATGGAGAGAACATTGCTCAACTTGTAAATAAAATCAGTGCGGTTCTAATTAGCAATGCGCAATACTCTACTTTAGAGTTATTTGAATTAAAACTAATGGATTTTGGATATTCTCCAATTATTCATAAAGAGGAAGATTTATTTATGTTTATTGTAGATAAAATTTCTTCTTATAAAGTTAAAGAAGATTTCCCAAAGTTAACTAATATGGAGATTCCCCTTGGAATTGTAGCTTTAAAGTATCAAATTGATTTAACAAAATGTTCTAATTATGAAGTTGCATTTGAAAGCATTTTAGATGGAGTGAGTTAAATGGCAACAATTGAAGAGTTTCATATAGATTTTCTTCAGACTATATTATCTGAAGCAGATAGTAGAGGTTTATTCAATTCACAGTCTTTTTATGAGATAGTGTGCGAAGAATTGGTGTCTACTGGGGAATTGACAGTTAATTATACAGAGGCAGATTACTTAAAAATAGGTGGACGTTCACCTATGGAAGCATGTGGTTATGACTTTGATGAGGAACGAGGAATTTTATCAGTTTTAGTACATCAATTCTATCAAACTAATACAATAGAAACTATAACGAGACAAACTATTGAACAAAAATTTAATCGAGTTAAAAATTTTATAATTAGTAGTTTTGAAGGGCTTTATAAAAAATTAGAACAAACATCGCCTGCATACTCAATGACCTATTTCATATTTTCCAAATTCGAACGTAAAGAAATAAAAAAAATCAGATTGTTTTTAGTTAGTGACGGGAAGATAACAAGAACTTTTAGGTCAATTAATGCTGAAGGTATAGCAGGTATAACCTTAGAGTACCGTATCGTTGACATAGAGTATTTATACAAAAATCATATATCCCAAAATTCTGATAGCTCTTTTGAAGTAGAAATGAATTTACCTTGTTTAAGAATCCCGATTGAATCAGATAAGTATTCTTCGTATCTATCATATTTTACTGGTGATCAACTAGTTGATATATATGAAAACTTTGGTCAAAGATTACTAGAACAAAATGTCCGTACATTTCTTCAGTTTAAAGGTGGTGTCAACAAAGGGATAAGAAACACAATTGAAGGCGCTCCTGAAATGTTCTTTGCCTATAACAATGGCATCACAGCAACGGCTTCAAAACTTGAATTTGATCATGATGGTAATATTAGAAAAATTCATAACTTGCAAATTGTTAATGGTGGACAGACTACATCTTCAATTTATGCAGCAAAAAAAAATGCTAAACTAGATGTCTCAAATGTAACTGTACAAATGAAAATTTCCGTAGTAGGTTCTGAGGAAAATCATTCAGATTTCGTTTCTAAAGTGGCAGAATATGCGAATACACAAAATAAAGTTAATAAATCTGATTTTTTCTCTAATAGTCCGTTCCATAAAGAATTCAAACAATATTCATCTAGACTTTGGGCGCCTATGTCATCTGGTTCTCAAAAAATGACTAGGTGGTTTTACGAGAGAGTACGTGGAGAGTATTTAAATGAGCAAGCATATTTAACAAAAGCTAAGCAAAAACAATTCCAATTAGAAAACCCGAAATCTCAAGTTGTAGATAAGACTTTCCTTTCTAAAAGTGAGAATGCTTGGTTACAAAAACCTGATATAGTATGTCGTGGGGCACAATATAGTTTTGCAGATTTTGCAGTTTATATTACAGATTTATTGGAAAAAGATAATTTGGCTATTACAGAGAATTATTTTAAGGATTCAATTGCTAGAGTGATTTTATTTAAAGCAGTTGAAAAGTTAATTTCTCAATCTGATTGGTATAATGGTGGCTATAGGGCTCAAACTGTAGCGTATACAATTTCTTACTTGTCTTGGTTTACTAGGAGTAAGCAAAAAAAGTATTTTAATTTTAATGAAATCTGGACATCCCAAAAGATAGAAGATGATTTAATAGATGTATTAAAAGTAGTTACTAAAGAAGTTTACAATAGTATTACGAACCCACCGTTTGGACACGCTAACGTATCTCAGTGGTGTAAAAAGCAAGAGTGTTGGAAAGAAATTAAAAAAATGAATATAGAAGAAATTAAAATTCCTTCAAGATATTATTTAGAATCAGAAGAAGTTCAATATATTAAAAAAGAAGTTGTGACAGAGAAGAAGATGGATTCAGGAATAGAAATACAAACTTTTGTATATGAGTTAGGAGTCGAAAAGTGGAATAGATTATATGAGTATTTTTCTTTAAGAGAAAATAGATCCACTATTACTTTAACTCAGTTTGATATTCTAAAAAAGGTTGCAAAAGGCAATATAGTATTACCTTCTGAAAAACAAGCTAACATCCTATTTAAACTTTATGAGAAAGCTATCAACGAGGGGTTAATATTATAGAATTCTAAGCGCTTGAGTTTAATTTCAAGTGCTTTATTTCTTATGAATAAGAAGAGGTGCGGGAAGTGTATAGTGTAGTTGATTTATTTTCTGGAGCTGGCGGATTAAGTTTAGGGTTTGAACAAACTAATAAGTTTGAGGTTAAAGTGGCAATTGAAAAGCACTCAGCGGCCCAACTAACATATAAAGCAAATCATAATTCAAATGTGACAGTTCTGGATGATATTTTAAGTATTACAGATTTTGAAGATTTTAATTTTAGATTTGGCCAAATAGATGTTGTGATAGGGGGTCCTCCATGCCAAGGGTTTTCTAATGCCAATCGTCAAAAGTTTGATCTAATTAGCCAAAATAATAGTTTAGTAAAAAAGTATATAGAGTTTGTTGAAAAATTAAAACCAAAAGCATTTGTAATAGAAAATGTACCCATGTTTAAATCCGATGTACATCGCTTCTATCTTTCTGATAACGATGATCAAGAATTCTTGAAGGATTACTTAATAGATGAAAAGATTTCGCTATATGAAGGAGATTTTATCTATGGTATAGAAGAGCTAAAAAAAATGGTTGAAGAAGATGAAGTTCAACAATTTTTAATAGAAAAACGATTATTAAAAGATTTAATATTATTAATTAGTAAAGCTAAAGTAGAAGGGAAATTAAATGATTTAATTCAAAAACGTGGAAAACAATACATTGAAAATATTAAAAATACAATCGCAAGATATACATGTAAGTCAGATTATTTTGAGAACTATATTAAATATTCTTTAAAATTGTTTATTGATTTTATAACAAAATTGCAAAGTGATAGAACTATATTATACGCGATGCAAGAGTTTATTAAAGTTCAAAGGTGCTTCTATATTATGCAAGAACTTAGAAGTAATTCTATTCGAATAATAAATATAGATACTAAAGGAAAGAAGATAGAGGTCCATGTTAAATCAATTACAGTCTACAATTATTTAATAAAAAAGTTAGAGGTTATTTATAAGATTGATTCAGGGGTAATAAATGCAGCCTTGTTTGGAGCTCCTCAAAAACGTAAACGATTTTTTGCCTTAGGTATTAGAAAAGATTTAATTACAAATAAAGAAATAGAAATAAGTTTACCCAGGGGATTATTTAATGAGGGAAATTACCGCACAGTCGGAGATGCGATAGGAGATTTGGTAGAGATAAATCCCCAGTATGAAACAACTTTACCTGCTATACCTTTAGTAAAGTTGGAGAAAATGAGTGATTTGACAAAACTATTAAGAGATAGTGATTTACTTCATAATCATATTATCACTCAAACAAGGGCGCATATTCTAAAGAGGTTTGAACAACTTAAACAAGGACAGAACTTCCATGACCTGGACAAAAGTATTATTAATACGTATGCAGACCCTTCTAGAACTCAGAATTCTATTTATAAACGATTGGATTTCAATGCACCTTCACCAACAGTAACAAATGCACGTAAAGCAATGTGGATTCATCCTACAATAAACCGAGCTATTAGCATCCGTGAAGCTGCCAGACTACAAACATTTCCTGACAGTTTTGTCTTCAAGGGATCCAAGGATGCGCAATATCAGCAAGTAGGAAATGCTGTTCCTCCTATAATGTCAAATGCTATTGCAAGGCAATTATTAAATATCCTTACAAAATTATAAGTAATAAAAAACTACAAGGTCATTATTTGTAGTTTTTTAAATTTTAGCCTTAAAATGTAAGTATAAAGTATTTAAAATTCTATCTAAGAACTACATAGATCTATTAAAATAACGAGTAGAATTGGAGATTATTTATGGCGAACAATAAAGGGCAAGCAGACAAATATATAGATTTGCTTATAACAGAACTTAGTTTGAAGAAAATAGAAACGAACCTACTTATAAGAGATTTTATGTTAATATTATCACCGGGTATTCAAGGAGAAAAAACTAAATACTTAGATATTAGTGTTTCCAAAATCAATAGTGTAAGAAATAAAATGGACAATTTTTCTAAAAATTATTTATTGATTCGTTTTTATGATGTTTTTTTAATCGGTGACTTAGTTAAGTTTTTAAATTTAATGACTAATGAAAAATTTATTTATAGTCCACCTGGAAATGCGACTACAAGAAAGTGGCAGTATGCTGTAGAAGAGGATAACTTTGGCTATTTTATATATTTGACGAAAAACCCTAAAGAAAAATTCCGATTGGAGCTTGTAAAACATTCGGATATAAAAGAATATTTTAATTATTTTAATGAAGATGTAAGTTATCAAAACATAAACAATCCTCTAAGTAAAGATGAATTTATTCCACATGTATATTCATATATCACTTCAAAAGGTTTTACTTATCTTGAGAATAACATCAAAAATCTTTACCTATCCTTACGCACCAAACCCTTCATCATCATCTCCGGCATTTCCGGTACAGGGAAAACAAAAATCGTTCAACTATTTGCTGAAGCGATTGGGGCCACGGAAGAAAATGAGCAGTTTAAGTTAATTCCTGTTCGCCCTGATTGGAGCGATAGTTCAGATTTGCTCGGGTATAGAGATATTAAAGGGGAGTTTTGGAAAGGGCCGTTAACTAAGATTGTAGAACATGCTTTAGCCAATCCGGATTTACCGCATTTTGTTCTATTGGATGAAATGAACTTAGCGCGTGTTGAGTATTACTTCAGTGATGTTCTAAGTGTGATGGAAAGCCGTAAAAAAGATGAGGAAGGGAATTTTACTTCATCGCCGTTGATTACGTTTGAAGAAAATGAAGAGGAAAAAACCGTAACGTTACCGGGCAATCTTTACGTAATTGGTACCGTAAACATGGATGAAACGACTCACTCGTTTAGTAAAAAAGTGTTGGACCGTGCGAATACCATTGAATTTAATGAGATTGACTTGATGAATTTTGATGCCATGGTGGAGAAGGAATCCGTTAAGCCAATCCAGGTTTCAAACGATGTGCTAGAATCCACATATATTCATTTAATTGATGCGTTTTCAGCCCATGAACCACTTATTCGACAAGTCTCGGAAAAAATAAATGCTATTAATGAATCCTTAAAAGTAATCCATGCCCAAGTCGGTTATCGTGTGCGTGATGAGATTTCCTTTTATATGGCACATAATGCAGAAGCGGGTATGTTGCTTACAGAAAACGAAGCCATGGATTTTTGTATAATGCAAAAAATCCTTCCGCGCATTAGCGGTACACAAAATATAGTGGAGCCGGTATTAGAAAAGTTAGAAATCGAATTAAAACCGTACGAAAAATGTTCCAAAAAGATAGAAGAAATGAAAAAGAGGTTAGATGATAATGGCTTCGTATCGTTCTGGACGGCTTAAAAATGAACAACTGTTAACGATTCATACGGATGACGTTTATTTAGTCATTTCAGGTGACCTCGACTTAAATCGTTACAATCAAGAAAGCTATAAATCGTTTTTTGAAGAGAATGAATCCATGTATTTTAGCGTGTCAAACGAAGCATATGTCGAGATTTTTGATATTGAACATAAACAATTAGTTCAAAGCAGCGGACAACCCTTTTTGCCGATTTTTTTTGAAAACGGAAGATATGAAGTGCAAATTATGCCTAAGAAAGATGTTCCTATTCAGTTTTATCATGAGTATGAGGGCTTTCGAAAAGCAGTGCGCCCCATATTGAATACAAAATTACTGAGTGGGACCCTACATTTCCAAAATGAAGTGGGCTTTAGTAATTTTGAAATTCGTGACGATCATGGAAATCCGTTGCTATCTGTTGTCATAGAGGTTTATCCAACGAAGCTCGATTATAAAAAAGACTATCGCGCGCTTTTAACGGAAGTAAGCGAGGAAGTGTATAACCTGGCTTATGATTTTTTGAAACGAACTTTCTTAAAGGGGTCTGCTGAAGTTTATCATGAGCCTACAGGAGTAGAATTTTATCGCCTAATAGAAAAGCATTACGAAGCGTATATGAAGGCTGTAAACTTTGTAGAGCAAAAACCACATCGTAAGCTAGAAACCATTTACGAAGAAGTGCGCGGAGATCGTTTACGTAAACAAGATGCAGTTGGACGAGCATACTTACGAAAAAATGCCAATCTTTTTATAGAAGTTGAAAAGGGAATTCAGTTGAATGGGAAACAAATGATGCCACAAAAAGGGCTGCTTGCCAGAAAGGTTCATACGTTTGATACCCACGAAAATCGGTATGTCAAAATGACATTAGAACGGCTTTCTCAACGAATTGAACAACTTTACTTGAGCATACAAAAAGCAAAAGAACACTATCAGTTAGAACCAGATCAAGATGTACTTTCAATTTTAGATAGAATGAGAGATGAACTCTCGAAAAAATTAAAAAAGCCTTTTTGGCAAAGTATTGGTCGCTTAGATCGTTCTGTTATGAGCGTCGTGCTACAGATGGCAGCAGGGTACCGAGATGTCTATCAAATCTATGCAACTCTTTCAAAGGGCATTATTTTAAGCGGGGAAATCTACAAAATGTCCATGAAAGATATTGCCTTACTTTATGAATATTGGACATTCTTAAGGCTTGGAAGAATCCTAAAAGAGAAATGCGATGAAATTTCTCAAGATATTATTAAAGTAAGTAGTAATGGTTTAGTTGTAAATTTAAAAAAGGGAAGTGGCGCTAAGCGTATTTTCCGTAATAAATCGACTGGAGAGATCATTAAGCTCCAATATCAGTACTATACAGAAAAGAAAGCTGTTACAGTAAGACAAATTCCTGACACGATGCTGATCATTGAAAAGTTAGGCAGAGAGTATGATTTCCTTTATATTTTTGATGCAAAATACCGGATTAACTTTGGGAATGATGAGGGCAACAATAGTCCAGGTCCAATGGAAGACGACATTAATACGATGCATCGATATCGGGATGCGATTGTTGCGGAAAGTGAAGGCGCTTATGAACGAACGGCATTTGGTGCGTATGTATTATTTCCGTGGAATGAACAGGACCGATACCGAGAGCATCATTTATATAAAAGTATCGAGAAAGTAAACATTGGCGGCCTTCCGTTTCTACCAAAAGCAACGGATTTAGTGGCAACGATTATTGATAGTTTATTAAATAAAACAGCGGATGAATTACAAGTAGAAGGAATCTTACCAAAAGGCACGAAAGAATTTTTATATAATGATCGATCTGATTATGTTTTGGTCGTTCCTTACAAAGGGAAACGAGACGATCACGAGTTAACCATCCGTGTACGAGAAAACACGCTACCAAAAAAATGGTTCAAAGCTAAGAAAATTGCTTTATATCAAGCGGTGGGGGTATATGAGGAGGCTGTCATTACAACGGTTGCCCGGGATGGGAAGTATATGGTCTTTCATGGTGAAGCTTGGGCATCACGATTAAATACAATTCAAACCGATCACTACTCATTAAGTGAACCTCTTTTAATAGAAGATCATGTATATAATGATGCTTCTACGTTACCAGAATTACTACTAACAACGAATGAAAAACGACAGCTATGGATGATGTTAAAACAAATGTCAACAGATGCTATGATCAAACTAAATTCAAAGGTCATTACACAAAGAACACGGATTGTATCGTATCAACTAGACAATCATCAGTTCCATTGGCGAAGTGGAACGTTATTGCATGAACATGGCGACAATATAGAAGAGCTTTCCATTACTGAACTAATGGAAAATCCATATAAAGTATTAAGTAAGCTAGCAACAAAAATGTAGTTGCTAGCTTTTTTAAATAGTTTTCACTATAAATAAAAACGGATATCGAAAAGTAATATTGATAAGGTATATTTTTCAATTTATAATAATATTTTAACGAGATGGGATTAGTAGTAAGAAAGATCTAAAGGAGAGTTGAGCATGTTCAAAAAAATTTTAGCGCGCTTTGGTAAAGGGGCTGCGACTGTAGACTTGCGTTTTGAAAACCGCCCGTATATTGCAGGGGAAACAATTCATGGTGAGGTTTATATTGAAGGTGGGGAAGTCGAACAAAAAGTAAATTTCCTAGCCGTTCGCCTAATGATTAGTGTCGGGACAAAACAAGGAATCGAAACACGACAAGTAGCGAATATTCCATTAAGTGGTGCACACGTAATCCTACCAAAAGAACAAAAAGTCATTCCTTTTACATATCAAATTCCTGAAAGTTTACCAGTTTCTAGAGGGTCGATTTCGTATTATTTTGATACGGAGCTAGACATTGACGGCGGTGTCGATCGTACCGATGTGGATCGTCTACTTATTGATGTACCACAGCCTGTACAAATTTTATTCGAATCGCTCGGTAACTTAGGGTTTAAAGAGAAACCTTCATCCGGGAAAGTGGATCGCCATGGTCAAGAATTTGCCTTTTTCCCAACACAGCTTTTTACAGGGCAAGTGAATGAAGTGGAGCTACGTTTTGCTTGTGAACCTTCTGGTGTGCGTGTATGGCTGGAAGTAGATTGCCGAAATGGATTTAAAGAAATCGAAGCGAAACGCGAATTCTTTATTGAACAATCCCTGTTACAACATGAATCGCAAGTAACAAACTTGTTAAAGCAGTACATTACAGAAGCTGTTGAAAATCCTCATGCGTATACACAAGCATTCTCGTATAAGTCTTACCAACCTCATCATAGTCATGGGACGGGTGGTATGATTGGAGGACTAGCGATGGGGCTGCTTGGTGGTATGCTTCTAAGTGAGATGTTAGATGGCATAGATGATGTAATTGAAGAGGTAGCAGAAGCATTTGGAATAGACGAAGAAATTTTCGAAGACGTAGAAGAAGCACTTGGGTTTGAAGACGATTCATTTGAAGAGGAAGAAGATTTTGACGATTTCTTTGATGGTGGAGATGGGGATTGGTAATGGCATAGGCTTACTTATGTAATAGTTTTGGATTATTTTTATACTAAGAGAATGAATGATCTTCTACGATGTATATTTTTATTTGAACTAATAGCTTGGGAACAAACGCCAAGCTATTAGTTTTTGATTAGAATGTTAATTTGACTCTATTTTATATTTCTATAGTTATTACCCGATATTTATATCGCCTATTAAGTAGAGCGCGGCTTTTCCGGCCATCTTTACCCGTGTATCCTCGTGCTTGCAATAAAGTGTGCCGCCTCTATTGGATAACTGCCTTGCTACGAGTTCCTGTTTCTTTAGTTTCTCTGCCCAAAATGGCACTAACCCACAGTGAGCAGAACCACATACTGGATCCTCATTTATCTTTAACTTTGGGAAAAATGCTCTTGAAACAAAGTCAAAAGTCTCTCCTTTTGCCGTAACAATTACACCAAGCCCCTCTGGTAACTGTTCTAGTTTTGCAAAGTCCGGACTTAGATTTTTCACGGCTTCTTGTGATTCGAATACAAGTAACAAATCTCTATTTAGATAGGCTTCAGTTGGCGTGGCACCCAAAGCATCAATCATTTGTTCAGTAAGAGCAATCTCTTTTGAAAGGGCAGATGGGAAATCAAGTTCATACAAATCCTCTTTTTTATTTACAGTAAGCATCCCGCTCATTGTGTTGAATTGAATAGTTGTTAGTTGCGTTTCAACATAGTTCATAATAACAAAAGCAGTTGCTAACGTTGCGTGACCACAAAGATTGATTTCTCCTCCAGGTGTAAACCATCTTAGCTTATAATTTTCCGCCTCTTTTACTGCAAATGCTGTTTCAGATAGGTTATTTTCGATGGCAATCTTTTGCATGATGTCATCAGAAAGCCATTCATTCATTACACAAACCCCAGCAGGATTTCCTTCAAACACTTTTTCTGCAAAGGCATCTACTACATAGTACTTCATCATTGTTCCTCCTATAAATGTTTTAGGTATTTCTTACTGTGTACAGAAATTATTTCTTGTATAGTTAAAAATGTAGATAAATTTACAGTTCTTAATGCCTAACTAAATGCATCGGGTGATTATTAAGAAATTGTGTTTCATAATATTTTTTTAGGAATTTTAATATTAATAAGAGTGAAAAGCCTAGAAAGAAAGGTTGTCCATCAATTAAGAGGAACAACCTTTCTCCATTTTATAGAGCTAACGTTTTCAACCGCTCAACAGCCTCTTCTAATAACTCCACCGATTGAACAAGTGCTAAACGTACATAGCCTTCACCTTCGCTACCGAAAGTCGTACCTGGCACCATGACTACACCCGTTTCTTCAATAGCTTTATAAGCAAAGGATACGCTATCTAACTCAGAAGGGTATTTTGCCCAGACAAACATTCCACCGTTCGATGGGGCCACTTCCCAGCCTAATTCGATTAAGCCTTTCATTAACACTTTATGACGCTCTGCGAAAGTTGTACGTAACGAAGCTGTAATTTCTTCTGCGTGGTCTAATGCAAGAGCTGCAGTAGCTTGTATCGGTGCAAAAATGCCGAAATCTAAATTAGACTTTAATTGATCAATAATCGTAATCGCTTCTTGATTTCCAACCATATAGGCAACGCGCGCACCGGCTAAGCTAAAGCTTTTTGATAATGAATTGACTTCAATCCCAACTTCTTTTGCTCCTGGTGTTGCTAAGAAGCTTATTGGACCGTCTCCTGTGAAATAGAACTCCGAATATGCCGCATCATGCACGACTAAAATGTTATATTTTTTCGCAAATGCTACAACCTCTGTGAAGTACTCAATGGATGGAGACATTGGTACAGGGTTACCTGGCATGTTTAAAATAAGTAATTTCGCTTTCTTTGCTATTTCTTCAGGGATCGCTTGTAAATTAGGTAAGTATCCATTTTCCGTATCCAATGGAATGAAATAGCTTTGTGCACCTGCTACGTTGATCCCAGCAGCGTAGGCAATATAACCAGGGTTCGTTGTTAAGACAATGTCTCCAGGATCACAAAAGGCTAAAGGTAAGTGGACAAGTCCTTCTTGAGAGCCAATTGTTAAAACGACTTCTGTTTCTGGATTTAACTCTACTTGATTACAGCGTTGATAATAGCGTGCAACAGCTTCTTTAAATTCTTTAGAACCTGTTAATGTATATCCATAGGAAGTAGCTTGTTTACTTAATTCAGACATATGGTTACGAAGCATTTCATGGGGAGGTAAATCTGGACTACCGAGGCTTAGATCGATTAACTCCATCCCTTTTGCTTGTTGTTCTTTTGCAAACACTTTTAAACTTGTAAATACAGATGGTTCAAATAATGACATTTTTTTTGATGCTTCAATCTTCAAGGTGTGACACTCCTTATTTGGCTACAAATCTACCTCACATTTTAACATACAGACGATTAGAAATTCTTTATAATATTCGAAATAAGTAAAAAGATTCGAAATATAGTAGATATGAATATAAAAGAGCAAACCTCGAGAAATATTTTACAAATATAGAAAAAGTGAATCGAATCTATTACACTTAAAGAAAACAAGCTGGAGTGGAATAGATGATTGTATATTCATTAAGTGGACCGAGTGGAACGGGGAAAAGTACAAGTGCCCTTCAATTTGCTCATGAACATCATATAGAGGCGATTATTGATGATGGTCTATTAATTGTTAACGGGCAGAAAAAAGCAGGGACGTCTGCAAAGTTTGAAAAAAATACGATAACGGCTGTCCGTAGAGCGATTTTTCAAGATGAACAACATAGAAATGATGTTATGGAAGCAATTGAAAAAAGCGGAATAGAATCGCTCTTAATAATTGGAACTTCAGATAAAATGACAAAAACTATAGCCAATCGTCTTCAACTTGCTCCGATTGACCATTTTCATTACATAGAAGAAATTCGTTCATCAAAAGAAATTCAAATGGCTCAATTTGTTCGGTTAACACAAGGGAAACATGTGATGCCAATTCCGTATAAACAAGTAGAACAAAACTTTTTTAAGCGGTTTATTCAACGAGGATTTGAGATTTTTTCGAAAAACCGTGTGAAATTAGGGGAGACAACCATTGTGCAACCTGATTTTCATCAGCAAGTGATTACGATTTCTAAAAATGTGTATACGCAATTATTACAGTATATTTTAAAACAAACGGAATTTATTGCAAAAGTGGATTCGGTTCACTTTGCATTAAAACAGATGAATACGGTAGTCGAACTAACCATCTTTATTAAAGGGCCAGTTCACTATGACGTAATTGAAAAGATGCGCGGCTTACAAGCGGAAATCTGTACGCAATTTTTACAGCATTTTGAGTTTGAGCCTGCAACGATCAACATTTCCATTAAAGGTGTACATTAAAAGAGGGGGATCTCATTTTGTTGAGAATCCCCCTTAAGTATGTTTATTTCCGATTAAATTGTGGTTGGCGTTTTTCAACAAATGCGCGGACACCTTCTGGGAAGTCTTGTTGATCAACAAAAGGTGAAGAAGAATTCCATAACACTGGTGCCGAATCTAAACATTCCTTAACAGAGCGCTTCACCGCAAGTAAAGAGGCAGGAGACATTCCGGCTACTAGTTTTCCCATACGAATAGAAAATTTCGTTAAGTCTTTTTCGGCCACTAAGTAATTGAGCATGCCGGCTTTAAAGGCTTCTTCTGCTTTGTATAATCGACCTGTAAAAACAAAGTCCTTTGTTGCAGAAGGGCCAACTAAATCGACAAGACGCTTCGCAAATTTATTATTAAGTGTGATTCCAAGCTTTCCAACCGGAATCCCCATACGTGCTTTTTCTGAGCCAATTCGAATATCGCATGCTAACGCTAATTCAAGACCTGCCCCCATTGCCGGACCGTTAATGACACCTATAACAGGAATAGGAAGATTTTCAATAGTTGAAATGGTTTTTTCCATATGAACGAATGCTTGTTCTGCTTCTTCTAATGAAACGGAATTAAATTCTTTAATATCTGAACCCGCCGTGAAATTTTCGCCGGATCCTCGTAGTAATAAAACTTTATTTTTTGGATTATCTAATGTTTGTAAAGCAATTTTAGCTAATTGATCCCACATATTTGCAGTTAATGCATTTTTCAATTGGGGACGGTGAATTGTAATAATCGCTAACCCTGCAGTTTCTTGATAAATAATTTTTGCATCCTCTTCTTCTAATCTAGTCGTACGAACTTGCATGAAACACACCCCTTATGTTTTTCCCAACATTATATACTACGATAACTTTTACTCCTACTATTATTTGAATATTCAACATAATCGAGACACGACGTAGATAATTTTCCCAAATATGTTTGCTATTATATGCATATTATCCGACACTTTTATATATAATATAAATAATACACGCACCAGAAATTACAAATAATTAAATAAACTAACGCACAAGCAAATAAAGGAGTGGAGATATGGAATTAGTATTGTATTACAGAACATTTTTAGAATCCTTAAATAAGTCACCACATACAATCAAACAGTATTGTATTGATGGGGAACAATTTTTAATTTTCGTCCAGGAACAAAACAAAGATCTTCATTCGAATATTCGAACTTTGGTCAAGGATTACGTAAATCATTTAAAAGCGAGTTATACTACACATACAACAATTAATCGTAAATTATCTTCTTTAAAAAGTTTCCTTTCTTATATACATTCACGAGGGCTGATTCAAGAATTACCTGTAGAAGATGTTCAACCATTAAAAAATAATGAAACGAAAATCAAAACATTAAAAGAGCATCAACTAAAACGAATCATTCGCTTCTGGCTGTCTATTTATGAAACAAGTGAAGACCCAGAGTTTCGTTGGATTGCGCTACGGAATTTTTGTATTGTCCGATTAATTGCTGAATTGAGTTTAAAACCTTCTGAACTTGTTATGTTGAAATGGACGCATGTGAAAGACAATATTATAACGATCAGGTCTCGTAAAAAAATAAGAAAATTAGAAATCTCTTCGTCGATGATGGAGTGGTTTAACATTTATCGAAATGAGACGGTTCAAATGTTCCCACTGAGTAATCAGGTGGATGCAATTTGGTTAGGGGTCGGAAATAAAAAATACAGTCCTATAACCGTTAAAACAATCGAAAGAATCTTTCAATCCATTTCAAAACAATTAGGCTTGAAAGTAACTGCTACCGATATTCGCTATGCAACCATTAATAAAGAAGTGGTTCAGCAGGCGGATCAGCAGTTAGAAATTTATAAGCAATTTGGCTATGCGAGAAAAAGTGTTTTGAAGGATCGGTTGAAACGATTTACAAATAATGAGAAAATTGATGTTGATAAACTATTGGAGTAAGAGGGGAAAAATGGACATAATAAAACCAAAAGATTGTAGCTTAATTTTAGAAGGTGGCACGTTTCGTACAATTTATACAGCGGGCATATTAGATTCCTTTTTAGATCATAAACTGATGATGCCTTATATTATTGGAATTTCTGCTGGAGCGATTAATGCCTGTTCTTACGTATCTAGACAGAAGGAACGTACATTTCGCGTATTAGCGGATTATCGCCATGATAAACGCTATATGGGATTTCGCAATTTTATAAAAGAAAAAAGTTTATTTGGTTTAAATTTTGCCTACGATGTCGTTCCTAATCAATTAGATTTATTTGACTGGGATACATATCAACAACATGATGGGACGGTATTGTTTGGGGTAACCAATGCAATCACAGGGGAAATTGAGTATATGAATGCACTCGAGATGGATCGTCAATGTACGATGCTCCGCGCAACCTGTGCCATTCCGTTACTGTTTCCCGAAATCAAAATTAACGACACACCCTATTTTGATGGTGGCTTGGCCGATCCAATCCCAATTCGAAAAGCATTAGAAGACGGCTATGATAAGCATGTCATTATTTTGACGCGACCAAAAGGATATAGAAAAGAAATGGATCGCCAAAGTAAATGGGTCATCCGTCTTTTGCGAAAAAAATATCCGAAGCTAGTAGAACAGATGGAAGCACGAGTGGATAAGTACAATGAAACCATTGAACTGTGCGAAAAACTTGAAAAGCAGGGAAATGCAATTATTTTCCGCCCAGAATTTGCGTTAAATAGTATGGAAAAGAATCTTGTAAACATGAAAAAAGGGTATCAAATGGGCTATAAACTTGGGAATGATGGGTTGCAGCAATTGAAATCCTTTCTATAAAAATAACCATTCTGCAAAAATCCGCAGAATGGTTATTTTTCTTTGACTAGCAAAACGACATCACTCGTAATTTACTTTATAATCATCGGAACTAATCCAATGTAACTTTGTTTCGAATAGTTTTAAAAGCATTGTATTTAGTAAAAACGGTAAGGCAATAAATAAAGTGGTTGAAAGTACGATGTTAGCCACGTCCCAGCCAGCTAAATTTAAAAACTTCAATGGACCTACAAATCCCGCAAGGCCAAAACCAGCACTATATGGTGTGCCGACGATTTCAAATAAACCGGCAAGAGCACCTAAAATACCTGCTGTAATAATCATGGGTAGGGCAATTTTTGGTTTCATAAAGAAATTTCGCATTTGAATTTTTGCTGAAGCAATGTGTGCAAGGGCAGTACCAAAATTATTTGCACGGTAACTTGCGATGCACATGCCAACACCTGAAGCACAAACTCCTAAATTCGCTGCACCTGCTCCGATTCCAGAAAGCATAATTACCGTTGCCACGCCAATTGTTGAAATCGGAGAAATAATTAATACAGAAAATATCATAGCAATTAAAGCACCCATAATAACAGGTTGTAAATCCGTTAAATACATAATTACTTCACCGATGAATAAAGAACCATTTTTTACATAAGGCAATACTGCTAGACCAATTAATCCAGGAATGAAAATTGTTAATGCTGGCATGACTAACAGTGTCCAATCTTTCAATTTCGCTCCTAAAAATTGTACAAATAATACTGCCAATGCTGTTGTAAAGGCGATATTAATGACAGTGCCAATGCCCGCGATTGTTAAAGTACCGTCTTCCATAATATTTGTTACACCAGATCCAATAAATGCAGCTAGTCCAACAGAACAAGTTTGAATGGGTGATAATTTAAATTGAATTCCTGCCATAACCCCAATAACGACTGGTAGTAAGCTCATCACAATTACAGACGCGTTTAGAACAGTTTCTAAAAATGGAGCATAAGGAATGAAAAGCTTTAATATTTCACCTACGAGAGCATTTGGAATTAAACAAACAACAATCCCTAAACTCATCCCAGTTAATAATTTATTAAAAAAATCTTTCATGTAACTCAAATCCTCTCTTGTTGTAAATCTCGATGTCGAATGTAAGATTATTATATAAGTTATGAAAATTAATTCAACTTACAATTTTCAGATAATTGTTTGTGTATAGAAATTGAAGAAAATTTAGAGCGTGAAAACGTTTTTAAAAAGTATAAACGTTAATAAGTGAAAACTTCATTAAATTAAAGGATAAGAATATGGAAGATTATAAAGCTACAATTGGAATTCATAGCGATTTCCATGTATATTTTTACTTATGGAAGTAAGGAATGGAGAGATTCGAATGTTAAAAGAAACAGTATTTGAACAATTAAAAAAGGCAATGAAAGAAAAGGACGCATTATCAAAAGGTGTACTAACTTTATTAAAGTCTGCGTTAGATAAAGAAGAGAAAGAAAAAGGTGCAGTTCTAACTACAGAAGAAGAGATTGCTATTGTAAACCGTGAAATTAAGCAAACAAATCAAGCGTTAGATGGTGCAAAACAAGCTAATCGTGAAGATCTTATTGAAAAAGAAGAAGCAAAACTAACACTATTAAAAGGCTTTTTACCAAAACAACTTTCAGAAGAAGAAATTGTGGCGGTGTTAACAGAAGCTGGTGTCGCAACAGGTATGAACATGGGCGATGCAATGAAGATTGCAAAACCATTATTAACTGGAAAAGCAGATGGGGCGACGATTTCCAAAGTGGTTAAAAGTTTAATTTCATAAGATGTGCTTTTAGGAACTCACGTATTTACGTGAGTTTTTTATATGTGTAGCAGTAACGGCGTTCATCCAACATTTAAAGCCTACATTAACTTTTAAAAATTTTTAGAAAACTTATTGACACTGTTTGCATTCTGTACTATATTAAAAACACAAAATAAATACTGTTATAGTACACAAAAGAAAGGGACGATGAAAAATGTCAATGTATCGAGAAGGTTATGAATACTACTTAACAAAATGTGAGGATTTTGGATTGGAGCCAATTAATTTTTATTATTATGTTCAACAATTATCACAAGAGCAGTTAGATCAATTCAATGAACAAGCACGTGAAATGAAAGGAAGAATGTAAGATGGGTGACTATCGTATCGGTTATGAATATTACAAACAAGCATGCCAACAACATGGTTTAGAGCCAATCAATTTCCACTATTATATTTTGAACTTGTCACAGGAACAATTAGATGCATATAACGAACGAGCCGAACAGAAAAGAGGTCGTGATATTGAAAATTAATTTAAATAGCACCTTCTTTTAACAACCTTACTTGTTTCTATGCAAGTAGGGTTGTTTTTCATTAGTAAGATTAGTAGTATATTACTATACTGAAAATTCGACATAAATGACAATGTTTATTTAAATTTCGACAATACACTATTATTTATTTGCATTAGGTATTATAATTACGAAATAATCGTTAACTCACATGCTAATATATTGATATATTGGAATGTACTTAATGAATGGAGGGCCATTTGTGAAAAACGACATTCATTCAACTCAAACCTCTTTAATGGATCATAGTTATGAAGAACTAAAAGACATTAAAGCAGCACTTGATAAATCTGTTATTCTTGCAGTAACCGATCGTAAGGGAAATATTACAGCCGTAAATGACCGCTTTTGTGATATTTCAAAATATACTAGAGAAGAATTAATCGGACAAAACCACCGAATCTTAAATTCAGGCATACATCCAAAGTCATTTTTTAAAGAAATGTGGAAAACAATTGGTAATGGTCATACGTGGCACGGTGAAATTTGTAATAAAGCAAAAGATGGTTCTCATTATTGGGTACAAACATCAATCGTTCCTTTTTTAGATGAAAAGGGGAAGCCTTATCAATATATTTCAATCCGAACAGATATAACTGCTCAAAAAAACATTAATATTTTAACACACTTTGCGAATCACGATGATTTAACAGGCTTACCAAATCGACGGAATTTATCAAATAGATTATTAAAACAAATCGATGCAAGTCGCCAAACAAATAGTAAGTTTGCGCTGTTTTTTATTGATGTGAATCGTTTCCGAAATATTAATGATGCGCTTGGTCATAATGTAGGGGATCTATTCCTAATCGAAGTTGCGGAGCGTTTTAAAACACTTGATAAATCAGGGAATTCTTTTTATCGTCTCAATGGAGATGAGTTTGTATTTTTATTAGAGGATGCAGCTCAAGTGGATTATATGGCCAATAAATTTATGCAGCTATTTAATAAACCGTTTAGTTTTAATAATTACGAGTTCTATTCAAGTATTTGTATCGGGATCAGCATTTTTCCTGATCACGGGAATAATGCGGAAAATTTAATGGTTAGTGCCGATGTAGCGATGTATGCAGCGAAAAATAAGCGGGGAAATCAATATCAAGTTTTCCGAGAAAATATGAACGGTTTAAATGACCATGCACTCATGTTTGAATCAAAACTACATCATGCAATTAAAAATGACGTACTAGAATTGTATTACCAACCTAAAATTTGTGTAAAAACTGAGAAAATGGTTGGAATGGAAGCATTGTTAAGGTGGAAAGATCCAGAATTAGGACAGATTCCACCAAATCAATTTATTCCATTCGCTGAAGATTGCGGTTTAATTTGCGATATCGGCGAATGGGTGTTACGTAAGGCTTCTCTACAAATCAAACAATGGAAAGAACAATTTGGCCTTGATTTGCATGTTGCCATCAATATTTCGCCAATTCATTTTCAAGAAGTTAATTTTATAAACCGTCTCGTTGAAATTATGGATGAAACAGGTGTAGATGCACATAATTTAGAAATCGAAATTACTGAAATGAGCATGATGGACCATAATGAAGATGTACTGAGTAAAATTAAACAATTAAAGGCGTTAGGGTTAACGGTAGCGATTGATGATTTCGGTACTGGTTATAGTTCTCTTGGCTTTTTAAAGGAATTCCCAATTGATATTTTGAAAATTGATCGCTCGTTTATTGTGAATATGAGCGAGGGGGAATCGGGAATATCAATGGTTGCGGCTATCATTTCATTAGCACACGCGCTAAATCTTAAAGTTGTTGCAGAAGGTGTTGAAAAACTGGAAGAACTGCAAATTTTAAAGGAATATGGCTGTGAATATGTACAAGGGTATTATTTTAGTAAACCCCTTAATGTACAAGAATTTACAATGAAAATTGAAGGCTTACTCATATAAATAAAAATCAGGAACATTGAATGCCAATGTTCCTGATTTTTTTATTCGCTTATTAAGTTTTGTAACTTCTCATATTCATCATTTCCAATTGAATCGTAATATTGATAAAGTAGGTCAGAGTTCACTTTGATCATATGTTTATAATTTAAATATAATTGTTCGGTTAAATGGCGAATAATGATTGGGACTGGCTTATTATGATTAAATTGGTTCATATGCTTTTCGATAAAAGCTTCTGAGAGTTCGCACCATAGATTATTTCCGAGTGCCCCAAAATCAATATACTGTAGATGGGCATTTAAAAAATCTTCTGTTAAATATACGTTATATTGACAAATAGTTGTCCAGTCTAATTTTTCGCGATATCGATGTAACCAATGAGGTTCTATAATCGCACTAACCAGTTGTTTCTGTTTTTTGTTATAGCTACTAAACATCATATCCATTTCTTTATTAGATGGCTTTTTATAGCCCATGTCATCATATATTTGACTTGCAAGAGAAGGAATTCCTTTTACCATGTGTTCGCTTCCTAGCCATTTATATTGACCGCGATCGAATTCGAAAAATTGAAATTCTGTTATTTCTTCTTCCTCATCGAAATCATTCTCATCATCTAGTAGATGGATCGTACTATACTCACTAAAATACGTATCGTCTTCTATAAATAAATCAATCTCTTCTTCAAAATGTTGATTCATTTTGACATTTTGACTTCTTAATTCATCGATAATAAATTTTTTAAAGGATGCTGATAGACGAGATAAAACAGGGTAATTGTATTGTAAGGAAGAAACATCGACTTGATCTAAATGATCGATTAAGTATTTCTCCGTTAGCGTATCACAAGCATAACAAATATATGAAAAATCAACATAGTCTAAATAGCGCTCAAATTCATTGGGATGCATTTTGACTAAGTTGTAACGCCAAAAGCAATAATCATGAATAAACTTTTTAGATAGATGTGGGTTTGCCTCTAGCAATACATTCATATCAAGGTCATCAATAATTGGTCCAACATAAGAAGGAATGGATTTTACGTCAAAATCTTTCGGTATATTTAATTTTGCTAGTGATGTCTTAGGATTGAATTTTTTCTTTCGGCTAGGATGGGTTTTTAAACTATAAGTACCGATTGAGCCTCGTTCGTCCAGTAAAATATAAGCTAGTTCTTGTTTTTGATCACGGGTTAATTTTATATTTTTTGGAAACTTAACAGAAGCGTAATATGTAATGTTTGCCATATCATAGAAAAATTTAAAATCCCCCTCAGGAGTAAACTCCGCGCGAGATGTGTTCTTTTTCCAGTAAAGTAGAGCTCCGTTAATGGGAGGATAATTTGAGAATTGAATATTCGCAATTGAAAAGATATTATGTGAAAGAGATTCATCATAAACCGTTTTTATAAATTCTATATTTTTTATTTTCAGCATCGTATACCTCCATTAACCTATTATATACTTTCAAAGGAATTAGCAAAATAAAAAAGTATTGTAGTGCCCAAGAAAATCAATGTACGAAATATTAGTATGCAAAATTCGAGTTTTTGGGCCACCATATTATAATTATATTAAGGTAGATGCATAATTAGAACTGTCCTATAGTCCACTGTTCATTTCTATTAAAAAGGGAAGCTACATGATCGCCTCCCTGATTTTCTATTCTTCTTGATGTGGTTGTTTCTGCTTATTATTTTGTGGACCATTTGATTTGTCGTTCGTTTTAATTTCCTTATCTTTATTAAGGTGTTCTTTTTCTATGTTATTGTTATTTGGCGTTTGTTTATTTTCCCTTTGATTTGAATGGTTATCGGATTTTTTAATTTCTGCGTTCGAGTTATTTGTTTTTTCTTGATTCGATTTTCCGTTGTTTTCGTCTTGTACTTTCGATGGTGGTTGTTGTTGTTTCGTATTATTACCATTATTTTCATCAGGTATCTCTGTAGGTGTATTGTCCTCAGGGATCGTTCCTTCTTTTTCGATCTTCTCTTGTATGTTTTGAACTGGCTTGTTGATTTGCTCTTTGCTTTCTTTAACGGTGTTTTCTATATACGAATTTAATTCCGATTGATCTTGTTTTTCAAATTTTGTTTTGATTTCATAATCCTCATTGTTGGGCGCGATTTGTTTTATTGCATCAGCTAGTACTTGATCTACTGGTTGGTCCTTCCAATGGTCAAGCGGAAGTTCTTGATTATCAGAACTCACTGAAATTACTTTACCATCCTCATCTATGCCAATTTCAATGGATGTTTCGCCTTCTAGTTGAATATATGCATACACATTCGCTGTTTTTGTAAACAAGGTTGAGGTTAGGAGAAGTAAAACAATCGCAGCGGCCAAAACTGGGGCAGCCACAAATAATTTCAATTTCTTATTTCGAAGTGGGGCAGAGGTAACGAGTTGAAATTCTACTTCCTCGCCAACTTCAGCATTTGCGACAAGAGGAATGCCACGAAGAAATTCACCTTGATCCGTCATGAAAACCATATCATTTTTGTTTTTTTCGCAAACAATTCCTCTATATGTGCGCATCATATGATTTCTCCTTTGACGTAATCTTTCAAATACGTATAATCACTGTTTAATAAGATCACCACAGCAATAATATATTTGCGATGGCGTTCAATTGTTTTTCGAGATACTTCCACTAAAGATTCAAGCTGTTTAATCGGAAGTTTTTTATTGTTGTCCAGATAGCTATATAGCTCTTCCGATTGTGCAACGATTTGAGCAATGTAAAATGCAGTTTTCCTCGAATCTTCATGCTTTGGCGAACATTTCGTTAGCTCTTCAAAGGTTAAATTAAAATTTGCAAGGGCTTGTTTATATAAGAGTAGTTCTTCTTTTCTGGATTGTGCTCGTTGGGTTTCAGAATATGTATGGATGGATTGCTCATCAAATATATAATGCTGATTAGATGATTCTTCGTTGCTTGGTTCGATTAAATAAACTCTTTCTTTTCTTGCGGATTCATTTCGAATAAAGTCGATTAATCTTCTTTTAATAATGAGATGCGCAAATGTTAAAAAAGAAGCCTTTTCTGAAGCTTTATATCTTTGAATTGCTTCATGAAACCCATGCATAGCGACACTAAATTCTTCATCATGTTCGTCAATTGTTCGTTTACAGACAAAAGAAGCTGTTTTTTTCATAAACGGAGCATGAGCAAAAAGGAGGTCGTTTAAAACCTCCTCATTACCTGCTTTTGCCAATTGTGCAAGCTCACCAATATCTTGTTTTGGTTTAAATAGTCCATGAATAATAGACAAAAGCATAAATACCCTCCGTTCTCACATCTAGTGAATGCCATGATTGTATATGGCTTTCTTGGAAATGAAAAGCGGTTTTAATATATTGAAATAATTATTTAATATTTTTGGATAATTTTACTCTTTCCCTTTAGCCGCTTGTTTTTCAGCTTTATGTTCCGCTTTTAATTCTTGTTTTTCTGTTTTATGTTTCTCTTGAAGTGCTTTTTTCTCTTGTTTATGTTCTTCTTTAAGAGTTTTTTGTTGAGCTTTTACTGATTCTTTTGTTGTTTCAACTGGTGCTGGTTGTACTTTCGTTTCTGTAACAGGTGTCACTGTTTCTGTGTTTTCTAAGAACGGTGTTAAATCGATAACTTCTGATTCCGTTGAGTCTACTTGTTTAGATGCTGCTTGTTTTGCTTCGAATTTAGCAATAGCTCTTTCGGCATTACGTAAAATAGCCGCTTTAGCCGTTGCATTTCCAGCATTCTCATAGGCTTGCTTTAACGCAATAAGATTTCCAGCTGTGTAACCTTCAGGGATTTCAGGGAACTCAGAATCTTTATTTACTTCTTCAGGTGAAGTAGTTGTCGATTCTTCCGTAGTATCTGTTTCTTCCTCTTCATCTGTAGTTGATTCTTCAGGTGTAACCGTTTCGTCAGTACCGTTTTCTTCTGAATTTTCAACTGTTGTATCTTCTGTCGTATTTGTCTCGTCTTCAGGTGTAATCACTTGTGTTGTTTCTTCTGTTTGTGTTTCCGTTTGTTCTTCTGTTGAATTAAATAGGTTTTCATCTGCCCATGCATAACTTGATCCTGCTACTGTTAATGTTGCTACAATAATTGCTGCGCCTGCTTTTTTGAATTTCATGTTTAGTCACCTCTAAGATTATTTTGTCCATTTTATTCGGACACTTTATTATTCGTAGAGTGATAGAAAGTTTGTGGGGGTCGAGAAAAAGTTTTTTTAGAAATTTGTTTTTGGAATGATATGAATGAGGGAGAGAGATGTAAAAAAATTGAATAATAGGTAATGATTAATTCAAACTTAGGTCTGAAGAGAAGATGAAGAAAGTATGTTAATCTAATAGCGTGGTTATAGCAATATACTTTACTAACAAAACTTGTTGCGGGATTACCGCTATTTTTTTTGCTTTAAAAACGAAAGATACTATCAATTATCTTGCAAATAAACATGATAGGTGGAATAAACAATGAATTATCAAGTATTACTTTATTATCATTATACAAATATAACTGACCCAGAAGCTTTCGCTGCAGCACATTTAGCTGACTGTAAAGCATTGAATTTAAAAGGTCGTATTTTAGTTGCAACAGAAGGAATGAATGGTACTGTTTCCGGAACAATTGAAGATACAAATGCTTATATGGAAATGATGAAGCAACATCCTTTATTTAAAGGAATTGTGTTCAAAATTGATCCAGTAGAAGGGCACGCTTTCAAGAAAATGCATGTTCGTCCACGTCCAGAACTCGTAAATTTAAGCTTGGAAGATGATATCAATCCTCATGAAATTACTGGTCGCTACTTAACACCGGAGCAATTTTTAACTGAAATGCAACTAGAAGATACAGTTGTGTTAGACGTTCGTAACACATATGAATATGATGTCGGCCATTTCAGAGGTGCGATTCGCCCAGAAGTAGAAACATTCCGTGATACACCAGAATGGGTACGTAATAATCGAGAGCTATTCGAAGGTAAACGCGTTTTAACGTATTGTACTGGCGGAATTCGCTGTGAAAAGTTTTCTGGTTGGTTAAAACGTGAAGGCATTGGGGAAGACGTTGGTCAGTTGCATGGTGGTATTGCCACATATGGTAAAGACCCTGTGGCTAAAGGTCAATTATGGGATGGTCAAATGTATGTGTTTGATGAAAGATTAACTGTCCCAATCAACCAGGTAGAGCATGTTGTGGTAGGGAAGGATCATTTTGATGGGACTCCTTGTGAACGATATGTAAACTGTGCAAACCCTGAATGTAATAAACAAATTTTAGCTTCTGAAGAAAATGAGTTAAAACATTTAGGTGGTTGTACAATTGAATGCTCTAAACATGAACGAAATCGCTACATTGTGAAGCACAATTTAACTCCAGAATTCGTACAACAGCAATTAAAATGGTTAGAGGAAACAACTGTATAGCGAAAGGGGGGACGTCCGAAAAGGGATTTTTGGACGTCCCTCTTTTGCGACGAGGATAGTGACAATTTATTGTTACTACCGCAGGAGCACAGATTTTTAGTGGTATTTTATCATTAGAAGCGTAGATGTCCAGAAAGTGCAGTGCTTTCTGGGCATCTCTTTTTTATAGGTAATTTAAATGGATTTTCCATGTTTTTATATATGACCTAATAAATAAAAAAATATTTATCTCAAAAATAGATGAAATTGTTCTAATCTTGATATATATTAGTAGTGTAGAAACAAATTATGTAGCTTTAATAGCCTACATCTGAGAAATGGAGAATAGTATAATGTCAAATACAGCGTATCGTATTGAAAAAGACTTCTTAGGGGAAAAACAAATTCCAAAAGATGCTTATTATGGTGTTCAAACAACGAGAGCTATTGAAAACTTCCCGATTACAGGTTATCGCATTCATCCAGAATTAATTAAGTCTTTAGGTATTGTTAAAAAGGCTGCCGCGCTTGCGAATATGGAAGTTGGTATGTTGAAAAAAGAAATCGGCCAACATATTATTCAAGCATGTGATGAAGTAATTGCAGGGAAGTGGAACGACCAATTTATTGTTGATCCGATTCAAGGTGGAGCTGGAACATCAATCAATATGAATGCAAACGAGGTTATTGCAAACCGTGCGCTTGAAATAATGGGTGAAGAAAAAGGAAACTATAAAATTATTAGCCCAAACAGCCATATTAACATGTCTCAATCAACGAACGATGCTTTCCCAACAGCAACACATATCGCAATTTTAAGTTTAATGAATCAATTATTAGAATCCATTAAAACAATGCATCAAGCGTTTGTCTCAAAATCAAAGGAATTCGGTCATATTATTAAAATGGGACGTACTCACCTTCAAGATGCGGTACCAATCCTTTTAGGCCAAGAATTTGAAGCCTATAGTCGTGTCGTATCACGTGATATTGATCGTATTTCACTTTCAAGACAACATCTATATGAAGTAAACATGGGCGCAACTGCAGTTGGTACAGGGTTAAATGCCGATCCAACTTATATTCAAGCAGTCGTTCGAAATCTTAGTGAATTAAGTGGCTTACCGTTAAAAGGGGCAGAACATTTAGTGGATGCTACTCAAAATACAGATTGCTATACAGAAGTCTCAGCTAATTTAAAAGTTTGTATGATTAATATGTCAAAAATCGCAAATGACTTACGTTTAATGGCTTCAGGTCCGCGCGATGGTCTATTTGAAATCGTCTTACCTGCGCGTCAACCAGGCTCATCCATTATGCCTGGAAAAGTAAATCCGGTTATGGCAGAAGTGGTAAACCAAGTAGCTTTCCAAGTGATGGGGAACGACTTAACAATTTCAGCTGCATCGGAAGCTGGTCAATTCGAATTAAATGTTATGGAGCCAGTATTATTCTTTAATTTAATTCAATCAATCTCTATTATGAGTAATGTATTTGAAGTGTTTACAAATAAATGTTTAGTTGATATTAAGGCAAATGAAGAGCACTTAAGAGAATACGTTGAAAAAAGTGTTGGTATTATTACAGCTGTAAACCCGCATATTGGTTATGAGCTGGCTGCACAAATTGCAAAAGAAGCCATCGCTACTGGCGCTTCAGTGCGTGAACTTTGTTTAAAATCGGGTGCTCTTACTGCAGAACAACTGGATATAATCCTTGATCCATTTGAAATGACACATCCAGGTATTGCTGGTGGCCGAG
The DNA here is from genome assembly GCF_003977595.1 of Lysinibacillus antri. Classification (GTDB taxonomy): domain Bacteria; phylum Bacillota; class Bacilli; order Bacillales_A; family Planococcaceae; genus Ureibacillus; species Ureibacillus antri. The sequence continues at coordinate 141 of NZ_RYYR01000008.1, read as the reverse complement.
AATTAGTTAAATAAGTGTTTCATATATTTAGAGAAAGAACCCTAATTGAAGTGAACCCAAAAAGTTAGACATGAATATTAGGCAGCTACTTGGGCATGAGTTCGGTACTGTACTGGACTCATGCCTTTTAGTTTTACCTTA
>NZ_RYYR01000079.1 GCF_003977595.1 Lysinibacillus antri | reverse complement strand
CAGCTCCCCGAAGCATATCGGTGTTAGTACCGTCCTTCATCGGCTCCTAGTGCCAAGGCATTCACCGTGCGCCCTTAATAACTTAACCTAAAAAAGTTAGTTACAACTTCTCAATAAAGAGAAGATTTAAGAACTTACAATTGAATTACTTGAATTTTGTTTGTTGCTATCAATGTCGTTTTATCCAGTTTTCAAAGAACGAAGCTACTGATTTCAATCACATCGTGAAATACATCAGTGAGTTACTCCATGCAGTTTTGCAACGAATAATAAATTACATCATCGATTTCGCTTCCGCAGGAGCAAAATTAATAAACTGATTCGTTAGTTCGAAACAGTTTTGGTGGAGCCTAGCGGGATCGAACCGCTGACCTCCTGCGTGCAAGGCAGGCGCTCTCCCAGCTGAGCTAAGGCCCCATAAAGGAATATAATATTAATATATATATGGTGGGCCTAAATGGACTCGAACCATCGACCTCACGCTTATCAGGCGTGCGCTCTAACCAGCTGAGCTATAGGCCCCCTTAGAAGTTTTCATTAAAATGTAATTATCTTAATTGTAAACTTTCAAAACTGAACACAAAACGTTAATGGTATAAGTCTAAAACTTATATTCCGTTAAATATCCTTAGAAAGGAGGTGATCCAGCCGCACCTTCCGATACGGCTACCTTGTTACGACTTCACCCCAATCATCTGTCCCACCTTC
>NZ_RYYR01000078.1 GCF_003977595.1 Lysinibacillus antri | reverse complement strand
CGATCAGCGAGGTGTTGTGCGAAGCGGCCTGGCAGCGCTGCTATGTGCATTTCCTGCGCAACGCGCTCGACTACCTGCCCAGGAAGGCCGACGACGATTGCCTACAGGAGTTGCGCTGGATCTACGACCGGCGCGACTTGCAGGAAGCCAGTCGTGACCTGGCGGCATGGATCACCAAGTGGCAGGGCAAGTACCCGAAACTCGTCGACTGGGTCGAGAGCAACATCGGCGAGACCTTGAGCTTCTACCGGCTGCCCCGAGCGCACCACAAGCACTTGAAGAGCACCAACATGCTCGAGCGCCTCAACGAGGAGATCAAGCGGCGCACGCGCGTGGTAAGGATCTTTCCGAACACTGAGTCGTGCCTGCGACTGATTCGGGCGCTGTGCGTCGAAACCCACGAGACGTGGCTCGAAGACAACCGTTACCTGAACATGGCCCTGCTGGCCGAGCAAAAGAAGGAGCAGTTGAGACTGGCCGCCTGATGGCTGCCGCCGTGGTCGGCGCTCCGGGCTACGCCCCGCGCGCCGACCACGGCAACCCGGAATCAACCGAATACCTGATCAATCCTTTTGCACAACTTGACGCACACAAACCGGCTCGTTGCACTTGCCAGCATACCAAGTGGGGCGGGATTGGGCGACTCTCCATGTCCCGTCTCGCGGTAGCGCAAAACAACGTCCAATTTGTTTACTCCGGGGCCGTTCGATATTGCACGGACAGACT
>NZ_RYYR01000077.1 GCF_003977595.1 Lysinibacillus antri | reverse complement strand
GTCCCAGCGACATGGCGCGGCACCTGTTCGCGCTCAAGCAAGGGCTGCTCGACCTGGAGTATTTCGAGCGCGCTCGGCGCCTGCCGCCGGATTTTGATCGCCGGGTCTATGACCTGCATTGGCGCCTGCGCGCCTGGGCGGCTTTCATCATTGAAGTCGGGTGCACGGCATGAGTGAATTCCGCTTCAACGAAGACGCGCGCCCGGCTTTCCAGCCCTGGCAGCAGTCCGCCCGTATGGGTCGGGTGGTTGAGGCTTGGCGCGCTCGTTCTGCGGCCTCTGGGCAGGCCCTGGCCGACGCGCAGGGCGAGAAGGCGCGAAGCGCCGGGCTTGTCTCACTATCAACAACTTGCAAGGGTGTTTCGGTAGTCGATTTCTTCACTGAAAACACCATTGAAATCGACCACCAAAAAACCCGCCTGACACGCATGCGCAAAGCGCTGGGCGTGTCGGCTAAGTGCCTGCATAACCAGGGTCCAAAAAACCAGCGTGTCTGGATGCTCACGCTGACCTATGCGGGCACAAACCGGGACTGGCGCCCGGAGCACATCAGCCGCTTTCTCGATGGTCTGCGCAAGTGGCACTACAGCCGCACGGGCGAGAAAAAAGTGCGCTACGCATGGGTCGCTGAGCTGCAGCGGCGCGGCGTGATCCATTACCACGTCGTCGTTTGGCTGGATGCCGGTTTGACGCCCCCGAAGCCTGACCGCGCGTGACGTGCACGTGGCGTCTGGCAAGCCCCCATGTGGGGCCATGGCATG
>NZ_RYYR01000076.1 GCF_003977595.1 Lysinibacillus antri | reverse complement strand
CTCCTGATCTATAAATTCAATATGTTCGGCATGAACGACTAATTGGCTTAAACCGTTATAGTCTTTGTGAGTGTGGATAAATCCGTAAACTCTAATTTTATCGCCGAGCTTTATTTGTTGGGTTATTAAACTAAATTGATTGCCATTTAAAATCACTTGGATTTTACACCACGCTTGACGCTCTAAATTTACTTCGGTTTGAATTGAACGATGTTCAAGCCAAAAACGGTAATTCGGAACCCCTAACGGGTTTTGGCTTTGCTTAACCGTTGAAGCGACCGAGCCGCTCAGAATTAAGCAATTATCAATCGGCGAATTACTCGCCAGCTTCCTCTGATTCAACTTCAGCTACCGCTTCAGCAACTTTGCTTTCTTTCGCTTTCACCATTGGTGACGCTTCAGTTACTGCCGCTTTAGTGTGAACGATTAAGTTACGAAGAACTGCATCGTTATAACGGAAGTTAGTTTCTAACTCGTCGATTACACTTTGAGGTGCTTCTACATTCATTAACACGTAGTGTGCTTTGTGAAGTTTGTTGATTGGGTATGCTAATTGACGACGACCCCAATCTTCTAAGCGATGAACTTGACCGCCAGCTTCTTTAACAGACGCTGTGTAACGCTCAATCATTGCCGGTACTTGTTCGCTTTGGTCCGGGTGAACCATAAAAACGATTTCGTAGTGACGCATTGACTATCCTTACGGGTTAGCAGCCTCCAACTTTAGCCAGTCACCAACTTGTGGAAGCAAGGATTAAAAAAAC
>NZ_RYYR01000075.1 GCF_003977595.1 Lysinibacillus antri | reverse complement strand
AGCGATGTCAGCTAAAATCTTACGGTCGATTTCAACAGAAGCTTTTTTCAAGCCGTTGATGAATTTGCTGTAAGATAAACCGTTTTGACGTGCTGCAGCGTTGATACGTGCAATCCATAATTGACGGAATTGACGTTTACGTTGACGACGGTCACGGTAAGCATATTGACCAGCTTTAATTACAGCTTGGAACGCAACGCGATAAACACGTGAACGCGCACCATAATAACCTTTAGCAGCCTTAAGAACTTTCTTATGGCGTGCTCTTGCAATAACACCACGTTTTACACGAGCCATTATTAAATCTCCTAATGTATATAATTAACTAAAATTCACTAAAGTACGTTTTAACTTGACTCAACGCTTATGCGTATGGTAAGCACGCTACTACTAATACTTGGTCTGCTTTCGCTACCATTGATTTGTGGCGTAAGTGACGTTTACGTTTAGTGGTTTTCTTAGTCAAAATATGACGTAAGTGAGATTGTTTACGTTTGAAACCGCCTGAAGCTGTTTTCTTGAAACGCTTAGCAGCACCACGTACTGTTTTAATTTTAGGCATTGTTTTATAAACTCCGCATTGTTTTATCTAATACATAATAATCAGGCGAAAAATACGCTTATCGCTAACCGTCTTTTTACTTGCAAAGCACTAATTATCTCGAACAGAGCGTTACCGCTCATAGCCCTTTACGGCTAAAAAGCAAATCAGGCTGCGAAATGTGCCTGTAGATTGCTTTTGTTTCTCTTTTTTACAAAAGAGAAAACGGACGGATTTT
>NZ_RYYR01000074.1 GCF_003977595.1 Lysinibacillus antri | reverse complement strand
GGGTGAAAGGCCAATCAAACCGGGAGATAGCTGGTTCTCCCCGAAAGCTATTTAGGTAGCGCCTCGTGAATTCATCTCCGGGGGTAGAGCACTGTTTCGGCAAGGGGGTCATCCCGACTTACCAACCCGATGCAAACTGCGAATACCGGAGAATGTTATCACGGGAGACACACGGCGGGTGCTAACGTCCGTCGTGAAGAGGGAAACAACCCAGACCGCCAGCTAAGGTCCCAAAGTCATGGTTAAGTGGGAAACGATGTGGGAAGGCCCAGACAGCCAGGATGTTGGCTTAGAAGCAGCCATCATTTAAAGAAAGCGTAATAGCTCACTGGTCGAGTCGGCCTGCGCGGAAGATGTAACGGGGCTAAACCATGCACCGAAGCTGCGGCAGCGACGCTTATGCGTTGTTGGGTAGGGGAGCGTTCTGTAAGCCTGCGAAGGTGTGCTGTGAGGCATGCTGGAGGTATCAGAAGTGCGAATGCTGACATAAGTAACGATAAAGCGGGTGAAAAGCCCGCTCGCCGGAAGACCAAGGGTTCCTGTCCAACGTTAATCGGGGCAGGGTGAGTCGACCCCTAAGGCGAGGCCGAAAGGCGTAGTCGATGGGAAACAGGTTAATATTCCTGTACTTGGTGTTACTGCGAAGGGGGGACGGAGAAGGCTATGTTGGCCGGGCGACGGTTGTCCCGGTTTAAGCGTGTAGGCTGGTTTTCCAGGCAAATCCGGAAAATCAAGGCTGAGGCGTGATGACGAGGCACTACGGTGCTGAAGCAACAAATGCC
>NZ_RYYR01000073.1 GCF_003977595.1 Lysinibacillus antri | reverse complement strand
GGTGCAGTGCTACCGCATCCTGCATCGCCATGCGCAGTAAAACCGCCTCGCCGCCCGAGGTGGCCGACGTGCTGGATTTGCTCGAATCGCAGCCGGAAGAGGCCCGGATGGCGTCGGGCGGTTTTTCTCGTTTTTCCTGGCGGGCGGGCTGGACGATGCCGGGGGCGAAACGCTGCATTCGCACATGCGGGCATGGTTTGTCCGTCAGCGCCGTTTTCGGTGAATGACCGGACTCATCCACTAGGGCCGGGCAAGGTATGAATAGAGGGCGATGCTGGCTTGCGGGATGGCCCCGCACCCCCGGAAAACTTGTCACACACCACGCAACTCCCGTTGCTTCGCTAAAAGCCTTGTGCTGCAAGGCTTTTAGCGCGGCGACACCGAAAATTTTCGTGTATGACACCGAACGGGCCGAACCGGCTTAAAACCCTTGCCGCGCAAGGAAAACAGCCCGTTCTTTCGCGCGCGAAAGCGTTTCAACTGCCTGTCGGCATCAGCAGGGCATATACCGGCACGCCGAAGGCGTTGGCGATGCGCTCCAGGTTGTCCAGTGAGATGTTTCTGACCTGGCGCTCGCAGTGCGCAACAAAGGTGCGATGTAGGCCGCACTCGAAGGCGAGAGCTTCTTGTGACCAGCCTCTTTCCCGGCGTAATCGGATCATGTTGGCCGCGAGCACGGCCCGCGCGGAATGCGCGGTTGGTGCGAGAGATTGGGCGGCGGGAGACATGCAAACCAGTCTCCCGATGTGATGCTTTTACGTCAGCCGTGTTTAAGCCACAATATGGCTTTCTTATAGCAAGATGGCGGCCTGGC
>NZ_RYYR01000072.1 GCF_003977595.1 Lysinibacillus antri | reverse complement strand
TTGATGATTTTCGCTACCACGCCCGCACCTACTGTACGACCACCTTCACGAATCGCAAAACGTAAACCTTCGTCCATCGCGATTGGGTGAATTAAGCTCACAGTCATTTTGATGTTGTCGCCCGGCATTACCATCTCAACACCTTCCGGTAACTCGATTGTACCTGTTACGTCCGTTGTACGGAAGTAGAACTGTGGACGGTAACCTTTGAAGAATGGAGTATGACGACCACCTTCTTCTTTTGATAATACGTAAACTTCTGATTCGAAGTCTGTGTGCGGAGTGATTGTACCCGGTTTCGCTAATACTTGACCACGTTCGATTTCTTCACGTTTTGTACCACGTAATAATGCACCAACGTTTTCCCCCGCACGACCTTCGTCTAATAATTTACGGAACATCTCAACACCGGTTACGGTTGTTTTCGTAGTTTCTTTGATACCTACGATTTCAACTTCTTCACCTGATTTGATGATACCACGTTCAACACGGCCTGTTACTACCGTACCACGACCAGAAATTGAGAATACGTCTTCGATTGGTAATAAGAACGGTTTATCAATTGCACGCTCCGGCTCTGGAATGTATGTATCTAAGTGGTGTGCTAACTCAAGAATTTTTTCTTCCCACTCCGGTACGCCGTTTAACGCTTGTAACGCTGAACCACGTACGATTGGTGTATCGTCACCTGGGAAGTCATATTGAGAAAGAAGTTCACGTACTTCCATTTCTACTAATTCTAATAACTCTTCGTCATCTACCATGTCGCATTTGTTTAAGAATACGATGATGTATGGTACGCCTACTTGGCGACCTAATAAGATGTGCTCACGAGTTT
>NZ_RYYR01000071.1 GCF_003977595.1 Lysinibacillus antri | reverse complement strand
ACGCTGCAGAGCGGAACGCTGAGCGTGCCGCTGACTTTCACCCTCGACGGCACGCCGGCGACCACCGCGGCGACGGTGACCCTGGGCGGCGATACGCTCGGCGTCCTGACGATAGCGACCGACGCCAATGGCGATGCGACATGGACCTTCAACCCGGCGCTCGATGTCGCCGGTCAACCGAGCTTCACCTTCACGGCGACGGTGACCGATACCGACGGCGACGTCGCCACCGACAACCACACCATCACCATCACCGACGGCGCCAACCCGCAGAATGCGACGGCGCAGAATGTGAGCCTCGACGAAGCTCATCTGAGCGACGGTTCCGACCCGACGCCGTTGGCCCTGACGCAGGTCGCGACGCTGAACTTCACCGCCGGTTCGGACACGCTGACGAACTTTGCCTTCACCGGCTTCGCCGGGCTGACCACCGACAGCGATACCAACACGGCAGGAGTGGAGATCTCCTGGTCGATGAACCCGGCCGGCACCGTCATCACCGGAACGGTCGACGGTCAGACGGCGATCACCCTGACGCTCGGCGGGGCGAGCTCGATCGCGCCGAACGGCAACGGCAATGTGACGGTCACCGTCGTGCTGGCGGATGAGTTCCACAACCTGTTCGGCGACGACGTCGCCACCAGCCTCAATCTCGGCTCGGTCACGGTGCAGGGCTCGGACGGCGACGACACCGTCACCGGGGTGGTCAATGTGACCGTCATCGACGATGTGCCCAGTGTCGAGATCGCGGAATCCGACGGCGGCTCGGACGGCGCCGACAGCGTTGCGGAGAATGGGCCGGACCTGACGGGTGCGATCACCATCACCGAGGGCGCCGACCAGGATGCGACGTTGACGGTGACGCTGCAGAGCGGAACGCTGAGCGTGCC
>NZ_RYYR01000070.1 GCF_003977595.1 Lysinibacillus antri | reverse complement strand
TTCGTCTTTCGCGCGAACAGATAAGTTCACAACACGCGCTTTACGATCTACACCTGTATATTTCGCTTCGATAGTATCACCTGCAGAAATAACGGTTGTAATATCTTCAACACGGTCACGAGTTGCTTCGTTAGCACGGATAAATGCTTCCACGCCGCCTTCTAATTCAACTTTAACGCCTTTCGCATCAACTTCTACAACTTTACCAGTCAAGATTGCACCTTTTTTAGTGCTTTCTACGAAGTTAGTGAACGGATCCGATTCTAATTGTTTGATACCTAAAGAAATACGTTCTTTAACCGCATCAACTTGTAATACAACAGCTTCTACTTCGTCACCTTTTTTGTAGTTACGAACAGCTTCTTCACCTGTCGCATTCCAAGAAATGTCAGATAAGTGAACTAAACCGTCGATACCGCCTTCAAGACCGATGAAGATACCGAAATCAGTGATAGATTTGATTTTACCTGTCACTTTATCGTTTTTGTTGTGAGTTGCTGCGAAGTGTTCCCAAGGGTTTGCTTTACATTGTTTTAAACCTAATGAGATACGACGACGTTCTTCATCAACTTCAAGAACCATTACTTCAACTACATCGCCTACGCTAACCACTTTAGACGGGTGAATGTTTTTGTTTGTCCAGTCCATTTCTGAAACGTGAACTAAACCTTCAACACCGTCTAAAATTTCAACGAAGCAACCGTAGTCGGTTAAGTTAGTTACTTTACCGGTTAATTTGCTGTTTACCGGGTGGTTTTGAGCGATTGCAGCCCATGGATCTTGACCTAATTGTTTTAAGCCTAATGATACACGAGTTTTCTCTTTGTCAAATTTAAGTACTTTAACAGTTACTTCTTGACCTACAGCAACCACTTCGCTTGGGTGTTTAACAGAT
>NZ_RYYR01000007.1 GCF_003977595.1 Lysinibacillus antri | reverse complement strand
ACGTGGGATTAAAAAATTGTCCATGCAGGCGATGCTTACTTTTGCTGCCATGAATTTAAAGAAGCTTGCCAATTGGACTTGGCAAGCTCCAGAAATGGCATAAATGATAATACCCGAGGAATATTTTTGCTTAAAATAAATCGATATAATACCCAAAAATCCGGAAAAATGACAAAAGGCTTTCAGAATGAGACCATTCTGAAAGCCTTTTGTCGACAATCTGAGGCATTCAGATCACTTCTGAATGCCTTTTTTGTATAATTTAAATCTTCCAACTTTCTAAATCATGAAAATAAAAAACTGTGGGTCTACTCGATAAATCCGAGTAGACCCACAGTTAAATAGTACTAAATATTTTAATAAGACAAATCTTTTATGGATAATCCTAATTTTTTTAACAACTCAATTGCAGTATCTTTTTCTTCAGTTGTTAGTACGCTCAATAATTCATGCAAATTTTGTTCATGCTCTGGAAATAGTTGTTGCATGAACTTTGAACCTTCTTCTGTAATATCAGCAAAGGTAACTCGTCGGTCAGAAGGGCATGATACACGAGTTAAATACCCTCTTTTTTCGAGTTTATCTATTACATAAGTAATCGAACCACTAGCTAGAAGAATTTTATTCCCTATCTGTTGTAGGGGTTGACGACCTTTATGGTAAAGCAATTCTAATACTGCAAATTCAGTTGGGTTTAATCCATGATGTTGAAAAAACTGATTCGTCACTTCATTAATTGCTTTATTTGCTCGAGATAGGACGATATATAATTTTAGCGATTGTTTAATCTCGTTTGTTGACATGACAAATCATCCTCTTTTTCAATATATACATGCATTATATCGATAAAAAGAAAGCTTTGTCAAAAACATTCATAGACTATACAACCGGTAGTGTTTTTCTCGAATCATTTTCAAACCAATAGTTGCTTCGGTCATCTTTATATTCTGAGCAGAAGGATTGTTCACAAAACGGTATTGTAATTTTAAAGGTTGTCCCCTTACCAACAAAACTTTCAACAGTAACAGAACCATTATGCTCTTCAACAACTTTTTTCACCAATACTAACCCTAATCCAGTTCCAGCTTCCTTCGTCGTATAAAAAGGTGTAAAGAGTTGCTTTAATTCCGCCTCAGCTATACCTTGCCCTTCATCTTGAACTGCAAGTAACACGCCATCATCTGTATATTCAATAGATACCATAATCGTTCCGCCATTTTGCATCACTTCGATTGCATTCTTCACTAAATTAATCAACATTTGCTTTAATCGATTTTCATTTCCAAAAATTTTGGCTGTGTAAGGATCATAGCATTTCATTATTAGATTAATATTATGTTGAATTGCATGCGGTTGCATTAATTCTACTACTTCTTCAACCACTTGATTAATAGAAAGTGTTTCAAACGACCGTTGTTTAGGTTTCGATAGATATAATAAATCACTTAAAATAGATTCCATACGATGTAATTCAGAATCCATTACATTTAGATATTTCTTGCTATCATCCGCTGAATTCATCTTTAACAATTCAATAAAACCTTTTAAAGAAGTCATTGGGTTTCGAATTTCATGGGCAATACTTGCGGCCATTTCACCAATGGCATTTAATGAGTTTTGCTGCTCAAGCTGTCGTTTCAGTGTAATAAGTTCCGTCTCATCTGTAATCGTTGTGACGATTAGACCTAACTTATAATTAAATTTACTCTCTAATTTAAGAAACAATGCTTCCCCATTATCCAAATGAGATTCAACATTTAAAGAAGCTCGTCCACTGTTTAATAGTTTTTCCATAAATTTCAACTTACGAAATTCATAATCTATTAAATTGTCAAAAATTCTTTCATACCCTTCATAAATTAATGCGTTTTTCTCGCAATTAATATATTGTGCGGCTAATTCATTCATTTCGACAATTTCGCCGTCTATATTCGTAAAAATAAGACCATGCGTTACGTCATCAATCATAGAAAAGGCTGTTGAACTGATTGATTCATCTTTTCTTGCTTCTTTTACTATGTCAATTCTCGCAAATATCAGATTTTTTTCTCATGATAATAGCCTGCTAGTTTAATTTCTTTATACTGAACTTCATTAACACGAACTCTTAAAAGACAAAAACCACCCATATCCATACGAATTCTATTAACAAAAGCAGACCATCGAACTTCTGATTGCTCGTCCAATGATAATTGATTGTTTTGTTTAATATTTATGTTTAATAATTGCGCTGCACAGTCATTGATTGACTCAATTTGACAAGAAGTATTTAAAATAAGTACTGGATCTTGAACGGTTTGAAACAATTTCCTAAATATAGGACTAACAGTTTTCACCATTTTGCAAACACCAATCCTTCCATTTGGAAAAATACTCTTACATTCTATTTTTCACGCAAATCTTTTACATTTAGTTTATTATTTACAAGATACGATTATGACTGCCATTTTCTATATTTGCTAAATATTCACATTTTAGATTTATTACAAATTATTTCACAATTTTTTTGGTAATAAAATGGGTAAATACTATCAATTTCTTATTTTTACGATTTAATACGTCATATTTTTTTATTTAAAAAAGTATTTTTATGATAATCACAAGTATTTAGTTCTACGTATTTTTTCCTTTTATTTTTTATTCAATCACTCGAGACGAAAGGTATATTTACCTACAAACCTAACTTTAGAATAAATAAGTACAAAAAACTTAGTATTAATTTGTCGAAAAAAATTTAATATATTTTTCCAGAAAATTTTTAAACATATATTTATAGTACTTTTTATATATAAAAAGATGCCTCATGTAAGATTATGAGACATCAACATAATTTATCCTATAATGACACGTTCTTTCGGATATCGATATGGAAGTTTATCGGCCTTGCCACCTAACGTGTATAAAAACGAAATGAGTCCAACACGTCCAATAAACATTAATACCATAATAACAAACTTACCTTCTGTCGACAGATTTTCTGTAATACCTAGCGACATTCCACACGTTCCGAAAGCAGAAGTGATTTCGAAAATGATTTGTGTTGTAGTTGCAGAAGGTTCTGTTACTAACAAAATCATGGTAGCAATCATGACCATGAAAAAAGCAAGAATGATAACTACATACGATCGAAATATATCGATTACATAAATTTCACGTCCAAACAATTGGATTTCTGTTCGTCCATTTGCAAAATTAAATAAAAATAAAATTGCTAGTGCAAAAGTAGTTGTACGGATTCCTCCACCAACAGAACTAGGTGATGAACCAATAAACATCAGGAAGCTTAAGAAAATATCTGTCGCTTCACTAAATTGCGAAACATCAAATGTCGTTAACCCGCCAGACCTTGACGATATGGAGTGAAACATTGCAGTAAAAAGCTTTTCATGCCACGGCATCCCACGAAAGGATTGAAATGATTCGATAAATCCTATAACAATTGTTCCAACGACAAACAAAATGCCGTATGTAACGACTGTAATTTTTGTAAATAAACTAAACCGCACAGTTCTGTTTTTCGATAATAAAAAGTTTTTTATTTCAATTAACACTGGAAAACCGATTGCCCCTAGGACGATAAGAATCATAGTAATAAATTGCACGAAATAATCGTTATGATATGGTTTTAAACTTTCACCTGTTAAATCAAATCCACCATTTGTTGTTGCTGATATTGATGCAAATATTCCGTGTTTTACGGATTCTCCCCAAGTATCAAAATATTGGTGAAAGTGAATTGAAAGAATAAATGCCCCAATAGCTTCTATAATAAATAGAAGCTTTACGATTTCCTTAAGAAGTTGGACCACTCCAGAAACATGATATTGATTATGGTCGATCATAATCAATTGTCGTTCACGCATTCCAATTCTTTTCCCAGTGATTAACCAAAGAAAAGTACCAAGAGACATAATACCAATCGCACCTAGTTGTAAAATAACGAGTAGAACAACAATACCAAATGGTGTAAATGTTGCAGATATATTAAAAACGGTTAACCCTGTAACACTAACAGCACTGACCGCAGTAAAGAGACTATCAACGATTGATACTTCTTTCCCATCTAGATATACTGCTGGGATTCGTAATAGTAAGAACGAAATTGAAATTGCTATAAAATAATACGATACAAGAAGTTGGAATGGCGTGATTACTCGGTTCTGTTTTTTTTTGAAAGCCACATTATTCGCCTCTTTTTACAATAGTTAGGACATTTATCTAGTATAAAAAAAAATTATCTAAAAGAAAAGAGGAACAGTTTTAAACTGTCCCCCTCGACGTTCATTTATTCAATAACCTCTTTTTTCTTCTTTGCAACACTCGTAAACCATCCAAGAACAGCAATTAAAAGTAGCACAACCCAGAAGATGAGCTTCCAAGTTGTAGAATGTGGGAATTCGTGAGGAAGAATACCAACTTTATCATGAGATAATGTTAATACGACTAACTTCACCCCTACCCAACCTACAATTAAAAATGCCGCTGTCTCTAAATCTGGGTAATCATTTAACACTTTAACAAACCATTGTGCTGCAAATCGCATAATAATCATCCCGACAATTCCACCAAAGAACATAACGCCGAATTGCCCTGCATTAATACCACCAATATGGAAATCTCCTAATTCAGGTAAAGTCACCGCGATTGCTACAGCAGCTAACATTGAGTCAACAGCAAAGGCAATGTCTGCAAGCTCTACTTTTGCAACGGTAGCCCAAAAACCTTTACCTTTTTGCGTACCTTCTTCTAGTTCATCCTCACCCTCATCGGATTTCTTAAATTTCTGTTCGTAAATATGTTTGATTGAGATGAACAGGAGATAAAGTGCACCGATTGCTTGAATTTGCCAGTAATTCACCAATATTGTAATTAAGAATAATGCAACAAAACGGAAAATAAATGCCCCTACTAATCCATAAAATAATGCCTTTTTCTGTTGTTCTTGAGGTAAGTGTTTTACCATTACAGCCATAACTACTGCATTATCCGCTGCTAATAAACCTTCTAATACAACGAGCACTAATAGTACCCATGCGTATTCCAATAAAATTGCTTCCACGAAAGTTCCTCCTTGTCTTTTGTATACCCATTTTGAATAGATTTTAATATGCACAGATTTCTCCACATTTAGGCAAAAAGAAAAGACCTCTGCCTAATAATAGGCAAAGGTCTTGCTAAGCAATAATTAGTTTAAATCAATTATGCTTTCACACCCGATGGTAAACACCATGTAATGACGAATGTGAAGTAAGTATTTTTAAAATACTTATAAGCTACTCCCCTTTGACAATAGTCAAATGGATATTTAATTTTCTGTGACATTATTATAACATATGTTTCCACTTCTTGCAAAGTGTTTATTTTATTTCAATATGGTAATTTTTATTATGTTTATGCTCATTATAAAATTTTACCATAGTCGGAATGGTTGCAATAAAATCTGCACAAGTAATATTCCCCTTTTTTAATACTTCTTTCGCCTGTGTACAATCAAAGGTTGCGTTCCATGTTAAATAATCCAACGTTTCTATTTCAACACCTAAAAACTTTCTAAATCCTTTAACTTCCATAGTTTTACGTGTTAATGCTAACGGTAATCTTCCTTTTGGGCTTTTTCCCGTCATCTCCTTCACCATCATACGATATACTTCTTGAACTGGATGGGGATTTGGATCTGTCAGATGGAGCGTCAATCCTTCAGCACTTTCTTCCTCACAGATAAAGGTAGCAGCGTTTAAAATGAAATCGATAGGCACAACATTGATTGTGGCACTTGACTTACCGATGTAAGGGATGAATGGCAAACTTTTTAAGCGATCAATCATATTTAAAAAGAAGTATGGCCCATCAAACTTGATCGTCTCACCTGTTTCCGAATGGCCTCTAACAATACCAGGACGGATAATGGTAAGGGGGACTTGTAGTTTTAAATCTTCTACCAATAGCTCAGCTTCATATTTCGTTTCTTCGTAATGATTTTTAAATTGAGTTGGGCGCAAAAGTTCCGTTTCTAGTAACACCCCTTCTCGCATACCAGCCACATACGCCGTACTAACATACATATATCGTTGTAAATTTGGAAGTGCCTTCACAAAGTTATTTACCATAGAGGTGCCATGAACATTTACTTTCCAAGCTAAATCGCGAGGCACAGCTAGGTCATAAATTGCAGCAAGATGCCAAAAGATCGTAATATCATTCGCTACTCTTTTTATTGTTTCCTCAGATATCGCTAAGTTAGGTAAAGTTATATCGCCCTTAATAATTTCTATGTGACAATTCGGATACTCCTGCAAAATCAATTGGCTTTCCTTTTCGGCTTTCCCTATTTCAGTTGATAACACGACAACCACCACATTATTAGTCATACCCTTTTTGAATACCGTTCGAATTAATTGACTTGTAATAAACCCCGGAAAACCAGTAAAAAAATGAATCCCCATAATATTCCCCACCCCTTCTACATATCCACTTGTTTCCATTTTAACAATTGTACTAGAAATGAGAAAGCAAATAAGTTTAGCTGCTACAATAGTTATTTTGCCTACAATTAAAGTAATCATTTTCAAAAAACAAAAAAACGCCAAACAACTGGCGCTTTTTCGATAAATTATAATAAACTAAATAATTTGATATGCTCATTTTTCTCAGAGAACCAACGCATCGCAAATTCATTTTCAAATAAAAATACGAAATTATCAAAACGGTCCTTCACTAACATTGAGCGAGAAGAAGACATCGATTCCTTTACATCCTCTACATTCTCAATCCAACGTGCAATTTTCGAACCAATTGGCTGCATAATAACGTCCACATTATATTCGTTTCTCATTCGGTGTTCGAACACTTCAAATTGCAGTTGCCCTACCGCACCTAAAATAATTTCTTCCGTATGCAACGTCTTGTAATATTGAATGGCTCCTTCTTGCACAAGCTGAAGAATCCCTTTATGGAATTGCTTTGATTTCATAACATTTTTCGCTGATACGCGCACGAAAATCTCAGGAGTAAATTGCGGTAATTTTTCAAATTGGAATGTTTTCTTTCCACCGACAACTGTATCACCAATTTGATATGTACCCGTGTCATAAAGACCAATAATATCTCCTGCCACTGCTTCATCTACTGTTTCACGGTCATCCGCTAAAAATTGCGTTGATTGTGATACTTTAAATGATTTTTGTGTGCGTGAAAGTGTAATATTCATACCACGCTCAAATTTACCCGATACAATTCGAACGAAGGCAATACGATCGCGGTGAGCTGGGTTCATATTTGCTTGAATTTTAAAGATAAATCCAGAGAAATCGTTGTGCTCTACCGGATCAATAAATTGCTCATCTTCCGTAATACGTGGTTGAGGAGCTGGAGCAAATTGTAAATACGTTTCTAAAAATGTTTGCACACCAAAATTCGTTAATGCCGAACCGAAAAATACTGGTGTTAATTCACCACGGCGAATTTTGTCCTCTGAGAATTGGTTACCCGCTTCATTTAACAGTAAAATATCATCCATTGCTTGCGTATAGTAAGAAGTCTGTTTCATTGGATGCTCTACAGCTAATTCTCCATCCTCATCGATTGGTAAAAAGCGTTCAGCTTCTTCTGTGCGGAATTGTTCAACACGTTTATTATAACGATCGTAAATACCTAGGAACTCTTTCCCCATACCAATTGGCCAGTTCATTGGATACGCATTAATGCCAAGTACTTCTTCTAGTTCTTCGATTAATTCAAGTGGTTCTTTCCCTTGACGGTCTAATTTATTAATAAACGTGAAAATAGGAATACCGCGCATACGACATACTTTGAATAATTTTAAAGTTTGGGCCTCAATCCCCTTTGCCGCATCCACTACCATGACCGCGCTATCCACCGCCATTAACGTACGATACGTATCTTCAGAGAAATCTTGGTGACCTGGTGTATCTAAAATATTGACACGAAACCCATCATAGTCAAATTGCATGACAGAGGATGTAACCGAAATCCCACGTTGCTTTTCGATTTCCATCCAGTCCGATGTGGCAAATTTACCTGTCTTTTTACCTTTAACCGTACCAGCGTCGCGAATGGCACCACCAAATAGTAATAATTTTTCCGTAATCGTCGTTTTCCCAGCATCCGGGTGAGAGATGATGGCAAACGTACGACGAGCAGTTATATCTTGTTCTAATTTTGACGTCATTTTTTAAGTCTCCTTTATTTGTACCTTTCCTATCATAAAAGAATTTACTCATGTTACACAACATTTTTTCTTATTTTCAATAGAATAACCCTCTCTACTAAAAATTAGAGAGGGCAAAGCGAAAAAGTTTTATCTATCTAATCAATTACGCCTCGGCGTAATTGCATCCAGATTTCGGACTCGTGTTTAAACGAGCCAACTCCTTTACGAAATCTGTGACATCCGCCTGGGGCTTTATCTTCATTCAGTCGGGGTTTGAACCCCCACTGAAATCGTTACTTTTATTCATTCATCCCCCACTTATAGAAATGGGAGTCTTCTGCTGAATGAAAATTAAACAAATTTTAAACGTCCTGCTTCGATGGCGATTTCTGCATCACTATGAGGATATTTTGTATTTCCGATAATTTGATAATCTTCATGACCTTTACCTGCAAAAATAATAATATCACCAGGGTCTGCTACCGATACGGCATGGCGAACTGCTTCTGCACGATCTCCGATACATGCATAATTTTCATGAAGCATGCCTTTTGCTAAATCGCCTGTAATGCTATCATACTCTTCGAATCGAGGGTCGTCTGTTGTTAACACGACATAATCTGCTATTGACGCTTTTTCCGCCATGGCAGGTCGTTTTGACTTATCACGATTTCCTCCTGTACCAACTAAGAAAATTAATTTATTTTCCGGTTTTTTATAGGGCAGTGCTGCATTGATTGCTTTTTCAATGGCATCTGGTGTATGTGCATAATCAATGAAAATTTTCAATGGTAAGTCTGTTTTCACCTTTTCCATTCGACCGCGTACTGGGGCTAAATCTTCTATTTGCTCGATTATGACATCCATTTCATAGCCTTGTGCATAAAATACAGCTGTAGCAGCTAGTACATTATACACGTTAAATTCCCCAATCAATTGCATGGATACCGGGAACGTGCCTACAGGTGTTACCATATCAAAGGTTGTTAAGTTATCATCATAACAACAGTTTTCAGCTTTGAATACGGCATCATTAACTAAACCGTATGTCAATATAGGATAAGAAGTCATTTTTGCATATTTTTCAGACCATGGATCATCCGAATTTAATACCGCATATTTATTTTTCGTAAAATCTTGACCTAGTTGAGAGAATAACAACCCTTTTGCATTGCCGTACTCTTCCATTGTCCCGTGGAAATCTAGATGGTCATGGGTTAAATTTGTAAACACTGCAATGTCATAATCAACACCAGCTAATCGACCTAATGCTAAACCGTGTGAAGATACTTCCATCACCATCGCATGGCAACCTTCCATTTTAGCACGGAAAATCATTTGTTGCGTACTTAGGGCATCACTTGTCGTATTGGCAGATTCGTATAAGATTCCGTTTAAATTAAAGCCAATCGTACCGGATACAGCCGACTTTTCGCCCATCCCAATCAACATATGATGAATAATGCCAGAAACACTTGTTTTGCCGTTTGTACCTGTAACACCAATCATTGTCATATCAGTGGAAGGATAATCGAAAAATTTAGCAGCAAGTATCCCTAAAGCACGATTTGTATCTTGCACGATGATTTGAGCGATTTCGCCTTCTAACTGCAATTGACGTTCCGTTACAATGACAGTTGCCCCCATCTCTACTGCTTTTTGGGCATAATCGTGACCATCTACCGTATAGCCTTTTATACATATAAATAAGCTTTTTGGTTGAACGCTTCTTGAATCAATTGAAATATCTACAATCGTATTTGGCAATTGCCCGATAATTTCCTTAAATGGAATGGCACTAATCAATTCTTCAGTATACATACTCCCTTAATCCTCCTTATCCATTGATGATGTGACATAAACATATAACAATTGAGCAGTTGCCTTCAGTGAATCAATATGTGTCCGTTCATAAGCATGAGAAGACTCAATACCTGGTCCGAATAAAGCATGTTTTACATCATAACCTGCACGAATAGCAGCTGATGCATCTGATCCGTAGTAAGGATATATATCTAACTTATAATCAATCTCATTACTTTTTGCTAACGCTACTAGTTGTCTTGTTAATTCATAATGATACGGGCCACTTGAATCTTTCGCACAAATGGACACGGTATATTCATCAGAAGATTGACCATCTCCAATAGCCCCCATGTCAACAGCTACGTATTCCACAACTTCTTTCGGTATATTGGAATTACCACCATAACCAATTTCCTCATTATTTGAAATATAAAAATGAGTCGTATGGGGAAGTTGAATCGAATGTTCTTTAATCTTTTTAATCAATAATAATAGGAGTGTTGTACTTGCTTTGTCATCTAAATGGCGAGATTTAATAAATCCTGATTCTGTCACTTCAAAACGAGGGGCGAACGTAACAAAATCACCTACCTCAATCCCTACATTTCTTACATCTTCAGCATTCATTACTTTTTCATCAATACGTACTTCAATATGTTTCTCATCACGTTTGACCTCATCCGCGCGTGCATACACATGAACAGAGGTTTCGTGCAGTAAGATGGTTCCTGAGATTTTTTTCCCATTTGCCGTATGAATGGTACAATACTCACCTTCTACCGCATTCCAATTAAACCCACCGACCTTCGCAAGACTTAACCGACCATTTGCTTTGACCTCTTTTACCATGGCACCTAACGTATCTGTATGTGCAGTAAGGAGGCGATGAGATTCGTTATTTTCACCATTGATTGTAACGATGATTGCACCTTTATTCGTCTTTTTATAGTCGATTCCTAAGTTCGTTAAATACGCTCCAATAAAGTTCATTATGTTTTTTGTGTACCCAGAAGGACTTGGGATCGTCACAATTTGTTTTAATAAATCAACTGTATCTTTTTCACTAAATACTGTATCCACCTTAAAGCCCCCTAATTAGAAAAACACTAGCGCCCTCTCACAAGCTCAATTGCGCTAATTGAACACTGTTTAAACTCCGAATTTTTTTACTAAATAACAATAATAATATCAAAATTCGCCAATTATCGACACCCATAAAATGATCTTTTTTTAAAATCAAGTACGCCTTGGCGTAATTGCGTCCGGATTTTGAATTGTGCTTGCACAATTAATTCCTTACAAAATCGCATGACTCCGCTGGGGCTTGATCTTCATTCGGCAAATATTTATTTGCTGAATGAAGATCAAAGAAATATGTACCCATTATTATAGCACTGATGAATTAGTAAATAATTACTTTTAGTATTAGCCACATTGGAACAAGTTAATATAATCGCATTAGCGGAACTTAATATAGGACTTAACCGTAATTATGTGCCTAAAAAACAAACTGCACTTAATTTTCGTTAAGCCCTATCGCATTGATCGATGATTGATTATTTTAGAATTGTGCGAACAAGCTTTACTTTCTGCTTGTAAGGTGGGAACACAATATTTGTTGATAATTTGCTAGATCTTTTTAGAATTGATTTAGGATGGGTAAAGTTTTCAAAGCTCGCTTGTCCATGGTAAGCATTCACCCCAGAAGGACCTACACCACCAAAAGGTAAATATGGATTACCTACGTGGGAAATCGTATCATTTATGCAGCCCCCACCAAAAGGCAGCTCTTGTAAAAAGTAATTGATTGCTTTTTCATGCTCCGAAAAGAAATAGGCGGCTAAAGGCTTTGGTAATTGACGAACTTGATGGAAAGCCATTCGTAAATCATCGTAAGGCATTACTGGTAAAATTGGTCCAAAAATTTCATCTTCCATAATCGGATTCGCCCAAGTAATATTTTCTAATATCGTTGGCTCAATATATAAATCATTTTTGTCGGTATGACCACCGAAAGTAATAAATTCTTTTTCGACGTCTAATAGATGTTGAAGACGGTTAAAGTGACGTTCATTCACGAGACGACCGTAATCACTACTTTTTTGCGCGTCATTCCCATAAAACTGTTTAATCGTTTTTTGCAATACTTTCACAAACTTGTCGTATACACTAGAATGCACTAATACGTAATCTGGTGCTACACATGTTTGTCCATTATTATTAAATTTTCCCCAGGCAATCCGTTTTGCCGCAACTTCGATATTGGCAGTTTGATCCACTATCGCTGGACTTTTCCCTCCAAGCTCGAGTGTAATCGGCGTAAGTCTTTCAGCTGCCGCGCGCATAATGACTTTTCCAACAGACACACTACCGGTAAAGAAAATATAATCAAATGATGCATGAATAAGAGCCGTCACTTCCTCTTTTTCACCTTCAACAACTCTTACATAAGATGTATCAAAAATTTCTTCAATAATTTTTTTAATTACATTTGTCGTATGAACTGTGGATTCTGATGGTTTTACGATCGCTGTATTCCCACCAATAATTGCACCGATTAGAGGTTCCATTATTAATTGGAATGGATAATTAAATGGTCCGATAATTAATGTGACGCCATAGGGTTCTCTCATAATAAAACTTTTAGCTGGTTGAAAATGAAGTGGTGTTTTCACTTGAATCGGTTTCGACCATTCCTCGATATGTTTCAACATAATTTGGATACTTTCTAATACAATCCCCACTTCATTTGTATATGCTTCAAATTCACTTTTACCTAAATCCTTATTCAGTGCATGAAGAATCTCTTCTTCGTAACTTTTAATTTTTTCTCGTAACTTCTCCAACTGTTTTTTTCGAAACTCTATACTTTTCGTCAGTCCTGTAAAATAAAAGTTTCTTTGCTCTTGTATCATTAATTCAACATCACTTGAAGTAAAGTTTGCCATTTAATCCCCTCTTTTCAAATACATAATAAATTTTTAATTGCTCATATTAATTATGTACAACTTTACTACAAATTGTCTTTCAAATCCTCTTACATACTTTTAAAAATAACAGATATGTATGCTGTTACCTTAGTAAGAAGATATGAAGGGACCTAAAGGGGGCAGTTCTATTATGATTTCGACTGATACTTGGTGGGAGAAGATTTTTTCAGGACCTTTGTCAATTGGTATTAACGGTGAAAAAGTGCATCAGTTAGAAGACGAATCTTTTTTATTCTTAAATGAAGAAGAAGAACCAGAACAAATGCCACAAGAAATGGATATGCAAATTGAATAAAGTAACGGTTTAGTAATTTAGAATTATTAAAAAAAGGCTGTTTTCAACAAAGAATGAAAACAGTCCTTTCAAATTAATGTAAAATATTTTGATTTGAATTTATTTGTTGTAAGCAACGTTTCAATCCTTCATTAATAGATATAGCCGCATTCCAACCTAACGTCTTTTTAATTTTCTCATTATTTAATCTGGAATGTCGTATATCCCCAGGTCGATCCTCTTCATATTTCACGTTCAATGAATAGCCTTCTTCTCGTATAACATCAAGCAAATGGTTTAATGTCACTTCTTCGTTTGTTGATAAGTTATATACTCCACATAGCTTTGCTTTTACTCCTTTAACCACTGCAGTTGCTACGTCCTCAACAAATAGAAAATCCCGAGTTTGTTGCCCATCACCATAAATCACCATTTCCGCATTCGTTGTAATTTTATTGACCAATACCGGTATAACTGCACCAGATAATAAAGATTGATGTGGGCCATACACATTCGCAAAACGATAAATGAGCACAGGAAGATTGTAATACTCTTGCCATTTCAAACAATATTCCTCACCAATTTTTTTATTTAAGCCATAAATAGAAAGTGGGTTTAATGGTAAGTCTTCTTGAATATCGATTCTCCCTTGATTGCCATAAACTGCGGCAGATGAAGTGAAAATAAAATGTTTCACGTTATATTTTTTGGATAAATTCAACATACGAATCAAACCCATTATATTTGTATGGCTATCCGTTAAAGGATTGGCTAATGAAAATTGTACACTCGTTTGGGCGGCACAGTGAATGACCACATCAATCACATTAGACTCAAACACAGTTTCGCAATGAGGATCTTCAATACCGAGATGATAAAATTGATGAGTAAAGGAAATGTTAGATGGTTTACCTGTTGACAAATTATCAATAATAAATATATTTGCGCCTTCTTCGAAAAACTTCCTTGCAATGGAACTACCAATAAATCCATAGCCACCAGTGATCAGTACATTCAAATTTGTGCAATCAAGTTTGTTCCCCATTCAAAACCCCTGTCTTTGTTAAATTCAAAATAATATATGCTGAAAATCATAAAAAAATACTACAACTTACACGAGTTGTAGTAAAAAATCCTTATTCATTTCATAAAAGTCCCGTTTTTTCTGTTTATAAAATTGTTAAAATTTTGATATCATAACATTTGCAACAAGGGGATTAATTTTCAATCACTTCAGGATGGAATCCATCTTTTTGTAGGTAATTCGCTTCTTTCCAAATATTTAACTTTTTCTCTTTAGCAATGGATTCGATTTCACGCAATTCTTCTTCTAAAGTGTTATTTGGTTCATGAATAAATCGAACCGCAGCATACCCTTCTGATAGTAACAGCTCTTGTAATAGCACATCATCAACAAACACATACGTTAGGAGACGTCCATAGCGATCTGTTTGTGGCCCCAAATCATGAAGAATTTCTATTTTTGAAGCATTTTCTAATACTTTTACTGTATAATCTTTTGCTTCTTCGGCATAGGGCATTGGATTATTTTCTTCATAGTTCATTTCAGGTGTATCCACCATTAATAATCGAATCCGTTTCTCTTTCCCATCAACCTGTAGTCTGAATGTATCCCCGTCATTAGTGGAAACATATTGTGCTTCAATTAGTTGATTGCCAGTTGCGTCCATCGCATATTGTGGAGTAATTTTGTATTCATCTTCTTGCTTTGTCTCTTTTGTACCCGTATTACTGAAAATTAAATAAAGGACAACTGCAAGAAGGACTGTCCCACTTGTAATAATGGTTTTAATATCTGCTACATTCATCTTTTTACCTCATTTGTTTAGAATCTATTGTCTATAGTACCATAAAGTGAAACTTCAATCAGTGGGGGGTTTTCTTCATCCCCCACTGATTGTTAGTTGAACCAATCGGGCTTTTACGGGCAGTTGATCTCCCACTTATCTTTTTCGCTTCACTAAAATCTTGAAGTGGGAGTCTTGTACCTGTCGCTAAAGCTTTCGGTACAGATAACTTACTGCCCGTTAATGCGGGACAAAATTTATAGCAAAATCGGCTTGTCCAACTGTTTAGAAAATTTAAGCTTTGTAACAAGCAGCCATACTAAAAGCACTACCATGTCATAATAAAAAAGAACACCATCCCCTCAAAAGGTAAATAGCGTTCTTTCTCTCTTCTATGGAAACTAAGATTCTTTCTTAGGCTTTGGTTTTGGTCCTAATACAATTGGTGGAACATCTGCAAACGTTTCGCCTTCTTCTTCTAAATCACGCATTCTATGGGCAATTCTTGAGGCAGCACAGGCAGCAATACTTCCAACCATATCATCGAGGAACGTATGAACCCCATTACCAATTTTTGTATCAAGCTTTTTAATAATCCCTACTTTATTTTTATCTAAATGACCATATGTTGTTAATGCGATACTTCCATAGGTCATCACAGCCCCAAGTGCAAGGGTTTCATCAACACCAAATAACCCCTCATCGGCTTCAATAATGGACTGCAATGGTTGAGATAGTAAATTTTTTTCAGCCAGCTCATCTAACTCAATACCAACTAAAACAGAATGCTGAACTTCACGCTTACGAAGAACTCGTTCAACGGAATTTATACAATGTTCGATCGTTAATCCTTCATTATATGGTAATTGCATCTCATAAACGATATCAGCAATATCCTCAATCGTTACGCCACGTCTTTCTAATGCTGCTTTTGTTGCTTTTGCCACATCTTCCGAAGATACTCGTTTTTTTACCATTATTCCAGCCTCATTTCATATCTAAAATTAACATTTCTCTCTGCTTGTTCTATCCATACTCTATAGTACACGTCTACTAACGATTATGATACAATTTCGTTACACCATGCAAGAAAAACGGAAGATGCTTGCGAAAGCCTGTTTCTTCCGCTAGACATTTTTTCATAAGAATAGGAGGGTCCCTTTGTGGATCAGGGTACAGTAAAGGATTTTACTTTTTATAGTAATGCACTACAAGAAGAGATGGAACTACTTATCTATATACCGGCCAATTACACGCCTCTAAATAAATATAACATCTTAATTGCTTCAGATGGAAAAGATTATTTCCAACTCGGCGGTATTTCACGGCTTGCAGATAAATTAATTGATGATTATGAAATCGAAAATATCATTATCGTTGGTGTCCCTTATAAAAGTGTAGAAGATCGCAGAAGGAAGTATATTCCAACTGGTGATCAACATGATGGGTACTTACGATTTTTAGCCCATGAACTAGTACCATATTTAGATCAAGAATATTCAACCTATCAACTTGGCTCAACACGTGGTCTTATTGGTGATTCGATGGCTGCAACGGCTTCTCTACTAGCTACATTAAAATATCCGAGTATATTTTCTAAAGCCATTTTACAATCTCCGTATGTGGATGAATATGTATTAAAAGCCGTTCAAGAAACCCATAATATGAATGCGGTTTCAATTTATCATATTGTTGGAAAAGGTGAAGATAAGGTACTAACGACTGATAAAAAAATTAAAGATTTTTTAACACCCAATCGAAAGCTTCATGATCTATTAATAGCAAAAGGTTACAATCCATTTTATGAAGAATTTAATGGGAACCATACATGGAAGTATTGGAAGCCAGACCTACGAAGAGCACTAATTGAAAACTTTGGCTAATACTAGCTACTAAATTATGCTATGGAATACTGCAAAACGAAGGGGTATCCTCACCCCTTCACATTATTTGCATATTCTGAGTCGACCTCCTATTTGTTTTGTTTTCTCATTTCTCGCCCCTTGAAGTGTTTCTGCAGGAAATGATGGGATAAATGTCTATTTTCCCCTCATATGCTATAATTATTTAGTACAGTTTAATTTAGGGAGGTAATGAACATTGAAATATGGAATTGTTGCTTTTCCATCTAAAAAGTTACAAGATTTAGCTAACACATATCGAAAGCGATATGACTCTCATTATGCAAAAATCACTCCGCACATTACATTAAAAGAGGCATTTGAAGCGGATGAATCCCAAATCCACACGATTTCTGAAACCATTGCATCAATTGCAAAAAACCATGAACCATTAAAGATTCATGCGTCTCGAGTTAGTTCGTTCTTCCCAACGACGAACGTAATATTTTTCCGAATTGAACCTACAGACCAATTAAAAAATATCCATACGGAGCTCCAAGATCGTTTAAATATTGGTAAACCAAAACATGTATTTATTCCACATATTACAATTGCACAAGATATTACAGATACAGAACATGATGATATCTTCGGACAATTACGGATGATTGGGGTTAACGAAAAAGAAACAATTGATCGCATCCATTTATTATATCAATTGGAAAATGGCTCATGGACAACATACGAAACATACCGTCTCACTGGGGATGAGCAATAACGTGTATACAGTAAAAATGGTTCAAAGTAATGACGAACTGGAATTAGCCTTTTCTATAAGACGGAAAGTATTTGTCGAGGAGCAAGGAGTACCGGTTCATTTAGAGCTGGATGAATTCGATAAAACTGCTGTACATTTTATTGTATATGATGAAGATCAAGCAATTGCGGCTGCACGCTTACGAGAAATTGAAGCGAAAATTGGGAAAGTCGAACGCGTTTGTGTTTTAAAACCTTATCGTGGAAATAAACTCGGCGTATTAATGATGAAAAAAGTTGAAGAATATGCAATAGAGCAAAATTGGAAAAAACTTAAACTTCATGCCCAAAGCTATGCCGTGCCTTTTTATGAAAAATTAGACTTCGTTGTAACATCACCAGAATTTTTAGATGCAAATATTCCCCATCGAGCAATGGAGAAAAACCTTACAATAACAAATAGTTAATATAATATATTCCTTTAAAGAGGACGCTTACCACTGTAAGCCTTTCAGACTGTAGACAAACTCGATAAATTTCGAGTTTGCCTACAGTCTTTTTTCTATATAAAATTAAATTTATAACACTTTGTATAGGATCAGTTGATTTCCGTCTAAAGATCCAGTAAGTCTAACCAAACTTTGAAAACGCGGCCTACCACTGTAAGCCGCGTACCATCTCTAGAAAGTTTAGAAGGCATTATTTAATGTGAGCGGACCTTTCACAAAAGCACTAAGACAAGTCGTAAAGACACGGACAACGTGGCTTTGCGGCTTGTGTGCTCAAGTCCGCTCACTAAGAATTACTATATTAAGAAATCACTAAGTATCTTATTTTTCTAGCAAAAAAACAGCCGCAAGCCAATGCACATTTACCCAATTATTAGAAAACAATAGAGGTAAACATCCTGACATAAACGACTGCTTTTTACGTTAAGGTAAATGTACAACCATTAACCTAACATCTTTTGAATTTTACTTAAATCCAATGACTTTCCATCCTGCACAATTGATTTCACAATTGACTCCTCAAGCTCTTTCGACACAGGTTTATTCGCTAACTTACTCACTCGTTGCACAATTTTTCGTACTTGTTTCTCATTTTTAAAATCAGCGTATTGGATTGCATTCGCAAGCGCGAAAATCTCTTCCATATTTACACCAGTTTTATTCTCAATTTGCTTGAAAAAAGGGTTTTGCATTTTTCTCCCTCCTTATAGATAACACTTTCCTACAATAATTAATAAAATGAATAATACAACGATTAATACAAAAGAAGAACCTTTGTATCCATGATCACCACAACTGTATTGATTATCCATATAATATGCAGGAGCTACCTGAGTGTGACCGCACATCTGATAAGAAGGATTCACAAAATGACCATCGAAACCATGCATTGGCATTGGGTTTACAACATTGTGTGTTGGGTTGACAAGTCCAGTAGATGGGCTTTCCATTTGAGGCATCATGTATGGATGAGACGGACTTTCCTGACCACAACCGCACGAATTATTATTCCACAAAAAAATCCCCTCCTTTCTACTTTGTATACTATGCGCGCATACAATCGAAAGAAGGGTATTCGTCTAGTTTGCTTTTCCTTTAGGTTTGAATATTAAAGCTGCGAGAAACCCAAATACTATAGCCGCACTGATTCCTGAACTTGTTACTTCAAACATTCCCGTTAGCACACCAACCCATCCATGCTTTTCCGCTTCAGCAATCGCCCCTTGTGTGAGGGCATTGCCAAATGAGGTAATAGGAATCGTCGCACCTGCACCGGCCAAATCAATTAATGGTTGGTACCATCCTAGACCGGAAATGATGGATCCGCTTACTACTAGTATGGAGAGTGTGTGACCAGGTGTGAATTTCCCTACATCCATTAATAATTGACCAATGACACAGATGATGCCGCCAATTAAAAAAGCAAAGAAAAAATCTAGAAATATCATCTTCTAAGCCTCATTCCATCGTAATCTCGATTGCATGTGCCGTACAAGGAATGGTCTCCCCTTGCTGAAACGATAGAGGAGATAGTAAAGCACCGGTTGCACAGAGTAATACTCGTTTATAACGCCCACTCTTCATCTGTTGTTCAATATAACTGTAATAAACCGCAGCTGAACAACCTGCACCACTTGCACCTGCTAAATAGGCTTCATCTTCTCCGTAAAATTCTGCACCTGCATCTCGAAAAACATCTAATTCATTTTGTTGTGCACCAGTTTGAGCAAACATCGCCTTCAAAATTTTTAACCCAATTTTCCCTAAATCACCGGTCATGATTAAATCGTAATCAGAAATTTTTTGGTTGCGCCCTTTTAAATGCGCGGTAATGGTATCAAATGCTGCAGGCGCCATTGCACCACCCATATGAAACGGGTTGACTTCTCCATAATCGATCACTTTGCCAACTGTGCCAGCTACAATAGAAGGAAGACTAGGATTATGTTTCCCAATTAATGCATATCCGGCAGCTGTAACCGTCCATTGAGCAGTGGCCGGCTTTTGTCCACCGTAATTAATTGGGTAGCGGAATTGACGTTCAGTTGCATTATGGTGACTCGAAGCCCCTGCAATCGCATACTCAGAAGCACTTAATTCTGTTAGCAAACTCGCAACGATTAATGAAGAAATCGACGTTGCACAGGCTGAAAACATACCAATAAAAGACGAGGCTAATTCCCGGGCAGCAAAATTCGTTGGTGTCATTTGATTAACTAAATCACCACTTAAAAAGAAATCAATATCCAAATTTTTAAGATTGGCTTTATTCATGATGATCTCACATGCTTCTTGAATCATCTTTGCTTGACCTTGTTCATTTGTTTTTTGATTCCATCGTTCATCCTCTACAACCGCATCAAAATAAGAATAAAAAACACTTTTTCTCTCTTCTGGTCCCGCTACTGAACCACATGCTAGAATGGAAGGCTTTGTTTTAAATAAAATTACCATTCAACCACGCCCATCGTTACTAAAATTAATTTGATTAATGCGACAAAAAACGCAGATGCCACCCCAAATAAAATAACCGAACCAGCCATTTTAAACATATTACTTCCTACACCTAATACAAAGCCTTCTGTTTTTCCTTCAATAGCAGCTGATACAACCGCATTACTAAAGCCCGTTACTGGTACGGCTGTTCCTGCTCCAGCAACTTGTGCGATTTTGCGATAAATTCCTAGCCCCGTTAATAGTGCTGCAATGAATACCATCGTAGCGGCTGTTGGATTGCCAACAGTTGTTTCTGTAAAATTAAAAAAGATAATGTAAAAATACGTAAATGCATGTCCAATTGTACAAACCAGCCCCCCAATTAAAAAAGCTTTTAAAACATTTTTCACATAAGGGGTAGGAGGTGTGATTTGATCCTCGATTTGTTGATATTGTTGCTGATCCATTACGTTTCCTCCTTAGCAAGCTTCTTCAACTTTTCTACTTCTTCACTAACCTTTTGCTCATCGCCCTCGTCAAGAAGTTTTTGCGTTTCCCAGTACAATTTATAATCAGCAGAAACAAGCACTTCTAAATCAGGGAATTGTTCTTCTACTTCTTTTTGTAATTTCTTTTCAATTTTGCGTTTTTTATAGTCCAACCAAGGTTTCGCTTGCACTGCTACTAACAATTGATCCTCTATAAAAATGGCGTTTCCAGTATAAATTTCATCCGAATTTCTAATCACTTCTTTCACAGTTTCACTTTGTTCTTCGTTCGAGTCTTTCACTTCGATGGTTTGTTCTTGATTACAACCAATTAAAAAAACTGGGATCAAGAAAATGGCTACTACCATTTTTTTCAAAAAATAACCCCCTTTTTCTAACCATTATGGGCATTTTAAAACTAAAGTATTCATGAAAAAAAATGCCCAATTTCTAGCGCCTATAGACATTCGCCCGTTTTTAAAATGTCCATTGACATATTGTAGATTGAAGTTAAAAAAAGTGAGGTGAAAGGTAATGGGTTGTGGTAGAAATAATTTCGAAGGTACTTCTCATAACGAGGGATGTGTATGTGAGGTAGTAAAAACAATTTTAAAACTACAAAACCATGTAGTAAGACATGAATGTGATGAATGTGGAACAAGTTGCTTCTTAGAGCCGCTTGGAGGTTTAAAAAATCATTCACGTAACACTGCAGATACTCGTGTATTCATGTTATTAAACAAAGACGGCACTCCATTTAAAGCATTTTTCAAGGATAACAATAATAATAAAAAAGACGGTAAAGGCAAAGATGGCAAGGACGGTAAAGATGGTAAAAAGGACAATGACATGTTCCATTATACACCATTCTTCCGAGTAGAAGACGTATTCGGTGATTGCTGTGCAACACTACGTTGTTTAGCACCTGTTGATGAAAATGGTGACGTTGTTGATGTGTTTAATGGTAATGGTAACGGCGGCGGTGGAAGAAATAATAACAACAATAACTGTGGTGAGTTAGACTTAGATGAGTTAGAAGATGTTGTAGACTTTGAAAAAACAGATAGCTGCTTAACAGTCGATTTAGAAGCATTCGTTGGCATCCAATGTATCGCTGATGTCGACTTAAATATTCGCAAATAGAATATTCACATCCTAAGGGGGGTTAATCAATTTGATTAGCCCCTTTTTTATTCGTTTGAACATAAAAAATTGACAAATCGTCGAAAACGATTTGCCAATTTCCCCCTTTTATCTTGATGTTGTAATAATTTCTATTGCGTTTCCATCAATTTCAATAATATCACTAGTAGTTAATACTTTCACAGTAGCCCCATTTACTTCTTTAATCTTTCCAATAATCGAGTCCCCATTGTTTAAATAAAATCGTAATAAGCGATTACTATTTATAGGTTGGGAGAAAAAGCTCAGTTGCCTAGCAATCACTAGATTTTTAATCCGCTCAGATCTTGTAATTTCATACACCGAAGTACTTTCCTCGTACGGTTGTTGTTCTGCCTCTTCCACTTCAATATAATAAAATGGTGGAGTTGGAATAAACAGTAATGGTTCTTCCATTTTACACATCCTCTTTTTATCATAAAATATGCAAAAGGGGAAAAATACGTGAATATTGCCTACTTAAGTTAGTTGTCCTAATAACGTAGTCGCTAAACCTAAGTAGATTAAAATACTCGTTACGTCATTTAACGTCGTAATAAATGGTCCTGAGGCTACTGCTGGGTCGACCCCTAGTTTATGAATAAGCAACGGAATAAATGACCCTGCAATGGTTGCAACCAGAATAGAACAACAAATCGCTGCACCAACTAATAACCCTATCAATAATGAATGTTTCCAAAAGAAAATAATGGCTATGACGACGATTCCACAAACGACGCCTGTAATTAATCCTGTCATAATTTCACGAAGAAACATTTTAATTTTACTTTTTTCTTGAATTTCTCCAGTTGCGATACCACGAACTGCTACCGCTAACGCTTGGGTTCCACTATTTCCCGACGTACCCGAAATTAACGGAATAAATAACGCCAATAACGCAACTTTGTCTAACGTAGCTTCAAATTGAGCCATTAACGATGCGGTAATCATCCCTAAAAATAGAAGCATGATTAACCAAGGTAAACGTTTCGTTGCCGCTTTAAATGGTCCACCATCAATATCATCTATATCTGAAACCCCGGCTAATTTCGAATAGTCATCTGAGGCTTCTTCATCAATAACGTCAATAATATCATCGACGGTAATAATCCCTTGCATTTCCTTATTTTCATCGACAACAGGTATCGCTAAAAAATTATAGTCCTTCATAATTTGAGCTACTTCTTCTTGGTCATCTGTAACCTTTACATAAACAACACGTTCGTTCATAATGTCACGAATTAACGTATCTTCCTCTGAAATGATCAAGTCACGTAAAGAAATAACCCCGGCTAAATGATGATGATCGTTTACAACAAAAACATAATAAATCGTTTCTGCTTTTGGTGCTTCATTACGTAAAACCGTCATGGCTGAACGAACCGTCGAATTTTCCAAGATCGAAACATACTCGGTCGTCATGATGGCCCCGGCAGTATATTCCTTATATGCCAAAAGCTCATTAATTTCCTCCACGGTTTCGCTATCCATCATTTCGAGATAGCTTTCACGGTGTTCGTCATCGAGTTCATTTAACACATCCACGACATCATCGGTATACATATAGGAAAGCATTTCTGCTCCATAAGATGTATCCATTTCTTTTAAATATTGCTCATATTCTTCATCTTCTAATTCAATTGCTTCAAAGATTAAAGCCATTTCTTGAGGAGACAAAAAATGATAGATGGTGTTACGTATATCAGGTCCAACCTTTTCATAAAATTGTGCCTGCTCGTATGGATGATGCGCTAAAAACTGTTCACGAAAAGAATCAATATCTTCATCCATTAGGAATTGAAGTAATTGTTCTTCATAAAATGAATCTTCATTTAAATTATTACGTTGCTCTACCATGCATGTCCCCTCCTCTCGTATTTCATCATATGGTTATTTACAATACACGTAAACACCTTTTTTTAATTTCACAATACTTTTACAATTATTTTTCTAAGTATATTGGAATTTAATTACTCAAATATATCTTTAATTCAGTAACCGTAGTGAGCTGTCTTAGCACACAAGCCACAAAGCCATGTTGTACATGTCTTTACGACTTGTCTATGTGCTTTGTGAAAGGCCAGCTCACATATTTATTTGCACTGCTTAAGTTAATGGATTTTGTACGCAGCTTACAGTGGTAGGCTGCGTCTTCCTATTAGTTTTACTCTATGCTGAACTTTAGAAATATAAAAAGATGCTCGAGTATCGTTCGAACATCTTTCCTTTTAATTATTTATTAACTTTTGCATTGGTTCAAGTATTTTACTTGAAAAGGTAAGCTTTTCCTTTGTTAACGGATGTGCCAGTTCAAGGAAAACGCAATGGAGTGCTTGTCGATCAAACAACTCCCGGCTCCCACCGTAAAGCTCATCTCCAACTAACGGATGTCCTATAAAAGCCATATGTACGCGAATTTGATGGGTTCTTCCCGTATGTAACCTTAAACGAACATGTGAAATCGGCTCGCCGTTTTTAGTAAAACCTCTTTTCAGTACTTTCACATCGGTATGAGAGAATTGACCATCTTCACGAACCTCGCGCTCGATAATACTCGTTTCTTTTCGCCCAATTGGTGCAATAATTGCCTGTTCATCCTCTTCAACATGGCCATGTACTATGGCTTCATACTGTTTATTGATTTCCTGTTTTTTTTGTTGTAAACCCATCAAATGATGAACATGGCTATGCTTTGCAATGCACATTAAACCCGATGTATCCCGATCGAGTCTTGTAACAATATGAACTGTGGAAGAAATATTCTTCTCTTGAAAATAACCGCTTATGAAATTCGCCACGCTCCCTGTTGGATGTTCTCTCGATGGGATCGTGTTCATAAATGCGGGTTTTTCTAATATGAGCAATGTAGAATCTTCATAGACAATATCCAAATTTCCATGTTCTACGATTAAGCCGTCACTGACAACTTCAGGAGGAAAGGTAATGGTAATCTCATCCCCCTTTTTTAAAGCATAGCGGACATTTTGTTCAATCCCGTTCACTGAAATCAATCCACCATTAAACTTAATGGAGGTTAACCCTCTTTTTGAAATACCATGTTGATTAATGGCATTTCGAAGTAGCTCTCCATCTTTTGTCGCTTTAAATTGCAGCTTAAATCGATTATCCATTATACGCTCCTTTTACTCATTCGAGACAAATGAATCGTGTACTCGCTCCCAAAACGGGAAAGGTCGGAATCGTGCAAAGCGAATTCTTTCATTTGCAACATTAAACGTCACAGATTTTAAATTGTCTTGGACAAGGTGAACATGGTCAATGGTCATCGTAAATTGTTGGTCTTTTACAGGGATTAATGCACAATTGTGATGCGCGGGTAATACAAGTGAAGAGCCAACTGTTCGAAATACTCGGTTATTAATGGAGGCCATCTCGGTAATTTGAAAAGCTTGTAACGTTGGATGAATAATCGCTCCGCCTAACGCTTTGTTATAAGCGGTACTTCCAGATGGCGTACTGACACATAGACCATCACCACGGAAACGTTCAAAGTGATTGCCATTTAACTCCACATCCATTACTAATGTTACGTCTGGTGATTTAATTGTGGCTTCATTTAACGCTAAGTACGTTTTTGTCTCTGCATTATGAGTATGAACCTGTACCTCTAAAAGCGGATACTCCACGACATTGTACTCCTTCTTCGTAATGGATAATACGAGCTTCTCAAGTTCGGAAGGTTTCCAATCTGCATAAAAGCCTAAATGCCCTGTATGAATCCCAACGAAGGCCACTTGATCTAACCTGTGTAAGTGTCGATGAAAAGCATGTAAAAGTGTACCATCTCCACCAATAGAAATGACAATTTCAGGTTCTTCGTCGTCAAATATAAGACCAAAATCTTGTAAATACTTTTTTGCTAGTTCCATCAATTCATTGGATTGAGCATCTCTGCGTGACTGAATCGAAAATCTCAACATTATTCACGCTCCTTTTCCTCATTAGTGGTTGGAATTGTTGGGTATGCTTCTTTATTTTCACTAAAATAAACTTGCGCTTCTTGAATTTCACTTCGAATCGACGACATTTCTTCATCCAATTTAAATGCCGCCTCTGCTGCACTTTGAAGTCGATTTTTAATTTCTTCCGGGAAGACCCCTTTATATTTATAATTTAATGAATGTTCAATGGAAGCCCAAAAATTCATCGCCAGGGTACGAATTTGGATCTCAGCCAACACTTCTACTTTCCCAGTAATAGTTTCGACAGGATATTCAACAATCATGTGGTACGAACGATATCCACTTGGTTTACTTTGCGTTATATAATCTTTTTCTTCGATTACGTTCAAATCGTCTCTTTGGCGAATTAAATTCACGACGGTTGTAATATCATCAACAAACTGGCACATAATTCGTAAACCGGCTATATCTTGTAACTCTGTCGCTAATTTGTGCGAAGGTTCAAATCTTATCCCCTTTTCCAAAGTTTTATCATATATACTGGCTAAAGGTTTGACTCTTCCTGTTACAAATTCAATTGGAGAAGTTGTACCTGTAATGCCAAATTGCGAGCGCATCCCCTTTAATTTTATCTTTAATTCGTCCACTGCTTGTTTATATGGACTTAAAAATATTTCCCATTGTCCCATTAATATGCCCCCCAATAAGCGAAAGGTGCTGGCCAGTCATTTCAAGAACAATTTAAGAAAAGCTTGTCTGTAAAGCCGACTCTTAATTGTCCGCAGAACGAGCACCTGTAGCTAGACACTGTTCAAACTTCGATACTTTCATTACGAAAAATCCACTTTTCGCCTAGCGCATTTTTCATCATGTACACCACATTAGTAATCGGTAATACTAAAATTCATTTTCTTGAAGAATCTCTGCAAATGCAGCTTCTACAGCATCCACAAAGTCTCTACCATAATTTTCATTACCTTCAATATTAAAAATAAGTTGATGCAATTCTTCCGTAAAGTTAATCAGTTCAATGTTCATATCATTAATTAGTAAATATGGATTTTGTTCTGTTTGAATACACTTCACGAGATGTTGCCATCCATCCTTAGGCAGCTGGATATAGCTATATCCATCTCCTTCTTCTACCACATAAATAAAAGCAAAATGATCCGAATCAACCAATACCTGTCCAGCAGGTTGGATTTGAATTTCTTTTTGATTTTCGTTTAAACTAAAATGAAGATTATTATGTACATATTGATAATTATCTACTTTATAAATGTTGCGCATTAAAAAAACATCCCTTCAACACTATTCCTTCATATTTTAACATAGCACTGCTCGTTTAGAGAAAAAGAATGAGGAAAAATGTATTTTTGGGTAAATAAAGAGAGGAACTTACGATGTCTCAAGAACTTGAAATTGAATTTAAAAATGTATTAACGAAAGAACAATACGAAAGCTTACTGAAAGAATTTAAAATAAGTAAAGAAATGATCATCCGTCAAACAAATCATTACTTTGATACGCCAACATTCTCTTTAAAAAGTTTGTCTAGTGGTTTACGTATCCGAGAAACACACGAGCAAATCGTGTGCACATTAAAAGAAAAAACATCGGCTAATATTCATTTAGAAACAACGGATGTTATTACAGAAGAACAAGCGAAAAAGATGTTAGCAGGTGAAGGCTTTTTTGCACAAACTGTAAAGGACAAATTAATTCAATTACAAATCCCTTTAGAAGAGTTACACGTTTTTGGATCGTTAACAACGGACCGAGTGGAAATTCCATACAAAGGAGGAACAATTGTTTTTGACCATTCTTTCTATTTGCAGTGCGAAGATTATGAGGTAGAATATGAAGCAAGTAATGAAACATTCGGCAAAGAAATTTTCGAACAATTTTTAACTGAACATAACATCACGAAGCAAGTTGCAGATAAAAAAATCGCTCGCTTTATGAGCGCATTGAAAGGTTGATTCTATTGGATATTTCAGCAATGAAAACCATGCTTGAAATTCAAGCAATTCAGTCAATTGGAAATTCCCAAACAAGTACGCAATCCGTAACAGGCAACCCTACAGTTTTTACTCAGCTTCTTGAAGAGATGATGACTTCCTCTTCATTAACGAATAGCGCTTCAAATCTACTAGGGAGTACTTACTCACAATTACACAACGCTGATTCTGAAAATAACTCATCATCTATGTACTTAAACTCTAATACCAATTACATACCTTCCTCATATTATGATGCTTTAATGCAAACAACTAATATGAATAATGAATTAAATTTGCCATTAACGAAAGATTACTTAAATACATCTGGCTTTGAAAATGTGTTAGCCGGGGCACAAAGATTCTCCGACATTATCGCAAAAGCGTCAACTAAATATGGTGTTCCAGAAAAATTAATTGCTTCTGTCATAAAACAAGAATCGAACTTTAATACAGGTGCTGTTAGTTCGGCCGGGGCAACTGGGTTAATGCAATTAATGCCGGGTACTGCACGATATCTTGGTGTGAAAGACTCATTAAATGCTGAACAAAATATTATGGGTGGGACAAAATATTTAAGCCAAATGTTAAATAAATTCAATAACAATGTTGAACTTGCCCTTGCTGCATATAATGCTGGTCCAGGAAATGTTTCAAAATATGGTGGGATTCCTCCTTTTAAAGAAACAATGAACTATGTAAATAAGGTACTTGGTTACTATAACGCGTAAGTTTTCCTTGGATAGTCGATTTGTTTGTGAAATAAGCCATACGTTGATAAAATAAACATATGCACAAAGTGACTTTTGCTTTTGGCCAATATACGGTAAGTAATACACAGATATTTCATTACCTATGTGAATAATAAAGAAGTAAAGGAGTTACAGCTATGAAACAAAAATATACGATTCCTTACGAGGAACTTGGTGCTGAAAAACTTTCTGAGCTCCTTCGCGCTTTTTATAAACGTGTTGCGAAGCATCCATTATTAATTCCTATTTTTCCTGAAGACTTATCTGAGGTATTACGGAAACAAATACAATTTCAAACCCAATATTTAGGTGGGCCAAATCTATATACAGAAGAACATGGGCATCCAATGATGAAAGCTCGTCATATGCCATTTAAAATCACACCTGATCGCGCACAAGCTTGGCTTGAATGTATGAGTGAAGCGATGGATGAAGTCGGTCTAGAAGGGAAATTTCGAGACGTTTACTACCAACGACTTGTGTTAACTGCTCATCATATGATAAATTCGCCAAATGAAGATGAGGAGGATTTAGAGTGAATAATGCCCAAGTGTTATCGAAACCCATTTCAACTTCTAGTATTACAAAGCCAATCGAATTATACATTTTTATCGATCCTCTTTGTAAAAAAGCAGTAAAGATGCAAACAATGCTACGAAAACTTCAAATCGAATACGACCATTACTTTACTTGGCGTTTTGTTTTAAGTACCGAGTTAGCTTCTTTAAATAGCTTAACTAGACGAACAAAAGGTTGTATGACGGGTACAGAACTAGATATTACACACCCTGCCCTTCCTTCAATTGCGATCAAAGCAGCTGAATTACAAGGCAAACGTGCACAATCTCGCTATTTATTAAAATTGCAAGAGCACGCCCTGTTACAAACAAAAGATGTAACATCCTATGCTGCATTAATTGATATTGCAAAAGAGATTAATCTAGATGTGGACGAATTTATGAATGACTTCGGATCGAAAGAAGCAGCTCGTGCATTCCAATGTGATTTACACATTACTCGGGAAATGGAAGTCAATGAAGTTCCAAGTATTGTGTTCTTTAATGAATGCATTGAAGATGAAGGTCTAAAAGTAAGTGGTGTATACACATACGAGGTTTATGTTCAAATACTACATGAAATGATGGACGGTAACATTACTTGTCAGCCACTTCCAACTTTCGATGAGTTATTCAAGCGATTCCATACGTTAACTACACTAGATGTGGCAGAAATTTATTCAATAACTGAGCAAGAAGCTGAACGCGAATTAAAAAAACGAATGTTACAACAAAAGCTAGAACGCCTTTCAAATGATGACATCACACTATGGCGTAAAAAATAACAAGCAATTATACCTTACAATCTATTACTCTATTATTAATGACCTATGAAAACTGTAGCCCCATCAATTGGAGCTACAGTTTTTTATTTGATTGTACAACCTCTTTGAGGAAATTTATTCTTTATTCCGTGCAATTGCCTTTACTAATGGTTGGATCCAGTCATGTAAGTTCGTAAACTGAAACCCCCTCTTTGTTGCTTTTGCATTGGTCATATACCAAGAAGACGAAATAGCGTATGGTGAGAAGATGTCATCGTTTCCTTCAAAGACAATTTTTGCAGATTTCCCGATAGCTGATTCGATCAGTTTGATTAAATCCGATAATGAAATTTTCCCATTTGCCGTTGCATTGTAAGGACCATTAATATCTGACATGCCTGCCCATACTAAAAATTGAGCTGTCTCTGTTGCATGGATAAAAGACATTTCAGCATCCAAATTTACAAATCCAATTGGCTCCTCATTCGCAATCCGTTCAATATGAAAATGTAAGCGACGCGTATAATCATTCTCTCCCATTACAATAGGGAAACGCACTGCTACAACAGGAAATGTGGCATATTTAAAGAAGACTGCTTCAGCCTGACGCTTCCCTTCTGCATAAGTAAAATCCTCTTGATCCCCCATTCTTATTTCATAATGATACGGATCAAAGTCTGTCTCACTCTTTTCTTTCCCATCTGCTATATATGTTGAAAGAGAAGATGTAAAGACGAGCTTGCCGATTTTCCCATTAAAGATTTCACAAAACGCATGAGCTTCATTGGGAGAATAACAAATGTTATCGTAAACAATATCGAATGTACGACCTTCCACCTTTTTTGCGAACTCTTCTTTATTCAGTCGATCCGCGATGATATGTTCTACTTTATTACCGAATGGATTCTCAGATTGGCCCCGCGTCAAAATGACTACATTATGTCCGTCCTCAATTAATAACTCCACTAATTTACGACCAAAAAAACGTGTACCACCTAAAACTAAAATATTTTTCATTGAGCCGTCTCCTTATCACGAAAATACTTCGGAAATTGAATTAAATCTTTACCATATAAATTCGATACAACAAGTCTTAATCCTTCAATAAGTTGAATATTCATTCTAAAATATTAGACAGGTCTACAATATTTAGATGGAAAGAACAAACTATTCTAGTGAAGGTGCAGACTACAATGCTAACAGGACGCACTCATAAGTGTTTAAAAATGGAATTCACTTCTAAAAATGAAATGAAATTTAATTATTACTCTCCCATTAGAAAAAAGTCCTTTTCCGTCCTCTAGAAAAGTCATGAGTTAATTCTAAAGTATTAACTAACACAGAGAACGACTCCAAATATGGGAATTTCTAAAGACCTAGTAGTATAACCAAACTTTAAAGACGCGGCCTACCACTGTAAGCCGCGCACTATGTCTAGAAACTTTTAAAGGTATTAACTAATGTGAGCGGACCTTTCACAAAAGCACGAAGACAAGTCGTAGAGACAACTACAAGTTGGCTCTGCGGCTTGTGTGCACTAGTCCGTTCACTAAGCAACACCTCATAAAAATATCTTATAGTAACTTAATTTCTAAAACGTACATCCTTAGCATTTTTCTTTAAAGGTCTAATAGCTAAACAAAACTTAAATCGCAGTGCCCAAAACAAAAAAAAGAGGCGCCCTATTCAACTCAAGAATAGTGACGCCTCTTTACACAAAGGGGATGGGAGAAATGTTCACGTTCAAACAAAGGGGTGTATGTTTGTTATGTGATTTATTTCACGTATTAAATTTATCATGGAATAATAATTCTTGCAACCAAACTACGATTGTTTCACAAATTCGTCAAATAGTAAACGGTTTCACTGAAATACTGGTACATATAGCAATACAGATTTCCAAAGTCCACTATTGATATATAACAGCAGTTAGATTGTGAAACGAAAACTAACAATTTTGAATAATAATTATTATGAAAATATAATATTCCATTCAATACATTCACTAACAACTGCTTTAAATCGAAAGTAAAAGAACTATGTGAAAAAAACTTTCCACATAGTTCATAATTTTTAATTATACATGTAATAACGATTCAAGCTCTGCTAGTTTCTGTTCAAATACAGTACATGCATCACGAATTGGCGTTGGTGACTCCATATCCACTCCAGCCGCTTTTAATACTTCAATTGGGAAATCCGAGCAACCTGCTTTTAAGAAGTGATTAATGTAACGTTCTACAGCCGGCTTGCCTTCCTCTAAAATTTGCTTACTTAATGCTGTAGCCGCACTTTGGCCAGTAGCATATTGATAAACATAGTAATTATAATAAAAGTGTGGAATCCTTGCCCATTCTAATCCAATTTCTTCATCCACAACCATTTCTTCTCCAAAATATTGTTTATTCAAATCATAATAAACATTCGTTAAACTTTCGGAAGTTAGAGCTTCTCCACGTGCGTCCATCTCATGAATGATATGTTCAAATTCAGCAAACATTGTTTGACGGAACACAGTGCTTCTAAAGCCATCTAACCAATGATTTAATAAATAGATTTTTTGCTGCGAATCTTCTGTTGTTTTTAATAGGTAATCAAATAACAGTTCCTCGTTGCAAGTGGACGCGACTTCCGCAACAAATATCGAATAATCGGCATATGGATATGGTTGATTTTGACGCGTATAGTAGCTGTGCATACTATGACCAAATTCGTGAGCAAGTGTAAATAGATTATTAATGTTGTCTTGCCAGTTCATTAAGACAAATGGATTTGTCCCATAAGTACCCGAAGAATAGGCGCCGCTTCGTTTCCCTTTGTTTTCTAAAACATCCACCCAACGACTCTCTAAACCTTTTTGAACTGTCGATTGATATTCATCTCCAAGCGGTTCAAAACTATTCACCATAATATCTTTCGCTTTTTCATATGGCATATCGATTTTTACTTCTTTTACTAACGGTGTGAATAGATCATACATATGAAGCTCTTCTACACCTAACACTTTTTTACGTAATGCGATATAGCGATGAAGGACAGGTAAAAATTCATGGATCGTCGAAATTAATTGATCATACACTTTTTCTGGAATGTAGTTATTACTCATTGCACGATGTCTTGCGGAATCAAACTTACGAATACGCGCACTTACATTATGGGATTTTACGTTTCCAGACAATGTGGAGGCAAATGTATTTTTAAACTTGCCATAAGTCGCATACATCGCTTTAAACGCATCTTCACGCACTTGTCGGTTCGCACTTTCTAAAAATGTAATATAATTGCCATGTGTTAACTGAACTTCTTCCCCATCCGCATTTTTAACGACAGGAAACTCTAAGTCTGCATTATTTAATGCACTAAACGTCCCACCTGGTGAGGAAGTAACCTCCGAAAACTGCGCTAGTAATTCTTCTTTATCCGCTGTTAAAACATGTGGACGCTGTAAGTTTAACTCTTTTAACATTTGCGTATATAATTGTAACGGTTCGTACTCAGTTAAAAAGCCTTGAATTTTTTCTTCTTCAATGGATAAAATCTCTGGAGTAATGAAGGACCAAGCTGCAGAAAGTTTTGCGGCTAACGCGCGGACTCTCGCATCCATTCCTTGATACTTGCTATTCGTTGTATCTTGGTCATGCTTTAAATGACTATAAACATACAGCTTACCGAAACGCTCTGATAATTGATCACTAAACTGAAGCGTGTCATATAGGTTCTTAGCACTTTCTACAACTTTTCCTTTATAGTTCTCACTTTCTTGAATTAACTTTTCAATTTCTTTAAATTCTTGTTCCCAAGCTTCATCTGATTGAAAAATACCTTCTAGGTCCCATGTTAATTCAACAGGAACTTCTTCACGAGTTAACACTTTTTTCGCCATGAAATAGCCTCCGATTCATTCTTTTCGAATTTCGAATAACAATTTTATTTTCTCAATATTACCTTTTAATTGCAAGAAATTGGCTATAGAGATGATTGTCCAACTCTTGCTTTCCTACTGTTTGCCTTACATGTTGGATGGAGAGTTTCTTCAATAAGTCACAATAATCCTTCACAACACGAAAGGCATCATTTGTTTCATTAAGATGTGCCCATTTTAGAAAATAATGAATCATCCCATCATTCAATGATCGAACGTTTAATTGATTCACTAAGAGAAAATAAAATAAAGCGGTTTGCCATTCGATTGTGAAACCACTTACTACCTCACTTCCCTTGATCGGCACTCCTAAAACGATAGGGAAATTTTGTAGGTCTAATCGTAGTTCATAAACACTCCTTAAAAATAAGTCATTTACACCTTGCCTACTTATTAATACTCGTGATTTCAAGTAGTTATGTTTGAAAGAATTGTATAACATTAAATAGTTTGTAAATTCCTCGTTCGATAACTTTTTTGGTATATAAAAGGGGAAGTTTTGTTTTGAAATTGGGATTGCTTGTACCTTCGCGATAAAGGTATTGCCATTTAAGTACATCAGGTTAGAAAGGTAAATAAATTGTCTCAAATTAGGACTATACGTCATAATATATTGTTGTTGGTTGGTTGATAATATAAATTGTTGAAGTTGTTTCGAAATGGATAGTTTGAAAATACCATTTGTTTGGATTTTGCTAGGTGTCACTGGAATCCATATTGGTGTGATGGTGGCACTACTATATCCCCGATTGCGTTCAGTTAACCTTTCAAAGGAAAGGAAGCTACATTGGAACTCAATCGCTATCAGCTTATTGTTGTAAAATACCAATAAATCAGGGCGTTGTTGGATTGTAGGTAAATAAGGTTCTAACTGTACTTGTACATTAAGTGTCTGAAAAAATGTAAATAGGTGCTCTTTACCTTCAAGATGGGCATTCGATTCACCTTCTGAAAACCGTTCTTCACAGTCACTATTTGCAATGTGTGCAAAATGGGGAATTTTAACCTGACCCACTTTTAATTGGAGTCGTTGTTTACATTGTGGACAATAAAATTGTTGTGTTTTTCGAAGTTGTTTTAATGTTGTATGAGGAAGTGTTGTGTTTAATACAAATCGTTTATTTCCATTTGTATAAGCTACAAGCATGTTGCTCCTCCTTTTGTTTATTGTAAAAAGGAGTGATCAAAAATTCAACCCAATATTTCAAATCATTGGAAATTCATTTTTTCAAGTTGTTTAGAAATTAAAAAAAGAGATGCCCTAATGAATTATAGGTCACCTCTTCTACATTAAGAAAAGTATTGAATTACCGTTTCAAAACAATCTTCAGCCATAATTGTCTCACCATATTCTTGAAGGCGGTAGATTGTGAATTTAGAGCTACCAAGGTATTCGTTAATGATTGAACGTATGTTTAGACGCTCATCCTTCTCCGTTACATTGGTAAAATCGACTGCTACATAATAGTAATTTTCATACTTATACAAAGAAGATTGTAAACCATATGAAACAATACGA
The DNA here is from genome assembly GCF_003977595.1 of Lysinibacillus antri. Taxonomy (GTDB): domain Bacteria; phylum Bacillota; class Bacilli; order Bacillales_A; family Planococcaceae; genus Ureibacillus; species Ureibacillus antri. Next base: position 138,241 of record NZ_RYYR01000007.1, on the reverse strand, counting down.
TTTGCAACAGGGATAATTTCATCAATATCTTTAAACTTATAAATTGAAATATTTGTAATTCCTTGATTATGAATGTCTTCTTCATCTAATGAATCAAAGATAGATTCGTCTATATCATGTGCAGCATCCCGGTGTTCTTCAAAGCTGGATAATAAGGAGTTTGATTCTCCGTCACCACTAATATTCGCGCGAGTAACAATGACTTCAAGCCCATGTTCAGAAGCGTTTACATGAATCCAAATAGGACCATCTAAATCAAAATAATCTTCTGTGTTAATTTCTCCAATCATATCCCAGAAGAGCTCTTCTCCTTTTGCTCGGTTGTACCAAATTTCTTCACGACTATACCCGCGATCCTCAATATCACGATATGTGATATAGAGCTTGATTGTGTTTTCGTTTACGCGTTCGATGTCCATTAGACTTCAACTCCCTTCACAGTCATTCGTTGAAAAACAAAGAAAGCGTTCTTAGTATGTTTTGATTGCTAAGTTTTAATCTTACAATTCAAAAGAGTTTTTTCCTGAGTGACTTACTGTAGAACAAACGCATCGTATTTATCTATAACTTATGCTTTATTCTATAACTCTATTGTATGACTACCTAGTAAAAATGAAAAGGAAAAAACATCAGCCAAATAAAATTATTTGAATTATTGAAATTGTAGTAAACAACCTATTTGAAATCAAGTGTAAATTTTTAGAAAGATTAATAATTATATGATGAAATGGTCAGGTATTATGCGCTATTAGAGTAAAGGGGCTTTTTGACGAAAAAATCCCTTTGCTTTTCGATCTAGTAAAGGCTTACTTACTTTCAAAAAATAAAAAATCGACAAAACCCATAATAATGGATTTCATCGATTATCTATTTCAAATTTCCAAATAAATGAATTAATTAACCATTTTTTGTGCTTCTAATAATTGGAATGCACGAACTTTTCTAGGTAAGAATCGACGAATTTCATCTTCATTATAGCCAACTTGTAAACGCTTTTCGTCTAAAATAATCGGGCGACGTAAAAGGCCTGGATATTCTTGAATTAATTCATATAATTGTTGTAATGGTAGACTTTCAACATCTACATTTAGCTTTTGGAAAATTTTCGAACGCGTCGAGATAATTTCATCTGTTCCATCTTCTGTCATTCGTAGTATTTCTTTTATTTCACTAATTGTTAAAGGTTCTGAAAAAATGTTACGTTCTCTATATGGAATATCATGTTCTTCTAACCATGCTTTTGCTTTTCGACATGAAGTACAACTCGGTGATGTAAATAATGTTACAATCATTACGACACTTCCCTTCTAAATAGACTAAATCTATTTTCAATCATTTATTAGATTAGAATTAATTTAATTTAAATGAACGACTTCATTATACAACATCCATTCTCATTTGGATAGAGCATAATTCGAAAAAAGTCTCTAGTTTCATCTTAAATTATTTAAAAAATTGCCCTTTCAGACAAAGACTTTCTTTCCTTTTATAAAGCACTATCACTATACCCGATTTTAACCAAGGTAAAACCTAAAAATCGACATTTTTTATTCTCAATTAGACGACAGCAATCGAGAAATAATCACAACTTTCTGTCAATTTCGCACATGTTTTATTTGTTTTTCACATTCAACTCCAGCTGTTGAATTAATAAGCTTATTAATGTTGAACCAACGTTACAAGATTAACCATACTTTTGCTTTTTCATTCCAGCACAAGAAAATTATTTGCAATTAATAAAATTTTTATATATAATCTGTTAACAAAATGGAAAAACAATGACAAAGAGTAGTACATTTGATATTTCGTGTATAGAGAGTCTGTGGGTGGTGAAAACAGAAGACGATGCAAATGGAATGGACTTTCGAGTTGGCTTTATGAATTAGTAGTAGTAAAGCACGTTTACTTCACGTTACGAAGAGGAAGAGGTCGATTATTCGACAAACTGGGTGGTACCGCGGATACAACATCATTCGTCCCATTACGAGAAAAAACTCGTATGGACGGATGATGTTTTTTTATTACAAAAAATTAGGAGGACTAACAACATGACAACAATTTTCTCAGGTGTTCAACCAACTGGTGTTATTACATTAGGAAATTATATCGGAGCGTTTATGCAATTCCCTGCTTTACAAGATGAAGGGAATGCAATTTATTGTATAGTTGACCAACATGCTATTACCGTTCCACAAGACCCAAAAGAATTACAATCAAACATCCGCACATTAGCTGCGACTTATTTAGCAACAGGCATTGACCCAAATAAAGCAACTTTATTTATCCAATCCGAAGTTCCAGCACATGCGCAGGCAGGTTGGATGTTACAATGTGTTGCTAGTATTGGTGAGTTAGAACGGATGACGCAATTTAAAGACAAATCCGATGGGAAAGAATCAGTATCTGCTGGCCTATTAACGTATCCACCATTAATGGCTGCAGATATCCTGATTTACAATACAAATATTGTCCCAGTAGGCGATGACCAGAAACAACATATTGAATTAACGCGTGATCTTGCAGAACGTTTCAATAAACGATATGGCGACGTATTTGTTATTCCTGAAATTCAACTTCCAAAAGCAGGCGCACGTATTAAATCATTACAAGAGCCTACGAAAAAAATGAGCAAATCAGACCCGAATACGAAAGCGACGATTCGTTTCTTAGATACACCAAAGCAAATCGAGAAAAAGATTAAATCAGCCGTAACCGATTCAGATGGTGTTGTCGCATTTGATGAAGCAAATAAACCAGGCGTTTCTAACCTTTTAACAATTGAATCAGCTGTTACAGGCATTGCGATTGATACACTTGTTAAAAAGTATGAAGGTTTGGGCTATGGTGCCTTTAAAGAAGGTGTTGCCACAAGTTTAATCGAGCATTTAACGCCTGTCCAAGAGCGCTTTAATGAATTAATTGATTCAGAGGAGTTAGATAAAATCTTAGATGAGGGTGCCGAAAAAGCAAACGCCATTGCATCAGCAACAGTTAAGAGAATGGAAAACGCGATGGGATTAGGTCGAAAATCAAGATAAATAACACAATGATTGATCCAATTGCTAAGTAGAGTTCATGGGTCCCAACGATGAATGCCCAAACTGCCGGCCAAGAATAACCAAGTGTTCGATAGTTTAAATATAGCAGTAAATTTCCTACTGATATAACACATATGCCATAACTAAATAGAAAAAGCATAAAACGGAACATGTCCAAACACCCCTTTTGTCCAACACATCATTTTAAGATTGTATCATGTGATGGAAGTTTCCTTTTATATCTATTATTCAATTATTAAAATAAAAATGCCTTTAGCTACTCGCTAAAGGCATTTATTCTATCGACATGGTTGTCCTAGTTTGTCGTAAACAGATTTCCTAGTCGACTTTTCGTAATAATAAACTCGCATTATGTCCACCAAATCCTAGAGAATTGCTCATTGCATATTCTACAAACTCTTTACGAGCAACATTCGGCACATAATCTAAATCACATTCTGGATCTGGAGTTTCTAAGTTAATCGTTGGAGGTAAGATCCCTTCTTTTAAAGCTAATGCTGTAAAGATTGTCTCTACTCCACCAGCTGCTCCTAATAAGTGACCAGTCATCGATTTAGTAGAACTCATGGCTAATTTATAAGCATGTTCACCAAATACAGATTTTACTGCCATTGTTTCAAATAAATCATTGTATGGTGTACTTGTTCCGTGCGCATTAATATATCCTACTTTCGTTGGGTCAACGTTTGCGTCTTCTAAAGCTTGTCGAATTGCTCGAGCTGCACCTTCACCATTTGGAGCTGGAGCCGTAATATGATGCGCATCTCCTGTAGCACCATATCCTACAACTTCTGCATAAATTTTTGCACCACGAGCTTTAGCAAATTCATACTCTTCCAGTACAAGTACGCCTGCACCCTCTGCAATAACAAATCCATCACGATTTGCATCAAATGGACGTGATGCCGTTTGTGTATCTGGATTTAATGATAGTGCCGTACTTGAACAGAATCCTGCAACGGCCATGTTTACAATTGGAGCTTCTGCGCCACCTGTAATCATTACATCTGCATCTCCACGTTGGATCACTTTAAATGCATCTCCAATAGAGTTTGTTCCTGATGCACAAGCCGTTACAGAACAAGAGTTAATTCCTTTTGCGCCTAAGTGAATGGATACTTGACCCGATGCCATATTTGGAATCATCATTGGGACGAAGAATGGACTAACACGACGTACGCCACGCTCTTGGAAAACTTCCATTTGTTTTTCGTACGTTTCCATCCCACCAATACCAGAACCAATCCATACACCTACTTTTGGTGCGATTTCTTCTGTAATTGTTAAATCCGCATCTTTTACTGCCATAATGGAAGAAGCAAGGGCATAATGCGTAAAACGGTCCATTTTTCTTGCTTCTTTTCGATCTACATATTGCTCAATGTCAAAATCTTTTACTTCTGCAGCTACTTTAGCAGGAAACTTTTCTGCATCTACTCTAGTTAAAGGACCAACACCCGATTTACCAGCGATTAAGTTTTCCCATGTTTCTTCAATTGTATTCCCTAAAGGTGTAACTGCGCCGACACCTGTAATTACAACTCGTCTATTCATAGTATTTCATTATCCCCCTTAGGTTTTTTAAACTATTTTGAACTTCCTATAATTGTACCTTAAAAACCTTTTACTTGCCCCACTTAATTGTAGCCGCACCCCATGTAAGGCCGCCACCAAATCCTACTAATACTAGTATATCATCATCTTTAATTTTACCATCATCTAATTCATCTTTTAAGGCAATTCCGATCGATGCTGAAGAAGTATTTCCGTATTTATGAATACGTTTAGATAATTTTTCTTCCGGCAATTCAAGTCGTTCTCTTGAAGCTTCCATAATACGAATATTTGCTTGGTGTGGAATTAAGAAGTCTACATCTTCTTTCGTTAATCCCGCTTTATCCAAAACAGATACTGCCGATTCACCCATTTGTCTTACGGCAAATTTAAATACTTCTCTTCCGTTCATTGCGATGTGATCGAATTCATTCATTAATAAATGTTTACCACCTGTACCATCAGCGCCTAATTCAATCGATAGAATTCCTCGACCTTCTGAAACGCCACCAACTAGTACTGCACAAGCTCCATCACCAAATAAAACGGCTGTATTTCGATCTTCCCAATTTACAATTTTGGATAATTTTTCAGCACCTACTACTAAAACGTATTTATAAGTATTCGATTCAACAAATTGTTTTGCTGTTGCTAGTGCATAAATAAACCCAGCACATGCTGCCGCAACATCCATAGCTGAAGCATTTACTGCACCTAATTTTTCTTGTATTTGACAAGCAACACTTGGGAAGGGTTGATCTGGTGTAACTGTTGCTACTAAAATTAAACCCACTTGATCTGCGGATATTTGAGCATCTTCAAGCGCTTGTTTTGCAGCTTCAAATGCTAAATCCGACGTGTTTTGATTGTCCGGAGCAATTCTTCTTTCTTCTATACCAGTTCGCGTACGAATCCATTCATCATTTGTATCAATCTTTTGTTCTAAATCAAAATTTGTCACCACTTGTTCGGGAACATATTTTCCTACTCCAATAATTCCAGCATTCATATTGAAAATCCCCCTATCTTTATGACTAACATTTAGTACTTGGTCTTAATTATAGACGATAAGGGCCTATTACTCAACCTAAAATTTGCAGCTAGACAAAAGTAGATTCTTGCTGAGTTACGTATCTATCAATTTAATTGCAAATTTTGTGAACAAAATTGGGCGACACGAATGGATTTGTTCTAAAAGTTTATTGTTCTTTCACATTTAACTATGGTATGATATTTGAGATGAATATAGAGAATACTATTTAGAAAAAGTTCAGTAGAGGTGAAATTCATGCAATATATTATGTCATTTATTTGGTCATTCCTATTAGTTACAATGTTAAACTATGTAGTAAGTTCAGTATTGAATGTACCATTTAGCTTAACTACGAGCACGATTCTTTCTGTGATTTTCTTAATTTTAATCGTTCTTATTAGTTCTATTATTCCAAACGATCCAATTCCAGAAGCAGATCACCACTAAGATTGAAGCACTTCCTTAATTGGGAGTGCTTTTTATTGTTTGACGGGATTTTTGCTTAATTTGGCGGATTTCCCCTTCAATTTGGCGGAATTCCGACCATAAATGGCGGAATTATCCTACTTTTTGGCGGAATAAAAAACCCAGCCACTCTTCATTTAAGCAGCTGGATTTCTTCTTTACTTTTTCACAACTAGTAACTCGTCATTTTCTAATATTACTTGTAAACTTTCTCCTGGCACAACTTCACCTTTCAACAATTCTTTTGCAACAGCTGTTTCGACATAGCGTTGAATAAATCGTTTTAACGGTCTTGCACCAAATTGAGGGTCAATACCATGTTTTACAACCCACGATACAACCTCTTCATCCACATTCAGCTCAATTTCCTGCTCTTGCACACGTTGTTGTAACTGTTGGATATACTTGCGTGCAATGGCGTTAAAGTGCTCTGACGTTAATGCATGGAACATAATAATGTCATCTACTCGGTTTAATAATTCCGGTTTAAAGTGACGGCGTAGTTCGAACATGACTAACTCTTCAACGGATTGATCTTCACTTGTTGCACCTTCTAATAAGTAATGAGAGCCAATATTCGATGTCATGATGACGACCGTATTGGCAAAGTTCACTAAACGCCCTTGACTATCTGTAATGCGACCATCATCTAAAATTTGCAGTAAAATATTCGCGACATCTGGATGTGCTTTTTCAATTTCATCAAGTAACACAACGGAATATGGGTTCCGGCGTACCGCTTCTGTTAATTGACCACCTTCTTCGTAGCCCACATAACCAGGAGGCGCTCCTACTAATCGTGAAACACTATGTTTTTCCATATACTCACTCATATCGATGCGAATAAAGTGATCTTCGGAATCAAAAAGTTGAGCAGCGAGTGCTTTGGCTAGCTCTGTCTTCCCGACCCCTGTAGGACCAAGGAAAATAAATGAACCAATTGGACGATTTGGATCATTAATACCTGAGCGAGCACGCCAGACCGCTTCTGTTACGAGTTTTACGGCCGTATCTTGACCAACAACTCGTTCATGGAGCGTATCTTTTAAACGGAGTAACTTTTCGCGTTCTCCTTCTACAAGCTTTGTCACAGGGATGCCTGTCCATCTCGAGATAATTAATGCGATTTCATCAGCCGTTACTTCTTCACGTAAAATTCGTGTTTCAGACCCTTGTTTCAATTCTTGTTCAAGTAACGCTAATTCTTTTTCTAATGTTGGAATTTTTCCATGACGTAGTTCAGCCGCTTTATTTAAATCATATTTACTTTCTGCGTCTTCTAAATCACGTCGATAGCGATCTAGTTGTTCTCGTTTTTGTTGAATCATTTGTAAGCCTTGTTTTTCCTGCTCCCACTGTTTACGCATTTTTTCAGTGGATTGTTTTAAATTGGCTAACTCTTGACGTAATGTTTCAAGACGCTTCTTGCTGGCTTCATCTTTTTCTTTTGTTAACGCTTGTTCCTCAATTTCAAGTTGCATGACACGACGAGTGACCGCATCCAGCCCTTGTGGCATAGAATCAATTTCCGTTCGAATCATCGCACACGCTTCATCGATTAGATCGATCGCTTTATCCGGTAGAAATCGCTCCGTTAAATAGCGATTGGACAGTTCAGCCGCTGCTAAATTTGCGCGGTCATGAATGCGAACGCCATGGTGCAATTCAAAACGTTCCTTTAGCCCGCGTAAAATGGAAACCGTATCTTCTACAGAAGGCTCTCGCACCATCACTTGTTGGAAGCGACGTTCTAAGGCAGGGTCTTTTTCAATATACATACGATATTCATCAAGCGTTGTAGCACCAATACAATGCAGTTCTCCACGCGCGAGCATCGGTTTTAGCATATTACCTGCATCCATTGCTCCATCTGTTTTACCAGCACCGACGATTGTATGAATCTCATCAATAAATAAAATGATACGCCCTTCCGATTCCTTTACTTCTTTTAATACGCCTTTTAATCGTTCTTCAAATTGTCCGCGATAACTTGCACCAGCAATTAAGGCACTCATATCTAGTTCGTATAAAATACAGTCTTTTAATCCTTCTGGTACGTCTTTTCGCACAATACGTTGGGCTAAACCTTCTACGATCGCTGTTTTACCGACACCGGGTTCCCCAATAAGAATCGGATTATTTTTTGTTTTTCGCGAAAGAATCCGGATGACATTGCGAATTTCTTCGTCTCGCCCAATGACAGGGTCCATCTTGCCATTTTTTACTTCTTCAATTAAATTACGTCCAAATTGTTCTAATGGTTTGCGATTATCTTGTTGTTGAAATTGCATAGTTTACACCTCTTCAACTTTGACCTTTTTTGACTAATTTGATTATATGTTGTTTTTAGCGTAAATGCAAAAATTCACACTACAAAATTTTCGTCATTAAAAATACCTCCATTTGAATAAAAACATCAAATAGAGGTATTTTACGAATTATCGGATTCCTAATGCCATTTTTGCGTAACGGGACATCATATCTTTTGACCATGCAGGTTGCCATACGATATTTACTTCCGTATCTTTCACTTCCGGCAGTTCACTTAATGCTGTTTTCACTTGATCCACAATAACAGGTCCCATTGGACACCCTAATGAAGTTAATGTCATTGTAACCGTAGCTAAACCTTCGTCATTTAAATCTACATCATATACTAAACCTAAGTTTACGATATCAATACCTAACTCAGGGTCGATTACGTTTTCTAAAGCACCAAGCATGCTTTCTTTCATATCTTCACTTATTGCCATCTCGATTTCCCCTTTCTACATAGTGTTAACTCTATCATATCAGACTTAAAAATTTTATGCCAAATATTGAGAAAGCCAGTCTGTCACGGCAAGCACACCGGCACGCGGTACTTTGTGACCGTCATTTTTGGACGAAATAAATTTTAAATAATCTGGGTTTTGTCTATAGTATGAACGCAATTGCATGTAAAAATGATATGTATTTTTAAAAGGAACGGTTTGATCTTTTTCCCCATGCCAAAACAGAACAGGTCGCTGTTGGAACTTTTCTGGTGTCTTTGTAATATCATAATCTGCTAATAATGTTTGGGTTTGCAGTTTTTGTTCTTCCGTCATCGGAACATCAATTCCTAATGCTTCAAATTGTTGCAATTGATAATTGGCAAGATCTACGAATCCTGGTGCACCCATACAAATCGCTGCACTCGTAATCCAATCATACTGTTTTAAACAACCCGAAGTCACAATGCCACCCATTGAAGAACCCGCTACGCCAATTTTTCCAGAAGCAGTTAATCCACGCATTTTCAACTCATCATAAATCTTTCCTACTTCTTCGATTGAATTAATTACAATTCCCCAAAAATGTAAGTTCATTTTTTCTTCAGGTAAGTTTTCAGTACGGTCGCCATGAAATTTTGCGTCAGGCATAATGACACGAATGCCTTTTTTTACAAACTGATAGGCATAGTGTAAGTTATGCTCTTTTGCACTTTGGAAACCGTGTAAAAAGATCACAACAGGCGTATGTTCATCCATCTTGTCATCATACACATGTAATAATGGTATTTCACTCCACATATCATTTTGAACAAACAATTTCGCTCATCTCCTCAAGTATAGCTATCTTTAATAAAGCAAAGAATAATGGTTAAAATTATCATACCATTTCTAAAAACATTTCATAAGCAATCGCAAATTTTTGACTAAAATTAACCATTTGGATAAAATCAGTAAGATAGAAGGGAGATTTCCTTTATGAAACAACATTTAATTGTGTTGGATTTAGATGGTACATTATTAACGGATGATCAAAAGATTTTAGACAAAACCAAACTAACACTGATGAAAGCAAGAGAAGCTGGCCATCAAGTAATGATCGCAACTGGCCGCCCATTTCGTGCAAGTCAGTTGTATTATAACGAACTGATGCTAACAACGCCAATTGTTAACTTTAACGGTGCCCTAGTACATCATCCAAAAAATAAATCATGGCAAATGGTTCATACGCCTATGGATTTAAAGGTAGTCCACGATGTAGTAGATTCAGTGGATAAATACCAATATGAAAATTTAATCGCAGAAGTGCTAGATGATGTGTTCATCCATTCAGAAAACATGGCTATGATGGATATGTTTAAAATGGGCGATCCACGTGTGACGATTGGAAATTTAAGAGGAAATCTAAACGAAGATCCAACAAGTTTACTCATTCATGCAGAGGAGCACAAGGTCCAACAAATTCGCGATCATTTAGAGGACGTTCACGCAGAGTTAATTGAACATAGACGTTGGGGTGCGCCTTTCCATATTATTGAAGTCGTACGGAAAGGGTTAAACAAAGCAATTGGCATTTCATTAATTGCAAAAGAAATGAACATTCCGCGCGAACGAATTATCGCTTTCGGTGATGAAGATAACGATTTAGAAATGATTGATTATGCAGGAATTGGCGTGGCCATGTCGAATGGTATTAATCAATTGAAAAGTATTGCCAATGAAATTACAACTGCTAGTAATAATGATAATGGGATTGCCAACTTTTTAATTGACCGACTAAAGTTATAACCTGACCGTCATGAATCTGTATTTCTACTCTCTCCTCACCATAGAATGACTGTAATGAGACCCATTATTTTAACAGTCTATAGGAGGTACTAATGATGAAAATATTTGCAGATAGTGCAAGTGATTTACCAAAACACTTTTTTGAGGACTATAAAGTAGATTTATTCCCTCTAAGAGTTGAAATTAATAATAACGAATACCAAGATATTATCGAAATTGAGCCGAAAACCGTTTACGATGCGATGCGACAAGGAGCGGTACCTAAAACGAGCCAAGTTTCTCCGGAGGCATTTTTAAAACAGTTTGAGCAATTAGCAAAAAATAATGAAGAAGGCCTATACATTGCATTTTCATCAAATTTATCAGGTACATACAACACAGCCGTAATGATTGCTTCTCAAGTACGAGAACAATATCCGGAGTTTAAATTAAAAATAATCGATTCGAAATGCGCCTCTTTAGGATATGGCTTACTTGTAAAAGAAGCTGTAAAACTTCGTGACGACGGTATGGCCTTTTCTGACTTGATTGCTCATATTGATAAACTAGCTCAGCACATGACGCATCTCTTTACTGTAGAAAATCTAGACTATTTAGCTGCGGGTGGTAGACTTTCAAAATCAAGCGCGTTTATTGGTGGATTATTAAGTATTAAACCGATTTTACATGTAGAAGATGGAAAGCTGATTCCTCTTGAAAAAATTCGAGGGCGTAAAAAAGCCATTAATCGAATCATTGACATTATGGCAGAACGAGGCGGCGATTTTTCAAACAAAGTCGTGGGAATTAGTCACGCCGATGATATTGAATTTGCCAACGAAGTCAAATCGCTCATGCAAGATAAGCTTCATCCCAAGGCATTTGAAATCACGTCCATTGGTGCAGTAATCGGCGCCCATGTTGGACCAGGAACCATTGCCATTTTCTTTACAGATAAAGAGTATTAACTTAAAAGAGTTGTTCCATTTAGGTGGGACAGCTTTTTTATTAAGAAAAAATTAATGGATGACTCCAAGCTAGGCTCAGAATCATCCTAGTAACTTACTTCGATGCGATTGGCTTTTTTGCAGTTAACTCAATTTCATGAAGTTCCGTTGGATTTGTAAAGTCCACACTATAATTTTTTACCCGCTTATTCACCGGGAAAATTTCATAACGGAATTGCATTGGGATGACCGTTGCCACTTCTTCTAAATACTCTTGAAACGCTCGGAATTGACTTGCGCGGTATTGTGTATCAAAACTTTTAGGTGAATCGATATTTTTTATTATTTCCTCTAGTTCATCTGAAGTGTACCGACTAAAATTGAATTGATCGGCTGCACCATACAACCCTGCCGGTGAAGGATTCGTCCCCGTTCCCCACGCACCCATGAACACATCAATTTCCGGATCATCTGCTTGTACTTTATCATAGAACGAATTGAATTCAATTAATCGTCCAGTTGTTAACGTGACATTCAGTCCAATATCCTTCCAGTTTTGTAGATAATACGCAATGATCTCCGCATGAGTTGAATCGCCAGACATGGCCGCAAATTTAATTTCTAACTTTTTACCAGCCGAATCTTCTCGTAAACCATCCCCATCCACATCTATATAACCAGCCTCGTCTAATATACTAATCGCTTTTTTAGGATCATAAACATACCCCTTTAAAGAACGATCATAAAACGATTCAAAAACAGGTGGAATTAAGGAGTTTGCCCGTTCACGTAAATTGTTGTAAAACACTTCCGAAACTTGCTCAATATCGAGTGCATACGCCATGGCTTTACGTAAATTGGCATCTCCCATTTTTGAACCTTCTAAATCCGTCATCACGCGTTTCTTTTCATAATCATATTTTCCTACTTTAAAACCAAGGTAAGCATAAAACAATTCTGGTCGCCCTAAAATGGTGATATTTTTTAAGTTTTCGATTTCCGGTAGTTTGGTTGCATTAAAACTACGAACTAAATCGAACTTTCCTGATGCAATCGCGACGGAAATCGAACTGGATGGCACTACTTTTACAAGAACTCCATCTAGTTTTGGTTTCCCCTTCCAATAATGCTCATTTTTCACGAACTGCACGGACTCCCCAGGGACAATTTTATCAACTTTAAAAGCCCCGAGTGTAACTGGATTTTTACGAATAGCGTCTGATTCTACTAATTTTTCAACGGGAATATCTGCAATTTGATGACTCGGCGCAGCATTCGTCCATAAGCCATCCCCGCCATAAAAAATCGCTGGTGATAATTGTTTAAAGTAAATTTCTACTGTACGGTCATCTATTTTCACTACTCCAGAAATGCGATCTGCTTTGCCTGCATTGTATTCCTCTGCCCCGATAATATTTTGAAATTCCGTATCATAACGAACTCCCGGATAATCTGGGTGTCCGATCATGTGATATGGTAACATGATATCCTCAACTTTTAGTGGTTCCCCGTCTGACCACTTGACCCCTTCCCGAATTTGAATGGTTACTTTATTTTCGGTTTGGTCCACTTTCATCGACGCAATGCCTTTATCTGTAATCATAAAGTTTCCATCAACTTCGAAAAGTGCATTAGAAGCCCAAGCCATTAAATCTCCGTCAAATGCATCTTCATAAAGCTCCGATGAAAAAATCCCTTGAAATGGCTCATCTTTTACCATGGCCACTTGAAGCACGCCGCCTTTTATCGGTTTTCCTTCATTGGACACAGAGAGCCCGAATGTTGAATCTGAAGCCTTTGCTGTTGTTACTACTTTTTCAGTTGCCACTGCATTCGTTCCATTGCCCGAACATGCACCTAAGACAAGTATCGAAAACAAGAGTACAAGTTGAATCCATTTCGATTTCATTTCTATCAACACTCCTTCATTATGAGTTTGTACGAAGTTAGTCAATTTAATCGCTAAGATAAATGGAATGGCTCTTTGTATAACATGTTATCCTAATCTTTGTCTTGCATCTGCGGATCTTCTTAACGCTTGTCCTACATAATTTATGGCAAGCATCATAAATAAAATCAATAACGATGCAGGTAACCATACCCACCAATATTGTTGGAGAACTAGTGGATTATTTGCATGACTGACCAATGTACCAAGAGATGGTGTCGTCATTGGTAACCCAAATCCTAAATAGGATAAGCCCGTTTCAATCCCTACATTCCCCGCAAAATTAAGTGTAAACTCAACAATAATAATGGAGCTGAGATTTGGCAATATTTCTCTAACAATAATGACAAAATCACTCGTACCTAATGTTTTCGAAGCAAGTACATAATCTCGTTTACTTTCAGATAACGTCTTAGATCGTACAAGTCGTGCAGTGCCTGTCCATAAAAACAAACTCATAATTACAATAAAGGCGCCAACCGTATATTTTGGAACAATTGTCACAAACACAATAATTAACATTAAAGATGGAATCGTAATAAAAAAATCGATAACACGCATAAGCAATTGATCAATCCAGCCACCGTAATAACCACAGATTAACCCCACAATGACGCCAAACACACCTGTAATAAGGGTGATCGAGATGGCAATGAATATCGAGTTTTTTGCCCCAATAATCATTTGTCCAAATATATCTTTACCACCTTGATCGGCCCCTAAAAGAAATTCCCCCCCTGGCTTGGCATAGGAATCACTTAAACTTATACGCATCAATGTTTCTTGGTCAATAAAGTAATAACCCCAAACAAATACGCCTATTATGACAAACGCTAATGAAAATAAAGAAAACAATGCAAGCTTATCCTTTAAAAATTCACGAATTAAAATTTGTAATCCGGTTGGGGAAGATGTTCGATAGTGTTTTCGCTTATATTTCTTTTTCGCCATTTTCTAACCTCCTCGCTACTTGTCTATTCAATCCGAATGCGTGGATCTACAATACTCATAATAATGTCGGACAATAGACTACCTAATAAGGTTAAGAAACCAAATAACATGACAAGGGCTGTAATGACACTATAATCACGAGAATTGATAGAAGATACAAACAACTGCCCCATCCCAGGATATCCAAAGATCGTTTCAATAAAGATGGAACCTCCTAATAACCCTGTAATGGTGAATCCTAAAAATGCAGCAATCGGAAGTAATGAGTTTCGAAAAATGTGCTTGGAATACACTATTCGCATCGGAATTCCTTTACTGCGAGCTGTGCGGACATAATCCATTGCCTTGGCATCGATAATTTCTGAACGTAAATATTGAATAATACCGGTTGTCCCTAATAAGGCATAGGTGATAGCTGGTAAAATAATATGATAAAATTTACTCCAGTAATAACCAAATGTCCCTTCGTCATAGCGAATATCGACGCTTCCACTTGTCGGAAACCATTCAAGCTTAAACCCAAACAAATATAAAAATACGAGGGACAACACAAATGTAGGAATCGCATACGTAATAAAACTATACAAAACAATGGACTTCTCTAATCGAGAATGTTGGTAGCGCCCTGCTAAAATACCAAGAGGAATAGCAATGAAATAGAGTAAAATGACGCTAAATAAGGAGAGCCAAAAAGTGTTTAAAGCTCGTTCCCCCACCAATTCCCCAACATCCCGTTTAAATGTGTAACTAATCCCAAAATCCCCTTGAATGGCGTTCCCAATCCATCGTATATATTGAACATAGAGTGGATCATTTAGCCCGGCCTTCTCCGATAACTCTTCAATGCGAGCTGGATCTGTTTCAGGTGTAATTAAACCGGTAAACGGATCACCAGGCATAAACTTCGCTAAAATAAAAATGATAATACTTAGTACAAATAATTGAGGAATCATAATAAACAATCGCCGGACAATGGTTTTCCACATATTAAAAGCCCCCCTTCATAGATGAAGTCGCTGCGACAAAATGTGTTTTTGATACAGGTACTAAATCAAATACGCGCGCCTGTCTATCAAAATATTTTCTCACGTTTTCTTGATAATGCTTTTCCACCAGTATTCGCTCTTTTTTTCTTTCATCTCTGCCTATTGGCGATGTGTTTGGAATTGCGGAAAGGAGGCGTTTCGTATAAATATGCTGCGGATTTTTGTAAATATCGTATTTCGAGCCTGTTTCAACAAATCGCCCTTTATACATAATCGAAATATGCTCACACATATGTTGCACAACACCTAAATCATGGGAAATGAATAAATAACTTAAGCCATATTCTCTTTGAATCTCTTTCATAAAATTTAATACTTGGGCTTGCACAGATAAATCGAGGGCAGAGACAGGTTCATCAGCAATAATTAATTTCGGGTTCGTTGCAATTGCCCTTGCTATTCCGATCCGTTGCTTTTGACCACCTGAAAACTCATGAGGATATTTATATTTCGCATCTTCTGGCATCCCGACAATTTCAAGCAATTCATGAATTTTGCGCTTTTCTTCTTTTGGTGTTAGTTTTAAAAAGTTTCGAATTGGTTCTGCGATAATATCTTGAACGCGTTTTCTTGGGTTCAGACTCGAGTGGGCATCTTGAAAAATCATTTGAATGTCGCGGTTAAACGCTGACTTTCTATGGTTATTACTGTTTGTTACATCCACACCTTCGTAACAAATGCGACCTGCTGTGATTTTCTCTAATCCAATGATGACTTTTCCAGTAGTGGACTTACCACAGCCCGATTCACCAACAAGTCCATACGCCTTCCCTTTTTCAAACTCCATCGAGATCCCATCGACTGCGTAAATGTAATCGACTACAGAGTTTAATATTCCACCTCGTACAGGATAGTGAACTTTTAAATTATGAATTTGCATAAAGCTCATACATACCGTTCCCCTTTCCTTGTGTTAAAGTAGAACGATTTCCAACACGTACATCGGACAAAATGACCAGGTGAGATTTCATGAAGTTGTGGATTCTCTTCATGCGCCTCTTGCGGAATCCAAGGAATACGATCCGCAAACCGACAGCCTGACCGCGGTAAATGAATTAATGATGGAACGATTCCCTCAATAACATTTAAACGATCTGATTTCTTATTCATTTGTGGAATCGAATGAAACAAAGAGCGTGTATAAGGATGTTGGGGATGAAGAAATAATTCCTTTATAGGGGCTTCCTCCACAATCTCCCCTGCATACATGACCACTACACGATCCGCCACTTCCGCAACTACCCCCAAATCATGGGTGATTAAAATAATGCCTGCTCCTGTTTCTTTTTGTAGCTCTACAAGTAAATCCAAAATTTGCGCTTGGATTGTAACATCTAAAGCAGTTGTCGGTTCATCGGCTATGATGATTTTCGGTTTGCAACAAATGGCAATGGCAATCATAATCCTTTGCCTCATCCCACCTGATAATTGATGAGGAAACTGCCTTGCCACGTGCTTAGGATCTTGAATGCCTACTTGTTGTAATAATGTTAAGACTCTCTGTTTACGTTCTTCTTTTGATAAATCAGTATGATAAATTAACCCTTCTTCGATTTGATCCCCCACACGCATCAATGGGTTAAGAGCTGAAAGAGGGTCCTGAAAGATCATGCTGATTTCAAGGCCGCGCACTTCATTTAATTGTTCTTCTGTTAATGCTGCTAAATTTTTCTGTTGATATAAAATCTCCCCTTGTATTCGCGTTGTTCGTTGATCAAAAAGCCCCATGATGGATGTGGCAAGTGTACTTTTTCCACAGCCCGATTCCCCCACAATGGCAAGAATTTCATTTTTCCGAAGGCTTAACGAAACACCATCCACCGCATTGTAGAAAGTATCATTCATTCGAAAACCCGTATGCAACTCTTTAATTTCTAACAATACATCCACGATTTTTCGAATTCCCCTTTCAAGCAATCTATGTCAGTAGAATTCTAGAAACGTTAGTAGGTACTGATTTTATGTGAGTGGACCTTACAGAAAGCACTAAGACAAGTCTGTGTGCTAAGTCCACTCACTAACATGTTTCGCAATTCCTAGTTCACTTCCCGAAAATTTCACCTCTCAAATACACTTCTATCGTAATAACTCTATGTTTATGAATCCAAAAATTGAACTAGTCATAGAAACAAAAAAATCGGTAAAATCAAATTCATGATTTTACCGATTATGGTTTATTGAGCTGCTTTATTTTTATTTCGTCTACTTTTTTTAACAACGGCAATAATAAAGCCAATAAATACAATATACACAATTGCTAATAAAATTAAATATTTAATATTAAAGCCGATTTCATCAATTACTTGATACACTTCCACAACCTCACGATCAATGACAACTGGATAAACCCCATTGTCATCTGCGCGGATTACATCAGTTTCAAGCATCCCACGAACTTCTTTATCCTTACCTAATTCTTCTTCTGTAAAGTCCACACGAGTTGTCACACCTGTATTGTTAATAATGACAATCCATCTTTCTTCATCAGAAGATCGTTCAAACACTAACAACCCATTTTCATTTTTCACTAATTTAAAATCGCCGCGACGTAATGTTTCAGACTGAGAACGAAGCGTTTGAATATTTGTAATAAAATCAACTAATTCTTTATCTGTTTTAAAGTTATAAATTTGGTGAGACTCTGGACCTGCTTCCCCATTCATCGCAATTTCTGTTCCATATTGTACAACCGGGACACCAGGTAAAAGTAATGCTGTAGCTAAAGAAAGCTTTAGTCGCGTTGGCGGGAATAACTCCACATCGAAAACAAAGCGATCTTTGTTTAGATGGTCAATCATCAGTTGGGTAGGAGCCCCTTCTTTTTGCGCAAAAGTTTCTACATTTGTTAATAAGTTTGATGAATCCTGATCCACATTTTTATAGACGTTTCGGAATGCTTCATTTGTTTCTTCATAATACGTCGCATCGAAATTCGCATCACTTTGTTCATTTGAAATAACATAGATTCCTTCTTTTGCTTCTTTGATCGCATCAATCATCTTATTTAGAAATGACGTATCGGCATTATCTAAATTCGTTAAACGTACGCCGCCAATATTATATGTCGTAATAAAGTTCTCGACCGCTTCGATTAAAGCCGTTTGAACTTCTTCATTTTTTAAATCCCAACGTACTTTTCCATTGGCTGTTTCTGCAACCCAGTTCACTTTCGCTGGATCACTAACCCATTCGTGATTTTCACTAACATTTGAAATTGGAAAATCAATCATAACGTCCACTTTTTTCTGATTAACGAATTCAACCAACTGTGTAAATTCTTCTTCTGTCCCAAACTGTGGCTCAATTTTGGAATAGCTTGTCACCATCGTCCCGTTATACGTTTCAGTTGCAAAAATCGATCCTAATGACACGATGGAAAAGCCCATACCAGAAATAAGGTCAAATTGATCGACCATTCCTTTAAAATCTCCACCAGCAAATTCTGCTAAATTATTAACATCCACTTTGAAATCATTCGCATTTGTTCCATTAAAATAACGGTCAACTAACACATCATATATAGTTTCATCTGCAATTGGGCTTGTCTCTTCCGCTTGTACGACAGATGATGTTGTAAACGTAGCAGCTATTAAAGCCGAAGCTGCAATCGTACTAATCCATTTTTTGAAATTCAAATTATCCCTCTCCTTTAACCTACCACCGACATTTTACCAAAAAAAAAAGAAACACCGCTATCTTTTAAAGAGAAAACACTAAATTACACATGAAAATAAGACAAAACCGTGACAATCCTTTTAATAGTTGATAATGGTTATATATAGAATGTTTATTACGATTTCTCTTTCCTATTTTTTCGGTGTATATCCTGTACTTCATCTTTTGTCAAAATAGTATCGCTTTCGGTCGTGTGCTTCGGTTGTTGTAAAACTACCAATAAAACGAATAACACCATTAATATCACAATGAATCCAATCAAAATAGCTGGGATCACATTTCTCGTCCTTTCGTAAGACCATCATCTATCATCTATCATCTACAATAGCACATCGATGCAAAAAGAAAAATCGCAAAGCACGTGATGTACATTGCGATTTCGTCATTAAGCTAAGAAATTTTGACCCATTGGCAATTTGAATCCCATGTAAAGAACGGCAAATAGGAAAACTGCGAACAAAATCCAAAACATCGTTGTCGGTTTGTTTTTCTTTTGACGTACTAAAATCATTTCCATCATACCAATTACTAAAATACCTAAAAGAAACTTAATTCCATATTGCATGCCCATACCGTAATCCATTGCTTCAATAAACAATGCACCACCTGTAATGATTGTTAAAATATAGAATAATCGTAATGCCATGTGAATACCTTTAGATTTTGATACGAAGGCGCCCACTAAAAATAACACTAATGCCACTACCCAAGCGGTAATGTGCAAATGTGTTGAGCTTGTTAAAAAGTCCATGTTGTCCCCACCTTAATTTTCTTTCTCAGCATTATACTACCATAATGGAAAGAGGCGATTCAAATATAAGAGTCTTGGATTCATACTAGATCATATCAATCAAAATAAAAAGATTCACAGAAGAATCACAAATTCTTCTATGAATCTCGTAGATTATTCAAATCGATTTGATAACGTTCCAATACCT
Organism: Lysinibacillus antri; assembly: GCF_003977595.1. GTDB lineage: Bacteria > Bacillota > Bacilli > Bacillales_A > Planococcaceae > Ureibacillus > Ureibacillus antri. Next base: position 118,105 of record NZ_RYYR01000007.1, on the reverse strand, counting down.
TCAATGGACACTTTTACTTCATCGCCTGATTGTAGGAATACAGGTGGAGTCATTCCTTTTCCTACCCCAGAAGGTGTACCCGTTAAAATTACGTCCCCTGGTTCTAATGTGATATATTGAGATAAAATTGAAATTAAATTTTCAACCGTAAATAACATATCTTTTGTTGAACCATTTTGACGAACTTCACCGTTCACTTTTGTAACTAAACTTAAGTTTTGAGGATCAGGAATTTCATCTTTTGACACAATGTACGGCCCCATTGGACATGTTCCTTCTAAGCTTTTTCCAATGAAGTATTGTACATGACGATCTTGTAAATCGCGCGCCGTAATATCATTTGCAATCGTATAGCCAAAAATATAATCAATTGCTTGGTTTTTAGGAATTTCTTTTCCACGTTTCCCGATGACAATTGCTAACTCACCTTCATAATCTAACGATGCTGTTTTGGAAGCATGGATTGGCAATACTTGTTCATCTGCCGCAATCGTAGTAGGTGCTTTTGTAAACACGACTAAATCTTTTGGTGCAACTTCTCCACCCATTTCTTTGACATGGGCATCGTAATTTTTCCCGACACAAATTATATTTTTAGGCGTTCTTGGAATTGGTGAAAGCCATTCAATCGTTGTAAACACATGTTTATATTTTTCTACTTGATCTGACTCTTTCGCAGCTTCTACTAACTTACGAATCTTTTCTACAAAATCGAAGCCTAAAGCCACACCGTCAATAATATTTTCTGGAAAAGAAGGAAGAACATTAAGCTCTTCTTGGATTTTTAATACATCCCAAACCGCTTCTTCTTTTTTTACTTTTGGACCAAACTTTACTTCCCCATTCAATTTAAACGATAAAATCTTCATAAATAAAGGCTCTCCTTCTACTTTTCCACGTTTTATTCAATCTGTTTTTCGTTAGGGAAAAGTTCCCCTAGTAAACTAACATTTCTTAAATACTATCATACATCAAATTTTCTGAAATTGCTCAGTTTTCAGATGATATTTTCTTATAAGTTAATTTCTTTACGAGCAACTCTAGCGGACCTTGTTTAAATTTTGTAAACCATAATTCTGCAAAAACAATTTGTATGAAAAAGATCCCAATCGCAATGATTGTCCCCATTTGTACATCAACTTTTCCATATAATCCAAATCCGAAGTTATAGAACATTACGGTACAAATAATGGACTGCATAATATATAGAGTGAGCGACATTCGTCCAGCTTTTGCGAGTGGTTTTAATAGTTTTAGTGCAAATGGAAGGTAACAAAGACAAACGATTATGGCAATATAGCCTATCGAAAGAATAGGACCCCCTATATACACCTTTAAATAATCTAATAAATACGTACGTGTAAAGATGTAGGGTGCACTTTTAATGAATAGACCTACTGCTACAAAACTAATCGCAATAATCATCCAAAACACTTTTAATTCCTTTGCGCGCTCAAGTAAACGCCATTTTGCCGCAGCAGCACCGATTAACATATAGGGTAAAATGGTCATAATCGCAGCAATCCACATTTCTGGACTCATTTGAACCGATAAATCTACTAACCTTTGAAGAAACGCATCCATCCAATTACCTGTTCCATAGGCAGTAATAGCATTCTTGATCGTCGTAATATCTACCGCTAAGTTCTCGATTTCAGAATTAGCAACCCCCATTAATACAAAAAGGGCGATTAGAAATAAATGCATAAAACCATTAATGACTAGTCCAAAGGTAAGTAACCAGCCCCCACTAAATCGGATAAATAGTAATAGGAAGAAACCACAAAAGGCATACGTTGTTAATATATCGCCCCACCAAATAAAAAATGCATGAAGTAAGCCAATACATAATAAAATAGCAAGCCGTTTTGGACCAAATTTATAAAAGTTTGTACCTGTTTGTTGTGCTTTCAAAAATTGCATCGTTAACCCATAGCCAAAAAGCATTGAAAACAAAGGATAAAAACTACTTTGTACATAAATATCCAAAGTTTGATGCCAAATGATGTCTTTTGCATCCGTGAACCAATTGGTTAAGTCTAAGATGTGCGGCATTGGTAAATAAAACGCAAACATATTTACTAGTAAAATCCCTAGTAAACTTACTCCGCGCAAAATATCGAGCGAACTAATTCTCTCCTGTAATGTCGTCGGTTGAAAATTCACAATCTGTTCTCCTTTAAATTCTTCGTCTTATTGTAAAAAATTGTGTCACTGATATTCTACAATATTTTACTCCAACTTTTAGAAATAACAGCCTATTAATTGATTAATTAACAGGCTGCTGTTTAAATGTTACTAATTTAGACGAAGTTCCTTTTGCGCATTGTATAAATATAATATTTTTTCATCCACTTGTAAGTTTAGTACAGATTCAATGGCTTGACTATAAATTCGAAGTTGAACTGCATAGCGCTTTTCCATTTCATCCTTTAATGCTTGTTCTTGACTAAAGGAAGGTAAAATTTTATCGGTTTTATAATCGAGCAACACCCATTTCCCATCAGCATCCTCGATTAAACAGTCAATGATCCCTTGTACAATTTGTGAATCCCCAACATCGTCTGTGAGGCTCATCGTAAATGGTATTTCCCTATGAATTTGTCTTGCATGAACAAACCGTTGACCAATGGATGTAGCGAAAAATTGCAATACCTTTTCCGGTTCAACAACTTTTATTTCTTCATTCGTTAATAATTTTTTCTCAACCAATGCTTGCAAATAGTTCTGTACGTCAGCTTCGTTTGTAAATCCTTCTTTCGGTGCATGTTGCATAACGGTATGAACAACGGTACCAATTTCAGTTGCAGTTAAAGCTTTTTCCTGTAAAAATAATGGTCGTTTATAGGTGCTTGTCGATTTTGTTTGAAGAAAATAAGTATCCGATTCTTCCTCACGTTGCAAATTTTCAACTCGTTTGATTTCAGATACACTTGTTTTTGATTTTTTCGTAATGGACTCTTTAAATGGATACGTCGTGTTAAATCGTTGATGCAATTGTTCTAAAAGATGCTCATCCACCTCTTGATCTAATACATCAATGGATTCATTTTCTTCATCTGTTTTCAATGAATGCATGAACGTTGTGTTTGAAATTGCGGACACTTGCCATTTAGAAGGATGTTCAATTGCAGTAAACGGTTCATCACTATAATTTTCAAAACAAGCATGTCTTGCGATAGCCGGACCAATCCAATCTAAGTAGCTTTTTGCACGGGCGCGTAAATAATCTGGTAACATGGCATCCCGAGCAATCTGTTGTGATTCACACCAAGTAGCACGTGTCTTATCCCAATTCTTTACAGAGCCGACTAAAATAAGACGTTCTTTTGCTCGTGTCATCGCAACGTAGAGCACTCGCATTTCTTCTGCTTTCATCTCAAGAATTTTCTTCTCTTTCATTGCTAAAAAAGGCAAACTCGTATACATAATTCGATCATCTGGGTCAATTGCTTTAACCGCTAACCCAAATTGTTGGTCGAACAAATACGGATTACTAAAATCCATTTGATTAAAACTTCTACCTAATCCTGCAACAAACACAACTGGGTATTCAAGTCCCTTAGAGGAATGAATTGTAACCAATCGAACCACATTATCTTTTTCACCAATTGATTTCGCTACGCCTAAATCGTCGCCTCGCGATTTCATCCGATCAATAAAGCGAAGGAAGCGGAATAATCCTCGAAATGAAGTTTTTTCATACATTAATGCGCGGTCATGAAGCGTGCGTAAATTGGCTTGACGTTGTTTCCCATTTGCCATGGCTCCAACCATTTCATAATAATTCGTATCTATATAAATTTGCCAAACTAAATCAGATAAAGACCCTCTACGTGCTAAGTTTCTCCATTTATCAAGCTGGTATAGGAAACGTTGAAGTTTTTCAGCTGTTGCAATATTTAAACCACTTCTTTCCTCTTTTACAAACATTTTTACTGCTTCATAGAAAGGAACTTTTCGGTCGATCAGTCGGATAAGTGCTAATTCATTTTCATTGCATCCAACAAAAGGTGCTCTTAGGATAGAAGCTAATGGAATATCTTGATATGGATTATCTACAATATTGAGGACATTGAGCATAACCATGACTTCTAATGCTTCAAAATATCCTTTTGATGATTCTGCATAAAGAGGAATTTCTGCTGCTTTAAACTCTTCTACTAATTCACTTGACCAAGTCATCGAACGCATTAGAATGACAATGTCACGATATTCTAATGGACGGACACGTTTTGACGGATCTTTTTCTTTTGCATCATACACAGTTGCGCCATTATCCATTAGCTCACGAATACGCTTAATGATATATCGCGCTTCTTGTTGGGATTTTTTCAATTCCTCTTCCGTTTCTAATTGTTTCAATTCGAGTTCGTCAGTTTCAGTTTGTTCCGGTTGTGCTTCTGCTTGTTCTTCATATAGAATCGTTAATTCGATAGGCATTTCTACTTCATCATAAGGTGCACTAGGTTTAAGACCCGCTTTTTCATCATAAACAATTTCTCCTACCGTCTCACCCATGATTTGTTCAAAGATAAAGTTCGTTCCATGCAGTACTTCTTCTCGGCTTCGGAAGTTAGCATTTAAATCAATTTTTAATCCATTAGTAATTGGCTCTTCTTCAAATTGCGTGTACTTATTCAAAAAGAGCATGGGTTCAGCAAGGCGGAAGCGATATATGGACTGTTTCACATCGCCCACCATAAACAGGTTCCCATCTGCTTCACTACCGCTTTTTACGATTTGTACGATGGTTTCTTGTAACATGTTGAATATGGATAGGTAAGCCTTTGAATTCATCTCCAGCTTTTCCCCCCATTCACACCGTACGTGAAAGTTTCCCCTCATACGGCGTTCCATCAGTTCATAGCTCTTAACTTATCATTTCATTTCCAGCTTTAGCTCTTAGCTCATTTACTTTACAGATTTCAGTTTCCGATAACTTTAATTTTTGAAGGTATTTTAAGATGGTTTCTGACAGTGTCGCATGAATAAGTTTATGGACATCTTTTAAAATAAATGTCAGATTATTGTAACGGTCTGTTCCACCAAACTGTGTAGGAATTATGTGATGTAATTCCATATCAAATAATTCAAGCGTTCTTCCTGTTACCGCACATCTTCCTTGTTGAGCGATGTACCTTGAAATCCGATTATCGTTATATTCAATACTTCGATTTTGTACTGGATTTTTCATTAAGTAACGAATTACCTCTTGTGATGTTGTTTTGACCGTCTTGTGAATTAAACTTCTACCCTCTTCTGTATAGTTATTAATTTCTTGTGTAAAGTTCTTTGGATTTTTATGTTTCACACCATCAATCGGAAATATTGCTACACCAGCCACAAAAACTGCTTTTTTATTTAAGTAATCTTTATAATGCGCTCGGTAGTATTTGCTTAGTTCTCCTTTTGAGGTTGAAGCTTTCCATAAGCTGTTGTATAAGGTTCGTTTGACAGTAAATGCGATTTCACTGAAATCTTTTGAGACCATCGTAGCTTGTTGATAAAAGTTTTGTAATCCTAAGATTGTCGCATTAAATTTTGATACTTCTGTGGCTATAGGATTCTTTTTCACTTTTTGAATATGCTCTTTGATTTTGACTAAGGCTTTTTGTTTTGCTTGTTCACTCATATGTGACTTCACAACTTGTTTTTTACCTTTAGGTACGACTTTAAGTTTAAAGCCGAGAAATTGAGAGTAATTTTTGCGTAAGTTAATGACTTTCGATTTTTCTTGACTAATTTCTAATTGCAGTCTTTCTTTCAGCCATTTCTTTACTGCTTCAAAGATTTTAAAAGCGTCTCGATGATTACGACAGAATATTTTAAAATCATCTGCGTATCGGACAATAAACATTTCTTTTAAATTCGAAGTTCTTAACATTCGATATTTCCATGTTTTATCTAGCCTCATTTTGCCACTTATGATACGCTTTCTATCGTAGTTCTTTTTTGTTTCAAATGTCTCCCATTGACTACTTATCCACCAATCCAATTCATTTAATACAATGTTGGATAACAGAGGAGACAATATGCCACCCTGTGGCGTTCCTTTAGCAGGTGTGCCCACACCTGCTATTTCTGCTTTTAATAGCTTACTTACGATACTTAATACTCGCTTGTCTTGAATCCCCAAATGCCACATTTGTTTTAATAACTTACCGTGATGTACATTATCGAAGAACCCCTTAATATCGATATCCACTACATAATGTAATTTATTTTTATTTGCTAACGTTACTGCTCTTGAATACGCATGTAATGTACCTCGATTTGGTCTAAATCCATAACTATGAGGATGAAACTTTGCCTCACAAATAGGTTCTAGAATTTGTTTGATACATTGCTGAATAATGCGATCTTCAATTGTAGGGATACCTAATGGGCGAATGCCCCCATTTGGTTTTGGTATTTCTTTTCTTCGGATGCGTTGTGGCTGGTAATTCTGTAATCTTTTACGAACATACCTTATAAGTTGATCTATTTCTTTTTCAGCGAGTGATAAAATCGTTGTTTGGTTTACGCCAGGTGTAAAAGAACCTTTATTTTTCTTTATATTACGATACGCTAGTAAAATGTTTTCTCTCGCAGTTATAAGTTCATATAACTTTGTAAATTTTCTATTCTTCTTACTCTCTAGGTAAAGTTGGTCTAGTTGTGCCTGAAAATCATAATATTCACTGTTTCTCAAAGCTTGTCTCTTTAAAACTTTTGTTGCCTTCGCTGTTTCAGTCAATGTACTCACCTCTATCCACCAAAGGATATTTCAGTGATTCCATTTCTCTTAGTCATACTCGAACCTGAAAATATGAAATGTAATGTTAGTGTTCTATTCACTGACTAATGGCTATCCCTCCACCGCTTGTTATCACGGCTTCACTGGTACTGTGCCATCACTTTCACTAGTTTAAAATGAAGTTATACTTCCGCTTTCCTTCATACCGCATCATCGAGTGCAATCTCTCCACGTAACCAGCTTCCCACGTTCCAAGAATCCTATCTATACATACAAAATCCTTAGGTCATTCCTTTAGCCCTGTTAGCTGGATGATGCCTATAACATCATAAGGTATTTCATAAAGACGATTCTTACTCTACCTCACTAACCCAAACAAGTTGGACTGCCCTTTCGAACAGCTATACCTCTAGAGCCGTACATTCGGAATTTTGTCATTAAATAATTTTTTATTTAAATTCTAACCATAGATTTTCTTATAGAGCCCCAGCCTATCTACCACACAAGATACCTCTATCCCGCTTTCCTTCTTTCGATTAGGGTGATATTCAGCTGACTTCACCGAGCTTATAACCTCATTTTAATTGCATAAAATGACGCTATTCGGAGGATTAGGCTGAGCCTTTCAGAGCGTTACCTCGTCATTCGACTCATCAGATTCTTAGTTCTTCTAACATTTGTTAGTGGCTAATCTTTTCAATTAGCAACGTGTCGCACCGTCCTGGTACTCATCGATTAAAACTTCTTTAAAACGATTGCGAAAATCATCTGCAATCGGTGATGGTTTTAACATTCCACCTTCTTTAACTGTTAAGATTTCTAAGGCATAATGCTCTAAATCCGAAAAATCCACTAATCCGCGTTGTGACTTCGCTTCTGTGAACTTCTCACCAAACCTCTCCGTTAACTCTACTAATGTTTGGATGATTGGAGCCATTAAACGGATTTCTTGCAATAATCGCTCTGGTTTTCTTAAGAAATATGCCTCTTTAATTTGATTTACCGACTTTTTCGCCTGATCCCGTTTCTTCTTTGCCCTTTCTTTTAAATCCGGATCACAATCACATTTTTTCCGAGATAACGTTGACCATTTTAGAGTAGAAAAGAAATCATAAGCATCTTGCCAAGTCCCATATTGAATCCGTCGAATTGCCTCATCAATCAAGACAAAATCCAAATCTGCCGTTTCTGCATAAGTAAATGGGCCATCTGGTTTTAATGTATATTGACGCATTTCTTCAATTTGCGCTCGTGCTTCTTCTAAACTAAATTGGATGGCGTTTTTTAAAGGACCAATAAAATCTAATTCATCAATTGTCACTTCTTCAGGAATATCATATTGTTCAGGTAAAGAACGTAACCACTTTGTCGGGTCTGGGTGTACCCGAGAAGTATCATATAATTTGCCAATTAAGATTTCGATCGCTTGATCATCTCGGTCCGATGTAAAACTATCTACTAATCGATAAACCGCATCTACTTTTTCCTCATTCTCATTGTCATAAGCTTCTTCTAGTACTTGGGCTAGAACATCATCACGAAGTAAGGCTGATTCACCTTCATTGGCAATCTTAAATCCTGGATCGATATTAATTAGATACGCATACTGACGAACGATTGCTAAACAAAAGGAATGCAAGGTTGAGATTTGTGCTTTATTTACTAAGCTTAATTGCCTGCGTAAATGCTGATTGCGTGGATCTTTTACAATCTCTTTTTCAAGCGCTTCAGCCATTCGATGGCGCATTTCCGCTGCCGAAGCATTTGTGAAGGTTACAACGAGCAATTCATCCACGTCGATTGGATGATCTTTTGAAATAACCTTTTCAATCATACGATTAATTAATACTGCTGTTTTTCCAGAACCCGCTGCAGCTGACACAAGGGTATCTTGTCCAGATGCCCAAATTGCCTTCCATTGTTCATCTGTCCATGTAACATCTGGTCCTTTATTTGGAATCGATAGACCCATCTCTTTTCAACTCCTCTCGTATTTTCGAAACAATTGTTGCTGGTTTATCTGCGTGAAGCTGATGATACACTTGTTCATTATCTGTTGGGTCAAATTGACAAACCGATTTAAAACTACAGAAGTCACAACCCGTTCTACCTTTCAATCGATATGGATGAATGCGAGCTTCCCCGCTCATAATGCCTTCACCAGCTAGTTGGTGTTTGTTTCGAACATATTGGCTAATTTGCGACATTGAATCAGGTGGTACAACGCGAGATTTAGATTGCGATATGCCGCCATCTTTTGAACTAATAAACGCAGGAATAATTTTTGAATATCCACCTTCTTCTAACTCTTCATCCATCGCGATAAGTGATTCTGCATTTTCCGTTAAAAGACCGCGCATTTTATACTTTTTCATTCGTTCTAATTCTAATGTCATGTCATCTAGCTCTTCTTCGATTTTTAAAATCGGATTATGAACATGGACATATAAAACGCCAGCAGGATCGACCTGACCGTCAATCCAATGGTTTGCATTTTTAACTGCAACATCTAAATACGTTAATAGTTGCAAGGATATTCCATGATATACTTCATTTAAATCCAAATCACGACTAGACGATTTATAATCAATTACACGTAAATACGTTTTATCACCAATTTTCGCACTATCAATTCGGTCGATTCTTCCCCGAATATTCATTTTTCGGCCGCCCTGTAAATCAATTTCAAGCGGAGGAAGTGGTTCATTTGGTCCGAATGCCGCTTCAATGGCAATTGGCTTGAAGAAAGAAGCTTTCGCATGTTGTGAAAGAGCCATCATCGTCCTTTCCACAATGCGAATTAACTTTTTTTGAATATAGCGATAACGTGCACTACTTAATAGAATTTGGTGAGAGAATACTGGAACGATGGATTCCACCGCTTGACGAGCCAATTGAGCACATTGAGTACGTGTTAGGCGATTCCATTGAAGATTTAATCGTTCTGTTTCCTTCGTAATCCATTTCAATGCTTCATGGAAAAGATCACCTACTGCAAAATTTTCTAAACGATAGATTGCACGTTCCTCTAGTCGTAAACCATACGTAGTAAAATGCGAGAATGGACAGCGATAAAACTTTTCTACTCGTGACACACTCGATGTCAGCTCATTTCCATATAATTCTTCTGTGATTTGCGGTCTTAATCTTTGCGCTTCGTTTTTCTTTAATAGGGGGCGCATCACAACTTGCAATGAATCTTTCCAGTATGCATCCTTTTCATAAAATTCTCTTAATGCTAGCCATTCCGGTGCAAGTTGATTTGAATATTGAGCTTGTCTTAATTGCATAATTAAAAAGGCAAGAGAAGTTCTTGGATGCTGGATATAGGACAAAACGTTGTGTGGCTCGAGTTCTTCTATTGGATCAATGAGCACTCGTTTGTGTGATAACGTTTTTACCCCATCTATCTCAAACAATTTGTGTAGTCGATTTATATATAATGAAGGTAGTAGTGCTTTACTTTCTTCGTTTGAACTAGAAAATGTAATATACAATCGATCAGTTGGTGATGAAAATGCACGGTAAATTAAAAATGCCTCTTGGAGCAATCGATGTTTTGATGTTGGTGAAAGTTCCGTATCAATTTCTGCGAACCATCCACGATCACTATCTGTAATTAAGCCCTCATAATCGATCCGCATCGGATAAACGCCATCATTAACACCAATTACAAATACAGTATCCTTGTTGTCAAATCGAGAATATTCAACTGTCGCAACGGTCACTTCATCAACTGATGGTGGAATATTTGAAAATTGTAGCGTATCGTAACCTTCATCTAAAATTTGAGCGGCCTCTTCAATCGATAATTTTTGATCACCAAACATAATGACAAACTGATCCAGCACGTTAATCCAACGATTCCAGGCTTGATCATGCTCACTCGCTCCGTGTAGCTCATGCTCTTCCAGTTCAGCATCTTTTAACGCTTGCAATTTATCGAATATTTGTAATTCCTCAATACATCGATATAAACACTGTGCAATCTCTTTTCCTGTTTCTGCATTTTTTAGTTCACTTTGCAATTGTTCAAGTGGTTGCTTAATAATAGCTTTCATTTCATCTAATATTTGTTGCATTTTTAGTTCTTCATCTGTCTGCTGTTTGGAGAAAAATTCAAGACCACGGTATTTTTTATAGAACCATCTAGAATCCTCAAACCAACGATACCCATATATACCTTGTGCAATGACAAAGTTTTCTAGGATATCTGCTTTCTCCCGCATTTCTTTTAAATTGCTATGTAAAGGGAAAAATAAATCAGTTTTTACACTTCTAAATACCGGTTCATATTGCCAATTCGATGTGATTACTTCTAAAATCGACCGACTAAATTCAATTAATGGGTGATGTAGCATCGCTTTCTTTTCATTTGTAAATACAGGAATATCATATTGCTTAAAAATTGTAGTAATTAATGGATCGTAAAGGTCCGCCTGTCGATACATAATCCCTATGTCTTTGTAGCGAACATTTTCCTCGCGTACGAGTCGACAAATTTCCCGGGCAATCGCGTGGACTTCTGCCCGTCGATTTGCCCCCTCAATAATTTCAACAAAACCGTTTGCTTGTTGTTGAGTAGGTACGGGCTCGTGAAATTGTTGTTCGATATGATATAAATCCTGATTGTTATAACGGTAGCATGTTTCTAAATGAAGGCGTTGTTCCATCTCTACTTTAAAGTTTTCAGCTTCTTGCTTTAATTTATCGTACATAACAGCAGGACGATAAAATACCGCTTGGTCATCATCTTTATCTTGCTCATTTTCAAAAGGAAGGACGATTGTTACACGTTTGGCAAAAGATAATAATTGCTTTACAATTTCAAATTCCCTCACTGTAAAAACAGTAAAACCATCTATATAAATATGCGCTTCTTTTAGTTTTTCAGAATTTTTAAGTTGTTGTATTAATATTGGATAAAAACCATCACTATCAACATAGCTATCACCGAGTTTTTCTTCTATTTTTGATAAGATGATTTGTAAGTCCTTTGTTTTTGCGATTAATGTGTTAGGGGCAGATGAATGCTCTAATTTTCCGATTACTTCACTTAATGCAGCACTATCAATGTTATATTGACTAAACTCTTTGATGAGTTGTTCAACTTCCTCCGTAAATCCACGTTTATCTGCTGCTTGTCGAAATAAGGTGAATTCATCTTTATTTTCAGCAAGTAGGCGACGAATGAGCATGCGATAACCAATTTTGTCAATTTGCTCTTTTGCAATGCCCCCAGTTTCTTGAAGGATATACCACGCTAAACGTTTAAATGTCATCACCTGTGCGCGGACAATCCCACTGATTCCGTAGTTATTGGTCAACATATATTCTGCCTGATAGGACATTTGATCGGGCACGATTAAATAAATAGGTGCACCTAATGGATGTTTCTTTAATTCATTGACAATTTCGTTATGGATGAACGTTGTTTTACCTGTACCAGCTCTTCCACTAATTACTCTTAACGACATGCTAATCCCCCTTATCGCTGTTTTTGTCATTATATACAGAACAAATGTTCTTGCCTTGTATTATTTTGTTCTTTTTTATCTTTTTCTTTCATCTTCTTAAAAAAGTCTTTCTCTTCTATTATAATATTTTTCTGATATAATAGTGAAATTCCCGCTCCTTCATATAGAAAAGTGAAAAAAGAGCAGTTTATAATAACCGCTCCTTCTTCACTGATAATTTAACATTTTTTTGCTCTGATATTGCTTTTAAATCACGTTCTACTTTTTTATTTAAACGCTTTTCTATTGCCTTTCCAATAATCCAAAGAAGGAAAATGCCTACTCCAGCCATAATTAATTTTATTGGATCCGTAAGTATCGCTCTTATGTCATAACCTAATACACTCATACTTGCAATCATAACAAACTTTCCTGCCATAATAACAAACAGATAATATTTTTTCTTTATATTGGATAATCCAGCAACAATATTGACAAGGACGGACGGTGTAAATGGGAAACAAAGTAAAATGAATAATGGGCTTAAACCGCGCATATCTACCCACTTAATGAGCTTTTGCACTTTTTCTTTTCGAATAAACCATTTTAATTTTGGATGCTTCCCAAACCGACGAACAATTAAAAAAACAACATACGAACCTAAAACCGCCCCGATCCATGACAGAAGGAAACCAATCCAAAGCCCATATGAACTTGCATTGGCTACCACAATAACAACGAGAGGTAAGAATGGTAAAAAGGCTTCGATGAAAGGTAGTAAAATGCCTATTAGTGGTCCAAGTGTCCGATACTGTCCTGCTAAATGCTCAATGTTCTCAACGGTAAACCATTCGCTCACCTGTACCACCTCTATCGATATTGGATTATTAAATGTAGAATTGTTAACTCATTTGAAGAATTGATATATTGATGCTCTTGCGCTCCAGAAAAAACTAGTGTCACACCTTCCTGTAACTCTTCGCTTATACCACCAGCTTTAACAGTGACTTGTCCCTTAATGACAGTCAACGTTTCTTCAACACCTTCTGAGTGTGCTTCACTGCTATGTACGACACCTGGATCCATTTCGATTTTATATAACTCCCAACCTCTTTTAGGATCATATGGAATAATGGAATAAACACGATACTTTCCATCTTCTTCAGACACAACCGTTGACTCTTTTTCATCATATTTTTGAAAGTGTTCTCTTGGTGGTTGTAATAAAGAAGAAAACGATATTCTCATACCTGATGCAATTTTCCAAATGGTTGAAACAGTCGGATTGGATTCCCCTTTTTCAATTTGAGCAAGTTGCGCTTTGCTTACATTTGTAGCTTTGGCAACATCATCTAAACTTAAACTTCTTTGCATGCGTATTTTTTTCAATTGATACCCAATATTTCGACTCATTTGCTCCATAAATACACTCCAACGAATTGTTTATTTAAATAGACAGTTGTATACTATAATAGACAATTTTCAAAATATTATTGATTATTCTATTATAATATATAAATTCATTCAATATTTTCTTTTCAAGTGACAACGATGGTACATTTTGAATAATTGTTTTGTCTATTATTGCATTTATAAATTACTAGTTTACTATGTTCAACAGGAGGTTTTACATGAGTCTCAGTACGCAAATAGGAGTAAAGGAATCTGTTACAGAAGATTCTTTTATCCAAGGGGTTAAAGATTGTATTCCAACCCTTTTAGGTTATATTAGCATAGGCTTAGCTTTTGGGGTAATTGCCATTACATCCAATCTTTCCGTACTTGAAATCTTTTTACTATCGGTCCTTGTCTACGCAGGATCTGCACAATTTATTTTTTGTGGCTTATACCTTGCCGGAGCACCTTTTTCCGTTATTATCCTGACAACCTTTATCGTCAATTTACGTCATTTTCTCATGTCTCTTACTGTTGCACCGAATTTAACAAGATATTCGACTTTACGAAATGTTGGATTTGGCACATTACTGACCGATGAAACGTTCGGAGTTGCCGTAACGAAAATAATGAAAGAAAAACATATCGGTGGCAATTGGATGGATGGCCTCAATTTAACGGCTTATCTCACGTGGATTGCTTCCTGTACATTAGGTGGAGTTTTAGGGAAATGGATTCCAAATGCAGAAAATTGGGGTCTTGATTTTGCTTTAATTGCCATGTTTGGTGCATTGCTCGTTTTAAATTTAGTGGATGTTGGTAAAAGCAAACTCATGCATTATTTAAAACTGATTGCACTTATGGCGATCATTTTATACATTCTTTTATATTTTGTACCTGGTCATTTAGCGGTCTTAATCGCGACGGTTATTGTTGCCACAATTGGGGTGGTGACGGAAAAATGACAACCTCACTTTCTATGATTTTATTAATGATTGGTTGTGCTCTTGTCACATGGCTACCACGAGTCATCCCGTTTATTTTAGTACGAAATGTAGAATTACCTGATGTTGTTTTAAAGTGGTTAGCTTATATACCGGTTTGTATTTTAAGTGCCCTCGTGCTTGAGTCATTATTTTCTGCAGAAGGTGCTTTTGTAACGTTCGATTGGTTAAATTTAGCTGCCTTCATCCCAACAATGCTTATCGCCATTACGACAAAGAGTTTATCCAAAACTGTCGTTGTAGGTGTACTGACGATGGCTATTTTACGTTTCTTTTTTTAACCAACAAAAAAGGGGGGCGTCCGAAAAGTGATTTTCGAACGCCCCCCTTTGCGACGAGGATAGTGACAATTTATTGTTACTACCGCAGGAGCACAGATTTTTAACGAAATTATATTACTAGAAGCATAGTTGTCCAGAAAGTGTAATACTTTCTGGACAACCTCTTATTTTATTCTGCAATTAATAGCCCAATTTGATAATGATCTTCGTTATGAACAACATGTTGTGTTAAGCGAAGTTCATTTTGATGATTTAATACTTCTAAACGACAGTGAGCTGCATTAATTTGTAATGCTTCATACAATTCATTTTCAGTATGCACTTCAATACCGTTCACTTTTCGAATAATCTCACCAATACCTAATCCCATTTTTTCAGCAGGGGAATTTGGTAATACGCCGGCGATCATGACGCCACTCGATTTTGCCGATACCGCATAAACATCTTTTGTTTGCCTTGATGCGGAGTAAATAGCGATTCCTAGTCGTGCAATTGCGCCTATGATTAGAACAAATATCCCGATTTCTGGGAAAAAGTAAGCTACTAATCCGCCTATAATCACTAACTCCCCTAAGATTAACACCTTCCGTCCTAATCTTGGAAAATAGTGTATCGGTAATGTATTGCGAGTCAATTGCTGGAATGCTACTCCAAATGGAAATACCACGAATGAAAATTGCGTTGTTCCTAGTGAAAACTGAGGCCACCAGGGAAAATACGCATCAATGACATTTCCCGGAATCACGACAAATATAGGCAAAATCCAAAGTTTTTTACTGAAAAACGCAACTGCCTTTAAACCCCGTTTTGAATGTTCAACGATTGGGGAAGCGAACTGTGCTCCTCTTTTTCGAATCAGTAATCCTTCTGCGACAAGCAACAGCCCTGCTAAAATCGTAGCTGGTACAACAGCTCCTTCATTAATGCCAGCCCCATCAATCCTTGGACCAACTACCGTAAATGACCAATTAAAATATTCAATTAACCATAATACAGAAAAACTAACCATGATTAATATGATTGGCGATAGAAGATGGAACACGTAAATGATTAATGTCACACAACTTACTACAGTTAATATGATTAATAAATCTACAGGTAAAGTTAGTCCCAATACAATGGAAAGAAAAGAAAGAATGACGGCAAATAAAAATCCTTCCTTTAATAATCCAATTGCTTCAGACCACCCCCATAATAGACGAATATGGAAAAATTTCCGTTCTCTTTTCACACGATAATAACCTAGTAAAATTGCTACAAAAATTGCAATATATAAAACCGGATTAATAAAGAGTTTTCCTATGGCGATCATTATTTCAAATATTAGATCCGTTATCACTTTTTCACCACCCGTTTTCTACTAACTATTGCCATTGTAACAAACGGGCTACGAAATTCGTAGATATAAACTTACTATTTTATAAGAAAAGCTACAGCAGTTCGCTCAGGAATTCCAACAGTTCGTTCCCTTGCACCTAAAAACTTCTTTAAATATCACCATCAAGTCGATGTAGCATTACACTTAGACCCATATTTAATTGTGCATCGTTATCAGTATCTTCTTTATACTTAATAATCTGCTCCCGAACATTTGTAAAGAATTCATTGTCCATATAGCGACCTTCTTTTAAATCGTTCTTCTCACGGTACAGTGCAACAGCATCCCCAGTATCTTCATCGTAGAAACCATCCGTACGATTCACCGTATAGCCAAGTGCACTTAACACTTTTTGAGAGTAGGCAACTTCTTCACTAAAATCACCCTCTGCAAATTCCCCAGTAATTGGGATCACTTCCATTGAGAAGAGAGGGTGTTGCTCTACTTCGATATCCGCCTTAATTCCCTTTCCATGAATCCACTCACGATTCGGTGTTAACCATTTATTTGTTGATAATTTTATTTCGCCGCCATTTTCTAAATCCCATGTTTCTTGAACCGTACCTTTACCAAAGCTTTTCCCACCTACAACTAGGGCACGTTCCCAGCTTTGAACTGCACCAGCCATTACTTCACTTGCTGAGGCACTTCCTTCATTTTGCAATACCACAATCGGAAGTTTACTCATTTTGTCTAAATAAAATTTTTCTTCTTCAATCGCTACAGTTTTTAAAGGTTCCATCGCCCCTGCACCATTTTGCATATAAGCAAATACTTGATTTTTCTTTTCAATACTACTTACAACAGCAGCTACGCTATGTAAATAACCACCCGGATTATCTCGTAAATCGACAATTAATCCTTCCACATCTTCACTAATTAATTTTTTCGTTGCTTCAACCCATTCTTCAGCTGTTTTTTCTCCAAACATTGAAATGGAGATATACCCAATTTCTACATCTTTCCCCACTGGTAACACTTTCGAACTAACTGTTTTGTTCGCAATTTCAGCACGTTCCACACTCACTTTAATGTGACGTTCAGTGCTTGGACGATATAAAACAAGCGTTACTTTTTGCCCTGCTTCCCCTTGAATTAACTGCATCAATTCCCCAATCGTTTTCCCCTCAAGTCGTTCATTATCAACTTGTACAATTTCATCAAATGGACGAATCCCAGCTTTTTCTGCCGGTGAGGATTTAACCGGAGAAACGACAATAAATTTACCATTCTTTTCTGTAATTTCAATTCCAATTCCGACACGTTGTCCAGCTAAAGACTGCTTGTGCAATGCAGCTTCCTTTTCATTATAGTACGTACTATAAGGATCTTGAATCGCATCGGTCATTCCCCTTAAGGCACCTTCAATAATCTTTTCTTGGGCCGTTCCGTAAACAGATTTTTCTGTGATAAGTGAGTAGGCTTGGTCAATGACAGGCACTTCACTAACTTTCGCAACTTCTTCTGTTGCACTCCATTTTTGCCATACTATAATGCTGACGGCAATAATACAAATTGCCCCAAGTAATAAAAAAATTCGGCTCTTTCGCATTTGTGTTTTCCTCCTCTCGTTCAATCTATGAAAGAACAACAAAGGATAACACATACAAAAGGCCGAAATTTAAAAGAAATGTGGAAGCGACTAAGCGACTCGCCTAGCTGATCATACATGTAACATAGTTGAGTTTACGTGCGGTTTTCACTGATTTATGTGCGACTTTCTACACTTTACGAGCGGCTTTTCCCAACTTACGTGCGATTTTCTCAATTTTAACAAACTGTACTAATTTAAATCTTTCACATGCTCTCTTAACGCATCTTGATCTAATGGGCCGACGATATGTTTTTGGATACGTCCATCGGAATCAATCATAAACGTGGATGGGATCGTTAACACTTGGTAGGTTTGATTAATCCCCTCTTCTTCCATGAGTAAAATTGGAAACGTCAAATTATAACCATTCGCAAAATTACGCACATCTTCAATGGTACGATCGGTATACGTTAAATTAACTGCGACGATTTCCACATTATCTTTTTCTGCATATTTTTCATAATAATTTTGTAAATGCGGCATTTCTTCTTTACATGGAGGACACCACGTCGCCCAGAAGTTGAGGATCACCTTTTTCCCCTTAAAATCCGCTAATGTAAGCGTTTCTCCATCTAGTGTTGGCAATGTAAAGTTGGGCGCAATTTGTCCTTTTTCTAACCCTTCTTGATCGAGTTTCATTTCCTGACCGAGTGCATAGTCACTAATTGCTTCATCAGCTTTAATTTGATCATTTATATATGTACCCACCATAATAACAACAAGCACTATTACAACAAGTAAACCAATGATTTTCTTCTTCACGTTCCACCCTCCGAAAAACTAATTTAATTCGTTCGTTTTATTATTTCAAGAATAGCACAAATTCTATTATTTAATCTATTTTGGCTAATATCTCCTGCTATTTGTCTAATAACTAAATGATTTTGGCTAATATCTCTTGCTTTTTGGCTAATAAGTCCATCCTCTTTAAAACAAAAAAGCAGACCAGCAATGATTTTTCAATCACTGTTGGCCTGCTTTAATTGTTACAACGGAATATAACGTAGAGGGTTTACGTTTCCAGGAACTTGTCCTTTCCATGTCCCGATATGCACCTCAAAGTGTAAATGCGGGCCAGTTGAACGGCCTGTGCTACCCATTTTTGCAATTTGTTCTGCTTTTCCAACAGTTTGTCCAACGCCTACACTATATGAACTTAAGTGAGCATAAACTGTTGTATAAATATCGCCATCCATGTTGTGTGTAAGGATTACGACATTCCCATAACTTGAAAGTGGACCTGCGTACGTTACAACACCACCTGCTGCAGCAACAATTGGTGTACCTGATGCATTTGCTAAGTCAATCCCATAATGGAATTCAGGACCTGCACCAATATTACGCCATCCGTATCCACTTGTTAATCGACCATTCGTAGGTTTTGTCCAATCGCCAGCCGATACAGTTGGCAATGCACCTGGAGAACCTGAAGCTTGGTTTTGACGAGCTAATTCTAAAATACGATTTTGTTCTGCAATAATTTTATCTTGTAACTCTTTACTTACTTCTAATGCTTCAGAGTATTCTTTTTCTAATAATTTTTTCTCACTTGCTAGTTTTTCTTGCTCACGTTCAAGCTCATCCACTAGTTTATTCTTTTCTACTTTTTGTGCGTCAAGAGAAGCTTTTAAATTATTTAGCTTTGTTTGTTTTGCTTCCAGTTCTTTTTTTGTGTTTTCCAAAGTCAGCTTTTGTTCTTCAAGCTTTTCTTTATCAGTTTTTTGATCGCGCATAATTTGACGATCAGCTTCCATCAATGTGTTCACAGCTGAGAAGCGATCAATGAAATCTACAAAACTATTAGCTCCTAACAATACATCGATATAGCTAACAGAGCCATTTGCTTGAATGGCGCGAGCACGTTCTTCAAGAAGAGCATCACGTTGATCAATTTTTTCTTGAAGTGCAATGATTTCTTGTTCCAAAGCGGCAATTTCATTATTTGCCACTTCAATCTCTTTCGTAACAATTGCAATTTCATCATTCGTTTTTGTAATTTCTTCACCTAATTTAGAAATTTGAGCGAGTAATTCCTTTTGTTTGCCTTCAATTGTACTAATGGCACTTGATTTATCTTTTATTTGACTATTTAATTGATTTTTTTGTTGTTCAATTTGTGATTTTTGGCTTTTTAAATCATTTAAACTAGTAGCATATGTAATTGGCATTTGTATTACTAGAAAAAATGCCACCATTGCCACAAAAAGTTGGAATGGTTTTTTTTGAAAATTTTTCACCCAAATAGCTCCTTCCACTTGTTAAAAATACTGTTAGATTTTAAGGAATCTTCTCACAGACATAAAACTACCCCAAATACCAATGAACATTCCAAGGGCTAATACTAGCACGTTGACTTGGTATAGTAATGGCGTAACATCTAGTAGTTGGATTAATTCTCCTTGAAGTCTTGGTTTTACTACTTTGAATATATTGTAATATACGATTGAAACCACTGTTATCGGAATAATGGAACCAAGTATTCCTAACCACATTCCCTCTAAAACAAATGGTATGCGGACAAATGAATTTGTTGCCCCGACCAATTTCATAATTTCAATTTCATCTTTTCGAGCAATAATCGTAATACGAATTGTGTTTGATATTAAGAAAATTGCCGTAAATAATAGACCTAATATTAGAACTAGACCAACATTTCGACTTGTATTAAGAAAGCTAAATAGTTCCTCTACTTTACCTTCGCCATATACAACTTGATATGTATTTTCAAGTTTCTCAATTTTTTTTGCTACTTTTGGTGTTTGCTGTGGTTCAGTTGCCTTTACATAAAGAACATTTCGTAGTGGATTACTTTGTTCAAATAGGCTCAAATCTTCGCCATAATCTTCAACCAAATAATCTAGCTCCTGCTCTTTTGAGGAATACACGACTTCTTCCACACCTGCTAAATTTTTAATATCGGCCATTAGCTTCTCTTCTACTAATTTTGCCTGTTCAGCATCTTCAATAATATCAATTAGTACTTTAATTTCCACATCATTTTCAATATCGTCTGCTACTTTGTTTAAGTTCATCATGATGATGGTGAAGACACCAACTAATAATAACGTAACGGTAACCGCACTAATCGAAGCAAAGGTCATCCATCCATTTCGCCCTAACGACTTTAAACTTTCACGGAAATGGCGTTGGAATGTTCTACCCTTCATAACCGTAGTCACCTCCGTATACGTCTCGCACAATCATGCCACCTTCAATGGTAATTACTCGTCGACGAATGGTATTAACAATTTCGCGGTTGTGCGTAGCCATGACGATTGTTGTACCACGAGTATTGATTTCTTCAAATATGTTCATAATTTCCCAAGACGTTTCTGGATCAAGATTTCCGGTAGGCTCGTCTGCAATCACTACTTTCGGTCTGTTCACGATTGAGCGTGCAATGGATACACGTTGTTGCTCTCCACCTGAAAGTTCACTTGGAAACATGCGGACTTTATGTTTCAATCCAACTAATTCTAGTACTTCCATTACGCGTTTACGAATCATTTTCGGATGCTCTTCAATTACTTCTAGGGCAAATGCGACATTTTCATATACATTTAACCGAGGTAATAGTTTAAAATCTTGGAAAACGACGCCTAATTGACGACGAAATTGTGGGACTTGTCTATTTTTAAGAGTTGCAAGATTTGTTCCTGCAATAATTACATCTCCGGAAGTCTGTTTTTCTTCGCGGTACATCAATTTAATAAAAGTAGATTTTCCGGCACCGCTCGGACCTACTACATATACAAATTCGCCTGGTTTTATATCAACAGTAATTCCGTTCGCTGCAACAACACCGTTCGGATATTTCTTTACGACATTATTCATTTGAATCATCAATAAACCACCTAAGTTCTACAAGAATTGATTTTTCACTCACCTACCATTATAACATTCATTGATACAGATTTTATTACATTTTCGTTTCATTGTAATGTCGGTTCTTTCTTGCATTAAAGAATTTTTCCTTTTACTTATGAGGATTGAACTATTGTTTTTTATTCTTTCTACAAAATGGAACAATTCTCCTTAAAAAGATTCCATAAAATAAGAAAATCTCCTGCAACTTGTCGAATGATTTTTTACAGAAAAGCGAAAGCGGCTCGCCCAGCTGCGAAAAAAACTGGTCGTCAAAAGCGCCACATCGTGTGGCATTGCCGACACTTGTACATCCATGTACGGCGGAGACTTCTGACAAGCATGCTTGCATGCGTAGGAAGAAGTTGAAGTTTTCGAGCAGCTAGCCGCTGTAGCTAGACAATCAAGAAAAGCAAAAAAGAACGAACCGCATTATATAGCGATTCGCTCCATTATTAGATTATTCAGCAATATAACGAACAATAATTGTTCCTGTACGAGATTCTCCGATTAATTTTAAAATATGGGCATTTTCAATAATTTTATCGAAATGTAACGTTTTTAAAAGAAACTGATCTTCCTCGGAGCGTGTAACCACATCGGCTAACCCAACATCCGCTTTGCCAAAGTTTGTTGTCACCTGTCCAGCGAGCGCTAATGATTTTGGTACATAGATTTCTACAGCACCGGCAACTGTTTGCGCTTTAATTTTCCGAGCATTTGCTGCATGTGTCGTCACAACCACTGCACCGTTGACCGATTCTGCTTCTGCTTCCTCTAAATCACCATCAATATAAATACGACCATTGACTGTTTCAGCTTCTAAAGCTTCCCCTTTTACATTTCGCAGTTCAATGGCACCGTTGCCCGTTTCAACATCTGCATGCGTAAATGTCGTTTGGTCAATTTTAATGGCACCATTATACGTCTTCACTTTTAATAGCTTTGTATCGAGGTCATGGATGGTTACCGCGCCATTTAAAAGACGTAAAAGAACAACATCATATTGTTTTTCAGGTAAGGCGAGTCGAACGGTAACTTGGGACATTTTGGATGGAACCGTGATGCTTAACTTGCCATCAAATAGATGAATAAATTGCTCATCAAATTCCGCTTTCGTTTTTTCTTCATCATGGTCATGCAGCGCGGTTTTTACTTGTACATCCACTAGTAATTGGTTATCTTCTGCCTTTACTAGTTCTAACTTACCATTTGGAATATCTAATTCAATGCCCTTTATTTGTTCCGCATCATAAGCGTAGGCTCTTGTAAATTGCACCTTTTCACCAAACGGGAAATCTAAATCAAAATCTTTTAATTTTGAGAACGTTGTATTCATTAAGCCCATCACACGCGTACTAAATTGCGAGATATCTTCTTTTAAATCATTCATAAACTCATCCATTTTTTTATTGGCTTCTTTATTGTTGAAAGATTTTCCAAACAAATCTTCAAAACCAGTTTTTGATGAGTGGTCCTTTGTATTGGTTTCTTCAAATGTCGATTGGTTGTTTGGTTCATTTGTTGGTACAGGTACAGCAGTTGGTTTCGGTTGAGTCTTATCGGAACCATTTTCTTTTGTTAACGCCTCTAGTAAAACAATTGCTTCTTCAGCCGTAATGGTTCCATTCTCCACTAAGTGTAAAATGCGTTTACGTTCATTTTCCATTGATAAAAAAGCCTCCCTCGAAATTGTATATCTTTAATACGCCTGAGGGAGGTAAAAAGTTTCATGTTCTGTTTTTATAAATTTCTTTTACATTGAAAACTCGAAATCCTATTATTTATTTGAAGCCTCAG
This sequence comes from Lysinibacillus antri, assembly GCF_003977595.1. GTDB lineage: Bacteria > Bacillota > Bacilli > Bacillales_A > Planococcaceae > Ureibacillus > Ureibacillus antri. Next base: position 94,594 of record NZ_RYYR01000007.1, on the reverse strand, counting down.
CAAGTAGTTCTTGCATCCGTTTTCGATCCCGCTCTAAAATCGGTTTTAAATAGCGTCCCGTATGAGAAACTTCGTTGGCCGCAGCGATATCTTCAGGCGTACCTGTCGCAACAATGGTTCCCCCTTTATCGCCACCTTCTGGACCTAAATCAATAACATAGTCAGCCGTTTTGATAACATCTAAATTATGTTCAATCACTAACACGGTATCTCCATTTTCCACAAGTCGTTGTAGCACTTTCAATAGTCGGGCAATATCTTCTGCATGCAGACCGGTTGTTGGCTCATCTAAAATGTAGAATGATTTTCCTGTGGAACGTCGATGTAACTCAGATGCCAACTTTACCCTTTGTGCTTCCCCACCAGATAAAGTTGTTGCTGGTTGACCGAGTTTCATATACCCCAGTCCAACGTCTACAATGGTTTGAAGCTTTCGTTGAATTTTCGGTACATTTTCAAAAAACACAACGGCATCTTCTATCGTCATATCCAATAGTTCCGCAATATTTTTGTCTTTATAACGTACTTCTAGCGTTTCACGGTTATAACGTTTCCCGTGACATACTTCACAAGGCACATACACATCCGGTAAAAAGTGCATTTCAATTCGAATGATGCCATCTCCAGAACATGCTTCACAACGGCCACCTTTTACGTTAAAGCTAAAGCGACCCTTTTTGTATCCACGCACTTTCGCTTCATTCGTTGAAGCAAACAAATCACGAATATCATCAAACACCCCTGTATAAGTAGCTGGGTTTGAACGAGGTGTACGACCAATTGGCGACTGATCAATATCAATCACTTTATCTAAATGCTCGATTCCCGTAATTTCTTTATGAGCACCAGGGCGAATTCGTGCTCGATTTAACTTGTTCGCAAGGGTTTTGTATAAAATTTCATTTATTAAAGTTGACTTCCCAGATCCAGAAACACCTGTCACGGCAATAAATTGACCAAGCGGGATATCCACCTTTACATTTTTTAAGTTATTTTCAGAAGCCCCTTTAATGGTTAACTTTCTGCCATCCGGTTGACGTCTTTCTGTTGGAAGTGGAATAAACTTCTTCCCACTTAAATACTTACCTGTTATAGATGCCTCATTGTTCATCACTTCTTCAGGTGTACCAGCAGCGACAATCTCTCCACCATGAACACCCGCTCCAGGACCTACATCAATTAAATAATCTGCTGCCATCATCGTATCTTCATCATGTTCGACAACGATTAATGTATTTCCTAAATCACGCATATTTTTCAGCGTGGCAATTAATCGATCGTTATCTCGTTGATGTAACCCAATGGAAGGCTCGTCCAAAATATAGAGGACCCCTGTTAAGCGCGAACCAATTTGAGTGGCAAGGCGAATACGTTGCGCTTCCCCACCAGACAAAGTACCTGCTGATCGAGAAAGAGTTAAATAATCTAATCCCACATTAATTAAGAAGCTTAGACGTTCCGTAATTTCACGAATAATTAATCGCGCAATTTGCATTTCTTTTTCTGTAAGTGTTAAGTTCGAGAAAAATTCAAACATTTCAGCGATTGAATGCTGTGTGGCCTCTGCAATGTGTAATCCCTGTACTTTAACTGCAAGGGTTTCTGGCTTTAAACGATATCCTTTACATGAAGGGCATGACTGTTCCGCCATATATTTTTCCATTTGTTCACGGACCCATTCAGATGATGACTCACGGAATCGGCGTTCAATATTCCGAACAACCCCTTCAAATTCAATATCTTTATCATGAACGCTGCCGTAATCACTTTCATAATGGAAATGAACTAAATCTTTTCCTGAACCGTATAAAATTTTATCCATTTGTTCTTTTGGAAGTTGTGATACAGGAACGTTCATTGGAATATCGTAATGATCACAAACGGCTTTTAATAACTGTGGATAATATTGCGAACTCGTTGGCTCCCAAGCTGCAATGGCATGCTCCTCTAGCGTTCGATCCCAATCTGGAATTAATAAATCCAAATCAATTTCCTGTTTCGTTCCAAGTCCATCACATGAAGGACAGGCACCAAACGGACTGTTAAACGAAAACATTCGCGGTTCTAACTCATCAATTGAAAATCCGCATAACGGACAAGCATGATGTTCACTAAATAATAGTTCTTCATGCTCCATGACATCGACTAACACTTTACCATCAGCAAGTCGACAAGCTGTTTCGAGGGAGTCATAAAGCCGCGCTGATATCCCCTCTTTTAGAACGACACGGTCTATAACAACTTCAATATTATGTTTTTTATTTTTATCGAGCTCTATGGAATCATCTAAATCTCGCATTTCACCATCAATCCGTACTCGAACAAACCCCTGCTTTTTCAAATCTTCAAATAGCTTAACGTGGCTACCTTTTCGACCTGAAACGATTGGGGCAAGCAATTGCATTTTTGTTCGCTCTGGATATTCTAACAACCGGTCCACCATTTGTTCAATGGTTTGAGATGTGATTTCAATGCCGTGATTTGGACAAATCGGTTTTCCAATACGCGCAAACAATAAACGAAAATAATCATAGATTTCTGTTACGGTCCCTACCGTTGAACGTGGGTTTCGACTTGTTGTTTTCTGATCAATCGCAATAGCCGGTGATAATCCATCGATGGAATCCACATCCGGCTTATCCATCTGTCCTAAAAATTGGCGTGCATAGGCAGACAATGACTCCACATAGCGGCGCTGACCTTCTGCATAAATGGTGTCAAAGGCTAAAGACGATTTCCCCGAGCCCGACAAGCCAGTTAAAACGACTAGCTTGTCCCTCGGAATAGTTACATGAATATTTTTCAAATTATTCGAACGTGCTCCTTGCACAACGATTTCTGTATTTTTCAATGTTAGGTCACCCTTCTACCTTCAGTTCAAATATTGTATCCCTTAATTCCGCTGCACGTTCAAAATCAAGTGCTTTGGCTGCTTCTTTCATTTCTACTTCAAGCGATGCAATTAACTTTTCGAGTTCGGACTTTGTTAGTTTTTTGCCTTTCGTCACTTTTGTAACATATGTTTCTTCCTCTTCTGCAACTTGGGTAGCTCGAATTAAATCCGGAATTTTTTTCTGAATTGTTTGTGGTGTAATACCATGTTCTTTATTGTAGGCTTCTTGAATTGAGCGACGACGCTTTGTTTCATCAATGGCTTTTTTCATGGAATCGGTCATACGATCTGCATACATAATTACATGGCCATTTGCGTTACGAGCTGCTCGTCCAATCGTTTGAATAAGGGATCGTTCTGAACGTAAAAAGCCTTCCTTGTCTGCATCTAAAATGGCCACAAGGGATACTTCGGGTATATCTAATCCTTCACGCAGTAAATTAATACCAACTAGTACGTCATATGTACCCTTTCGAAGCTCACGTAGTATTTCAATTCGTTCTAATGTTTTAATTTCCGAATGAAGATATTCGACTTTTATACCCATTTGTTTAAAATAATCCGTCAAATCTTCGGACATTTTTTTCGTTAAAGTTGTGACCAGAACACGTTCCTGTCTGCGCGTACGTTCATTAATTTCATCTATTAAATCATCAATCTGCCCTTCAATTGGACGAACATCAATCGTCGGATCAAGCAACCCTGTTGGACGAATGATTTGCTCTACCATATCCGGTGTGTGTTCAATTTCATATGGCCCTGGTGTGGCAGATACATAAATGGCTTGATGAATATGTTGTTCAAACTCATCAAACTTCAACGGTCGATTATCAAGCGCAGAAGGTAACCGGAATCCATGGTCTACTAACACATTTTTTCGTGCTTGGTCCCCATTGTACATCCCTCGTACTTGCGGCAATGTCACATGACTTTCATCAATGACTAATAAAAAATCTTCCGGGAAATAATCGAGTAACGTATACGGTGTCGCTCCTGCTTCTCTTAATGTTAAGTGGCGTGAATAGTTTTCGATCCCTGAACAAAAGCCCATTTCACGCATCATTTCTAAATCATAATTCGTGCGTTGTTCTAATCGCTGTGCCTCAAGTAATTTATCTTCAGAGCGGTATTTTTCCAGTTGATGCTCAAGCTCGACTTCAATATTTTCAATGGCTTTTACCATTTTTTCTTCTCGTGTAACGAAGTGGGATGCTGGGAAAATCGCTACATGATCACGGTCGCCTAAAATTTCACCCGTTAATGCATCGACTTCCCGAATGCGATCGATTTCATCTCCAAAGAACTCCACTCGAATACAATGTTCATCTCGAGATGCTGGGAAAATTTCCACAACATCACCACGAACTCGGAATGTCCCCCGTGTAAAATTGACATCGTTTCGTTCATATTGAATGTCTACTAATTTTCGTAATAATTGATTGCGTTCAATTTCCATTCCTGTACGAACAGACACAACCATTTCACGATATTCTTCCGGATTTCCTAAACCATAAATACACGAAACCGAAGCAATGATAATGACATCATTTCGTTCGAATAATGCGGATGTTGCAGAGTGGCGCAGTTTATCGATTTCATCATTAATGCTCGAATCCTTTTCGATGTACGTATCGGTTTGAGGAATATAAGCTTCCGGTTGAAAATAATCATAGTAGCTGACAAAATACTCTACTGCATTGTTGGGGAAAAATTGTTTAAATTCGCTGTAGAGTTGTCCAGCTAATGTTTTATTATGTGCAATAACTAATGTCGGTTTATTTACTTCTTGTATCACATTGGAAATGGTAAACGTTTTTCCTGTTCCAGTGGCGCCGAGTAAGGTTTGATGACGCTTGCCTTCATTTACACCTTTTACAAGCTCAGCGATGGCAGTTGGTTGATCTCCACTCGGTTTATAAGCGGATTGCAAATCAAAAGTTTTGGTCATTATCGTTCGTCCTTTCAACCAATTCTTGTCTATTAATTTTAGCATAACTGACTCTAAAAATCGAACATACATTCTAAAATATTGAAAGTAATTTTTTGTTTGGTGCTTAAATGCCGAAAAGTCGCCTATTATAAACAATACCATTGTAAAGTTAGTCTTTACACTTCATGGTACTGTTTTAAACAGGCGACTTTAAATATTTTTTCATATTAGTTTACCGTTTCTTGCGCATCTTCCATTTCTTGTGTTTCTTGTAATTCACTTAATTCTTTTGTGAAGGCGTAAAATGCTTCTTTATTTCGTTCATCTAATGCTTTATCGATGAGCTCTCTCAGCTGTTCAATTCTTTGCAACCTTTGCATACGGTTTAAAAACAAGTCCAAATAAATGTCATTCAACAACTTCTCAGATTCATTTGCATGTTGATAGTGTCCAACTGCCTTAAGAAAATCTGTGTATGAATAATATTTATCCATCGATATCACCCCGATTCCCTTTTTTCTATTATAAAAAATTAAAAATCAATTTGCAATATTTTCTGAAAAATAGATATATTTTTTCTTTCTTAGTCTTTGAATGGTTTTCGATTATCAGATTTTCATCTTTTTATCCAATAATTAGTTTCCATATTTAACATTTGATTATAAAATTGAATACGAAAATTTAAATTTACTAAATTTTCTAAAAACTGTCTTGAATTTACTCGAAAATCATATTATTATGTCATTAAATTAAGTGAAAAGGGGGATATAAATGTCGAAAAAACCAAACATTGTCGATTCTTATCACATTTCATTTAACACTTATCTGATTGAGCCTATTATTCATGAGGACGGGATCTATTCGCGTGTTTATGACAAAAGTGGAATTATTATCGTTGCAAGAAAGCCAATTTATATTATCCGTAAATCCTGTATCTTAATGGGTACTAGTTATAGGACTGCCCGCTTCTTATCAAAACGCTTTTTCGGCAATGAAAAACATAAAATTCCCATTATTATATCTCATGATTATGGGATGCCCTGTGTGTTCTTCCCACTGCTTTCTCCAACATCATCTAATAATGTATGGGTAGGACTACATGCCATTATTAACATCCGTCGCTTGAAAGATAGCACTGAAGTCACATTAAAAGATGGTCGAGAGTTAGTACTTCCTTTTAATTATTCATCTTTTTGTACGCAATATGTCAGCGCGTCAATGTTGCAAAAATTTGGCACAAATCAAAGACTCATCCTAAAAAATGAAGTACCCACTTGATGATAGATTTAACTAATTAATCAATAACTCCTCACACGATTTCGAAGGCGTATATTCGAATATCTCTTCGCTTTCATTGTTTGTTGATAATAAAATTGATATTCTAGAAATCATTCATCCCGCGTAACTTGGACAACCCTCATTTGATGCTGTTGTAAATACGCCTTCATATTTTTTGAAAGAAAAAACCTCCTTAACACGGAAAATTCCATGTAAAGAAGGTTAAAGTTACAATCATTATCCAATACGCGAACGTAAATAAGCGTTAATGAAACCATCTAAATCGCCGTCCATCACACCTTGGACATTACCTGTTTCAAAATTCGTGCGGTGATCTTTTACCATTGAATACGGGTGGAATACATATGAACGAATTTGTGAACCCCAACCGATTTCTTTTTGCTCTCCACGAATCGCATCTAATTCCGCTTGTTGTTTCTCAATTTCTAATTGATACAATTTTGCTTTTAACATGTTCATTGCTTTTTCACGGTTTTTAATTTGCGAACGTTCTGCTTGACAGGAAACCACGACACCCGTTGGAATATGCGTAATACGAACAGCTGAGTCTGTTGTGTTAATGTGCTGACCACCAGCACCCGTTGCACGATACGTATCAATTTTCAAATCTTCTGTACGGATATCAATTTCGATTTCATTATTGAACTCTGGCATCACTTCACACGATACGAAGGACGTATGACGGCGGCCAGCAGAATCAAATGGCGAAATACGAACGAGACGGTGTACCCCTTTTTCAGCCTTTAAATACCCGTACGCATTATGCCCTTGGATGAGTAAGGTTACCGATTTAATTCCAGCCTCATCTCCAGGTAAATAATCCATTGTTTCCACTTTGAATCCATGATGATCTGCCCAACGCGTATACATACGCAGTAGCATCGATCCCCAGTCTTGCGATTCTGTACCACCCGCTCCCGGATGCAGTTCTAAAATCGCATTGTTTTTATCATATGGTTCGCTTAATAACATTTGCAGTTCAAATGCAGCCATTTTCCCTTCAAACTCTTCTAATTCCGTTCCAAGCTCTTCTTGCAACTCTTCATCCGGCTCTTCTTTTAAAAGCTCCAACGTCATTTCTAAATTTTCTTGCGTTGTAACAAGCTCATTGAATTCATTTACGATGGCTTTTAAACCGTTCGATTCGTTAATGACTGTTTGTGCCGCTTCTTGATCGTTCCAAAAATCTGGCATTGACATCATTTCATCTAATTCTTGAATACGTGCCTCTTTGTTTTCTAAGTCAAAGAGACCCCCTGAAGTCCGCCAATTTTTTGGCTGTATTTTCTAATGTATTTCTCACATTCGATAATTCAATCATGTAAAAATCCTCCGTACTCGATTTAAATTGAGAGAACCGCAACTTTATATTACTCGTTACGGTTCTGAATACTATTTTTCATTCAACGTTTAAAGGTCGAAACACATCCCACCAGACGACCTACTGCTGCAGACCGTGACAGCTTTTATATTTCTTGCCACTACCACACGGACACGGATCATTACGACCAATGTTTTCTGCTTTTCGAACCGGTTGTTTTTTCTTAGGCGCTGCTTCTTCTTTCGGGTTCACTGCTTGCCCTTTTGCCACTTCTTCACGCTCTAAGTTGTTGCGGATTTGAGCTTTCATCGCATATTTCGTTACATCTTCACGAATCGCGGCCACCATATCCTCAAACATTGCGAAGCCTTCTTGTTCATATTCGCGTAATGGGTCAGTTTGGCCATATGCACGAAGGTGAATTCCTTGACGTAATTGATCCATTGCATCAATATGATCAATCCATTTCGTATCAATCGAACGCAGTAAAATAACCTTTTCAAACTCACGCATACGTTCTGGTGACAATTCTTCTTCTTTTTCATTGTAACGTTTTTGCACTTCTCCATAAATGAACTGAATCATTTCTTCCGGCGATTTTCCTTCTAGATCTGCCGCTTTGATTGCGCCTTCTTCTAGCAGATTTGCTTGAATATGATCTTCCAGTGCTTTTAATTTCCACTCTTGTTGGTCGCCCTGCGTATGAATCGTTACGGTATTTTCGATCGATTCCTGAATCATACTTTCAACAAGTTCACGTGTTGATTCAGCTTCAAGTACTTCGCGACGTTCTTTGTAAATGACTTCACGTTGTTGACGAAGCACATCATCGTATTGTAATAAACGTTTACGTGCATCGAAGTTATTTCCTTCTACACGTTTTTGAGCCGATTCTACCGCTTTGGATACCATGCCTGATTGAATTGGTTGGGAGTCATCCATACCTAGTCGAGTCATCATCGTTTTCATTTTATCTGAACCGAAGCGACGCATTAAATCGTCTTCAAGGGATAAATAGAATTGTGTCACACCAGGGTCCCCTTGACGACCAGAACGACCGCGCAACTGATTATCAATACGGCGTGATTCGTGACGCTCTGTACCAATTACCGCTAAACCACCAAGATCTAACACACCTTCACCCAGTTTAATGTCGGTACCACGACCAGCCATGTTTGTTGCGATGGTAACTGCCCCACGATTCCCGGCATTGGCAATGATATCTGCTTCAAATTCATGATTTTTCGCATTTAACACATTGTGCGGAATTTTATGTTTATCCAATAATTTTGAAATAACTTCAGACGTTTCAATCGCAACCGTCCCGACTAAGACAGGCTGACCTGCTTTATGACGTTCTGCAATATCCGCAGCTACCGCATTGAATTTCCCTTGCATCGTGGCAAAAATTAAATCCGCTTTGTCATCACGCGCAATCGGTTTATTCGTAGGGATCACGACAACTTGCATATTGTAAATGTTGCGGAACTCTTCTTCTTCTGTTTTTGCAGTCCCTGTCATACCCGATAACTTTTCATACATACGGAAGTAGTTTTGGAACGTAATCGTCGCCATGGTCATTGACTCGTTTTGGATTTCAACAGCTTCTTTTGCCTCAATCGCCTGGTGAAGACCATCTGAATAACGACGACCTTTCATTAAACGACCAGTAAAGCCGTCAACGATGACAATTTCGCCTTCTTGAACAACGTAATCAACATCACGGTGCATCGAAACATGGGCTTTTAACGATTGGTTAATCGCATGTAGTAGGCGCACATGGCTTAAATCAAATAGGTTATCAATGCCAAATGCTTTTTCTGCTTTTCCAATCCCACTATCAGTTAAGGTAACGCCCTTTGTTGTTTCGTCATATGTGTAATCTTCATCTGCTTTTAACATACGGATAAACATGTTCGATTGCACATATAGTTTTGCCGTTTTTCCAGCTTGTCCAGAAATAATTAAAGGTGTACGGGCTTCATCAATTAAAATCGAGTCAACCTCGTCAATTACTGCATAGTGAAGAGGGCGTTGTACACGTTCTTCTTTGTACAGCACCATGTTATCACGCAAATAGTCGAACCCGAGCTCATTGTTCGTACTATATGTAATATCTGCAGCATACGCTTCACGCTTTTCATCTTTTGATAAGCTATTTAAATTTAAACCAACCGAAAGTCCAAGGAAATTGTACAATTCACCCATTTGCGCAGCATCACGGCCAGCAAGGTATTCGTTTACTGTTACAACGTGTACACCTTTACCCGTTAATGCATTTAAGTATACGGCCATTGTGGAAGTTAACGTTTTCCCTTCCCCTGTTTTCATTTCTGCAATATTGCCTTCATTAAGAGTTGTCGCCCCCATAATTTGCACACGGAAAGGATACATCCCTAGTACACGACGAGAGGCTTCACGACAAACAGCAAATGCTTCTGGAAGTAACTGTTCAAGGGTTTCTCCATTTTGGTAACGGTCTTTAAATTCAACCGTTTTCCCTTTTAAATCTTCGTCAGATAGCTGCTCCATTTGTGAAGCAAGCGCCTCCACTTGATCGGCAATTTTATTTAATTTTTTTAGTTCTTTTTTATTCGGGTCAAAAAGTTTATTTAAAATGTTCGCCATGAATAATTTCACTTCCCATTTAGTCTCAACTTCCATTTTATCATTACCTATATATAGGTGCAAATGACCTCTCTATTTTAATGTGCTTTGGGGGAATGGTTAAACATTGAAAAACAAAAAACGTAGCCAGAAGATCCGGTGACTGACACCAAATTCTTCAAAGCTACGAAAATGTTAATAGATACTAGTCATGTTCAACTGTACTTGCCACTTGGAACCCCGAAACATCCTCGTCTAGTAAAATGGATGTACCACGCTTTTTGTGCGCGGCATTGAAGAAAATCGCCACGAGCAAGATGGTTGCCACAACACCGCCAATATAAGAGGCATTCAGCGGGATCCCAAAGCCCATCGTTGGCTCAAATAAAATATAAACGATTACCATGTACGTCATAAACGTTGCTGGAATAGTTGCAATCCAATGATTTTTCTTTGCTAAGAATAGATACATAGCACCTACCCAAAGTGCAATGACAGCAGTAACTTGGTTGGCCCAAGAGAAATATTGCCATAAAATATTAAAGTCAATTTTTGTTAATGCATAGGACATGACAAATAGTGGAATCGCAATCCATAAACGACTTAATAATTTTGCTTGACCAAATTTGAAATAGTCCGCAATAATCATACGTGCTGCACGGAAAGCTGTGTCTCCAGAAGTAATCGGTAACACCACTACCCCTAAAATTGCTAACGTACCACCAATTGAGCCCATCATAAGTAATGATACTTCACTTACTACTGCAGCAGGTCCGCCAGCAGCTAGCATTTCATTTAAGCCACCATAACCATCAAATAAACTCATTGCAGCAGCAGCCCAAATCATTGCAATAATCCCTTCCGCAATCATCATGCCATAGAAAATTTTACGACCTTGTTTTTCATTTTGTGTCGTACGAGAAATGATTGGTGTTTGCGTTGCATGGAATCCAGATAATGCCCCACATGTAATCGTAAAGAAGATTAACGGGAAAATCGGTAATTCTCTCGGATGCATATTCGCAAACGTTAATTCTGGAATCGGTGCACCCGTTACAATCAAACCAATCCCAATACCTACTGCAGAAATAACTAAGATCGCACCGAAATATGGGTAAAGGCGGCCGATAATTTTATCTACCGGTAATAATGTCGCTAAAATATAGTAAACAAATATAACTCCTACAATGATCGCTAATGTAGATGCATCACCTTCTAAAAGATTATTAATTAACATCGCCGGTGATGAAACGAACACTGTCCCTACTAATAACAATAATAAAAGTGCAAAAACATTCACAACATGTTTCATGAATTTCCCTAAAAATTTCGCCACAAGCTCTGGTACGTGCGCTCCTTTGTTGCGAATCGAAATCATACCAGTTAAGTAATCATGTACCGCTCCAGCAAAAATACAGCCAACGACGATCCAGATAAATGCAACCGGTCCATAAAGAGCGCCGGCAATCGGACCAAATACCGGACCAGTCCCTGCAATATTTAATAATTGAATTAATGAGTTCTTCGGCGTGGACATCGGTACATAATCAACACCATCCGCATTGACATACGCAGGCGTTGGACGATCTGGCTTTTCACCAAATACTTTCTCAACATATTTCCCATAAGTAAAATAGCCTACGATTAAAATCAAGATACAAACTAGAAAAGTAACCATTTGTATACCCTCCATTCTATTTGTAATATTCACAATATTCACTACTGAAATGATGATAACACAATTGTTATATAACAACAATAAAATTTTTAATATTCTTATATAACAGTTGAGTAACATATTATTAGGTTAATAGAGTATTTTATGCGAATTTTAGAGATTTATTAAAAGAGTCATTTGGGTACACAAATAAAGTGCAAATCCCGACTATCTTACATTACAATAGGGAAAGAATATGAAGGAATTTACATTTTTCAAGGAGTGTTGAAGCGATGGCAATTGAAGTGTATTTAAATTTTGATGGGAATTGTAGAGAAGCAGCTGAATTTTACGCAAAAGTATTTCAAACAGAAGCGCCAAAAATTATGACATTTGGAGATGCGCCACCCGATCCAAATTTCCAAATTCCTGAAGACGCAAAACATTTAGTGATGCATACGAATTTGAATATCGCCGGTAGCCGTGTCATGTTCTCTGATACTTGGCCCGGTTCTCCATTTGTGGTAGGAAACAATATTAGCGTAACCGTTGTTAGCAAGGACGAGCAGTTAATTCGCTCTGCTTTTGAAGGTTTAAAAGAAGGTGGAACCGTGGCAATGGAACTCCAAGAAACATTCTGGAGCAAATGCTACGGTGCCGTAAAGGACAAGTTCGGCGTGGAATGGCAAGTGAGCTTGGATAGCGGCGAGCAATTCTAGAATCTAAGGAATAGTCTATAGCTATGAATTGGGCTATAGACTATTTTTTGTTTTAATTTGTGGGCACTTGACTCGATTTGAGGGCACTTACGCTTTTTTGTGAGCGCTTGGCACCAGCTTGAGATCACTTGGCCTGATTTATGGGCGCTTGACACCGGGTTGGGATCACTTGGCGCGACTTGTGGGCACTTAGCTCCAGTTGCGGGCACTTGTCACCTTTACTCCATCTTCCCCAAACTGTTTATAGGCACGATGATCAATCATACCTGCCACTTTTTCAAATGGAATCGAACGGCGAATACCGGCAGTCACAAATTTCTTCGCTTGAACAACTGCTTCTTGCATTGAAAGACCATTCGCAAGTCCAGCTGTAATCGCTGCGGAATAAGAACAACCTGCTCCATTTGTATGGATTGTATCGATACGAGGTGCCTCAAGCAACGTCATTGTCACGCCATCATACAACACATCAATGGCAGCATCGTGTAATCTTCCGCCTTTTACTAAAATGTAGTCCGGGCCGAATTGATACAAATCCCGGGCTGCATCTTGTAAATCCACTAATGTTGTTAATTCATGGCCCCCTAATAAATACGTTGCTTCTGGCATATTTGGGGTAATGATGTTTGCCTGAGGAATTAATTTTGTTTTTAACGTATCCATCGCCTCAAAATCAAGCAAGGCAGAACCCGCTTTCCCAAACATCACTGGATCGACAACAACATTCCGAATCGTTGTTGTTTGGAGCCACGTTGAAACAAGGTCAATAATCTCTTTTGAGAACAGCATCCCTGTTTTTAGCGCATCAATATCCCCTTGCTCATAGATTGTTGAAAGTTGAGCTTCGATAACGTCTAACGGTTGGATAAAAATGTTTTGTTTTGTCTCTGGATGAGTTGCAACAAATGCAGTAATGGCCGACATTCCAAAAACTCCAAACTCTTGGAACGTTTTCAAATCTGCTTGAATGCCCGCCCCACCCCGCGCTGCAGAACCTGCGATTGTACATGCTTTCGATATTGGCATAGTATTTCGAAACTCCTTTATCAACTGGTTATGTATAAACTTTAAAATGAGAGCACTTGCGAATTGGTGAAGTACTCTCAAAGTATCAATTTTACTAATTTCGGCTATTCGCAATCGCAGAGCCGATCATATAAGACACCATATGCCCGACGTAAATTGCAGAAATTAACCAAAATGCAATCATGGAATGGAAAATCACAAGCGATAAAAACCACGCAACGAAAATAACGCCGAGTGAACCAATCCACCCATAGGACCGCGAAAGATGATCATTGTAGACAAAGCGTTCATCATATTGTTTTTTCTTTTTCATTATACGTCTTGGAAAATAAAAAGCACTTACAATTATTGTTGCTAAAAACAGCCAAAAAATTAATGACACCCATGGATTATCCATTTTTCTCTTCCCCCTCAAAAATAAATACATCTTCAATCCGGCACTTAAACACACGCGCAATTTTATACGCAAGTGTGAGCGATGGATTGTAGCGCCCCTTCTCTAACGAAATAATCGTTTGCCTCGAAACTTCTAACTTTTCTGCAAGTTCGTCTTGAGTCAAATCATAAACTGTTCGCAAATCTCTAATTCGGTTTTCCAATTCCTACTTCTCACCACCAAATGTAAAGCTAACTTTACGTAAAGGATACTTTACATTCCACTCAATGTCAAGTTCCCTTTACATTCGAAGTACCCGGTACAGTCACCTAAACATATACTAGTTTATTATCAACATGGAAGAAGGTTCAGATGTGGGGAATGAAAGTTCGAAACTGACTTCTTATTTTCTATTAATACTGTTAATCGTCATTTGGGGCGTAAGTTGGCCGATCTATAAAAATGGCGTAAACTTTATGCCGCCTCTCCTCTTTGCAGGGGCAAGGGCATTTATTGGCGGGTTCATATTACTCATATTCGCTTTGAAAATTCGATATCTCCTGAAATTCAAAGAAAATTGGAGATTCTATTGCATTTCGGCGGTATTAAATATGGTTCTTTATTTAGGTATTCAAACGATTGGTATTATCTATCTACCGGGGGGGCTTTTTTCAGTAATTGTTTATTTTCAACCAGTACTTCTCGGAATTATGGCATGGTACTTTTTAGGTGAGGAGATGACGATCCTAAAAAGTATCGGTCTCATTCTAGGGTTTATTGGCATTGTATTTGTTAGCATCGATGGCCTAATCATTCATGTTTCTGCCATTGGAGTAACCTTAGCATTAGCTACCGCACTAGTCTGGGCGAGCGGTGTGATTTATGTGAAGAAAAACAAAACACGCGTACACCCCTTTTGGATGGTGGTCATGCAGCTAGTCATTGGTGGAGCGACTTTACTCGTAAGTGGATTAGTCACAGAAAATGTACACGATATTGTTTGGAATGTAGAACTGATTTCAAGCATTATTTGGGGTGCTATTGCGGGTATGGCCATTGCACAAGTCATCTATTTCAAACTGATGAATGAAGGTGAGGCAAGCAAGGTGGGGGCATTTACGTTTTTAGTACCCATCTTGTCGGTGATCGTTAGCGCCATTTTTTTGAAGGAAAGCATTACGTTCAACTTATTTTTAGGAATGTTACTTGTTGGCGTAAGTATTTATCTAGTGAATCGTCCCCCTAAAAAACTTTCTATTTATTAGAAAAACGCTCCAAAATAAATGACCATTTTGGAGCATCCTCAATTTAAAACATATTGTAAATACCGTAGTGACGGACCATAACCTTTTTGTGGGATATCTTTTGAAAATCGATTTAAGAACGAACCATCTGTAATCGAGTCAAAGGTGGCATCCGTTTTTACTTCTACACGATATTTGTCTTCAGAAATAACAATTTCTAAATGCTCTTCATTGCCCTCATTTTCCCTGACAATTTTTTCTACAGAATGATAAATATCGGAACTGAGCGTTGGGTCCATTTTAAATTTCATCTCAAAAATTTCCTTTAACAACTCGTTACTTAAACTACTTGGTAAAATTTCATTTAAAGACTTTATATACGCCTCTTCCTCTGCATCTCCCATGGACATGTGTTCTGACTTTCTTTCCAAAATCTCATCCCATAACGGCTCATAATCTGCATCCACCTCCAGAAGCTCCAACATTTTTTCATCAAATTCCTTAATCGCTTCCTCGGTAGCGAACAAAATTTCACTTGTTGCCGCGATTGCACCAAGATGAGCAGCAGTGGATGCTTGATGCTTTACAACATATACCCGCGCAATATTTATGACAATCACTGAAATGACAATAATCGTCGTCATAATCCATAATAAATAAATCGTTGCACTTCCCTTTTCATCTTTTACATATTTCATGGTACAAACACCTTTCCAGTTGCCTTGGAATCAATCGTAATTGTGGCAAGATCAGCCATACTTTCTGGAAGGAATACTAATGGGTGCTTTGCTGTGACAGTGACGACAAAAAAGTTAGGATCAGCTGAATCTGGTTCGATTAAAAAACTATGGTCCGTTAATAATGACCCGCTGCCAATTGTTTGATCAATCGTATCTTTTGTTTCCCAATAATCTTTTGACATGGCATAAACCTGTGCAGCATCTGTAGTAGCGGCCTTTAAATTCAATACTGCGTACCCCGAAGCAACGACCTGCCATAATATAAGGAAAAATAAAAAATAAAATGGAAGGATCCCTAAAAATTCAATGGAAAGTGAGCCTTTTTCATTATTTAATAGCTTTTTTACTTTCATGATGGTCCACCCTTCCTTCGTCTAATTATGTTTTAATATTTCTTTTACCCGTTCAGGTGTTGCTAACATGGCGGGAGAAATCATAATAAAAAAGAGACCACCAAAATATAAAATGCTGGCACCTGCCACAAAGGGTCCTGTTTTTGATACAACAATATAAACCCATAAAAGTGCCCCAACCATTATAAAAGTAAAAGAATAGACCATGATTAATTTTTTAAACAATATATGTTGGGGATTCACAATCGCAATGGTTACTGAATCATATCTTATGATTAGAAATGCTACTAAACCGACCGTCACCATGAGTAAAAGCCAAAAGAACGCTGTTGGATACAAACTTCTAAAAGCTGGTGACATCGCATAATAAGCAATCCCCATCATCATCACAAAGGAATGAAGGGAAAAATAACGTTTGCTCTCGTCCTTATAAAACAGCCAAATTATATAGTTAATAAAGGCTAAAATGATAGCTAATACAACATTAAAAGCAAACCAAAATCTTACATTCACTTCAGGTAGTAAACTAAATGGAATACCCATTAGTAAATGCAAAAATAATGTAAGTAATACTCTATTTTTCGTAAATGGTACTGATTGTTGTGCAGCTCTCATTACATCATCCCTTTACATTCGTTTGTGAATCTTGAAGTTGATTCATTTTGTATTGAATATAAAATACATGAAGGAAAAATAGTAAATATTTATTTAGTATGACATCTGCTTCCTCTTCAAAGCTTTCACGTAATCTAAAAATAGAATAATAAAGAAATCCAATAAAAAAGAAGTTAAAAATAATTTCATAGGATTCAATATTTGCAAGCCCATAATCACTCAATACTAAATTCCCAAAGAAATGAATAAATAAGAAAATAAACGAACCCAACGTGAATACTCTCCATAACCCAAAATGAATCCCTGTTTTATAATGGGAATTTTGGATGCTCTGACGATTTCTTAGGAACCAAACGCCTATGTATGCTCCTAATGTAATAATCGATAATACAATCATGACAGGGAGATTTAATTTTTTAAAATCAATACTAAAATTGTGATCAGTACTTATTAATTTTTCCATCCATTTCATCCCTTCAAATTGCAGGATCATTACGATAACGCAATGTTAAATAAATATATAATAGTGGAAACACGAGAATATTTAGGACAACTCGAATAATTAGATAGGCCAACAAGTTATTTTCAAACTGTGCAAGAAACTGTAACATCGCAACCCATAAACCAACGTTAATACTGATGATTACGATTAAATCACCTAGTAATGAAATATTCTCTCTCACAATGGTTTTCGTTGTATTTGAAATTACTGTCTTCACGCTTCGACCTTCTGAAAAAAATGGGAAAACTAATAAAAATAATAAACCGACAAACGTAGGAATAAACAAAAAGAGAATGCCGACAATCGCAATCCAATAAATAATACTCGTTAAAATCACTAACAGACCGAACTGTTTTACAAAGAAAATTAACCCATCTACTGGTTTGAACACGTCATCCTGTTTATCAATTAAAACCATTTTCACAAAAGGTGGAATACAAAGGATAAAATTTAAAAAGAAAGCAAGCCCCGCAATATAATGGGGGGTGATTCCCTCATTGGATGAATAGACATACACCATTGATAAATAAGAAAAAATTGTAACAGGTAAAATAATTAGAAACGACCATGTAAGGATTTGGCTCCAATTACGATTATAAATATCAAAAACATTACGGATCATGTGAGCACACCTTCTCTTTTCTTTCTAATCAATACCGTTATATACGCAAATAGGAGACTAAACACAACCGCTAGTGACATGCTTCTCCCAATACCATCTGGATCGGCAAAAATGAAAATATTAAAAACAAACTGATATAAAAGGAAACTACTAAAAGAAAGAAGCACTGCTCCTAAATAAGCCGCTGTGTAAGGTGTTGCTGGATTCCATCTAGCACAAAAAAAGCCAACACTTCCATAGATGAGAATCATTTGAAACAATAACAGGAATCCGACACTTCCAAATGGTATCAAACTTACAATAAAAGTAACGACAACTGTCAATAATATGCTAACCCCAATTGCTTGAAAAAACTTCATCGTATTAAACATCTTCTCACCTCCCCTTATGTGGTTAAGAGCTGCCCCTAAAAGAGCAACTCCATCATCCAAAGCCGAATAAATTTTTGGCACCATTCCATACATTTTTTGCTGTATTTGTCACGGCTTTATACCCTGCATTTACCCCATCACTTGCCCATTTTTTCAGCCTTCTTCCGGTATCTGTACCATTAATACCGAGCGATATGCCGACACCGACTAGTAATCCAGCGAATGCTCCTACTGCAGTACCTAAACCAGGTACAACTGATCCTCCAATAGCACCTGCAGCAATACTTGATGCAATACTAGAAACAGCAGTCGTTCCAGCTCCAATTGCAAGATCTACCGTTAAATCTGCATAAAATTCGGTGGATTTAAATGCCTGTTGACCATGTTTCCCAACATTCGATAGAACATTAGCACCAATATTTAGAGGGCCATTGAGTTTACCTAGATTGGATAGCGAATAAAACTTTTTAGAGAAAATATTAAATCCATCGTTTAATCCGGATTTAACACTTTTCCATACACTACTAACGCCACTTTTGAATGAATCGAAATTGGCAATTTTTTTCCCATCCAAAAATGTCGTAACTTTATACGGTTTGGGATTGCTTTTCCCAGCCGGTAAGTAAGCGTCTCTACCATCAAGTTTGTATTTTTTGTAGTTATCATAAAAATAATTTAAGATTGGATTTTTTAGCTGATTCTTACCATGGACTTTATAGTTTCCTGATTTAAGCTCTTCCAATCGAAACCCTGCGTAAAAGGCAGACATTCCTTCCATAAATGGCTTTGCAAAACCAGTAATGTAGCGTTTTCCATCCTTTAGTAGCCCCGCGACAACACCAAGAGGTCCATTTTCAGTAATCGTTGAACTAAAAAGAATATTTAATAATGAAAGTTCGCCACTGCTTGAATTGCCAGAAGACGTATCCCCTGAACCATCTGTTGTCCCGGTTTCGAGATTCCCACCTTCTCCACCGTTACCACTATCTAATGAATTACCGGTTGGGCTCTCACCATTTGAAGGTCCGTCTCCAGCAGTAGGCGTTTCCCCTGCAGTCGGTCCTTCTCCTCCTGTAGGTCCTTCACCAGCTGTATTACCGTCACCTCCAGTTGGTGATTCTCCTCCACTAGGGCCTTCACCACCGGATGGACCCTCTCCTTCGATTGTTGCATTACCACCTTTTAGAGGATTACCTGTTGGAGATGCATCCCCACCAGTAGGAGCTTTCCCACCAGATGGACCTTCCCCTCCGTCAGTAGCATTACCACCTGTTATATTATCCCCAGTTGAAATAGGTGTTCCTGTCTGTAACCAATTGATTGGCAAAGTACCCGCAATATTTGGAATAAGAAACTGGCCCGTATTGCTGTTATAGGGAGGGATAATCGGTTGCCCTGAAACAGGTGAAATGCCCCCGTTTAACGATAGACCTGGTTGATACGTTTGCCCTCCATTTATCGGCGTACCTGGCTCAATCACTTCACCTGGAATAATAAATTGCCCACCCGTAATTGGTTGCCCCGGTGTAATTGCCTGACCAGGAGTGATTGGCGTACCCGGAGAAATGAAGAAGGCCATTGTTATCGAAGGAATTGCCGACCAAAATAATATAAAAGCAATCATGAATACAGCGATGATTCTTCTAAATATTCCTCTTTTCACACTTTCACCTCGCTCCTACTCTTTAAGGAGTGCTTGTGTTCGTTAAGTACTTTTCCTCCAAAGCCTTCATGGCATCTGTATAACTTAATTCATTCATTGCTTCTAATTCAGCTCTTAATTTGTCATATTCTTGTTCAATCCAAGTATGATATTCTTTATTTTTTCGTTGTAAGTAGTCATGCGATTCTGGTGACATTTTATCTTTTTGCTGATACAAATACGTTAATGTAAAACCAACTGCTTGCCGTTCATCAACCCATTTTTTAAATTCACGACTATGGTAACCAAAAATATCAAGCCAGTTATTAGTTTTATAGAGTTCAATCCAGCCTTCCTGTGATTCTTTCCATTGCTTCCACTTCTCAGCAACTTTATTGGCTTCCGCTAATTGCTCTTGAAGACCTTGTGCATCGGATACATTTTGATATGTCCCTTCTGTTGCGGTTGCTATTTCTTGAAGCTGTTTTTGTCCTGCATGATCCACATTGAAACCAATAATATTCATAATTGGCGTTATATCAGAATCATAGAGAGATTTTGCCGCTTCCACAGGCTGATCATCACAAGTTGAAATCCCATCACTAACAAGATAGATAATGTTTGTATTGTTCTCTCCTTTAAAGGAAGCCAAATCTTTCTGCGCTTCATTTAACGCTAGACCAATTGGCGTCCAACCCGATGGAACTACTTTCGTCAGTGCTTGCTCAAAGTTACCCGCATTGTACGTACTTAATGGATACACTAACTCACTGCTACTACAAGAAAGTGCTTTATCTGAATCACTCCCAGTCCCCTTATGACCGTAAATACGCAACCCAACATTTGTATTCTCAGGTAACTCCTTAACGAATGATGTAATTGCCTTTTTCGCTGCGTCCATCCGCGTTTCATTACCTTCATAATTTTTCATACTCCCAGAGGCATCTAAAATAACCATCACATTCAAATTTTCTTTAAATTGATAGCGAGGATCTTCAATTTCTGGGTTTCCAATCGATTGAAATTTCATTTGTTCAATTAATTCCTCAGGTCCCACAAAGTCTTGTTGAAAAACAGATAAAATAGCTTCATAATAGCGGTCCAGTTGTTCTGTTGTTGGATTTCCTGAAATATCTGGAAGGTGTTTCGTTAATTCATCCGTTAATGTTCGCCCTTCCTCCTCGAGCGTACTAACATATTTCGTATAGCCGGATGGTAAATTTTCTAACTCTTTTAACGTTGTAGGAAGCGGAGGAACTTGGGCAATATTCTCTTGATCTGCTACTTCTTCCTCAACTTCTTTTTTTGGCTCTGTGTTTTCTGTAGTTGTCTCTTCTGTTTGTGCCTCTTGTTGTTCCTCTGTTGTTGAAGGTTGTTCATCATTACTACAACCAACAAGTAGTAAAAATAAGAGGATCATCGTTATACTCCATGGTAATTTTGGTTTCAAAAAATTCTCCTCCCATAACTACTAGCAATTAAAACTTGGATAGATTCGCTCAGTTAATTGGCAAACCCGCTATTGCGAAACTATTAACCTACCATTCCAGCAATTTTTTGAATGATTTTTCCGATTAACTCTGAAATTGCACTGGATTGACCATTAAGAGCGGTCGAAACAATACCTAAAACTAAAATTAATAATGCGGCTAAACCAAGCCACTCTAAAGATTGAGCTCCTCTTTCATTTTTCAATGGGGACATTAACGTAATCCAAAATGACAACATAAATTCTTTCATCTCTTCATCTCTCCTTTTCATTATTTAGTTCTTCATCAAAAGACGGGGCTAACATTTACAAAGTCATCCACCTCTAGTAAAGCCTTTATTGAAATAATTCAAAAATGCCATTGTTTTGGTTGAACATATTTATAATCATCAAGCCTCCAATAAAGATGAGGGCGGACGGCAGAATAATAAATGTCGTGACTAATGTTACTTTCGGTGAAGCTTTTGCCGCCTTTTCTTTAATCATCTCTTTTTTGAGTTTCCTCATTTCTTCAGCTTGTTGTTTGAATGAATCTGCAATTGGAACACCAAGTCGCTCACCTTGAATAAGAGACTTAATTAATATTTGAAACTCTTTCGAATCATTTCGTTCAAGCAGCAAACGATACGCTTCTACTTTTGGAACACCAATACTCAATTCTTGTAAAAAGCGGCTAAATTCTTCTTTAATGGGTCCTTCAAAATACGGCACAATATCTCGTAATGCTTGATTCATGCTAACACCTGCCTGTAACGTTACACTCATCGTGTCAAGAAAATCAGGCAGCTGGTACGAGATTTCAGATTGCCGCGCATTTGCTTTTGATCGAATCCATAAAATCGAGAACATATAGCCTCCAATTGGCAAAAGAATGACTAAAAATTGAGCAAAAGGAAAACCAAGTACGAGCATAATGCCTCCAGCAATCACACCAAAAATAAGAAGAAACATTTTTAAGCCCTGAAATCGCTCAACCGTTAAACCATATGGATGCCCCGCTTGAATGAGCCATTTTTTCACATCGGCATTTTCACTAAAAAAATTGATACGTTGGCCTAGCTCTGAAAAATCATCCGCAAAATGGAGGATTTTCTTTAATACTTTTTCATTCCTGCTTACTTTCTTTTGGAACGTGTCATAGGTATAAAGCGTGTCAGCAATGGTTCTCTTTAACTCTCGACGGCTTTGCCCATAAACGTAAACCGCTCTTAGGGCAATCCCAAAAAATAGAACGGTTAGAATAATCGTAATGGCGATAATTCCATCCATTTTGTCACACCCTAATATTTGTAATTTTTCTTACGATGAAAAATGTCGCAACTGTTCCAGACGCAAAAATGGCAAATAGAAGTAGGCCAATTCCTGAGAACAGTGGATCAAGGAAGCCATCTACAACATTGTTCATCATCAGTACTAAAAAAATTGGAATGACCGGAATGATATACGAAATGTACCGTTGCTCAGCGGTCAGTGTTTTAATTTCCTGCTTTAACAGCTTTCGTTCATCTAACGTGTTGCTCATTTCATCCAATACCATATATAAATTTCCGCCAGCTCTTTTTTGAATAAGCAGTGTCGCTGTAAAAAGATGAAATTCTTTATTGTCAATACGCTTTTCCAATGCACGAATCGCATTGCCAAAATCAATCCCTAAAGATAATTCGTGGGCTAAATTTTTAAACTCACTCTTTGCTGGCTCCGTCATTTCCTTTGCGACTAGTTGGATTCCTTGATTTAATGTCATCCCTGACCTTGTAGAATTAGCAAGAAGTCGGCATATTTCAGGAAGCTGGTCCACAAGAATTTGCCGACGTTTGTTTTTCCGCATAACAAAAAGCATCCGTCTTGCACCTTCAAGTAACAGCAAGGAAATGACAATAGCGATCACTATTGACACGTTGAAAATGTTGTAAAGAACAAATAACAAGCCCATGTAAGCAACAATTAAAGCACCAATAAATTCAGAAGGAGTAAACGGAATGTTGGCATCGAGTAAGGTTTTTTCCATTTCTTTTGCCGTTTCCGTTTGATCAAATTTTGCTCCCCATATGACCAGTACACTTTTTCTTCGTTCTCCTTCACGGTAAAACTGATGTGTTTTTTTTCGCCACTCTCTCTTTTCTTTTCGATAGCCTAATAGATTGTAAAAGCCAAATACGAGTAGAATTGTAGCGATTGCTGTGACGGTGGCGGCAATCATAGACTCACCTCCTGATGCTCCGGTAAAAACAAGCCATCTGGAATCGAGAGACCAAACATTTTAATCCGCTCGATGCATTTGGGCTTTACCCCTGTTGGCGTAAAATAGCCAATGACATCTCCATCCTTTGTCATGCCTACCCTTTTAAAAGTGAAAATTTCAACGATTTGTGATGTACCATCTTCCTTTTTCTGTACCTCGGAAATAGAAACAATTTTTCGTGTTCCATCTGTTAAACGAGTAGCTTGAATGATAATGTCCAATGCACCAACGATAAATTCCCGAATAATGGAGGAAGGCAAATCCATCCCCGCCATGACGACCATTGATTCCACACGTCTAAGTGCGTCATCTGGTGTATTCGCATGGACAGTTGTAATAGACCCTTCATGTCCTGTATTCATCGCTTGAAGCATATCAAACGCTTCTCCACTCCGAACTTCCCCAACGATAATTCGGTCAGGTCGCATTCGAAGTGCGTTTCTTACAAGATTTCGGATTGTCACTTCCCCTTTTCCCTCCACGTTTGCAGGGCGAGCTTCCATGCCGACAACATTTGGTCGATTCAAACGAAGCTCCGCAGAATCCTCGATCGTAATAACACGCTCAAAATCTGGAATTGAACTAGCAGCAACGTTCAAAAGAGTTGTTTTTCCCGAACCCGTTCCACCAGAAATGAGCATATTCATTTTCGCTTTGACAACACAATCAATAAACGTCGCCATTCCGTGACTTAATGATTCAAACTGAAGCAAATCGTCCATTTGAAATGGCTCTGCTCGGAACTTACGAATTGAAACGAGGGTGCCATTTAAACTAATTGGTGGAATAACGGCATTTACCCGACTTCCATCTGGCAACCGCGCATCAACCATTGGCGAGCTTTCATCAATCCGACGACCAAGTGGAGCCACAATACGGTCCACAATATGTCGCACATGTTCATCGTCACGGAATGCAATATCCACTTGTTGTAGCTTCCCTCTTCTTTCCACATACACCTCGTTATAGCCATTAATTAAAATTTCTGTGATAAGTGGATCATTGATTAGTGGCTCAAGAGGACCTAACCCAACTGACTCGTCTAAAATTCTTGTGACAAGTAGTTCCTTATCATGTCGGGAAATAACAACCCGTTCCTCTGACATAAATTGAGAAACATACTGCTCAATCTTAAGTCGCATTTCCCCTTGTGAAAGTTGAGTTAATGCTTCTAAATTCGTATCACGTAAGAGGCGACTTTTATAATGCTCAACAAGGTCATCCACAAGATGGTTATCGTACTGATAGGAAACGGTTTTCTTTTGAGAAACCAATTCTTTTCTTCTTTCAAAAATAGAAGCCATTACGACACCCCCATTACTGTTTCAAAATCTCACGTGTAAATTTGCGCACATCTTTTGCAAACGGAATGAGCTTCCGTTCTTTCACTACTTTTCGAACGGGTTCGCCCTTGTTAATAAATGGTTGCAACCCTTTAATATCTTTACGAACGCTCGCTGCAATTGGATAGCGCAAGACATTTTTTAAATCTTTTTGCTGTACCTCGTTTTCCTTTGAAATATTGTTTAAAACAATCTCCATTCGCCCCATGAGATTGACCCCAATGCGCGCAGATAAATCTTCGTAATACTTCAATACTTTTAATG
This sequence comes from Lysinibacillus antri, assembly GCF_003977595.1. GTDB lineage: Bacteria > Bacillota > Bacilli > Bacillales_A > Planococcaceae > Ureibacillus > Ureibacillus antri. The sequence continues at coordinate 69,339 of NZ_RYYR01000007.1, read as the reverse complement.
CAGGTGTATCCGGTGTAAGAACATAATAGATTTTGTCGGACTCCTCCATTGCCGTAATAACGGGTCCAGTTAAGTTCGAAGGTAAGTCAATGATGACATAGTCAAATGCCCTTCTAGAAGTTCGCAATAACTTCGCAACAAAGTTTTCCCCCAATGTTTCGGCCACCTCGGCATCAATTGGGCTAACTAAAATTTCAAGCTTCGAATTTTCCTCTGTTTTGGAAACATTTCGTATATGACTTTCGTTTAATTCTTCAATAACAGGTAATAAATCCGCGAGAGAGCGATTGGATTCAATGGAAAACATCGATTCTACCCCACCATACTGACCATTTAAATCAATCAGGATGACTTCAGCAGTAGATTCAAGCTTCAATGTTTGCGCAAGTACGGATGAAATAACCGTTTTTCCGCTACCACCCTTACCGCTGTAAAATGAGAAAATTTGTCCTCGTCCTCGACCAAATGATTTAGCTGTAGCCGATTCTCTGGAGTTTTTCTGAATCGCATAGTTTTTTACCGTAGTTGGAAATCGACTCGTAAATAGGGACGTTTCCTCTGGGAATACAAAAAATTCATCCGTTCCAGCACGCATTAAATTTCGCAAAAGCACAAAGTCTGTTTGTTGCGCAATACAGATAATCAGAACGAGCGGATTGATTTGCCGCATCGATTGCACAAGATCAATTGCTAAGTCCGTTTCATTTTGCGTCATGATGACGATATCTCGCGTTTCACGATTCATTTCCCTTATGGCATCCGTCGTAGAAGCAACAAGGACATTTTCTTCCGTACTTTCTGCAATATTTTTCAATTGTTGCAAAAGTACAGGTTCATCGCTAACAATTAAAATATTTAATTTCGATTCCATGACAAGTCCCCCTCCCGTTTACGAATTTCCGTCTGTGGATGGTTTGTTAGAATTGGAAGCGGGTTCCTCTACTTCTTGTTGAACTGGTTCAGTCGATTTGTTTTCTGTTTCAACAGGTGCTGTTGTTTCTTCTTTTGTCGATGGTGTAGATTCTTCCTGACCAACATTCGCCTTTAATACTCGTATGTATTCCGCATAATTTTGCATATGGATGAGCTTTGTTGCGTCTTGTGCAGACACTTCAACCGCTACCCCCGCAAATTTCTCACCAGTACCTTGGGAATACGCAACAGACACATCTTTCATAAAGCTCTCCGTTTTCTTCTCACCATTAACTTCATGGGAGACCACAATATCCACCCGATCAAGTGCCGCAATTTCTTGGTCAAACTGAACTTTGTCGGTTCTATAAAGAGCGACAAGTCGATTGTTCTCATTTTGAAGATTGGAGTAATCCTTTAACATGTTGTGCGTTAGGATATCCCCTTCATGTAGAGGAACAACAGATACTTGACCAGCAATATCTTTTTCCGAAGTAATATGGGAATCCGTCAAAAACTTTTGAGGAATCTCCATTTTGGTTAATTGGCTCGAATGTAACAATGTACGAGCAGGGATATTGCCATTCGCCACGTAAATTTCAACCATTCCACCAAGCTCAGCATTCAACTGTTTTACTTTTTCTAAAACGAGATAGCCTGCAACAATGGCCAATAAGAATGCAAGTAATAGAAAGATCGCAGCACGTCGTTTCGCTTCTAACACTAATACCCCTACTTTCCATAAATTTGAGTATTGAGAATTTTGGAAATATCCAATTATATTTTCAGTATAGGTAACTTGAAAATGTTGTCAAAGGTGGACAAGCGTGTCATTATTTTTCGGCTAGACTAATAGACATACGTAAAAAGATTCGATTTCCGAAACTGAATTGTCAGTAATTTTTTGAAACGGCTTTACTTTGTCGAATTTTCTTGCCAAAACGATTCCGTTGACATATTAAATTTTGTGGCATTAAGGCTAAATAATCATTTTTAAAAACTTCTACTTTTTGGAAGGTGCTTTGAAACTGAGAAATTTGAGATTGAGAGGAATTAGGCAATTTATCTTAGGAATTAAGTTAAATTACGGATAATTTGATTGTAAGATCTAGGTAAGAATAACGAGTAGATACTAGGTCATAACACGATGAGCGTACTCCATCAATGTGTAAAAAAGTTTATGGAGTGTACCTTTTTCAGTGTATATTATTAACAGTACATGATTTTTTCTTGAAGTAACTATTCTAGTGAAATGTAGGTGCAATGATGTTAGATCGTTATAACAAATGGAAGTCAGCAAATTTACCAGAACATTTAATGAATGAATTAAACGAAATTTCAACTAATGCAAAAGAAATTGAAGATCGTTTTTATCAATATCTTTCCTTTGGTACAGGTGGCATGCGCGGATTGTTAGGTGCTGGCACGAACCGAATGAATATTTATACAATCCGTCGAGTAGCAGAAGGACTGGCGCGTTATATTGATTTAAATGGCGAAGAAGCAAAACAACGTGGTGTAGTCATTGCCTATGACACACGAAACTTTTCCTATGAGTTTGCGGTTGAAACTGCTCGTGTGTTAGGAGCGCACAGCATTACAGCGTATGTTTTTAAAGAACCACGACCAACACCACAACTATCGTTTTCCATTCGAGAGCTTCACGCTTTTGCTGGAGTGGTTATTACGGCAAGCCACAATCCAAAACAATATAATGGATTTAAAATCTATGGCGAAGATGGTGCGCAACTTGTGCCATCCAGTGCTAACATCATTATGGAACAGATGAACACAATCCAGGACGTATTTGAAATTTCAGTACATGATGAAAAAGAGTTAGAAGCACAAGGCTTGTTCAATTGGATTTTAGAAGAGCTGGATACAAAGTACTTACAAAACCTCCAAACCTTAAAAGAAGATAATGAGCTCAACACAGAACTCAAGATTGTCTATACCCCTCTACATGGTGCAGGGCTTGTCCCAGTTACACGAGGATTAAAAGAATTTGGCTTTAATCATGTATACTTAGTGGATCAACAGGCCATTCAAGATGGAAGTTTCCCTACTGTTCCTTATCCAAATCCGGAAGAATCAGCTGCATTTGAGTTGGCCATGGAAAAAGGAAACGAGGTTGGCGCGGATTTACTATTGGCAACGGATCCGGATGCTGATCGATTAGGTGTAGCAATCCGCAATGAAAAATGTTACGAATTATTAACAGGTAATCAACTTGGTGCACTATTACTCCATTATATTTTGCAAACGAAACAGAAGAATGACACATTCCCTCCAAATGGCATCATGGTCAAAACCATCGTAACAAGTGAATTAGGTACGAAAATTGCAAATCACTTTAACGTAGCAACGGAAAATACATTAACAGGCTTCAAATACATCGCTGAAAAAATAGAGGAATATGAAAAATCAAAGCAGCACGCATTTCTATTTGGCTACGAAGAAAGTTACGGCTATTTAATTAAAACCTTTGCCCGAGATAAGGATGCCGTTCAAGTCGCAGTAAAAGTGGCAGAGATGGCCGGGTATTATTCTCTTAAAGGACAAACTTTATTAGATGCCTTAAATGAATTATATTTGAATTTTGGATATCACAAAGAAGCGTTAGTATCAAAAGTGTTCGAGGGGAAAGACGGACAAGAACAAATGACCGCGATATTAAATGGGTATCGTGAAAATCCTCCTACCGAAATTTCAGGTGTCCCAATTGTAAAAGTTGAAGACTATCTCAAGGGTGTTGTAACATTTTCAAATGGTACAACAGAGCCCATTCAATTACCAAAAGAAAATGTAATAAAATTTATTTTAGAAGATGAATCTTGGGTGGCAATTCGCCCTTCTGGTACCGAACCAAAATGTAAATATTATTTTGGTGTTGTTGCCAAAACACAACAGGATGCCGGTACGCGGATTGAACAGATGATAAAAGCGATAGTTGAATAATCTATACATTGCTCCAAAGATTCAAACTTTGGGGCATTTTTTCACTTAAAAGAAAACTATTTTTTGTTTTTCAAAAGATAAATTTCCTTCTCCAACCTATTGATCTTATCCTCAATGAATTGCGTATCATTTATTCGGTATGCAGCAGTAAGTTCAAAATGTTCACCCATGCTTTTTATATTTTCCTCGAACAGATCAAAACGTTTATGCATTGTTTTAACTTCTGACTTAACTACATTTAATTCCGATTTAATATTACTTACTTCTGTTTTCACATTACCGAGTTCAGACTTCACATCACTTATTTCTGTTTTCACATTACCGAGTTCAGACTTTACATCACTTATTTCTGTTTTCACATGAGCTAGTTCTGACTTCACATAATTTACGTCCAACTCAATATTATTCACATGTGACTTTATGGATTTGATTTCTGTATTCATGTCTAGAAGTAACTCAAGAATTTGTTTTTCCACGATTACCACCTCCAATTTATTATGAATCATTTTTCTTATTTCCATTATATAAAATACGAACATACGTTTCGATATTTTCCATTAAAAAAGTCCCCAGAAATTTCCGAGAACTCTCCATTAATTATTTATTTACCTGGACAAAATCCCCTTTTAGCAATTTCACCATTTTCTTTTTATACGCCTCTACACCTGGTTGGTCAAACGGATTTACTCCAAGTAGCGTCGCGCTAATGACACAAGCTTTCATAAAGAAGTACATTAAATACCCCACATGATAGGCGTCTAATTTAGGAAGGACAATTTTGATGACAGGTACGCCCCCCTCTTCATGCGCCAAGGCTACTCCATCTTTTGACGTGGCATTAATCGCATTCATGGACCGCCCTGCTAAATAATTCAACCCATCGCGATCATCCAAAGTAAAAGGGATTTCCACATCGGCTTCCACCTCTTCAAAGTGAATAAGCGTCTCAAACATAATGCGGCTACCTTCCTGGATAAACTGACCAATTGCATGCAAATCCGTCGAATAGTTCACAGTCGATGGATAAAGCCCTTTATGCTCTTTCCCTTCACTTTCCCCAAATAACTGCTTCCACCACTCATGCAGCTTATTAAGTCGTGGTTCAAAGGAAGCTAACAACTCCATCACAAAGCCTTCCTTGTACAATTCGAACCGTGTAAAAGCATATTGGTAAGCCAGGTTATTCAATTCATCCACAGCAAAGTCTGTTTCTGCTTGTCTTGCTCCACAAAGAAATGAATGAATATCAATTCCTGCTACCGCAATTGGAAGAAGCCCTGCCGATGTAAAAACAGAATAACGGCCACCAACCTCAGTAGGAATAACGAATTGCCGATACCCTTCCCGAGCTGCCATTTCTTTTAAAAGCCCCGTGTTCCCATCCGTCGTAATAATAATTCGTTGTTTCGACCTATCCCCATAACGTTCTTCCATATATTTCTTAACAATCCGAAAAGCTAAGGCTGGCTCCATGGTCGAACCGGATTTTGATACTACATTTACATACACTTCTTTTGATTCAAGATAAGTTAAAAGTTGAGTTAAATAGGCACCGCTCATATTATTTCCTGCATATAACACTTCTACATTGTTTGTGTTGAAATAAGGGGTGCATGCATCGATTACCGCGCGAGCACCAAGAAAAGAACCTCCAACACCAATTACGAGTAATACGTCAGCAGATGCCTGTATTTCCTCCGCAACGTGCTCGATTTCCAGCAATTGTTCCGATGAGCATTCTATCAAGTGTTCCAATTTAGGAATATCTAGAATATGAGACTGTTGAATACGTTTTGGATAATCAAAATTCAACATCGTAATCGTCTCCTAAAGCAATTATGTATGAATGATCGTTTTCATATAACTTACTAATTCTTCCCTTAACTCTTCCCGTTTTAATGCATAATCAATGGTCGCCTGCACGTATCCAATTTTACTCCCAATATCGTATAATCGCCCCTTCACGTTATAAGCAATAATCCGTTCAGAGTGGTTTAATAACTCTATCGCATCAGTTAACTGAATTTCACCACCTGCACCCGGAGCAATGGATTTAAGTGCATGAAAAATATTCGGAGTTAGCACATAGCGACCCATAATAGATAGATTGGATGGAGCCTCTTCCGCTTTCGGTTTTTCCACAAAGCCTTTTACCTCAATCGGCTGACCATCAAGTACTTCCCCAATCGGATGAATGACACCATATTGATGCACCACATCCATTGAAACAGATTGTACGCCGATCACAGAAGTTCGCTCTTGTTCATACAGTTCTATTAGTTGAGCTAAAGCTGGTTTTTCCGCATCGAGAATAATATCTCCAAGTAACACAGCAAACGGTTCATCACCAATAAATCGATGAGCGCAATAAATGGCATCGCCCAATCCCTTTGCTTCTTTTTGACGAATGTAATGGATATTGGCTAAATTCGAGATAGATTGGATTTCTTCTAATTCTGCCCATTTTCCTTTTTTCGCAAGATGTTCTTCAAGCTCATAAGTTTTATCAAAATGATCTTCTATGGCACGCTTATTACGCCCGCTAATAATAATAATATCCTCGATTCCAGCGGCGACAGCTTCCTCCACGATGTATTGAATGGTCGGCTTATCCACAATCGGTAACATTTCTTTTGGTTGTGCTTTCGTTGCAGGTAAAAAACGCGTACCCAAGCCAGCAGCCGGAATGACCGCTTTTCTTACTTTAGTCTTCATCACATCACCTCTTTTGTTAAAATAAAAGACCCAAGCCCAGCAAAATACTGAACTCAGGTCTTTGAAGCTGTCTAGAAATGTGCGGTTACTGGTTCAACTATATAATTTCTAAAAAGCTCATATTTAGTTTGTTTCAATTAGACCATATTTTCCATCACGACGTTTGTAGACGATGTTTGTACCGTTTGATTCGGCATCTGTGTACACGTAGAAGTCATGGCCCAGTAGGTTCATTTGAAGAATTGCTTCTTCTTGATCCATTGGTTTTAGGTCAAATTGTTTTGTACGCACAATTGTGAACTCTTCTTCTTCCACAGGGCTTACAGTCGTACCGGCAACCTCTTGCGCGAAGTAAACGCCTGTGCCTTCACGTTCACGGAATTTACGGTTTACTTTTGTTTTATGTTTACGAATTTGACGTTCTAGCTTGTCGACAATTAAATCAACTGCTGCATACATATCATTATGTCGCTCCTCAGCTCGGAGTGTGACATTTTTCATTGGAATTGTCACTTCGACTTTTGTTTGTTTATCATTGTACACTTTTAAATTGACGTTAGCGTTCGCATTTACCTCATCGTTGAAATAGCGTTCCACTTTATCGATTTTGCTCTCAACGTACTCGCGAATCGCTGGAGTTACCTCAATGTTTTCACCACGAATGTTAAAGTTTAGCATGTAAACTCCTCCTTTTGTTCCACCTATGAAGTATATATTCGCCACAGGTTTTAAAAATCCTACCGCCATAGTAAATGTTTTTCAAAATTCGACAAAATGATTCACAAAAAATTAAGATTTCTTATGTTTAGATTGTAAAACTTCTTTTTTGCGGCGACGTTTCATTTCATCGATAATCAGGTCATCAATATCTTCTTGTGCAGCGAGGATAATGCCGCATTGAAATCCCGACCCTAATGGTTTGCTCCAAACAACATCGCCTAATGCACGAATCGTCGTAACATCTAAAACAAACTGTACTTCCACCTGTAAAGTGGTACTTCTTAAATATTCCCCAATTTCAGGTCCACAAAACATTTTCATACCCCGCGGACTTATATCTAAAATTTTTCCATTATACTTATCAGCGCTAGCAGGTTGTCCATTTATGTAAATCTTGAAATTTGCCTCAATAGGATCGTTAAAAACAAAACGAAACCCTTCTTTCCTTCTAAAATTCATATTGTTTCCTCCTAAAACAAATGATCAAAGGAAGCAAAGTAACATGAGGGTGTGAACATATTATTTTGCTATTCAAAACATTTATAACATGACTTTTATTAATTGGATAGTAATATTTGGTATAATTACCAAAATGGACAAAGTTAAAATTCATAACCAAAAAAGACCACATTATTGGAGCCTTCTAATTCAGTAAAGAAACACTAATTTACGATTTTACCCTTCTAGCGAACACTTCTTTTTTCCGACGAAGTTTTAGTTCATTTGTAATCAGCTCATCAATGTCTGGTTGTACATAAAAACAAAGACCACATTGATAAGCACTGCCAAAAGGTCGACTCCAAACAACATCACCTATTGCATGAATATGCGTAACGTCGAGAAGAAAATGAACTTTAATTTGCAATGTGCTATTTTTTAGGGAGCTCCCAATTTCGGGTCCACAAAAGATTTTCATCCCACGAGGACTAATATCCAAAATCTTCGCATGATAGGTTTCGATACTAGCTAATTGCCCATTTATGTAGATCTCATAATCTGCTTCAATCGGTTGATCGAAAATAAAACGAAACCCTTCTTTCCTTTTAAAGTCCATAGTATTTCCCCCAAACGTTAGCGATGTATTGTCTTACAATTAAATACTACTTTCTATTATTTAAACATTTATTGTTTTATTGGAATAGTGCATTACGTATTATTTTACATTTATTGTAATTTTGGGTTACATTTCCTAAAATGCTAGTTCCAGTGGGATTTATAGACTATTTTCTAATGCAACTAAAGACATTGTTAAATACGCCCATAATTAAATAACGGATATTCTCTGAGTACACCTCCTATATTATTAAGGAATCAATTTAGATAAGTGTTTTCTTGTGACAGTATTAAATTAGAATTCACTCTACTTCTACTGTTAGTTGTTCATGGACAAAACTATATTTCGATTTATTATTTAGCCATTCCCAGCGCCCACGTAAAATACAGTACTATTTAATGCTTCCGTTCATGTGATGATATTAAATTCTTTTCCGGAGTGGATATTCCAAAAAAGTAAAAGCCTTACACCAGTAACATGTAAGGCAAAAGCTAGTTATTCTATTTAATTTATAATTTCTTCAAAACGTAATTGATCTAATTCAACAAATAATGGATGCAGCTCAGTTTCAAGAATTTCAGCAACGACTTCATAATTTTTTGTTTCTAAAGCATGGATGATACTTTGATACAATCTTTCTGCTTTTTGAACATCGCTCTCAATTTTAAATGAATGATGCTCCATTAATTTTTCTACATTTGTTAACCAGACAAGTCCTTCGCTTAAATGAGAGAGCGCCAGCATAGCGTTCCCAATGTCACCATCATTTAATAGGTCGACAATTGTCTTACAACCGCTTGCAACCTGCTTTATATACGCATAATACGATTCTTGTGTCTGAAGAATAAGTTGTTTTGTATCTTCCATTTGGATAGACTCCTTCATATTTAGTAATATTTATATCGGCATTTTTTTGAAAAAATAAAGAAAAGCTACTCATTATATTTGAGTAGCTTGACAATTCATAAATTTATACTTCCCCAGCAGAACCATATTGCTGCTGACGATTAATTTGAATAACTTCTTTCCAAGTATCACGGAATTCTGTTGTAAGACCTATTACTTCATCAATTATGGTTGTGTCATTTGAGATATTTGCTTCTCGTAAACGACGGTTCATATAATCATATAATGATAACAATTGTTTTGAAATGTCTTGATCCATGTTTAGTGTGACCATGAGTTCGTTGATAATGGCTTGTGCTTTTTGGATATTCGTATTTTTTTCTGAAATATCTTTATCCTCAATCGCTTTTTTCGCTTTTGTTAAAAACTTTAGACAACCGTTATATAACATTAACGTTAATTCACCTGGCGAAGCGGTAGTTATACTGTTTTGTTTGTATGCATTAAATGCTGTGTTTTGTGTTACCAATGTTGGACACTCCTTTAAAGGATCAACTTATTATTAATAAAGCTATAACAATTTATACAAAGGTAAATCTATTTCTTTTTATCAAAATACATCCCATCCATAACTCGTACATCTGAATAGGGATTGAAATACTGTTTCTCATTTTTCTTTATAGTTTGCAAGTTTTTCATATCCTGTTTAACTGAATCCATAAATAATTCGAGTCGTTCGCGAATACCCTTATCTAGTTCAATCAAAGTAATATGGGCACGGTTATCCGTATCTACTTTAAAACCTTCAATTAGTAATCCATTGATAATAAGACCACGTTCATCTAACATTGAATTTAATGCATCAATATAATTTTCACGAGCTTCCTCTTTTGGATACTCTGTTAAATGTTGAAATAATTTAGCTGATATTTGTAATAACTTTTGTGTGTTGTCCATTAAAATATTCTCCAAATCATTTTATTAACTTAACTGTTGCATGAACAATGCTGATTGTTGGTTCGCTTTATTAATAGCAGTCTCCATTGCAGAATATTGTTTCCAGTATCGATCTTCAATATTTTTCAACTTATCCTTCCAAGTTTCAATTCGGTTATCGACATACTTCATATTTTTACCTATTGTATATGAATCCATAGTAGAAGTTTCTCTACCTGCCTTAACTTCGATATTCTTTCTAATAGAAGCGATAGAATCTCGAATACGATCAATAATCCCACTTGTAGCATGATCCATTTTAGTTACTGATTTACCATCTTCAATAACTTCTTTCTTTTCACCAGCTTTGGTGAAAATACTTGCAACCTGATCAGCATTTTTCGTAATCGCAGCGCGAAGTTTTTCTCCGTCAATGACTAATTGACCGCCATCGTTATAATTTTTAGTTGTTGTAATTCCGATTTCGGCAAGTGCGTCAATCGTAGAATCGCCTAAACCAGAAACAGAAGCCATAAAATTAGAACGTAATGAAGATAGACCTTTTGTTAATACAGAATCACTTCGTAAAAGACCACTTTTTGATTTTTCTTCCCATTTTTTAATTTCTTCCTCTTCTAATTCCGCCTTTTGCTCGTCGGTTAATGGTGCGTATGAACGAAATACCGGTTCTTTTACCTTAGTATTAATCTCTGCAATTAGCTCATTATATTTTGTTACAAATTCAGTAATTTTTTCAACCATTGCATTAGAATCAGTAGTTGCTGTTAATTGAACTGTACTTGAAGAGTCAACTGGTAAAGTACCACCAAGTTTAGTTTCTACTTCTACTAAATCATTTTTCACCTTAATATAATCCTGGATACTAGATTTTAAATTACTTTCATAGGCAATAAAATTCTTTGCTTTATTCAATTCTAAACCATTTTCAACATTATTTAGTAAAGAAACATCTGCAGGATCTAAAGCAGCAATTGCATCTAATTGTGCAGTAGTAAACTTCTTCGATCCTTCTAATGCAGTTCGATTTGTAAAATTCTTCGCTAATGCATTTAATTGTTCACCACTAAATGAACTTAAAAGATTTTTTGCATTTTGTGATAATGTAACACCACTATCATTTATTGTCTTTAAAGTATCTATATTTGCCGATGTTGCTAAGTTCTTCAAATTAGTACGGTCAGTAACCGACAATGATTTTAAAAATTCCTTTTCACCCGCGGTAAAACTTGACGATGGAAGGGTATCAATTGTACCATCTTGAGTTAAATCTAAATCTTTTAGCGCATTTAATTTTGCATCATCTAATCCTGCAAGATACATTTTTGCCTCCATAGAAATACTATTAAAGGCTATATTTTTAAATAAATCTTTACCCTTATCTGACAAACTGTTAAATGCCATTTCGGCAGATTCTGCAGTTCCTGTGTATTTTTTTATATAATTAGAAATATTCGATGCTAGGTTATTTTCTGTTACAATAAAGTTTTTTGTTTTAATTAACTCTGCCCCAGCTACATCATCTGAACCAGCTTCAGTTATAACGCCTCGTAGAAGGTTTGCATCATTTGTAGAATACAAATCTACAATCATACTTACCTGGTCTTCTGAAAATTTACCAGATGCGTCTAATTCAGTTTTAGCTTTAACTGATGTATCTGCATTTTTTAAACGTTTTGCTAATTCTTTTAATTGATCATCGCTAAATGTACTTAGAAGATTTTTGGCATTTCGGGATAATAGACCCGTATTTACTGTATCAAACTGAGCATCAAAGGTCGTTAATTCTGTTTTATCAGTACCAGATAAAGATTTTAAAAATTCCTTCTCACCAGTACTAAAAGAAGATGATGAAAGAGCATCAATTGCCGCATTATCATTAAAATTTAATCCTTTAAGCACTCCCAATTTCGTACTATCTAAACTAGCAAGATATGTTTTAGCTTCTATTGAAACATTACCAAAAGTAGAATTTTTAAATAATTCTTTATTTTTAGCAGATAAACTGTCAAATACAGATTTTGTATAGTCTGCAACACCATTCGATTCTTGAGCCCATGAAGTAGGTGCAGGAACTGTCGCACCCTTAATTAAGTCCAATGCAAATGGTACTTTTTGTAAAAGACTTTGTTTTTGTGCTTCTAATGTAGCCTGTGAATTAAAGGTAGACTTTAAAGTAACTGTATAACCTGATAATAAGAATGTATTCGTTGAACGTTCTGTCGCGATTCCATTAACGGTAAAGATAGCATTGGTACCATTCGACGCTAAATCACCAGAATTCGTTAAACCTAAAGCATTAAATAAGTCTTTTCCCTCTTGGTTATTAACAACTACTTCAGCTGACCCTTGAACATTCCCACTATTTTTCGCAGTGATTGCTAAACGTCCGTTTTCAAATAATGCCGTAACACCTGCAGTACTTGTATTGATTTTTGCCATGACAGAATCAATTGTATCATCTGCTTTGATTGTAATTGCTGCATCTTCTTTTAGCATTTTCCCATCAGCTTGTATGGCATTTAATTTTATGGTCATGCCTTCTCCAGGGACAGATATGAGATTACCAATTCTCGTAGAACCTGTTGCGCTAATTTGATTTCCAATATTAGAAGCATTTTTCGCTAACTGGGCAACCCCATCAAAAGATAAATTCCCTGCTGCTGATGCATTAGCTGTAGCTGTAACAAAATTTGAATTGGAAGACGTTACAGTTTTTGAATTAAAACCACCGCTACTTAATTTGAAAGTATCAAACATATACGTATCCAGCGTTCTTAATTTTGTATTAATTTCTCTAAAAGCATCTCGCTGCCATTCATATTTTTGTTTTTGTTGATATAATTTATTTAATGGAGCTTTTTCAGCAGTCATTAATTTTTCAACAATACTATCAATATCCATACCTGATGCTAGACCACCAATACGCATTACCATTTTAATTCCTCCCTCTAGTTTAGTTAAATTTTTTCATCTACAATCATTCCAACTAATTTTTGCATTTCATAAAAGGCATCTAATAGTTTTTTAGGCGGAATTTCTTTTACAACGTTTTCCGTTTGAGAATCCACTAATTGAACATAATATTGCTTAAGACCATCATGGTAAACAAATTTTAATTGTCTATTATTAATTTCAAAAATTTCATTAAGTGAATCTACTGCTTGTTGTAATTTTTCTGTGGAGTAGTTTTGATCTTCTTCTTGAAGTATTTTTTCATCAGACAAAAGTTGTAATTCTTTATTCTGTGTTGTATTCATTGATTTTGAAGAAGCAACTTGATCGATTGAGTGTCCCTGAGTTTCAATCCGCATATTCCACCCTCCCAATACAATAAACATCTTATTCTTTTTATCGGAAGTAATATTAATAATTTCAACTACTCTTGAAAGAAAACTTTAATAAGTGATTACTTATGTCAAATTCTATATACTTTATAGCACTAACACAATGAAAAATAGCCCCTACTCCGAAAATCGAAATAGAGGCTTAAAATCTCACCATTATTTAACTGAATATGACCAATACCTGACGAATTTTAATGAACAATAGAATGCAACTGCTTTTCTAAAGCATAAACTTCACGTTTTAATTTATTTAATTGATTATTGAACTCATCAAATTCCTCTGAAGCTAGCTCATGGTCAATTACAAACACTACGATTATTTTCATCTCATGAAGTTTTGATTCTATTTCACCCAAAATACGATCCTGTTCTTTACACCATCGAATCTGTTCTTCCATAAAAGTTTTATATACTTCTTGGTCCTTATCCAACTAGCATCCATCATCCTGTCACTGTGCTTTTATCTGAACCTAATTCTTCTGTTATTTTACGTTCAGACATACCTGGTCTTGTAAACTCACCCTCAATTACTACCCATATTAATCCTATAAAATTTCGTATCTTACCGATTTATAACTAGGATTATAAAATTCCTCTAATCTTTGCTTAGAAATATTAGCTTGATTAAGGATTACAATACTGAGCACTGAATTTCATATTAAATCCCATTCTTTATTATAGAATCAGTTTCAAAAAAATAATCGACATCAACCTTTCAATTTTAGGGATTTGTTTTGGTTTATCTCAATAAAACAGTTATTATTAAAGAACCTCTGTCTACTTTAAAAGACTAACTATTATTGAAAAAAACATACTCTAAATTAGTTATGATTTATACAGGTCAAAGAATCTTTATAGCTAATTGAGTACCTGACTTATTAAATGTAAGGTATTCAAATTTCAAATTTGAACAATTAATAAATTCACTAAATGCTTTGTGTTCTCCCATTTCCCATCCAGGATAATTGAAATACTCATCGAATACAATTACAGTTCCAGAAGTAATTCTATCCTTTAAATTATCAAATATTATTTTGGCACTTGAGTATAAATCACTATCGATATGAATAAATGCACAAACATCTTTATACTGTTCTAAAAAGTTTGGCAATGTTTCATCAAACCACCCAACAATAAGTTCCACATTATTGTTAACATCAGGTAATTCTTCAAGATTAAATGCGCCCTTTGGATAGCCATCTATCCAGTATTCTGGAAGTCCTTTGAAAGAATCAAATCCATATATTTTATCAACTTTATTTGAAATATAGTTAATTGACCTTCCTTCAAACACACCAAATTCTAGTTTTATACCCTCTAAAGTGATTGCTTGTATGGCTTTATTTAAAACAGCAAATGAACTATTACAACTACTTACATTTGGTAAATATTTATTAATAAACTTCGCTGTTCCATAATTTGCCTCTAATTGTAAAGCTTTTTCTAAATTAAACTTTGTATTCGATATTGAAGAATCATTGATATTAATATCGTTTATTCCATTCCAAAAATGAATACCTTCAACCAATCCATATTCTAGTAACTGATTTTTAATTTCACTATAATAATCTGATGCAATAGCAATTCTTAAATTTTTCTTATCTAATAATTTTAAAACATCTGGATTTTTAACCTCGTAACCTAGAAAATCTTTATTTTGTTTTTTTACATCATTATCAATAAAAAAATCTATTTCTGTATATCTATGTGTCTTTAAATATTGTTTTCCTCCATTACTAGCACCAAAAACAATTTTCAATTATATTCCCTCCCAAACCATCTAATACTATTCACGAATAATTTATTTTTTCCAATTTAACTCATCACTCTTCAATTAATTCAATTAACATTCTAGTTCTTAAATATAGGAAGGCAATTTTACGATTGTTAAATGCCACAGCGTTAATGGGTTCAACTACTAACATTGCACCTTGATTCTGTAAGTAGTCAATCGCCTGTTGTATATTAGGTGTTGTAAAACATTGGTGATACATTCGAATTCCTTTTTTTAAGTAATTATTAATCGGTGACTCCGAATTGGTTGCTTCTAATAATTCAACACGAAAGGCACCATTCACCATAAAAATACCTTTTATCTTTTGATTTGAATCAACAAAAACATCAGTCTCTTTTATGTAATCTAATTTTTCGTGGGCAAGAATTTCTTTCTCAATATTTTTACATGCTAATCCAATATGATGGAATTTGAATATGGATTTATCATTCATTTAACTTCTTATCCACATAATTGTAGATATCCTCAGCATTCATTATTTCTGAAACTTCCGATGAGCTAAAACGTATATCCAATTCTTCTTCAATCGCCATTATTATCTCTAAATGCTTCAATGAGTCCCAATTTGTATTTTTCCCTCTATCAAATATACTAGTATCATTAGCATTCATTTCTAAAATTTCAGCTATGATTTCATTTATTTGTTGTTTTAATCCATCATTCATGTACAATAACCTCCGCAGGATAATCTTTTAACTTTTCATTTAAAGTTTCAATGACATGTTGTATATTATGTTCCGAGCTTTTACAAAACATTTGAATCCAGTCAAGTGCTGGCTTGTTTCGCGGGCCTTCTATCGTATCAAATTGAACAAATTTAATTTGTTTCTCATCTAATATGTTTAATATAAAATACAATGCAGCATCTTCTACTTTTCGTCCGAGTGCTCGACAGCTAAATAAAACTTCTTCGAAATGAGCTGTATCTCCATCAAGATGACAAATAAATGCACCAATAATACCACTATCGTTCAGAATATCAGAAAGGGTAATTGTAAATATTTTATATTTATCCGAGTTGAATTTCTCTTCAAATTCTCCCTTTGTATATCTTTTTATTGCTAAATTAAATTGATTAGTTTTTTGACCAAGTTCAAATACTCTTTGCTTATGTGCTTCTTCATTTTCATAAATCCCAATTTGCATTTGCAAACTACTTAAATAAGCATTGCCATCCGCTGACTTTGCTTCAAGTTCTTTTCTTTTTTGGTTTGCATTTATATCTTGTTGACGTATTACAGCCATATCATCTTTTTTCAAGGAATATAATCTTGGGTAATTTAAGAGGCGGTGAACGGTCTCTTTTCCCATTGCATCTGCAAGTAATACATGAATAGTTGGAATTTCGGACTGAACATGCATTAGCTCTGCTGGATTGTCATCAATAAAAAGCATTGCTGAAACGTCAAAATTAAATTTCTTAGCTATTGATTTGATGTTTTCAGCTTTACTGTTCCAATTTGCCTCGATAAATGTGAAATCATTCATTTGAAGTGGAAAATCTTTACGTTTTTCAAACATATCTATAACATCTGATTTATCATTTTTGGAACTGATGGCAAGTAAAATACCATTTTTTCTCATATTCTTTAACACTTGCTGAAACTGTATATGTTCTTCAGTTAATAGAATACCATCAATTCCATCTTCACCTAATATACCAGCATACATAGTATAATCTAAATCCAATACTATAGCTTTTAGTTTTGGTTCTAGCATCGATGGTAATAATTGTAGTGAAATATGTCTTGCAACTTGCATCGTTAACTTATTTGAAAGAGGAAAATTACTAACTTGATTATTTCGAGCATCATAAGAAGTAATACCAATTTGACTACTTAATAAATCTAAATCGATAATTTCAAGCTGCGAGAATTCCTCTCTTAATTTTTCAATTTTCGCATTAAACTGATAAATCCAACTACGTTTTGACACATTCGCACTATATTGCTTTTCATCTAGTTGCCAAAAACTTGGCCAATTATTCACTAAAATTGGACAGTTTTTTTTTGCTATTCTTAGACGATTAGCTAGCCACATAATACATTCATCAGGATTAATTCTATCCATATACAATCGCCAATCCATCCAAAATATATAAGCATCAATTTTTTCATCTATTGAAATTTGAGCTAATGACGTATCATACTCGGAATACGAAAACACCCCATCCTGCTCCCATAAAGAAAGAAATGGTGACATAAATTGGGCAACATATTCAAATGGAAGAGTACGCTCTATAGATAAATGAAGTGCTTTTAAAGTATCTAA
Source organism: Lysinibacillus antri (assembly GCF_003977595.1). Lineage (GTDB taxonomy): Bacteria > Bacillota > Bacilli > Bacillales_A > Planococcaceae > Ureibacillus > Ureibacillus antri. The sequence goes on along the minus strand of NZ_RYYR01000007.1, from coordinate 51,767 downwards.
TTCAAAGCTAAACTTTTTTAATTCACGTGTATTTAAATCTGCATTTAATAAATTATTGTTAATTGAAAAAGATATCATATTCTTACCCTCATTTTATACTAATCTTCTATTTTTGCATTGGATAAAATAAATTTCATTAATTGAACTAAATATCCCTTTCCTTATAAAACAGATATAGAAAATGTATCACTACATAGAGTAGTATCAATGTCCAGATTCATAAATTCAATATTATCACAAATTTTCATATGATCTAATCAACTACAAAATATGATACGTATGGAGTTAACGTTGAACGTTGTAATTTACAGTTACGTGCTCCAATTACTTCTAAAAAAGCCTGTGTTTCGCCAGGAAATCCTGAATGATTTAATTCATCAAATGCAATAACTGAGCCTTTTGTTACTCTACCTTTTATTATTTCTAAACACTTTTTTGTAGGTTCGTATATATCAAAATCAAAGTAAGCAAAAGCAATAATTGTTTCAGGGTGTCGTTCTAAATATTTTTCTAATGTATAAGTTGCATCTCCTTTTACTAAAACAGATTTTTTAATATGAGAAATTGGATTTTCAGATTCATGATAATTTAAAATTTTTTCTAAATAATTTTCATAATCTGGAGTAACATTATAGTCTCCTAGTCGATTTAATGTACCGTCTTTTTCATGGACACTTGAAAAACCTTCAAAAGTATCGAAACCAATAATTTTTCTCGTATAATTATATGGTTCATAAATTCCTCTGAATGATTCAAATAAAGATAAATTTTGACCCCATCTAACTCCAAATTCCATTATTACACCATTTACATCTATAATTTTTTTATACAACTCATGCATCAATAAAATTCTTGAAAGAGTCTGTCGATTTATAAATAAACCTAAATTACTTAATATTTCCCCGTCAGGTAATGGATTATTTTTGTACAATTCAAGAAAGTCAGCCCTATTATTTTTCTCATTTTCACTAGCAAAACTACTATTTAGATTCATTTCAATACCCCATTATTAAGATTTTGGATTACTCTTGCTTCTAATAATTTTTCTATGATTGGTAATATATTTTTTGCAGACTCTTCAATAGTTTCAGCAATTTCAATTAAGTCTCGTTTTCCATCAGAATAAGCAAGAACATTCATCATAGTGCGTACTTGGGCACTTGTTTCCTTAGTGCTTATCGTTGGATATAAACCACGTTTTCCCAATTGCGGTTCACATAGACAATTAACCTGATAATAATCATTTTTTTCAATTAGCTTTATACATTCTACAAAAACATCGTAACATCCCTGTAACCCAGATGCAGTTACTAACTGCAAATTATCTAATGAAGTATGGTACTCAGGGTAGTGTCCAAATTTTGTACGCATGATACTTGCTATAGGAAGATCCACACCTGGACTACAATACTGTCGTTCGTCACTTCCACGATCTAAAAAGGAATAATGTACAAATTTAGGGTGTTTATGCTTTAACACATGTAATGCAACTCTGTCTGATAAAGTATCTCCTTGTCTAGAAGGTAGATAGGAAAATGCACGCTCATCACCAACACATGAAATGTTATATCCCGCAATCACATGTTCTTTTAAATGTAAAAGATGTTTGCTTAAATACGTAATTGAGCCAATCGTTTCAGGAATAAATACAATACGGTATGTATATCTCTGCTTTTGTTGTAATAGCCATTTAATCAATTGTGTAGCCATTACAGGTCCTGATAATTCATTGTTTGCCATTGATGGGTGACATATATAAGTTGATAAAAAAACCTCTTTATTCGTTTCGCCAGGGATAATTACTTCTCCATATGTTAAATTTCCTTCTTTTAGTTCGCTATCTATATATACATGATACGTGCCTTCTTTTAACTTTTGTCGTTGATGATGTGTTAAACAAAATCCCCATCTTTCCTTATAATATGATGTGACATACGGGATAGCAGTAGGTTGATTCTCCAATGAATATAGATGTTGTTGAAGTTCCTCTAATGAAATATCTCGATCTATTGGGGTTGAATAACCAACAACATGTAAGTTATTCTGTTTAAAATCAACAATTTTATTTCCTTCTGGGTCTATAATATATGCATCTCGGATATTCCATTCTCTTGGAATTTCCCAGTCAAATACTTTCGTTCCAGTGGGAACTTCAAAAATACTTAGTGGAATTTCTTCTTTTAATATTGATAATGTTTGTCGTACTCCATTACCTGTAATACTACGACAAATGGGAAAGAGCTTTTCCATAAGCTCATACATCATTTGTCCCTCTCTATTAATAGGATTCATAAAATTATTTTTCTACCCTTCCTGCCCTGCAACTATATGCAGTTTTTTAGCCCCATTATGCTCAATATCATATTTTATAATTGAATATGCCTGCGCTAAATCAATCAAATAAAAATCTACTGTATTAATAGCTAAATGACAGGAAGCACCTTGTTTTTCAAGTTCCTCACCAATAGGATTAAGATGTGTAATAGCCTCTGGATACATATTTCGAACATACATGGAATAAGTACGTTCTTGCTTTCTACCATTTTCATTAATATAAGGAGCAGTAAAATTCTTCTGATAACGATATGAAGCTTTTACCATTTCCTCAACATAATGGACGAAAGTAAATGATTTCTGATAATCTAGGCCCATAATCAGCATTTTCGCTTTTTGTTCATGTAAATAAGCGAAAGGTGAATCAGATCCAAATGAACTAATATTATTAAGATTACATAAGTATTCTTGGTCTTTTCCCCAAACAGCAAAAGAATAAATAGGATGTTTAGTTCTTTTGAAATCACTTCGTTTTAAGGCTGTGTTTGTTAAAGCACCTACTTTTGAAGGAGTGTTATTGTAATCAAATGTAGAACCATTACAAAAATCCCAGTTGAAAGTAGGGAATAATAATGTACCATTTTGACCTAACTTCTCAATAATACTATCAATAAATACATTAGCGTTAAATTTTTCACCATTACGTAATGCTTCATATGCTAATAATGTCACATCTGACCCGATTAATAAAATATCACCAGTTTCAACACCTGTATTATTTATAATTTCTTTAAATAAAATATAACTCATAAAATTAACTCCCAACTTAAAGGTGTCCCTCGTTTTATATCAAGTTTAGAAGTTTTCCCTACAATATACTCGATAAACTTTGGCTCTAATCCATATCCAGGACGTACAATTTTAATATTCGCCTCAGAAAATAGTTCACCAGGTTTTATATCTCTAGATACGTAAATTGAACGTCTAAACTTTAACGATGACTTCTCTTTTTCAGTTGGACCATACTTTACTTTTCCTAAAGCTTGCCACGCTCTTTCGGATTCTTCCACAAGTGCTTTCATTTCAGCAGGTTCCATTGAAAAGGCAGAGTCAACTCCACCATCAGCCCGTGACAACGTAAAATGCTTTTCTATTACTGTCGCACCTAATGCAACACTTGCTACCGCTACACCAATTCCTAATGTGTGATCTGATAGGCCAACTTGAACATCCTCAAATAGTTGCTTCATATGTGGAATTGTTAAAATATTTGTATTTTCTGGAGTTGCAGGATAAGTGCTTGTACATTTCAATAACACCAAATTTTTACATCCTGCCTCTTTCACAGTACAAACTAATTCATCCAACTCAGCTAAAGTTGCCATTCCTGTTGAAACGATCATAGGTTTCCCAGTAGAAGCAACCTTTTTGAGTAACGGTAAATCAGTATTCTCAAATGAGGCAATCTTATATAACGGAACATCTAATTCTTCTAAGAAATCAACAGCTGTTTCATCAAAAGGAGTACTGAAAGCAATCATCCCTAGTTGTTTTGCTCGGTCAAAAATTGGTTTATGCCATTCCCAAGGAGTATATGCTTCTCCGTATAATTTATATAAAGATTTGCCTTTCCATAAACTCTCTTCATCTTGAATCCTAAAATCATCAGTATCAACATCAAGTGTTAAAGTATCTGCAGTATATGTTTGGATTTTTAACGCATGGGCACCTGTTTTAGCAGCAGCTTCAACAATTTCTAACGCTCGTTCTAAAGACCGATTATGATTACCAGACATTTCAGTAATAATAAATGGTTTTGTAGAATCATTTAATAATAATGTATCAAAATTCATTTATTTTTCCTCACTTCCTTCAATTTTGTCACTGGAGTATCCCAACCATCAGTTAATAAATATTCGTATTCTTTTATATCTTTTTTAAAGTGTATAGTCCCACCTTCTAATTTTTGTGGAATAGGTCTGCATTTACCTAATCTAATTTCTGGCCATTTTTCGATAAAAAGATTTTCTATTTCTTTTGACAATATGTTATAACTTTTACGTAGGGTGATATCTTCAGGGAATATAATTTCTTTTTGAGCAATAATTGGGCCTGTATCTATACCTTCGTCAATAAAATGAATGGTTACACCTTTTTTTGTATTGTCTAAAAAACTCCAGAAATTTGGATTTGCTCCTCGATTCCAAGGGAGATATGATATATGTAAATTAATTGTTTTATTTTCCATAAAATCAATTATATCTTTAGCTATGATATGTCGATATCCGTAACTAACTATATAATCAATAGAGTCTTTTAGTAAATAATCTAAAGTAATTCTATCTTCTGTTTGAAAAACTACATCAGAAAAATCCTCTAAAAAAGCTATCAAATGTTTTCTTCTTGGTCCTAAGTATAATATTTTCATACTTTTACTCCAATATTATTTAAATATAGATTTCATATTATATATTTGACTTTTAAGTATTGCGGTGTTTTGTAGTAAATTCGAAAATTGATTATATAACACTTGATTATTCACTTTGTCAAAATGTCCTAAATATGTAATTACTCCATTATGATTAATAGCTTCTGCAATTTCGATTTGATTATCTGCAATCGAAATAACTATTGATGGCAAAAGTAAATATACTCTTTCCCAAGTTGTCGCTCCCCCAGCACCTATCGCTAAGTCTGCCCTTGCCATCAATTCAGCCATATTATTAACTTGACAATGATACATAGCGCCGTGGATTGATTCACATAGTTCTTTAATCTTTTTTTTATTTGGGTTTGAATTGCCAACTACAACATCCACTTCCAATTGATAATTTACAATTAAAGATTGAATTGCTCGTAGGACTTTCTCTGTTTCATTTGTTGGATCACTTCCTCCAAAGAAAATAAATAAGCGTTCAACCTTACCATTGAATGGTTTAATCTTTTGATAAGCTATTTTAAATTCTTCACGAAGTAAAGCATGTTTGGGGCCAAGTAAAAGTTTTGTGTTTTCCGGAACTAATCCATCATATCGGGTATCCATGTCTAGATAAAAATTTTGATCTAATAGTATGTCACAATCATGTTTTCGATTTGCTAAATCATCTATCACCATAATTTCTTTGGTAATTGGGCGAATTTTTCTTTCCCACTTTTCTTCTAGTGAATAATGATCAACTACTACCTGTTGAACTTTAAATTTATTAAATACCTGAATGGTTTGTTCTGCATCAATATACCAATTGTTTTTTGTATAATTCCATAAAGTTGTTTCGACTGAAGGTAATTCATAAACTTTAAAGCCATTTTGCTCAATAAATTCAATGCAATCTCCTTGTGCTTTCCGACAAATAAATGAAACTTCATTCTTTTTCTTTTTTTGCTCAAGTGCATATGTTAAACAACGCATTACATGTCCCGTTCCAATTTCAACAGAGGCATCTACCCGAATAAAGATTTGCATATAATCACCTTATATTTTCTTTTGTTCTACATGGGCATTAATATTATACCAATCAGGATTTTGTTCCATGACGTTAATAGCATCTAACATTGTAAAAGTAGGATTTTTTTTATATAGATGTTCAATAAGCAACTTAATTAATTCAAAATCTTCTTCAGTATCAACAGTCCATCGATTTTTGCTATAATCGATATCATTCTGAACTGAACCAATTTTGAATTTTTCTTTATTTGTATAAAAGAATGCTGTTACATGTTCACGGTCTCGTTCTAAAAAAGCTTCATTATAAGCTTGTTCCAAAGCAATAGATGAAAATACTTCTGTATCTAACCCACGTGGATATGTCCGATCAATTGTATTAGATACATAATCATCACCTTGATGATCAATAAAATATTGAATTGTTTTATCCACTATTAAAGGGTCTATTAAAGGGCAATCTGAAGTAATGCGAACAATTATATCGGCATGAAATTTCACAGCGGCTTCATAATATCGAGCTAATACATCAAATTCAGGTCCTCTATAATTAGATATACCGTTTCTATTGCAGTATGCTTCAATTATATCATCTTGTTTTTCGATTGTTGTAGCTATTACAATTTCATCAATCAATTGAGATGATTGTAATCGTTCCAATTGATATGAAAGTAATGGCCTTCCATTGACTTCTTTTAGAATTTTACCTGGTAATCTTGTTGATCCCATTCTTGCTTGAATAATTGCCACAATCCTCATTTTTTCACCTTCAATATAACTTCTTTTACTGCATTTATTACATCTAATACATCGTCATCTGTCATTTTAGGGAATAAAGGTAATGTAATAATCCTCTCATACAATGCCTCCGCTTTTGGTAGACTTCCTTGTTTATAGCCCAATTGTTGGTATGATGATAAAGTATGTACTGGAATGTAATGAACATTGACACCAATATTCAAATTTATTAATTCCTCAAAAATTTCTCTTCTTGTAGCATTTAGTTTATCAAGTTTTAATTGGATGATATAGAGATGCCAACTTGATTCACTATTAGTGCTTTGATAAGGTGTAATAATCTCATGTAACTTAGAAAAAGCTTCGTTATATTTTTGAACAATCTCTTTACGGCGTTCAATAAATTGATCTATCTTGTTCATCTGGCTTTTCCCAAGAGCTGCTTGAATATCGGTCATTCGATAATTATAACCAAGAAACTGCATATCATAATACCAAGGTCCCTCATCTTTTTGTAACAAACTTTTATCACGTGTAATACCATGTGAACGGAATTGCAGTAGCATTTGGTAAAACGTTTCGTTATTTGTTGTAATAATTCCACCCTCACCTGTCGTAACGTGTTTCACTGGATGAAAGCTAAACATTGTCATATCACTCAAAGATCCGATTTTCATTCCTTTATATGTTGCGCCTAATGCATGTGCTGCATCTTCTATTACAACTAAATTATGTTTTTTTGCAATTTCATGAATGGCATCTAAATCAACTGGTTGACCCGTAAAATGTACTGGTATAATTGCTTTTGTTTTTTCTGAAATTTGTTTCTCTATTTCTTTTGGATTAATATTATATGTTTTCTCATCGATATCTGCAAAAACAACCTTGCCATTGACATAGCGTACACAATTTGCACTTGCCGCAAATGTAATAGGTGTTGTAATTACTTCATCACCTTCTCCAATTCCTGCAGCAAAACATGTACCGTGTATTGCAGCTGTACCATTAGCAAAGGCAACAGCATATTTAGCTCCAACATATTTAGCTACAACTTGCTCAAATTCTAAAATTTCCGGTCCGGTTGTTAAATAGTCACTTCTTAATACATTTACTACCGCTTGAATATCATCATCATCTAGCCATTGTTTTCCATATGGCAAATAAGAATTACGCATTGTTTTACTCCTTAATGAAAAAATGCAGTCAATGACTACATCTCTTCCACTAATTCTTTTAATTGTTCAATTGTTAACCAATCTGTATTAGAATCACTTGTATAAGCAAAGCCATCAGGAATTGGTTTTCCGTCTGCATGCTCTTCTTTTTTCCACCAAGAAAGTTCAGGATAAATGACATAGTAATTATCAAACTCAACAGTGTGACGTGCATCGTCTTCCATAATCATAGCTTCATGTAGTTTTTCACCAGGACGTATGCCAATTATTTCAATTTTACATTCCGGACCAATTGCCCTAGCTAGGTCTGTTACTTTCATGCTTGGAATTTTCGGTACAAAGATTTCTCCACCTTGCATACGTTCTAAATTATCAAGAACAAATTGTACACCTTGATCTAACGTAATCCAAAAACGAGTCATTCGTTCATCAGTAATAGGTAATTCTCCAGTATGTCGAATTTTCTTAAAGAATGGTACTACACTTCCTCGACTGCCCATTACATTACCATAGCGAACAACTGAAAAACGAGTCTTCTTTTCTCCTACATAAGCATTTGCAGCAACAAATAATTTATCAGATGCTAATTTCGTGGCACCATATAAATTTACAGGACTACACGCTTTGTCAGTAGATAGTGCAATTACCTTCTCTACTCCACGATCAATAGCTGCTTCGATTATATTTTGTGCACCATGTATATTCGTTTTAACCGCCTCAAACGGGTTATATTCACATGCATCAACATGTTTCATAGCAGCTGCGTGGATAACTATATCTACTCCATCAAATGCACGGTATAAACGATCTTTGTCACGGACATCTCCAATAAAAAAGCGTATACGATCATCCTTAAACTCTTGTTTCATCTCATATTGTTTTAGTTCATCACGGCTAAAAATAATTACCTTTTTAACCCCTAATTTCAGAACCTTTTTTACAAATTTTTTACCAAAAGATCCTGTTCCTCCAGTAATCAATATCACCTTGTCCTTAATAACCACTTAATATCCTCCATTACCATACTTTTCCCTCGAGAAAGTCTACAACTATCATTTGCTTTTTCGCAACGGATCAACCTTTCGTATAACCTTACAAGGGTTTGCAATCTTCTGTATTATCGCCTCTTCATTGGCTTAATATGTATTATTTTAAATTTCCAATACAATAGTCTTAATTCACGCGTGAATTATCAGTGTCTCTAAAAAATAGCGATAAATAAAAAGAATTCTTTTTCTCTCAAAGGTTTTGTAGATTTATCACTACGAACAAAAAATTTATGCCTGTATCGCACCATTCGAATTGAAAAAAACATTTACGTTTACACACTTATCCCACTCAAATGTTGCAATCAATTTACCATTTTTTTGTCGAATGTATATATTAATAAGTAGCTCAACATACAGTAAAATTTAGAAGTTCTTAGTTGACTTTTCTTATCACTGTATTATTTAGAATGTATATACAAACTTCAAAAATTATGTTGTTCTAATACTGACTCAATTATAATTTTCTAATACATTATTTATATGAGCCTCTATTTGTTCAACACAAACAATAGCTGTATTTAACATTTTTAATTGTACTTCTTTATTCTTCATTAAGTTATTTGAATTAATTACTTGTTCTATACTGTTAATATCCCAGAGTGTCTTGACTACAATTGATTGTAAATTATGTCTTAGTAAGTCATGTCGTAAAATTTCATTCATAATAACATTTGTCTTTTGTAATTGTTCAACAATTTTTGTTAACTTTTTCGTTGAACTTGAATGAGTAATTTTTAATTGACTAATAACCTCAAGCTGTTTTGTGCATGTTTCTTTAAACTTAGAAAAGTAATTTTTTTCTTTTGTAAGTACATCTTTTATGTCATTAATGTTAATATTATATGAATTTATCTTACTAATTGTCTCTTTTACTGATTTAAGCTCTTCTAAACAATATGTGTCTATTGTTTCTGTTAATGGTTTTTGTAAGGTTCCATTAATTTTTGCTCCACCCTCAGTAGCATTAATAACTAATAACTGATGATTACTGATTTGTGCTTCAAACCACTGTTTGAAATATCCCCATATATAAGTTGTACGCACTAATTCCCCATAATATCCTTCTACTTCATAATCCTGAATCAAAGTTTCAGTTTTTGTGTTATTAACTTTATCGTCATACACTGTACCAGTTGCATGAGAATCTCCCTCTTTAGAACCATAGGCTAAATCTTGCCCCACTAAAACAATAGGTGAAGCCCCCAAGTGTTCCGCTAAGCCAAATGCAACATGCGCAGAAGAAGATCCCATTCCAATAAAATTATCATTATCTATCCCTAAAAGGTCTTGTATCCATTTATACTCCGCTACTCCACTTCTCAATGGTAAAAGTATGTCTCCTTTGAATTCTGAAAAAACTCGGAAATCCAATAGCGGGGGACCTACGAGTGTTACCTCTTTTGGAATATTCTTATCCTTATAAAAATATTCGTATACCACTGGAATTCGTTCAACAGAACAAACAAAATCAGGGATAATTTCCTCCATTAATAATTTATTTAAAATGGTATCAACTGCAATTATAACCGCTTTTCCTTTAGCTTTTTTAAGTTCTTTAATATTTTTATTCAAAGAAGGACCAGCTGAAACAATAATGGCGGGTTTATCTATGTATTTGTTTTTTAGTTGCGCAACATTCTTTGCCTTTTCAAACCACATTAAATTTTCTAGATTATTTTTTAAACCATCTAACCCATCTACTACACTATTCCCAACAGATAATATAACATTCCTAACAACTTCACGAATAGTTTTTATAACATATTTTGTTGTTTCAATTTCATTATTTCGATAATAATTGGTTTGATAAAAATTTATATTCTTAGCTAACCCAAGTGAACCATAATTTGAAAAGAAACCTCGAATAAAATCATTTAATTTTGGGATATTATCCGAAAATAATACAATATTTTTATTATTAAAAAGCTCTAGATTTTTATTCTGCAATACATGATTAAAAAATGATAAATTCGGTTCTATAACTACTAATAATGAATCTCTATTTATTCTTTTATGTAGCGTCTTCAATTCATCTATAGAATTAATACCTATTACAAAGATAATCTCCTTTTTTAATGGGTTACTTTCAAATGATTGATCATATATATCTTCTGTTCTATAAACTACACCATTATTATCCTCAAAATACTCTACTTTTGAATTTTCTGCTGAGATGAATGTATGTGCAATAGAAGAAGGTGTTAGATTTCCTATCCAATGCATTGCGTTTTGTTGTAATATTTCTATATTTTTATCTATAAACATTTTTTCACCTTCTAAACTTTTTTATTCTTTCCATTCTATGTATAAAAAGAGGATCGAGGAGTTTCCCCGATCCTCTTCTTTTTATCATTAACGTAATAATTGAAGAACACCTTGTGGTTGTTGGTTTGCTTGTGCAAGCATTGCTTGAGCAGCTTGAGAAAGAATAGAGTTCTTTGTTTGGTTCATCATTTCTTTTGCCATATCTACGTCACGGATACGAGATTCCGCAGCAGTTAGGTTTTCAGAAGATGTACTTAAGTTATTGATAGTGTGCTCTAATCGGTTTTGAACAGCACCTAGTTTTGAACGTTCAGATGATACTGATTTGATTGCTTTATCTAAACTTTCAAGTGCATTTGAAGCTCCAGCTTGTGTAGAAATATCTACACTTGCAATTCCAAGTGCTGCTGAACGCATATCATTAATACCAAAAGTGATTGTTTGGCCTTTATTAGCACCAATTTGGAATGTCATACCACCATTACTTGATGCCTCAGTTTGTGCTGAAGATAGTCCTAAATCTTTTACAGTCGTTACACCAGCTTTATCAGCTAATTTAACAGGACCCGTTTCACTAACGATTTCAAAACGACCATCTTTTAAGACATTTACTTTAACGTCAGATATGAAACCTGGGTCAGCATTCGAAGTAGCACCTGCAGTTGCATTTGCACTAGTGATGGCTGTATTAATAGCTGATTGTAAAATGTCGGCTGCAGTAGACATATCTTCACCGTTTGAAATAGCTGCTGAAAGTTCAACATTCATTGTTACACCGTTAATATCAGCCGTGAAACTAGATGCAGCACTAGCAGCAACAGAAGTTCCATTATACGTATTTGTTCCACTAGTTGCTACAGGCGCAGCACCAAGAGCATCTTTCAACACTCCTGCAGTTCCTGCTGTAATTTTAGAATTAGTTCCTTCTGAACCGCTAGTTAGGGTAAGAGCACCACTAGAAAGATAGCCACTTACATGTGCAACTCCACTACCAGATTGATCAATCGCTTCATTAATTTTACTAATCATTAAATCAAGAGCTTTTTGTTGAGAAGTAGCATCATCACTAGCACCATTTTTAATGATATTTTGTTCATCTGTACTTAAGTTTTGCCAATTTACAGTAATTTCAGTTCCGTCTACATTAATAGTTTCAGCTACAAATGATGAGGTAGAAAATGCAGCTGCTGAAATTGAACCACCAGCAGATACAGTAATTGTTCCTGCTGCTAATTTACCTACAGTAGAGCCAGTAGTAGTATTTTGTCCTACTGAAGCACCTGCAGCAGATTTTAAGTTACCATTTAATAATTTTTGAGTATTGAATTCTGTAGTATTACCAATACGGTCAATTTCATCTTTTAATTGTTTAACTTCATCTTGAAGAGCTTTACGATCTTCAGCTGTGTTTGTACCGTTTGCTGATTGGTCAGCTAATTCACGCATACGTTGTAAAATTGAGTGTGTTTCGTTTAACGCACCCTCAGCTGTTTGGATTAAAGAAATACCATCTTGAGCGTTTGCTGCTGCTTGGTCTAAACCACGAACCTGTGCACGCATTTTTTCAGAGATTGCTAAACCAGCTGCGTCATCTCCAGCGCGGTTGATACGTAAACCTGAAGATAATTTCTCCATAGATTTAGATTGTGCACCAGCTGCACTGTTTAATTGACGGTATGTGTTAAGTGCTGCGATATTATGATTAATTCTCATTTTAATTTCCTCCTTGGAATGTTTAGCTCACGTCCTTGTGAGCATTTTTATTGTATGTACAAGAGAACCAAGTCGGCCGCTCTCACTTCTCTTGCTTACATAATTAATATCGGAAGAGCTAGTAAATGTTTAATAGTTTTTGAAAAGTTTTTTGAGATATTTGTATGATAGTTTGCAACCTTAGGCTTCACAATAAAGTTAATCTATTTATTTGTAAAACTCTATAGATTATTAGTTTATATAATAGAAAAAACCGCTTAGAAAAATTACCACTAAGCGGATTTCATTTATTTGTTTGATTGTTTTAGTATATCTAAACTTTTGACAACTGCCTCTGTGTTCGATTCTGAAACATCTTGTCTTAATTCACCACGAACGATATCTATGTTCCTCGGTGCACGGATCCCTATTTTTACTTGCTCACCTTTTACCTCAGATATGACAATTTCTACGTCTTCACCAATCCAAATCGTTTCTCCTGCTTTTCTTGATAGTACTAACATAGACTCACCCCCTTACACTTTCTAAAGGGATTGTATGACGAATTGAATAGGCCTCATTGTCCAAGATGACTTGTTTTGCTTTTTTATTTGTTATGTTTATTACAATAGGTGCTTTTAGATTAACAGTTGATTGGGCTAACGTTTCTTTAAGTGATACGATTACAAACACCGCCACTTCATTTTCACTTTTAATATCGAGTGAATTTACAGTTGCGTCATCTAATGTAAAATTATAGTTAGTAGCAATTGAATACGGACTCGTAATCACAAATGCTAAGTTTTCAGTATTTGTTGATTGAAGAATTTGAAAGACACTGTTTTCTTCTAATGGTAAGAGAACAAAAGACTTTTCTTCCTCAAAACCCGGGATACCATGTTCAAATATAAGGATATTTGCTGGATCAATCGTTATTTCATCCATATAAGCTGTTTTAATTTTCATTTTGTCGTTCCTCACTTTTTATATTAGCCAATCTATTTTTAAGGATGGGTATTGTAGCATTTCGACCTTTACTTTACCAGGTGTGTAATTATGGCTAGGTTTATTGGCTGTTGAATTATTAATGACTTTTTGAGGCTCTACTTGTATATCCACTTTTGCTGGTTCAAAGTTTATTTTCACACTATCAGCTTGGGGAATGAACTTAATATTTATACTCGAATAGGGTTGTCTTCCTCTTCTTTTTGCCTGTTCTGCAATTGGGTTACCGCCGTTTTGAATGTTCATTAACTCTTGACCTTCTTGCGCTCTTCTACCTATTCCTTCAAGCCCTTCTTGTTTACTTTGTTGAGCAATTTCAGCGGTACGACTTCGTGAGTTTTTGAAGTCCATACTTTCCCTCGCTTCGAAAGAGTCAATGGAAAGTTTAGATTTTGTCGTTTCAATCGACATTTTGGCTTGCGGTTGTTGCAAATCCAAATTAGCTTGTGGTTGTTTAATTTCTTGTATTGGTTTTTGAATATTTAATCCAATCTGTGCGTTCGTTGATTGGAGCTGGAGCTTTGGGACATTCAAAATATTTCCCCCTTTAAAGAAAGCGTTTGGAGCAAATGTCCAAACGCTTTAAATTATCTTAGAAAATCCGTTAAAGTTGGTTGAATAATTCGTGCACCTACAGAAAGTGCTGCACGGTGTATAGATTCCTGAGTAATCATTTCTGTAATTGTTTTTTCATAATCCACATCCTCATTTTCTGACATCCGTTTTGTTGCAATGATTTCTTGTGATTGCAGTCGCGCATCCATTAATTCTACACGATTTTGTCGTGCACCAATGTCAGCACGAGTAGTCAGTAACTTATTCATATTATCGTCGATTGTTGATAAATGTGACGATAATTGTTTACCTGAAGCTCCTGAACTAATATCTTTACCTATTTGATCAAACATTTGATCGATTTCACTAAACAATTTGATAGGTGTTGTATTTACTTGTAAATTAATTCCATCAAACACTTCGATCTCTATCGTTTTTTCAAATGCAGGATCATTTGTAATGTATCCTGTTCCAGCTTGGTAAGGGGGTGTCGTTGTCTTTGTCCCACTAAAAATATAGCGATTGCCTATTCTAGTATTTGATAGATTTTGAACATGATCTCTTAACTGTTGTAATTCACTATCGATTTTCTCTCGATCTTCAGCAGTAGTAGTATCGTTTGATGCTTGAACCATCAATTCGTTCGCACGCTGTAGAGCAGATCCGATTTTATCGAATGTATCATCTGTTGTATCTAACCAGTTATATGCTTCCCCAATATTACGAGAAAATTGTTCAACATTGTTTAATTCTGTACGATAGCTAATTCCCTTCATTGCAACGACAGGGTCATCTGAAGGACGAGTAACCTTTTTACCTGTATTAATTTGCTCTTGAACTTTTCCTAGTTTTGAGTAACTATTGGATAAATTTCGAAGCATGTTACCAGAAAGCATTGATTGTGTTACGCGCATGGTCTAACCTCCTAACTACTATAATCCTACTCGGCCCATGCCGTTAATGATTTTATCTAACGTTTCATCAATTACTGTAATCATTCGGGCATTTGCATTATAAGCCTGTTGGAATGTTATCATATTTGTCATTTCTTCATCTAAAGATACAGAACTAATCGATGCACGACGTTCTGATACGGACTGTTGTAAAGTTTGTGCATTATACGCTAATCGACTAGCTTGTTGCCCATCAACCCCAAGCTGTCCAATTAAACCTTCGAAATAAGTTTGAACACTAACATCTTCTAAAGCAGTAAGGCTACCAAATTTTAAATTTGCTAGTTTTAAAGCTTGTTTACCATTTCCTGGCTCTGCAATATTTGCTGCAGAATCTGAAGCAGCAATTTTATTTGGGTCTTCTATTAATTTTTGCGAAACATAAATATTACCAGCTGTAATTCCTGTTTCATCGGTAGTGCCTTTCTGTACAAAAAAAGCTTCCCCAATAGCTCCAGATAAATCGGTACCACCTTTATGTAAAGTATTAAAAGCAGTAGCGAATGATTGAGCCATTAAATTTAGGTTTGCCAACATATCTGGGAAAAGACCTTTTTCACCAGATGCAGTGCTATACCCGTATGAATCTACTAATGATTTATATTTCCCTACATTCGTTACGTTATCAATACCTATTTCCGTAGTGCCATCAATATTAACAATTTGTAAACCTTCAATTGGTCCTTTTGGGGTAACGCCATCAGTTTCTGTATTTGTTCCAGCATTTTGAATCTGAGCATAGTTACGTCCTTCTACTAACGTTACTTTTGAGCCATCTTTAAGTCTTAATGCAACAGTAATAGAGCCCTCAGCAATTTCTAATGCATTTCCCCCAGATGGTACACTCGAAATTTCAATTGGAAACGAATTAGAAAGTTCATCTATTAATTTATCACGAGCATCGTATAAATCATTTGGCATGTATCCATTCGGTTCAATAGCTTGAACTTGCTCGTTAATACTTGCGATTTGCTTTAAAATAGAGTTAGTATCTTTTAAAAGAATCCCAATCTCTTCTCCAGCGTTTGTTTTTAATTGTGAAATCGAGTTGTACATGTAGTTAAAAGAATCAGCAACAGCAATGCCCCGCTGAACAACTACTGCTCGAGCACCACCATCTTCCGGTCGAACATTTAAGTCTTGCAGAGAATTCCAAAATTCATCCATGGATTTGGATAAGCCGTAGTCAGAAGGTTCCTTTAATATATCTTCCATTTGGGTAATTGCTTTTGACCTTGCATCCCAATAGCCCAATTTGTTTGTTTCTTGACGATACTGCATATCAACAAACTCATCGCGCATACGTTCTACAGATGTTGCTTGCACCCCTGTACCAATATGTCCTGGCATTTTAGGTGTGTTAAGTCCTGTACCTGGATATCCGTGTGTAGGCGCCATATTTACCCGTTGACGCGAATAGCCTTCCGTATTTGCATTGGAAATATTATGGCCTGTTGTATATAAAGCACTTTGTTGCGTGAAAAGGCCACGCTTACTTGTTTCTAATCCCATAAATGTGGAGCGCATGAAGTCTCCTCCTTTAAAAATAGAATGATTGTTTTATGTAGGGCGTGATGCCAGACCACGCATTATGCTTGTGAATCAAAGTTTGTTCTCGTTAGATTTTGACCGCGCACTTCTTTACCCGAATAATTAATTTGAGTTGGTTGCGGGCGTAACATGTCTAATGTCATATTGACGAATTGTAATGATTGGAAAACGAGTTTTTGGTTTAAGTCGTTTTGTTTTTTTAAGTCGTCAATTACTAACATTAATCGATTGCGCACATCTGTTAATTGGTTACGTTCTTCATTCGTTTCAGCAGCTTCAATGACATCGAGCACTGATGGCGTGTCAGCATGTGCAATTCCTTTTGCATTTAAGTAATCCCGTACTAGTGCTTGACGCTGTTGCTCGAATGTCCCGATCGCCGCTACGTGAGACTGTTCGTTTTTTAACATTTGGTCAAGTTCTTCCATGTCACCCTTTTTCACAAGCTCTGTTTTTTTAAGGCTAAGCTCAAGCAAACTTTTATGCATTTTTTCGAGTTTTTCTAAGATCGAGATAATTTGTTGAACTGACATGGTTTAATGAACTCTCCTTCACTGTTTAATAACGATAGTATTTCAGCATATCTTCTGCTACTTTACGTGCATCCACTTGGTATTCGCCAGATTGGATTTTTTCTTTTAATTGTTGAACTTTTTGGGCACGTTCTGAAGAATAGGTAGATGATGCTGACATTTCTTTAGCGGTAGTTGAAATTTCAATTTTATCTGCAAAGGCTTGCTTTTCACTTGCGGCCTTCGCTGATCGTTGTTGTTTGTTATATGGGTTAACGGAATTTATACTAAATGATGTAATTTTCACAACTACCCCTCCTTAAATTCGTATGCTATTGTTTATTTCGGTTCGTTCACAAAAATGTTAACGTTTCAAATGAAAAAAGCTCACATTTTAGCTTTAGTTTCATCAATTGTTGACAATCGATGCCCTTTTTAAGCATATATGCGAGCTTCTTCATTATTTATTTCGATCTGATAAATACGTGCCTTTTTCACCTTTTGCAATGTTGTCCCTAAATTCTTTTGCCGCTTCAAATGTACGTAAATCAGATTTAATTTCATCCTGGCATTTACTACAAAGTTTCCCTGTATTCGTGATGTGCCCACAGTTATCACATGGGTATCCTAAATTTGGGAAAGTCGCTGGGTGTAGACGACCTTTACGCACCCATTTATGAATAAGACTTTCATTCACGCCCGTCGCTTCTACAATTCGTTCCATTGTTGCTGCGCGATTTTCACGTTTGCGTAAAAATTTATAAACCACTTGATACATTTCCTCTTCATTTTGTGCACATTTATGACAAACTTCCCTTAATCCTGTGTAATTGAAAAAATCTCCACATTGTGGGCAATTTTTAATTTCAGCCATTAAAGATCACTCCCTAAAAGAATTTTATGTACTCTAGTAAGTATACCATTGTTTCCATTTTCCCTAATTTCTACTAAAAATACTAGTCCGATTTTTTAACGAATCCGGAAATGTCAAAATTCCGGTCCCTACATACGACATAATCAAAAATAAGTGCTATTTTCGCTTAATTTTTAATATGTCGTATATTAGAGATGACCATTTTTATATTTATCCTCTTATTAAAGTAAAAGCCTTTACAGATTTCGCACCAGCCTCTAACAATACATTTTTTGCGTGGTTAATCGTTATCCCTGTAGTATAAATATCGTCAATTAATAAGAAATCTTTATTTTTAATATTTTCAGGACTTGCCTTCAATTTGAAAAACTGCTCCGTGGCTAAACGTTGTTGACGTGATTTCCCAACTTGAGTTTCAGTAGTCGTTTTTTCAAGAAAGTGTTGGTATGGGATGTTTGCTTCTTTTAAAAGTTGATCCACATGTGCAAAAGTGCGTTCTTTCAGTTTAATTGGATGCATCGGGATCGGAGTAATAATTGCTTTTGATTTTGCTAGGTGTTCGTGAATTTTATCTCGAAATACTTTCGCTAAAAGGGTGTCGTGCATAAATTTATATCGATGTAAGAAATCCCTCATTGCATCATTATATTTATATAGTGAAGTGACTTCTTGATTTTGTGTGGTATGGTACGGTTCAAATTTTTGTTCACATTCCGAGCAAATCGTTCGTGGAAAAGCATTTGTCAGAAGGTATTTCCATGTCATTTGTTCATTTAACGGTGCGTTACAAAGCAAACAGTTTGGCACTTCATTTCGTTTCATTTTCCAAACCCCTCTTTATTTAGTCGCAGAATTTCATTTCGCGCTTCATCCATTTCGGTTGTAATGCCATGATGGTAAAAAACAATTTCGCCAGCTGGATAGTTTACGTTTCGCCCAACTCGCCCACTTATTTGAATGAGCGCACTGGATGTAAAAATTTTTGACTCTGCTCCTACAACTGCCACTTGTACATTTTTAATCGTGATCCCTCTTTCAAGAATGGTCGTTGTCAGGAGACCGGGTATTTCTTCATTCCTTAGTTTCGTTACTTTCTCTTTTCGATCTACATCCTCCGCGTGAACACTTAATATGTCTTCGTGAAGTTGCTGAAATAAAGGAGTCGCTATCCCCATTAGTTGAATCGTTGGAAAAAAAATAAGGAACGGCTCTTTTTGTGCAATTCTCATTTTTGTCCATTGTATTAATTTGCTTGGAATTTTCCCTTTTGCGATCATTTTATTATAGGACCATAACGATTCGAATGTTGGTACCGGTAATGGATGACCATGATACCTTTTCGGAATAAAGGAATAGCCCCATTTTTCACGTTTCACTTTAGCGAGAATTTGAGGTGATGGGGTTGCAGTAACGAGTGCTAGTGGGGCAGATTGCTTTTTCACTTTAAAAACGGCTTTTTGCAGTGCTTTGTCGAATGTATAAGGAAATGCATCCGCTTCATCGACTATGACCACATCAAACGCATTTTCAAATCGGTATAGTTGATGAGTTGTCGCGATGATAAGCTGTGGGAGACCCTGTTGCTGCGGTGCATTTCCATAATATGCGTGTAAAATAGTATTCGGAAATACCTTTTGGAAACGAGGAAATAATTCTAAAACAACATCTGTTCGAGGCGTTGCAAGACAAACTCGTTTTCCTTGTTGAAGTGCTGCGAGAACTGCTGGGAAAAGGATCTCGGTTTTCCCTGCCCCACAAACTGCGTGGATGAGATGATTATGATTTTGTTGGATGCTGTCGGTTAGTTGTTGCGATGCCTGTGCTTGCGCTTCGGTGAATGTTCCATCCCAATCTAGTATGTGATAGGTCGGAAATTTCGGTTTTGCTCCATTCCAAATAAGAAGATCCGTACAACTCGTCACCCTCCCCATATTGATGCAATGCCGACAATAGGTGCATAGTTGATTACATCGCGCACACTCATAATGAATGAATTCGGATTGGTTTTCGTTGTAGCAACGATTGCATGTGTAGTGTTTTTTGAAGAAACCTCGTTTGGAAGATATGCCTAGGATACGCTTGAAATAGTTGTATTTTATATAGGTTTCAATTTTTTCTTGCGGGAAGGGGGCATTTGTTCGAATCCAAATGCGACCAATAAAGAAGTCTCTGATCTTAGGTTCTATAATTAGCCCTTTGTAGGTTTGGTTGTGGTTGTGGTTGTGGTTGTGAAGTTTGTATTGCATTTTTGATCGCTCCTTTTAATTTTAGATTTAAGCTGCAGAAAATGTCCCATAGAATTCAAAATTTGTCCCATAACTCCCTTGTGCACACAAAAACCGCGAGTAAATTGGTAAAAAGTGCGAGTATTTTCACTGATAACCCGCGCTCACCCGTATTTCCGGAGTACTTCCAACAAAATAAAAAACAGCCCCATCCAAAAGAACGAGACTGTTCATTCATCATATTAAATTTTTTCCACCCAACTGAGTCCGATAGAGCCTTCTCCTAGGTGCGTTCCGATAACTGGTCCAAAATAACTTAGGTCAAACTCAACATTCGGATAAGTTTCCGATAATTGCTTCATCCACTCACGGCCTTCTTCTTCGCAGTTTGCATGGATTACGGTTGCTTGGATTTGATCGTATTGTGCAGCATCCTTGGCTAGCAATTCTTCAACTCGACGCAGAGCTTTTTTCTTTGTGCGAATTTTTTCAGCTGGTACGATGACTTTGTTTTCGAAGCAAAGGATTGGCTTTACCTGTAAAAGACCACCTACCAATGCAGCTGCAGCGGATAAACGACCACCTCTTTGAAGATGCGCTAAATCATCCACGACAAAGAAAGCTTGGTTCGATTGTTTCATTTCTTCTAACGTGCTAAAAATTTCTTCGGCCGATGCACCTTGCTCAGCCATTTCAGCTGCCTTTATGACATAGTAACCTTGTGGGGCGCAGGAAATTTCACTATCAAAGGTATGGACCGTGATGGCGTCTACCATTTGACCTGCTTGAACCGCTCCTTGGTACGTACCACTAATGCCACTCGATAAATGAATGCAAATCACTTCATCATAATCTTTAGCTAACTCTTCAAATAACGCAACAAATTTTCCCACAGGTGGTTGCGTTGTTTTTGGGAATTGTTTTGAGTTTCGGACTTTATTGTAAAATTCGGAAGTTGTAATTTCAACCTCTTCTTCATAACTACCATCTTCAAGGTTCACGCTAAGAGGAATCATTCGAATGTTGTAGCGCGCTCGTTCCTCAGGTGTTAAATACGCTGTGCTATCTGTTACGACTGCAATACTCATTTATTTCCCCACTCTCCTATTGTCAATATAATACCTTAAGATTGGTTGTATGTGAATAAAAAGAAAGCGCTTCATGCACGATTATTACCATTGTACATGAAACGCTCTATGGATAATTCAATTTTCGATAGACAAAATCCTACAAAAAGCTATTTTTGAAATCCAATCAGGACCAAACAACTATTTTTATGAATCGTTTCCAATATAGTAAACGCTCGTTACTTTCCAGCCACCATTTTCATTTGTAAAAACAGTTACTTGGCGTCCACTACTTGTTAATTCCGCATTTGTTTCAATTTCTGTCATTTGAATCTCTAAATTAGAAAATACTTGCGCCTCATCTTCACTATATTTCACAATCGTGACATCAGATGGCGTTCTTTCAATATTATATTGGGCAAAAGCATTTTTCGCAGCTGCTACATCTTCTTCATACTCAAAGCCTTGTGGGTTTTTCGATAATGTTTGTGTATAACGATCGATATCTTTTGCGTTAAAAGAATCAATGTATTCATTAAATGCTGCAATAATTTGTTCCTCATCTTCTTTCGGAACATCCGGGGCTTCTTCCACTTCATCGCCAGTCAATTCAAATCCGACAAGGGTTTCGTCTTTTGTTGTTTCTTCTTTTTTTGTTTCTTCTTTATCACCACAAGCAGTTAGCATAAGCGCAGCCACTACTAGCATTAACCATTTTTTCATAATCTTTAAACCTCCCGCGAAAATATTGTAGCATAATTGACTTACTATGGCTATTTACGTAATTAATAGTAGAAAAACGTAATTCTTTTTTATTATTTGTTACTATATCGTTATCATGACGAGATCTTTACGGAATAAGTTTCTTCGTATACGAGAAATTATTTTATTCTCAGGTATTATAATCGAAGTACGAAAAATACTGCATGAAAAATCCTAACTATAAGGTCCGGTTATCTGCCCTCAAACTGAGCTATCCGCCCCCAAACTCAGCCATCCGCTCGCAAACTCAGTTATCCGCCCTCAAACTCATCTATCTGCCCTCAAACCCAGCTATCTGCCCTCAAACCCAGCCATCCGCCCGCAAACTCAGCCATCCGCCCGCAAACTCAGCTATCCGCCCCCAAACTCAGCCATCCGCTCGCAAATCCAGCTATTCGCCCGCAACTCGTTCCATAAAACAAAAAATCCCCCAACCATTTAATAAGTTGTAAGGGATTTTTCATATGGTTATTAGCGCACTTCTACCCAGCCGTTTTTGATTGCTGTGACTACGGCTTGTGTGCGGTCGTTTACGTTCATTTTTTGTAAAATGCTTGAAACGTGGTTTTTGACTGTTTTTTCTGAGATGTATAATGTTTCACCGATTGTACGGTTAGATTGTCCATCTGTTAATAATTGTAGCACTTCACATTCACGCTTTGTTAATAAGTGGAATGGGCGGCGAATTTCTGTTTGATGGAAGTTGCCTTTGTTTTCGTGCTCGCTAAGGCGACGAAATTCCGCTACTAAGTTTTTCGTTACTTTTGGATGTAAGTAAGAACCACCGTTTGCTACGACTTTAATCGCTTCTACGATTTCATCTGCATCCATTTCTTTTAACATGTAGCCCAGTGCGCCCGATTTTAGGGCATGCGTTACATATGTTTCGTCATCATGAATGGAAAGCATAATTACTTTCGCATCTGGGTATTCTCCCATTAAATCGTGTGTTGCTTCCACGCCGTTTTTCCCTGGCATGTTGATGTCCATTAAAACAACATCTGGTAAGTGATTTTGGTAAAGACTAATTACATCTGAACCGTCGTCTCCTTCTGCTACTACATCAAACGTATCTTCAAAGTCTAGTATACGTTTTACACCTTCACGGAATAGTTGGTGATCGTCAATAATGATAATTTTTGTCATAATATTACCCCCTACAATGTTCGTTCTCTTTATTTATCAAACACTAATTCATTTTCGGGAAATGGAATTTTGACCATTACGATAGTTCCTTTTCCAATACCACTTTGAATATCCATCGTGCCTTTTAGCAATTCTACGCGTTCTCTCATACCGATAATACCAAAAGATTGTTCTTTTATACCAGTTTTATCGAATCCTTTGCCATTATCTTTTACTAAAATATTGACACTATTTCGAAGCCATTCTATTTTCACCCAAATATCGATGGCTTTTCCATGTTTCATCGAATTGTTTACACTTTCTTGCACAAGGCGGAAGATGGATACTTCATAATCAGAAGGCAGTCGTTTCTCACTACTATACGATTGAAAATGAATTTGTACGCCTGGATTATATTCCATCACCGTGGATAAATATTTTTTCAGTGTTGGGACAATACCAAGGTCGTCCAAAGCCATTGGTCGTAAATCATAAATGATGCGACGAACTTCTGATAATGCATTTCGAACAGTTCTCTTTAATTCTGCTATTTCTTTGATGGCCGCTTCGATACCTTTTTCGCGATAGGTACGCTCAATTAAATCGGAACGCATCAGTACATTGGCCATCATTTGTGCTGGACCGTCATGAATTTCCCGTGACAGTCGTTTGCGTTCTTTTTCTTGAGAAGCAATGATTTTAATGCCAAATTCTTGTTTGATTTTTGCTTTTTCTAATGCAACACTAACATTTTTCAAATCAGATGTTAAATAATTTAAAACAACATTTACTTGGTTGACAATATGTTCAGCACGCTCAATTGTATCGTATAATACTCTTAGACGGCGTTCTAGATCGTCACGTTTTTCTCGAAGCTGCTTTTCATCTGCTCGAGTTAAGGAAAGTTGGATTTGAAGTTCATTGGCATATTCATACGCTTCACGGACTTGCTCTTCTGTATATTTGTCGAAAAAACGGCTCACTTCTACTAGACGTTGTTTTGCCACTTTGGTTCTTTTTTCTAACTCATCACTTTCATCGATGAGATATTTAATTTTCTGTTTAATGAATTCAAGTTCTGCTTGCATTTCTTCAAAACTTCTACGGCTTTGTTCGCTAATAACAAATATGTCATTTTTCGAATTAGTAATGGTTTCAATCATGCGATTAAATATTACGTCAAGTGAGCCAATGTCAACTTTATCGTTTGAAAACATACCTTTTCCCCAATCTAATTGGTGTTATTATTATAACATTAAAGGGTTTTTAAATGAAAAACCAGTAAATGTAATTGTCAATATTTATTATAACATTTTAACCTAAAATTTTAAGTAAATTCCTTAGTATAATAGGAATGATTTTTTGCGAAAAAAAGGAGAATTTATAATGCGAAAGGACTATAATACAGTCAAAGGCTTTGGTGAAAGAGAAATTGTCATTTCAAAGTCACGTTTTATCGGCTATGTAAATCGAGCAGAAACAGAGGAAGAGGCACTTTTATTTATAGAAAGTATTAAGAAAAAACATCCGAGTGCCACACATAATTGTTCTTGTTATATGGTGGGCGAGCATGATCAAATCCAAAAAGCTAATGACGATGGGGAACCAAGTGGCACAGCTGGCGTCCCTATGCTAGAAGTGCTAAAAAAGCAAGGATTAAAAGATACAGTCGTTGTCGTGACACGTTATTTTGGTGGAATCAAACTCGGTGGTGGTGGCTTAATTCGAGCATATGGAAAAGCGACAACTGAAGGAATTGATGCAGCAAAAGTAGTGGAACGAAAATTGCATCATGTCATGAAAATTTCCATAGATTATACATGGTTAGGAAAAGTGGAAAATGAAGTACGTAATTCAAACTACAGCTTAGCGGAAATACAGTATGCTGAAGGGGTTGACGTACTAGTTGAAGTATTGAAAGACGAGGAGGAAGCCTTCACAAATTGGGTAACCGAATTAACAAATGGGCAGTCAACGATTACTTGTATAGACAAAAAGTTCATAGAATTTATTGTGGAGTGACAAAATTTTATTTACCGTAATTCGACAACATAGTATAATTAATCGTATTGATTGATTTTATTATTTGTCGAATTATTCCATTTATTTTACTGTTACATAGTGAAAGTATTACCACTGTTTTTTCATAAAATGTTCGACATACTAACGATATATCATAACACTTTTTATTCATCATTCCCTACATTCAGAGGAGAGTCTTAATGAAAAATACTAATAATAGGAAGAAATCATCACGATTTTCTTTTGTCCTTAAAATTTTACTGATATTATCCGCTTCTCTTTTAATTAGTTTGACCGCTTACGGAGTCTACATAACGAAAAAAGCAGAGTATGCCGTTACAGAATCCTATGAAGTCATCCAGGATCGACCTGTTTCTGAGAAGCGTGAAGCTAAAGTTGAACCAATACAAGATAATATTTCGATCCTTTTTGTCGGAGTTGATGATGGTGAAAAACGTGGTCAAGGTGCTGAAAATTCACGTTCCGACGCCCTTGTTTTAGCCACATTAAATAACGAATCAAAATCGGTAAAATTAGTGAGTATTCCTCGTGATTCTTATGTGTATATCCCACATGTTGATTATGAAGATAAAATCACACATGCCCATGCATTCGGTGGGACACTTGCAACAATCGAAACGGTTGAGGAATTGTTTGATATTCCTGTTGATTACTATGTGCGTATGAACTTCGATGCATTCATCGATGTAGTTGATGCGTTAGGCGGTATTGAAGTTGATGTGGACATTCCTTATGCCTTTACAGAACTAGATGAAAACGATCGATTCAATGTTCGACTAGAGCCAGGTCTTCAAGAATTAAATGGTAGCCAAGCACTTGCATTAGCTCGTACTCGTAAACACGACAGCGACATTATGCGTGGTAAACGTCAACAAGATATTTTAAAGGCTATTGCAACAAAAGCAGCGTCTGCCTCATCCATTACAAAATACGATGACATCATTGAAGCAATTGGCGATAACATGAAAACAGATATGAGCTTTGATGAAATGAAATCGTTCTTAAATTACTTTACAAAAGGCGTTCCTCAAATCGATGCATTAACACTTGTCGGTTATGATGATATGTCCACTGGTACTTATTATTACCAACTTGACCAAGAATCATTATCCGAAACACAACATATTTTAAAAAGTCATTTAGGTTTAATTCCAGATACATCCGATATCTCTGGAACAAAAACTGAAAATGAAAACGCGATCGAAGCAGATGTATCGTTAGAACAATAAATAAATGCGCAAAACCCGAAGAACTTTGTAGTGGAGTTCTTCGGGTTTTTTATTTAAAATACCATTGAATTTTGACATCCTAACTAATTTGTAATCGTTATTTTTAGAAGGGGTAAAAAAATTTTGTGTTAAAGGATGATCTGCTTGAATGTTAAAAATGAACGAACGATCTTTCACTTAAGACTAATTTATCTACTTGCGGCCGTTGTTACAATTGTTTTAGGACTCGCTTCTAGAAAATATAGCCTCCTACTCCCCGAATTCGTTGCTCAACACTCCGGCGATCTACTTTGGGCTATGATGATTTATTTTGGATTCCGTTTTTTATTCGTACGTAAAAGGATTCGTACCGCTCTATTACTTAGTTTTTTATTCAGCTTTGGCATTGAATTCAGTCAGTTGTATCAAGAGGAGTGGATTAATCAAATTCGGAGTACGTTGCTTGGAGCATTGATATTAGGCAAGGGGTTTCTTACGATTGATCTACTTCGTTATACGGGAGGGATTATAGTTGCCACTGTCATAGATAAGGTAATTACCTACCTTAGTAGCTCAACGGAGTCGTTAAATAGTTAGCCGTTTTTATTAGGATTTTGTTTAAAAAAATGGACTGTTAATTATGATGCTAATCAGTCCATTTGTGCGTTGAGTTTTATAGCTATTCCTGAATACTCGATTCCTCTGGATAATACAATTCCTTACGCAAACAAACATCCTTATGCGTCAGGGTTTCACCTTTGAATCGTAACCAAATTTCATCATCCGCCATGACACCATGTGTTTTTCGAACGATCCCCCACTTGTTATAAGCATTGAGTCCAAGTGCATCAAGTAATTCGTCAGCATTCACACGTGAAGATGGGAATACACGCCATTTCAGCCAAGCTTCTAGTTCTTCTAACGTAATATGCCCCTCCATATTGGGTGAAAATTGCTTATTAAAACCAGTAATATAATTTATTACATAAGGGGTACCGCCATTCTTAGGCTTAAGATTCACCGTTGCAATGATCTCATCGAACAACATTACATCAAATTGCATATAATCAATCATCGTTCACACCTCGTATCAATATCTTTTCATACATTGGATCATTTAGCTGAAGTTCAAGTAGCTCGGGAATCCGACCTAATGGATAAGGTGAAGCAAGAATAGCTTGCTTCAGCGACTCCACCTGAATAAACGGAGGTCCATCATACAGTGCAAGTTGCTTTTTAAAACTAGAATTAAATGGCTTCGCTTTCACTTTTCGTTTCAAAATTTCCACGTCCATATGCTTTGGGTAATCTTTCATATCAGAAAGCAAACTTAATCCATGATCAAACAATGGGGCCAATTTCCACGAGTCCTCTTTTATATCATAAAGAAACAAAATGTTATTTGTATGGCGATCTTCATTTAATATGAATGCATCAAATGCTAGCATCCTTGTAAGCGGAAGGGTGATATCAAGCTCCGTAAATTCATAAACTTTTTCAATAACTTGCGCCACTTTTTCCGATGTAGATAACTTGGAATTCCCTAAAATATCACTTGTTAATGTAAAGTTTTTCTCAAATAATCGTTCCAGAGAGATTTCTTGCTCGTATTTGCCACGAAAGTCAGGTGATATACAACCCTCAGTAGCAAAACTATTAACTATAATTTCGCATGGAGTGTATTTCACATATTCTGAAGGGTGAAGAGTAGAGTTTGCTAAAATCATCGAAGCTACATATTCAGCAATCCCCTCATAACCTCTTGTATTTTGCTTTATCCATTGGTTATGAAGATGCCATTTTGACTGATCCCCTTTACTAGAGGTACTAATAATACGTTCTGCCCCTTTTGGAATTTTAATTATTTCCACTTCTCATCACATCCGTTTATCAGAGTTTCTTATGTAATTCCATCCGTTCCAATCACAACAAATTCGTCCGTTATACATTTCCTTAAATTTGTTAATTTTATTTAAATTTATCATAAATAAAAGCCACTACCTATAAAAAAGTAGTGACTAGAAAATTCAACTATTAACTTTTACTTATTAAATATCCGCACAATGTTCAATAAAGGCTTGTAATTTTTGCCAGCTAGTCCAATCATTTCGACGAACAATTCGATGGCTACAACCACGACCGTACTTAGAAGAATAGCACCCCATAAAGTCGAAACCGAAATTGTGATGGCAGCTAGTCCAAATAATGCAGCGATTGCATAGATGATTAAAACCGTTTGACGATGTGAAAAGCCGATATCAATTAAACGGTGATGTAAGTGCGATTTGTCTGGATCTGACCATTTTTGTTTGTTTCGTAAGCGACGAACGATTGCAAAAAATGTATCAGAAATTGGTACACCTAGCATAATAACTGGGATAATAAATGAAAATACCGTTACTCCTTTAAAACCTAACAGCGACATAACCGCGATCATAAAGCCAAGGAAAAGAGCTCCCGTATCACCCATAAATATTTTCGCTGGGTGGAAATTGTAGAATAAGAATCCGATTGTGCTACATGCTAAAATCGCTGCAGTTGCCACAACGAACGTATTCCCTAATAAGAAGGCCATGCAAGCGAGTGTGATTAACGCAATTGTTGAAACACCTGCAGCAAGTCCATCTAAACCATCAATTAGGTTAATGGCATTTGTAATACCGACAATCCACAAAATTGTGAACGGTATACTTAAAAATCCGAAGTCTAACTCACCACCAAATGGAAGGTTAATGAATTCAATTTGGATGCCACCGAAAAAGACAATAATTAATGCGGCAACTAATTGACCTATCATTTTGGCTTTAGCAGAGATTTCATACATATCATCCAGAATACCTGTAATGACAATGACTGTCGCTCCTAAAATAATTGCTAAAGACATATATGGTGATTCATTTTTTGGCGTATCCGGTGTTAAAATCAAAAATCCAATAACAAAAGCAATAAATATAGCTAAACCACCTAGTCGTGGCATGATGCGCGAATGGACTTTTCGATAATTGGGTGCATCGACTGCTCCAATACGAAATGCTAATCGCTTTACTAACGGAGTCACTAAAATTGACGCAAGAAACGCCACGATTAAAGACACGTAAAGCATGTCTCTCCTCCTCAAAAATAAAATATATACACGATAAACCAGTCTAAGTATAACATGAACAAAATTGAAAAGTATAGAGGGTCTTGGGTTACAAAATCAAAACAATTAATATAATTTTGTTAAATTTGTATATCACAAAGAGTAAGCGTTTCCAAACCGAATATTCTTTGTACCATAGTTTTCCCTCTCCTTAAGTAGTCATACCAGCAAAAGTTTGATAGAATAACTAAGTGTCTACATATATAGGCAATTTTTAAAGGAGCGTAAAATCATGTTCTCAATTTTTAGTCGTAACAAAGAAAAAACGAGTGCTCGAGAATTAAAAAGATACTACAAAATAGTTGATAAAATTAATGGTCTTGAAACTACATACTCATCGATGACAGACGATGAATTACGTAATATGACGCTCACATTTAAAGAACGTATTGAAAATGGTGAAGATATTGTCAATATTATCCCTGATGCATTTGCCGTTGTGCGTGAGGCGTCAAAGCGTGTATTAAATATGCGTCATTTCGACGTGCAATTAATTGGCGGTCTTGTTCTAACAGAAGGAAACATTGCCGAAATGCCTACAGGTGAAGGGAAAACATTAGTTGCTTCCCTACCATCATACGTTCGTGCCCTTGAAGGAAAAGGGGTTCACGTTATTACAGTAAACGATTACTTAGCAAAACGCGACTTTGAGCTAATTGGCCAAATTCACCGTTTTTTAGGCTTAACAGTTGGCTTAAACGTACCGATGATGGAACCTGACCAAAAGAAACAAGCATACAATGCGGACATTACATATGGAGTAGGTACTGAGTTTGGATTTGATTACTTACGTGACAATATGGCTCATTCCATTGCAGATAAAGTTCAACGTCCATATCATTTCGCGATTATTGATGAAGTGGACTCCGTATTAATTGACGAAGCAAAAACGCCGTTAATTATTGCCGGGAAAATGAGTGCCAATGAAGAGCTACACCGCATTGCTGCAGTTCTTGCAAAACGTTTCAAAAAAGATGAAGATTATGATTTCGATGATGAAACAAAGGCAACTTCTCTAACTGATCAGGGGATCGAAAAAGTAGAAGCTGCATTTGGTGTAGATAACCTTTATGAATTAGAACACCAAACGCTTTACCATTATGTAATCCAGGCAGTTCGTGCGCATGTGATGTTCGAACGCGATGTCGATTATATTGTAAAAGAAGACAAAATTGAATTAGTTGATATGTTTACTGGTCGTATTTTGGAAGGTCGTTCTCTGTCAGACGGCTTACACCAAGCGCTTGAAGCAAAAGAAGGCGTTACGATCACAGAAGAAAATAAAGCACAAGCACAAGTTACCATTCAAAACTACTTCCGTATGTATCCGATGTTATCAGGGATGACAGGTACAGGGAAAACGCAAGAAAAAGAATTCCAAGAAGTATATGGAATGAGTGTTATTCAAATCCCGACAAACCGTCCACGTATTCGTATGGACCAACAGGATATCGTATTTAACACAATCGAAGCAAAATACGAATATGTCGCACAAGAAGCTTCCCGTCGTCATGATTTAGGACAACCGGTATTAATTGGCACAACTTCTATCTTACAATCAGAAAAAGTAGCAAAATGTTTAGATAAATATGGTTTACCTTACCAATTATTAAACGCGAAAACGGTTGAGCAAGAAGTTGAATTAATTTCGGAAGCAGGTCAAAAAGGCCGCATTACCGTTGCAACAAACATGGCTGGTCGTGGTACTGACATCGTTCTTGGTGAAGGTGTAGACGAACTAGGAGGACTTTATGTAATCGGTACCGAAAAACATGAAAGTCGCCGCGTCGATAATCAATTACGTGGTCGTTCTGGTCGACAGGGTGACCCAGGAGAAAGCCGATTTATTATTTCCATCCAAGATGATATGTTCCGTCGTTTTGCGAAAGAAGATGTAGAAAAATTCCAAAGCAAAATGCAAGTTGATGACATCGGTCGAATTACGAATAAAGATATTTACGAAATCATTAACCGTACGCAGCGCATTGTGGAAGGTGCACACTTCTCCATGCGTGAATACAATTTAAAACTGGATGATGTAATCAATGACCAACGTCGCGTTATTTACAATCTTCGTGATGGCGTATTAGAAGGTAACGACATCATTAAACAATTAAAAACAATGACAGTAGAAACAGTCGATTTTGCTGTTCGTGATAATGCACCAGAAGAGGTAGATCCACTTGAATGGGACTTCGATAAAATGGAACATACAGTGAATTCCCTATTCTTAACACCAGTCACAGTAAATCGTGAAGAAACAAAGGTAAAACGTATTTTAGAGGCAATGCAACCTTCTATCGATGAATTACTCGAAACAGTGGAAAGCTTCGAGCAAAACGAACAAGTGATGTCTATTATTCCACGTGTTATGTTACGTTATATTGATTCGATGTGGGTAAAACATTTAGAACAAATGGCGCATTTAAAAGAAGGCATTGGCTTACGTCATTACCAACAAGAAGATCCAATGCGCATTTATGAACGTGAAGGACTTGAATTATTCGGTAAAAACTACCAAGAATTACGCCGTTCAATCGTAGTCGAATTAGTCAGCTTTATGAAGTCGCTTGCTAATCAGGAACAGGGGGAACAATAAACAATGGGTATTTTTGATTTTTTCAAGAAAACAGATAAAGTCGGAAAAGATAGTGCAATTGATTCTAAAGAACTAGTACAAGGTTCTAAGAAAGATGCCAGTGCAGGGAAAGAAGTCGTAACTAAGTTATCTTTCCATCCAGAGTGGAATGTACCACAAGAACAACAATATGTATTCCGCTTCTTAGCGAATGAATTAGAACCATTAAAACCAAATCAATTATCGCTAGCGGCAATCAGTATCGAAGAAGATGCTCGTAACGGCGCGTGGCATGTAAAAGCGTTCTTCCGTTCATCTTTACCACAACCGATCGAGCTTGGGGACATCGAATTAATTTTATTAGATAAAGATGAAAAACGTTTAGCATCCAAAGCTTTTAACTTCAAAGAGCTTGGCCAAATCCCTGCAGAAAGTGCTCGCCCATGGGTATTTACGTTCGATAAAAATTCGATTGATGCAGAGGAAGTACCAGAAGAAGGTTGGAAAATTGCCTTTAACTTAATTTCTTTACGAGGACATCAATTAGATTTAGATGATACTTGGAAAAAACAACTGCCACAAGAACAACAAGATGCATTAGAAAAAATCGTAAAAGACTTACCGAAGCTAGGTAAAAAAGAAGTGAACTTTACAGGCTTACAAGCGAAGTTACAAGACGACAAAAGCTTACATGCCTCTGTATTCATTCGTAACGGTAACGACAAAGCAATCAATTTAGAGCAATTGCCACTTGAAATTATCGATGCAAATGGAAAAATGATTGCAAAAGGTTCGTTTAAATTAGATCCTGTTCTAACAGTGCAACCAAACTCAACGAAACCTTGGACATTCATCTTCCCAGCAGAATTAGTAAACGCAGAAGATGCAGACTTCTCCCGCTGGACAGCTAGAGTTGTGCAATAGAATATAAAATGTAGGACGCTATGACTTAGAAATTGCTTAAGTCATAGCGCTTTTTTATGGGATGATACTTGATTGGCTAATATTCTGCCTACTTTGGCTAATATTGTCACTAGTTTGACTAATAACCCCAGTGATTTGGCTAATATCGACCCAAGTTTGGCTAATAATAACCCCTCCCCAAACAAAAAAAGTGTAGATAAAGACAAATTGTTGTCTCCATCTACACTTTTTCTATAAGATTAGTTTTTTGCGACTAATTGAATATCTGATACACGTTTTGCACCTACGTAACGGTCTCCCCAGTACCATTTATCATTGATGTCTGTAATGCTAACACCTTGACCTGTTTGTGAATGAATGAATTTGCCATTGCCATAATAAATGCCTACATGGGAAATTCCACGGCCAGATGTATTGAAGAATACTAAATCGCCTGGTTGTAAGTCTTCTTTTGCTACTTTATCACCTACATTATACATAGATGATGATGTGCGTGGTAAGTTGACGCCAAGGCCTTTATAAACCGTTAAAACAAATCCTGAACAATCAAAACCACTTGTACTTGTGCCGCCATAACGATAAGGAACACCTAAGTATTGTTTTGCCGTTTCTTGTAATTCTGCAGAAGTGATTTCTTCTTCTGCTGCGTATGTATTTTCTGTTACGATTGGTGAAAAGTATATGGCGAATCCTGCTATAGATGCTAGTACGAATTGTCGAATGTGCTTGCTATATTTCATCGTGTCCCTCCAACATATAACGAATTATCTGAAAAGTTATCTATTAATAGAGTAACACGATATATTGTTCTATAACATTACAGTTTAATAACAAAGAAATTACATAGTTTGATAAATTTCATAGTATTGGATATTGCTAGAAATACAGTTATACCAAGGTTTTCCTAACATTCCAATTTATAATCTTTTATTTTGTAAAATTACTTCTGAAAAGCTCGTAATTTGTACAAGCAGTTTTTTGTAACATTTGTAATACAAAACTCCCTCTTATTAGTCGAAAGTATCATATTTTCGACCTATTATGCACAGAAAGAGGTTCTCCAGAATGCTATGCTTCTAATGATATAATTTCGCTGAAAATCTATTAATCTACTTTGTAATGAATTGATTAAATCGTTTAAATGCGACAAAACGTGTATCCCAATACTCATACTCTAATTTTGATAGCTCCACACCATTAGTTCCTGCATGGATGAAGGCACCATCACCTAAATAGATGCCCATATGTGAAATGCCTGCAATATACGTATCCTTAAAGAACACCACATCTCCAGCGACTGGCGTTTCTACTAGTGTTGTATCATTTAAAAAGTAGTCTTTACTACTTTTACGAGCAATGTCGACTCCTGCATTAGAAAAGACATAGCGAACAAAGCCGCTACAATCAAAACCTTCAGGAGTATTGCCACCATATTGATATGGGATGCCCATTAATTCGCTAGCTAAACTGATTACTTTTGCATATGAAGCTTGTCCTACAACAGAAGGAGCTGCTAACACCGGCTTTTCCTTTAGTAATTGTTTATCGATTTGTTGATCTGTTTCCTTCACAACATCACTCGAAAATTCTTTTACTGGTTCCCCTACTTCTTGTACGTTTTTGTCAATGCGTAATGTTTGGCCAACAAAGATTTTGTCAGAAGCTAAGTTATTCAATTTTTTCAATTCTGCTACATTAATCGAAAATTTATTCGCAATCTTCGTTAATGTGTCCCCTTTTTCTACTTGATATTGGGAAATTTTAGATTCGGTCGCGGATTGTTGAGTCGTCACCGATACCACTTTTATTGGCTTTGTCTGAGGCTTCGCAGGCTTAGGCGATTGCTCTACTTTTGTAGCCGACAATGCTAGCTTTTGGCCAACAAAAATTAAGTCATTGTTTAATTGATTCCATTCTTTGATCTTTTCCACCGTTGTACTATTCGTTTTTGCAATTTTCGTTAATGTATCACCTTTACCAACTACATATGTAGAAGCTTCAGCAATGGGTGCTGCTAGAACAGATGTTGCAATAACCGTTGATGCAAGTAGGAGTAATTTTTTGTTGTGTTTCATATGTTGAATTCACCCTTTCAGTGAAAAAGTTTCCTATATTACCATCTTAATAATTATTTCGACAGCACACAATATGTTGTTTACAAAAACTTTTTTACGAATTTATCAATATTTCGACAAAAGAATGTAAAGAATATGAATATACTATTTGATTCTTGAGTAATTTGTGATACAATTCACATTTGTGTGAACACAAATAATTATTATTTTTTGAAAGTTTTTGCTTTTCAAATTAGAAAGGAATAGGGAATTTTATGCAGTTCATCAAAGAAAATCTTGCAGTAGGATTTATGCTCTTCGCTTTATTCCTAGGTGCAGGGAATATCATCTTCCCACCCGAATTAGGCCAAAACGCAGGAACGGAATTTTTACCTTCCATTATAGGCTTTTTAATTACAGGAGTTGGGTTACCATTAATCGGGATTATTGCAGTGGCGAAAAATGGAGGGGATTTGCAAATTGTTGCGAATCGTATCCACCCAGTATTTAGCGCTATTTTTACTGCAGTAATTTATTTATCAATTGGGCCACTTTTTGCCATCCCTCGTACAGGGGCTGTGACATATGAGATTGGAATCGCACCATTTTTGTCAGAATCTTCACAATCAAGTTGGATTCCGTTATTTATTGCTTCCCTAATCTTTTTCACGATCGTGCTCTACTTATCGTTAAACCCTACAAAGTTAGTAGACCGTATTGGGAAAATTTTAACGCCGGCACTTTTAATTGTTATTACGTTACTAGCAATTAAAGCTTTTATTAATCCAATGGGTGAATTCGGTGAGCCTCATGGGGTTTATGTAACAAATGCCTTTTCAGAAAGCTTTATTCAAGGGTATTTAACAATGGATGTATTAGCTTCTCTTGTATTTGGGATTGTCATCGTACAATCGTTGCAAGCAAAAGGGATTACAGATCGTGCGAAACAAGTAACCATTACAATCTTCTCAGGTATCGTTGCTGCACTTGGACTAGCTTTTGTTTACATTTCGTTAGAATATATCGGAGCGACAAGTACAGATAAGATTGGCTATATTGGAGATGGAGCAAGTATCATTGCTCAATCAGCACGAATTCTTTACGGCAGTGCGGGGAATATCATTTTATCGTTAGTTATCATTTTAGCTTGTATTACAACAGCAGTTGGGTTAGTTTCTGCAAACGCTACGTATTTCCATAAACTGTTCCCACGTTTTTCTTACAAAACATTAGCGGTGATCTTTACGGTATTTAGTTTTGTTATTTCAAACTTTGGTCTTTCGAAGTTAATTTCAATTACATTACCAGTTTTAATGTTCATCTATCCGATTGCCATTGTGTTAATGTTCTTAGTGTTATTCGATCAATTATTTGACCGCAGACCGATCGTTTATAGCCTTGCATTAATCGCAACTGCTCTAGTGAGTTTATATGACGGAATTAAAACTACTGGTATTAAAATTCCAGCTTATGAAAATGTGTTAAGTGCTTTACCATTGTATGAACAAAACGTTGGTTGGCTAGTACCAGCATTAGTAGGTCTAGTGATCGGGTGGATTATTCACCTCGTTACAAAAAAATAACATGTTCACTCCTCCCATTGCATACGGTGTAATCGGAGGAGATTTTTTTATGCCAAAATGGCTCACTCGGAAAAAATTGATTTTGATTATGATTACATTTTTCCTCTTCCTCGTGATTGGTTACGCTGCATATCTATTTTTCAACTTTCAATCGACAATGAAAGCCATTCATTCCCCTATTACAATAGAAGAAACATCTACCACTCGACCGATTATTCAAGAAAAGGAAGACCCTATATCAAAAGAACCTACTCCTATCACACTGCTTTTACTTGGTGTGGATCAATTTGAAGATGCAGCTGGACGAGCAGATACCATCCTCGTTTTAACGGTGAACCCTCAGACTGAAACAATGAAGATGTTAAGTATTCCGCGCGACACTTACACAGAAATCATAGGGCTCGATTTTTCGGATAAAATTAACCACTCCTATGCATTCGGTGGCGTCACGATGGCCCATCAAACCGTCGAAAATTTATTACAAATTCCCATCGATTATGTTGTATCAATTAATATGGAAGGTTTTATAGAATTAGTTGATTTACTAGGCGGCGTTGAAGTTGAAAATGAAGTTGCCTTTTCAACCGATTACAATGATTATCCAAAGGGAGAAATTACAATATCCGGCGATGCAGCTTTAGATTATGTACGCATGCGTTATGAAGATCCCCTCGGTGATTTTGGCAGACAAATTCGCCAACGTCTTGTAATCGAAAGTTTGTTGAATAGACTTTCTTCATTAAATATTGTGTGGCAAGTCCCTTCTGTTTTAGAGACGATTCGTGATCATGTAGAAACGAACGTGACATTTGATGATATAACATATTTCTTAAAATCCTATAAACCAGCACTAAACAATATTGAACAAATCTCATTTGAGGAGGGAGAAGGTCGATTAGAAGATGGTATTTGGTACTATTTTGCATCAGAGGATGAACTTCAACAAATTCGCGACGAACTAAAGGCAGCCCTTGCTACAAAATAATAATTTTTTGAGAAAAATACATTAACTATTAACATAGAAGTTATATAATAGAGTTATTCAGATACGAGGTGTTATTATATGAAAAAAATGATAGCGATTTTATTCAGCTTACTTCTTCTACTTACCATTCCCATCCAATCATTTGCCGCAACACTTGATGATGTAAAAATGATTGTTGAAAATGATTATGTCGGGAAAATTGATGGAAACATACAAAGTGCAACATCCATAGAAGAAATCATTGAAATGTTAGATCCTTATTCTGCTTACTTTACAAAAGAAGAATTTGAATCGTTTACAAAAGCGATTGATATGACAACGGTTGGTATTGGGGTCGTCATTGAAAAGCATGAAAAAGGCACTTTAATTGTGGACGTAATCGAAAATGGCAGTGCCAAAAAATCGGGGGTTGTCCCTGGAGATATTATTGTAGGAGTAAATGGTCAATCCGTTGTTGATTTAAGCATCGAACAAACACAAGCACTCATTTTAGGCGATGTAAATACAACCGTTGAAATAAAGTTTTTAAAAGAGGATGGTTCAACCGTTACAAAAACGATTACACGAACTTCATTCTCTTTACCAAATGTGACGAGTAGATTGCTATACGGGAATGTCGGCTATATTTCATTAAGCTCCTTTTCAGATGATGGTGTTCAACTAATTATCAATGCCTATAACCTGTTGAAAAAACAAGGTGCCACATCTTATATTTTAGACCTTCAAAATAATGGTGGTGGCTATGTTACAACGGCTGAAAAACTTATTGGCTTATTTCCAAATGCGCCTTATGCCTACAAACTAAAACTTACAACAGAGACATATATGGAACGGTCTATCTCGCAAAATGTGAAGTTCCCACAAAATACGCGAGTTTTAGTGAATCGCTTTAGTGCAAGTGCATCCGAAATGACGGCAGCCGCTTTATTAGATCAAGATGCTGCAATCGTTTATGGCGAACAGACATATGGAAAAGGGTCTATGCAAAGCTTTTATCAATTAGAAGATGGTAGTTACTTAAAGCTAACAATCGCTGAATTTTTCGGACCAAAAGGCACAGCAGTTAATGGCGTCGGATTAAAACCAGATATCATCACAACATCTGACCCAATTTATAAGGCACACCTTGATAGTTTCGCCAAAAATCTATCAAACTATAAAGAACGTAAAGCGTTAGTCAATGTACCTACTTCCAAAACATTTACGATCACATTCAACCATCCGATTAATAAAACGGTTGCTCCAAAAGCGGTCGAATTAGTCGAACTTGGCGGAAATACAGTTGAAATAGCGTTAGAAGCTAAAAATAATCAACTGCTTGTTAAACCTGGTAAGCCATTAAAAGCTGGAGCTGAGTATGTATTAGTTGTTCATCCAACACTTCAGGACCAAAATGGCAAACAATTAAAGCCTGGTGAATACTTGCATGTTACGGTAAAAAAATAAGGTTTTAGAATGGGGACGTCCTGGTGTGGGACGTCCTTTTTCTTAGGTTTTTGGAGGGGGCTGACTTCGGTTTAGGGCGCTTAGCGGGATTTGAGGGCGCTTGCTACTTCTTGTGGGCACTTATCTGCATTTGTGGGCGCTTGCTACTTCTTGTGGGCACTTATCTGCATTTGTGGGCGCTTGCTACTTTTTGTGGGCGCTTATCTGCATTTGAGGGCGCTTGCTACTTTTTGTGGGCGTTTATCTGCATTTGAGAGCGCTTGATACTTCTTGTGGGCGCTTACCTGCATTCTGCTGCGCGCGAAAGACTCCTAAAATACGAAAAAAACAGATCGAGAAATTATCTTCTCAATCTGTTAGTTCAATATGATCTACCTATGCAAAATCAGGAATTTTATCATCACAATTATTTAGCAGTTGCTAATGCGGCTTGTTGGTTGAAGTATATTGATAATAACTCTTCAGAAAGTTCTGCTGCTGTTTTTTGTTCTGTAATTAATAATGTTAAAGTTAATCGTTCAATTGAGCCCATTAAACTTTGTGAAATCGTCTTTATATCCAAGCCTTCTAAAAGATGATACTGGTTCTTTTCCTTTTCAAGTACTTGTTGAAATTTCTCTACAAGTTTTTCCTTCACTAAGAAGGAATCATCCGATTGATAAAGCCCGATTTTTGTTAATAAAGGGTTTTCTGCAAAATAGTAGAGTAATTTTTCAATCACTTGAGATATTCTAAATTCTTGCGGATGCTCAAAAATATTATTTAAGTTTTGTTGGAACTCTTCTTTCAGGTCTAAAAATAAGGATTCCTTACTTTCAAAATACAAATAAAATGTAGGTTGCGTAACATTCGCAGCTTTTACAATGTCACTAATTTTCGTTTGATAATACCCTTTAGTTGAGAATATTTCAATTGCTTTTGTACGCAACAATTGTTTACTCTTCTCACCATTCGAGTTTACTTTTCTTCCACGTACCATGTTACTTTCTCCCACCTTCTTCAGCGTTTTATTATAATTACGAAATTGTCGTAATTGGACTAAATTGGAAATCGCGATTGGGCCTTTATGATACTAGTCAAGCCAGCGTTTTCGCACGGATGCTACCTAAATTCAACATTCCAAAACGAAACCGCATGATTCACTAGGATCATTCTCCCTCAAAAAATTGCTATTTTTCCACAATCAACTGCTATTTATAAAAAATCAGAGTTTTCTGCGGATTGAAGAAAAACTTTAACATTAGTACATTATAGTATATTTTCATAATATAATAAAGACTTTAGACTCAGGTGTAGTATTTTTGTTCGTTTCCGAAGTAATAAGTACTATTTAATAGGAATATTTAATAGTACTACTACTTAAAATTTAAAAAGAGGAAAGCACGATTTATAGCGCTCCCCTACTTTTTGATACATATTTGGTTTTAATTACCATAATTTCCTTTGAACCATTTTTTTAATTACTAGAGAACTGTTGCACCCAGTATAATTGACCGTTTTTCCCATTAACACAAGCGATTCCTATATTAGTATAATTTTCATTAAGCATTGTACTACGATGGGAGCTTGATTTCATCCATCCTTCGACGACTGTTTTAGGACTTTTATAATTCCGTGCAATATTTTCGCCCAAACTTATAAATGGATAGTCAAAGATTCCAGCCATATCCCACGGGTATCCATACAACGGGGATTTGTGATCGAAATAACTACGTTTCACCATGTCATTTGCTTTAATGATGGCAAGTTGTGTTAATTTGGGATCAACTTTCAATATAGGTGCGCCTACTTTTTCTCTTTCTTCATTCACTAATGCAACCACTTCTTCAGAAAAATGTGGATATAGATTTTTTACGGATAAATAGTCTTTCTGTAAATAATCATAAACCATTTCATGTGAGGTTAATTTCAATTGAAAATCAATTGTTCCAGCTAAAATGACAGCTAATTCAGCACGTGTAATATGAGAGGTTGGCGAAAACATATTTTTCCCTGTTCCATTGATAATTCCAATGTCCGCTAAAGATTCAATGTGATCTTTTGCCCAATGCTTTGACACGACATCTTTAAAGCTCGCTCTATTTATTTTATCCACTTCAATGGAAAAAGTATGGACTAAAACAATGCAAAGCTCTGCCCGGGTTAAGTGACGATCCGGTTTAAAAGCAGTCGTATTTTGGAAAACACCTAAACTCGTTAACGTTTGAACTGCTTTATAGTAAGATGCATTTTGGGGTACATCTTTAAAAGCCATTTTAAATGACGTTTCTTCCTTAACGCCAAGCGCATTGTATAAATACTGTGCCGCTTCAGCCCGCGTCACTTTTTCTTTTGGATGAAATTTATGACCACTTACTTCTCCCATGATTCCTAGATTGTGAACTTTCATGATTGAAGGATACGCCCAATGTGTGGATGAAACATCCTCGTAGTATCTCGCATTATTTGCCAATGTAGAATTACTTAAAATAAGGAAAAATGCGATACTACAAATTAAAATAGGCAAAAGTTTAGTTTTGGTCATCTATACCCTTCCCCTTTATTCTATTCTTTTATTTATCATAACAAAGTTTCTTAACATTTCCCCTCGTTTTACTAAAAACTATGAAAAAAAGGAGATGCATGTAGTAAACACCTCCAAAATGACAATTATTTAATTTCCATCGAACGGTTAATAAATGCATCTAATTGCTTTAATGAAACTAGATCTTTAGGAGCGAATTCCCCATTGCCTGTCCCAAGTGTAACACCATTAGATGCTAAAATATTAACATAATTATACGACCAGCTGTTTTCTTTTACATCCGTAAACGATAATGTTTTATTTTGTAACTGTAAATTAAACGCTACTACCAATACTTTTGAAATTGATTCACGAGTAATTGGTGAGTTTGGATTGAATTTTCCGTCTTGATCTCCTTCAAAAATCCCCGCTTTTTGCAATGCTGTTACTGCACCTGCAAATTTATCCGTTGATTTTACATCAGGGAAAGTAGAGCTTGTATCAGATGTATCTAATCCAAGAGCTTGTGCTAATTGTATTGCTACTTCCGCGCGTGAAGCATATACAGAGAAATCAATTGCAACTGATTTTACTTCCTCAGCAGCGGCTACTACTACTTCTTCGTTTGTAAAAGTAGCTACACGCTTTGCTCCTATGTATCGTTGTGCCCAATAAGACTCGCTTAACTTTGCAATGACTACTCCTTTACTAGTAGAAGCATTGATAAATTTATTATCTCCTAGGTAAATTCCAACATGGGAAACGCCACGACCTGAAGTATTAAAGAATACTAGGTCTCCTGCTGCTAAATTACTTTTTGAAACTGCAGTACCTTGAGCGTATTGTGAAGCTGAAGTACGGCTTAATGAAATACCTAGATCAGAAAATACTCTTTGCGTAAATCCTGAACAATCGAATCCGTTTGTCGTTGTTCCTCCATATTGATAAGGAATGCCAATATATTTATGTGCTGTAGTTGATAATTCTTCTGGTGAAGCTGCTTGTGCGTCATTTGTATATATACCTGATAGTAACATGAATGTTGCAAACACAGGTAGTAACCATCTCTTTTTCATGTAGGTTAATACTCCCCTCAAAAACACTTGTCAGATTATTTCTTATCTAGTAAAAGATTATCACAATTTGTAGAATTATAACTTTTCATTTGTGTAACGTTTACATAACACCCAATTGCGCTTCAAACGAGGAAAAACCTGCAAAAATGAGCATATATTAAGTTTTTTATTTCAACCGTAATATTATTGTAATAATAATGGTAGAAAATAGTGAGTTTAAGATGATAATTACATTTGATTTCAGGAAGTATTTGGGGATAAAAGAAGAGATAGATACTACATGTCGAAATTTGGAGAATGAGATGCTAAGGAAGCTATTTACTATTAATTACTTTATATGGAATAACAAAATAAATGCTATGTTAAGCTCCAAACAATCCAACCTTTACAAATTTACAACTTCTTTATTGTAGGTTAATATAATATGAGCATTTTATATTAGGAAGTGAAGTGTATTGCAAACTAAACTGAATATATCAAAACATTATTTACTCTTTCTCTTTACATTCATTATGTTAATTAAATTTTTCATCGTTCGAATGATGATTTTTGAACAAACTAGTTTTTTTCTTACATTAATAGTGGAACTTTCTTATCTACTAATAATTTTTGGAGCAATCGAGTTTATCCAATCTGATAGAATAAAAAAGATTTTATATGTGACGGTGAATCTCATTTTAACGATCCTGTTATTGGGCGTTGTGATTTACTACAATTATTACGGTTATATTGTGACATTAAATGCATTAACACTACTTGACCAAGTAGGCACAATAAAAGACAGTGTGTTCAGTCTTTTTAAACCAATCTATTTGATTTTGTTTGTGGACTTTATCGTCATGCTTGTTTACGTGATAATCCGTAAAAAGAAATCTATACCTGAGGCAAAGAAAAATTATGTACTAATTACAATTTTTTTACTTATTGGATTAGTAGGAACGGCTATTAACCTGTACATACAAAAGGATGCTGAAATTGCAAACTCAGTCGTTGCAGCGGAAAAGCAAGGGATTCTCAATTATGAAATTCTTGCAGTTCTTAACAATGTTGCGAATAACAATAAAACGATGACAAGTGCTGAAATTGAGAAACTTCCAAAGACAATTCAAGACTTAAAGGGCATTACACCGCTTTCGGAAGATCAACTAAAATGGCATGGAATTGCAGAAAATAAAAATATTATTGCCATTCAGCTTGAAGCATTCCAAGACTTCCCGATTCATTTAGAAGTGGATGGACAAGAAGTAACACCTTTCTTAAACGATTTAATAGAAGAAAGTCTTTATTTTAATAATATTTTTCAACAAATCGGACCTGGGAATACATCAGATGCAGAGTTTTTATTTAATACATCGCTTTATCCATCGGCGTGGGAAGCATCCTCTGAATCCTTTGGAAATCGTGTTATCCCAAGTTTTCCAAAGCTATTAAAAGAACAAGGCTATGCTACATCAACAGCTCATGCGAATGATGTTAAGTTCTGGAACCGGATCAACCTTTATCCGGCTTTAGGATTTGATAAGTTTTACCATGGTGAGTTTTTTGGAAATGAAGATGTCATTGGAATTGGCCCATCAGATGAAGTATTGTACGCAAAAGTTTTACCTGAACTAAAAGCGTTACATGAAGACAATCAAAAGTTCTATGCACAATTTGTCTCTTTATCAAGTCATCACCCGTTTAAAATTCCAGAGACAAAAAATCTTCTCCCTTTACCTGAAAAATATCAAGGCAGTATTGTAGGCGATTACTTACAAGCCATTCATTATACGGATCAAACATTACAGCAATTTGTCAACGTTTTAAAAGAAGAAGGTATGTGGGAAGATACGATTCTTGTTTTATACGGAGATCACTTTGGATTACAACCGAATGGATTAACGGAAACTGATTTCCCTCTATTAAAAGAACTGGTTGGGCGAGACTA
Source organism: Lysinibacillus antri (assembly GCF_003977595.1). Classification (GTDB taxonomy): domain Bacteria; phylum Bacillota; class Bacilli; order Bacillales_A; family Planococcaceae; genus Ureibacillus; species Ureibacillus antri. Next base: position 7,034 of record NZ_RYYR01000007.1, on the reverse strand, counting down.
TTCGTACCTCGATCAATTTAATATTCCACTAATCATTACGGTGGGCGACCAAGCGATTACGGAGGTAAACGAAACAATTGGTAGTCAAATTGACATTATGCCAACAGTAGCCAATCTGTTAGGTCTATCTTTAGAAGACTATATTCATTTCGGACAAGACCTTGTGAATTATCCAGATAACCTATTCGGCATCCGATACTACATGCCATTCGGATCGTTTCTGAATAATGAAATTTCCTTTAAACCACTTGAAGGATTTGACGATGGACAAGCCCTTGACATTCATACCGCGAAGACAGTGGAGGATTTTTTACAGTACGAAGAGGATTATGATCGCGTTTTAAAACTGATGAATTTATCCGATCGCTATATGAATAGCTTGCCGGTGAGATAAAGGTTACAATATTTCTCTAGAACTAATAAAACTTCCCTATAGGAAACAGGTTAGAAAATACCGTTTACCTATAAGGAAGTTTTTTGTTTAGTGGAGATGGCGTTGAGTTTAACCTATGTTTGTATCACTTGAGTCGGACAGTTCACAAGGGGAAATTTCACATCTAGCTATTTCTCCTTTACATATATAAACTGTCTGAATGTAAGTTGACTCATAAGTTGTGTTAGTAATGTATGGTTTGGTTCAAGTATTTGAATGGCTTTCTGATAGCTACTTTCTCCTGCAAAAACGTCTCGAATACCCATACATCCCCCACGTAAGACTCATTGCTCGCATTGACCTTTCCTTATTCTACGAGCGTTGGAACGCTTGGACATGATTCATACAAATTCCCTCCTTTGATAGAAAAAAAGAGCCATTAATGCTTGTTACGTTGCACTCATGACTCTTAGTATTTGATGATTCTTTTCCACCAGCACAATGGGCAGTTACACTCAATTGGACAAGGCAAAATCTTCACTACTTTTCTCTCCTTTCCTCGGATCATTTATCTTTCGTTAATTCTTTAACTACTTCTGTTGCCACAGCAACTAGCACTGTAACCAACACTTTATCCCACACTGACTTCTCCTCCTTTTCCCCGTTTTACCGTCAGTTGCGGCCGTACTGGCAATTGACGATGTTGACACCACTGACGCAATTTTAGGGACAACACCCCAACTCACGACAGTTGTTTAGTTCTGACATGAGTTTTTCAGCTACAAAATGAGCAGCTTTACTTGGTATGACTAGGTTTTACTCGGTACAACTCAGCATGACAAATTTTTGTCGTGAGTCAGTCAATCAACATCACCTAAAAAATCAGAAACAATTTCGTCATTCACCAACCATACTTCATACGGTTCAGGTAATCCTATTTCTATGATAATGACTAAATAATAATTTCCATCTGCATCTGTGAAACTCGCACTATTTGCAATGATTGGTTGGGCTAAATGCTCGATGATTTGCGGTGGTATCAGTTTGTTATCCACTTCATCTTTCATGAACCAAATCGTTTCGTAGCCGATTTCACTAATCGGAACATAGTAACCTAGCTTTTTCGTTAACACTTGCGATAAACGTTGTTCAGCTGCCATTGCAATCCCTCCTTTAGACGTAGCCCTTTTCTTTGAGTGATACAAAGTCATTTTCGCCCACCACAATATGATCGAGCAGCTCAATCCCCATGATGTGACCTGCTTCGGTCAACCGCCTTGTGACCTCTATGTCCTCTGGACTTGGAGATGGTTGCCCCGACGGATGATTGTGCAGTACCATTACCGATGCTGCATTAGGCAAGATTGCAGCCTTCATCACCTCTCTCGGATGTACGACACTTGCATTTAGACTTCCAATGTGATAGACATTGATGTTCGTTCGCTGGTTCTTCGTGTCTAAGCACATGACGACAAAGTACTCCCTGTCCAGTTCCCCTAGAAATTGCTTGAACAAATTGTAGCCATCCTGTGGACTTCTAATGCTTCGATTCTTGTACAGTAAGCTTGCCTCCTTCACTAATCGCACTGACACAATGTCTACTCTTTTTGCAGGTACGTTCTTTTGGTTTTCTTCCATAACTTTATACTCATTGTAAGTCTGATTTTGGTGAATTCTAGGACAACGTTACCCTGAAATTTTGTCCTAAAATTAATCCCAAAAAAATAACAACTACTTGACTTTCAAAGTAGTTGTTACAAATTATCCTTCTCTATTTTTTCTGTTAACTTCTCTGCATCTTGCTCAACAATGGTCCTAAACACCTCTTTAAAATCATCGCTCTCAGGATTATGTAAGACCTTCATATAATCAAGACCCCTTTCCTTAGCAATTTCGACCATTCTATACGTCATACCTTCTTCAAATATATCTCCGTTTACCTTTTCTCTCCAAGAATTCAACCCTTCTATTAAATGAGCTAGATATTCATCGATCCGTTCCTTTTTCTTGGGTGTAGCAGCTAACCTATCTACTAAATTAACATCGGCTTTAATTAACTCTCTGACTGTATCCATCCATTCTAGTACACTTTCCTCAATATCTACTTGTGTAAGGAGTATTTGATTTTCAAATGTATCTGGATCTTTTGTAACCGCATCTTTCATTAACTCTGTTAATTCTACTAATTCTGCCTCAGATAACCTTTCTTTTTTCTTGATTTTTTCATATTGCTTCCAATTTTCAAGATACAATGCTCTTGTAATTTGAATAAATCCCTCTTTTCGAAAATGTGGTATTTTAGTAGTTTTTTCGAGTCCAAGGCTTTCCTGAATTTCCTCTACCATTCGTTCCACTCTTTTACGAGCAGCTTCAAAACCTTTTTCATCTGTTTCAATCCCAGTAATTTCAGGAACAAGCGAACGTAAACTATATTCTTCTTTCGGATCTTTGTTTCGTTTTTTATACTTTAGCCTCTTATTCGACGGTATGTAATACTTTCCATAGTCCATAAATACACCTACTCATAAGAAATTTTTGTTTATCTGAATACTAAAACTCGTTTTTTCGGTGTAGACACTAGATTGCAAAACACTAAAAAAAAGAGAGGTCAAACGCTTACTTAAATGCTATTTTGACCTTTAAGCTACCTAATAATCCTTTTATATGATTTTATCGAGATTTACAAACTTCGTCCAATACAAACTCAATGATTTCACCAATGATCTGTCCTAGTGACAAGACTTCACCCTCTCCAAGATCACAATCAAACAATTGTTACCATATTCCATCAGTAATCTTCAGGATATAAAATCATTACATGATCACCTTGGTCAAGCACCCAAACTTTACGATGAATGGGTTCTACTTTTACTAAATTGAAAGGCAATGGTTGTTTCTCGTTCGGGTTCTTCTTGACGCTGAAGGAGTCATTGTTGACCATTTTCTATATAAAACTCAAATATTTGCAGATAATCTGTCAAGTATTGTTGCTTCTCATGCAAATACTGTAAAATAAATCGCTTATGCTCATCTGGTAATTCCTCTGCAACAGCTCTTGTCATGTAATATTGTTTCTTCGACTCAAACACGGAAATCACCTAATCCCTCATTCCATTCACTATGATCACGCAGGAACTGTTCAGTTTCATCATCGTGAATGTTAAGCAAGGTATAAACAAGTTGGAATTCATGCTCAAATCGTTTTGCTAAACGGTAGAATTCAACTTGACCTTGTTTATGTTTCTCAACATACTCAAGCTCAATTGGGTTATCAACCAATTCTAGTAGGTTATCACCCTTTTCTATTAGAATAATTGATTCCTGATAAGGTAATCGAAAAGATAATCGATCGTCTTCCGATCCACCTGCTTCGTACAAAGTCAGAAAATCTTGTTCTATAACCTGGATTAACTCCTTTGGTGTAATACTCTGAGCTTTTAACGATTCTACATCATTTAATGTTTGAATCACTTTCATCCTTTCACTCCTCTTTAAAGTAAATCAACAGCCCTTTGCTTATCCTCTCTTGACGTCTGTATATAGAATTTTGCTATCATATTAACTGAACTATGTCCTACTAATTTGCTAACCGTTGTCAGATCGATCCCTCGATGAAGAAGTCGTGTACAGAATGTGTGGCGGAACAGGTGAGGGTGTAGCTTAAACCCTAGTTCCTTCGCTAAATTTGCTAAATACCCTCGGATTGCATCTCTGTGCATCTTTGGTGTCCGTTGACTAAGAAGTAGGTACTCGCTGTATCGAAATTTAGATACTGCTCGTTCTCCTTTCATATATTCCTTGATAAGCTCAATCACATCACTACGGATTGTTACTTGTCTGATTTTGCCCCCTTTCCCCCGAACTGTAAGCGTTTGTGTCAAGAACTCTATATCACTAATCTTGATTGCTATTAGCTCGGAAACCCTAACACCTGTGTACAGAAGCAAGTAGACAACAAGCTTATTTCTTGTGCTCACTTTCCTTGGATTCTCAAGGTAAAATAGTAGCTGTTCGACTTCTTTGTCAGATAAGGCAGGCACTGTATGCTCACTACCTGCAGCTATATTAACTCGATCACGTTTCAATTGTATGAAGGAGTCGCTTACAACACCTTTTATTCGTAGAAAATCATTGTAGACTTTCAAGCTATTGATTTTTTTATTGATGGTTGCAACGGAAAAATTTTGATTTTGCAAATGTTGCTTGTATCTCACAAATGCAAAACGAGAAAGCAGCTGGTTGTCATCAGCCACTTTCTCCCCAAGATACTTCTGGAATCCTATTACATCACCAAGATAGGACTGAATTGTTGTTGGTGCTTTCCCTTCTTCTACCAACCATTGTTCAAACTCTTTTACCAAATCCAAATTTATCACCTCAGAACATAGAAAAATCCATTGATGCTTAACTTTGGCACCAATGGATCTAATTTTTCTCAATATCAATGATTGATTTAATCAAACAAAACGGACACCGACAATGACATGGACAAGGTAATATCTTCATCTACTTTCCTCCTTTCCATCTTAGTATGATTCCTCTAATCTTCGCTCGTTAAATCACGAATGACCTCCGTTGCTACTGCAATAATAATCGTTGCGGCTATCTTCCCCCACATTTCTACTCACCTCCCTCTACTGACGTCAGAATTATAATAATGTCATCAGTTTTTAGCCACGCCAAATAAGCACAAGCCATGTGTCGCTTGCACTTTACACAAATCCCTAATCTAGCTGTTACTAATGTCGTGAGTTACTCGTTACTTTTGACGTGAATTCAATCACAGACCACTCACAAAATCGGGAATTGCTTTACCGTTCACCATCCAGATTTCATACGGTTCTAGTTGACCTGTATCAATGACAATGACCACATAGTAGTCCCCTTGATCATCTGTAAAATTAGCAGAATCGGCAATGATAGGATCAGCTAATGCTTCTAATACATCCGCTGGCACTAACTGCTCATCTACATCGTCTTTCTCAAACCAAACCGTTTCATAACCAATGTCACTTATGGACACATGAACATCGTATTTTTTAGATAGTACTTCAATCAATGTTGTAATCGCCTTCATGATGACTTCACCTCCTTTACATATACCCTGATTCTTTTAACGAACGAAATGAATCTTCACAAATGATCACATGATCTAAGCAATCCACACCCACAATCTCACAAGCCTGTACTAATCGTTTCGTTACCTCTATATCTTCGAGGGATGGATCTGTCACATTCGAAGGATGTGAATGCCCTACAATGATCGAACAACTATTACTCAAAATAGCAGGTTTCAGCACCTCCCTCGGGTGCACGATACTAGCGTTCAAACTGCCAATGTGAACAGTTTGGATACAAGTCGGTTGATTCTTCGTGTCTAAACAAAGCACCACAAAATACTCACGGTCTACATCCCCTAAAAACGTGCGCATTAACTCATAGGCATCACGTGGGGAACGAATCTTTCTGTTTTTGTACAGCATCGTTTTCTCCCGTACTAACTTAATTGACACCACATCCATACGCTTCGCTGGTACTGCTTTCGATATACACTGGCCTCCTTCAAATAACTGCAACTGCTCTGCTAGTTTCACTTCATACTGCTTCATATACAATTCCTCCTCCAACACAAAAACGCCCTAACCCTTTGGAAAAATTTTAGGACGCTTCAGATGTATAGTTTGATTGATTCTATGAATATAATATATGCTTATTTTTTACGTTGTTACGGAAAGGAAAGCACAAAAAACACCACACAGGATTGACCCATGTGATGCTTGTAAATTAAAGAAAGTCTAGGGTGGGACACGAGAACCGCCCCCCTGTCCCTATGAGATTATTTTCAACCTATTTCACTAGTAAACTACTAGCTTATAAAGTAACGTTTCGTTTAGTTGTATTAAGGAATTAATTTACTACTTCTAAAGTCCAAGATGCTGGGGTTTCTCCATTAGCTGGAGTATATGTTGCTTTATAATTTGTAGTAACTTGGCTTCCTACTTCACCCGTTATAATATCAAAAGTGAATTTTCCTGCTGTTGTTAAATCTGTAATAATATCTTCAGTAAATGATACCATAATTGTATTAGGTGGACCATCTGCTCCTGGTGTAGTTGCAATTGTTGCTGTTTTTGTTACTGCTTGATTTGTTGCATCAACATAAGAAATATCTACACTATTAGCATTGATTGATTCAGTGGATGTGAATACAATACTATAAGTTGGAGCTGCTGACCAAGTACCGTTTTGTGCTTTTGTTGCTGTGTAGTTTGTAACTACTGGTGCGTCAACAGTACCTGTCGTTACTGTGAATGTGAACGTTGTTAATGTAGATCCTGCCGCAATTGTGAATGTTCCATTTTCAAATGTTACATCATCTTGCGTTTCTCCTACTGTTCCACCCTGTGCATCAAATGCAAACGTTGCTGCTACTGGCGTTGGAGCTGTTGACCAAGTACCGTTTTGTGCTTTTGTTGCTGTGTAGTTTGTAACTACTGGTGCGTCAACAGTACCTGTCGTTACTGTGAATGTGAACGTTGTTAATGTAGATCCTGCCGCAATTGTAAATGTTCCATTTTCAAATGTTACATCATCTTGCGTTTCTCCTACTGTTCCACCCTGTGCATCAAATGCAAACGTTGCTGCTACTGGCGTTGGAGCT
>NZ_RYYR01000069.1 GCF_003977595.1 Lysinibacillus antri | reverse complement strand
AAACTTTGGTGCCACAAGCGGTGCTGAAGTGATTTTGTTTTATTAATCGATGACAATTTAGAGGATCATCAAAATGAAAAAATCATTAGTTGCTTTAGCAGTATTATCGGCTGCAGCAGTAGCTCAAGCAGCTCCACAACAAAATACTTTCTACGCAGGTGCGAAAGTTGGTCAATCATCATTTCACCACGGTGTTAACCAATTAAAATCTGGTCACGATGATCGTTATAATGATAAAACACGTAAGTATGGTATCAACCGTAACTCTGTAACTTACGGTGTATTCGGCGGTTACCAAATTTTAAACCAAAATAACTTCGGTTTAGCAGCTGAATTAGGCTATGACTACTACGGTCGCGTACGTGGTAACGTAGATGAATTCCGTACAGTTAAACACTCTGCTCACGGTTTAAACTTAGCGTTAAAACCAAGCTACGAAGTATTACCTGACTTAGACGTTTACGGTAAAGTAGGTATTGCGGTTGTTCGTAATGACTATAAAAAATATGGTGCGGAAAACACTAACGAATCAACAACAAAATTCCACAAATTAAAAGCATCAACTATTTTAGGTGCAGGTGTTGAGTACGCAATTCTTCCTGAATTAGCGGCACGTGTTGAATACCAATACTTAAACAAAGCGGGTAACTTAAATAAAGCATTAGTTCGTTCAGGCACACAAGATGTGGACTTCCAATATGCTCCTGATATCCACTCTGTAACAGCAGGTTTATCATACCGTTTCGGTCAAGGCGCTGTAGCACCAGTTGTTGAGCCAGAAGTTGTAACTAAAAACTTCGCATTCAGCTCAGACGTTTTATTTGATTTCGGTAAATCAAGCTTAAAACCAGCAGCAGCAACAGCTTTAGACGCAGCTAACACTGAAATCGCTAACTTAGGTTTAGCAACTCCAGCTATCCAAGTT
>NZ_RYYR01000068.1 GCF_003977595.1 Lysinibacillus antri | reverse complement strand
GAACAGGATGGCGAAGAAGCCCTTCAAGATCGCCGTGGTTGTACAAAACCAGCAGAAGAACGGACACCGGAGGACGAACTGCGCTTAAAAATCCAACAGATAGAACGTGAAAATGAACGATTACGTGCAGAGAATTTACTTTTAAAAAAGTTAGAGGAAATCGAAAGGAGGCGTCGTTAAGTAGAATTCGTATTCAGAGCCGTTATATCGCGATTCAAGAATTAGCTGAGAAGGAGAACTTCTCCATTGTATTATTGTGTGAAATCGCAGATGTATCACGTGCTGCTTATTATAAATGGCTAAACCGTCAACCAACAGCGCGTGAAATGGAAAATCAACAGTTAGCAGACTCGATTCAGCATTTATACACACAGGTAAATGGCATTTATGGCTACCGCCGCATTACCATGACCATTAATCGCCAGCGTGAAAAAGAAGGTTTAACGAAAGTGAATAAGAAACGTATTTACCGCCTGATGCAAATTTGTGGTCTAGAAGCGGTTATTCGCCGTAGACCAAGACGATATCGTAAGGTAAAGCCAGATTACCTAGCGGAGAATATTTTAGCACGGGAGTTTACAGCGGAAAAACCAAATCAAAAATGGTGTACCGACGTTACTGAATTTAAGTATGGGAACGGGAAAAAGGCTTATTTAAGTGCCATTATCGATCTGTATGATAAGTCAATTGTAAGTTATGTATTAGGCCATTCGAATAATAATGACCTTGTCTTTAAGACGATAAAATCGGCTATTCGAGCATTAAAAGAGGATGAATGTCCACTTTTACATAGCGATCGGGGTTATCAATATACATCCAAAAAGTTTAAGCGAATCTTAGAGAAAGCAGACATGACACACAGTATGTCTAGAGTAGGTCGTTGCATCGATAACGGTCCAATTGAAGCGTTTTGGGGGACATTAAAAGTAGAAAAGTATTATTTACATAAATATGAGTCGTTTGAAGTGCTCAAGCACGCCATTGATCAGTACATCAGATTCTACAATCATGAACGTTATCAAGAAACATTAAACGGCTTGAGCCCCCTAGAATACAGGGCTCAAGCCGCCTAAGCATTTTTATTATTTTCACTGTCTACTTGACAGGGAGCAGTTCAA
>NZ_RYYR01000067.1 GCF_003977595.1 Lysinibacillus antri | reverse complement strand
ATCAGTAGGTCGAGGGTTCGACTCCTTTCGCCGGCACCATACCCTTGGAGGGGTAGCGAAGTGGCTAAACGCGGCGGACTGTAAATCCGCTCCTTTGGGTTCGGCGGTTCGAATCCGTCCCCCTCCACCATTTTTAATAGGGGCATAGTTCAACGGTAGAATAGAGGTCTCCAAAACCTTTGGTGTGGGTTCGATTCCTACTGCCCCTGCCAATGGTGTTAGTTAACAATATGGCGATTGTGGCGAAGTGGTTAACGCACCGGATTGTGGTTCCGGCATTCGTGGGTTCGATTCCCATCAGTCGCCCCATAATATCAAAATAAGAATATTGGGGTATAGCCAAGCGGTAAGGCAACGGATTTTGATTCCGTCATGCCCAGGTTCGAATCCTGGTACCCCAGCCAACATGCGCCCGTAGCTCAATTGGATAGAGCGTCTGACTACGGATCAGAAGGTTGTGGGTTCGACTCCTGCCGGGCGCGCCAATAATGTTAAAAAAGTAATTATAATATGGGGCCTTAGCTCAGCTGGGAGAGCGCCTGCCTTGCACGCAGGAGGTCAGCGGTTCGATCCCGCTAGGCTCCACCAAATAATTCTAATCTAATACTATTATCGCGGGGTGGAGCAGTGGTAGCTCGTCGGGCTCATAACCCGAAGGTCGCAGGTTCAAATCCTGTCCCCGCAACCAAAGGTCCCGTGGTGTAGCGGTTAACATGCCTGCCTGTCACGCAGGAGATCGCCGGTTCGATCCCGGTCGGGACCGCCATTTATGGGTCGGTAGCTCAGTTGGTAGAGCATTTGACTGAAGCTCAAAGTGTCGGCGGTTCGATTCCGTCCCGACCCACCATTTAATTTTTCCGAAGTAGCTCAGTGGTAGAGCAACCGGCTGTTAACCGGTTGGTCGTAGGTTCGAGTCCTACCTTCGGAGCCATTTGGGGAAGTACTCAAGAGGCTGAAGAGGCGCCCCTGCTAAGGGTGTAGGTCGGGTAACCGGCGCGAGGGTTCAAATCCCTCCTTCTCCGCCAGGAATACATAATAGTCTGGCCCGTTGGTCAAGTGGTTAAGACACCGCCCTTTCACGGCGGTAACACGGGTTCGAATCCCGTACGGGTCATTAAAAATTAAAATAGTCTAGTGATGATGGCAAAGAGGTCACACCCGTTCCCATACCGAACACGGAAGTTAAGCTCTTTAGCGCCGATGGTAGTTGGGGGCTTCC
>NZ_RYYR01000066.1 GCF_003977595.1 Lysinibacillus antri | reverse complement strand
GAGCTATCGACCCATTAATGGCGGTCCCGACCGGGATCGAACCGGCGATCTCCTGCGTGACAGGCAGGCATGTTAACCGCTACACCACGGGACCATTGGTTGCGGGGACAGGATTTGAACCTGCGACCTTCGGGTTATGAGCCCGACGAGCTACCACTGCTCCACCCCGCGATAATATTATTGTTTTTAAAAAATGGCGGAGGCAGTAGGATTTGAACCCACGCGCGGTTTAACCCGCCTGTCGGTTTTCAAGACCGATCCCTTCAGCCAGACTTGGGTATGCCTCCGTTTTATTATTTCGTTGGTGGACCTTGCAGGACTCGAACCTGCGACCGGACGGTTATGAGCCGTCTGCTCTAACCAACTGAGCTAAAGGTCCTTAGAGTGGCGGCAGAGGGGATCGAACCCCCGACCTTACGGGTATGAACCGTACGCTCTAGCCAGCTGAGCTACGCCGCCAGGATCTTTATTATTTATGGTGGAGCCTAGCGGGATCGAACCGCTGACCTCCTGCGTGCAAGGCAGGCGCTCTCCCAGCTGAGCTAAGGCCCCATAATTTTATCTCAGTTAGACTTATTGGTCGAGAAGACAGGATTCGAACCTGCGACCCCTTGGTCCCAAACCAAGTGCTCTACCAAGCTGAGCTACTTCTCGTAAAATATGGCGCGCCCGGCAGGAGTCGAACCCACAACCTTCTGATCCGTAGTCAGACGCTCTATCCAATTGAGCTACGGGCGCTTTTTAAAATGGTGCCGAGGACCGGAATCGAACCGGTACGGTAGTCACCTACCGCAGGATTTTAAGTCCTGTGCGTCTGCCAGTTCCGCCACCCCGGCACATTTGGAGCGGAAGACGAGGTTCGAACTCGCGACCCCCACCTTGGCAAGGTGGTGTTCTACCACTGAACTACTTCCGCATGTGCTTTATTTTTTCTGGCAATATTCATTAAAATGGTGCGGGTGAAGGGAGTCGAACCCCCACGCCTTGCGGCGCTAGATCCTAAGTCTAGTGCGTCTGCCAATTCCGCCACACCCGCTTAAAAAAACTGGTGAGCCATGAAGGACTTGAACCTTCGACCCTCTGATTAAAAGTCAGATGCTCTACCACTGAGCTAATGGCTCTTACAAATGGTGCCGGCGAAAGGAGTCGAACCCTCGACCTACTGATTACAAGTCAGTTGCTCTACCAACTGAGCTACACCGGCATTGATGGTGGAGGATGACGGGCTCGAACCGCCGACCCCCTGCTTGTAAGGCAGGTGCTCTCCCAGCTGAGCTAATCCTCCTGGGTAATAT
>NZ_RYYR01000065.1 GCF_003977595.1 Lysinibacillus antri | reverse complement strand
TGAACTGCACCCCAAATTTTAGACACAAAATCTAAAATTTGGAGGTGCTTTTCTTTTGGCTAAATTTTCAAGGGAAGAAAAAATTGAAGCAGTAAAAAGATATTTAAGTGGAAATGACGGCTATAAAACAGTCGCAAAAGCTATCGGTGTAGCTAAAAATAAACTTATATACTGGGTAAAACTCTATCAATATCATGGAGAGGAAGCCTTTGATAAGGGCTATGCAAATTATTCCGTACAATATAAACTAGACGTAATTAACTATATGAATGAGAATGGGACGTCTATTTTTGAAACGGCTGCGATATTTAATTTGCCATCAGATTCTACTCTTTATCAATGGCAATATTTATTTGAAACACAAGGATTAGATGCCCTAAATTCAAAGAAAAAGGGGCGTCCATCCATGAAAAAAGAAACAAAGAAATCTATACCAGTTGAGGGATCAAATGAGGCATTACTAGCTGAAAATGAGCGTTTAAGAATGGAAAATGCCTATTTAAAAAAGTTACAAGCCTTAATTCAAGAAAAAGAAAAATTACAGAACAAGACAAAGCGCAAATAATCCATGAGTTAAGGCATGATTTTAAGGTAATCAATTTAGTAAAGATCGCTGGTATAGCGCGAAGTACGTATTATTATTGGACAAAACAAATGGAGCGTCCTGATAAATATGAGGAAGTAAAAAACATCATCCAAAAGATATTTGATGAACATCAAGGACGATATGGATACCGTCGTATTACGTTGGAATTACGTACAAGAGGGATTGTACTGAACCATAAAACGGTTCGTCGTCTGATGAATCAGATGGGATTAAAGTGTCTTGTTCGAATGAAAAAATATCGTTCATACCGTGGACAGGTTGGAAGAATTGCCCCTAATATACTAGAACGTGACTTTCAAGCGTCTAATCCGAATGAGAAGTGGGTGACGGATGTGACAGAATTCCACCTACATGGAGAGAAGTTATATTTATCCCCTATTTTGGATTTATATAACGGAGAAATCATCGCTTTTAACGTAGAAAAACGCCCTGTTTATACACTAGTTTCAAAAATGTTAGATCAAGCATTTGATCGATTGAAAAATGGTGAAACCCCTATCCTCCATTCAGATCAGGGTTGGCATTATCAAATGAAGCAATATCAACATGCATTAAAAGAACGTGGAATTGTCCAAAGCATGTCCCGTAAGGGAAATTGTTTAGATAACGCAGTCATAGAGAATTTCTTTGGCTTATTAAAGTCTGAATTACTCTATCTCAAAGAATTTGAGAGTATGGAGCATTTTAAACAAGAATTAGAAAATTACATTTACTACTATAACCATAAACGGATTAAGGTAAAACTAAAAGGCATGAGTCCAGTACAGTACCGAACTCATGCCCAAGTAGCTGCCTAATATTCATGTCTAACTTTTTGGGTTCACTTCA
>NZ_RYYR01000064.1 GCF_003977595.1 Lysinibacillus antri | reverse complement strand
TGAACTGCACCCCAATTGTTAGACAAAATCTAATAATTGGAGGTGCAGTTTTTCTATGTCTAAATTTACTTTAGAAGAAAAGTTAGATGCCATTACTGACTATTTACAGGGTCATAAAAGTTTTACTGATCTAGCGAAAGAATTAGATACAAGTACAGCTGTGGTAAGGAACTGGGTAAAACAATATGAACATCATGGTAGTAAAGCTTTAAATCCATCCTATACAAAGTATTCTGCACAGTTTAAACTAGACGTACTAAAATATATGAACGAAAACGGGACGTCTCCTAATGAAACTGCAGCTATATTTAATATTCCTGAGCCTAGTACTATTAGAAAATGGAAAAGGGTATTTGAGAAAGATGGGATTGACGGCCTGCAATTGAGAAAAAAGGGGCGTCCATCCATGAAAAAAGAATTAATGAAACAAACAAAAGAAGTACCAGCTGAGGGATCTATCGAAGCATTGGAAGCACGTATTAAGCAGCTTGAAATGGAAAATGCGTATTTAAAAAAGTTGAATGCCTTAGTTCAAAGCAAGGGAAAATCACCAAACAAGACAAAGCGCAAGTAGTCTATGAATTAAGGCATGAATTTCCGGTGAAAGAATTAGTAAAACTAGCGGAGATTCCTCGAAGCACCTACTATTTTTATGTTAAACAAATAGATAGACTCGATCCAGATGCCGATTTAAAAGTTGAAATTAAGGCCATTTATGAAGAACATGAAGGTCGTTACGGTTACCGTCGAATTCGTGATGAGCTAACAACTCGTGGGCAGAAAGTAAATCATAAAAAGGTACAACGCATTATGAAGGAACTCGGTTTAAAGTGTGTTGTGCGTATGAAAAAATATAAGTCATATAAAGGTACTGTGGGTAAGGTCGCACCAAACATTTTAGACCGTAACTTTACTGCGGATGCCCCCAATCAGAAATGGGTAACAGATATTACAGAGTTTAAATTATTTGGCGAGAAGCTATATTTATCGCCTGTTTTAGATTTATTTAACGGAGAAATTATTACCTACACAATCGGCTCTAGACCAACTTATTCGCTTGTTTCAGAAATGTTGGAGAAGGCTTTAGAACGCCTGCCAGAAAAACATCAACTATTGATGCATTCAGATCAGGGATGGCATTATCAAATGAAAAAATATCGTCGAGCACTGGAGTCTAGAGGGATTATACAAAGTATGTCTCGTAAAGGAAACTGTTACGATAACTCGGTGATGGAAAACTTCTTTGGCATTATGAAGTCAGAATTCCTCTACTTAAAGGAATTTGAAAGTATAGAACATTTTAAATTAGAATTAGCAAACTATATCAATTACTATAATACGAAACGGATGAAGGCAAAATTAAAAATGAGTCCGGTACAATACCGAACCCATTTTGAGAAAGTTGCCTAATGAAATAACCGTGTCTAACTTTTAGGGGTCACTTCA
>NZ_RYYR01000062.1 GCF_003977595.1 Lysinibacillus antri | reverse complement strand
TGAACTGCTCCCTGTCAAGTAGACAGTGGAAATAATAAAAATGCTTTAAGCGGCTTGAGCTCTGTATTCCAGGGGACTCAAGCCGTTTAATGTTTCTTGATAACGTTCGTTATTATAGAACGTGATGTACGTATCTATGGCGTGTTTTAACGCTTCAAACGACTCAAATTTATGTAAATAATACTTTTCTACTTTTAGTGTTCCCCAAAACGCTTCAATGGGTCCGTTATCAATGCAACGCCCCACTCTCGACATACTATGCGTCAGTTTTGCTTTGTCCACGATACGTTTGAATTCTTTCGATGTATATTGATAGCCACGATCACTATGTAAAAGAGGAAATTCATCCTTTGATAATTGACGAATAGCGGGTCTGATTGTCTTAAAAACCAGGTCATTATTATTTGAATGGCCTAATACATAGCTCACAATAGACTTATCATACAGGTCAATAATCGCACTTAAATAGGCCTTCTTTCCATTACCATACTTGAACTCCGTTACGTCTGTACACCATTTCTGATTTGACTTTTCGGCTGTGAATTCGCGTGATAATACGTTTTCAGCCACGTAATCCGGTTTCACTTTTCGGTACTTTTTCGGGCGACGTCGAATGACTGCCTGTAAACCACAAATTTGCATCAGGCGGTAAATACGCTTCTTATTCACTTTTTTTAATCCTTCTTTTTCGCGCTGGCGGTTAATCGTCATCGTGATCCGACGGTAGCCATAAATGCCATCCACTTCTGTATATAAATGTTGGATAGATGCCACTAGTTGTGCGTTTTCTTGTTCTTGCACTGTTGGTTGCCGATTGAGCCACTTATAATAGGCGGCACGTGAAACCTTCGCCAATTCGCAGAGTAGCACAATGGAGAAGTTTTCCTTTCCTGCTAATTCTTGAATCGCTAAATAACGGCTTTGCGTACGAATTCTACTTAACGACGCCTCCTTTCGATTTCCTCTAACTTTTTTAGGAATAAGTTTTCTGCACGTAATCGTTCATTTTCACGCTCCATCTGTTGAATTTTTAAGCGTAATTCATCTTCTGGTGTACACTCTTCTGCTGGTTTTGTACGACCACGGCGATCTTGAAGGGCTTCTTCGCCATCCTGTTCCAATTTTCGTACCCATTGATACACTTGTTGGTAAGACACCTCATATTGAGCCGCTGTTTCTTGATAATTCTTCCCGTTCGCTAGGCAAGTTTTTGCGATTTCAATTCGTTCTTCTACGGTCGTTTTTCTTCCTTTAGTCATAGTTTGGCTCATTCCTTTACCTGAATCTTTTAATTCACTATGACTAGTATACTTGCGAATCCAACGAGATAAAACTGAACGACTACTAATCTGGTATTTTAAAATGATTGCTCCTTTTGAGAGTCCATGATTTAAATAATCTAGAACGGCTGCTTCCTTTAATTCCTTTGAATAAGACTTACAAGAATTCGCTTCTTTTAACCCTTCTATACCATATGTTTCATATTTCATTTGCCACTGGTAAAGCGTATCCATAGATACCTGGTAGATTTCACTGATTTCAACCCATGTATGGAACCCTTCTTTTAACAGTTGAACGGCTGTAAGTTTTTGTTCAATCGTATGCTTACTTCGCCCCATAAAAAATACCCCCCAATAGATAAACAGATTTTGTTTTTTCATCTGTCTACCTATTGGGGAGCATATCA
>NZ_RYYR01000061.1 GCF_003977595.1 Lysinibacillus antri | reverse complement strand
CCGCACAATACATTTCGATTCGCGGATCAGGACAAGATCGTATCGGTATGATTGTCGATAATACTTCGACAAATACTCAACAGTGGTATCACCAAGGTCGTTTCCAACTGGATCCGTCTATGGTGAAATCGATTAAAATCGATAAGGGCGCCGGTTCCGCCAGTGCCGGTATCGGTATAACGGACGGTGTAATCCGTGCGGAAACGGTATCGGCAAAAGATTTATTGAAAGACGGCAGATCATTCGGTGCGCGTATCGGTTCCGAATATAACAGTAATCGCGGCATTAACGATTCGCTTTCACTCTATGGACAAGCGAATAATCTGGATGTATTGCTATTAGGCAGTTGGGGAGACGATAAAAACTATAAGGCGGGTAAAGGTTATTCGGATGCGGTGAATAAAAATAGCCGAGTAGTGAATAATACCGCTCGTCGTCAAGGTAATTATTTGGCGAAATTCGGCTATGATATTACCGATAAACAGCGTATCGGCTTAAGTTTCCGTCAAGAGTCGTTTTATGGTGCGGGACAAGATCGTTTCGAGATGATTTTTAATAGCCGCCCGGTAAATGCGAACACGACCAAACGTACCTACAACCTTGAGTATGATGCGAAAGACATCGGCTTTGCTCGAGACGTTAAAGCGAATGTGTTCCATATTTTAGGGACGGATAAGCGAGAAGATTATCAGCAAAATAAATTAACCGGTTATCAACGTAGTTCTAAAACCAAAACAACGGGGGCTAATTTAGGCTTTACCAGCGAATTTGGCGGAGAGCATCTGTTTAAATATGGTGTGAATCTGCGTAAAGAGCAGACAGGTAGTCAGAATTCGTTCGGCAATATTAAAGGCGAACAAAAATTCGAATACGGATTATATGCCGAAGGGATTTGGTCTTTAGGTAAAGTGCTGACCTTAACCACAGGGTTACGTTATGATTACTATGATTTGGATACAGCGGGTAAAGTGGATAAAAACGGTAAACCGCTTGCCGGTAATAAATCGGTATCCGATAAAAGATTAAATCCGAGTTTCGGATTGATTTGGGACATTACACCGAATTTTGCTTTGAATGCTAAATTAAATTATGCAAGTCGCAGCCCTATTTTAGCTTCGGCAAATACCATAACCGATAACCGCGGTTCATTAGATAAAGCCAGAGGCTTACGTTTTATCGATCCTAAATTGAAAACCGAAGACGTACGTTTGGCGGAAGTCGGTTTTGAATGGAAATATGCCGATTTTAATTTAAAAGGCAGCGTGTTCGAGCAAAGAGTTAAAAACTTCTATCAAACGACCAACAGTATCATTAGCAATGCGGGAACCTTAAAAACGAAAGGTTATGAAGCCGAGTTGGATTATCAATGGAACGCATTAAAATTAACCGCCGGTGTGGCGTATGCCGATCCGAAAGCGGACTTTGCGCTTTCTAATGATCCGCTGAATGTTATTCCGCAAGGTCGTCAATGGAGTACCGGTGTTTCGTATAAATTTGTTGAACCGAATTTAGAGATCGGTTGGTTAGGTCGCTATGCTCAGTCTAAAGAGTATAAAACGGGCGCTGCGCCGAAAGTCGAAACGAGAAGACGTATCGGATACGGCGTACATGATATTTTCGTAAACTGGCAGCCGCTTAATCAAGACAACTTCAATGTGAATTTCACGGTAAAAAACATCGGTAATAAATTCTATCG
>NZ_RYYR01000060.1 GCF_003977595.1 Lysinibacillus antri | reverse complement strand
TAAATAGTCTAGTGATGATGGCAAAGAGGTCACACCCGTTCCCATACCGAACACGGAAGTTAAGCTCTTTAGCGCCGATGGTAGTTGGGGGCTTCCCCCTGTGAGAGTAGGACGTTGCTAGGCATTTTACCCAGGAGGATTAGCTCAGCTGGGAGAGCACCTGCCTTACAAGCAGGGGGTCGGCGGTTCGAGCCCGTCATCCTCCACCATATATGCCGGTGTAGCTCAGTTGGTAGAGCAACTGACTTGTAATCAGTAGGTCGAGGGTTCGACTCCTTTCGCCGGCATCATACCCTTGGAGGGGTAGCGAAGTGGCTAAACGCGGCGGACTGTAAATCCGCTCCTTTGGGTTCGGCGGTTCGAATCCGTCCCCCTCCACCATTTTTGGAGCCATTAGCTCAGTGGTAGAGCATCTGACTTTTAATCAGAGGGTCGAAGGTTCAAGTCCTTCATGGCTCACCAGTTTTATTAAACTGCTAGATAATTGTTTAAGCACATGCGGAAGTAGTTCAGTGGTAGAACACCACCTTGCCAAGGTGGGGGTCGCGAGTTCGAACCTCGTCTTCCGCTCCAAATGTGCCGGGGTGGCGGAACTGGCAGACGCACAGGACTTAAAATCCTGCGGTAGGTGACTACCGTACCGGTTCGATTCCGGTCCTCGGCATCATTTTAGCGCCCGTAGCTCAATTGGATAGAGCGTCTGACTACGGATCAGAAGGTTGTGGATTCGACTTCTGCCGGGCGCGCCAATTTTGCGAGAAGTAGCTCAGCTTGGTAGAGCACTTGGTTTGGGACCAAGGGGTCGCAGGTTCGAATCCTGTCTTCTCGACCAAGTGAAACTAAGCTAAATATACCATTTTGGGGCCTTAGCTCAGCTGGGAGAGCGCCTGCCTTGCACGCAGGAGGTCAGCGGTTCGATCCCGCTAGGCTCCACCAAAATTTTATAGTATCATGGCGGCGTAGCTCAGCTGGCTAGAGCGTACGGTTCATACCCGTAAGGTCGGGGGTTCGATCCCCTCTGCCGCCATTATATAATGTGGAGGAATACCCAAGTTCGGCTGAAGGGATCGGTCTTGAAAACCGACAGGCGGGTTAAACCGCGCGGGGGTTCGAATCCCTCTTCCTCCGCCATTTATATAAAAAATTATTGGTCCCGTGGTGTAGCGGTTAACATGCCTGCCTGTCACGCAGGAGATCGCCGGTTCGATCCCGGTCGGGACCGCCATTAATGGGTCGATAGCTCAGTTGGTAGAGCATTTGACTGAAGCTCAAAGTGTCGGCGGTTCGATTCCGTCTCGACCCACCATTAATGCGGGTGTAGTTTAATGGTAAAACCTCAGCCTTCCAAGCTGATGTCGTGAGTTCGATTCTCATCACCCGCTCCAAATTGGGGCCTATAGCTCAGCTGGTTAGAGCGCACGCCTGATAAGCGTGAGGTCGATGGTTCGAGTCCATTTAGGCCCACCATCTAAATATTCCGAAGTAGCTCAGTGGTAGAGCAACCGGCTGTTAACCGGTTGGTCGTAGGTTCGAGTCCTACCTTCGGAGCCACGGCCCGTTGGTCAAGTGGTTAAGACACCGCCCTTTCACGGCGGTAACACGGGTTCGAATCCCGTACGGGTCATACAGTAAACACACTTAAGGTACAATAACCTTAAGTGTGTTTTTAATTTTCTCCTATTTTTAGTTATCTACTAAGTAAGCCCGTAATCAAATAACGCATATTATCTGATCACACCTCCCGGTACCATAAAGGTATGAAATTCAAAGGAGGTGTTTTCTTATGCCAACAA
>NZ_RYYR01000006.1 GCF_003977595.1 Lysinibacillus antri | reverse complement strand
TATTAGCTCCGGTTTCCCGGAGTTATCCCCAACTATAGGGCAGGTTGCCCACGTGTTACTCACCCGTCCGCCGCTAACCTTTAGGAGCAAGCTCCTTAAGGTCCGCTCGACTTGCATGTATTAGGCACGCCGCCAGCGTTCGTCCTGAGCCAGGATCAAACTCTCCATAAAAGAGAAAATTTGATTAGCTCAAATTTCTTGCTGGCATCAATTATGATGTCCAAAATTTCGTTTCTTCTATTAAAAGAAACATTTATTCATTAACGTTTTGTTGTTCAGTTTTCAAAGTTCATATAACCGCTCGTAAGCGACTTTTATATATTAACACATTAAATCGAATTGTGTCAACACTTTTTTGTTTAAGTATCACTACCAATCAGCAGCGACTTAACTATAATACAATGTTTTATTCATTAAAGTCAACATTAATTCATAAGTTTTTTATAAGAGGCTTTTTTTCTATGATAAATACTTTGTAAAAAAGGAGAAGATAGATGATTCGCAAACTGTTGGTAACACTAACTCTAATGCTAGTCGTAACCTTATTTATTTACCCCCAAAAAGAATCGATAATATCCGTTTTCCGTATGACCGAGGAACCGATAGTGATCTCAAAAGGGCATTATGGACAATCTTTAGTTGTAGAAATTTCTTTTTCTCACGATGGATTAGAAGAGTGGTTGCAAAACGTTCAAAAGCCATACCCCTTACTAATGTTAGATGCGAATTGGATTGATCGTTCTCCTAAGTTGGTTGACATTATAAAAAAGCGAAATATTCCAACTGGTCTACTTGGTGGGAAAGGAAAAGAGGAATACACAATAAAAAATTTTAATAAGGATCTTGCCATTTATCAAAAACATTTTGAGAACAAGCCTTTATGGTTTATGACATCTGATTACGAATTTCAGCCTGATTTAATGCAAGTTGCTTTCAAAGAAGAAGTGAACCTACTATCGCCATCTGTTATTTATGGTAAAAATTACCAAACGACGAATGGTGCTATCGTTACATTATCCCTTCATGAAAAATCAACTGTTAAATTTGATGAATTAAATACATTACTTAAAAAGGAAAAGTTTATTTCTATAGAAGAAAATGTTTTTGGTTATTCCATTAAGACGAAGAAAATGCCATAAAAAACGAAAAGGCTAAACCGTACTTAGATGTCGGTATTAGCCCTTTTTTTATGCATTTGTACTTACACTTTTTGATGCTTTGCGGGCTTTTCTACGCGCTTCTAACTTTTTGCGGTCTTCATCCGACTTTTCATTATATTTTGGTAAAGCCAATAATTGATAAGCATTAACAGCAATTAGAGGGAATAATAATAATGCAACATATGTATCAATATTTCCTTGACGACCCATTAAAGCAATGATCCATTCGAGCGAAGTGACAACGATCATGAAAAACATCGAAGAAACTAAAACATGTTTCTTACCAGTTAATTGGACTTTCTTCATGGCAGTTGCAACAGCACCAAAAATTAAGAAAATTAACAAGCCACTATAAAATACCCAATCAGTAAAGTTTTTTGCATCTGGAGCAAATCGGAATATTATTAAATCGCCTACAAGAAGAATTATTAATAATACTTGTACCCAGTTCCATAAAGTTAAGGTTTTGAAGATCCCCATACCAACTTGATGGAGAGTTAAATAAGCAAAAAAACCAGCTTGTGCGATAACGCTCATCGTAAACCCAAGTAAAATCATCCATGCAAATGCTGCAAGGAATTCACCAAATTTACCATCAGCAAGATATGGTTGAAAAAAAGACCAGCGTATGATTAGCCCAGCTATTCCAGTCACAACACCACCGACAAGTAAACACATTAAGAAAAATTTAACCCAATTTCGTATCGTCACGACATAAAGTCCTCCATCTTTTTAAATATCATTTATTATTTTATCAATGCAATCTTAAAAAAGCTATCGAAGTCATAATTGCATACATATTCTGCGTGAGAATGTGAACAATAAATGAAAGAGAGTCTTTATAGAAAGGACTGATTTTTGTGCTAAATCGTATTCTCTCCCTGTTGTTTGTAGTGTTATTATTAGCAAGTTGTTCGGAAAATACTAATCCAACCATGTCCTATGAAGAAGTGAAGAAGATGGTCATTGACTCTGTTCAAACTGAAGATGGGAAGAAGGCAATACGCCAATTGCTAGAAGACCCAAGTTTTCGTGAATTAATTGTCCTTGAACATGATGAAATCGAAGCTTCTATTAATGACACGTTGCTTTCAAAAGATGCCGAAGAATTTTGGAAAAAAACTTATGCAGATCCAAAATTTAAGGAAGCCATGGCGAAAAGTATGAAAGAACAACAAACTGAAATAATGAAAGACCTGATAAAAAACTCTTCCTATCAAGAGGATTTAATTAAGTTTTTCGGACAAGAAGAAATGCAAAAAGAATTTGCAACAATATTAAAAAGCAAAGATATGCGGAAACAAATGGAAGAAGTTGTGAAGGAAACTTTACAAGATCCAATTTTACAAACGCAATGGGTGGAGATTATTAAGAAAAGTGGCGAATCAGGCTCTAGTGGCGAAGAGAAAAAAGGTGAATCTGGCGGTGGCGGTGAATCCGGTAGCGGTGGAGAAGGATCGGAAGGCGGCGGCGGCTCATAATTAGAAAGCGGATTGCATATTGGCGCAATCCGCTTTTTTAGTTGAAATATTAATGCTAATAAATTCAGCACTTGGTATTCCTATTCAATTACTTCGCTAATTGATCGATTACTTTTTGAGCGATGTTTAAATAGATTTGACCTGTTGGATGGTTCTCTTCATATACAGATGGAGCAAAGTCCTCGTTTGACCAATCTGGTTGTCCTAGTGGAACTTGACCTAATAGCTCTGTACGTAGCTCGTCTGCTAGTTTCGGTCCGCCACCTTGACCAAATACATATTCGCGTTCTCCAGTTACTTTTGACTCAAACCACGCCATATTCTCGATAACACCTAGAATCTCATGGTCTGTTTGTAGCGCCATTGCACCCGCGCGAGCAGCAACAAATGCAGCTGTCGGATGTGGAGTTGTTACGATGACTTCTTTTGATGTCGGCAACATTTGGTGAATATCTAACGCAACATCCCCTGTACCTGGTGGTAAGTCTAATAATAAGTAGTCAAGATCTCCCCATTCTACATCACGGAAGAATTGATCTAATACTTTCCCAAGCATTGGTCCACGCCAAACGATTGGCGCGTTATTTTCAACGAAGAATCCCATTGAAATGACTTTTACGCCTTTTCGTTCAACTGGATAAATGCGTTCATCTTTTACAACTGGCATATCTTGAATGCCCATCATATCCGGTACACTAAAGCCGTAAATATCGGCATCAATAAGACCTACTTTTTTTCCTAGTCGAGCTAATGCTACCGCTAAATTGACAGAGACCGTTGATTTCCCTACTCCACCTTTTCCTGAAGCAATCGCAATAAATTGCACGGATGAAAGTGGCGATAAAAGATCATGGACTTCAGATTCAGTCGCTTGACCACGGAAACTTTCTAAAACTTCTGGTGCTAATTCTTCAAAGCGAATACCAACTGTGGAGGCACCTGCTTCTTTTAAGGCTTCTACAATTTTCATTTGCAGTTGCATTTGTTCTGGTGTATTTGTTTTCGCAATTGCTACCTTTACACTGACATGATTTTTTTCCTCTTTAATCGATACGTTTGTAATACCCTTTGTTTCTTCAAACGATCTATGTAAAAAAGGATCTTGTAATTGTCCTAATACTTCGCGGACTTGTTGTTCGTTAATCACTAAAAACACTCCCCTATATTGGCTTCCAATAATACTAGTATAACATAGTGTTTCTTGAATACTTAATTGAAACATTCTACAACTAATTTGCCTTTCATTTCAAAGCCTCGAAAATATATTTCCATCATTTGTTTTATCTATCTATACGTTATACATTACACATAAAAACCATTCACCTAGATGAATGGTTTTTGCAATCAATTATTCGAATTCTAAATTTACATAGTTATCAATACCATTAACAATCGCATTCGCCATTTTTTCTTGGTATTTTTCGTCAGCCAGTAGTTGGCGTTCTTCATTATTACTTAAGAAGCCGGTTTCAACTAAAATTGCTGGCACTTCGGTTTTCTTTAAAAGATAAATTTGTTTAATTGCCATCGCTTGACGATCCGTATTTTGTAGGGTGTTTTTAATTGAATCCTGCACTGATTTTGCTAACATTTCACTATTGGCATGTCCATCTTTATGATAAAAGACTTGTGCTCCACGCCATTTTTCTTCTGGAATAGCATTTGCATGAATGGTAATAAAAATGTCTGGTTCCTCTGATTTCACAAGATTTGCTCGAAGGAATATATCTTCCTTCTTCCTCTCCCTTAATGTAGCAAATTCTTCACTAGGTGCATGCTCTGTTAATACGTCATCATCTGTTGAACGAGTCATTACTACTTCGGCACCCATTCGTTTTAATTGACGCTCTACTTTTTGAGCAACTGCAAGGGTAACATCTTTTTCAATGACATCACCTGAAGAGGCACCCCCATCAATTCCTCCATGACCTGCATCAATGACGATTTTTACTCCTCCTAAAGGTTCAGGTAAGAAGAAACGTCGATCCGATGCGCTTGTCTCATAAACCACTACAAGTAAACAACATAATAAAATAACTCCAAGTGCAACCCATCGCTTCAAACTATTACACCGCCTTTTACAACCTTTTGCACTACTATACGCAAAAAATGGGACTAGTATGCGTAAAGTTCTTACACCCTCCAAAACAAATATAAGCATGCTCAATCATCTCTAGTTCTATACAGAAAAAAATCCATTACACCTTAGCGTAATGGACATATTTTAGCTGCCCGACTTTTATATTGGACAACTTCGCACTATTTTATTTTTATTGGACTTGCAATTGATTTTGTAGATTTGCATAAAACCCTTTTTTCATCATTAACGTTTCATGATTTCCTTTTTCTAAAATGGTGCCATCTTTAATCACAAAGATTTGGTCTGCATTTTCGATAGTTTTTAATCGGTGGGCGATGACAAAGCTTGTACGGCCTTTCATTAGGTTATTTAATCCTTTTTGAATGTGTACTTCTGTCATCGTATCTACACTTGAAGTTGCTTCATCTAAAATGAGAATATCGGGATCTTCTAAAATGGCCCGCGCAATCGCAATTAGCTGGCGTTGACCTTGACTAATATTCATTCCGCCTGACGCTAACATTGTGTCGTACCCTTGTGGCAAGTACTTAATAAAATTATGGGCATAAGCAATTTTTGCAGCTTTCTCCACTTGCTCATCTGTAGCACTTAGCTTACCGTACCGAATATTTTCACGGACTGTCCCTGAGAATAAATACGTATCTTGCAAAACAACGCCAATGTGGTCTCTTAAATTGTCGAGTTGATAGGATGTACTATCTTCTCCATCAATCATAATTTGACCTTGTTTTGCATCATAAAACCGATTGAGTAACTGAATAATGGTTGTTTTCCCTGAGCCTGTTGGACCAACAAGGGCAATCGTTTCCCCAGCCTTTGCATGGAATGAAATATTTTTTAAAATCGGTTTATCGGCATTATAGTAAAATTCAACATTTCGAAACTCTACATCACCATCAAATTGATCTTTTGCTATCGCATCCTGTACGTCTCTTACTTCTTCTTGCTCATCAAGTATTTCAAACACTCGTTCTGCACCTGCAATAGCTGATTGAAACGTATTTAATAAATTGGATAATTGATTGATGGGACGGAAGAATTGTCTTGAGTAAGTGACGAATGCAGCAATAACACCCACTGTAACAAGCTCATTTACCGCTAACAATGCGCCTACACCAATAATAAATCCAATCCCTAAATTGTTCATAAAGTTATTAATTGGTGGCAAAAATCCTGAAACCATTTCCGCTTTTAAAGCAGATGTACGCAATTGTTCATTCGCCTTTTTAAATTGCTCAATTGTTTCTTGTTCTCTCCCAAACAGCGTAATAATATTGGCATTTGAAATCGTTTCCTCAATATATCCGTTTAATTGACCTAAATCCCGTTGTCTCGCTTTATAGTTTACGCTACTTCTTTTAATAATTTGTTTTGTGACATAAACAACGAGTGGAATGATAATAAGTGAGACAATCGCCAAAATCCAATTCATGTAGAACATTGCAATGGCTGTCCCGATAATTGTAAATAGCGAAGAAACAATTTGGATAATACTTTGCGAAAGTGCCATATGTAGATTATCAATATCGTTTGTCATACGACTCATTAAATCCCCAGACTGTCGTTTATCAAAAACGGATAAAGGTAACCGTTGAATTTTTTCGAACAGCTCTTTTCGAAGACGTTGAATCGTTTTTAAGGACACACGCACCATCACAAACGTCTGTAGCCACATAAAAATGGACGAAGCCAAATAGATGGCTCCAAGTAAAATTAACATTCTTACCGTTCCAGATAAATCGCCTGGAATAATATAATCATCAATAATAATTCCTATATATAATGGACCTAACAAACTTAGGATGGATGATAAAATGACAAACAAAGTCGAAAGGACAATACCTATCCTCTGTTTACGAAGATAACTCCAAATTCTGCTGAGTGCCGCTTTTTGATCTTTTGGCTTTACAACAGGTCCCCTAAAACCATGGTTTCGTTCAAGACCTGTTCGAGTCCCTTGTTTTGGTTCGTTAGTCATTCATCACCCCTCCCTTCTCCGTTTGTGTTTCCACTATTTCCATGTAATACTCGCTTGATTGTAATAACTCTTCATGGGTACCCGATGCAATCAATCGTCCATCTTCAATTACAAGGATTTGATCTGCATTTTTTATGGATGAGACTTTTGACGAGACAATAAATTTCGTGCTGTTTGGGAAATTAGAGTCAATCGCTTGTTGAATTTTCTTCTCAGAAATAGCATCAACTGCGGAAGTCGTATCATCTAATATTAAAATCGTTGGCTTTCGAATGAACGCTCGGCTCATGGCAAGTCGTTGTTTTTGACCTCCAGATAAATTCGTCGCTCCTTGGGAAAGCACATGCTGTTCTCGATCAGGTAATTTTTCAACAAATTCTGCCGCGCACGATGCCTCTAATGCTTCGTTAATCTCTTGAAGACTAACATCTTGTTTCCCATACTTTAAATTTCCTTCAATTGACATTGAGAATAAAGCTGCTTTTTGTGGCGCAAAACCAATTGCTTGTCTTAAAGTGGCTAAGTCATAATACTGAATTGGTTGCTGGTCGATTAACACTTCACCTTGATCTACATCAAAGGCTCTTGGTAACATCTTCATCATGGTCGATTTTCCGCTACCTGTCATTCCAATAATACCGATTGTTTCGCCAGCTTTTACATGGAAGGAGATGTCTTTTAATACTGGCTCTCCTTGTTTTGTATAAGAAAAACTGACATTTTTAAACTCTACTTCACCACGTGGGCTATTTTTAATAGGTTCATGACAATTTTGTATATCATTTGGTTCTTCAAGGACAGTCACAATTCGTTCAGCACTTGGAATGGCACGTGCAATTTGAATGAGAACATTACTCGAACTAATTAACCCTTGCAAAATCATCATTAAATAGTTGATAAATGCTAAAATCACACCAACTTCAATAATGTTGTTTTCGACTTTAATCGCACCAATCCAAAGGGCGAAAACAAGTCCAATATTCACAATGAGCGCAGTTAAAGGCATCAGTACACCCACAACTTGTTCCGCTGTGATATTGCGTTTTGTCAGTAATCCATTTACCTCGAGAAACTGCTGTATTTGGTGTGCTTTCCGATTAAATGCCTTAATCACACGAATCCCCGCTAAGTTTTCCTGCACCTTCGTATTCATTTGATCCATCACTTCTTGTACAGCTCTGAAAAACTTCCCTGTTAGCTGTGTAAAAATAATGACACTAATTGCGAGAATCGGTACAACATAAAGTAATACTGAAAATAACTCTCGAGCTGTTATGTAAACAAAAATGATAGCACCTATAAACATTAATGGGCCACGAACGAAAACTTTTAATAACATGATCACAGCGCGTTGCAACGTTTCGATATCCGATGTTAGATTCGTAATCAGCTTTCCTAATGTAAAGTGATCCTTATTTCGTTCTGAAAAACGTGTAATGGTTTCATATAAATCCTGTCGTACATCGGTTGCAAAGTTTACGGCTGTTTTTGTTGCATAAGTTGAACACGCAACGCCACCAATAAGTGCAATAAATGCCGAAAGAATCATCAACCCAAACATACTGATGATATATTGTTCATCACCATTTGCAATTCCATTATCAATAATTTTTTGTAATATGGTCGGTTGCACTAAATCCATTATTACTTCTAAAATCATCATAGAAGGAGCAAGTATGGCAAAGAAGATATAGGGATGTAGGTATTTTTTAAGCTTCCAAGCCGCTTTCATTTCTTCACCTCTATCATTGTTAGAAATATCTCTATGAAATACTACTCCTCTCTTTCAAAATTCTCAAGCATTAATTGAGAATCGTTTTCACAACAGCATAAGCTTTCTCTTATGTCAGATGGGTGTGCTACTATATAGAAAATGTTAAAAATAGGAGGGTTTTGTTTTGAAATTACGAGTTTCCGCTATCCAATATCATTTACATACAATTGAGACCTTTGAGGATTTTGCATATCAATGTGAACATTACTTAAAGGCAGCACTAGAGTTTGATGCTGAATTTATACTGTACCCTGAGTTTTTCACAACCCAACTCCTTTCCATTAAAGGGGAAAATGGAAAAGCTTTAACGATTAACGATTTACCTTCATTTACAAATCAGTATGTTGAATTATTTACTTCGTTAGCGAAAAAGTACAATGTGCACATAATTGGCGGTACTCACGTTATCGAAGTAGAAGGGAAATTACGGAATACCGCGCATTTATTTTATCCAGATGACAAAGTGGGCACACAAGCAAAGATTCATATTACGCCAACTGAAGTAAATGAGTGGAATATGTCTCGCGGTGATGGGTTAGAAATTTTTGAAACGGAGAAAGGGAAAATTGCGATTCTTACTTGCTATGATATTGAGTTCCCTGAAATTGTACGGATGGCCAAAGCGCGTGGTGCGGATGTGATCTTCTGTCCATCTTGTACTGATGACCGCCATGGATTCCACCGTGTGCGTTATACAAGTCATGCCCGGGCAATTGAAAATCAAGTATATGTTGTATTAACAGGAACAGTGGGCGCATTACCTACTGTGGACTTTATGCGTGCTAACTTCGGCCAAGCTGCGATCATTACTCCAAATGACGTTCCCTTCCCACCAAAAGGGCTTTTAGCTGAAGGGGAAATTAACAACGATATGATTATTACAGCAGACCTTGATTTAGAGCTTTTATATCAAGTGCGTGAAAAAGGCTCTGTCACAACTTGGCGCGACCGACGAACAGATTTATATACAGATTGGGAATAACCATAGTTAGGGGGCAATTACGATGTATCGAAGTGAGCAGTTCGTATTTGATGAAGGTAAGCCTATACCAATTATTATTCGGAACTATACAAAAGAGGATTTCGATGCGTTAATTGCGATTCAAGCCGAATGTTTCCCTCCACCCTTCCCTTCTGAGTTATGGTGGAATAAAGAACAACTAACCAATCACGTGAATCTGTTTCAAGAAGGCGCCATTTGCATTGAAATTGCTGGGCAAGTCGTCAGTTCGTTAACAGGCGTTTGTACTCAATTTGATCCATCTCATCCTAATCATACATGGGCAGAGGCAACTGATGATGGTTATATTACAAATCATGATCCAAACGGCAATACGCTTTATATTGTCGATATTAGTGTACGCCCTGCCTATCGCTCACTTGGCCTCGGAAAAATCATGATGCAAGCAATGTACCACGTAGTTATTGAAAACGGATTAGAACGCTTACTGGGTGGTGGGCGAATTCCTGGATATCATAAAAAAGCAGATACACTTAGCGCGCATGAATATATTGATGCCGTAGTGCGCGGTGACTTATATGATCCGGTTGTTTCGTTTTTATTACGTTGCGGGCGAAAACCAATTGCCATTGTCGAAAATTATTTAGACGACGAAGAATCGTTAAATTATGGCGTATTAATGGAGTGGAAAAATCCGTTTAAATAATTGAGTTTTGTTGAGGTTACGTGCGGGTTTGGTTGGTTTACGTGCGACTTTTGAGTGGTTACGTGCGGGTTTGATCAATTTACGAGCGACTTTCGGGCTTTTACGTGCGACTTCCAAAATTCCAACATAAAAAAGCTCTTTTCTCAAATCGAGAAGAGAGCTTTTTTCAATTTGCTTAAAACCATCTTTATAGGACATAATTACTTTCATTAAATAATCGCCTTTTCTTTGTTGCCATGCAAGAAAAAGTAAAGAATTGTAGATGCTAAAACTACAAACCCTAAGATTGCATAGAGTGTACTGTAGCTTGCGAATGGAATGATGAATCCAAGTAGATAAGGTCCAAATCCAAGTCCTGCATCAAGAAATATAAAGAAAGTCGATGTTGCCAGTCCCATACGATGTGGAGGTGTCAATTTAATAGCAATCGCCTGAGTACACGACTGCATATTACCAAATCCGAGTCCAATAAGAACACCAGCTAATAATAATGTAATACTATTGTGGGCGAAACTTAGAAGCACCATTCCAGCTGTAAATAGAATAAATGCCGGATACATAATATAGTTTGCACCTTTTACATCCAGTAAACGACCTGTAAATGGACGTGAAGCCAATACTGCTAACGAATAGACTAAAAAAAAGAAACTTGCTGTTTGAACTAGATTGATTTCTCTTGCATAGAAATTAATAAACGAAAGGACACTTGAGTAACAAAAAGCTAAAACGAGAGTAATAAATGCAATCGGAATGGCCTTTGGTTCAATAAAGCTTGAAAGTTTGAATCCTTTTATTTCAGTTCTTTCTATTGATGCCTCCAGTACTGGTACATGTACAAAGAAGGCTGTAATGAAACTGATGATTCCTAGAGCTAAACAGAAACTAAAAATCATTTGAATACTAGTGTGTTCACTCATATATAATCCAATAAACGGTCCGATCGCTGTAGCCAATGTTGCACTCATGCTGTAATAGCCAATTCCTTCCCCTTTTCGCGTTGCCGGGATGATCTGAGCTACAATCGTTCCTGTTGCCGTACTTGCTATACCGAGTGTAACCCCATGTAAGAAACGAACAAAAAGCAGGAAGTTTACACCATAATTAACAAAGTATAAAAGAGTTACCAAAGTAAAAAGAATTATACCGATGAATAACGTTTTCCTACGTCCAATTGACTCAATACTGCGGCCAATATAAAGCCTTCCGATTAAAGCCCCGATAATAAAAATCCCTGTTACGAGCCCTGCTTGACTTGTAGAAGCATGAAATTCATTTACTGCATAAACACCCATGATGACGATTAATAAATAAAAGACTACCGTTAAGAAAAAATTGATAGCCGAAACAATGATAAAATTCTTTGTCCATAATTTAGGCTTACTCAATTTTATTACCTTCTTTATTTATAATATTCTCTTGTATTTTAGGAAGAATATAGGAAATTACTTCTTGCTCCTCCCTCGTAATCCCTTCCATAATTTTGATTTCTAAATCCGTTATCTCTTTCCTACACGCTTTATAAAGTTCTTCTCCTAGTTCTGTTAACTGAATAATTTTTTCTCTTCTATCCTGACCAACAATTTGCTTTACAATTTGAAGTTCTTCCAAACGGTGAACCCGCCGAGTAATGGTCGGCTTTTCTACATTATATTGTTTTGCAATATCTACAAGTGTCGAAGGACCATTGTTTTTTATATGAAAAATTACTTGCCATAAAGAATAAGAAAGCTTATAAGTACTTAATAGTTCGTTTAGTGAAGTAATAATTAATCGATACAGACGCAAATAGCTTTGAAAAAATCCTTCCAAATTTGTTCTCTCCTTTCTCACAAATATTAATTACCTTAAGTAACTATTACCATAGGCAACTATATTCCTTTCTGAAAGAGATGTCAATGATGATAGCCTTAACCAAATCATTTTAGGATTCTATTCCCTTTCTAGTAATAGCATTCTTATTCGAGAAAAGGCACGTTTATGGTTACAAGTGGTTAGAAGTACTTTTCAGGCATAAAAAGGACTCTTTCCACATAAGTGAAAAGAGCCTTGGGGAATTACCGTGAACGATATTCTCTTTAATCTATTTCATGTCCCCAATTATCATACATTGGAAAACAATTATTCCCCCTAGGTATAAATCTACTATGTTTTCTCATATAAACGGAAGGAATTATTTCTTGATCATTAATCCTAATATTTTCGGGAGGTGTCGTCAAACATGTAAAAATAGAGTCTCTAAAAGTATTGATTGCTGCACTTATTGCTGCTGAAAGAGAACCGACAAATGCACCCCAAGCAGTCATAACGAGCACTCCAAAGAATGCTTTTGCAGCGTCATTTACTGCTACTTCCAAGCAATCTTTTAACCAACTTGTTATAATACCTTCCACGTCAATTCTAATCTTTGTAGGATGGCAAATTCGAACAATAATATCTTCGGTTTCTACACTCCCAAAAATGGGTAAATTATCTATCACTTTATATTCTACACAACTATAGCCTACAGGTGGAACACAAGCTTGAAATCTTCTCCTAACTGTGTTTAACCTAGTTGTAATATTTCTACTACCCTCTTCAATTTCATTCCATGTACTCTCACCCTCTTCTACCCAATGACCTCCCCATTGTTCAACCTTTTCTCTCCATTCTCTCCAATCAATACGTGGGGTTGGGATGGTTGGAGTTGGAATGGTTGGAATTCTATCTGGAATCGTCGGCGTTGGGACGGTTGGAATTCTATCTGGAATCGTCGGCGTTGGAATGGTTGGAATACTTCTCGGAATATTCGGCGTTGGAATTGAAGGACTATCTATTTGAATAGGAATATTTGGGGTTGGGATGGTTGGACTATCTATTTGGATTGGAATATTCGGAGTTGGGATGTTCGGAATATTCGGCGTTGGAATGTTTGGAGTCGGGATATTTGGAATATTCGGCGTTGGAATGGTCGGGATATTTGGGGTTGGAATATTCGGTAAAAACTGTGCTTGAATATTTTGCGTCCTATAAAACGAATTACGTTGGTTATTATAATTCATCCGACTATCATACATATTTATATATGGGGAATGCTCATCTATTACTGGATAAGTTGGTAATGCGTTGTTTGTATAATACCTTGTCGGAGTATTTTGTACCCAGTAATACGGTTCTCTTTGACCATTGTAGTTTGCCGGGCTATTATACATATTCATGTTCGGGTAAAGATAATCTACAACTGAATAAGTTGGTGATGGGTTACTTAGATAATACGGTGAGGGAGTGTTTTGTATCCAATACTGTCCACTTTGACCATTATAACCTACTGGACCATTATACATGTTCATATTCGGGTAATGATAGCCTCTCATAGGAACAGCTGTTACCCATCTCAAATATGGGTTATTATTCACTTATTCACCTACCTACCTATTTATTTAGCTTAACTAACCGTACAGTTTATGATGCGGTAAATTGTCTAATTCATAATTTATTTGAAGTATTATGGAATTCTAAAGTACTAGAAAGGGATATTAAAAAAATTCATATACCAGTCATCATCTCGTTTTCGTCTGGCAAAATAGACATGTCTTTGCGAGAGCACCCCACTAGCCAAAACAACTGGCTCAATACTCGATATTCTATGATTCCCAATTAGCTTTCGACATCGTTCAATTCTTTCTTCATTAAAATGATTATAAGCCATTCGTAGCATGTTAAAATAGACATGCTCATGACTTACTTGGTACGGTGTTTGTTCCCGAAATACGTGAAGAATTTTTACTTTTGGTTCGATATAGCAAGTATAACCAAACAGCCACAACTTCATTGATATTTCGACATCTTCAAACCCCCAAACTCTAAATCCTCTATCAAATCCCCCAATGTTGTTAAAAACATACTTTGATATTGCGCAACACCCTCCTGGTAAAACTGCCGTTGGAAATATTTCTCCTTTATTCAGGTGCCATATCACTCCTAAATGCTCATTTAAGCTCTGACCATATCCAACGTTATTCGGTGCTTTAGTATCAGCAATCCCAGGTGAAACACCATTTGCAACACCATCTAATATAGGTTGAATTAATTGATCAATCCAATAATCTTCAAAAATAATATGTGCATCACAAAAAATTAGGAACTGTCCCTTTGCATACTGCGCACCTATATTTTTAGCATTTGCAACACCCACGCCTTTGGTTCTAACTAAATTGATTTTAAATAATTGATTATTTACTAAGAAATCACAACATCCATCTGTTGATGCATCATCTATAACAATAACTTCAAAGCTATATTTGCTTTTAACTTGAAATATTGAATGTAGTGTATTTTGAATATGTATCCCTTCATTTTTTACGGGTATTATGATTGAAACGTATGGTATTTTCAAGTTTAGTGTCATTTAAACATCCCTCCACTTGAAATTTTGACGACCTGAAGCAAAACTCCATAAATGTATTAGGATTTCTTTGAAGTAAACTATACCCAGTTAAATCATAGAGGGTTTTATCGTAAACGAAGAACATTCCAATTTTCCAGAATAAATCTTCACCTGTTAGATCTATTGGATAGTTCGAAATGGAATAACCTTTATAAGAATAACTATAATAGTTATTATACTTAGGAATAACACGAACTGCTAAGCCAGTAGTAATGTGGTCAGAATGATCTCCCTGATTAATTACTCTATCTGGCTCTGGAAAGTTGATTTTTATTACTGAATGATTGTCGCCTTCAAAATCAATAATTGATTGAATTGTATTGACTAAATCATCCCATCCATGATAAACCGTTGAGTGGTCTAATGTACAAATGTCTGGAATCTCTCTTAAATATAACTTTTGAAGACTTTGGTAACCTTGGCTCGAAAAACCGTTACCTGATAAATTTCCATCCGGAAGACGAAGGAAGTAACTAACCACATTTCCATAAGTCCATCTATGAAGTAAATGGTTATTAAGTTTGACTTGATCTCTATATTCCTTTTCTTCATTTTCATAAGTGACTCCAAATCGTATGGAGCTAAGCGATGCCTCCTCATTTCCCCTCCAAAAAGTTTCACTAGCACCAGCATCATTTGCAGTTGTATAGATAAACACAACTTTATTATTTTTATTTGCCAATTCATATCTTATATTGGGATTCATAAATAATAGCCAATCATCCATATGAGCAACAATGACAAATACTATGGCATTAAATTGTTGCATGAGTCTCTCCCCTAGGCTAGATTGATTTTCTATTTTATTAAACGTTATTTGTTATTATGACATATGACACCATTTCAGTAGAAAACACGTGTTGTCATATCATTGCAGATATCCATAAAACTTAAAAAGGTCTGTAGGAAAATGAAGATTCCTAGACAGACCTTTAAAATCGTTACTATTGATTACGTAAGTTTTCTTGAGCCATTCTTACAAGTTCTTTCACCATGTTACCACCTAATCTACCACCAACTTTACCTGCTTGTTCAGATGTAAGTTTGCCGTTATAACCCTCTTTTAACGGTACACCTATTTCTTCTGCAACCTCGTATTTGGCTTGTTCCGGATTAGTAGTGCCAGCAACCTTTGCCTTAAGTTGATCAAGTTCTTGTCGTGCTTCTGGTACAAGTATTTTATTTCTATTTCTACGTGCCATAAATCTTCCTCCTTTTATTTTTATAATGCTCTAAAAAAGAAGAAATATTTTTGAAAACTTTATGGGCTTAAAATTGAATGGTTTTACATATTTATTATGAAAGAGCTTATACTTCCTGTAAGAATTTTTTAAGCAAAAAAAGACCCCCAACCAAAAATGGTTGAGAGCCTTGAAACGTAGATATATTAACGTTTTGAGAACTGAGGCGCACGACGAGCACCTTTAAGACCGTATTTTTTACGTTCTTTCATACGTGGGTCACGAGTTAGTAAACCTGCAGATTTAAGTGCTGGACGGAAATCTGGGTCAACTTGTAGTAACGCACGAGCGATACCGTGACGGATTGCACCAGCTTGACCAGTGAATCCACCACCGTTTACGTTTACAAATACATCATAGCTACCTTTAGTTTGAGTTGCTTCTAATGGTTGGTTGATGATTAAGTGTAAAGTTTCGAATGGTAAGTAATCCTCGATGTTGCGATCATTGATAACAATTTTGCCTTCGCCTGGTACTAAACGTACACGAGCTACTGAGCTTTTACGACGACCTGTGCCGATATATTGAACTTGTGCCAAGGGTATATCCTCCTCTAATTAATTATCCGCGAAGCGTATAGCTTTCCGGTTTTTGTGCTGCATGTGGATGTTCTGCTCCAGCGTAAACGTGAAGTTTTGTGAACATTTTACGTCCTAAAGAGTTTTTAGGAAGCATACCTTTTACTGCTAATTCTAGCATTTGTTGTGGGTATTTTTCTTTCATTTCGCCAGCAGTACGTGTTTTTAAACCACCTGCGAATTGAGTGTGACGGTAATAAATTTTACCTTCTAATTTGTTACCTGTTAATTCGATTTTGTCTGCATTGATGATGATCACGTTGTCACCTGTATCAACGTTTGGTGTGAATGTTGGTTTATGTTTACCACGTAAGATTGAAGCTACTTCAGAAGCTAAACGTCCAAGAGTTTGGCCTTCTGCGTCAACTACTAACCATTTACGCTCTACTTCGTGACCTTTAGCCATGAATGTTGTACGCATTTATATGTCCTCCTAATCGATTCGATTACCGTTATTTTTCATTATTATACACTTATAAGTTTCGGGGCTTATTTTGTGGTTGGTAATGAAAATACCATATGTCATCTTATAATATATTTTAAAGTTAGTCAAGAGAAATTGTACACCTGGAGATGTTGTTTTTTATATTTCATTTTTATAAAACACTTTTTCCAGATACAAACCGTATGCTGGCGCGGTTTTACCTGCATTTCCACGGTCCAACGAAGCTATAATTAACTCTAGCTCCCAAGCCTTTCTTTTTCCGATACCTACTTCCCACAATGTGCCAGCAATTATACGCACCATATTGTATAAAAAGCCATTGCCTTCTATTGTCATATGTAGTTCTTCTCCATGCCATGAGAAGGCCAGAGAATGCACTGTACGCACTTTATCAATAACACTAGTGTTTGCTGCACAGAAGCATGAAAAGTCGTGTGTACCGATAATATACTGCGCTGCTGCAGTCATTTTTTCGATATCTGGTTTTACACCGTTTGTATCTGTCGAGTAATGCCGGCTAAATGGGCTTTGTACCTCTTCACAATTCCAAATATATCGATATCGCTTTCCTGATACACTGTATCGTGCATGAAAATCGTGTGCTACTTCTTCTACATCTAAAACTCGGATATCACGAGGTAATTGGACGTTTAATGCCTTTTTATAACGATCTACTGGAATCGTTAAAGGAGTATCAAAATGAATCACTTGTCCTGTTGCATGTACACGCGCATCTGTTCGTCCACTAGCTGTGACTTTCACCTTTCCCCCTTTATGCATTTTCGTTAACACAGTTTCCAATTCAGATTGCACTGTTCTTTCTCCTGGTTGTACTTGATAGCCAGCAAACAATGTGCCATCATAACTAATCGTTGCTTTTAAACGTCTCATCATACCACCTCGGTTTACTTACGCAATAGAACTAAAATAACTGTTACAGCAATTAAGGCAACTAAACTAATCGTATCGCGCCAATCCCATTTTAACTGACGGTAACGCGTACGACCTTCTCCACCACGATAACCACGAACTTCCATCGCAGTCGCTAGATCTTCTGCACGCTTAAAGGCACTTACAAATAGCGGAACTAATAATGGTACTACTGCTTTAATACGGTCTTTTAAAGGACCAGCACTTAAATCCGAACCACGGGCCATTTGTGCTTTCATAATTTTGTCTGTCTCGTCCATCAATGTAGGAATAAAACGTAGTGCGATAGACATCATTAATGCAAGCTCGTGAACTGGCATTTTTATTTTCTTTAATGGGTTTAATAATGTTTCAATTCCGTCTGTTATCGAAATTGGCGATGTTGTTAATGTTAAAATCGATGTCATAAACACAAGGACTAAAAAGCGAATGGAAATAAATATCCCTTGTTTTAATCCTTCCTCATACACTTTTAAGAACCCAAGATCGAGAAGTAGATCGCCTTCACGGGTAAAGATAATATGAATTAGAAACGTAAAGACTAATAATATGATGACCGGTTTTAAGCCATTAATTAAAAAATACAAACGAATTTTAGACATTAAAATAACAAATAAAGTAAACGCCAATAGCAACGCATATGTCACTGCATTATTAGCTAAAAAGACAATGATAATAAACGCAAAAACGAAAATTAACTTCGAACGAGGATCGAGTTTATGAACAAAGGAATCCCCAGGTATGTAGCGCCCAAAAATCATTTTTTCCATCATTGTCCACCACGCCCCTCTCGTAAGACACGTGATACTTCTTCTGCTAGTTCCTCTTCGGTTAAACAAATTTTTGATAAACGTAGATTCATCATATTTTCAACTTTTTGTTGGAAGCGTACGATATGTGGCAATTCTAAACGATAGCTTTCCAACGTCTTTGCATCTGAAAAAACTTCATATGGCGTTCCAGTAAGTACACAACGCCCTTCATGCATGATCGCAATTTGATCTGCATATTTCGCAGCGTCTTCCATACTATGCGTTACAAGGATTGTTGTGAGCCCTCGTTCCTTATGAAGTGTATAGAACATATCCATAATTTCACGTTGTCCACGTGGATCAAGGCCTGCAGTCGGCTCGTCTAAAACGATGACTTCTGGATCCATCGCAAGTACGCCCGCTATCGCTACACGTCGCATCTGTCCACCTGATAAATCAAAGGGTGACTTATTTAATGTCTCTTCAGGCAATCCAACAAGTTTTATGAGTTCTCTTGCACGTTTTTCGGCCTCTTGTTCCGTTACACCAAAATTCATTGGCCCAAACATAATATCCTTTAATACCGTTTCTTCAAACAATTGATGCTCTGGAAATTGAAAAACAATGCCCACCTTTTGACGAATTGGTTTTAGTTCCTTCGCTTTCTTTCCAGCTTCAATAACACGATTTCCAATATGTACTTGTCCTTTTGAAGGTTTTAGCAGGCCATTAAAGTGTTGTAAAATAGTTGATTTGCCTGAACCTGTATGTCCAATAATTGCTTGATACGTTTTGGAAGAAATCGTTAAATCTACATCAAATAAAGCATACTTTTCAAATGGTGTCCCCATTGAATATGCATAGCTTACTTGTTGAAGTTTGATGTCCATAAATCATTCACCAACTCTTCTTCTGTCATATGTTGTCCTACTAATTGTACACCTTTGGATTGTAAGAGTTTTGTCATACGCATTGCAAATGGTAGTTCTAGCCCAAACTCTACTAGCTTATCTCCTAAAGCAAAAATTTCTTGAGGAGATCCCTCTGCATACTTTTTCCCGTCATTCATGAATAAAATTCGATCAGCAAATAACGCTTCCTCTACATCATGTGTAATCGATAATACAGTTAAACCAATCTCTTCACGTAACGCACGAACCGTTTTTAACACTTCATCGCGCCCTTGAGGATCTAACATCGATGTAGACTCATCTAAAATAAGTATTTTAGGCCGCATTGCAAGAGCCCCAGCAATCGCAACACGCTGTTTTTGTCCACCAGAAAGATGGTGCGGCTCATGATTTAAAAATTGATCCATTTTTACTTGCTCAAGAGATGTATGTACGCGCTTCACCATATCCTCAAATGGCACACCATTATTTTCTAAAGCAAAAGCTACATCATCTTGTACAGTAGCTCCTACGAACTGATTATCAGGATTTTGAAAAACCATTCCAATGTTTGAACGAGTTTCCCAAAGATTTTCTTCTGTTAATACTTCTCTCATCACACGGACCTCTCCCTCTTGTGGGAAAAGTAATCCGCTAACTAATTTGACCATCGTTGACTTACCAGAACCATTGTGCCCAACAATTGCAATCCATTCTCCTTCTTGAATAGAAAAGGAGACGTTTTGAACGGCTTTTCGCAACTCTGGGTTATCTGGTGTGTACGAATAACTCACGTTGTTAAACGATAGAATCTCAGTCACTACTCTAACTCCTCTCAAAAATCGCTCTACTAACTAAATTACACTGTCTTCAAGTGCAATACTACCTTTTTTCAGAATATTGTCAATTACATAGATAAAAATAAGGTACGTTTACACATCTATCCGCTTGGGACAAATCTTCATTCAGCAAGGTCAGCTATAGGAAGATCAACAAGATAACAGATGGCAACGTACACTATTTTTGTATATGTATAAGGTGTTTTATGGAATAAAAAAGCGCGCACCTCATTCAGAGAAATGCGCTTTTACTACATTTGTAAGATAAGAACACGGCTGCTCAATTCCGTGTCCTTATGAATGAGGTGCGGAGAGCTAGACGAGACGCCGCCAAAGATGGCTCGCTCATTATAACGCTCAATGCAATTTTATTGTCGTATAAATCAATTTATTTTAAAAAAGAGAGGGGTCCGAAAGTTCAACGGGTGAACCGGACACCCTCTACGCAAGTTGAATAATTAAATTACACTAATTCAATTACAACTACAGGCGCACCGTCACCACGGCGAGGACCTACTTTAAGAATACGAGTGTAACCACCTTGACGCTCAGTGTAACGTGGTGCAACATCATCAAATAACTTTTGAAGTGCAAATGATGTAGATTCGTTACCTTCTGCGTCAGTAGTTGTTACTACTTCACGACGGATAAATGCAGCCGCTTGACGACGAGCATGTAAGTCTCCACGTTTACCTAAAGTAATCATTTTTTCAACTACAGAACGTAATTCTTTCGCACGTGCTTCAGTAGTTTCGATGCGTTCGTTGATGATTAAGTCAGTAGCTAAATCACGTAATAACGCTTTACGCTGAGAACTTGTACGACCAAGTTTTCTGTAACCCATGGATGTTTCCCTCCTTTATAAGGCAATCTAAATATTATCTATATATACCTTGATTAGTCTTCTTTACGTAGACCTAAACCAAGTTCTTCTAATTTCGCTTTTACTTCTTCTAGCGATTTGCGACCAAGATTACGTACTTTCATCATGTCGTCTTCTGACTTATTCGCAAGTTCTAGTACCGTATTGATACCAGCGCGTTTTAAGCAGTTATAAGAACGTACTGAAAGATCAAGTTCTTCAATCGTCATCTCTAAAACTTTTTCTTTTTGATCCTCTTCTTTTTCGACCATGATTTCAGCAGTTTGTGCTTCATTCGTTAGGCCTACAAAGATATTGAGGTGTTCAGTTAGAATTTTAGCTCCGAGCGATATCGCCTCTTTTGGACCGATGCTTCCATCTGTCCACACATCAAGTGATAACTTATCGAAATCAGAATTTTGTCCAACACGAGTGTTCTCCACTTGAAAATTAACGCGTGAAACTGGAGTGTAAATAGAGTCGATCGGGATCACGCCGATAGGAAGATCCTCACGTTTGTTTTGATCAGCAGGTGTATATCCACGGCCACGACGAGCATACATGCGCATACGTAGGTGACCATTTTTAGCGATAGTTGCAATATATAGATCTGGATTTAAAATCTCAACGTCACTGTCATGCGTAATATCGGCAGCAGTAACCGTTCCATCACCTTTCACATCAATCTCAATAACTTTTTCTTCGTCAGAGTAGATTTTCAGTGCAAGTTTTTTGATATTCAAAATGATTGACGCAACATCCTCTTCTACACCTTCTACGGTAGAGAATTCATGTAAAACACCATCAATTTGAATAGATGTAACAGCAGCTCCTGGTAAAGAAGACAGAAGGATACGACGTAAAGAATTACCCAAAGTGTTTCCATATCCGCGTTCAAGCGGTTCTACAACAAACTTGCCATATTTGGAATCCTCGTTGATCTCAACAGTTTCAATCTTTGGTTTTTCAATTTCGATCATTCAATTTACCCTCCTTCAAAACATCGAATGTATAGGTTCATAACATCATAATAGTCAAAAATACTCGACTTTATAAAATTGCACAAGATTTTTGTTTTGTACAAGCAATGATGAACTCAAAGATACTTTGAGATGCACCCATTACACACGACGACGTTTTGGCGGACGGCAACCATTATGAGGAACTGGAGTAACATCTTTAATTGCTGTTACTTCTAAACCTGCAGCTTGAAGAGCACGGATAGCAGCTTCACGACCAGCACCAGGACCTTTAACAGTTACTTCCAACGTCTTCAGACCATGTTCAACAGATGCTTTTGCAGCAGCTTCAGCAGCCATTTGAGCAGCGTATGGAGTAGATTTACGAGAACCTTTGAATCCAAGCGCACCAGCACTTGACCAAGATACTGCATTACCTTGCATATCTGTAATCGTTACGATTGTATTGTTAAATGTAGAACGAATGTGTGCAATACCAGATTCGATATTCTTTTTCACACGACGTTTACGTGTTTGTTGTTTACGAGCCATGTTAAGAAGGAACCCCCTTTACTTATTATTTTTTCTTGTTCGCTACAGTTTTACGAGGACCTTTACGCGTACGCGCATTGTTTTTCGTATTTTGACCACGAACAGGTAAACCACGACGGTGACGGATACCACGGTTAGAACCGATTTCCATCAGGCGTTTAATGTTAAGTGAAATTTCGCGACGTAAGTCACCTTCCACTTTATATGTGTCTAATTGTTCACGGATTTTGTTTAATTCATCTTCAGTAAGATCGCGCACGCGAGTATCTTCGTTTACACCAGCAGCAGCTAATACTTTTTGAGATGTAGTTTTACCAATTCCGTAAATGTATGTTAATGAAATTACAACGCGTTTGTCGCGAGGAATGTCAACACCAGCAATACGTGCCATGTACTAATTGCACCTCCTTCTAATTATCCTTGTTTTTGTTTATGTTTAGGATTTTCACAGATTACCATTACTTTACCGCGTCGGCGAATTACTTTACATTTTTCGCAGATCGGTTTCACAGATGGTCTCACTTTCATCTAACCCAACCTCCTTAATAGTCCGGAGTGCAAAAGATTATTTAAAACGGTATGTGATACGACCGCGAGTTAAATCATAAGGAGATAACTCGATAGTAACCTTATCTCCAGGTAAAATTCTAATAAAGTGCATACGAATCTTTCCAGATACATGTGCAAGCACAGTGTGCCCATTTTCTAATTCTACCTTA
Source organism: Lysinibacillus antri (assembly GCF_003977595.1). Classification (GTDB taxonomy): domain Bacteria; phylum Bacillota; class Bacilli; order Bacillales_A; family Planococcaceae; genus Ureibacillus; species Ureibacillus antri. The sequence continues at coordinate 151,366 of NZ_RYYR01000006.1, read as the reverse complement.
AACATCGCGTTTGGCAAAGTCTCAACAACTGTTCCTTCGACTTCAATTACATCGTCTTTCGCCATCAATCCTGTCTCCCTTCTATATGCAATTCCAATTCTCTAACTTACATGAACTAGAGAATTATTGCAACTGTTTTCTCCCAGTAAGAAGCAACTCCATTAAATTTCTTGGATTGTATGAGAGATGTTCGAAAGACGCTCGTCTGGTTTCGCTTCACACAATCCAGGGACGACTATTTCCGGTATGTAATTCAGTTGACTTAACAATAAGCCGGAATGTCTTTGGATGAGAGATTCATACCCGTTACACAGATGCTTCCACGAAACCCTTACACTTATTCAAAAGTAGATAAATTTTCCACTCTTGTTTTCGTGTATACCGGGCACAATATGCTTTTGCAACTCTCAAAAAATAATGTTTTAATGTTGCCCTCCGCACGTCTCCCATGTAAAAGCAGTTTGACTTTCGCCTAATGCCGGGTATCAGAAGCGGCTGCCCTGTAATAATAGAGCGTCAAGATCAGCAAATACTTTATTAATATCTTGCTGTCCATCGATATTTGTTAGAACACCTTTAGCTTGGTAGAAATCAAGTAAAGGTTGAGCTTGATTCATATTTACTTCCAGACGGTTTGCAACAGTTTCAGGATTATCGTCTGCACGTGTATAAAGTTCGCCACCATCTTTATCACATTTACCTTCCTCAGCTGGAGGATTAAATAGAATATGATAAGAAGTACCGCATACTTTACAAATACGACGACCACTTAGACGTGCAACAAGTTCATCTTTTTCAACTTGGATATTAATTGTATGCTCAATTTTTTTCCCTAGTTCATCTAAGATGTTATCTAACGCTTCTGCTTGAGGAACTGTGCGTGGGAATCCGTCTAATAAGAATCCTTTTTCGCAATCTTTTTGTGAAAGTCGCTCACGAACGATACCAATCGTTACTTCATCAGGTACTAATGCACCTTGATCCATAAACGATTTTGCTTGTAAACCAAGTTCTGTACCATCTTTAATAGCAGCACGGAACATGTCGCCTGTAGAAATATGAGGGATTTCGTACTTCTCAACAATTTTGTCTGCTTGTGTACCTTTACCAGCACCAGGCAAACCCATTAAAACGATATTCATACGTATTGCCTCCCCCTAAAAGCTGCAGTCTAGGAAACAAGCCGTTTCCTAAAACCTGCATTATTTCATAAAGCCTTTATAGTGTCGTTTAACTAATTGTGCTTCTAATTGTTTCATCGTTTCTAAAGCAACACCGACTACGATAATAACACTAGTACCACCAATTTGCGCTGTCGCAGGTAGGTTCATAAAGTTAATAAATAGTATCGGTAATACAGAAATGACTACTAAGAATATAGCACCAACAAATGTTAAACGATATAAAACCTTTGTTAAGTATTGTTGTGTATCATTACCTGGACGAATACCAGGAATGTATGCACCTTGTTTTTTCAAGTTGTCAGTCAAGTTTTCAGGATTCACTTGAATGAATGCATAGAAGTACGTAAACGCAACAATCAATGCAACATAAATGATCATTCCAACAGGTTTAGTATAATCAAACGTATTTTGAATGAACGTAGTGATATCATTTTGACCGAAGAACGTAGCTAAAGTTTGTGGTGTTACAATAAACGCAACAGAAAAGATTACCGGAATAACCCCTGCAGCATTTACTTTTAACGGTAAATGTGTTTGTTGTCCACCAGCTTGTGGCGTACGGCCCGCAACTCGTTTTGCATATTGAATTGGAATTTTACGCAACGCTTGTTGGAAGTAAATAACTCCAATTACAACAGCTAGCATAATCAAAGCAAGTAATACTAAAATGGCAATTTGAATAAATAACTGATCACCAGCATCCTCGATTTGTTGTGCATAAATTTGGTTTATTGACGTTGGTAAAGCAGCAACTATACCCGCGAAGATAATAATTGAAATGCCGTTCCCAACACCATGTGATGTAATTTGTTCACCTAACCAAAGTAGAAAAGCAGTACCACCAGTTAATACAACCGCAATTGTAGCATATGAAAGCACACTTGTGTCTGTAATTAACGAACCACCATACATTTGATTAAAACCAAATGACATAGCGAAAGCTTGGATGAAGGCTAAAACAATTGTTAAGTAACGTGTGAATTGAGCCAATTTGCGTCGACCAACATCACCTTGTTTTGCCCATTCAGCAAACTTCGGTACAACATCCATTTGTAGTAACTGAACAATAATTGAAGCAGTAATGTATGGCATAATACCCAATGCAAAGATCGAGAAATTAGCCAATGCACCACCACCGAATGTATTAAGGAAGCCAACTAAATTAAATTCATCGGCTACCTTTAATACTTCTGAGTCGACGTTTGGTACCGGAATAAATGTTCCGATACGGAAAACGATCAACATTAAAAGTGTAAAGATGATTTTATTTCGTATATCTCGAACGCGCATAAAGTTTGAGATTGTTTGAAACATTAAATCACCTCAGTTGTTCCGCCAGCGTTCTCGATCGCTTCTTTAGCTGAAGCAGAGAACTTATGAGCTTTAACAGTAAGCTTTTTATTAAGAGTTCCATTACCTAGGATCTTAATTCCAGCTTTCTCGTTGCTCACAATACCAGTTTCTAACAATAATGCAGGTGTTACTTCTGCACCATCTTCAAAACGGTTTAATGTATCAAGGTTAACGATAGCGAATTCTTTACGGTTGATGTTCGTAAAGCCGCGTTTTGGTAAACGACGGAAAAGTGGGTTTTGACCCCCCTCAAATCCAGGGCGAACGCCGCCGCCAGAACGAGCGTTTTGACCTTTATGACCTTTACCTGCAGTTTTACCGTTACCAGAACCGATACCACGACCAACACGGTTACGTTCCTTACGAGAACCTTCCGCTGGTTTTAACTCATGAAGTTTCATATGGGTGGCACCTCCTTGTTCAAAGTTTGAAAATTAATTTTCTTTTACAGTAACTAAATGAGCTACTTTATCTAACATACCACGAATAGCTGCGTTGTCAGCTTGTTCAACAGTAGAATTTACTTTTTTTAAACCTAAAGCTTCAACAATTTTACGTTGCTGTGGCTTAGTACCGATCAAAGACTTAGTAAGGGTAATTTCTAATTTGTTTGCCATTATAATTCCCTCCCTTATCCTAATAGTTCTTCCACTGATTTACCGCGAAGTTTTGCAACGTCCTCAGCGCGTTTTAATTCAGATAAACCTGCTACAGTTGCACGCACCATGTTAATTGGTGTGTTAGACCCTAGAGATTTTGAAAGAATATCAGTAATACCAGCAAGTTCAAGTACGGCACGTACAGGACCACCAGCGATAACTCCAGTACCAGGAGCTGCAGGTTTAATTAAGATTTGACCTGCTCCGAAGCGACCAACAACATCATGTGGAGTTGTTCCACCAACACGTGGCACTTCGATTAAGTTTTTCTTCGCGTCTTCAACAGCTTTACGGATTGCATCTGGAACCTCTTGAGCTTTACCAGTACCAAAACCTACATGACCGTTTTTATCACCTACAACAACTAGTGCTGTAAAGCGGAAGCGACGTCCACCTTTAACAACTTTAGCAACACGGTTAATTGTAACTACGCGTTCTTCAAGTTCAAGTTTGTTTGCGTCAATGCGACTCATGAAGTATGTCCCTCCTTCTTATTAAAATTCTAAGCCGTTTTCACGTGCAGCTTCTGCTAAAGCTTTTACACGTCCATGATATAAGTAACCACCACGGTCAAATACAACAGCAGTAATATTTTTTTCCGCAGCGCGTTTAGCGATTGTTTCACCGATTTTTGCTGCAGCATCTACATTGCTACCTGCACCCTCAAAAGCTGTTTCTTGAGTTGATGCACTAACAAGTGTTACACCAGCAACATCGTCAATAATTTGCGCATAGATGTTCTTGTTTGAACGGAATACGTTTAAACGAGGACGTTCAGCAGTACCCGTAATTTTAGAACGAACACGCGCATGACGTTTTTTACGAACTTGATTTTTATCTTGTTTCGTAATCACAGAGGTCACTCCTTTCTAATGCGAAAAGCATTATTTACCTGTTTTACCTTCTTTACGACGTACATATTCGCCTTCATAACGAATACCTTTACCTTTATAAGGCTCTGGTGGACGAACATCACGAATGTTAGATGCTAATGCACCAACACGTTCTTTGCTAATTCCTTTAATGATCACTTTAGTGTTTGAAGGAACTTCGATTTCTAGACCTTCTTCAGGTGTAAACTCTACTGGGTGAGAGTATCCAACGTTAAGTACAAGTTTTGTACCTTGTAATTGCGCACGGTAACCTACCCCGATAAGTTCTAGAGAGCGAGAGAAACCTTCAGAAACACCAGTTACCATGTTTGCTAATAGCGCACGAGTTGTACCGTGGATTGTACGGTGTTCTTTTGATTCAGAAGGACGTACGATAGTAATAACGTTACCTTCTTGCTCGATTTTCATATCTTTATTGAATTGACGACTTAATTCGCCTTTTGGTCCTTTAACTGTAACTGTGTTGTCTTCAGCGACAACCACAGTAACGTTAGCAGGTACCTCGATTGGTTTTTTACCTACACGAGACATTAAGTTGCACCTCCATTCATTTATAACTTCTTACCAAATGTAAGCTAAGATTTCTCCGCCAACTTTTTTAGCACGTGCTTCTTTATCAGTTAATACACCTTGAGAAGTAGATACTAAAGCGATACCTAAACCATTAAGTACACGTGGTACTTCTTCAGTTTTAGCGTATACACGTAAGCCAGGTTTTGAAATACGTTTTAAACCAGTGATAACACGTTCATTTTCTCTTCCGTATTTTAAGAAGATACGAATGATACCTTGTTTATTATCTTCAACATACTCAACATCACGAACGAAACCTTCACGCTTTAAAATTTCAGCGATTTCTTTCTTTAAGTTAGAAGCTGGTACTTCTAATTTCTCGTGACGAACCATGTTCGCATTACGAATGCGAGTCAGCATATCTGCAATTGGATCTGACATTGTCATAAATTTTACCTCCTTCCCAATTTAGGGGATTACCAGCTAGCTTTTTTAACGCCTGGAATTTGTCCCTTATATGCAAGTTCACGGAAACAAATACGGCAAAGTTTAAACTTACGATATACAGAGTGTGGACGACCACAGCGTTCACAACGTGTATATTCTTGTACTTTAAACTTTTGCTTACGTTGTTGTTTAATGACCATTGATTTTTTAGCCACGTTTTCGCCCTCCTTATTTGATTACTTTTGGAACGGCATACCGAATTGTGTCAATAACTCGCGAGCTTCTTCATCAGAATTCGCAGTTGTTACGATCACGATGTCCATACCGCGTACCTTTGAAACTTTATCGTAATCGATTTCTGGGAAAATTAATTGTTCTTTAACACCTAAAGTGTAGTTACCGCGACCATCGAATGATTTGTTAGAAACCCCACGGAAGTCACGTACACGTGGAAGTGCGATAGCGATTAATTTATCCAAGAATTCATACATACGTTCACCACGTAATGTAACTTTTGCACCGATAGGCATACCTTCACGTAAACGGAATCCTGCGATCGATTTTTTCGCTTTAGTTACAACTGGTTTTTGACCAGTGATGATTGTTAATTCTTCTACAGCAGCATCTAGTGCTTTAGAGTTTTGTACAGCATCACCAACACCCATGTTGATAACGATTTTTTCCACTTTAGGCACTTGCATTACTGATTTATAGTCAAATTTACTCATAAGAGCTGAAGAAACTTCGTTTAAATACTTTTCTTTTAGGCGGCTCATGTTCGTACCTCCCTTCTCAATTTACTTATTAGTCGATTACTGCACCTGATTTTTTTGCAACACGAACTTTTTTGCCATCTTCGATTTTATAACCTACACGAGTCGGCTCGCCAGATTTAGGATCGATTAGCATTACGTTCGAAATGTGGATTGCTGCTTCTTGGCTTACAATACCACCTTGTGGGTTTAACTGGTTAGGTTTAACGTGTTTTTTAACGATGTTTACACCTTCAACAAGAACTCGGTCTTGTTTTGGGAAAGCCGCTAAAACAACGCCTTCTTTACCTTTATCTTTACCAGTAATAACTTTTACTTTGTCGCCCTTTTTAACATGCATTATGTGTCGCACCTCCTTGATTGGTACTGTCATGAAATTAAAGAACTTCTGGAGCTAATGAAACGATTTTCATGAAGTTGCTATCACGTAATTCACGAGCAACTGGTCCGAAAATACGAGTTCCACGTGGTGACTTATCGTCTTTGATGATTACGCAAGCATTTTCGTCAAATTTAATATAAGTACCATCTTTACGGCGTACACCGGATTTAGTGCGAACGACAACAGCCTTAACAACGTCACCTTTCTTGACAACGCCCCCTGGTGTTGCTTTCTTAACTGTACAAACTACGATATCACCGATATTAGCAGTTTTACGGCCAGAACCACCAAGTACTTTAATTGTTAAAACTTCGCGTGCACCTGAGTTGTCAGCAACTTTCATACGACTTTCTTGTTGGATCACTTAGGTTACCTCCCTTCGGAATTATAATTTTTCCGAAATGTATTAAATAATAACCGCTTTTTCTACTACTTCCACTAGACGGAAACGTTTAGTAGCTGATAGCGGACGAGTTTCCATGATACGTACGATATCACCGATTTTCGCTTCGTTTAACTCATCATGAGCTTTGAACTTTTTAGAGTATTTTACACGTTTACCATATAATTTGTGTTTCTTATAAGTTTCAACAAGAACAGTTACTGTTTTGTCCATTTTATCTGAAACTACACGGCCAGTGTAAACTTTGCGTTGGTTACGCTCAGTCATTCTTCCGAACCTCCTTATCAGTTATTTGCACTGATTTCTCTTTCACGAATCACAGTTTTCATGCGCGCAATCGCTTTACGAACTTCGCGAATGCGAGCTGTGTTTTCTAATTGACCAGTCGCCAATTGGAAGCGAAGGTTGAAAAGCTCTTCTTTCAGTGATTTCACTTTTAATTCAATTTCAGAAGTGGCAAGGTCACGGATTTCATTAGCTTTCATTAGATTCACCACCAGTTTCTTGACGTTTCACAATTTTACATTTAACAGGAAGTTTGTGTGATGCTAAACGAAGTGCTTCACGTGCGATCTCTTCAGATACACCAGCAACCTCAAACATTACTTTTCCTGGTTTTACTACTGCTACCCAACCTTCTGGAGAACCTTTACCAGAACCCATACGTACCTCTAGAGGCTTTTTCGTATACGGTTTATGTGGGAAAATTTTAATCCAAACTTTACCGCCACGTTTCATGTAACGTGTCATTGCAATACGGGCAGATTCGATTTGACGGTTAGTAATCCAGCTTGCAGTTTGAGCTTGTAAGCCCCATTCACCGAAAGCTACTTCTTTACCGCCTTTCGCTTCACCACGCATGTTACCACGGTGTTCACGACGATATTTTACGCGTTTTGGTAATAACATTATTATTTGCCTCCTTCCACAGAGTTCTTCTTCGTTGGAAGGACCTCACCACGGTAAATCCATACTTTAACACCTAATTTACCATAAGTAGTGTCAGCTTCAGCGTGAGCATAGTCGATGTCAGCGCGAAGAGTATGAAGTGGAACAGTTCCTTCACTGTAATGTTCAGCACGCGCGATGTCAGCGCCACCTAAACGACCAGATACTTGTGTTTTAATTCCTTTTGCACCAGCGCGGATTGTGCGTTGGATTGCTTGTTTTTGAGCACGACGGAATGATACGCGGTTCTCAAGTTGACGAGCGATGTTTTCTGCTACTAAACGAGCATCAAGATCCGCTCTTTTAATTTCTACGATGTTAATGTGCACACGTTTGCCAGTTAAATCGTTAAGGTATTTACGTAAGTTTTCTACTTCCGTACCGCCTTTACCGATAACCATACCTGGTTTCGCAGTGTGAATTGTAATGTTTACGCGGTTTGCAGCGCGTTCGATTTCTACTTTAGATACAGATGCATCTTTTAAAGCAGTTTCAATATATTTACGAACTTTGATATCTTCGTGAAGTAAAGTAGCATAATCTTTCTCAGCGTACCATTTTGACTCCCAGTCACGAATAATACCAACTCGTAGTCCTATTGGATGTACTTTTTGACCCACGGATTAACCCTCCTTCTTCTCAGATACCACTACTGTAATGTGGCTTGTGCGTTTGTTAATTGCGCTTGCACGTCCTTGCGCACGTGGACGGAAACGTTTTAATGTTGGACCTTCGTCAACAAAAACTTCAGAAACAACTAAGTTGTTTACATCTAATTCATAGTTGTGCTCAGCGTTAGCAACTGCAGATTTTAATACTTTCTCAACGACTGGAGACGCCGCTTTTGGAGTATGACGTAAAATTGCAACTGCTTCACCAACTTGCTTGCCTCGGATTAAGTCTACTACTAGACGTACTTTACGAGGAGCGATACGCACTGTGCGAGCGATAGCTTTAGCTTGTGTCATTAGGATTTACCTCCTCTCAAAATTAGCGTCTTGTTTTCTTGTCATCTGCACCGTGACCTTTATAAGTACGTGTTGGTGCGAACTCACCTAATTTATGACCTACCATATCTTCTGTCACGTATACAGGTACATGTTTGCGTCCATCATATACTGCGATCGTTAGTCCGATGAAGTTTGGGAAAATAGTAGAACGGCGAGACCAAGTTTTAATAACTTGTTTTTTCTCAGAACTCTCTTGTGCTTCAACCTTTTTCATTAAGTGGTCATCGACAAAAGGTCCTTTTTTCAAGCTGCGACCCATTTAGGAACCTCCCTTCTGTGACTCACCACGGCTGCATGTGCGAACCGTAGTACAATCACATTATTTTTTACGGCTACGAATGATAAATTTGCTTGTTTTGTTTTTCTTTTTACGAGTTTTGAATCCAAGAGCTGGTTTACCCCATGGAGTCATTGGAGATTTACGTCCGATTGGAGAACGTCCTTCACCACCACCGTGTGGGTGATCGTTAGGGTTCATTACAGATCCACGAACAGTTGGGCGTTTACCTAACCAACGAGAACGACCTGCTTTACCAATGTGGATTAGTTCATGTTGTTCATTACCAACTTGACCGATTGTAGCACGGCAAGTAGCAAGTACTAAACGAACTTCACCAGATTGTAGACGAACGATTACGTATTTGCCTTCACGACCAAGTACTTGCGCAGAAGTACCAGCAGAACGTACTAATTGTCCACCTTTACCAGGTTTTAACTCGATGTTATGGATTGTTGTACCCATTGGGATGTTAGCTAATGGTAATGCGTTACCTACTTTAATATCTGCATCTGGACCAGAAACGATTGTTTGACCAACTTCTAATCCTTTTGGAGCTAAGATGTAACGTTTTTCACCGTCAGCGTAGTTAATTAATGCGATATTCGCAGAGCGGTTTGGATCATATTCGATAGTAGCAACGCGTCCTGGAATTCCATCTTTAAGACGTTTGAAGTCAATTACGCGGTATTGCTTCTTATGACCACCACCATGATGACGAACAGTAATTTTACCTTGGTTATTACGACCAGCTTTGCGTTTTTTTGGAGCTAATAAAGACTTTTCAGGCTTATTAGTTGTAATTTCAGCAAAGTCAGATGACGTCATATTACGACGACCATTTGAGGTTGGTTTATACTTTTTAATCGCCATGTGTTTTCCCTCCTTCTTAAATGTTAAAGTCTAACTCTAGTTCGAATTAGATTTCAAAAATTTCGATTTCTTTGCTATCTGCAGTTAATTTCACGATTGCTTTACGACGTTTGTTTGTATATCCGCCGAATTTACCAACGCGTTTGAATTTACCTTTGTAGTTCATGATGTTAACTTTGTCAACTTTCACATCAAAGATTTCTTCTACTGCATCTTTAACTTGAGTTTTGTTCGCACGAACGTCAACTTCAAAAGTGTATTTTTTCTCAGCCATAAGCTCAGAAGAACGCTCAGTAATGACCGGACGTTTTAAGATATCACGTGCTTCCATTATCCAAGCACCTCCTCAACTTTTTCTACAGCAGCTTTAGTGAATACAACTTTGTCATGACCTAATAGATCAAGAACGTTAATTCCGTTAGCTGTTAAAACAGTTACACCAGGGATGTTACGTGCAGATAATGCTACGTTTTCATCTAACTCAGCTGTAACGAATAATGCTTTAGTTTCAATGTTTAAGTTTCCTAAAATTGAAACGAACTCTTTAGTTTTTGGTGCATCTAATTGTAATGCATCAAGAACTACGAAGTTTTGTTCTCCAACTTTAGCTGATAAAGCTGATTTAAGAGCTAAGCGACGAACTTTCTTCGGTAATTTATATGAGTAGCTACGTGGAGTTGGACCGAATACGATACCACCACCGCGCCATTGTGGAGAGCGGATCGAACCTTGACGAGCACGACCAGTTCCTTTTTGACGCCATGGCTTACGACCACCACCAGCAACTTCAGAACGGTTTTTAACTTTATGATTACCTTGACGTAGAGAAGCACGTTGAGCAACTACTGCGTCGAATAATACTGCTTCATTTGGCTCGATTCCAAAGATCGTATCGTTTAATTCGATTTCACCAACTGAAGCACCTGTTTGACTAAGTACAGATACCTTTGTCATTCCTGTTTCCTCCTTTCTTCGAGAAATTATTTAGATTTTACAGCTGTTTTAACTGTAACTAATGCTTTTTTAGAACCAGGAACATTACCTTTAACAAGTAGTAAGTTACGATCTGCATCAACTTTAACGATTTCTAAGTTTTGGATTGTAACTACAGTCCCACCCATTTGACCAGGTAATTTCTTTTGTTTGAATACGCGGTTCGGAGCAACTGGACCCATTGAACCAGGACGACGGTGGTAACGAGAACCGTGGGCCATAGGACCACGAGATTGTCCGTGGCGTTTAATAACACCTTGGAAACCTTTACCTTTAGTAACACCTGTTACGTCTACTACATCGCCTTCTGCGAAAATTTCTACTTTGACTTCTTGACCAACTTCGTATTCTCCAACGTTAACGTTGCGGAATTCACGAATGAAGCGCTTAGGAGCAGTATTCGCTTTTGCTACGTGACCTTGTTCAGGTTTGTTTGAAAGCTTAACGCGCTTATCTTCAAAACCAACTTGGATCGCTTCGTAGCCGTCAGTTTCAACAGTTTTCTTTTGAAGTACTACGTTTGCAGAAGCTTCAATAACTGTTACTGGGATTAAATCGCCATTCTCAGCGAAAACTTGAGTCATACCGATTTTTCTACCTAAGATTCCTTTAGCCATTTGTCACACCTCCTGTGATAATTAAAAAGTTCTATTTGTTTTTACCATTAAAGTTTGATTTCGATATCAACGCCAGATGGTAAATCAAGTTTCATTAACGCGTCAACAGTTTGTGGTGTTGGGTTAATGATATCGATTAAACGTTTATGCGTACGCATTTCGAATTGTTCACGAGAATCTTTATACTTGTGAACTGCACGAAGAATTGTGTACACAGACTTTTCAGTTGGTAACGGAATCGGACCTGATACACTTGCACCTGAACGCTTAGCAGTTTCCACAATTTTCTCAGCTGACTGATCTAAAACACGGTGATCATACGCTTTTAAACGGATACGAATCTTTTGTTTTGCCATTATTTTCCCTCCTTCTCGCCTATTTTCTAGACATTCTCCACGAAAATTTCCCACACACGCGCCATGGCAAAGCGGCCGGGTGTGTCGGCAACCTCTCGCTTCATCGCAGTCAAAGACCAACATTCAACAGTATACACAATAAAAAATGATAAAGCAAGTATTTTTTACTAAATCATTTTAAATTGTATTGTTTTATACATTTCGCTTATCAACATAAGTTTCAAAGCCGTTTTTTAGTATATAAGAATTTATACCATATATCAAATGTTTCTTTTCAAATTGTTAATGGTAATTTTTCCTTTCAATATAAAAATCGCTTCCCTAAATTAGAAAGCGATTTTCTTAGACTTATTAAAGTATAAACATTACTGAAAGCCAACCAAAGATTATGAGCGGAATGTTGTAAAAAAGAAATGTTGGAACACATGTATCCCAAATGTGATTATGTTGCCCATCTGCATTCAGTCCTGATGTAGGCCCTAGTGTAGAGTCTGAAGCAGGAGATCCCGCATCACCTAATGCACCAGCAGTACCTATTAATGCGATAATCGCCAATGCACTTAGTTCAAGCTCTAAACTTAACGGAACAAAGATGGCTGCGATAATTGGAATTGTTGCAAAGGAAGATCCTATTCCCATCGTTACAACAAGACCAATAATAAGCATTAATAAAACTGCTAAGCTGACATTTCCATCTAAAATACTCAGTGTATTCTCTACTAACGATTCAACATGCCCTGTCGCGTTAATAACGGAAGAAAAACCATTTGCTGATATTATTACAAACCCAATAAAGGCCATCATACGCATACCTTCTGAAAGGATTACATCAGCATCATTCCATTTTAAAGCACCTGTTACATATAAAACAGCAATTCCTGATATGGCTCCAATAATCATAGAATCTGTTGGGATTTGAATAACAACCGCTACTATTAAAGAGAGTATGGTGAAGATGATTGTTTTTTTAGAAACTGATACTTCAATTGTTTCCTCTTTCACGCCAACCTGTTTGTATTGTCTTGGTTTACGATAAAAGAAAAATGCCATCGCTAGTCCGACTACCATACCAAGTGCAGGAAACGCCATTGCCTTTGGTATATCCGACATTTCAATTTCAAGACCTGAAAGTGCCATCTGAGTAGCTACAATTTCTTGATAAATGAAGCCGAACCCATACGGTAAAAAGATATAAGGCGTTATTAAACCAAACGTAAGGATACACGCAATTAATCGACGATCGACTTCTAATAAGTTTAATATTTTTAAAATCGGTGGAACTAATAAAGGAATGAAGGCAATATGTATTGGTATTAAATTTTGAGAGAAAATTGCCATTAATAGTAGGAAGAAGAAAATCAAAACTTTTACTAAAGATTTCTTCTCAGAGTCTCCATTTTTACGAACAACTTTTAAAATTACTGAAATAAGTAAATCCGGAATACCCGTTTTGGAGATTGCTACTGCAAATGCACCCAGCAACCCATAACTTAGCGCAACTTGTGCACCTCCACCTAATCCTTCGTTAAATGCAGTAATTGTATCGGTAATTGTCATACCACCTGTTAATCCACCAATGAGTGCACCAATTACAAGGGATAAAACAACATTTACTTTAAGTAGACTTAACACTAACATTACAACAACAGCTATTAAAACAGCGTTCATTACATTACCTCTTACTTTCGTATGCTAAATTAATAAATTGATAACGTGTTAAAGTCTAATTAATCTCCCCATAAAAGTCAATGTAATTTAAAGCCATTATAAATTCCCGCAATTTTCGGAAATTATAACGGCTTTCTACTATTATAATGATGATCTAACAACTTGTTTATAATACTGGATGGAGAGGACCGCAAATACACCATACATAATGACATATAAACACATTGTAATAACAAGTGGTGCAACTAATTCAGTTCCAAATAAGAACCAGCCAGACTTCACTGCGAAATAGCTATGCAATAACCCAATGATTAACGGCACACCGAAGTTAAATAGTTGTTTCGCATAAATCCCCTTCATAATATGGGAAGTGGAAAAGCCGATTTTTCGTAATGTCGTATAAAATTCTTTTTCATCCTCAGCTTCCGCCATCTGTTTAAAGTAAAGTATACTACCCGTTGTTAAAAGGAAAGCTAATCCAAGAAACGCTGTTACAAAAATTGTTAGACCTAATGTTGCTAAACTTCCTTTACGGGTTTCCTCATATGATGGTTGTACGTAAGGGTAGTCTTCAAACCCTTCAAATACTACTCCTCTTTCTGATTCATACTGTTGATATAGTACTTCCGCTATTGCTAAGTCATCTTTATCTACGAGGTTGATCCCCACTTGAGAAAAGAATTCACGCTCTTCATTTTCGGTATTTAACACATTCTCAAACAGTTGATCAGTAACAACTAAAACTGGAGTACCTAATAATACACGATGAGGGAAAATATTCTCATCTCGAATTTCCGTAATGTAAAGTGGAATTTCCGTATCACCTGAATGAACGAAAATGTCTCTTTCTGCATTTAGACTTAAAACTTCCTCAAGCATACTATCATAACCTGTAATAAATGCTTCTCCCTCTTTTAGCATGACATTGGACTCAACTTGTCTAAATTCACTGATTGAAATGACATTCGTAGGGGACCCTTCATTAAAATTGAATACTGTACTATCTTTTAAACTTTCATCAAGTAAATCCTTAATATTTAACTCTACCATACCCATACGAAACGAATGCTTCTCATATCCAATACCCTCTCGCTCCAGAGCATCTAGAAATCCTAACCCAAGATCATTTAACAATATATAATCATACGGGGTTTCCTGACGGGCATGTTTATCTGAAGAATAATAAGCAATATAAGACAAACTCATAATGCCAACTGCAAGTCCTGTGAGTAGTGTTATAAGCGTTAACGATTTTGCATTACTTTTCATCCGATGTAAAATTGGTGTCACCGCTAACACGTCCGTAACTTTTAAATGGCCATTTCTACTTGATCGTAGTGCATTCATGATCAACGCAACCGAATATCGGAAGACAAGGAAAGTCCCTAAAATAGTTGAACCAAGGATTACCATCATGTGTACATATAAATCGTTAAAAATTTTATTCTTTTCTACATTAAATAGCAGAGTAGACTGGTAGTAGCCAAAAATAATAAGAATGATCCCAACTAACCCCATCATCATATGGAAAACGCTAAACCGCTTTACACGTTCATCTGTTTTATTCGATGCAGTAAATAGTGAAAGCAGTGATACTTTACGAATCATCCAAACCATTTGTATTAATATGACGACAAGTAGAATGCCAAAAATAAGCACAGATTGATTAAATGCTTCTTGTGAAAAAGATAATTTTACAACGAGATCAATCTCTAGCATTTTTAACAACACCATTGCAAAAAGGCGGGAACTAAAATACCCAATACCCATTCCAATACCGACAGCCAACACAAACAGGATGATATTCTCTAATGCAATTAAACGAATCACTAACCCCTTCGTCATGCCAACTAGTTGATACAATCCAAATTCTTTACTTCTTCTCTTCATAAACAGATGATTTGCATATAACACAAAAAAAGTGATGATAAAGTACAATGTATAACTACCTGCACTAAACCCTGCTGTAGCAGTTCCACTCTCCTTAAGAGCAGCTTCAACTGTTGGGTTATATTGCAATGTCGTAAACGAAAAACATAACGTTACACTAAATATAAGTGCGAAAAAATATAAGTAGTAATGTTTAACATTTTTACGCATACTTCGGAACACTAACCGACTAAGCGTCATAACCGTCACCGCCTAGCACACTTTGCGTACTTAATATTTGTTGAAATAGCTGCTGACGTGTCTTCTCTCCACGGTATAACTCTGTATAAATCGCCCCATCTTTTAAAAACAATACCCGTGAACAAAAGCTGGCTGCCACCGGATCATGGGTTACCATCATAATGGTTACTTCTTTTTGTTGATTAATACTTTCTAAGTTTGTAAGTAAAGCTGTAGCAGATTTCGAATCAAGCGCTCCTGTAGGTTCATCCGCAAAGACTAATGCTGGCTTTGTAATCAACGCTCGTGCCGCAGAAGTTCTCTGTTTTTGTCCCCCTGAAATTTCATTTGGATATTTATTTAAAATATCTGATATGCCTAGTAAACCAACAAGTTCTTTCAAATGACTTTCTGCTACTACTTTTGGAAGTTTACTAATTGCTAACGGTAACAAAATATTTTCTTTGACCGTTAACGTATCAAGTAAATTATAATCTTGAAAAATGAAGCCAAGTTGCTCTCTTCTAAAGTTGGCCAATGCTTTTTCTTTCATCCCTCTTAAATTTTGCCCATTAATTTCTACGATCCCTTCTGTTGGATGATCTATAGAACACAACACATTTAATAAAGTCGTCTTTCCAGAACCAGAAGGACCCATAATCCCCACAAATTCACCTTTATTTACTTCTAAATCTATCCCTTTTAACACCTCTTGAGCAGTGGATTTCTTGCCATATATTTTACGAATCTTTCTACCGATTAAAACTGACATATAATTCGCTCCTTTCTTAACTTATTTCAATTGTACATTTGGCATTTCCTAACTGCCCTCGTTTTAGATGACAAAGTAAAATGGTAGGTGACAATTTTGTCATCTACCAAATGTTTTGTGGTATTCATTCATTAATGGGAAGCGCAAAGTAAACGTAGAACCTTCATTTTCTTTAGACTTCACTGAAATTTGGACCCCTAACTTTTGTGCCGCATTTTGCGCTAGATAAAGCCCCATGCCAGTTGATTGTACTGATTCTCTCCCAATCGTCCCAGTATACGATTTATTAAAAATACGGGGTAAATCTTGTTGAGCAATTCCTATTCCAAAATCTTTTATATGAAGTAATACATGTTCATCTTGATCTCTTTCTGTGTAAATTTGTATCTCTTCATTTTCCCAGCTATACTTAATCGCATTAGATAAAATTTGACGCACAATAAAGGCAACCCATTTTCTATCTGTTATAACGGATTCCTCTAATGCTTCAATTTGAAACCCTATCCCCTTTTCCAAACACCAAGATTGAAATTCACGGATTTCTTTAAATACAATAAGTTTTAAATCTAATTTCTCTAAACGATTATCTTTTTCAATGGTTGCAAGTCTTGTACTGTGAAGCTGTTGATCTAACAGTAAATGAATTCGAACCCATTCACTCTCTAGTTTTTTCCTAAGCTTAGCATCATTCGTTTGCTCAATCATTAACTTCATTGCAGTTAACGGTGTTTTCACCTCATGCACCCACGCTAATAAGTCATCTGTCTGTTCTTGAAGCTGTATTTTCGACTCATTTATAACCGAATTCTTTTGTTCAAATACAGTAAGAATATCTTCCATATACTTCTTTTGATAGGGTGACATCGAGATATATTCATTCGAATGTACCTCTGCACTTTTCGACAAATTTCCCAGGAAATGAATCATCTGTCGTTGTTCTTTTATGTACTGCCAAACTAAGAATACAACCGATAGCGATATAGCAATTATATTAAAATAACTTATACTTACACCAGAGAAGCCACTATCCAAATAAAACAATAGATTCATACATAGTAATAATAGAATTATGTATACGATCCATGCACTTCGCTCTTTTAAAAATAAAATCAACATATACTACTCCATCACATTTACGGCAATATAGCCTAGTCCTTTTTTTGTAATGATTACATTTTCTAACCCAATTTCCTCAAGTTTTACGCGTAAACGATTAACATTGACTGATAACGTATTGTCATTGACGAAGCGCTCATCATCCCATAGTTTACGCATTAGTTCATCTCTTGAAACAACTTGGTCCACATGCTGAAGTAAAACACGTAAAATAAACAACTCATTTTTCGTTAAATCACATGTTCGATTTCCTAGCCTTACTGTTCCTTTAGCATAATCCACTGTTGCACTATTCCACCGTGAAATTTCAGGTTGCTCATCTACATAATCATACGTTCGACGTAAAATTGCCTGCACTTTCGCTAATAGCACTTCCATATGAAAAGGCTTTTGGATAAAATCGTCTGCCCCCATTTGCATTGCCATAACCATATCCATTGGGTGATCTCGAGAGGATAAGAAGATAATTGGTACCTTAGAAACTGAACGAATTTCCCTACACCAATGAAATCCATCAAAAGCCGGCAGCTGTATATCAATAATCACCAAATGAGGCTTTGCTTCTATAAAGGTATCCATTATTTTTTGAAAGTCTGAAGGGCCTATAACATCTAAATCCCAGCTATTGAAGCGTTCCGAAATCGTTTCAAAAATCGCTGCATCATCTTCTATTAAAAAAATTTTCATAGTTACTCATTCCCTTCATATGGGGATATAAATTTTCCTAATTAATCCAGTTTCATTATACTATACATCTTCAACTCAAGCATAAAGTGAGGTTTTTATTCAGAGTTTAAATGTATAATAGTTTGAAGGAGAGCTAATGATAGCGCCAAGATAATAAGATTGCAGAATACTAAATTCAATAAGAATTTAATTATTTCGTAAAGGAGTTGCTTCTTTTGGATATACGTCAGATTGAATACTTTTCAGAAGTTGCGAAACATTTAAGCTTCACAAAAGCCGCTTCTACTTTACATGTATCCCAGCCTTCAATCAGCAAGGCCATTCAAAACTTAGAAGCTGAACTTGGGGTTCCTTTGTTTTACCGTTCCTCAAAACAATTAGAATTGACAGATGCAGGACGAGCAGTCTTAATCAATGCACAACATGTACTGGAAGCGTTTAAAAATTTAAGATCCGAGCTTACGGATTTAATGGAATTGAAAAAAGGACAAATTCGTATTGGTATTCCGCCTATTGTAGGTTCAGAATTTTTTTCGAAATTAGTGAGTCAATACAAAGAACAGTATCCTTATATTGAACTTATTTTAACGGAAGTTGGATCGAAGAAAATTCGAGTAGGCGTTGAAGCAGGAGAATTAGATATCGGACTCATCTGTAATTTAAGTGTGGCAAACGAAAACTTAGAGGCAATTGGTATATTAAAAGATCCATTAATGTTAATTGTTCATCGAGATCACCCGCTTGCTGTTCGTCCTTCTGTACAATTGGCAGAATTGGAAAAGGAAGCATTTATTATTTATCGAAATGATTTTACGTTGTATGATCGGATAATTGATGAATGCGCAAAAAGTGGGTTTTTCCCTACAATTGCATGCGAAACATCTCAGAAGGATTTAATTATCGAAATGGTGGCAGCAAAGCTTGGTATTGCGCTGTTACCAAAGCGAATTTGCGAGAAAATTCAATATGATACGATTGTAGCAATTCCTTTTAATGAGGAAACTATTTATTTAGAGCTCGGTATGACATGGAAGAAAAATAAATATTTATCCTTTGCAGTGCGAGAATTTATTGCACTAGCTCATGATTTTATTCGCCAGTAAAATTAAAAGACATTATCCCCTTCAAGAGATAATGTCTTTTTATTTTTAATTTGCTATTACTGTACCATACTTCGCTTTTGCTTCTAAACGTTTTTTGTGTAGAATTGGCTCCGTATAACCACTTGGCTGCTCATAACCTTTGAATACTAAGTCACATGCTGCTTGGAATGCTACTGACTCTTCAAAGTTTGGTGCCATTGGACGGTATTCTGGATCATCCGCATTTTGTCCGTCAACCACTTTTGCCATACGTTTCATTGTTTCTAACACTTGCTCTTCTGTACAAATACCATGGTGTAACCAGTTCGCAACGTGCTGACTTGAAATACGAAGCGTTGCACGGTCTTCCATTAGCCCAATATCGTTAATATCAGGAACCTTCGAACATCCCACACCTTGTTCTACCCAACGCACAACGTATCCTAATATACCTTGAGAGTTGTTGTCTAACTCTTGTTGGATTTCTTCTGGGCTCCAGTTTGTAGTTGGTGATACTGGGAATTGTAAGATAGCATCTTGGAAGTCTTCTGAGCTCGATAACCCTTTTTGAACATCTTTTACATTTAATTGGTGATAATGTGTAGCATGTAACGTTGCAGCTGTTGGCGATGGAACCCAAGCTGTATTTGCCCCTGCTTGTAAGTGACCAATTTTTTGCTTTAACATTTCTGCCATTAAATCTGGCATAGCCCACATACCTTTACCAATTTGAGCACGACCTTGTAAACCACAGTCAAGACCAACTGTTACATTTGATTTTTCATATGATTGTAACCAAGTAGAAGTTTTCATTTCATTTTTACGAATCATAGGTCCTGCTTCCATAGATGTATGGATTTCATCACCTGTACGATCTAAGAATCCTGTATTGATGAAAACAACTCGATCTTTAACTTCTTTAATACATGCCTTTAAGTTTAAAGATGTTCGACGTTCTTCATCCATTACACCAATTTTTAATGTGAAACGTTCTAAGCCTATTAAGTCTTCTACACGTTCAAATAGCTTATTGGCAAATGCTACTTCTTTTGGTCCGTGCATTTTTGGTTTTACAATATAAATAGACCCTTTTTGTGAGTTTTTATATTTTCCTGACCCTAAAGTCTCGTGTTTCGCAATTAAGCTAGTAATTACACCATCTAAAATTCCTTCAGGTACTTCTTGACCATCTTTATCTAGGATTGCACTATTTGTCATTAAGTGACCAACATTACGTACGAACATTAACGAACGACCTGATAACGTAATTGTTTCGCCATTTAATGCTGTATACGTACGGTCAGGATTTAATGTACGTGTCATCGATTTTGTACCTTTTTCGAATGTTGCAGCTAAATCACCTTTCATCAAACCTAACCAATTGCTATATACTAACACTTTATCTTCTGCATCAACTGCAGCAACAGAGTCTTCACAGTCCATAATTGTTGTAATTGCAGATTCAAGAACGATATCTTTCACACCAGCTGCATCTGTTTTCCCTATTGGATGTTCACGGTCAATTTGAACTTCAATGTGTAGGTCATTGTTTTTGAATAATAAAACAGTTGGTTCCTCAAGTGTTCCTTGGTATCCCACTAGTTTTGATTCATCTACAAGTCCTGTTGTTTCTCCAGTTGCTAATGTAGCAGCTAATTTATTTTCAACAATTGCATATTTGACTACATCAATATGTGAAGCATCTTTTAATGCAACAGCTTGATCTAGTAATTGTTTTGACTTTGTAATAACCTTTTCACCACGAACTGGGTTATACCCTTTGCCGATATCTGCACCATCTTCTTCACTAATTGCGTCAGTGCCATAAAACGCGTCATACAGGCTTCCCCATCGTGCATTTGCAGCATTAATTGCATAGCGCGCATTGTTTACAGGTACAACTAACTGTGGGCCAGCTTGTACTGCAATTGCTTCATCCACATTTTCAGTTGTAATTTTAAAATCTTCTACTTTCGGCTCAAGATAGCCAATTTCTTGTAAGAAAGATTTATAAGCATCAAAATTAAAGTTTTCTTTATTTTCTTTATGCCAGTTATTAATTGCTTCTTGTAGTTCATCACGTTTTACAAGCAATGCTTTATTTTCCGGTGTTAAGTCATGGATTAACGCATCAAAACCGTTCCAAAACTGTTCTTGATCTACTTCGCTACCTGGAAGTGCTTGATTGTTAATAAAATCATAAAGAATTGAAGCTACTTGAAGATTCCCCACTTGAATATAATTAGTCATGAACATATCCCCCAATATACAAAATTCAAGAAAGAGGAGTTTTCCTCAATCTTTCCTTAGCAATTATTATAATAGAATAGAGGTCCATAAATGAAATACATATTTTGAATATTCATTATTCATTTTAGTTATAGTACATAACCAACCGAAGAAATTAGAACCCAAAAAAACATCCTACAGGCGTCCCCATAGGATGTTTGTATTAGCAATAAGCTAAAATTATTTTTGGATAGAAGCTACTACTCCAGCTCCAACAGTACGGCCACCCTCACGGATAGAGAATTTAGTACCTTCTTCAAGAGCGATTGGAGAGATTAATTCTACGTTCATTTCGATGTTGTCACCAGGCATAACCATTTCTACGCCTTCTGGTAAGTTGATAACACCAGTTACGTCAGTTGTACGGAAGTAGAACTGAGGACGGTAGTTAGAGAAGAATGGAGTATGACGGCCACCCTCTTCTTTTGATAAAACGTAAACTTCTGCTTTAAAAGTTGTGTGTGGAGTGATTGAGCCTGGTTTAGCTAATACTTGTCCACGTTGGATGTCTTCACGAGCAACCCCACGAAGTAAAGCACCGATGTTGTCACCAGCTTCAGCATAATCTAATAATTTACGGAACATTTCTACTCCAGTAACAGTTGTAGATTTAGCTTCTTCTTCGATACCAACGATTTCTACTACGTCACCAACTTTAACTTGACCGCGTTCTACACGACCAGTAGCAACTGTACCACGACCAGTGATAGAGAATACGTCCTCTACTGGCATCATGAATGGTTTGTCAGTTTGACGTTCTGGAGTTGGGATATAGCTGTCTACAGCGTCCATTAATTCGATAATTTTTTCTTCCCATTCTGCTTCACCTTCAAGAGCTTTAAGAGCAGAACCTTTGATTACAGGAACATCGTCGCCTGGGAAATCGTATTCTGATAATAAGTCACGAACTTCCATTTCAACTAATTCTAATAATTCTTCGTCATCAACCATATCACATTTGTTTAAGAATACTACTAAGTAAGGTACACCTACTTGACGTGATAAAAGGATGTGTTCACGAGTTTGTGGCATTGGACCATCAGCAGCAGATACTACTAGGATACCGCCGTCCATTTGAGCAGCACCAGTGATCATGTTTTTAACATAGTCAGCATGTCCTGGGCAGTCAACGTGTGCATAGTGACGAGTTTCAGTTTCATATTCTACGTGAGAAGTGTTGATAGTAATTCCACGTTCTTTTTCTTCTGGAGCATTATCGATATCAGCGTATGATTTAGCTTCTCCGCCCATTTTTTTAGAAAGAACTGTAGCGATAGCAGCAGTTAATGTAGTTTTACCATGGTCAACGTGTCCAATTGTACCAACGTTAGCATGCGTTTTCGAACGGTCAAATTTTTCTTTAGCCATTAGAGTGAGCCTCCTAAATATGTGTTTAATAGTTTTTTTAGTTTTTATATGTTATAACTGCCGGCTGATAAGGGCCCTTTCTCAGCCAGTCAATCATAGCTTACAAATTATTTATACTTGAAGCAAGATGAAATTTCAATTATTCACCTTTATTTTTTTTAACGATCTCTTCTGAGATTGATTTTGGTACTTCTTCATAGTGATCGAATACCATTGAGAACACACCACGACCTTGTGTAGCAGAACGTAATGTAGTTGCATATCCGAACATCTCAGCAAGTGGTACCATTGCACGAACAACTTGAGCGTTACCGCGAGCTTCCATACCTTCTACGCGTCCACGGCGAGAAGTGATGTTACCCATGATATCACCAAGGTATTCTTCTGGAATTACTACTTCTACTTTCATAACTGGTTCTAATAGAACTGGGCTACATTTAGAAGCTGCAGCTTTTAGAGCCATAGAAGCAGCGATTTTGAATGCCATTTCGTTTGAGTCAACATCATGGTATGAACCATCATATAACTTCGCTTTGATGTCGATTAATGGGTAACCTGCGATTACACCACGGTCAAGCGAGTCACGAAGACCTGCTTCAACAGCTGGAATGTATTCACGTGGTACAACCCCACCAACGATAGCATTTTCGAACTCAAAACCTTTACCTTCTTCGTTTGGAGAGAATTCAATCCAAACATCACCGTATTGTCCACGTCCACCAGATTGGCGAGTGAATTTACCTTGTACAGCAGCTGAACCACGGAATGTTTCACGGTAAGAAACTTGTGGAGCACCCACATTAGCTTCTACTTTGAATTCACGTTTCATACGGTCAACAAGGATGTCAAGGTGAAGCTCACCCATACCAGAGATGATTGTTTGACCAGTTTCTTGGTCAGTATGTGCACGGAATGTTGGATCTTCTTCTTGAAGTTTTTGTAAAGCTTGTCCCATTTTATCTTGGTCAGCTTTTGATTTTGGTTCTACAGATAAAGAGATAACTGGTTCTGGGAATTCCATAGACTCTAAAATAACAAGATTTTTCTCGTCACAAAGAGTGTCACCAGTAGTAGTATCTTTAAGACCTACAGCCGCTGCGATATCTCCTGCGAATACTTTAGCAATTTCTTCACGAGAGTTCGCGTGCATTTGTAGGATACGACCTACACGTTCACGTTTACCTTTTGTAGAGTTTTTCACATATGAACCTGAATCTAAAATACCAGAGTACACACGGAAGAATGTTAATTTACCAACATAAGGGTCAGTCATAACTTTGAATGCTAAAGCAGCAAATGGCTCTTCATCATTTGAATGACGAACTAGCTCATCGCCAGTATCAGGATCGATACCTTTAATTGACTCTACATCAGTTGGAGCTGGTAGATAGTCAATTACAGCATCTAACATTAATTGAACACCTTTGTTTTTGAATGCTGTACCACAAATAACTGGGTAGAATTGTACAGATAGAGTAGCTTTACGGATACCTGCTTTAAGTTCTTCAATAGTGATTTCTTCACCAGCAAAGTATTTTTCCATAAGGTCTTCATCAAGTTCTGCTACAGCTTCTACTAATTTTTCACGGTATTCTTCAGCTTGTGCTTTGTATTCTTCTGGGATTTCACGCTCTTGAATATCAGTTCCAAGGTCGTTACCATAGAAAATAGCTTTCATTTCAACTAAATCGATAATTGCTTCGAATGCATCTTCAGCACCGATTGGTAATTGAATTGGGTGAGCATTTGCTTGTAAACGATCGCGAAGTGTACCAACAGAATATAAGAAATCTGCACCGATTTTATCCATTTTGTTAACGAATACGATACGTGGAACACCGTAAGTTGTAGCTTGACGCCATACAGTTTCAGTTTGAGGCTCAACACCAGATTGAGCATCAAGAACTGTTACAGCTCCGTCAAGTACACGCAATGAACGTTCAACTTCTACTGTGAAGTCTACGTGTCCTGGTGTGTCGATGATATTTACGCGATTGCCTTTCCATTGAGCTGTTGTAGCAGCAGACGTGATTGTGATACCACGTTCTTGCTCTTGCTCCATCCAGTCCATTTGAGAGGCACCTTCGTGAGTTTCACCGATTTTGTGGATCTTACCAGTGTAATAAAGGATACGCTCAGTTGTTGTTGTTTTACCAGCATCAATGTGAGCCATGATCCCAATATTACGTGTATTCTCTAGTGAGAATTCGCGTTTCATAGGAAATTTTCTCCTTCCATATTGGGTATAGACTAGTTGTTGAATTATATATTTAAATCTACGTACTAGCTTACCACTAGCACGTAGTCTAAATTACCAACGATAGTGAGCAAACGCTTTGTTAGCTTCTGCCATTTTATGCATATCTTCACGTTTCTTAACTGAAGCACCTGTGTTGTTAGATGCATCTAAGATTTCATTAGCTAAACGCTCTTCCATAGTTTTTTCACCACGAAGACGAGAATAGTTAACTAAATAGCGAAGACCTAATGTAACACGACGTTCTGGACGAACTTCAACTGGTACTTGGTAGTTAGAACCACCAACACGGCGAGCACGTACTTCAAGAACTGGCATTACATTGTTTAATGCAGCTTCGAATACTTCTAAAGCTTCTTTACCAGAACGCTCTTTAACTAATTCGAACGCTCCATAAAGAATTTTTTGAGAAGTACCTCTTTTACCATCAATCATCATTTTATTGATTAAACGAGTTACTAGTTTTGAATTATAAATTGGATCTGGTAACACGTCACGTTTGGAAACAGGACCTTTACGAGGCATGTGTTTTCCTCCTTTCAAGAATTATCTATTTAATAAGAGATTTAAGTTTGCCATTGTATAATTGTGCAGTTTCGCACTATTTATACGTCCAGATTTTGAATCGTGCGCACGATTCAATCTATTCAAAATCTGTTACGTCCAACAAAGGCAACTTTTAGGAAACTAAATTATTTTTTTTCTTTTGGACGTTTTGTACCGTATAGAGAACGTGATTGCATACGACCGTTTACACCAGCAGTATCAAGAGCACCACGAACGATATGGTAACGTACCCCTGGTAAGTCTTTTACTCGTCCACCGCGGATTAATACTACGCTGTGTTCTTGTAAGTTGTGACCTTCACCAGGAATGTAAGCTGTAACTTCGATTTGGTTAGTTAAGCGTACACGCGCATATTTACGAAGCGCTGAGTTTGGTTTTTTCGGTGTCATTGTACCAACACGAGTACAAACTCCACGTTTTTGAGGAGAGTTAACATCTGTTAAAGATTTTTTAAAGCTGTTATATCCCTTGTTTAACGCAGGTGAATTTGATTTCGTTGTTTTGGATTTACGAGGCTTACGTACCAATTGGTTAATTGTAGGCATCGGTTATTCCTCCCTTCATATATTCCTTGTTAATACCACACATCCAGGTGGTTCATTTTTAGGGTAAAAACAAAGTCTTTGTGTTTTCCACACAAAAACTAACTTACAGCAATTGCAACTACCGCAGCACCAACATGAATACCACACGCTTTGCCAAGCTCATTTTTCGACTCAACGAGACTCACTGGTACGCCGACTTCTTTTGCAAGAATAACAACTGGATCGGTTACCCAGCTGTCTGCATCAAGCGCTATAAAAAGTTCTGCAACTTGACCAGCACGGATTGCTTTTACTGCTTGCTTTGTACCTATGATTGTTTTACTAGCCTGTTTAACTTTTTCATAAGACATTCTCATATCCTCCGAAGTACAGACAGTTAACTATCAACCTTAAGTATATTAACACTATTAATTTAAACTGTCAAATATTTTTATTAAGATTTCTCGGGCGGAGTTTTATACCACCCGAGAAAATATTAAATATAGCTAATTACAAATGATTATTCTACAGAAGAAAACTCTTCTTCTAAATCCATTGGGTCTTCTTCGATACGAATTTGACGATATCGTTGCATACCAGTACCAGCTGGAACTAGTTTACCGATAATTACATTTTCCTTCAGACCTAATAGCTCATCACGCTTACCTTTAATTGCAGCATCCGTTAACACACGAGTTGTTTCTTGGAATGATGCAGCAGATAAGAATGATTCTGTTTCTAGTGAAGCTTTCGTAATACCTAGGATTACTGGACGACAAGTAGCTGGAACTCTTCCATTAATAATTGCTTCTTTGTTTGCGTCCGTAAATTGGTGAATATCAAGTAATGAACCTGGTAATAGATCCGTATCGCCCGCTTCAATTACGCGAACTTTACGTAACATTTGACGTACCATTACTTCGATATGTTTATCGCCAATTTCTACCCCTTGCATACGATAAACTTTTTGTACTTCTTTTAATAAGTACTCTTGAACCGTTGCAACGTCTTTTACTTTTAATAATTGTTTTGGATCGATAGAACCTTCAGAAAGGATTTGACCAGGTTTAATCGCATCACCCACAACTACTTTTAAGCGAGCATTGTAAGGTGCTTGATATTTACGTGTTTCGATTTCGCCTTGCACTGTAACTTCTTTTAAGCCTTCACGGATTTCTTCAATTTCAGAAACCGTACCTGTGATTTCAGAAATAACCGCTTGCCCTTTCGGATTACGCGATTCGAAAATCTCTTGGATACGTGGAAGACCTTGTGTAATATCGTTACCAGCAACCCCACCTGTATGGAATGTACGCATTGTTAATTGTGTACCTGGTTCCCCGATAGATTGAGCCGCGATAATACCTACCGCTTCACCCACTTCTACCTCTTCACCTGTTGCTAAGTTAATACCATAACATTTTTTACATACACCATGTTTTGTATTACATGTGAATGCAGAACGAATTGTTACTTCTTCAATACCCGCATCTTCAATAACACGTGCGATATCTTGAGTGATTAATTCATCACGCTCTAAAATAACTTCACCTGTTTCAGGATGACGAATTGTTTTCTTCGTATGACGACCGATAATACGCTCATCTAACGCTTCGATCACTTCAGTACCTTCCATTAAAGCACCAATTGTTAAACCACGGTCCGTTCCACAATCGTCTTCACGAACAATAACATCCTGTGCTACGTCTACTAGTCGACGAGTTAAGTAACCTGAATCGGCTGTTTTTAGGGCTGTATCGGCTAAACCTTTACGCGCACCATGAGTAGAGATGAAGTACTCTAATACCGTTAAACCTTCACGGAATGAAGATTTGATTGGAAGTTCGATAATACGACCAGCCGGGTTGGCCATTAAACCACGCATACCAGCTAGCTGCGTAAAGTTCGATGCGTTACCACGGGCACCGGAATCACTCATCATGAAGATAGGGTTCGTGTCCGGTAAAGAATCCATCAGTTTTCCTTGAATGTCATCTTTTGCTGCAGACCAGCTTGAGATAACGCGGTCATAACGCTCTTCTTCCGTAATTAAACCACGACGGAATTGAACTAATACTTTATCTACTTTTTTCTGCGCTTCTTCTAAGATTTTATTTTTCTCTGGTAATACCACGATGTCTGAAATTGCCACGGTAATACCAGCTTTTGTTGAATATTTAAATCCTAGATCTTTCATACGGTCAAGCATTTTAGACGTTTCTGTAATGTGGAATCGTTTAAATACTTCCGCAATGATATTTCCTAGGAACTTTTTACGGAATGGACTAATTGGCTTAACGCTTGCAAAGTGTCTTTGTAACACTGCTTTACGTTGTGCAGCAATTTTGTCGTCCTCTGAAAGTGCTTGGTATTCCTCAGAAGCTTGTAACTCATTTAGCGTTTCTTCACCAATTGTTAAGTTTGCAAAGTATTTCTCAGGTGTTTTTTGTTCTAGGTTTGTAGAAGTCGGTTCATTAATGTAAGGGAATGATTCAGGAAGAATCTCATTGAAAATTACCTTACCAACCGTAGTTAATAAGAACATATTATTTTGTTCTTCAGTAAACGTTGGGTTTTTAAATGAACTTGCTTTAACTGCAATACGAGTGTGTAAATGAACGTTACCAGTTTGATATGCAATTAACACTTCATTTGGACCATAGAACACAGAACCTTCACCGCGAGCGCCTTCACGTTCTAATGTTAAGTAGTAGTTTCCTAATACCATATCCTGAGACGGTGTAACAACTGGTTTACCATCTTTCGGATTTAAGATGTTTTGAGCAGCTAACATTAGTAATCGAGCTTCTGCTTGTGCTTCTGCTGATAATGGAACGTGAACCGCCATTTGGTCACCATCAAAGTCAGCGTTATAAGCTGTACATACTAATGGGTGAAGACGAATTGCACGACCTTCTACTAATGTTGGTTCGAATGCTTGAATACCAAGTCGGTGTAATGTCGGTGCACGGTTTAATAAAACTGGGTGCTCACGAATTACATCTTCTAAAACGTCCCAAACTTCATTGTGCAGACGTTCAATTTTACGTTTTGCACTTTTAATGTTGTGGGCAAGACCACGCTCAACAAGTTCTTTCATAACGAAAGGCTTGAATAACTCAATCGCCATTTCTTTTGGAAGACCACATTGATACATTTTTAAGTTTGGACCTACTACGATAACCGAACGACCAGAATAGTCAACACGTTTACCTAGTAAGTTTTGACGGAAACGCCCTTGTTTCCCTTTTAACATATGTGAAAGGGATTTTAATGGACGGTTCCCTGGTCCCGTAACTGGACGACCACGACGACCGTTATCAATTAAAGCATCTACCGCTTCTTGTAACATACGTTTTTCGTTTTGTACGATAATGCTTGGTGCACCAAGGTCTAATAAACGTTTTAAACGATTGTTACGGTTAATTACACGACGGTACAGGTCATTTAAGTCAGAAGTTGCAAAACGACCACCATCTAATTGCACCATTGGACGAAGCTCTGGTGGAATTACAGGTAGAACTTCTAAAATCATCCATTCTGGTTTATTTCCAGAGTTACGGAATGATTCAATTACTTCAAGACGTTTAATTGCACGCGTACGACGTTGACCTTGTGCAGTTTTTAACTCTTCTTTTAAAGAATTTGTTTCATCTTCTAAATCAATTAGTTCTAGAAGTTTTTTAATAGCTTCTGCACCCATAGCAGCTTCAAAGCCATTTCCGAATTTTTCACGGTATGCACGGTATTCTTTTTCTGAAAGTAATTGTTTCTTTTCTAATGAAGTTTCTCCTGAATCGATCACAACATAAGATGCAAAATAAATTACTTCTTCTAAAGCACGCGGAGACATATCAAGGATAAGACCCATACGGCTTGGAATACCTTTAAAGTACCAAATATGTGAAACAGGAGCTGCTAATTCAATATGCCCCATGCGTTCACGACGAACTTTTGCGCGTGTAACTTCTACACCACAACGGTCACAAACTACCCCTTTATAGCGAACACGTTTGTATTTACCACAGTGACATTCCCAGTCTTTTGTAGGACCGAAAATACGTTCACAAAACAGACCATCTTTTTCTGGTTTTAAAGTACGATAGTTAATTGTTTCAGGTTTTTTTACTTCTCCATATGACCATGAACGAATCTTGTCAGGTGAAGCTAAACCGATTTTCATATATTCAAATTCATTAACGTCTATCAAGGAGCCTACCTCCCTTTAGTATAAGTCCTCTAACGACTTTCCGAAGCTCAACAATTAATTGTTTATTTGAAAATAGGGCAGGCAGCATATTACCCCCGCCCTAACTTGCATAATTTATTCGATCGTTTCTACTGCATCTTCTTCTTTAGGTAAGATATTTAATGCATCAGTTGGTTGAAGTTCATCTTCGTCATCAAGATCACGAAGTTCTACTTCTTCGTCATTGATTGTTAACATTTTTACGTCTAAACCTAATGATTGAAGTTCTTTAATTAATACTTTAAATGATTCTGGTACACCTGGTTCTGGTACACTTTCACCTTTAACAATCGCTTCATATGTTTTTACACGACCAACAACATCATCTGATTTAATTGTCAAAATTTCTTGTAGTGTATATGCAGCACCATATGCTTCAAGTGCCCAAACTTCCATCTCACCGAAACGTTGACCACCGAATTGAGCTTTCCCTCCAAGTGGTTGTTGCGTAACAAGTGAGTATGGACCCGTTGAACGAGCATGAAGTTTATCGTCAACCATGTGGGCTAATTTGATCATGTACATGATCCCAACAGAAACACGGTTGTCGAAAGGTTCACCCGAACGACCATCATAAAGGATCGTTTTTCCGTCACGGTTCATACCTGCTTCTTCCATTGTTTCCCATACGTCTTCTTCGTTTGCTCCATCAAATACTGGACTTGCCATATGAAGACCTAAATAACGAGCAGCCATACCTAAGTGAAGCTCTAATACTTGTCCGATATTCATACGAGATGGTACACCTAATGGGTTTAACATGATGTCAACTGGTGTTCCGTCTGGCATAAATGGCATATCTTCTTCAGGTAAGATACGTGAAATTACCCCTTTGTTACCGTGACGTCCGGCCATTTTGTCCCCAACGCGAATTTTACGTTTTTGAACAATATAAACACGAACTAATTGGTTAACGCCTGGTGGTAATTCATCACCATCTTCACGGTTGAAGACTTTTACATCTAGAACGATACCGCCAGCACCATGAGGTACACGTAATGAAGTATCACGCACTTCACGAGCTTTTTCACCAAAGATTGCGTGTAATAGACGTTCTTCTGCAGTAAGTTCCGTTACTCCTTTAGGAGTTACTTTCCCTACTAGAATATCGCCATCACGAACTTCAGCACCGATACGAATAATACCGCGATCATCTAAGTTACGAAGAGCATCTTCCCCAACGTTTGGAATATCACGAGTAATTTCTTCAGGTCCTAGCTTTGTATCACGAGATTCTGATTCGTATTCTTCAATATGAACCGAAGTATAAACATCATCTTTAACAAGACGTTCGTTCATAATTACAGCATCTTCATAGTTGAAACCTTCCCATGTCATGAAGGCAACTAATACGTTACGACCTAACGCAAGTTCACCTTTTTCCATAGAAGGACCATCAGCTAAAATATCTTTTGGTTTAACGCGGTCGCCAACTTTTACGATTGGACGTTGGTTAATAGAAGTACCGTGGTTTGAACGAGTGAATTTTTGAAGTTTGTATTTCGTTAATTCACCCTTCACTTCTTTACCATCGATTTCTTCAATACGACGAACATGGATAGAACGAGCTTCAACATGTTCCACAATACCATGGTGTTTTGCTACTACTGCCGCCCCTGAATCACGAGCATCGACATGTTCCATACCAGTACCAACAAATGGTGCTTCTGGATTTAATAAAGGAACCGCTTGACGTTGCATGTTCGCTCCCATTAACGCACGGTTTGAGTCATCGTTTTCTAAGAACGGAATACATGCCGTCGCAGCAGATACTACTTGTTTTGGTGATACGTCCATATAGTCAACACGGTCTCTTTTGAAAACTGTGTTATCTCCACGGAAACGACCTAAAACTTCTTCGTTTGCAAACGTTCCATCTGGATTTAATGGTGAGTTTGCTTGAGCTACGATATAGTTATCTTCTTCATCTGCAGTTAAGTAGTCAATTTGCCCTGTAACTTGACCCGTTTCAGGATCCACTTTACGGTATGGTGTTTCAATGAAACCAAATTTGTTTACTTTTGCATAAGATGATAATGAGTTAATTAATCCAATGTTTGGACCCTCTGGAGTCTCAATTGGACACATACGACCATAGTGAGAATAGTGAACGTCACGTACTTCCATACCAGCACGTTCACGAGTTAAACCACCAGGACCTAATGCAGAAAGACGACGTTTGTGCGTTAATTCTGCTAATGGGTTTGTTTGGTCCATGAATTGCGATAATTGCGAGCTACCAAAGAACTCTTTAATTGATGCAATAACTGGACGAATATTAATTAATTGCTGCGGTACAATAGACGCAGTGT
Source organism: Lysinibacillus antri (assembly GCF_003977595.1). Taxonomy (GTDB): domain Bacteria; phylum Bacillota; class Bacilli; order Bacillales_A; family Planococcaceae; genus Ureibacillus; species Ureibacillus antri. The sequence goes on along the minus strand of NZ_RYYR01000006.1, from coordinate 118,685 downwards.
CATTGATTGACATACGTTCACGTACAACACGTTCCATACGAGATAATCCAATACGGAATTGGTTTTGTAACAATTCACCTACAGAACGTAAGCGACGGTTACCTAAGTGATCGATATCATCTGTATTTCCAACGCCATATAATAGGTTGAAGAAATAAGACATAGAAGCAATCACATCAGCAGGTGTAATATTTTTTACTTCTTCATCGATATAAGCGTTTGAAATAACATTAATTTCTTTTTGCGCTTCATCATTTGGTGCGTAGATTTTAATTGATTGAATTGTTACGTCTTCTTCTAACACGCCACCAACTTGTGATAATGTGCGGAAGCCGATACCATTCTCTAAATACGGAATAATTCGGTCAAGTGTACGACGATCTAATACTGTACCTTTTTCAACTAAAATCTCTCCTGTTTCTGGATCAACAAGAGTTTCTGCAATCGTGTGGTTAAACAAACGATTTTTAATGTGAAGCTTTTTATTCATTTTATAACGTCCTACGTTTGCTAAATCGTAGCGCTTAGCGTCGAAGAAACGAGAATATAGCAGACTTTTCGCACTTTCTACAGTAGGTGGTTCACCTGGACGAAGACGCTCATAGATTTCTAATAGTGCCTTTTCAGTACTATCCGTATTATCCTTTTCAAGCGTGTTTCGTAAGTACTCGTTATCACCTAGAATATCTATGATTTCTGAGTCTGAACCAAAGCCTAAAGCACGTAATAAAACTGTAACAGGTAATTTACGTGTACGGTCGATACGAACATAAACCACGTCTTTGGCATCTGTTTCATATTCTAACCATGCACCACGGTTCGGGATAACTGTTGCTCCAAAACCTTTTTTACCGTTTTTATCAGTTTTATCGTGGTAATATACACTTGGTGAACGAACTAATTGTGAAACGATTACACGTTCAGCACCGTTAATAACGAACGTCCCTGTTTCAGTCATTAGTGGGAAATCACCCATAAAGACATCTTGTTCTTTAACTTCGTCTGTTTCTTTGTTGTGAAGACGTACTTTTACACGTAATGGAGCTGCATACGTCACATCACGCTCTTTACATTCATCTACATCATACTTCGGATCACCTAATGTATAATCGATGAATTCTAGTGAAAGATTACCTGTAAAATCTTCAATTGGAGAAATGTCGCGGAACATCTCACGCAACCCTTCTTCAAGGAACCACTCGTAAGATGCTGTTTGAATTTCAATTAAATTCGGAAGCTCCAGCACCTCTTTAATACGCGCAAAGCTTCTACGCTGGCGGTGTTGTCCGTACTGAACTAGTTGACCTGTCAACTCATTCACCCCTCATTAAAGCGATAATAGGTCTTTGCAAAACCAACTAAATAGTGTATGATTTCGAAAGACAAAAAGAAAACGAGTCTTTTCTTAGACGTCATTTTCGGTTAAACTAAACTTATTCATGGAAAGTATACCCACACAATAACAGTTGCATACAATTGGGCAAACTCCCACAAAATAATATTTTTGCATTTTATTATGTTATCATAGCCGTTTTGTCAAGTCAATAATTATACATGTTGATTATTTTTTCGCACGTATAATCCAATAACCCTTTTTCTTTTCAACAACGTCCACTTCTGCAAAGTTTTCTTCTAAATGATTTACTGTCGACGGCGCACCTTGCTTCTTCTGTATTACAACCCACAACTCTCCACCATCTGCTAGTCTGTTATAAGCTCCATCATAAAACTTAAAAACAGTGTCTTTTCCTGCGCGAATAGGCGGATTTGTTAATATTGCTGCAATTTGCAATTCAGCATCAACTTCATCTACACCATCACTTTCAAAAATACGTACATTTTGAATTCCGTTTAATTGTGCGTTTTTACTGGCGAGGGACACTGCTCGTTCATTAATATCCATCATACAAATAAGTCGTTCTGGATATTGTTTCGCAAGTGATAACCCAATTGGACCATAGCCGCAACCTACATCTAATATCGCCCCATCTACTGATGGCAACTCAAATGTTTCAATTAAAACACGGGATCCAAAATCTACTTCGCTTTTACTAAACACACCCGTATCCGTTTCAAATAAAAACGAAGACCCTCGTAGTGTGAATCTCCATTGACGTGGTTTACTTTCAGTTTGAGGCTTCTTTGAATAATAATGTTCAGACATCTACATGCCCTCCTCAAAGAAATGAAGAAAGCCCGTCAAAATAGACGAGCTTTCTTTATTTATTGAACTGTAGTGTAAGTAATAATTACTTAACTTCTACGTTAGCGCCAACTTCTTCAAGTTTAGCTTTTAATTCTTCTGCTTCTTCTTTAGAAATACCTTCTTTAAGAGCTTTTGGAGCGTTATCTACTACTTCTTTAGCTTCTTTTAAGCCAAGACCAGTAAGTTCACGTACCACTTTGATTACTTTGATTTTTTGGTCACCAGCAGATGCTAGTACTACGTCGAATTCAGTTTTTTCTTCAACAGCAGCTGCACCGCCACCTACTACTGCTACAGGAGCAGCAGCTGTTACACCAAACTCTTCTTCGATTGCTTTTACTAAGTCGTTTAATTCAAGAACTGTCATAGCTTTGATAGCTTCTAAGATTTGATCTTTGTTCATTTTATTTTCCTCCTATATTGGATATTAGTTTATTTTTAGCCTACTTGGCCGAATTGTTTGTTGAAGTTTAAGCAACAATTAAGCGCCTTGTTCTTCTTTTTGTTCTGCAACAGCTTTTGTTGCAAGTGCGAAGTTTCGCACTGGAGCTTGAAGTACTGATAAAAGCATTGAAAGTAGACCTTCGCGTGATGGAAGTTCTGCAAGTGCTTTAATATCATCAGCTGAAGAAATATTCCCTTCGACGATACCAGCTTTGATTTCAAGAGCCTCGTTCTTTTTAGCGAATTCGTTAACGATTTTCGCTGGAGCAATTACGTCTTCTTTCGAGAAAGCAACCGCGTTTGGTCCAGTTAAAAATTCGTTAATCCCTTCAACACCAGCGATTTCAGCCGCACGACGAGTTAAACTGTTTTTGTAAACTTTGAACTCAACACCAGCTTCACGAAGTTGTTTACGAAGTTCTGTAACTTGGGCTACAGTTAAACCGCGGTAATCCACAACTACTACAGAAGCAGCACCTTGGAATTTCTCAGCGATTTCTTGTACTTGAACTTTTTTAGTTTCAATTGCACTAACGCTCATGTTTGACACCTCCTATTAGAATGGGTCATTTATACCGACAAAAGAAAAGCCTCTAGTTATAACAATAGACTAGAGGCTGGAAAATTCATCATCTCAAAAAGAATCCGATTTCGATGTCCTCGGTAGGATTATTAAGTGCAAGCACTCCTACTGTCTACGGTACAAATGGATATTCACAACGACAATCATCATATCAATAACGAAGGTCGTTGTCAACACATTTATTTATATTAAAATTTATAATTTAACGCTAGCAACATCAATTTTCACTGATGGTCCCATTGTTGTTGTAACGTTTACTGATTTCATGTAAGTACCTTTTGCAGCAGCTGGTTTAGCTTTTTGAACAACTTCAAATACAGTGTTGAAGTTTTCTACTAATTTTTCGTTGTCGAAAGAAACTTTACCGATAGGAGCGTGGATGATACCAGCTTTGTCAGCACGGTATTCTACTTTACCAGCTTTGATTTCTTCGATCGCTTTAGTAACGTCAAAAGTTACAGTACCAGTTTTAGGGTTTGGCATTAAACCTTTAGGTCCTAATACACGACCAAGTTTACCAACTTCACCCATCATGTCTGGAGTTGCAACGATTACATCAAAATCGAACCAACCTTGTTGGATTTTCGCGATGTATTCTGCATCACCTACATAGTCTGCACCTGCAGCTTCTGCTTCTTTAAGTTTTTCACCTTTAGCGAATACTAACACACGTTGAGTTTTACCAGTACCGTTTGGAAGTACTACAGCTCCACGGATTTGTTGGTCGTTTTTACGAGTGTCGATTCCAAGTTTGAATGCTACTTCAACAGTTGCGTCGAAGTTCACTGTGCTTGTTTGTTTTGCTAAAGCAATTGCTTCTTCAGCAGCATATACTTTTGAACGGTCAACTAATTTTGCTGCATCTTGCAGTCTTTTACCTTTTTTAGCCATTATAATTTTCCTCCTTGATTGTGGTTATAGCGGATATTCCTCCCACGAATAGAGGTTGCGAGTTCACTAAGAACATTCCGCAACCTCCAAAAAACAAAAACATCATCATCAAGTAAAATGGGAATTAGTCTTCGATCGTAATACCCATGCTTCGTGCTGTACCTTCAACCATCGCCATAGCTGCTTCAACTGATGCAGCGTTTAGGTCTGGCATTTTTTGTTCAGCAATTTCGCGAACTTTATCACGTTTAACCGTTGCAACTTTTTTACGGTTTGGTTCACCTGATCCAGATTGGATACCTGCTGCTACTTTAAGTAACACTGCTGCAGGTGGAGTTTTTGTAATGAAAGTAAATGAACGGTCCTCGAAAACTGAGATTTCAACTGGAATGATTAAACCAGCTTGATCAGCAGTACGAGCGTTGAACTCCTTACAGAATCCCATGATATTAACACCTGCTTGACCTAATGCAGGACCAACCGGTGGAGCTGGATTAGCTTTACCAGCAGGGATTTGAAGTTTTACGATTTTAATAACTTTTTTAGCCACGAGACACACCTCCTTAAGTCCGTGATGTGGTAATTGGGTTGCCCCTCCCACTCAATATCTGTCTGTCAGCTATTTGCCGATAACATTAAAAAATTAACTTTATATGACAAACCGTCTATTTACAGTCTGACCTATGAAATAATATCACTTTTAATTTAGATACGCAAGCATAAATATAAATTAGATTTTTTGGATCTGTTCAAAATCTAATTCCATCTTCGTTTCACGACCGAACATATCAATACTTACTTTCACTTTACCTTTATCTATATCGACTTCTTCTACCTTACCTTGGAAGTGTGCAAACGGGCCTTCTAACACTTCTACTACTTCGCCTACCGTTACATCCATTTCGCCAACTGTTTTCTTATCAATACCCATTTGTCGTAACAGACGCTCTACCTCTTCTGGTAATAACGGTGTTGGTTTTGCCCCTCCACCTGATGAACCGATAAATCCTGTAACTCCAGGCGTATTACGAACCACATACCATGATTCATCTGTTAAAATCATCTCTACTAAAACATACCCCGGGAATACTTTTCGCATTACCGTACGTTTTTTTCCATCTTTTAAATCTGTTTCTTCATGTTCAGGAACGATTACACGGAAAATGTTATCTTGCATCCCCATTGTTTCAACGCGCTTTTCAAGATTTGCTTTTACGCGATTCTCATATCCTGAATAAGTATGAACTACATACCATCTTTTCTCCATAATATTTTCGGACAAATTCGTCCGTCCCTCCTCCATTTATCACTTAGGTGCTAGCGAAAATCATCTTTCTTTTCTACAAAAAGGTCATTGATATCCTCTAGATTTATCACATTTTTATAAAAGAAGACAAATGAAAAAAACCCGTGAATTTTAAAACGGGCTATTTTCAAAGATATTAACATTACATACAATTACGAGTCTAAATATAGACGGAACAGTTCTGAAATGCCTAAGTCAACTAACACAAAAAATATCGCCATAAATATAACAGTTGTAACTACTACCACGGTATATTTTGTAAGTTCTTTACCTTTTGGCCAGCTTGTCTTTCTCATTTCTGACATTACGTCTGACAGAAAATGTTTAATCTTGCCCATTCTAGCTTAACCTCCGAACAAATCATCTATTCTATGTTTCAATCTAAAAATTAAGTAAATTCATTTAGTTTGCTTATGCACAGTATGTTCGTTGCAATGCGAGCAATATTTTTTAAACTCTAATCGCTCTGAAGAATTCGCCTTTTCTGGGACAGAATAGTTTCGATTACCACATTTTTCGCAACTTAAAGCAACTTTTCTAGCCATATTAAATCCACCTAACTAGGCATTTTGTCTTTTAAAGACTAACACCTAAAAAGAATGATGTCAACAAGTGACAGTCATCACTTCACCATTTCTCCAATTTCTAGATGTCGTTCTAATTTGCGTTTTACACGTTGAAGGGCATTATCAATCGACTTCACATGACGGTTTAACTCTTCTGAAATTTCATTATAAGATTGTCCATCCAAATATAGTGCCAATACTTGTTGTTCTAACTCACTTAAAATCTCACTAATTTTTCCCTCTAAATGCGAGTATTCCTCCCGATTAATCATTAAGTGCTCTGGATCTTCTGACTCAGTACTTGTGATGACATCCATTAATGTTCGATCGGATTCTTCATCATAAATAGGTTTATCGAGAGAAACATATGAATTTAGCGGAATATGTTTTTGCCTGGTCGCAGTTTTTATTGCCGTAATGATTTGGCGCGTTATACAAAGCTCCGCGAAAGCACGGAATGACGAGAGCTTGTCCCCTTTGAAATCTCTTATCGCTTTATATAAACCTATCATTCCTTCTTGCACAATATCTTCTTTATCTGCACCGATTAAAAAGTATGAGCGCGCCTTCGCTTTAACGAACAATCGATATTTCGTTATTAAATAATCTAATGCTTCCGTATTACCTTGATGGACTAGTTCAACAACTTGTTCATCTGTAAGATCTTCAAAACGTTGTAACACCTGTGTTTGAATACTACTAAGCAACGGCCTCACCCCAGTACGCCTTTTTATGTTGTATATTAGGAACAGTATAACGGAATTGGAAAATATAGGTCAAATAGTTATTTCAAACCCCTTCTCCATTTCTCAAAAGCTAGTTCTACATCTTTAGATAATTGAATTCTAGATTTCGGCTTCTCTTTATGTGTGGTTTTAACTTCTTGTGAAATATTTGATTTTATTATTTGCATTTCTATTTCTAGTTCACGAGCTGATTTTCGAAGGGCACCTTGACCAAAGATTACATTTTGTTCAGTCATATCCGAAGTAGCTACATAGATTTGTATTTTTCTACCCTTTAGTTCCGTCGTTAACTTTTCTATTCGTTCATCTGCGGTTTCGTTTTTTCTAGTATAAATGATTTCTACACCATTTTGAACATATGTCTGCTGAACTCCCGGAACTAGGTGTGCATCAAATACAACAATCACTCGCCAACCCATAGAAGCCTTTAATTCAGCCATATGGTCTAGCAAGCGATTGCGGGCTTCCTCAAAATTTGTGTCTCGTAAAGAGCGTAAATCTTTCCAAGACCCAATCATGTTGTAGCCATCAACAATTAAAATTGTTTGCATGATTACTCATTCTTTTCATGACGTTTTCTGTATACCTCATACATTAATAGCGCTGCCGCTACCGATGCATTTAAAGAAGTAACATGGCCCACCATTGGCAAGTGATAGAGAAAATCGCATTTTTCTTTTAACAGTCTGCTCATTCCCTTACCTTCACTTCCTATAATAATTGCAAGTGGTAAAGTGGCGTCCATTTTCCGATAATCTACAGAGCCCTTCGCATCTGTTCCGGCAATCCATATACCTCGTTCCTTTAGCTCATCGATCGTCTGTGCCAAATTTGTAACGCGAACAACGGGCACATGTTCAATTGCTCCAGTTGATGCTTTTGCAACAACGGCTGTTAATCCTACCGCGCGACGCTTCGGAATAATAATACCGTGCACTCCAATCGCATCTGCTGTACGCATAATTGAACCTAGATTATGAGGATCTTCTAATTCATCTAATACAAGGAAGAACGGATCTTCACTTTTTTCTTTTGCCGCATGAAATAAATCATCTAGTTCCGCATATTTATAAGCCGCAACAGATGCAACAATCCCTTGATGATTGGCATCGGATAATTGGTCTACTTTTTTCTTAGGTACAAACTGAACAAGGACTCCGCGCTCACGAGCTAAATCAAGCACCTCGTTAATACCAGTCTTTTTTACACCTTCTGCTATCCATAACTTATTTATTTCTCTTCCTGATCGTAGTGCTTCGAGTACTGGATTTTTCCCTGCAATCATTTCACCTTGTTGCTCACTCAAGTTAAGATGCTCCCTTCGATTGTTCCACGATTTCAATGGCATAATCAATAATTTCATTGACGCGTGTATTTTCTTTAGTTAAATATAGATAGCCTAACACTGCTTCAAACCCTGAACTATTACGATAAGTTTGAACATCTGTATTTTTCGGAACTGAACCTGATTTTGCATTCCTTCCTCTTTTAAAAACCGCGATTTCTTCTTCCGTTAAATAGTTTTCATCCATTAGTCGATGGACAATCCCGGACTGTGCTTTTGCCGATACATAACTCGTCGCCTCTTTATGCAATCGATTCGGTTTTGCTCGCCCACTTAAGAGAAGGTGTTCTCTCACTTTTTGCTCAAGAACCGCATCCCCCATATAGGCTAAAGCTAAGGCATTTAATTGTTTCACATCTTCAATACGGAGTTGGGCCATTTTATAAACCCCGTTTCCAACGCGTACCTTGACGAGTATCTTCTAACACGATATTCATACTTAACAGTTGATCACGGATTTCATCAGAACGTGCGAAATCGCGATTTTTACGTGCCATATTACGTTCTTCAATTAATGCTTCAATTTCTTCGTCTAACAATTCTGCTTCCACTTTGAATTGAATACCTAAAACATTCCCAAGCTCATCAAACGTTTGAATAAATGCTTGTAGGGTATGTTCTTCCGTATTGCTCTCATTCAAGTACGTGTTCGCTAATTTTGCTAATTCAAATAAAGATGAAATCGCATTGGCCGTGTTAAAGTCATCATCCATCGCTTCTTCAAAGGCACTTTTTACTTGATTAATTTGTGTTAAATATTCGTCACCATTACTGGATAAATTTGCAGATGCATTGAGACGATATTCGACATTTGCATACGCCGTTTTCAGACGTTCTAACCCAGCACGAGCAGACTCTACTAAATCTTGCGCAAAATTAATTGGATGACGGTAATGCACTGAAAGCATAAAGAAACGTAATATTTGTGGATCAATTTGTTGACGAATATCATTTACTAATACAAAATTGCCTAGAGATTTCGACATTTTCTCATTATCAATATTAATATACCCATTATGCATCCAATACTTTGCAAAGGTTTTCCCTGTGTAGGCTTCTGATTGAGCAATTTCATTTTCATGGTGTGGGAATGTTAAATCTTGACCACCTGCATGAATGTCAATTGTATCGCCAAGGTGTTCACGAGCCATAACAGAACATTCAATATGCCAGCCTGGACGACCTTCTCCCCACGGACTTTCCCATTTAATTTCACCTGGTTTTGCTGCCTTCCATAGCGCAAAATCTAAAGGATCTTCCTTTTTCTCCCCCGCTTCAATTCGTGCACCCACTTTTAGGTCATCAATGGATTGGTGCGAGAGTTTTCCGTAGCCATCAAATTTACGGGTACGATAATATACATCCCCTTGTGACTCATATGCAAAACCTTTTTCAATTAATACCGCAATAAATGAAATGATGTCATCCATATGAGTTGTTACACGAGGATGGACATCTGCTTTTTTACAACCAAGTGCCGTAATATCCTCAAAATAGGCGCTAATAAACCGCTCCGTTAATTCAAATACTTCCTCACCTAGTTCGTTGGCAGCCTTAATAATTTTGTCATCTACGTCCGTAAAGTTCGAAACATATTTTACATCGTAGCCTTTATACAGGAAATAACGACGAACTGTATCATAGACAATAACAGGACGAGCATTTCCGATATGAATAAAGTTATAGACGGTCGGACCGCATACATACATTTTCACTTTCCCTTTTTCAAGCGGAACAAACTCCTCCTTTTGTCGTGTTAAAGAGTTAAAAATTTGAATTGCCAATTTGACCTCTCCTTTTTGAAATTAATCATTACATTTTAAATCAAACAAAAAACGCCCCTATCATTCCATTATGAAATGACAGAGACGCCTATACGCGCGGTTCCACTCTGGTTGAAAGCATAATAAATACACGCTTTCCACTTGAAGTCCAGTAACGAGGACGAACCGACTTGCCTACATAAATTTCAGCAAAGTGCTCGAACGGTGCATTTCCGTAAAACAGCGGTATAGGTCACTTTCAGCCAATGATGACCCTCTCTTTTAATACATGGTTTACGTACTTCTCCTTCTCAGGCGCTTTAGATCTATTTAATTCTTTAGTCAATTAAAGTTAAACATATTTTACAATACGTTTTTTAAAAGTGAAAGAAAAATGCCGTCGATTAGTTCACATATTTCCCAACACGTGCAATCGCCTTATCTTTTCCGATTAACATAATTGCATCGGCTAATTCTGGACCATGCGTTTGGCCCGTTGTGACAACACGAATTGGCATAAATAAATTTTTCCCTTTATGGCCAGTTTCTTTTTGAACCGCTTTAATTGCCGCTTTAATAGATGCTGCATCAAACGTTTCAAGTCCTTCGAGTTGCGTTTTAAATGAAGCCATTACTTCTGGAACTTGTTCGCCAGCTAATACTTCTTTCGCTTCTTCATCATATTCGATTTCTTCTGTAAAGAATAGACTCGATAGCTCGACAATTTCTGCACCAAAGCTCATTTGATTATGATATAAGCCAATTAATGCAGTAGCCCAAGCTTGTTGTTCTTCATTTAACTCTTCTGGAAGTAAACCAGCTTTTTGTAAATGAGGTAATGCAAGTTCTACCACTTTCTCAAGAGGCAGCATTTTAATATATTGGTTGTTCATCCATGTTAGTTTATTTTTATCGAACATCGATGGTGACTTCGAAAGGCGTTTTTCATCAAAAATTTCAATGAATTGTTCTTTTGTAAAGATTTCTTCTTCGCCTTCTGGAGACCAGCCTAATAATCCAAAGAAATTAAACATTGCTTCTGGTAAATAGCCAAGATCTTTATATTGCGCAACGAATTGAATAATCGTTTCATCACGTTTTGATAGTTTTTTATGATCTTCATTTACGATTAGTGTCATATGACCGTATTGTGGATATTCCCAGTCAAATGCATCGAAAATCATCATTTGTTTTGGTGTGTTCGATAAATGCTCTTCCCCACGGAATACATGTGTAATATCCATAAAGTGATCATCTAATACAACCGCATAATTGTATGTTGGGATCCCATTTGCTTTCACAAGTACCCAATCCCCAACATCTTTTGATTCAAACGTTACTTCACCACGAACTAAATCAGTGAATTTATACGTCGTGTTTTCCGGCACACGCATACGAATTGTGTGAGGAATACCTTCTGCTTCTTTTGCAGCTACTTCTTCTTTTGTTAAGTGACGACATTTCCCATCATACGTTGGCGCTGCTACACCTTTTGCTCTTTGCGCTTCACGAGATGCTTCTAATTCTTCTGATGTACAGAAACATTTATAGGCAATACCACGCTCTAAAAGCTCTTCGGCATGTTTTGTATAAATATCTAAACGTTCCATTTGGCGATATGGTGCGTATGGGCCACCGATATCCACTGATTCGTCAGGTGTAATGCCTAACCAACGTAAATTATCTAGCTGAGATGCTTCTCCGCCCTCTACATTACGTTCGATATCTGTATCCTCAATACGTACGATAAATTTCCCATTATGGTGTTTTGCAAATAAATAGTTAAATAACGCTGTACGTGCCCCACCAATATGTAAAAACCCTGTTGGAGATGGCGCATAACGAACGCGAACTTCCTTTGTCATAAATAGTGCCTCCTATATATTAAAAAATCACTTTGTCAATTTTACCATTGTGCTTAAGTAAAGGGAAGAAGGGGGTTATTCCGCCAAATTTTTTATAAATTCCGCCAAACCGGGGCAGAATTCCGCCAATATTCATGAAAAACCCGCCAAATCAAGCTTTAATTCCGCCAAACCTTATTTCTTAATCAACAAAATCGTTGCCATCGCTGCAATGCCTTCTTCACGTCCAGTAAAACCTAGTTTTTCTGTTGTCGTTGCTTTTACATTTACTTGCGATGCATCGGCATTTAATAGTTCTGCAATACGGTGACGCATCGGTTCAATGTAAGGTGCTAGCTTCGGACGTTGCGCCATAATCGTACAATCAACATTTCCAAGGACATAGCCTTTTTCCTCAACAATTTTCCAAATGTGTTCTAATAATTTTGCGCTATCTGCATCTTTAAATGCTGGATCTGTGTCTGGGAAATGATGTCCAATATCCCCTTCTCCAATTGCCCCTAATGCAGCATCTGTCACTGTATGTAATAACACATCTGCATCAGAGTGACCAATTAACCCACGATCGTGAGGAATGGTAACGCCACCTAAAATTAAAGGACGTCCTTCTGCAAATGCATGAACGTCAAATCCTTGTCCAACTCGAAACATATTGTATAGCTGCTTTTTACGAACTAGTCGAAATGAGCAGCTTTCACCGTCCTTTGCTTTAAAATGATCTAATTTACTACTTCATATATTAACATAATTCCCATTAAGAATGATTATAAGCAGGATATTCCTCTATTTTAATTGAATATAAAAGGTGGAAAACGTAATACTTAAGATTGAACAAAATTTCAAGGAGGCTATTATATGTTTAATTTACAAGATAAAGTTGCGATCGTGACAGGTGGATCTTCCGGTATCGGTTTAGCGACAGTGAAAGCATTTGTTGCAAAAGGAGCAAAAGTAATTCTTTCAGATATTAATGTTGAAGGTGGAAATCAACATGTCGCAGCTATCCGTGAAACTGGTGGAGAAGTGACATTTTTTGAAGCAAACGTTGCAGATGAATCGGCAGTACAAGCACTAGTTCAATTTGCTGTTGATACATACGGTAAATTAGATATCATCGTGAATAATGCCGGTATTGGAGTTTTAGCTGAAACTCACCAGCTTTCATATGAGGATTATCACCGCGTCATTAAAATCAACCAAGATAGTATTTTCTACGGTTCAAAATATGCCATCCAAGAATTTTTAAAAACGGGTAGTGGTGGGGCAATCGTGAATGTTGCTTCGATTTTAGGTACTGTTGGTCAGGCCGGTGCATTTGCTTATAACGCATCTAAGGGCGCTGCTAATCTTATGACAAAATCATTAGCTGCTGAATACTCAAGTAGGAATATTCGAATCAACTCAGTCTGCCCTGGATATGTAGAATCAGGAATGGTGAACAAAGAAGCTCTAGGCGATTACTATGATGGATTGGTAGCACAACATCCAATTGGACGCCTTGGACAACCGGATGAAATTGCTCACGCGATCGTGTTCTTATGTGAGAATGAATTCACAACAGGCGCAAATCTGTTAGTTGATGGTGGGTATACGTCGATATAAGTCATACACCATACTAGAGCCACTCCAAAGTCTTTTCTATGGGGTGGTTTTCTCGTTTTCTAGAACGATAACAATATCACCAATTTTTAAAATTCCGGACCTCATATCCGACTTAACTAGAAATAAGCGCAGAGCTACATTATTTTCACTTAACTATAATTAAGTCGTATCATACTTTCTCCAAATAATAAAAAGCCCGCTCACTTTTTTAATCAAGTAAACGGGTAATTGCTCAATTGTATTTTCCTACACTAAAAATCCGCGTTTTCGTAAAATTGCTTCACCTAACACTAAGTCTTCTTTAGTTGTCATTTTCAAATTATCATAGCTTGCTTCGACAATGTGTACGGGGTGACCGAGGCGTTCCACTAACATCGCTTCATCTGTTCCTAGGAATCCTACTTTTTCTGCAACATCTTCTGCTTCTGCTAATAAATCAAAACGGAAGGCTTGTGGTGTTTGGATCATCCAAAGACTTTCACGGTCCACGGTTTCCACAATGATGCCATCGCGCACTTTTTTCATCGTATCTTTTGCTTTTACTCCCGCTATTGCTGCACCACTTTCCATGGCACGATTGACTAAGCTCGCAATGATTTCACGCGTAATAAACGGTCTTGCTGCATCATGAACAAGGACGATCTCAACCTGTTCCATTTCTTTAATACATGAATGCACTGAATGTTGACGTTCTTCGCCACCGTCTGGTAATCCTTTTACCTTTGTAATCCCATACTGCCCGATCAGCTTCTCAATAAATTCACGTTCTTCTGGCTTTACTGCTAGCCAAATACCGGTACAATATTCGTCATTTTGGAACACTTCCAATGTATGAATTAAAATCGGCTTATTTTCTAACAATAAAAACAATTTATTTTGACCTGCTCCCATGCGTTTTCCGCTTCCTGCTGCAGGTAACACTACTTCATATTGCACATTTTCACTTCCCACTTTTTATGCCGCTTGCTCGTCTTTTGGTTTTGCAAAAATCATACGTCCTGCTGATGTTTGTAATACACTCGTAACGGTAACCATAATCGACTGACCGATATAGCCTCGGCCCCCTTCAACGACAATCATCGTACCATCATCTAAATAAGCTACACCTTGATTATGTTCTTTTCCGTCTTTAATCACGAGTACCTGCATATCTTCACCTGGAATAACAACAGGCTTGACTGCATTGGCAAGATCATTAATATTTAACACTTGCACATGGTGTAATTCGCATACTTTATTTAAGTTAAAATCATTTGTTAATATTTGTGCTTCCATTTTCTTTGCAAGACGTACTAATTTCAAATCGACTTCATGAACATCTTCAAAATCCTCTTCGGTAATTTGTACTGTTGTTGCACGCTCGTCTTGTAGCTTTTTTAAAATATCCAATCCTCTTCGACCACGTGTACGCTTTAACGTGTCAGATGAATCAGCAATATGCTGAAGCTCTGTCAACACAAATTGAGGTACAATCAACACGCCTTCAATAAAGCCTGTAGAGGAAATATCAGCAATTCTTCCGTCGATAATCACACTTGTATCAAGCAGCTTGTATAACACTTTAGATTCCACCCCAGATATCCCTGAGTCTGAACCTTTCTTTTTCCCACTCGTACTAGACTTCGAGAACATTTGAGTTAACTCGTCTCGCTTTGTAAAACCAACACGGAATCCCAAATAACCTAGAATAATTGACATTAATATTGGTAAAACTTCTGTCACAATCGGAATTTGAATACGTTCAATGGCAAAACCAATTAAAAATGCAACAATCAAACCAACGATAAGTCCAAGTGTCCCAAAAAATAAATCTACTGCCGGGATTTTAAATAAAACCCCTTCCATCCAAACAATCAATTTCACAAAATAATCCGACAATGAAAATGATAAAAGGAATAATAAAATTGCTCCTAATGTTACCGAAACATATGGATTGTTAAGCCAGGGATTAGATGATAAATTAATTAATTCGTATAATGGCGGTAAAAATACAAAACCTAACGCTCCACCGATAAATAGGAATGCGATTTGAATCACTCGTTTTAACATATTTCCACCTCCTTTTCTTAGGTTAATTATACATAGTTCAGTTACACATTGCCCGAATGAAACACCTGTCATTTGACAATTTAGGAGTTAGACCCCCCAATTTACTATAAGTGTATAATTTATAGTATGTTTTATTACTACCCAAAATTAAATAGAAAAATGCTCATACAACCAAAAGATTATATGAGCATCTAAAATTACCTTATAAATCCTGAAAACAAGCTCTCAAAGCCTCATTAATTGTTTCCACACCGATAATTTGAATACCATTTGGATATTCCCAACCACCTAAATTTGATGCTGGTATAAAAATCCGCTTAAATCCAAGTCTAGCTGCTTCCTGCACACGTTGTTCAATCCTTGAAACCCGACGCACTTCTCCCGTTAATCCGACTTCACCAACAAAACAATCCGTCCCTTTAACAGGTTGATCTTTATGGCTCGAGACAATTGAAGTCATAACGGCTAAGTCAATAGCGGGCTCATCTAATTTTACGCCACCTGCTACTTTAATATAGGTATCTTGCGCTTGAAGCAACATCCCCATTCGTTTTTCAAGCACAGCCATTAATAGCTGCACACGGTTGCCATCCACACCGGTTGCCATGCGTTTCGGATAATTAAAACTTGTGGGCGTTACTAAAGATTGAATTTCAACTAATATTGGTCTAGTCCCTTCCATCGATGCCACAATCGTAGAACCTGCTGCATCATGGGACCGTTCCTCTAAAAATAACTCAGAAGGATTTAAAACCTCTTTTAACCCTGCATGGACCATTTCAAAAATTGCAATTTCATTAGTGGAACCAAAGCGATTTTTCTGACTTCGTAATATTCGATACGTATGGTGACGCTCCCCTTCAAAATAAAGCACGGTATCCACCATATGCTCGAGTAAGCGCGGTCCCGCAATTTGTCCTTCTTTTGTTACATGGCCCACTAGGAAGATGGCAATTCCTTTTGTTTTAGCAATGCGCATGAGCTCTGCGGTACATTCACGTACTTGAGATATACTCCCCGGTGCACTGGTTACTTCTGGGTGATGAACCGTTTGAATGGAATCGACTATGACAAATTTCGGTGCGACCTCTTCAATCGTTTTATTAATTAATTCTAAATTCGTTTCCGAGTAGATATATAACTCGGGCGATTGTACACCGAGTCGGGATGCACGAAGTTTAGTTTGGCGCATGGATTCTTCACCCGATATGTACAGTACGCGGTGTCCTTTATTGGAAAGGAGTGCTGATACTTGCATGAGTAACGTGGACTTCCCAATACCAGGATCTCCTCCAATTAACACAAGGGAGCCCGGGACAATCCCCCCTCCTAATACACGATTGAGTTCACTCATTTCTGTTTCAACACGAGGCTCATCTGCTGTTTCAACATGAATAATTGGTGTTGCCTTCTGACTCACCGTGTTGGAATGCTGGAATGCACCACGAGGCCCCTTTGATACGACTTCTATTTCCTCCACAAAGGTATTCCATTCCCCACAGCCTGGACAACGCCCTAACCATTTCGGCGATTCATACCCACAAGAATTACAACCAAATTTCGTTTTTTTCTTTGCCATATGCCCTCCTATTTCTACTTTTATCAATAATTATAAAGAACATTTGTAATGACAACAATTATTCCGGACATTTGGTGCTAGTTCTGAAATTATCCCTATACTATCCTCCAAAAAGAAGTGCCCCGTAAGGAAAAACATTTACGGGACACTTTTTAGTAATTATCTAATTTCCACTATATCTTTTTGACGAACGATAAATTCACCGTCAGCATAATCAAATACGATATGTCCACCTGGTGAAACATTTCCTTTTAATAATTCTTCGGATAAACGGTCTTCCACATGTTTTTGTAATGCGCGACGTAATGGACGTGCACCATATTGTGGATCGTATCCTTCTTCAGAAATTTTCTCTAAAGCAGCATCCGTTAACTCCAGCTCGATATTTTGTTCTTTTAATCGTGCAGTTAAAGAATTTGCCATTAACGAAATAATTTGTTTTAATTCTTCTTTTTCTAGTGAGTGGAACACAATCATGTCGTCAATACGGTTTAAGAATTCAGGACGGAATGCTTTTTTCAATTCTTCAAGCATTGTTCCTTTCATATCTTTGTATTTATTTGCATCATCACCTGCACCAAAGCCAAGGCTCTTACGGTATTTCAATGCGTCTGCTCCCACGTTCGATGTCATAATGACAACTGTATTGCGGAAGTCCACTTTACGACCTTTTGAATCCGTTAAGCGTCCATCATCTAACACTTGAAGTAAAATATTGAACACGTCTGGATGTGCTTTTTCAATTTCATCAAATAATACAACTGAGTATGGTTTACGACGAACTTTTTCTGTTAATTGACCACCATCATCAAAACCTACATAACCTGGAGGAGAACCAACTAAACGAGATGTCGAATGTTTCTCCATGTATTCAGACATATCAATTCGAATCATTGCATCCTCATCACCAAACATTACTTCTGCTAAGGCACGAGCAAGTTCTGTTTTCCCTACACCAGTAGGACCTAAGAAGATGAATGAACCAATTGGACGTTTTGGATCCTTTAATCCTGCACGAGCGCGGCGAATTGCTCGAGAAATGGCTTCTACTGCTTCTCCTTGACCAACCACACGTTTGTGTAATTCATCTTCTAGGTTTAGAAGTTTGGCAGATTCCTCTTGTGCAATTTTTGAAACAGGAATTCCTGTCCACATCGCAACCACTTGTGCAATATCTTCAACCGTTACTTTTGATTCTTCCTTGCCTTGTTTTTCTTTCCATGTTTTCTTTGTTTGATCTAATTCATCTTTAATTTTTTGCTCTGTATCGCGTAGTGCTGCTGCTTTTTCAAATTCTTGACTTGATACTGCTGCATTTTTTTCATTACGCACACCTTCAAGTTTATCTTCTAACGCTTTTAAGTTTGGTGGAACAGTGAAAGAACGTAAGCGTACTTTCGAACCAGCTTCATCAATTAAGTCAATCGCTTTATCTGGTAAAAAACGATCTGAAATGTAGCGATCTGATAATTTTGCCGCTGCTTCTACTGCTTCATCTGTAATTTTCACACGGTGATGCGCTTCATAACGATCACGTAAACCATAAATAATTTGAATTGTTTCTTCAACAGATGGCTCATCAACTTGAATTGGTTGGAAGCGACGTTCTAAAGCGGCATCTTTTTCAATGTATTTACGGTATTCATCTAACGTTGTTGCACCGATACATTGTAGTTCACCACGCGCTAGGGATGGTTTTAAAATGTTGGATGCATCAATTGCACCTTCAGCCCCACCTGCACCAATTAATGTATGAAGCTCATCGATAAATAGAATGACGTTACCTGCTTGGCGAATTTCATCCATTACTTTTTTCAGACGATCTTCAAATTCACCACGGTACTTTGTTCCAGCTACAACTGTTCCCATATCAAGCGTCATTACGCGTTTGTCACGTAAAATTTCAGGCACTTCATTGTGTACGATTTGTTGCGCTAACCCTTCTGCAATAGCCGTTTTACCTACACCTGGCTCCCCAATTAAGACAGGATTGTTTTTTGTACGGCGAGATAGTACTTCAATTACCCTTGTAATTTCTTTGCTACGACCAATAACTGGATCTAATGTACCTTCTCTTGCGATCGCCGTTAAATCACGTGCTAAGCCATCTAAAGTTGGTGTGTTCACGGATTGAGTTGGGTTTGATGAACTTTGTGCCGCATCATTATTGCCTAATAATAACAATACTTGCTGACGCGCTTTATTTAAGCTAACACCTGCATTTGCTAATACTCGTGCTGCAACACCTTCCCCTTCTCGGATAAGTGCAAGTAAAATATGTTCTGTACCGATATAGGCGTGACCAAGTTTTCTTGATTCATCGACAGATAATTCGATTACCTTTTTGGCTCTTGGTGTGTAATGCACGATTGGTCCAACATCTTTTTGTCCTTTACCGACTAACTCTTCAATACCAGATTCAATAATTTGTGGGCTAATGTCGATTGCTTCTAAAGCTTTTGCAGCGATTCCCCCACCTTCACGAATAAGTCCAAGTAAAATGTGCTCAGTACCAATCGATTCGTGTTTCCAACGAATTGCTTCTTCTTGTGCTAATTGCAACACCTTTTGTGCTCGTTGAGTAAAACGGTTAAACATCATATTTTTCCTCTCCTTTTTCCATTGAACTTTGTCTATTAACATTGAGTTTTTCACGTAATAATTTTGCTCTAAAGATGTCGCGTTCTGCTGGTTGCAAAGTTGTACCTGCATATTGTTGAACAAAGCCAGGCTGAATTAATATCATGCACTCGTTTAATACACTTAATGGAACATCATTAATGATCCCTACATCGACTCCTAGGCGAACATTCGATAAACAAGCAGCTGCTTCTTCACTTGTCATCACCCGCGCATACCGTAAAGTGCCTAATGAGCGGTTAAAACGATCTTCTAACACTACTTTTGATTTCTTAAGGAGTGCTTCTCGTGCCCCACGCTCGCTTTGGATAATTTGAACGACAATATTTTGTAGATCATCAATGATTTCTTCTTCGGATTTCCCTAACGTTACTTGGTTTGATATTTGATAAACATTCCCTAAATTTTCGCTACCTTCTCCATATATCCCTCTTACCACCATTCCAAAACGGGCGAGCATTTGAGTGACTGCTTTAATTTGTTTAGACATGGTTAACGCTGGTAGGTGCATCATGACAGAAGCTCTAAGGCCTGTTCCTACATTGGTTGGGCAGCACGTTAAGTAGCCGAAGCTTTCATTAAATGCATAAGGTAGTTGTTTTTCTAGATGACTATCCAGTTTATTCGCCAATTCATACGTCTCTAACAGCTGCAATCCTGGTAATAAGCATTGAATACGCAGGTGATCTTCTTCGTTGATCATAACGGAAATGGTTTCATCACTAGATAACAGTACGGATGCGGATTTCTCTTTCTTTGCTAAAAGAGGACTGATTAAATGTTTCTCTACTAAAACTTGCCGTTGTAACAATGGCATTTCTTTTATTGTAAAGTGAGAAAAAATCCGCTTATCATTATTTATGTTTAAAACTGCCTGTGATACCACTCCATCAATTTGTTTTGCTTCTTGTTCAGTAAAACTTAATGGATATCGATATCCTTCTAGATTCCGAGCCAATCGAATGCGTGTGCTTAAAACAATATCTGCATCAAGACCTTTATCATCCATCCACCCTGGCGCCTCGCTTTTTAGAAAATGTTCTAAATTCATGGTGCATCCACACCCCCACGTTCAAGCTTTCGTTCCATATCTTTTATTTCATCACGCAATTTTGCAGCATCTTCAAAACGTTCTTCTGATATGGCAAGAAGTAATTGCTCCCGTGTTGTTTCAATTTGCTTTTTTATACGAGTATGATCGTTCGTCGGTCTACCTGGTGATTTGCCAATATGTTTTGTTCCAGCTTGAATTTTTGTAAGTACTTGTGGAAGTTTATTACTAAATGTCTCATAACATTGTGAACAACCAAGTTTCCCTTCATTTAAAAATTGACGGAAAGTATAGCCACATTGTGGACATTGCGTTATTTTTTGCGTAGTAGCTTGTAGCTTTTCTTGTGCATTGTTCCAAACTGGTAAACCAAACAGATTCGAAACTAGTTGATGAATAGGAATTTGTTCATCCTTATGAAAGTCAATATTAAAGGGATGGAATTTGTTCGCACACACCTCACAATAATGCCTTTCACTTTTTTGGCCATTTACAACTTGTGTTACCGTTACTGTTGCTTGCCGATCTTTACAGTGTTCACAAATCATGACCAATCACCTCTTTTTAAATTAGTTTTAAAATTTCACTTCGGGATTTGACTTGCTTATTTATCATATTTCAAAGTTGTCAGCATAGATGTTAAGATATATGATCTCAGTTCATCTCTTACAGGTAATTGCAATCTGAGTGTAGTACGATCAATCGCAGCAAGGATTAATTTTGCTTCTCTTTTCGTGATAACGTCCTCGTCGATTAAACGATAAACGATATCTTCTGCCATTGATTGGGTAGCACCATTATGGATTTGCCTAATCATATCGTCGAGCAAATCAATTTTCGAATGTGCCTTTACACGTAAAATGCGAATATAGCCACCGCCTCCACGTTTACTTTCGACTAAATAACCTCTTTCTGCTGTAAACCTTGTATTAATTACATAATTTATTTGTGAGGGTACGCATTGGAATTTATCTGCCAATTCACTACGTTTGATTTCAATATGTCCCTTGCCACCTAATTCGATAACTTGTTTTAAATAACCTTCAATGATGTCAGATATATTTCTCATTTTTTATACCTCACCTCACTTACTACTGACTTTGACTATCTTTGACTATATTATATAAATGCTAAAATGAAATTGCAATTAAAACGCCTACCTTAAAACTTAAAAAAAATCGACAAAATCGCGTTTAAACGGTTTTGTCGATGTAGTATTCCCTATTTTTAAAAGTCCTAACCTATTTTTACTGTTATTAAATACCAATCATTCAGCAATTATACCCAACGTCCGACAATTGGGTAGTTCCAGCTCGAATGATCAAGCGCTTTAATAATCCCTATAATCGGTACGACGATTGTCATAATCACGAAAATAATTAAGAATGGAATACCAATTATAACGAAACTTAGCACTGATGCAATGAAAATTAAAACATACATAACCCCTTGGAATAACAACGCTTGCACCGCCATACGTTTTACTTCTTCCTCCGTACTAATTAAGAAAAACAAGATTGGGACTAACACCGGTGCAAAAAAGGCACTCGCATGCACAATAACCTTTGCCCATTTACTTTCCATATATATCAACCTTTCGTATCATTATTGATTTTCTTTTATAATACATATACGGACCATTGTTACAATTAGTTTCATAAAAATCTTAACGCACTAACTAAAATTAGAATCGATGAAACAAAAAAATAAAGAAACGTGGGCGATTAGCCACGTTTCTTTATTTTTTCTTTAAATCAGCTGGTTTTGGATCTGGTTCTTCTTCAACTTCCTGGGCAAATAGTCCGTGAGCTAAAACACCAGAAAAAAGGGAAGCACAAATCACAATTAGTATTTGATGATTTTTAGGTACATCACTAAAGTAATTTTTTAACATGAAGATTGCCGCAACCGTAACTATAACCATTACAGGGATAACAAACTTAAGCCGTCGTTTGTCCATTTCAATACTTCCTTTTCTATGTAAAATTTCTGCATTAATTAAATTGATTAATAATATTAAGCTATTGTAATTTTACATGGGATACGAAAAAATTACAAATTACGCTCTTCCTTACTTGCATAACATACAAACATTATGAAAAAACGAAGGAATTTTGCCCATAATGTGGAAATGTATAGTAAAGTTAATGTATTATTAAGATTAAAAATTGCAAGTAATGAATCTACATAAAATAGAAATAGGATGGAGCACATTATGGTTATATTCAAAACTCGAGCGCCTAAACCGCTATCTAACTTTTTTGAAATAGAAAAGTATGTAAACCAAGTTCAACTTGACCTTTCAAAATATCCAGACTTATTAAAACAAATTGATCTTATTCAATTAAAAAAAGACGATTTGGCGATATTAAAGCAATTACAACCACTTACAGACGAACTAATTCCACAAATGGTCAATCAATTCTATGACTCTATTACGCTAAGTGAACATTTAGTAAGCATTATTCAGCGCCATTCGCAAATTGATCGTTTAAAAGTAACGTTATCAAAACATTTATCCGATATTTTTGAAAGTCGTATAAATAGCGCCTATGTAGAGGAAAGAAAAACGATTGCAGCGGCCCATGTGCGTATCGGTCTAGAATCTAACTGGTATTTAAGTTCCTTCCAATCGTTAATGACTACATTTATTAATTTTGTTACAAATCTAGATATTACAAAAGAAGATGCGACGAAAGCGATTAATGCTTTTTCTAAAATTATTAATTTAGAACAACAGCTCGTAATTCAAGCGTACGATGCCGAACAACACCGTATCCGGACAGAAGACTTACAAGTAAAGCTTGCTCTAGTATCTACAATCCAAAATACAGCGGAAGAACTAAATGCAATTAGTGAAGAAACAACCGCATCTTTATACGTTATTTCATCACAATCTGAAAATATTGCCTCTGCAACAAAACAAGGGTTAGACTTTGTAGCTGATACAGAGGAAAAATCAAACCTTGGAAAAAATCACCTAGAAACACAAACGAAACTCATGAATGTCATTTTAGAAAGCGTTAATTTATTAGAAAAATCTATGACCAGTTTACGTATTTCCTCTCAAAAGATTACCGAAATCGTTGGCTTAGTAACTGGCATCGCAGACCAAACCAACCTTCTTGCATTAAATGCCTCGATTGAAGCAGCTCGGGCTGGCGAACATGGGAAAGGGTTTGCAGTGGTAGCTGAAGAGGTTCGAAAGCTTGCTGAGGAAACGAAAAATGCTGTACAAAACGTATCCCATCTAATACGTGAAACAGAAAATAACATTGGCAACATGACATCCTCTGTAAATAATGTAGATGAACAAGTACAAAAAAGTGTGCAAACACAACAAAGCTTAGAAGAATCCTTTAACTCTATTGCAAAAGCTGTATCAGGTATTAAAGAGCAATATACAAATACTTCACAAGACGTAAATGAAATCACGACGCTCATTAATGAATTAACGAAGAGTGCAACCCTAGTATCTTCCTCATCTGATTCTTTATTAAATGTAGTTAATGAACTTAATGATTAATGAGTACACAAACAAAGGAGCCGTCCAAAGTGATTTTGGACGGCTCCTTTGCGACGAGGATAGTGACAATTTATTGTTACTACCGCAGGAGCACAACTTTTTAGCGATATTTTATTATTAGAAGCATAGATGTCCAGAAAGTGTAGTGCTTTCTGGACATCCTCTTTTTCATTATTCTGGATTATTATCCAATAGCATTCGACGCTCTTTCGTGTTTTCTCGTTTCGCTTTTCGTAAACGTTGACGAGCGCCACCAGTTTCAAATAACCGTTTCTCTCTATCCGTTTCAGGGAACACACCTATCACAGGGGTAGGCTTGCCATGTTGATCCACCGCAACCATTGTGACAAAAGATTCCGTCGTTAACTTTACTTCCCCTGTCCGGAAATTACGCGACATGACCCGTACGTATACCTCCATCGTTGTTCTACCCGTGGAAGTAATCATCGCTTCTAATTCCAAAATATCTCCAACATCGACAGGTGAAATAAAATCAACGGAATCTAAGGAAGCTGTGACTACTTCAGATTTGGAATGTTTCATTGCTGTTATGGCTGCAATCTCATCAATATATGCTAACACTTTCCCACCAAAAATAGAGCCGTGATGATTTGTATCTGGTGGTAATACCAAATGCGTTTGATACGAGCGGGAATGACTTATTGGTAATGCGTTGCCCATCATTGTATCCTCCATTACTTTACATTCATTATAACTAATTTAAATAACCG
This sequence comes from Lysinibacillus antri, assembly GCF_003977595.1. Lineage (GTDB taxonomy): Bacteria > Bacillota > Bacilli > Bacillales_A > Planococcaceae > Ureibacillus > Ureibacillus antri. The sequence goes on along the minus strand of NZ_RYYR01000006.1, from coordinate 93,792 downwards.
TTTTAATCGTAATAAATTTCAAATCTGTCATTTCATCTATCGCATACTTAATGCCTTCTCGTCCATAACCACTACTTTTTACTCCACCATACGGCATGTTGTCCACTCGGAATGTTGGAATATCATTTACTACTACTGCTCCCGCCTCTAACTCTTCGGCCGCTTTCATAGCATCGGTTAAAACATTTGTATATATTCCGGCGTTTAACCCTAAGTCTGAAGCATTTACCAACGAAATCGCCTCCTCTAGTGACTGATAAGGTACAAGCGATACGATTGGTGCAAACGTTTCTTGGCATACAATTTTCATATCTGGTGAAACATTTGTCATTACAGTAGGTGTCATCGTACGTTCTGTAAATTCCGCTCCAGTAGCAACCGTTGCCCCTTGTTGTTTTGCTTCGTCAATCCACTGTTTCAATCGGTGTACTTCATCTGGATGAATCATCGCACTAATATCAGTCGCTGGGTCTAATGGGTCACCTAATTTTAACTTTTTCGTTTCTTCCACAAAGGCGTTTGTAAACTCCTCATAAATCGATTCATGCACATATACTCGTTGCAAGGAAATACAAACCTGTCCAGCAAAAGCAAAGGCTCCACCGACACATCGGGAAATGATTTCTTTAATAGGAGTACTTGGCTCCACAATAACTGCTGCATTAGAGCCAAGTTCCAACGTAATTTTCCGTAAGCCCACTTTTTCCTTAATTTTAAGTCCCACTTCGCCACTACCCGTAAACGTCACTTTTTTCACAAACGGGTGCGTCACTAACGTATCACTTAACTCCCCACCAGAACCTGTCACAATTTGAAGTACGCCATCTGGTAGTCCTGCCTCTTTGAAAATTTCCGCCATCACCAGGGCACTCAATGGCGTTTGCGTTGCCGGCTTTAAGACAATCGTATTCCCTACCGCAATGGCTGGTCCTAATTTATGTGCCACTAAGTTAAATGGGAAGTTAAACGGCGTAATAGCAGAAACAACTCCCAATGGAACCCGTTTTGTATAGCCAATACGATCTTTCGTACCGGGTGCTGCATCCATTGGTACGGTTTCGCCCATGGATTGTTTGGCAGCCTCTGCTGAAAATTGATATGTAGCAATAGTCCGGTCAATTTCAGTAAGCCCAGCAGAAATCGGTTTACCGGCTTCCATTGCTAAAATGCGTGCAAACTCGTCTTTTCGCCCGCGCATAATATCTACAACTTTATATAAAATCTCAGCTCGCTCATATGCTGTCGTTTTTTTAAAGGATTGGAACGCTTGATGTGCCCCTTCAATTGCCTTCTCCACATCACAAATCGAAGCTTTTGCAACTTTTGCAATTTCCTCTCCTGAATAGGGTGCTGTTAAGGAATAGCTTTTTTCCGTTTGAATCCATTGTCCATTTATCCAAAGTTTTGTTTCCTTCATCGTTACCACCTCTGTATTATTGTACCAGTTGAATGGAAAATTAAAAAATTTCGAAGACTTATTCTTTTAATTAAAAAAATCCACAACTTCAGATATTCCACTTGGCAAAAACCAACCCAGCTCTAAAAAGATATCTGCAATATCCAATAGATCCGTTAAATTTAACAATTGGGCAACTGGAGTTACATTAAGCAGCTCTTGCACCTCCATTAGATCTTGAACTACCTTTTGAATGGCTACAATAAGTGCATAGTGCTTGGCATTTTTAAATATTTTCTGCTCCATTAGTTGACCATGAAAATGAACGATTTCATCCATTTTCATATTGTTCGTTGCTGCTAAAGCTAAAACACCGAGATATGGATAGTGCATCTTTTTCACTTTTATATTTCTTTTGGTTAACTCTTCTTTTAACTGAATGACGTAATGCAATAACACCTCATTGTATGTACTACTATAAATAGTTGCAATTTGAGCTAAAGCTTGTAAATGATTGCCCATTGCAAATTGATGCTTTCTAAATTCATTGTAATAACGAGCAATCGTTTCTGCCTGAACTAACGCTTGTGTATTACTTGGAATTGTTAAGTACACGACATACGGAATATCTTCTGCTGAAGTTAGGATGCGTTGGTTACGGTTCATCTCCGTATATAATTCTTTTGCGCGGTTAGTATGTTGTTCCTTGTCCCCTTGTAAAAATAATGCTCCAATCGCTCGAAAAGGAGAACTTTTAAATTTTGCCTCTTTTAAGAGATGGTCGTTTTCGATTAGTTCAGGCACCTTAGAGAGGTTATCTCCTTCTCCCAATACAAGCTGTGCTGCAAATCTGTAGCTAATGGTGGACGAGTTTCGAATGGGTAATGCTCCTTTTGCCATTTCGTCCACCTGGTCTATTACCTTTTGGAGCATGACACCACTAAATGGCTTTTTTGCTAAAGTATATTTACACGCTAACGACATAACTAGTTGTTGATCTACCCCACTACCAATATAATTGATGACGCGCTGATAATTTTGCTCAAATGCAATAATAAATTGTTCGTTATCCACGTTTATCACTCCCACTATTTTCTACGGCTATAACAGCAGTTAAGTTTCACATACAAAAAAGCACCTCATTTGTTAGATAGTGTAACAAATGAGGTGCTCCCTAATTTAACTTCTATGCGACTAATGGTACATTTTGTTTTACTTCAATAAAACGAATATGATGATCTTCCTTTTCAAATATTTTGAACGTAAATCCTTCATATTCAATATCACTTTGTTGGTTTAGATCCATATCTTGAGAGAAGTACCAACCACCTATTGTATCGACATCGGGATTTTCCAATTCGATATTTAATAGTTTGGCTACATCGTCTAACAAAACTTTTGAGTGAATGATGTAATGACCTTCTTTTACTTTTCGAATATCTGCAATTTCATCATCATCAAACTCATCGCGTATTTCACCAACGATTTCTTCTAAAATATCTTCAACAGTAACTAAACCAGATGTTCCACCATACTCATCTAAGAGAATAGCAATATGGATACGTTCTTTTTGCATTCTTGTTAATAAACTTTGGATTGGTGTTGTTTCCATAGCTTTAATAACCGGATTCATAAAGTTTTCAATTGTAAAGTTCTCCGATGTAATACGATTACTGATGCCTTGCGTTAAAAAATCTTTAATATTTAAAAAACCAATGATATTATCACGGTCTTCTTCATAGACAGGGTAACGTGTATAACGTTCTTCTTGGATTGTCGTTAATACTTCATTAAAGGAAGCACGTTTTTCAAACCCAACAATTCCTGTTCTTGGCACCATTATTTCACGGGCAATACGATCATCAAATTCAAATATATTGTTAACGAACTTTAGTTCATTTTGATTAATTTCACCGCTTTTATAACTTTCCGTTAATAATAATCGTAATTCTTCCTCTGTGTGGGAGAGCTCATGTTCAGAAGCAGGCTTCATACCAAATATCCCGACTAACAAACGAGCAGAACCATTTAGGAACCAAATGAACGGATATAAAATTTTATAGAAAATCATAATCGGTTTTGCAAATAATAGCGTAATTGTCTCAGCTTTTTGGATGGCAGCTGTTTTCGGAGCAAGTTCCCCGACTACAACGTGTAAGAATGTAGCAATCGCAAAGGCTGCAGCAATTGTAAAGATATGAACATAGTTACTTGGGATTCCGATTGCTTCAAACATCGGATGTAATATAAATTCAAAAGTTGATTCCCCAACCATACCAATACCAAGAGCTGTCACTGTTATCCCTAATTGACAAGCTGATAAATATTCATCCAAATGGGTTGTAACATGTTTCGCAGCAAGGGCACCTTTCTTCCCCTCTGCCACTAACTGATCAATTCTGGATTGCCTTACCTTTACAATGGCAAATTCCGTCGCAACGAAAAACCCAGTCATTGCTATTAAAATAGTAAAAATCGTTAAGTTTATTACGGTCAATCAGATGTCTTACTTAAAAAAGTAAGACTTCACCTCCTAGGTTATAAGTAATAATAAAGACTGCATTAATGCAGCACTTTCTGTTGATACTTTATTTTTAATCGAGTTTTGAGTCGATTGTTCTTGTTGTTTCATTTGTTCGAGCAGTGTCGTGACTTCACTTTGAAGTGTTTGCATGTGTAAACGAATCTCGTGGATGTCAATTTCTTCATATTGATGTTCTTTTTCAAAGGAGTACTTTATATCTTGTAAACTCATACCATTCGCTTTCATTTCTTCAATTTCACGTAGTCTTTCAATACTATCGGAAGAGTAATAGCGGTAATTCGAAGTAGAACGTTCTGCTTTTAACAAACCAAGATTTGTATAGTAATCAATTGTACGCTTTGTAATCCCAGTAATTTCAGCTAACTCACCAATTTTTAGTTTCTCGATCCCATCGTCTACACCCCCAAACCATCACGTTATAGTTTTATTATATACGACTAAATAAATTATTTCAATCAATCAGTAGAGTCGTATTCATTTAATCCTTTTATTTATACTCTAGTTATTTCTACGATTGATGAGCGGGCAAGTTTCATATATTTTTAAAATTAATTTTTAGCCAACAAGTTCACTGCGTCATCTATATTAGTCTGTATTACCTAATATAGCGATAATCCTTTTTTACTAATTTTTAGTTTACAAATACTATTGCGCGGTAATAGTATATATAAAAGGAGTTGATGAAATTGGAAAATACTAAGAAGATTAATAAACTTAAGAGCATATTTACGAAAAAAGAAGTTTTCCAAAATAATCATATTTCAACTCAACACAATAGTAACGAGCTACTAAATTACTACTCTTCTTTAGCATTTTATCATCCTGATATTATCATTGTTTTTTCTCGTGAAGGCGATATTGTTGCTCTGGATAACGAAAAAATTACAGCATTAATTGGGGAAACAATAATCGAAATGGCGGATCTTAAAAAATTTATTCCGCACGCATCCTACAAAAATTTAACACCAGCTTTTACACGAGCTCTAAAAGGCCAACCAAATAAAATTGAAGTTGAAGTAAAAAATACAAGCAAGAAATCTTTGTATCTCCTTATCACATTTATCCCCATTAAAAATGCGGATCATATTGAGGGAGTCTATTCAATCATTATGAATGTAACGGAAAAAGTTACATTAAGACATCAATTGCTATTAAGAGAGAAACATTTAAACCATGCTCAAGAAATAGCAGAAATCGGTAGTTGGGAATATGTTATCGCGGAAGATCGTTTATACTGTTCAGATTATTTTTACTATATTTTCGGCTTAGATAAAACTGAATATATTAATATCGACATTCCATTTCAATTAATCCACCCACACGACTATGATGTTGTTAATGAAGCTGTTCGAGAAGCGATCACAACCGGTACCGCTTTCTCCATTCATTTTCGGATTATTCACGGCAAAAACAAAAGCATACGTTATTTAAAAGTGCATGCAGAAGTCTACTTTGAAGATGGGAAGCCTGCAAAAATTATTGGGGTTACAAATGATGTTTCCTACCAAATACAATTAGAAAATCAACTAATCGAGCAAAATGAAAATTATCAATATATATTCGACAATTTAACTTCAGGCATCTGGATGCGGGAATCTGCGGGAGGGAAATTTATTTTTGCTTCCAAGGGATTAGAAACGATACTTGATATACCTGTATCCAAGTTATACGAAGATTCTAATGTCTGGTACAAAATGATTCACCCTAACTATCATCAAGAGTTAAAAAATAGTATGCGATTAATAACTGAAGGTAGAAGCATCCAAACAATTTACCGTTTAATTAGCGGAAACGGCAAAATAAAATGGTTACTAGAACAAGTCGTTCCTAGAATAAATGAACAAGGGCACGTTACGAATATTTTCGGTTTGGTAATTGATATTACGCATGAAATGGAAATAGAAGAGAAATTGTTTTATTTGTCGAACCATGACTCTCTTACAGGTTTACCTAATCAAAGAGACTTATATGAACGATTAGATCGGCTTTGTTTCAAGAAAGAGGAACCTTTCGCTATTTTCTATATGGATATTGATCGGTTTAATTTAATTAATGATTCCCTTGGTTATTCGGTTGGTGACGAAGCTTTAAAAGCCATCGCAAGACGTTTTGAAACTCTTACACCGAAAGACGGCTATCTTGCCCGTTTAGGTAACAATGATTTTATAATGCTTGTTCCTAACTTTGAAACTAAAAAACAAGTGTACCATCTAGCTGAAAAAATTATTCATGCAACAGAAGCACCCTTTACTGTGCTGGACTATGAATTTCATGTTTCCACAAGTATAGGGATTACATTCTTCCCGGAAGAAGGATTGGACAAGCTATTATTATTAGAAAATGCTCATACAGCACTTCTCCATGCTAAAAAGCAAGGGAAGAATAATTATCAACTCTCTTCTCACTTAACCGATATTTCTTCATTTAAAAAATATGTATTAGATCGCGATATGAGAAAAGCTATTAATAATGAGGAATTTGAGCTATATTTCCAACCACAAGTAGATCCAACTAACGGAAAAATTTGCGGAGCTGAAGCATTAATTCGTTGGAACCATAAAGAATGGGGATTAATATCTCCTGGGGAGTTTATACCACTAGCGGAAGAAAATCATTTGATTAATTCCATTACCGATTGGGTTATCGAAAAAGTATGTAGTTTTATTCAAGATTGGAAAGAGAAGGGTTTAACCGTACATCCAATTTCTATTAATATCCCACCGATTCGATTTATTAAAAAAGGCTTACTAGAATTCGTAAAACAACAAGTGGAGATTTACGATATAGCTGCACATTTATTAGAATTCGAGATTACAGAGAGTACATTATTAAAGAATGAAATAAACGTTTTAACCACAATAAATGGATTGAAGGATTTAGGGGTAACAATTGCAATTGATGATTTTGGAACAGGATACTCCTCTTTAGACTCTTTACGTAAATTCAGCCCACATACAATTAAAATTGACCGAACTTTTATAAAAAACATTTCTGAAGATAACGCCTTAGAAAAAGGGATTATTTCTTCTACCTTATATTTAGGGAAAACTTTGGGAATGAAAGTAGTAGCTGAAGGTGTAGAGGAATATGAGCAACTAAACTTCTTAAAACAAAATGAATGCGATCGTATACAAGGGTTTATTTACTCTAAGCCTGTTCGTATAGCAACTTTTGAAAAAATGCTAGAGACGGGTTTTCTAAAAGCAGAGAAGAGACGAAAAAAAGTAATTATAGTTGAAAGAAGAAAATACTTCCGCTTCCATCTTCCATATCCAATTGAAGGAGAAATGACAATTATTGAAATGAACGGTAATAAAGTGCATGTCGGTTCTTCACCAATTCTTATTGAGAATATTAGCTTAGGCGGCATTAAATTATTATCAAGCCTTAAGCTACCAGTCAATTCAAATATGAAATTTAGCTTTAAATTTAAAGTTCTCAATGAAATATTTGAAACCACTGGGACAATTAGATGGATTGAAGGTGACCCACTCGATGTCTTTTCATATGGTGTGAGTTTTGAGTTAAACCGTGTTACAGAGGATCGACTTGCTTCAGTTATTAATAAACTAAGCGGCTATAGTAAAAAGAACGAAAAAATACCCGATACGAATTTTGTTTATGAAGAAGCTCATATCTTCTTAAAGAAAAAAATCAATGGCTCTATGATTTAAATCTAAATATTGAACCCCTTTACAGCATTTTATTTCGTAAAGGGGCTTTAACCTTTATCAAATTAGGTAGATTATATTTCAGTATTATCTTGGTCTTACAATGTACTCATCAATTAGACCATTTTTTAAAGTAGCACAACCAATGCACTCTAATTTTACATCGCCTAGAAACACATCATATTCCATAGAATTTGCATTTAATTTAACCACTTCAGCACGAATTTTATTGCTTGCAAAAACAGATTGAAATGCGGATTTTATCGCTTCTCTTCCATCGACAACTAAATCATTTACATTTATCGTACGAGCAGCACCGTCATTAAAACGACAATCTTCAGTAAATAAGTTGGAAAGCCCTTCAAAATCACCTTTATTTAGACAAGCAACATAGTCTTGTAATAGCATTTATACTCCCCATTTCAATTAGTTAAATAGTAGTCATATTAAGGGTGCGTCCGAAAATTGATTTTCGAACGCACCCTTGCGACGAGGATAGTGACAATTTATTGTTACTACCGCAGGAGCACAGATTTTTAGCTAAATTATATTATTAGAAACATAGCTGTCCAGAAAGTAATACCTTTCTGGACAGCCCCCTAACACATACTAAATTAATTGCGTCAATTCATCTGAACTAAAGGCACGGGATCTTGTTAAAAAACGTTTCCCTTCCACACCTTCTAAAGAGAACATTCCACCACGCCCATCCACAACATCAATGATTAGCTGCGTATGTTTCCAATAGTCGAATTGACTTTTATGCATATAAAACTTTGCACCGCCAATTTCCCCTAGGAGGACATCTGCATCACCAATGATTAAATCCCCTTCCGGATAACACATTGGAGAAGAACCATCACAACACCCTCCAGATTGATGAAAAAGAACAGGTCCATGCTTTTCTGTTAACTTCTTAATGAGTGCAAGTGTAGCATCTGTCGCGATTACACGTTCAACCACAAAAGCCCTCCTTTTAACTTTTTTAGAAGAATCCAAGCTTATTTGGGCTGTAGCTTACAAGAAGATTTTTCGTTTGTTGATAATGCTCTAGCATCATTTTATGGTTTTCACGACCTACACCAGACATTTTGTATCCACCAAACGCTGCATGCGCAGGATATGCGTGATAGCAGTTTGTCCATACACGACCTGCTTCAATAGCGCGGCCAAAGCGATAAGCTGTGTTCATATCGCGTGTCCAAACGCCAGCACCTAAACCATAAAGTGTATCATTAGCAATTTCAAGCGCTTCTTCTTTCGTTTTGAATGTTGTCACCGCAACAACAGGTCCAAAAATTTCTTCTTGGAAGATGCGCATTTTATTGTTTCCTTTAAATACGGTTGGTTTAATGTAGAAACCATCTTTCAGGTCGCCTTCTAACTGGTTGCGATCTCCACCAGCTAACACTTCTGCTCCTTCTTGCTTTCCAATATCTAAATACGATAGAATTTTCTCCATTTGTTCTGTTGAAGCTTGAGCACCCATCATCACGGTTGGGTCAAGTGGGTTACCTGTTTTAATCGCTTCAACACGTTTAATAGCGCGCTCCATAAATTTCTCATAAATCGATTCTTGGATTAACGCACGTGATGGACAAGTACATACTTCTCCTTGGTTTAACGCAAATAATACAAATCCTTCAATTGCTTTATCTAAAAACTCATCATCTTCATCAAAAATGTCCTCAAAGAAGATGTTTGGTGATTTACCACCAAGCTCTAACGTTACAGGAATAATATTTTGAGATGCATATTGCATAATTAATCGACCAGTTGTAGTTTCACCAGTGAAAGCTATTTTGCCAATGCGCGGGTTTGAAGCAAGTGGTTTACCAGCTTCTAAACCGTAACCATTCACAACATTCAACACTCCTGGTGGTAATAAATCTTCAATTAACTCCACTAACACTAAAATGGAAGCTGGCGTTTGTTCTGCTGGTTTTAACACCACACAGTTTCCAGCCGCTAATGCCGGAGCTAATTTCCAAACTGCCATTAATAACGGGAAGTTCCAAGGGATAATTTGTCCAACAACACCAATTGGTTCATGGAAGTGATAGGCAACTGTATTTTCATCAATTTGGCTAATGCCACCTTCTTGCGCACGAATTGTTCCAGCAAAATAGCGGAAGTGGTCGATGGCAAGTGGTAAGTCAGCATTTAATGTTTCACGCACGGCTTTTCCATTTTCCCACGTTTCAGCAACAGCTAACATTTCTAAATTTTCTTCAATGCGGTCTGCAATTTTATTTAAAATGTTTGCTCGCTCAGCGACAGAAGTTTTTCCCCACGATTCTTTCGCTGCATGAGCTGCATCAATTGCAAGTTCAACATCATCGGCTGTAGAACGCGCTACTTTTGTAAATACCTTTCCGGTAACAGGTGTTACGTTATCAAAGTATTCTCCATTTACAGGTGGCGTCCATTGTCCTCCGATAAAGTTGTCGTATTTTTCCTTGAAATTTACTACTGCTCCTTCTGTGTTTGGAAATGCATAAGCCAATGTTAATACTGACATGTGTTTAGTCTCCCCTTTTCACCTATTTATCGTATCCAACACCTTTTAGCACTTACTTCCCCAAGCTATTAAAAAGGTATTTATCTATATATATTTCGAAAGTTACTAGAATATATCTAAAAACGTTAATTTTTTCATAGAAATTTTTCGACAAAACAGAAGGCATTTTAGAGGATTAAATGTAAAATAAAGCTATCATCATTTATTTGGAATGACTTAGGGAAACCATGTTAACAATAGGTAAGGAAAAACATTAATTATAAATAATAGGAGAATTTATGCGAATCAATAAATATTTAAGTGAAACCGGCATTACCTCTCGACGCGGCGCAGATAAATGGGTTGAAGAAGGCCGTATTACAATAAATGGCGAGCTTGCAACTGTTGGTAGCCAAGTAAATGAAGGCGATCTTGTTTGTGTGGACGGAAAACAAGTAAAAAAAGAGGAGGAGTTAGTTTATATCGCTCTAAATAAACCTGTTGGCATTACAAGTACAACGGAAAAGCATATCAAAGGAAATGTTGTCGATTTTGTAGGTCACTCAAAGCGCATTTTTCATATCGGCCGTCTTGATAAAGATTCTGAAGGGCTATTATTACTAACAAACGATGGGGATATTGTAAACGAAATATTACGTGCAGAAAATCACCATGAAAAGGAATACGTCGTGCAAGTAGATAAGCCCATTACAGACCAATTTATTCAACACATGTCTTCAGGGGTAAAGATATTAGATACAACCACTTTGCCTTGTAGAGTGGAAAAAATCTCCTCTAACGTATTTAAAATTATTTTAGAACAGGGATTGAATCGACAAATTCGTCGCATGTGTTCAGCTCTAGGCTATTCAGTAAAGCGACTACAACGAATACGCATTATGAATATTCATTTAGGTAACTTAAAAGTTGGACAATGGCGTGATTTAACAGAAAAAGAAAAAACGGAGCTATTCCAGTTGCTTAACTATAAACAAAAGAACTAAATAAAGGGGTTGGGGATGTTGCTATCCATTGAAAGTACTGAACTATTAACAGGCGCTTGTATTAGTGGCGACTATTGGGACTTTGATGAACTAATTAATGCTATTTACGAAGTCATTGGGGATGAAAATCGCTACTATGATTACCAGGGGGCACGACATCGTGTATTAGGCGTTTGCTTCGATTTACGCCATGCAGCAAAAGGGGAAAAAAATATTGAACTTGTTACAAATGGGATTCATAGAGGCATCTTAAAAAGCCATGATTTAATTGTTCCAGAAAAAAATGTCTACTTTTCTGTTGAAATACTATGGCCAGAATTATTATTTACAACGCTTGCATTAAATGACTTTATAACATTACATAACGAAATGATAGACGATTCTTTATGGAATATACATATTTCAGTCATTCGTAAATTTCAATCTAGTGTTGCAGATTGTCTAAAAAACCATCTCGCTGAGGAACATTACACTGTCTTCTCCCAACTAATGCAAAATAAATCACCAAAATACTTCCGCTATGCAACACAATATGTGGATTTATTGAACCTAGAATATATTAATCTATCAATAGAAGAGCGAAAAGAAAATTTAGCGGCATTTGCGATTCGTTTACTCATTGAAGATGAAAGTTATCTTGCATTAAAAGAAGAAATACTAGCAACAGCAAGCATAACTAAAAATGAAATTCATGAGCTACCACTTACAATGAAGTATCCAGAAGAAATTGAATGGTAATAAGAAAAGCGAAAGGCGCTCGCCGCTGTAGCTAAACACTGTTCAAATTGGGAAAACCATAAAAAAGGGAGTCACGTTTTTTCGTGACTCCCTCTTTCTTATAATCCCCCAAGATAAGCCGCTTTTACTTGCTCACTTTCTTGGAGTTCTTTTGCAGTTCCAGCCAATACAATTTTACCTGTTTCTAAAACATACGCACGATCTGCAATCGACAATGCCATATTCGCATTTTGCTCAACTAGTAAAACCGTTGTACCTTGACTGTTAATCATTTTTACAATTTCAAATATCTTTTTAACGACTAATGGTGCTAGCCCCATTGATGGTTCATCCAATAATAATAACTTAGGTTTCGCCATTAATGCACGACCCATCGCTAACATTTGTTGCTCCCCACCAGATAATGTACCTGATAGTTGTTTACGACGCTCATCTAAAATCGGGAACAGTTCATATACATAGTTCATATCTTTTTTAATACCATCACGGTCATTACGTAAGTAAGCTCCTAATTCGAGGTTCTCTTCTACTGACATATTCGAGAACACTCGACGTCCTTCAGGCACATGGGATATACCGCTTTTTACAATACCTTGTGCAGGCTTTCCGCCAATTTGTTGAGTATAGTACAAAATCGTCCCTTGTTTAGGTTTTAAAAGACCCGATAATGTTTTTAATAGTGTTGATTTCCCCGCACCGTTCGCACCAATTAGTGTAACAATCTCACCTTCATTTACTTCTAAGGAGATATCTTTCAATGCATGAATATTTCCATAAAATACATCGATGTTGTTTACTTTTAGCATTAATCAATAACCTCCTCACCAAGGTAAGCTTCAATTACTTTAGGATTATTTCGTATTTCTTCAGGCGTTCCATCTGCAATTAATTGCCCATGGTCCAGTACATAAATACGCTCACAGATTCCCATAACAAGGTGCATATCATGCTCAATTAATAGTATTGTTAAACCAAATTCTTTTCTTATGAATGCAATCAATTCCATTAATTCACGTGTCTCTTGTGGGTTCATCCCTGCCGCTGGTTCATCAAGTAAAAGTAATTTTGGGTTTGCAGCAAGCGCACGAGCAATTTCTAAACGTCGCTGCATTCCGTATGGTAGATTTTTAGCTAATTCATCTTTATAAATATCTAGACCAAAAATCTTTAAAAATTCAATAGACTCTTTCTCCATTTTCGCCTCACCCGCAAAATGACTAGGTAATCGGAAAATAGACGCAAATAGTGAATGTTTTGCAAGATTATGGTTGGCCACTTTTACGTTATCCAAAACTGATAAATCTTTAAATAATCGAATGTTTTGGAATGTACGGCTAATCCCTAGTTTCGTTACTTGGAATGGTTTCAACCCGTTTAACTTTTTGCCGTCGAAAGTGATGGTACCTTCCGTTGGTTGATATACACCTGTCAGCATATTAAAAGTAGTTGTTTTACCTGCTCCATTCGGGCCAATTAGACCAATTAATTCACCGCTATTTAAATACAGGTTCACGTTTTGAACAGCTTTTAAACCACCGAATTGAATTCCCACATTTTCTGCTTTAATAAGAAGGTTACTTGTCATACTTTAGAACCTCCCTTTTTACCGAACTTGAATAAAGACGTAATTTCTTTTGTTCCCATTAATCCAGTCGGACGATATAACATTACGATGATTAACACTAAAGAGTAAATAATCATACGTGTTTCTGGGAAATTTGATAAATATGCAGATACAACCGTTAAGAAAATAGCTGCAATGACAGATCCAGAAAGACTACCTAATCCACCTAATACAACATAAATTAAAATATCAAAAGATTTTAAGAAGTTAAATGTTGTTGGTTGAATAATGAAAAAGTTATGGGAGTAAATTGCCCCTGCAACCCCTGCAAAGAATGCACCGATTGTAAAAGCAATAACTTTGTAATAAGTTGTATTGATTCCCATTGCATCTGAAGCAATTTCATCTTCACGAATCGAAATACATCCTCGTCCATGGCGCGAGTTTGTAAAGTTGGCAATGACTAATATTGTAATTACAACAGCTACAAATGCATACGTCCATGTAGTCATATTCATTACAACCATACCCGCTGCTCCACCAACATAATCGACATTTAAGAAGATAATACGGATAATCTCAGCAAATCCTAATGTTGCGATTGCTAAATAATCTCCTTTTAGTCGTAATGTAGGAATCCCTACAAGTAACCCTGCTAATGCAGAAATAACTGCACCTAATAAAATTGCTACTATCAATGGTAATCCTAACTTCATTGTTACAATCGCACTAACATAAGCACCTACTGCCATAAACCCTGCGTGACCAATAGAAAACTGACCAGTAATCCCAATGACAATATGTAAACTTACTGCAAGCATAACGTTTATACACATTTGGATTAATATATTTTGATAATAAAGATCTAGCATTCCACCTGAGATCATGCCTTGTACGACTGCATAGATTACTAGTGCTAAAACAAGGAACCCCCAAAAGGCTTTAGACTTTTTCATGCATGTCACCTACACTTTCTCACGGGTATTTTTACCGAATATACCCGATGGTTTCAATATTAAGATTAAAATTAAAATGACAAATGCCGCAGCATCACGCCATAAAGAATATCCTAATGCACTTACAATGGTTTCTACAACACCCAGCACTAAGCCTCCAGTCATGGCACCCGGGATACTTCCGATACCACCTAATACGGCTGCTACGAATGCCTTTAAACCTGGTAAAACACCCATTAATGGTTCAATTCTTGTATAATATAAACCAAAAATTACACCCGCAGCTCCTGCCAATGCTGAACCAATAGCAAAAGTTGCTGAGATTGTATTATCTACGTTAATTCCCATTAAACGTGCTGCATCCGCATCATGAGATACTGCACGCATTGCTTTTCCGATTTTCGTCTTATGAACGATAAAATGTAATAAGATCATCAAAACAACTGTAACTGCTAAAATGACAATCGATATCGAGCTAATGTTTGCACCCAAAATGTTAATGGACTTATTTGCAAATACTTCAGGATATGCTTCAGGTGAAGCCCCTCTAAAGAAGATTACCGTGTACTCAATTAATAAAGAAACCCCAATGGCTGTAATTAAAGCTGCTATACGTGTTGCATTACGTAATCGTTTATACGCAACACGCTCGATAATAACTCCAATAATTGCACAAAGTAACATGGCGATAATTAATGCTGGGAAAAACCCTAAATCCCACCTAGCAATTGCGTAAAAGCCAATAAAGGCACCTAGCATAAATACGTCACCATGAGCAAAGTTAATTAACTTGATGATGCCATATACCATTGTATAACCTAAGGCAATTAATGCATAAATACTTCCTAAGGAAATACCATTTACTAGTTGTTGCAACCATTCCATGAGCTCTCACTCCTTTTCCAATATTTCTATACTTATTATTTTTCGCACTTCATTTCTATGTACTTTCCTCACATCATTTTCCATCCATTGTAAGAAAATTGACTTTTGTAACCGTAAAAAAGGAGGCCGGCAAGCCCCCCTTGTTTGATCAAATACACGAAATGTGTATTATTACGGATTAACTTTAGAGTTGAACTGTTGATTGCCGTCTACATATTCTAGAACTGTTGCTGATTTAACTGGGTTGTGTTTTTCGTCAACTGAGAATGTACCTGTAATTAAGCTTAAATCTGTTGTTTCTGCTAAAGCCTTTTGAATCGCTTCGCCATCTGCAGAGCCAGCACGTTTAATTGCGTCTACGATGTAGTAAACTGTGTCATATCCAAGTGCATGGAACGCGTTCGGTGCTTCACTGAATTTTGCTTCGAATGCATCTACGAAACTTTGAATTGTTTCATCTGGATCTTGAGATGAATAGTGGTTTGTAATGAATGTGTTGTTTAACGCATCTTTACCTGCAAGTTCTACTAGAGTTGGAGAATCCCAACCATCCGCACCCATTAATGGCACATCAATTCCTAATTCACGAGCTTGTTTAACAATTAAACCTACTTCTTCATAGTATCCAGGAATAAATACGAAATCAGGGTTTGCTGATTTAATATTTGTTAACGTTGATTTAAAGTCTACATCATCCGCAACATAAGCTTCTTCTTTCACTACAGTTCCGCCGTTTGCTTCGATTTGTTCTTTAAATGCAGCTGCTAATCCTTTAGCGTAGTCAGATGAGTTGTCCGCATAAATTGCTACATTTTTTGCTTTAAGCTCTTCTGTCGCAAAGTTTGCTGCTACTACCCCTTGGAATGGGTCAATGAAACATGTACGGAATACAAAGTCATTAATTGAGCCGTCTTCATTTTCAGTTACATTTGGAGCAGTACCTGAAGCTGTAACAGTTGGAATTTTATATTGATTTGCAATTTGTGCTGTTGCGATTACGTTACCTGAAGTTGCAGGAGCAATCATTGCAGCAACTTTATCTTGAGTTGCTAGTTTAATAGCAGCATTTGTTGCTTCTGAGTTTTCTGATTTGTTATCTACTTTTACTAATTCAATCTTTTTACCATCGATACCGCCAGCAGCATTGATTTCTTCTACTGCTAATTCAGCACCTTTCCCAATTGAAGAACCATAAGATGCTACTGCACCTGAAAGCTCTAAGTTAGCGCCAATTTTAATAACTTCGCTCGTATCATCGCTAGTAGAACCTCCACTATCAGTAGATGTACCTTCTTCTTTTGAACCACAACCCGCTAATGCGCCAACTATTAAAGATGATGTTAAAAATACTGATGCGAATCTCTTTAATGTTTTTTTCTCTGTCATTCTTTATTCCCCCCACATAGATGTTTAAAAGATATAAGATATTTCAGACAATTATAGCTTAATAGTTTAGTTGCTACAACAGTTAATCTAAATATTCTGAAATATAAAATTATTCGATATCTTTTTTCAATTATTAGACTTTATGATTGTAAAACATTCTACCTATTTAGTCTAGTCCGATTTTTTAGTAAATTTGGATTTTTAAATCAATATTGAATATTTTATTAATATATTCGTGATGTATTTCCATAAAATTTTATAGAGATTCATAGAAAAGAACTTAAAGTAGCATTTTATGAACATTATGAACAAAATAAAAAAGTAACAGTATTTTTCTAACCGTTACTTTTTCAAAAATCCTCAAAGATTTCAATTGATTTCTTTCCTTACCACTTAATAATGACATGTTGATGTTAGTTATTTCTTCCCAAGTTTATATAAATCACGTGTTTTAAACCCTAGGGCTAAGATCTCTTTCATCTCTTCACGTCGTTTTGCTTTTGTCACTTCTTGTTTAGCACTATATACATACCGTGCCCAGTCTTTGCGATAGCCGGGCGTTAATGACTGATAGAACTTTAATAATTTAGGTGCTCCTGCCAAATCTTTTTCAATTTGCGGAATGAGTTCAATATAATCATCCACACATTGACTCATCTTTGTGGATGGTGTGTTTTTAGATTTTGCATCTTCCTTCAATCCCACCACGGTAAATACATCGTCTAGTCCCACCATACGAGCAAATTTAATCGTACTATTACCAATATATCCGTCCTGATCTGCTCCAAGACCTTCTAACAAATCATCTCTGTGAATGAATGTGTCATATACTTTATTCCCTTTCTTTGGATAAGCCAAATAAATATAACCTTTTGGATTTAAATAGTTTTTCTTAATAATTTTGTTTACAACATTTTGTAGGGATTCCATATATAATACAAAGACAAAAATCAAATCATATGTTTTAGAGTGAAGCTCGCTATCATAATGAGGTAGCTCATCAAAGTAATAGGAATCCTTTGGTATATTTAATATGGCAATCTCTTTATACTTTATTAATTTTAATTTTTCTACTATGGAATTAGCCACTCTGCATTCAATCCTTTCTTACTTTTTATATGGAAAGCAAATTCTAACCGTTGTCCCGTGCCCTTTGTTACTCTCGAACTTAATTGTTCCATTATAGTTTGCTACTATTTGATTACAAATCATAATCCCTAGCCCTGTACCCTTTTCTTTTAACGAATAAAAAGGGGTGCCAACTAATTCAAGCTCTTTTGCTGACATGCCTTGCCCCACATCAGAAACTTTGATTTCCACATAACTTCTTTTCCTTCCAGCAAATATATTGATTGGGTTACCACTTGATGAAGCTTCAATTGCATTTTTAATAATATTCACTAGGAGCTGATGGAACTCCATTTTATTAATTGTGATTGTGCAAGTACCCTCAACAGATACATTAATTTTATTTTCATTTAATAATCCATAAGATTGCAGTAAATCTGTCACGCTATGTAAACTAGTTTCTACATTTATTTTTTCCGTTTCCTTGTTTTTCAATGGTTTTGATAATGACAATAGTTCAGATATGACTTGTTCCGCAGTATTCAATTCTTCTATTAATAAAGTGAATTTTTCCCTTTTATCTGTATCGAATGATTGGTCCTGTTTATACATTTGTAGATAGCCCTTCACGACAGTTAAAGGATTTCTAATTTCATGAGCCACTGCGGCAGCTAATTCACCAGTCGTTTTTAATCGTTCTGAATGCTTCATTTGCTCATAATATACTTGTTGATTTTTAATGCGTATAGATGTGAGATAGAAAGCAAAACATTGAATTACCTGGCTACCTATAAAATTAACGATACTCCCAACTATATCTCCCGTTAACAAAGGATATATAGCTTCCCAATCTTCTAGGTAAATATATATAATGGAGAACCCTAATAAAACTGTATTTAGAATAAGAGAAAAGTAAAAAAGCTTTTCATCAAATAATAAAATAGAAATAGTTGGAATTAAACTGATTAATATTAAATTCGATGCTGTATTCGGGTATAGAAAGAAAAGTAAATAAATTAATGTTGAAGCGAGTATAACGATTATTAATCTAAAACTATGTGTCCTGAACTTCGGATAAAGTAATAAAAATATAGATAATACAACAACGATAACCCCGTGTGATATTAAACCACTGTCAGTACCTCCACTTCGAGGGTTTGACATACTTATCCCTATAAACATACAAATAATTAAAAAGAACACTGTATAATAATAGCTCTTAACACTTCTCTGAATTGCGTACTTCTCCATATAGATTCCTTATTTTCCTTTCTATCTTAAATTTACTCTACTAGATATTAACAAAATAAAAATCATTTCGCCCCCCTAAATAATCCACTTATAATGATTAACCATCGTAAATGCAAATTATTTCCCTATCCCGCTTGTTTTTCTCTTATTTTTTAAAAAACTAGCATTTTTAGCTATAAATCTACATAAAAATAAACATTCTATTAAAAAGTGAGGGGAGATAATATGGGCAATGTACATTGGACTCAAATTAAAAAGTATATACCGAAAGTGTTACAGTGGTTTTTAAACATTTGTCTTATTGTATTATCCTTAATTTTATCTTTTCTACTTATTAAAGAGCTCATTGAGTTTTTTAAGATATTATTTATTGATGGCAGTAATGATTATCAATTGTTCCTCGCCAATATCCTCTTGTTCTTTTTATATTTTGAGTTCATTACAATGATTGTAAAGTACTTCAAGGAGGATTATCATTTCCCATTACGATACTTCTTATATATCGGTATCACTGCCATGATCCGCTTAATCATTGTAGAGCATGACCATCCAAAAGATACACTCATTTACTCCTTCGTTATTTTAATTCTAATTATCAGCTACTTCATTATTAATGTTACTCCATTAGAAAGACCGAAAACTTCTCTTTTTCCAGGCAATAAAACTTCCACCAAATAAAATGCCAGTCTGAGTCCCACTTCAAAATGTGTTGCATACACTAGCATAGAAATGGAGGAATTGAATATGTACAGGTATAATGGCAATCCATATTATTACGTGCAGCATGGTCCGGTAAGCCCACCCCCACAACCAATTCCACAATATGTACAACAACCTACACAGCAACGCCCGAGTGTACAGCAAATCATGCAAACGATTCGCACACAGCATAATAACCTTTATACACAATTAGAACAAGCGGGGATTAACAGGCAATTAGTAGAGGCATTCTTTTTCTTTATTGTGAACTTTACGAGAAATGAAGCAGTGCCGAACACATCTGCAAATCAGATTTATGCACAATTCCAAAGAGAAACACCTTGGTTTAATTTACTTATTCTCCAAATGGGCTTCCCTGTGAATACTATTGATCGTATACTCACACAAGTCATTGAAATAACATTAAATATTCTTAGAGGTATGCAACCAAGTCCTGGTCCTGCACCTGGCCCAACACCGCCAAGACCTGGTGGGAGGTGGTCTGATTGGGAAAGCCTCGGTGGAGCAATTGTTGGCGCACCGACCGTATCTTCCTGGCAACCAAACCGTTTAGATGTATTTGCAAGAGGCACAGATAACGCTCTATATCATATTTGGTGGGACGGGTCGAGATGGAGTAATTGGGAAAACCTTGGTGGCGTATTAACCTCGTCTCCAGGTGCCGTTTCTTGGGGACCAAATCGCATTGATGTCTTTGTTAGAGGAACAGACAATGCACTGTATCACAAATGGTGGGACGGGTCACGATGGAATGAGTGGGAAAACCTTGGTGGTACATTGACAAGCGGACCTTCAGCTTCAAGTCGCCGTACAAATCAACTCGATGTATTTGTAAGAGGCGGAAACAACCGTTTATATAAGAAAACATGGAACGGCACTCGTTGGGAAGATTGGGAAGACCTTGGAGGCAACTTAAATTCTGAACCTGCAGCTATTTCATGGGGACCAAATCGAATTGATGTGTTTGCTAGAGGGCAAGCCAATGATTTAATTCACAAATGGTGGGACGGGTCAAGATGGAGCAATTGGGAAAGCCTTGGTGGTACATTGACAAGTGCGCCTACTGTTTCATCGCGACGTACAAATCAACTAGATGTATTCGTAAGAGGCACAGGAAATAGACTTTATAAGCGAACTTGGAATGGCTCTCGTTGGGATAGTTGGGAGGCTCTAGGTGGCAATTTAACGAGCGCACCAGCTGCAGTTTCTTGGGGTCCAAACAGAACTGATTTATTTGCACGAGGTCAAAACGGGGATTTAATCCATAGTTACCAAGGAAGATAATTTATATATTAGCTAGGCAGCTGCTTTTTTAAATTTGACCTGCCTAGTTCTTTTTGTTTCAATCATTTTATTGAAATCGTAAACTTTTTCCCTCTGATTTTCATTATCTGATGTTATTTTGTGAAAGCAAATTACATATCCACATTAATCTGATAAAATAATTTTATAAATCGACCATTTTTTTCAAAATTCTAAGCTTTTAAAGCATCGCACTAAAATACTTGTTCAATTAAGCTTGGTGGAGGAACTTATATGGATAGTAAGTCATTGTTTAAAGAAGACAATGAACAACTTCTTAACGACCACAAAAGAATAAATCATTGGCATGTTCTCATCGTGAATCAGGATAAAAAGTTCCATCAATTCATTGAAGAAGGACTGAAGGATATTGCCTTTGAACAAAAAGGAATAACATGGCACCATGCTTATTCTTCTATAGAAGCAAAACAAATCCTGTGCGCCATAGAGCATATGGCTGTCATTCTATTAGATACAGAATTGGAGTCTATGGATTCAGGATTACAAATTGTACAATATATTCGAAATGAACTACATGATCAAAATTCTAGAATTATTTTACAAACAAGCCATCCAGAGACTTTCCCATATAAACAAGTTATGCTTTCCTTCGAAATTAACGATTACCAAATAAAATCTGAACTAACATCATACAAGCTATTTACATCTATTATTTCGGCATTACGTTCATACCGTGAATTACTCGTAATGGAGCAAAATAAAAACGGATTAAAAAATGTCATCTCTGCTACTTCTGAAATATTAAAAGAGATTTCTATTCATCCACTGATCGATACAATTTTAGGGCAATTGAAAGCCATTTTAAAATTACAAAATACATATACGTATGGCAGCTTAATTCTTCAAAAAAGCAAACAAGAGTTACAGGTATTATTTAAAAGTGGCGTCTTTCAGAATAAACTTATCGATACCACTAACCTCTTTTCTCCAAGCATTCGACAGGGACTAGACGATAACCTGTCTCTAATTGAAAGTCATACGTTCTTAATGTATTTAGGCGAAGAATTAGAACGTCACTATTTTATTTATTTCAATGTTGGCAGAGAACTAACAGATTGGGAAAAGAAACTAATTGAAATTTTTTCATCTCAAACATCTACTACCTTTAAAAACGTTTGTTTAGTACAAGAAATTGACCGTACACAAAGAGAAATTATTTATACATTAGGTGAAATTGGTGAAATGCGCTCCAAAGAGATTGGAAATCATGTTAAGCGGGTTGCTGAATACTCCAGATTATTAGCATTAAGGTATGGTCTTTCAGAAGAAGAGGCGGAGATTATACAACTCGCTTCCCCTATGCATGATATCGGAAAAGTTGGTATTAGTGATATCATTATGAATAAACCAGACAAATTAACAGATGAAGAGTATGAAGTGATGAAAAGTCATTCGCTCATCGGATTTAATATGTTAAAACATTCTGAGCGGCCAATTATAAAAGCGGCTGCAGTTATTGCCCATCAGCACCACGAGAAATATAATGGTACCGGTTACCCTCAAGGCATTAAAGGTGAACAAATACACCTTTATGGCAGAATTACTGCTATTGCGGATGTTTTTGATGCCTTAGTTAGTGATCGTGTTTATAAAAAAGGATGGGAAATGCAAAAAATCATTAAATATTTCAAAGAAGAACGCGGCAAACATTTTGACCCCAAATTAACAGATATTTTCTTGGCGAATCTAGACGCTTTTTTAAAAATAAAAGATGAAACAGATTGAATAAGGGCTGATACACAGAATTTACCGTCTGTGTATCGGCTCTTTTATATTATTAACCCCAAAAATATTCCTGTAACAACAACGATCCACGGTGCTAATTTCCAATAAGATAGCATGCTATAAAGGATAATTGCCCCAATAAAATCAATCGGTAAAACTATTGCTGATGTAAATATTGGATCATAGAAAGCGGCAATTAAAATACCTACAACCGCAGCATTTACACCCATTAAAGCACTTTTCATTTTCCCATTTCGACGTAAACGATTCCAAAACGGGAGAGTTCCATAGACGAGTAAAAATGCAGGTAAGAAGATTGCAATTGTCGCGACTAATCCGCCAACCCAACCATCCATGACAGCACCAATATATGCTGCAAAGGTAAATAAAGGTCCTGGCACTGCTTGCGTTGCCCCATATCCCGCTAAAAAGGATGCATCGCTAATAAATGTTGGAACAAACTCTCTTTCAAGTAATGGTAATACTACATGTCCCCCACCAAAAACAAGGGAACCTGAGCGATAGAAACTATCAAATATCGCAATAAACTTTGAAGATGTAACTTCTCTTAGTAGAGGTAATGAAATTAATAGGGCAAAAAAGAAAGTTAAACAAACAAAACCAACTTTCCTCGAAATGGGAAACTCAAGCGAATTCGTCTCTTTATCATCTTGTTGCTTATAAACAAAGAAACCGATTATTGCAGCGAGCATTATGACACTCACTTGGGTATACACGGTTTGCCATAGTAAAACAGCTGCAAGTGCAAAAATAGCAATCGTTTTTCTTTTTAGGTCAGGTACCAAATTTCCTGCCATTCCTAATATTGCGTGTGCTACAACGGCAACCGCCACTAATTTTAGACCATGAATCCAACCTGCATCCCCAACATCAAACCCTTGTACAAAAATTGCAAATAGAATTAATGCAATTACAGAGGGCATTGTAAATCCTATGAATGAGGCAATCCCACCTAAAAAGCCACCACGCATAATACCTATTCCCATTCCAACCTGACTACTTGCTGGACCAGGTAGAAATTGACACAGTGCAACTAGCTCTGCGTAACTTTTTTCATCCAGCCATTTCCGTCTACGAATATATTCTTCATGAAAATATCCTAAATGCGCAGTTGGACCACCGAAAGAAGTTAAACCGAGTTTTGTCGAGACCAATAAAATTTCAAGCAGTGTTTTAATAGAAGGTTTCCCTTGTTCTAATGACTGTTTCATAATTATTTTTCTCCTACAATTTGTTTAGTCCCCTTCATACTATCAAAGAAAATTATTATCAATGCTATTATTCCATTAAATTTACAAAATTGTAATACAAATAACTTTACTATAGCCTACATTTATATAAACATCCAAAATCAAAAATTAACTATATTTTTAAATTATTCAAACTATTTTAAGGTCAATTCTCCTACTATATCTCTCATTTCGATAAATTTCGCCAATTTATCCAATAAACATTTGACCTTAGCCCTATTCCGTAGTAGTATTTTTTCATAATTCAAAAAGAATAGGTGTTTATTTTGTCAAATTTATTTAGAAAAAAGCACATTCATGAATTGCTAAATAATACTAGTGGTGTGCAACTAAAAAAAACTCTTGGTGCCTTTGATTTAATTTTACTTGGTGTAGGGGCAATTGTTGGAACAGGTATTTTTATTCTTCCTGGTACCGTGGCTGCTAGTCATTCAGGACCAGCAATTGTATTTTCATTCCTAATTGCCGCACTTGTATGTGCATTAGCCGCTATGTGTTACTCAGAGTTTTCTTCTTCAATTCCCGTTACCGGAAGTGCTTATACATATGGTTATATCGTCTACGGGGAATTAGTCGCTTGGTTTGTGGGTTGGGCATTAGTATTGGAATATGGGTTGGCAGCTGCTTCTGTTGCTACAGGGTGGTCTGCTTATTTGGTTTCTTTATTAGAAGGTTTAAATATTACGATTCCCGCAGCTTTATCAGGACCATTTAATCCTGGTGGTGGGACCTACGTCAATTTACCAGCTATTATCATTGTATTAATGATTTCTTTCCTATTAACATTAGGTATACAGGAATCTGCTAAAATAAATAAAATAATGGTTTTTGTAAAAGTTGGCGTTATTTTATTATTTATTTTTGTTGGTGTATTTTATGTTAAACCTGAAAATTGGCAACCTTTTATGCCATTTGGATTTGAAGGCGTATTAGCGGGTTCTGCCCTTGTTTTCTTTGCTTATTTAGGATTTGATGCAGTCTCTTCTGCGGCTGAAGAAGTAAAAAATCCACAAAGAAACTTACCCATTGGCATTATCGGTTCACTATTAGTTTGTTCAGTCCTTTATATTTCCGTTTCCTTAGTGTTAACCGGGATTGCTCCATATACCGATTTAAACGTAAGCAATCCTGTAAGCTATGTGATTCAACTTGTTGGTCAAGACTGGATTGCTGGTGTGATTTCATTAGGAGCCGTTACTGGGATGATGACCGTTATTCTTGTTATGATTTACGGAGGATCTCGACTACTATTTGCCTTAAGTCGTGATGGTCTACTTCCAAAAATTATGTATAAAGTAAATCCCAAACATAACACACCTGTTATTAATACATGGATATTTGGTATTATCATTGCCTTTTGCGCAGGGGTTATTCCATTAGCAAGATTAGCTGAATTAGTTAACATGGGGACATTAATTGCCTTTATGATTGTTTCCCTTGGTGTTATTTTCTTAAGAAAAAATAAAGACATTCCAACTGGTGGATATAAGGTTCCCCTCTTCCCTGTTCTACCAATTGTTTCATTCCTTGCATGTCTATACTTAATTGTACAGTTATCTGTTCATACATGGATAGCCTGTGGGGTATGGTTTATCATCGGATTAGTCGTTTATTTCGTTTATGGCCGAAAAAATAGTAACTTAAATTAGAAAAGCGAAGAATGCCCGCTTAGCTCCGACAACAACTGGAGGAAACCACAAGAGGACGCTTTTTATCCTCGAAGGAGTTTTCGCAAGTTTAGAGGAGAGGCGCGTTCGCAGCTAAACATAAGAAAAGCGCAAGCGGATCGTATAGCAAAAAAATAAAGTAGGTACCATTTTTCAATGGCACCTCAGAGTGTCGACAAAAGGAATTATTAATCAAAATCATGATAATTCCTGAATTATTTTCTCTAATTTCATAATTAATTTATATTAGTTATTTAGTGACAGATATTGATATATCAACATTTTCACTAAAAACCCCAATTGTAATTGAACTTTTTTATAAAGAAAAAATAGTAGACAAAGTCGTTGAAAACGACTTTGTCTACAGTCTGAGGTACCATTTTTCAATGGCACCTACTTTATTTTTTTTGTTCTAGTTGAATTTGATATAAATAGGCAATCCACTTGCACTGGGAACTTGACCTTATATTTTTTAACAAACCTTCAATTAAAACATCACTTAATGTTGGTTCTATTAAATGATTTCTTAATAAAACTAACGATTCATGAACAATTGAATCTTGTTCAACTTCTCCCATCACTTCAATCATCAAATCTACAATTTGTTCCTTCGTAATATTCATATGTTGATTTGTTGAAGCAAAATAGTCCGGAGTAATAAATTGAATTGTTGCATGTTCGGCAATAATTGTAACTTTTTCAACAATAGCTTTACACAACTTATCTAGATCTACATTATAATTGTCGATTAAAAATAATTCTCCATAGCCTTTAGATAAACCATTAATCGTAAATAATAAATCTAGTTGCATATTTAAATTTACATCTTTAAATTGTCTTTGGACAACTGAGAAAATAATTTTATTGATTATTGTTGTATACATGTGAAATCTTTCGAATAACTCTTTATTAAAAGAAAGCACTTGTTCCTTCAAGAAAACCTTGGCAAAATTCGCTTGTTGTTGAAATTCACCAAACGTAGTATATAAAAAGTTATACAACAATTCTTCTTTTGGTTTATCCTCACTGACCGACCGTTCAATATCTGCAATAAATTCGCTCATGAATTTATCAATTAAGCTGTAAATCAGCTCATCCTTTGACTTAAAGTGCAAATAAAAGGCTCCTTTAGAGATCCCACAACGTTCTGTAATTTGCTGAATAGAAGTCGCTTCAAATCCGCTTTCTGCAAACAATTCTAAAGATTTTTCCATAATGAGCTGTTTTTTAACCATTTGTGACACTCCTACCTCATTCATTGACAACTGACCAATTAGTCATTATTATAAATAACGGAAAGATAAGAGTCAAATGAGGGCAGGTGTAATAGTGAAGGGTTTAGTAAATTTTGTTCTGAAAAATAAACTGGCAGTATGGTTATTAACAATCATCATTACATTCTCAGGTATTTATTCAGCAACAAAAATGAAAATGGAGTCAATTCCCGATATTTCAATTCCGTACTTAATCGTCATGGGCGTATATCCTGGAGCAACTCCAGAACAAGTAATGAATGAGCTATCCATACCAATGGAAAAAGCAGTAGAAAGCTTAGAAGATGTTAAAGCCGTATATTCAAGTTCATCTTCAAGCGTCTCTCAAATTCAAGTCGAGTATGAATATGGCGTGGATATGGATGAAAAGAAACGCCAACTCGAATCGGCTTTAGATAATGTTGCTTTACCAGAAGAAGTGGAAGAACCAACAATCATGGCCATTAGTATGAATATGATGCCTGTTGTTGCACTATCAGTTAGTAGTTCTAAAGAAGATATCGTCGAATTAACTTCAACTGTTGAAGACTTATTATTACCAAAAATCGAAAAGATTGATGGCGTTGCATCCGCAACAATCAATGGTCAACATATTGAAGAGGTAGAATTCACTTATAATGAAGAAAAAATGGCTGCCCTTGGTTTAACTGAAGACTCAGTGAAACAAATGGTTCAAGCAAGTGACATGTCTCTATCACTTGGTCTTTATGAATTTATTGAAGGTGAAGAAGCTGTTGCTATTGATGGTAAGTTTAAAACTGTAGATGACTTTAAGGAAATGCTAATCCCTGTAACACCAACAGCAGAGAATCCGATCCCATTTGTAAAATTAGGGGATATTGCAACTATAGAAACAGTAGGTAAAGTTAAATCAGTTTCTCGTACAAACGGCGAAAACGCGATTTCGATCCAAATCGTAAAAGGGCAAGAAGCAAACACTGTAACAGTAGTAAATGCTGTAAAAGATTTAATTAAAGAAGAAGAAAAGAAAATTGATGGTCTGATTATCGATATTTCCCTTGACCAAGGTGAACCAATCGAAGAATCGGTCTTCTCAATGGTAGAAAAAGCAGTGTTCGGTGGTTTAATTGCGGTTTTAATTATCCTATTATTCCTACGTGATTTTAAATCCACAATTATCTCGATCATTTCTATTCCAGTTTCCATATTTATGGCAATCCTTTTATTAAACTGGATGGATATTACATTAAATATTATGACTTTAGGTGCGATTACAGTAGCGATTGGACGTGTAATTGATGACTCCATCGTTGTAGTAGAGAATATTTATCGTCGTATGCACTTAAAACAAGAAAAACTTTATGGTCGCGCATTAATTCGTGAAGCAACAATTGAAATGTTTAAACCAATCCTTTCTTCTACAATCGTAACAGTAGCTGTATTTGCTCCATTAATTTTTGTAGGTGGTATGGTTGGCGAATTGTTCATGCCTTTCGCATTAACAATGACATTTGCTTTAGGTGCTTCCTTGCTAGTAGCGATCACGATCGTACCAGCATTATCGCACTTCTTATTCCGTAAAAAACTTTACGGTGAGAAGTCAGAAAGTAACCATAAAGAAGTTGGTAAACTTGCATTGTGGTATAAAGGTGTCCTAGAAAAAGCATTAAACCATAAAGTGATTACATCATTAATTGCAATTATTTTATTAGTTGCTTCGTTCGGTCTTACACCATTAATCGGTTTTAGTTTCATGGGTTCCGCTGAAGAGAAAGTGATGTATTTAACTTATACTCCTAAAGCAGGGGAATTAATGGAAGAAACTGAAGCAAACATTGAAGAAGTTGAAAAAGAATTATTAACACGCAAAGATATTGAAATTCTTCAATTATCAATTAACGATCCAGAAAACATTGATCCAGCTGCCATGATGATGGGTGGTGGTGGAGGCGGTGCATTAATGTACCTAATCTTTAACCCTGACATGGATAACTTCCCTGAAGCAAGAGAAGAAGTGGAAGAATATGTGTTTAATATTGGTCAGTCTGGTGAATGGAAATCTCAAAACTTTGCGATGACTTCAATGGCATCAAATGAAGTAAGCTATACACTTTATAGTGAAGATTTAGATGACTTGATGAAAGCTGTAGATCAAGTTGAAGAAGCATTAACTGGCGTGAAAAACTTAGAAGATATTACAAGTGATGCGGAAGATCCATATGTAGAAAATGTCTTCAAAGTGGATCAAAAACATGTATTACAATACGGTTTAACAACTGGTCAAATTGTTATGGCTTTATCTAGTTCAGGCGTGAAAGAAGTATTATCAACGGTTGAACACAACGGCAATGATATCGAAATCATTGTTCAACGTGAAGCAAAAGTAACGCCGGAAACAGTTGAAGATTTATTAAAAACTGAAATAGAAACACCACTCGGTACTACAATGTCATTATCTGAGTTAGTGACAATTGAAAAAGGTACTACGCTAAATACTTTAACTCGTTCAGGCGGGGAGTATTACGCTACTGTATCCGGAACAATTGTTGGCGATGATATTTCAAAAGCATCATCTGCTGCAGATGATAAAATTGATGATTTAGATTTACCTAAAGGTGTAACAACAGGCGTAGCTGGTGTTGCTGCAGATATGGCTGAAACATTCACACAACTTGGTATTGCGATGATTGCAGCCATTGCCATTGTATACTTTGTATTAGTTGTGACATTCGGTGAAGGATTAGCACCATTTGCGATTCTATTCTCATTACCATTTACAGTGATCGGTGCATTCGTTGGTCTATTCATTACTGGCCATACGATCTCCGTACAAGTAATGATGGGTCTATTAATGTTAATCGGTATTGTTGTAACGAACGCAATTGTACTAGTAGACCGAGTTATTCATATGGAACATGATGGATTATCAATGCGTGAAGCAATTTTAGAAGCAGGGGCTACACGTTTACGTCCTATCTTAATGACGGCGATTGCAACAATTGGGGCAATGTTACCAATGGCTCTTGGTGTTGGTGGTGGCGGAGGTCTTATGTCCGCTGACCTTGCAATTACAGTAATCGGTGGTTTATTAAGTTCGACGCTATTAACTTTAATCGTCGTACCAATCGTTTACGAAATCCTTTCTAAAATGTTAAAGAAAAATCGTAAAGATGTTCGTGAAGACTAATTAGAAAAGCGAAAGGCGCTCGCCCAGCTCCGAAAGAAACTGGAAACTTCCGACAAGCATGCTTGCATGCGTAGGAGGAAGTTGAAGTTTCCGAGGAGCTAGCGCCTGTAGCTAGACACTGTTCAAGATTCATACTTCATAACTTCATAAAAAGGTGTCTCAGAAATGAGGCATCTTCTTTTTATCCAAAAAAAGCCGAGAACGTATAGTTCCCGACTTTGAAGGTATTTTATTTTTGAATAAACATTTGTGTCCAGTAATGACCATCTGCTACATAACCTACACCGATATGAGTGAAGTTTTTGTTTAAAATATTTGCTCTATGGCCTGAACTATTCATCCATGCATCCATAACTTGTGCCGCACTTTTTTGACCTTGCGCAATATTTTCACCCGCTGAACGATAGTTAATGCCATAGTTTTTTAACATTGTAAATGGTGATCCGTAAGTTGGACTAGTATGACTGAAGTAATTTTTATCAACCATATCTTGAGATTTAGCTTCTGCCACACGCGCTACTTCCCAGTCTGATTTTAATGCTGGTAGACCTGCTTTCGCTCTTTCCACATTTACTAGGCGAACAACTTCTTGTTCAACGGCTTGTCCTTCTTGTTCAGGGACATTTATTTTTTGTCCTGGATAAATTAAATTTGGATTTGCTAATTGAGGGTTTACTTCAATTAATTCTTGAACTCCAGTTTGTGTTTTTACTGCGATTTTCCAAAGTGTATCTCCTGATACTACTGTATATGAATTAGCTGCTAATGCAGTTGCCGGTATTAATAAAGATGCTCCTAGAATCGTTGCGATCGCGCCTTTTTTCAAGTGTTTAAACATCTAATCAATCCTTCCTGTTTGTTGTACCCTTATAGTAAAATACTTTTCTATCAATTTTAACCCCGTAAATATTGGTTAAAATGTTACAAAAGTATTACCTCGTAGTTCATTCAGATAAAAAACCTTAATTTGATGCAGTTCTTTAAACCTAAATTCTTGTTAAAATCGCAATAAATCTGTAATAGGGAATATTTTCTGGAGGAAATGATAATCCAATTATTTTGGGGAATTGGAAAATAGGCATGAATAAACCTGTGAAGTTGAAATATCTGTAAATTTTTAAATTAAATTTACAGTTTAATAGATTTTATTTATATAAAATCCATAGTAAAAATATCCCTTTATTACTATTTATAATAAAGTTTACTAGTTTAACATTTTTGTATGATGTTATGATGATAGGAGGAAGGGAGAATTTAACATTATGTATAAAGTAAAACAGCACATAACAAATCTACTCGTGATCATTCTATTATTAACCATTCCATCAATTGTAGAAGGTGCAACTCTATCCGATAAAGCGGAAAACGTGCCTACAAATAAAGAGTGGAAAATTACATTTAACTATCCTGTTGTCGAATCGAGTGTAGTAAATAATATTTACATTACCAATAGCCAAAACGTAAAACAAAACATCACGTATACAGTAATAGATAACTCTGTAATAGTTCATCCTCCGAAAGAAGGCTACGAACAGGGGAAAAGCTATACATTACATATTACAAATAACATTTTAGGCAAGGTTGGCACACTTACAAAAAAGTTAAATCAACCAATTACTAAACCCTTTACAGTAGAGCAAGCTCGTTATTCTGTCGTTCAATTACAAACAGATGGTACATATTCAGAGGTGGACAGGTATGATACTTTCAACACAGCCAATGCTAATTTAAAAGCAAATGAAGCAATTATGTTGGGGAATACATATGTGAAAATTCCAGATGGCTACGCTATAACGAAAGGGTTAACTGTTTATTATAAGCAACCAACTTTTACAACCCGTTATGAGTATGGCGGAATAGCAACGGATACTGAATTGAAATATCTCGATGCAACTGAACAGTATGTCACTGTAGAAGTTGCGGGACAAACAATGTATGTGAAACCATCCGATGTAACATTGATTCCAACTGCCGTAGCTAAAGGGGTATCTTACTATTATGCAGACCGTACCGGTTTATATCACAGAGTCTATCGTCATACGAAACAAAGCTACGATGGGTCCTATTTAATTGGAGAAAAACCAGCGTTTCTAGTAGAAGGTGCAAAATATACGAGCACAGATAGCGTTAATTTTTATGATGCAAATGGGAAACATGTAGGGGAAAGTTATTCTTACTTCCAATATCTCTCACCCCGAGTACCAACAAGTTATACTGCTGAACAGCTTGACCAATATATTGTAGATATACTTGCAGATAGACAAAATACAGGTCTAGCTAAATACGCAAATGCCTCCACAAAAAGTCGATTAATTGGACTTGGAAGTAAATTAAAAACCGTTGAAAAAGAACAACGATTAAATGCATTATTGATCCTTTCACTTGCAATTCATGAAAGCGATTATGGAATGAGTTGTCACGCACAAAACTATAACAATCTGTTCGGTTTAAATGTAACAGACAACAATGCTACATGCTCTACTACGGTAAATAAGACTGCAGCAAAGTATTTTTTAAAACTTGATGTCAATATTGCAGATTTAGCGAATCGATTAAATACGTATTATTTAAACCCAGCTAAAATGTCTGATTTCCGTTATAACGGTGTGGCACTTGGCGGGAAAATCAATGGTATGAATGTGCGCTATGCATCCGATCCATATTGGGGAGCGAAAACGGCTGGTCATATGTATCGAATTGATTCTGCACTTGGAAGTCAAGATTATAAAAAGTATCAACTCGGTATTACAACACGCGACCTCGTAAGTGTACGAACTGCGCCAAATGGGGACCGCGCATATCAGTATAAAATTGATGGAACTATTAAATATCTTAATTTAATGCCTATCACACTCTCTAATACCCCTTCTACAGATCCTGGCTGGCATCGTCTGGTTTCTGAATTGCCAACTAGTGAAGCGGATGTATACACTGTGTTAGAGAATGTTCGCATTGTGAATACACATTAATCATTTAAGTCGTCCCTTCATTGGGACGGCTTTTTTAAATTTGAAGGTTCTCCTTCCAATGTATTATGATGAAATGGGGTGATGGAATGAAAACGAAAATTTACTTAAACAACGATTCCTTTATTTTAGGAACAACACTTAAGGATGAACTAGATCCTGAACAAAGTAACATGGCGCTTCATATATGTGAAAACCCAGATCAGATTATTGCCAATCGAAGTAAACTAGCTACTCACTTAAATTGCGGTCTAACGGATTTCGTTTGTGCTAATCAAACGCATAGCGCAAATGTACATCATGTAACGATTACCGATAAAGGAAGGGGAGCGAAAAGTACAGAAACGGCGATTCCCAATACAGATGCACTTTACACTTACGAGCCGAATACACTGCTTTGTACATTTACTGCCGATTGTGTTCCTATCATGTTTTATAACGAAAAGAATGGTTTGATAGGCGTGATCCATTCAGGATGGCAGGGGACTGTAAAAGAAATTACAACGAAAGTGTTGCAGCAGCTAATCAACCACGAACATTGCCAGCCAAATGACATACAAGTAGTTCTTGGGCCAGCTTTAAGCCAAGAAAAATTTGAAGTAGATGAAGATGTCTATTTAAAGTTTAAACAACTCGGTTATGCGGATGAATATATTTATTTTAAAGAAGAAACGAATAAATATCACATCGATAATCAGTTAACTGTTAAAAAGCAATGTGAACTAGCAGGCATTCCACCTGAAAACATTACGATAGATTCAACATGTACATTTACTAGTCCCGAAGGCTTTTCATATAGACAGGATAAAAAAGCAGGGCGACATTTAAGTTTTATTATGAGAAAAATGTAACTAATTATTTCCCATAAAATTAACCAAGGTCATCCATTTTGGATCCTTGGTTTATTACTAAATTTATAAAACTATCATATATTACTTATTGAAGCTATTTTAGAGGGGGATTTATGTATTGCTCATACATGTTGTACGGCCAGGCGAAACACTTAATTTTTTGGCTAGTCGTTATAACGTCAATGTGAATGATATTCAACAAGTTAATCAATTGCCCAATCCTAACCAATTGTTAAACGGTCAAGCAATTGTAATTCCGTCACCCGGATCCACTCACACTGTACAAGTAGGGGACACTTTATGGTCTATTGCACAACAGTATGGCGTAACAATTAATGCCCTAATTCGAGCAAACCGTATAACGAATCCAAATCAACTAACAATAGGAACTACTTTATATATCCCACCTTTACTTCACACTGTATTACCAGGGGAATCGCTATGGCAAATCGCAAATTACTATCAAACATCTATAGAAGCCATTTTAACTTTAAATCGAATCCAAAACTCGAACTACATTTACTCTGGAACTCCATTACTGATCCCACGACCCAAACCACTAATCGAAGTAAATGCCTATACGTATCAAAAGGATGAAGAGGCAGCACAATCCGTATCGGAAATCGGCCATTTATTAACGTACCTGAGCCCTTTCGCTTACATTATTAAACAAGATGGAACTCTACAACCCTTTGCGGATGATTCAATGCTTAGTAGTGGTAAATCTAAACAGGTAGTCCCCATGCTTTCTATCACCAACCTTTCCGTAACAGATGTCGGAACAAATTTAGCTCACGAAGTACTTTCCAATCCATCAACTAGAGAAAAACTCCTTTCAAATGTACTGGAAGTAATGAAGCGCAAAGGCTATAGAGGTTTAAATATTGACTTTGAATATGTTGAACCACGAGATCGTGAAAACTACAACACATTTGTTCAGGAAGCCGTAAATCGCCTTCATCAACAAGGGTATTTTGTATCTACTGCAGTAGCACCAAAAACAAGTGGAGCCCAAGAAGGACTATTATATACCGCCCACGATTATGAAGCTCATGGACGGATCGCGGATTTTGTCGTGTTGATGACATATGAATGGGGCTGGCGGGGAGCATCTCCTCAAGCAATTTCACCAATCCATCACATGCGACGTGTTGTGGAGTATGCATTATCTGTTATGCCCGCTAATAAAATCTATTTAGGCTTTCAAATCTATGCGAGGGATTGGAAATTACCGCATGTTAAAGGGGCTATAGCAGAAACATTTAGTCCTCAAGAAGCCATTCGTCGAGCAACTAAATATAATGCCGCAATCCAATATGATGAAACGGCCCAATCACCGTATTTCCGTTATGTTGATGAACAAGGCCAAAATCATGAGGTGTGGTTTGAGGATGCTCGCAGTGCGCAAGCAAAATTTAATCTGATTAAACAATATCATTTGCGTGGCGTAAGCTATTGGGCATTAGGCTATCCTTATCCTCAAAACTGGGCGTTATTAAACGATACCTTTGACATTAAAAAACTTGTGTAAGGGAGGAATTGTATGGATGTTTATGTTCGCCCCGGTGTATCATTTTGGTACTTAAGCCAGGTCTTTTCAGTGCCCCTTCGACTAATCATTGACTCCAATCGAGATATTAACCCACAATATTTATCAATTGGACAAAGGATACGTGTCCCGGGTTATGTTACAGCGAATTATGAAATAAAACCAGGCGACTCTTTATGGTCCATTGCAAGAAGAAATAATTTAGCCGTCGATACACTATACCTTGTGAATCCAAATTTAAACCCCAATCGACTTCAAATTGGTCAATCCATTCGAGTGCCGAGAAGAGTAACATGGCGCTTTGTGAATGGTAAACAAGAATATGATTATAATACGATGATGAACGACCTTTGGACACTTTCCTCTGTATATCCATTCATGCAAATGTCCATGATTGGTGATTCCGTACTAGGGTTAGATATACCTGAAGTATTAATTGGGCTTGGTTCAAAACGCGTTCACTATAATGCCTCCTTCCATGCCAACGAATGGATTACAACACCTGTTCTTATGAGGTTTTTAAATGACTATTTACTTTCCTTAACAAATCAAAATTCCATGCGCGGCTTATCTACACTACCACTCTATTTACAAGCAATGCTTTCCGTTGTGCCAATGGTAAACCCAGATGGTGTGAATCTAGTGATTAATGGTGCACCTGAATCAAGAAGAGAGCAATTAGTCGAGTGGAATAATGGTAGTTCGGACTTTTCAAACTGGAAGGCAAACATTAATGGGGTCGACTTAAACGATCAGTATCCTGCCAACTGGGATTTAGAAAGAGAACGTAATCCGAAAAATCCTGGTCCGCGGGATTATGGTGGGGAAGCTCCTTTAACACAACCTGAGGCGATTGCTATGGCCAATCTAACAAGGAGACGTGATTTTTCAAGAGTTTTAGCTTTCCATACACAAGGGGAAGTGATTTATTGGGGCTATCAAAACATGGAGCCACCTGAAGCGGAAGTGATCGTGAAGGAGTTTGCAAGAGTAAGTGGGTACGAACCTGTTCAAACCCTTGAAAGTTATGCAGGCTATAAGGATTGGTTTATTCAAGATTGGCGTAGACCAGGCTATACCGTAGAGCTTGGTACAGGGCAAAATCCTCTTCCATTGAGTCAATTTGATGAAATTTACGAAGAAACACTTGGAATCTTTTTAGCAGGTTTATATATGTAACAAAAAGACCGGAAATGACGTGAATAGTCTATTTCCGGCTTCTTTCATGTGAAGTATTCCAACTTAGCATTCGGGAAGAACTTTTTCATATAGCCATATAAATGCTCCTTTATATCTTTCTCTTCTTCTTTTTGATAAATAAATTTATTAATACCGTACTTTCCCCATTTTACACGTCTTGCTGATTCATCTAATTCCAACTTTGTCATTGGATAATTCTTTTCAATTACTTTTTTCGCAGGTCTAGTAAAACGGTGTTGGATGAATTCGAATGTAATATCATCTCTTGCATCTTTAGGTAGTTCCGCATCTAGTCGTTCAAACATATGATAATAGCCTTCCTCCCATCCTTCATGAAGATAGATAGGCGCCACAATAAAGCCAAGTGGATAACCAGCCCTCGCAACTTTCCCAGCAGCCTCAATTCGCTTATCTAAAGGCGAAGTACCAGGTTCAAAATGTTTAATGACATAATCGGCATTTACACTAAAGCGAAATCGTGTTTTTCCATTATGATTGGCATCCAGTAAATGATCGACATGATGAAACTTTGTTACAAACCGCAAATGACCGTATTCTGTTTGCCCAAAATGTTCAATCGCTCTTTTTAATGTATGGGTTAAGTGATCAATTCCAACAATATCAGACGTACAAGACGCTTCAAATCGTGTTATTTCAGGAGCACGTTCAGCCATATATCGATCCGCAGCTTCTAAGATTTCATCGACATTCACATATGTACGTATATACGGTTTACTCCCCATCGTTGTTTGTAAATAGCAATAATGACAATGACCCATACACCCTGTCGCAAAAGGAATGGCATATTCAGCTGAAGGTTTAGACGTATCGAATTTCAATGTTTTCCGAATACCTACCACTAACGTTGACTTCGCAATACGATACTTTTGAAAATCATTGTCCCCTGGTAAATTCCTCACTTGATTGTGGGATGTTGTCTCCCGAATTTCAATTCCCATATGTTCAAACTTTTCCTTCAATTCTTGTCCTAATGGATAGTCTAAAGCTTTTGGTTCAAAATAAACGAGCTGAGGGGTAAATGGTTTTTTCATGCAGTATCTTCTCCAAAACTCTGTGCATACGCTGCTTCTGCTTCACCTAATGTTGAATAAATCGCTAAATCATCCGTTAATGGATAATATGTTTCAAATACAAATATCGCGAGTTCTTCTGGCTTTTCCGGATTTTTCACCACGGCTGCTTCTTGAATATTCGCAACATCTTGAATATGTGGATTTCGAATAAACACATAAACGATATCTCCTGCCTGATAGTTCATCATCTTGTTATCACCTTCCTAGGATTAGCTTGTCTAAATGGGCAAAATTTATGAATTCCATCCAGTGCGATTTTTACATCCTCCGATTGACATAATCAATCGACACAAAAATATTTTTTGTTGGACAAAATAACTAATTGTACATACTTGAATATAGTTAAGTGTGGTGCATAAAAAAAACAAAATCCCATTATTATGTCCCTTGTAATGAATGGGAGGATTGGAGACCCATGAAAAAACTTTTACTATTTCTCTCTATTGTTACTGCTCTGTTTTTGGTTGGTTGTAGTAGCTTAATTCCGAAAGAAGATACAACCCCAGTAGTTAAAGAGGAACAAACAAGTAAAACAGAAGAAACTAGTAAAACGAATGAAGGAAGTTCTATTGGGAACAATGTGGGTGATACAACAAAAGAGGAAAGTCCACCTAAAGCAGAACCTGCCACATCAAACAATGATGAAGACCTAGCACAAGCTTTTTCGGACTATTTAGATGAAGTTGTTTTACTTGCTCCAGAAGAAGATCGTTTAATCGGCCTTTATGACAGCGTAACTGGTGCAAACTACCAAAATGATGAAATTATGTACTATACACTA
Source organism: Lysinibacillus antri (assembly GCF_003977595.1). Taxonomy (GTDB): domain Bacteria; phylum Bacillota; class Bacilli; order Bacillales_A; family Planococcaceae; genus Ureibacillus; species Ureibacillus antri. The sequence continues at coordinate 55,259 of NZ_RYYR01000006.1, read as the reverse complement.
TTAGATGATATCGTGCCGGGGTATCGCCAGTTCGTAGTGGATTTAGAAGCGATTATGCCAAGTCATCCAGATGTGCGAGCGATACACGAAACTTATATAGACGCGGCAAACATCCAATATAACGCATTTGTTTTAATGCTCTCCGCTTTAGAAGAACAGGACCGAAATACGATGGCAGAGGCAAATCAAGGTCTAGATGAAGCGAGACAATTAATACGAGACTGGTTATATGGGATAGAAGATCTCTCAGCGAAGACAGGAATCGCTTTAGAATAAGAAACCAAATTTGCACGACATGTAGATATTTTGCATGTTGTGTATTTTTTTGTGATAAAAATCGTGGACAATGCCATATTAAGAACGAACAAATTGAAGGGAGAGTTCCTCATGGGTAGAGATGATAGCAATAGTAAAGGAACAAATAAACAGTCCTTACCACAAACACCAGATAATCAAAAGATTGCACCAAATAAGATGCGAGAAGAAATTGCATCTGAATTAGACGAGCTTCATCAACTCGTACAAAAGGCGAAAAGGAATTCGAAAGGCCAATAGGAGGTTGAAATTGTGGAATTTAGTCGTGCTCAGGAAATTTACAACTCACCAAAAGAGTATGAAGTAACCTATAATGACGTTTCCATTTGGATCGATCAGTTACACAATGACGGAAAAACTGCTACCGTACATTTAAGACATTCATTAGAAGAGCGGTCAGAAGTGAATGTTGCCGAATTAAAAGAAGAATATTTGATTCAATCTTAACAGTTGCCTACTGGATTATTCCGGTAGGCTTTTATTATTCTCCAACACACAAAAAAGAGGATAATATCATCCCCTAAATTATCCACAAATTATTAACAATTAAAAAAGTCACTGTGACGTAGGTTATCTGCCGAGAGAGCAACTTCGTCAAAGGATTCGCTTAGTTGGTTTATTACTGTGACGAAGTAATTAAGCTCGTTTTCAATTTTATTGTTTTGGAGTTTAGTTTCGCCTACAGTTTGTAAAATGTGTTTAAAGTCATTGTCGGTTTCTATTAGTTGCTCGTTTCCTTTGGCTACTGCTGTTGTAATGGTTTCAAGGGAGTGTGTAAGTTTATCTGCTTGTGAATTTAAGGAAAGGATTAAAGTGGATACGTTCGTTACTGACTTTTTTGTTTCCTCAGAAAGCTTCCTAACTTCTCCAGCTACAACAGCAAAGCCCTTTCCTACATCACCAGCACGAGCTGCCTCAATGTTTGCGTTAAGAGCTAATAAATTCGTTTGATCGGCAATAGTTGTTACGATACTGACAATGTCTTGCATTTGTTTTGAAATAGTAAGTAATACTTGGATTTCCTTTGCTATTGTACAAACTGATTGATGAATATTCTCCATATTTGTATTTTGATTGATTAGTTGCCTTTTGCCATTTTCCGCGTATTGTTCTGCAAGGATGGATAATTCTGCTCCATTATTGGCAAGTAACATGACTCCATGTGATTGGGCTTGTAATTGTTGAAAAGAAGCATTCGTTTGTACAGAGATGGCAGCAAGCTTTTCTGATGCAGCGGCTACATTTTGTCTGATTGCTATTTTTTCTTCTTCTCCTTGCTTTCTTATTCGTTCACTTTCATCATCATATGCCTCAAGAACTAGTTGCTGCTCTAGGTTTACTATTTTAGTAACTGCTCTAATCGCTAAATATTGCTCTTCTTTATCCTTTATATTCTCTTCAATAATATTCATAAGAGAAAGTAGCAGGTCCTGAAAAGCACACATATACCACTTCGTTTTGAGACCAATTCGAACATGTATACTAGCGATGCGAATTCTTTTTTCAAAAAAAGCTTGGTCAATAACACCATCAAATAACTCACTAATATGTTGTGTAAGCGTCTGGGCCAATCTAGATAGCGAACTATTGTCATTGATAACTTTTAATAAAGACGGTTCGTTTGCTAAGTTTTCATAAAACCTCTTCACAATTTGTTCCATTTGTTTAATAATATATGGCTTTAAATTTTGAATGATACGAAGGTCTTCTTTAGTTAGTCCGATCATTTTAATCTGTTTTTCTATCTCTGAATCTTTAGAAATGTCCATTATAATATTAGCCTGTTTGGTTAATACTTTTTCTATTGGTTTACTAGTTTTTTTGAAAAACATAATTGTCACTCCATGTTTCTTTCATTTGTTGAAAGAAATTTTTCTTCAAATGATTAAATGGAATTGGTTTACTAAATAAAAAACCTTGAATTGAATCACATTTCATTTTCTTTAATAATTGGAGTTGCATTTCTGTTTCAACACCTTCAGCGACAATATTTAAGTTCAGTTGATGACCGAGCATAATAATCATTTCGACTATTTTTTGACTATTATTATCTATTTCTAAGTTTGATATAAAGCAACGGTCAATTTTTATTTCATCAATGTTTAAGTCTTTCAAATATTGAAGAGAAGAATAAGCCGTTCCAAAATCATCAATCGATAATTTAATTCCAGTTGCCTTGAATCGATTTACAATATTGATATTTTCTTTATGAATAAGAAAACGCTCTGTTACTTCTAAAGTAAGGTTTTCCGGATGGAAAGAAGCCTCCTTTAAGAGCTCTTCTACCATTTTAGGAAAACGAGGATTCTCAAATTGTTGCGCGGAAATGTTAACCGAAAGTCTTAAGTCAGTCCAACCATTCTGATATAATTTTCGCATTTTATTGATTGATTTTGTTAATACCCATTTTTCTAGTTCCAAAATAAAACCTGTTTCTTCAGCAGCTCCTAAAAATGAGGCAGGCGTCAATAATCCTAAATGAGGATGATTCCAACGAATAAGTGCTTCAACTCCTAGTAACTTTTGATTAATACCAAAATAGGGTTGATAAAATACCTCAAATTCCCCCCTTTCTAAAGCTGTATACAATTCCCTAAGAACTTTTTTGTTTGTTTCATTCGTTCCTTTTAAATGTTTATCAAATTCATAGCAATGAAGACCATGCGTATTATTATTGTTATTTGCTGAAATCTCTATGGCCAAAGATGCTAATTTGTTATAAATAGCGAGTGCATTCATTGTCTCTTCATCAGGTTTTCCTACCTCTCTTTTATAAAGAACAATCATTCCTATTAATTCTTTTTTTGAAGAAAGAAGAGGAATTGACCAACAAGCACGAAATCCATAAGAAGTAGCAATATGCCCATTCTTATCCCATAAAGCATTATTTTGAATATCTGATACAATTATAGGTTGTTTTAAAAAGGCTGCAGTTCCACATGAATCTCCATAAGGACTGACATCTATGGGTTCTATAGCTTTTATAAAGTTTGTAGGAAGCGATGAACTCGCAGTTTCTACCAATTGCTCTAATAAAGGATTGTACAACAGGATGGATCCATACAATTTAAAAGAATCACAGTTGTTTTCAATACTTTCCACGATAAAGGTTAAAATGCTCTTTAACGGCATACCTGATGAAATCATTTGGATAATGGTTGTTTGCTCCTCGAATAAAGAATTCCGAACTGTAATCATCGTATTTCCCTCTTTTCCAGTTATAAATTATCAAGATATTCTTTTTTATTATTACAAGTAATAACAATTGTCACCATAAGGAAAACCCCTAACAATTATTGAAAAAAATCCCTATATCAAACTAGGTCATTCTACTATACTAGCGAGGGGTTAACCCTATTTTAGTAATTAATACAAAATATTATATGACTGTCCAATATTTACTAAAAACATGTTATATTAGTATTAGATAACTCTAATCAGGAGGTGCAAGTATGATTTCAGTATTACTTGCCGACGATCATGCCATTGTACGTTCGGGAATTAAGCATATGGTTAATAGTCAATCGGACATGACAGTAATAGATGAGGCGGAGAACGGAGAAGAAGTAGTTCATAAAGCATTAGATTTACAACCAGATGTTATTATAATGGATTTAAATATGCCTAAAAAGAGCGGCCTTGTTGCAACAAAGCAAATTAATGAAGCAAATAATAAAATTAAAATTATTGTATTAACGATGCATGAAGGGAAAGAATATCTTTTTCATGCATTACAGGCAGGTGCTTCTAGCTATCTATTAAAAACTTACCATGAAGATGATTTAATTGAGGCCATTCGAACAGTTTTCCGGGGAGAGGCTTATTTATACCCTAATGCTACAAAACTTTTATTAGAAGAATATATGAAAAAAACAGATGCAAATGAAAATGATTTACAAAAACTAACAGGACGTGAACAAGAGATACTATCTTATTTGGCTAAAGGTTATACCAATCGAGAAATTGCAGAGAAATTATTTCTTTCAGTTAAGACAATCGAATCACACAAATCCAAAATCATGGATAAATTACAATTGAAAACGCGTCCAGATTTAGTGAAGTTTGCAGTGAAAAACGGCTATTTAGACTTTGATTAAATAAGGGAGTTTAAGGAGATGACAGCCTTAAAAAAACAAGAAATTCAATTTGTAATTTTTGCGATTTTTGCTTTACTGATCTTATTTCGTTTTCAAATGGGACATACATCTATTAATGTAGATGCTCACTTTTTATTACTACATACATTACTTGAGTTATTTAGTATTTTTGTTTCTTTATCTGTATTTGTACAGGCTTGGACAACATACTCAACTCATCGAATAAAGTCACAATACTTTATAGGGTTAATATTTCTCGCAGTTGGTTGCTTTGATTTAGTGCATACCTTAACGTATAAAGGAATGCCATTTATTAACGATGAATTTTCTACTTCTCGTGCTACATGGTTTTGGATTGTAGCTCGATTAACAGAAAGTATTGGTGTGGCGTTGTTTGTCTTTAAACCAAACAAGTTACTCTTTATTAAACGCGGGTGGGGTGTATGTGTAACCGTCCTACTAATCACTGTATGTACATTGATTATTCTTACAATACCAGAGCGGCTTCCTGTTTTAATAAATGCCCAAGGAGTTACAGACCTTAAAGTTGCTCTTGAGTATGTAATAACTACATTCATTTTATTTACTTTTATTACACTACTAAGAAGATATATAAAAGATTCACAACCAAATATCGATTCCATACGCATGATTTTTGCTCTATTTGTAATTATGGTTGGAGAACTCTTCTTTACCTTTTATAATCAAGTATATGCCATCGAAAATTTAATAGGGCACTGCTTTAAATTTATTGGATACATCTATATTTATCGTTCTATCTATTTCCCAGAAATTCAGCAGATTTTAACAGATAAAGAAAAGGCGGAAAAACAACAAATCGAGACAGAGCTTAAGTTGTATGAGGCTGAAAAAAATTTATCCCGTCAAGTATTTATGGCGCATGAAGAGGAAAGGAAGCGTGTATCTAGAGAATTACATGATGGTATTGGGCAATCGCTATTTAGTATTTTAGTTACACTAAATACGGTAAAGAATGATCAATCGATTGAAAAGAGAGAAGAAAACCTACAAACCATTAAGCTGATGACACAAGAGGCCATGAAGGAAGTAAAAGAAATCGCCCGTTCTTTGAGGCCAAGTACATTAGATGACTTAGGTTTTATTCCAGCAGTAAGATCTTATCTTGAATCATACAAACAAATTCATAACATTTCAGTTCAATATGAAATTAAAGGTGGATTAGGGAGACTAGAACCAGAAGTAGAAACAGCTCTCTATCGGATTTGCCAAGAAGCTTTAACAAATACAGCGAAATACGCAAAAGCAAGCGAAGTTAATGTAACTCTTAATATGGAAGAAAATTCAGTAGATTTGATAATCAAAGATAATGGCATCGGATTTTTCATAGAGGATTATTTAAAGAACGCTAAGCGCAAAGGTATTGGGTTGTATAGTATAAAGGAACGAGCTGAAGGGGTAGGTGGTTCCGCTCAGTTTCATTCTAAAGTAAATGAGGGGACGACGATAGAAGTTTGTGTTCCTAGAAATGCGAATGAAAAAGTAGCCCATTCAATAGAGTCTATTAAAATATAACTAGTTGGCAGAAGGCTTGTAGTCTTCTACTAACTAGTTTTTTATTTTAAAAAGAAATGTTCATGCATTTCAATAATCAAGATGTCTGATTGTTCGTTTGTAGAACCAAGTTGATTCGACATTCATCTTCTTCTAACATTTCAACGTCTTTAATACTATCAACTAATTCTTTAAAAAAGTGATATTCTGAAGAATGCCCTAATTGCTCGACTAAGGCCTCTCCCTCAAGTGTTAAAACGATTTGGGCATCTTTTTCATTAATAGAGACAATTAATGTTGGAACCGTATTAAGGGTATCAATCATTAATATTAGATGTTGAACGAATCGAAATAAATGAATTTCTACTTTATGGGGTTGCCTTTTTAAAAATCCCTGAAATTCAACATCAATCTTTATTTTTCCTCCCTCTTTTAATAATTCATAGAAAGATTTAATTGCCCCGTAAGGACCCAAATCTTGCATACATATTGGATAAATACTAATAGAAGTCTTTTTCAACTGGTCTAATTGTCGTTCAATCTCTTTTCTAAGTGTAGCTAAATACTCTTTTGCCGAATCGGATTGGGCTTCCTGGTCTAACGTACGAATTCCCAATAAAGAGCTAAACAAAATTTGTTCAAGTGGATCTAATGTATTTTGGGCTATATAATACTTTTCATTTTCGTAGGTGTCCCAAATATGACTAATCATATCATTTTTTTGTTTGAACAAATGTAGGAGTTCCTCATAGTCGTCTAGGATTCTATTTATAAATTCAGATTCATGGCCGTTGATTTTTGATCGATAATCTTGAATCAGTGGTTGAATGTCATCAATACGGTTCGTCACTAAGTACACTCCCACCCATCATGTCATTTTTATATACATTATCTCGCGAACCCTTAGTGTTAATCTATAGGGGTTTTCCCTATATTTTTACTTTTTCGTAGCTGACGTTGATGTAAAGAAAAGGGAGATGTTTATATTTACGAGTATAAATATGGGATATTCCCCACCACATGTTAGGGCTTTTCCTGATAGAAATAGCTATCTTTACTTGTGATAATGATATTGAATAGATTACTAGAAAATAATTTAAAGGGAAAGAAGGTTATTTTATGAGTAAAATTTTTAGAAAATTCAGTAACCTAAAAACAAAACTAATTATTACCTTTTCGGCTGTATTAATTATTCCAGCAATTGTTATAGGAATATTAGCGTATTCAGCTGCGAAAAATGCAGTTGAACATGAAATTTTGAAAGGCTTTTCCCAAACAATTAATGTTTTAAATTCGTCAATTGATAATTTAATACAACCTAAGATGAATGACGTTGAGAATTATTCGAATAGCATTACTTCAAATTTATATCAGGGAGAGGAAAGCGTTGAATTAACGGATGATTTCAACCGTTATATAGAATTACATCCAGAGGCTAAAATGATTTATATTGGAACGGATAGTGGAGAATTTATTCAAGCACCTAACATGACTTTACCTACTAATTATGATCCAAGAGAGAATGATTGGTATAAAGATGCGATGAACAACAAAGGCAAAGTGATTGTGTCAGAACCTCATATAACTGCGGATCATGAAGGCATGGTCATTACTATTTCTAAGACTACAAGAGACTTTTCAGGTGTTGTGGCAATCGATATTCCTTTAAGTTACATACATGGTCTATTCAATGAGGTAAAGATAGGCAAAAAAGGTTATGCATTTCTTTTAGATAAGCAAAGAAAGTATATTGCCCATCCAACTATAGAGGGTGGAATTGAGGCAAAAGATGACTTTTATAATGCAGTTTATAGTCAAGAAAAAGGACATATTGATTATTTATTTAATGGTGAAGAGAAAATGATGGCCTTTGCAACGAATGAATTGACAGGCTGGAAATTAGCCGGTTCTATCGTTTCTGAAGAAATCGGTGAAGCTGCAGCACCTATTTTCCATAAAACAATGCTTGTTCTTGTAAGCGCTATGATTATTGGAGCAGTGGTTGTGTTCTTTATCATTCGATCTATCATTGTACCTCTTAATGAATTAAAAGATAAAGCCATTACTATCAGTAAAGGCGATTTAACCGAAAGAATTGAGGTATACTCTAAAGATTCTATCGGTCAATTAGCAGAAGCATTTAATGTTATGCAGGAAAGTCTTCAAGAGCTCATTCAAAAAGTAGAACAAAGTGTTGAACTAGTGGCATCCTCCGCAGAGGAATTATCAGCAAGTGCTGAAGAAACAAGTGCTGCTACAGGACAAGTAGCAATTTCCATTCAAGAAGTAGCTAGTAGTGCAGAAAAACAAAGATATGGGGTTGATGAAACTGCTCAATCTTTAGATGTAGTTTCTGAAGGGGCTTCTACCATTGCTGATCATTCTACTATCGTTTCAGAGCTATCGCGTCATACGATGGTACAGGCAGAAGAAGGTGGTCAGGCAGTAACAAACACGGTCGTTCAAATGCAATCAATTCATAAATCTGTTATGGAATCCAATGCAATGATTCAATCTTTGAATGAAAGCTCAAAAGAGGTAAGTTCAATATTAAATGTCATTACCGGAATAGCTGATCAAACAAATCTATTAGCTTTAAATGCAGCTATTGAAGCAGCAAGAGCAGGTGAGCATGGTAAAGGATTTGCAGTTGTAGCAGATGAAGTACGAAAACTGGCTGAGCAATCTCAATTGTCTGCTAAAGAAATCTACGCTATTGTAAGTAGAATTCAACAGGATACAGAAAGTACGGTTCAAACGATGATTCGTGTAACAGATGATGTACAAGCGGGTGTAAAAGTATCCAATGAAGCAATTGAAAAATTCAACTTGATTTATGAAAGTACGAGGAAAATAACGCCTCAAATGGAGGAGGTTTCTGCAACGGCACAACAGATGTCAGCTGCTATTCAAGAAATTACAAGTGCCGCGAATGAAATGGTTATCATTGCACAAGGCAACGCTGCAACATCAGAGGAAGTAGCAGCATCTGCAGAAGAACAATTAGCTGCTATGGAAGAAATATCCCAATCAGCAAACGGTCTCTCAGCTATGGCAGAAGAACTAAAAGAAGTTATTACTAAGTTTAAATATTAGTGTGTATTCAATTGTGGATCGGTTCCGTATAAGTATATGAGAATGAATAATTAGTTTGATAAAACTTTGTAGCGTACTATTGCTGCAAAGTTTTCTTTTTTTATTGAGTAGTTGTTTTTTAGAGTCCTCGTCAATTTTCCCATCATATTCTAAATTATATACGTTATTTCTCTATAAAAATACCGACCAAGGAGACAAAATGTATAAATAGGTAACGATATTGTAAATAATGGTAATGTTCCTCTATTAGCATAAAAAGGAAGGTTAAATGAATAAGAAAATTAGCATTATTTATCTTGGTCTTGCCATCGGATTTCTAAATGCATTCGATGGGGTTGCAACAAATTATGGCGTGTTGAACAATTTTATAGAAGAAGCCAACCCCTTAATGGAGACTTTACTTTTAGCGAGTCCAATTATTTTTTTAAGTGTGAAAAGTGCTCTTTCTGCTTTAGTTATCTTTGTTTGTTATTTAGTTTACAAGCATAGTAAGGAAATCTTTCAACGATTTTTCTCCATAGCTTTAGTAGGGGTAAGTTTTATGTATGTAGGAATTTTGGGCTTGCATTTATATTGGATCAGTCTTTTGTAGTGAAAAGTAAACATACAACCTAAAAAGGGAATCACTAAACGTAATGATTCCTCTTTTAGAGATGCTCTTATTTATATAAGCCTTTCTCCTTTTGCCTTCATGGTTGCTTCATAGCGATTTTTCACATCTAATTTATGATAAATACTAGAGATGTAATTTTTCACCGTTCCTTCTGACAAAAAAAGCTTTTCCGAGATATTTTTATTACTTAGCCCTTGAGAAAGACATTTTAACACTTGAACTTCTCGTTCAGTTAGACCGTATGCTTTTTCATTGGTCTCTTTAGAATGATTGATCTGTGCGAGCAACATCTTTGCTAAGCTCTGAGAGACAAGGGTTCCTTCATTGTGAATATGCTTAATCCCAGATATCAGTTCTTTCGGATGGATTGCCTTTAGTAAAAATCCTTCAGCGCCTATGGACAATGCTTCCGAAACATAATCCACCTCTTGAAAGGTTGTTAAAATCATTACTTTAATATTTGGCCATCTTTCCTTCACTATTCTTGTTGCATCAATTCCATTTAAAACAGGCATTTGAATATCCATTAGTACAATTGAAGGGCTCAATAATTCACAAAGCGTGATTGCTTCCTGACCATTTGCTGCTAACCCAACTACTTCAATATCTTCATCTGTATTTAAAACAAACGCAAGACTTTCCCTTATTAATTCTTGATCATCAACGAGTAATAGCTTGATCTTTTTCATGCTTTCCTCCTATTGGTAGAGTACAAATCACCCTAACCCCTTCTATATCATGAATTTTTATTTCTAATAATCCATTCAGTTCTTCAAGTCGATTTTTCATTGATGATAACCCAAAACCAAATTGAAGGTTATCGATTTTCTTACCATTGTTCTCTACAATAATCTGCATAAATTCCTCTTTAAAATGAACTTCAACCTTTATTAAGGTTGCATTCCCATGTCGTTTTGCATTCGTTAAACATTCCTGCACGAAACGAATAACTGCTAATTTTTTATGTGGGAGGATAATTGGTTCCTGTCCAGCACTTTTGAAACTCGACATTGTATTCGTATATTCTCCAAACCCACTTACAACGGTTTCAAGCTGCTTTAAAAGAGGTATCTCTTCATCTGATGAGGCAATTTGATGAATTGTCCGTCTTACTTCTGTTAATCCTTCTCTAGCAACATCTGCTAAGTTAGCAATTTTCTCCTCTGCCATTTTAGAGTCTACTTTAATCATGTAAGAAATTGCATCTAACCCCATTGTAACCGAAGTGAAATGATGACCAATTGAATCATGGAGGTCTCTCGCCATTCGATTTCGTTCCTCTAATAGGGCATATTTTTCAACTTGACTAGCATAATGTTCCAAAGCTTTATTTTGTTGCTGAATCAGTTCATATTGTTTCATATTTTCATATAAAAGTTTCTTATAGCGTTTTTGTGATTTCGTAATGACATTGAACCCTAGCCCAATCCCAAAAAATAACAGAACATCCACATACTGAAGAAAGAAACTAAACATACTGCCAATTGTCCAATAACGATTAGCAGGGAGTAAAATAATAAAAAACGGAATTGCCCATCTTGCCATATCCTTTGTTAGCAAGTAGCCGCTCATGAGCACAGTCATGAGAATAACGGATGTACTCAAGTTTATATTTAAAATGTTATTTATTAATATAGAAAATCCACCAGAGATTAATAGTTCTGTAACGACATAGCGAGTTGTATTGGTGTATTTAGGGTTCCAAAAAATTAAAGGGATAAAAAAGCCAATCGATGCAAATAGCGCAAATTCAATATAAGTAAGGTCACCTAATTTATCACGATATACATAATAATAAATTAATCCTGTTCCATACCAACCACATCTTAAGGAAAAGATTAGCCAATCAATCCACATCCATACCTTCTTGTGCTCCAATACAAATCACCTACGATCATTTTCTTCTGAATCTCATAGTACTAAAAGTTGGAAATTAAAAATAGTACTAATTTATAAAAGAACATGACTAATCTCACTATAGTCATATGACTTTTTCTAATTATGATGAACGTAGAAAATTCGATTTATTAGGAGATGTTACAGATGAAAAAAGATTGGCATTGGCTTAAACGTATTTCCTTGGCTATTGTCCTTACTAACGTATTAATTGGGATCATGACCGGATTGCTAATATGGTGGGATTTATTTGATGATTTATTAAACAACTTTTTATTTGCCCATGTGATGTATACTACACTCGGTGTATTGAATACGTTGTTGATTGTTTGGTTGTTCTTGAAAGTTGATAAAAAAAGTCCTTGGTTACTAGGTTTTCAATTTACAAAAAGAGACTTTCTTTTTTCATGTATCTCTATATTTGTAACTCTTTGTACTGCGCTAGTTTTCATCTGGCTCGCTGATCAATCTGGAATAGTAAACGCAACATACCACTTTAATCAAATTTTTACATTGGACTTTTATAAACTCTTAGTGATTGCTTCAATTGGCTGGTTTTTTGCAGCACTTAAAGAAGAAGTTCTTGCTCGTGGTTATTTTATGGCAAACCTAAATCAATTTAGTATTCCAAAGGCTATTTTCATTTCTTCTATTCTCTTTATGGCATTGCATTTTATTATGGGGGATTTTGATCCGTTTAAAGCAGCTAGTTGGCTAAAAGGGGGTATTGTTTATGCCTATATCTATGTAAAAAGTGGGTCTTTAACAGTAGCTACTATTGTTCATGCAGCTCATAACCATATTAATGACCTTATCATTCATGGAAACGATGGCGCCTTGGTATTATTGGCTTCTAAAATTGCAACATCCGATAAATTAATCTATGAATTCGCATTATTTGTTTTGTTATTAGGCTTAACTTATTTGGTATATGGAAGAAATGGCGTATTTACACCTGCACCAAATTTAAAAACGCTTTGGGGGAAAAAAGAAGATCCAAAAATTGATGCCATAAAACTCCAATCTAGAGGCAATATGTCCACCCAAAATTAATTGTTAGTCGAGCGCTAACATTAGCAAAATGAAGAGGACTAAAAAGGGGAAAATCCTTTTTAGTCCTCACACTCAATGTCTAGTAAAGCTGCTAAACTTAATAATGGGAATCCTTAGAAGAGACTCAAATTATTATTTACGTTCTTCTTGTTTAGGTTTGAACGTTTTACAACATGTTTCATGGGAACTACTTGCTTCTTCTGAAATCATGTCAAAGTCAAAATCCGAAGCAAACTCTGTATTTCTGTCTCTGGAGTGATAATCCATGTCTACTTGAATTTTTTCTGCTCCACAAATATTCCCTTTCTTATGGAAAAAACAGTTCGATACAGCACAGTTTACTTCTACATTTGCCATTGCAGCTTTCCTCCTCATTGATTTTTTTAGAAAAGTACAAAAGAGAGTCGATCTCTTCAATACTCTTCAAAGGTATTTTGTCCATTTCATCATTTTTTATAGACCATGAAAAAAAGACTTTAGGTTTTCGCCTAAAGTCTTACGTATTATTTGAAGTTTTCGATTAGGATGTCTTTTATTTTAATGAAGGCATCATGTTCTTCGCCTGTTGAAAGTTCTCCTTCCAATTTCCGCGTTTCGATTTCCTTAATTAAACGTATAATAACGTCAATGAAAATGTTATTTAAATTCATGCCCTCCGTGATTCGTTTATAACATTCCATCGCTTCATCCATATCGCCAATTAAAATCTGGCTTATAAAACTATTCCAATATAGTTCTTTATTATTAATTACATCGTCGTTTGTCGCATCTACAACTTGTTCCCACTCGATAAATCGACTGATCGTCACGGAGAAATTAAGTGGAAGTTGATACACTTTCGAATTACCCAATTCCTCCAAAATTGGAAAATAAGGTTGATTTTCATGCACGGATTTAATTTTTGCTTTTTTCCCATTTGAAAGTCTTACGATACTATCCGTTGGGTAAATATTAATTAATTCCATTAAATGAATGACATATTTTATATCGTATTTTGTTCCTTTACTTAGTAATAATTCAATGGCTTTAATCGATGAAAAAGCTTCGCGATAGGAACGCTGTAACGTTAACGCAGAATACGTATCTACAACTGCTAACAATCTCACTTCCTCAGAAAGCGCCTCAGCAGTTAAACCTTCAGGGTATCCCGTTCCATCAAGTCGTTCATGATGCGATTTGACTACTGCTCTTAATGCGTCTGGAAGGTTATGTTTTTCAATAAATTCTACACCATTAAGCGTATGCTTTTGAATTTCATCAAATTCAGCTTTTGAAAGAGCGCCCTCTTTTTGAAGTAACTCATTGCTAATATCTAATTTTCCAATATCGTGAATTAAGCAACCAATTGCAAATGATTGAATATCACGGATTCCCGCCATATCTGCAAGTAAGGCACCTAATAAAAATACATCAAATGAGTGAAAATAACTATACGGGTCTTTTTTCTTTAAGTTAAATAAAGCAATTGAAATTTCTGTATTTAATAAAGAGGAGATAAATAGGTCTTCTAGCCACGTAATTTGTGCATCCCGATTTAAAATTAATCCATATCTCGTTTCACTAACAACATACTGCAAACTTTCGAAAAATAACTTTTTAATATCAAATAGCTCTTTCGAATAAAATATTTTTTCTTTGTTCTTTAATGGGTTTGCGTATGTTCTTCTTAACTCTTGCTCTTCTGGATTTTTTATATATAAGCTGTTAACTTTCGAAATTCCCCAGCTTTTTAAGTTCCTTAACAAATTCTCGTCAACTTTTGTGCCAGCTTTTATGAGTAAAGTTTTATTAAAGTAGATATCACTAGGGATGATTTCTCCCACTTTCAACTCTTTTAAAAAGGTCACATTATTTTCCATTTTTATCCCCTTATTTTACATTTAATATGTCAATCGATCAGTAGTTATATAAACCTAGTTAGATGAACCTAATTATATAATAAATCTACTATATATTGCACCGGGTTATGAAATTTTTATTCAGTAATATTTCAATATGCAGAATAATTAATACATTACTTACAGATAACAACTTTTTTACCATCCTAGGAGAATTAAAAACATAATTCAAAAAAGTTTATTAGAATTAATAAATTCCTTCATTTATGCTATATAACATCCTATAAGGAAACATTCTTTTTTTGGATATTTCAGTCCATTATTAAAGTTGAATGTTACTCTGACCACTATATTTTTATCAAAATTGATACTTTTAAACAGATCAGACCTTTGCTAATGTAATGAATAAATTAACAAGTAAAGGGAAGGTAACTAATTATGCAAAAAACAACTCAGACTTATTCAAGGCCATCAATGAAAACATTTGATTTGATCCAATCAGCTATGTTAATTGCACTTGTTTTCGTAGCAACTCTTATTAACATAAAATTACCTATTGCTGCAAACGGCGGTCTCGTTCACTTAGGAACTACTATGCTCTTTATCGCTACATTTCTATTTGGCCCAAAGAAGGGAGCACTCGCTGGGGCATTAGGAATGGGATTATTCGATTTAGTTTCAGGATGGACATTGTGGGCACCATTCACAGTTTTGGCTCGAGGTTTACAGGGATATGTCGTTGGGAAAATCGCTTGGTCAAATGGACGTAATGGTAAAAGTGTTGGATTCAACCTACTCGCAACTATTGTTTCAGTTCCGGTAATGCTAGCAGGATACTATTTATGTGAAGGGATATTATTTAGCAATTGGATTATCCCAGTAGCGTCTATTCCTGGAAACATCCTACAAAATGTTGTCGGTATTATTATTGCTATTCCAGTTTGTATCGTGCTTAAAAGAATTCCTATGTTTAATAAATAAAAAATGGGAGAAAGCTAAATGGCTTTCTCCCTAACTATTTTATTGTACCATTTCTTTAATAGCTTCTTTTATCCATAGTACATCCGTCACAGATTGTGGATTCCGCCCATAAATTTCTTTTGCTTTATACGCATGAACTTTCGTATAGATCTCTTTCATTTGATCTAATACCCATTCTTCTGTTACATGATTTTGCGACCAGCATAAAATATCCATTTTACTTAATTCATTCGTTACCATATGAATTCTCTCATAACCAATACTATACATTTGTAAAAAGTCATGTCGGCTGTAGAATCGTACTCTTTTTTCTGAATCGGGGTCTAATGGAGAGATTGGCTCAACCTCAAGAATGATTGCTTTCCCTTTACTTTTCAGTTCATTCAGGACTTTACTTCCTACCCCTTTGCTTCGGTTGTTACCAGTTACTAAAATATAATCAATGAAAAGATATTCTTCTTGTTCGAAATAAACAACGATATAGTCTTCATCTTCCATAATTTGATACATTGCTTGTTCTTCGAGTAGTATTTCAAAATGCTTTCTTGATTTCATTTCTCTCTCTGGGAAATATTCCTTCAATCGATTGAACCAGTTACTTGTTCTAAAAGCTCCTTGAATAATGTTTGTTTTTAAACTTTCTTCTCTTTGCATTAGCAATGTAACTTACCCCTTTTTCATCAGCATTTTGTCATCAATTTTCAACCAAATCTGAATATTGAATAACACCTATTCTAACACCTATTACAGAATTTGGTTTTTAAGAAAATGTTAAGAAAAGATTACAAATATTAAAGTTTGTAAGAATTTTGAAATCATTTGTCGAAACAATTTGAATTCTTTTTATTATTAGTACAATAATGTGTGCAAAGTTTTTTATTTGTAATTTGAATCACAATAAACATTTCAAAAGGCAGGTAAAATTTATGGAGATGAAAGAAAAAAACGAAAAAATAACAGCACTACTAGGCTGGAGCCTTCAAGCAATTGAAGCGATTGATAAATTGAATCGCCCATACGTCGTTGTCGGCCCTCCTGAGTTTAAGCCTTTTGCTGATAACAACGGGATCTTATTTGTACCATGGCAATTCAATGTACCAATTGAACATTCAGTCGAGCTTTATGAACAACTAAAAGAACTAAATACTAAAGTTGCTATTCCTATATATGAAGAAACAGTTGAGTGGGCTGGTATGCTCAATTCACTAATTTGGGAGAATCCAAAAGTTTTTAATAAATCTCTATTACTAAGAGACAAATCTTTAATGAAACGTAGAGCTCATCTAGCAGGTCTTCGTGTAGGTGTTTTTGAAGAAGCATTTACGAAAGAAAATATTAAACATTTTTTAAAGCGAATGAATGAGGCATTACTCAATACAGATGAAGAGAATTTTGAACCGATACACGTTAAACCATTTGATAAAGCTGGCACAGTTGGCCATCGAATGATTTCAAAATATGAGGAAATTGAGGAAATTGATGATTCTGAATTCCCTCTTTTAATGGAAAGTCACTTAGAAGGACAGGAATTTTCGTGTGAGGCTTTTGTTCACAATGGAAAAGTAAAGTTTCTCAACATAACAGAATATGTTAAGCTTGGGCACTCAAATTTCGTTCCTGCATCACCTACACTTGAGCAATGGCGACCACAAATCCGAGCAACGATTGAAAAATTAGTAGAAGCTTTTGAAGTGACGCATGGTATTTTACACCCTGAATTCTTCCTCACACCTGATGGAACAATTTACTTTGGTGAAGTAGCTGCACGTATTCCTGGTGGTCACATTTTCGAACATATTGAAAGAGTGTACGGATTTAGTCCATATCAAGGCCAAGTTCTTTGCAGCGACCCAGATACAACAGAAGAAGAATTAAACGCATTCTTCCCTGAAGAAGTCGTATCTGCAAAAGGCCACTCTGGTAATTTAATGGTTTATCCGAAAGTAAAGTCAATTAACAAACTGAATATCCCTACTGAGCTAAAAGAACATCCTTACTTCTTAAAACACAATATGTTCATACCGACAACAGCAAAAGTAGCGGAACGAGTTGGATATGGTAACCATTACGGTTCTATATACTTCTTTGGTGAAGATAGTAAGGAAATGAGAAGCCTTTTAGAAGAATATGAAAAGCATAATTTCTACTTATAAGGAGAGATTTAGAGGATGACCACTATTACAAGAGAAAGAAAAACGAGCACGACTAGAAGAAAGACACCTGTTGCTAGAAAAAAAGCTTCAGCTAAGCAAAGCCCTTTAGAAGTAAAATTTGAAGTAGCATTACAAACATTAAACGCAGCGAAACCATTCGCAAAAAGCCTTTATCAAACAGATGTTTATCAATTAGCAAATGAACTTGCTTCTACTCCGGAGGGAATGCCAATTCTCTTCAATTATGCACATCAATTTGATGAAGCTGGTGTATTTCTAGGTGGTGAATGGGAAGATCCAACAAAACTTCAACCTCCTTTTGTTGGTGGTTCTCTAAGATTAAGAGGGATTTATTCAATTGTTGAATTGTTAAGTGAAATGCGTATACTTGCCATCGCCAAAGGAACTTATAAACATGAAAGTATAAGTGGCGAGGAAGCAAGTGCCTTTCTTAATGAAGTAATAGCTTTAAACCTAGACCTATTAATCTCGACTGATTCCACAGATGACAATATCGAGATAGAAGAACATCTGCTACGCGCGCACAATTTATTTACTTATCTTGGTCAAGAGCTTTCCTTCAGTGCCATTGCAGATAAAATGGTTCAAGAGATTGAGAGAATGACCGTTCAACGTCCTATTATTACTCGTAGAATAATAGAATTGATAGAAACATCTCAGGAATTGATCGGCAATGATATAGAAGATCAATCTGTATTTGCGCTTGAGAAATATTTACGTGCAACAGATGCTCCTACACCATTAAGTACAGAAGCAACGGATCATAGAGATTACAGATTAAAATTAGATCAAGCTAGTGAAGAAGTTCTTGCAACGGAGGCAAAATTATTTGCTGATTCAATGGCAGAAACAGGCCTAGTTTCACCTTATCATGCTGTTCTAATTCGTTTCTTAAATCGAAAATATGAATATATTCTTCCTACTTCTTTAGATTTAACAGAAATAGGCATTAGTAGCTTTACTGACAATAAAGGATTAATCCATGATATTATCCAGCTAGCAATCTATCCCGAGACAAGACAGGCAATTTACGGTCTATCTAGAATGTTAAATCGAGGGGACTTGCAAATCGAAGCGGCATTACGCCAATTATTTGAATTACCAGTTCATGCTCATGTAAAGGGTGCACTTTCTAATTTTGTAAACGAGGAAAATGGTATTAGTGTAAATGGCATTCTAGTTGCAGGTGTTGTCAGTGTTCTAGGGCAACCACTTGGAATTGGTCAAGGTCAAAATGCTATTTGCCAATCTGCAAGAGCGATATCACTTTGGGCTCAATTTAATGTGGAAAAACTATTTGACATGATTACCCACGCAGCCCGTGATAATAATATTGAAATGTCTTTTGAAGGAGAATTAATTAACTCCAACTTATTGATTGATGGTGTTGCAAGTAATATTAATCAAGACTTAGACCCAGTTTCAATTATTCTTGTTCCTCATCTAGATAAGATTTATAACGAGATGATGAAGCGCACACTTCTTAGAGGAGAAGACGGTCACAAATGGGTAAATCGCGAATTTTATGGAGAGTGGATTCCAAGTGGATTTATTAATGTTATTGATCCGCTTACGTTAAAAGTTACAAACTATACTTCATTTGTAAAGTTGTTCTATGCAACGCACCATCCTGATTATAACGAAGGACATAATATGCTCTATCCAAACCCTGTTGGCATTTTCCTGACAAATGTTCATGGGGAGCTGCTTGGTCTTCATGCAGTTTCGATTCAAAGAATTGAAAAAGATCAAAACGGTGAATGCAGAATTTATTTCTATAATCCAAATAACGATAGTACCCAAAATTGGGGTCAAGATATTAAAGCAAGTGTTTCTGGTTTTGGTGAATTGGAGGGTGAGTCTTCCCTACCATTCCATGAGTTTGTCTCAAGAATGTATGCGTACCACTACAATCCTTACGAACAGGGCGATACTTATATGGTAGAAGGCGCTGTTGTTGAAAAGGTTGAGATGTTAGCAAAAAATAGTTGGGGCAAAAATTATGTGTGGGCATAATAAGAACGCTCTGCTAAACATACATTTTTAATAAGCAAATGACAAAAGACCCGAATTTTTTCGTGGTCTTTTTTTAATCAAACGGTAATTATAACTATTATAAATAATATTTTTTTCTTGGTACATTAATGGATTTTTTTTAATATTCTAAAATAAGACGTATTTTTTTTAACATAATAAATCACTCTGTAAATGTATTGTATTTTTGGAAAATGCAATAAAGGAGGATGGATAAATGGGACTTTACCTATACTCTTCTGAGAATGCATTTCAAAAAGCCTTTCATCAATTATGGCTTGCTCCCCTACCAAGTAAAAAGCTTTTTCAACAAATGGTATTGGATCAAGCAGCAAACCTTCTTAATGAACCGAATGGACTTGAAAAACTTTATCAGTATGCCCATCTTTTTGACGCTTCTGGGTTGTTTGTAGATAAACCATGGGAAGATGTCCATAAACTTAATCCCACACTTGTTAGAGGAACTCTTCATGCTGGAGGAGTTACGGCAGCTGCGGAAGTCTTAAGTGATTTAAGAATTCTAGCTGTGGCACGAGGTGAATATATACACCCCAAAATGTCTGCTGGTGAAGCAACGGAGTTTTTAACGAAGGTATTGGCTTTGAATATTGATTTGCTAATTATGAAGGAAACGGAAGAAAATCGAGTAAAGCAACTTTATAAAGATGAACAGGCTTCTGAAATATTACGATTTATATCAGAGCATTGCTTTTCATCGCGAGTATTTGAAAGTCTATATCAGGAAGTGGATAATCTCGCTGTGCAAAGGCCCATTGTAACGGAGAAAATTTTAAGACTGGTTGCTAGTGCAAAGAAGTTAGCAAATGGACTGAAAGAAAGTGATTCAAAACTCGCCCGATATGAAAGAGCCGTATATGCTCCAACCCATATGGTCACAAACACAGGTGCCGAATACGAAAATAAGTTGCGAAATTGTAGTGACTTTCTCCTTATTAAAGAAGCTGAACAGCTAAGGGATACAATGGTGCAAACAGGACTTGTTTCTCCATTTCATGTAATTTTCCTACGTTTCATTAATCAGAAAAGACCCTATCTAATTGAAAACATACTTACTTTAGATGACACATCTAGAAAAAATCTTCAATTGCATCAGCCATTTATTTCAAAGCTTATTACTTCATCCATTCGAATTGAAACAAGAAGAAGTATTTATGGTTTACTTCGCTTACTACAAAGGGACATTTTTTCAGAGGACTTTATTAAGGAGTTCGAACAATTAATGACAACTCCTATTCACGAAAGCATTTTAAATCGCTTTCTATCTGTTCAAAATTACGCAACAGATGATAATTTAAGAGCACTTCTAGTGTCAGAAGTTATTAATATTTTAGGCACTCCTTTAGGCATCGGGCAAGGTTTTAATCCAACGTGCCAATCAACACGCGCATTAAGCTATTGGTCTCAAAAGGAACCGGTTATGCTATTAAAAATGCTGAACGAATTTTTAATAACAAATAATATTACGATCCATTTTGAAGGAAGAGCGATTTCATCAAGTCTACTTTCTCCTGGTTCCTTAGAGGATGAAGCACATATCGATTTTATTTCATTTCTATTAGTACCACACTTAGATTCAATCTATTTTGAAATGCTTAAACAAGCGGATGGACGTGGGCAAGATCCACATAAATGGATCAATCCAGCCTTCCATTTAACGGGGATATGGCAAGGTTTTTCGGATATTTATAGTGATTTACAATTTAAAGAAAACTTTTACCTTTATTATCATCCGGCTAATAACCCTGAAATTAATAAAGGTCTGCCCCAACCAATTGGTATCACCATTTATAACCGCTCAGGTCAAGTGCTCGGCGCCCATGCAGTACTTATTCAAAGGATAGACAGTGATCCAAACGGGATAATTCGTATTTATTTCTATAACCCAAATAACGATAGCCTCCAAATTTGGGGGAAATCCATTCAAACTAGCGTTACTGGAAACGGGGAGCTTGAGGGTGAATCGTCTCTTCCTTTTGAAGACTTCGTAAACTTTATTTATGCTTTCCACTACCCACTATAAATCACTTTGCACTTATATTACCTAGGGAATTATTTGTACCATAGCATACAAATAATTCCCTTCTTTACTATATTGGTTTAGGATAAGCCTACTGGAATTAGTTGATGATAAAATGGTCTATGCGGTATAAATTCATTAAAAAAGGATCATCTCAAGTTGAAATGATCCTTTTTCTTTATTTTGCAAATAATTGCTTTTCTTTTAAAGAATATACTTGGCCTAAAGCGAGTGCACCAACCATTTGGATAATGGACTTCACGATAAATTGTCCCGCAATAGCAGATGGGATTGCCACCCATGGTAATACGCCTGCTCCTAATGGACTTAATCCTATGATGACAAAAATAACAGAGTCAAGTAAACCTCCAACAATTCCACTATAGAATACACGCCAAGCCATTGATAATTTTAAACGGGAATAGATTTCTGTATCTGCTGTTTCTGAGATTAAAAAGGAAATGGCAGATGCTGCTACAATCATTAATGTATCTCCAAGCAGCGATGAAACAATGGCAGATAAAGTTAATGCCGTAAAGATAAAGATGTACGTTTTTTTACGACCGTATTTATTTTGCACCATATCACGAAAAATGAACGTCGCTCCAACAAAAAGTGTCCCCATTGGAACAATAAACATACCAAACTGCATTGGTGCAAAGGCTGCCGTTACAACATTCGCAATGACTATTGATAATAAGTAAAATAATATTCTCATACATTAACACCTCTCAATTTTCTCAAAAAAAATGCTATCTTCAATAAAACCCTAGCGATTATCGATTTTTTCGGGATTTAAATCATGATTCATTAAACGGTAATTTGCAATTTCCTCATACTTCGTTCCCGGTCTTCCATAATTACACCATGGATCAATGGAGATCCCTCCACGTGGTGTAAACTTACCCCATACCTCGATATAGCGTGGATCTAATAATTTGATTAAGTCATTCATAATAATATTCACGCAATCTTCATGGAAGTCACCATGATTACGGAAACTAAATAAATATAACTTGAGCGATTTACTTTCAACAATTTTTTTATCAGGAATATATGAAATATACATTGTTGCAAAGTCCGGTTGATTTGTTAGTGGGCATAAACTTGTGAACTCCGGGCAATTAAACTTTACAAAATAATCGCGGTTTGAGTGAAGGTTATCCACCGCTTCAAGTACTTCAGGTGCATAATCAAAAGCATATTTTGTATTTTGATTTCCTAATAGTGTTAAATCTTTTAATCCTTCTTCGTTGCTACGGCCAGACATAAAAAAGCCTCCTTATTATGTTTCCCAACACTTATAAGAGAGGCTTGCTAATATCTATTAAAAAATCATGATAAACATAAAAAAAAGCCATATCCATTTATGGACATGGCATAATCGTCATGTTTCCATAGTTTTTTATAGAGGGTATCAGCTATGAACCTCTCCCGTTCAAGTCCGGGCATTCTTTTACTCTAACAATTTTATAGAAACTATTGTAAAACGTCAAATAAAATTTACGAATTGTTAATATTTGGTTAAATAATGAATTGTATAATAAAGTAAACAAAGAACCTTTAATCTAAAACAATCGATTAAAGGTTCCATATAATACTATTTAACTGTCTCTAATTCTCTTGTTTCCGTAGCAGTCTCTTGATCTACATCTAGACGAAGAGATTTTGCTGTTGAATCAAGAAGCTCTTTGAATAACTTTGGATTATCTAATAATGATACCCCGTAAGAAGGAATCATTTCTTTAATTTTTGGTTCCCAAGATTTTAGTTCTTGTGGGAAACATTTTTTAAGTACTTCCAGCATAACGTGAACAGCTGTAGATGCACCTGGAGAAGCTCCAAGTAACGCTGCAACTGATCCATCAGCAGCACTAACTACTTCTGTACCAAACTGAAGTGTACCTTTTCCTTTATCTGTATCTTTAATTACTTGTACGCGTTGACCAGCGATAATAATATCCCAGTCTTCACTTTGCGCATTTGGAATAAATTCACGTAATTCATCAATACGTTGTTCTTTTGATAACATAAGTTGTCCGATTAAATACTTCGTTAAAGCCATTTCTTTCGCCCCAGCAGCTAATAAAGTTGTTAGGTTATGTGGCTTAATCGATGCAAATAAATCCATATACGAACCGGTTTTTAAGAACTTCGGTGAGAATCCTGCGAATGGTCCAAATAATAATGATTTTTTATTATCGATAAATCGTGTATCAAGGTGAGGAACTGACATTGGTGGTGCACCAACTGCAGCCTTCCCATATACTTTTGCATGATGTTGTTCAACAATCTCTGGGTTGTTACATACTAAGAATAATCCACTTACAGGGAATCCACCAATATGTTTCCCTTCAGGAATACCTGTTTTTTGTAGTAACTCTAAGCTTCCTCCACCAGCACCAAGGAAGATGAATTTTGCTGTATAGTATTTCATTGAACAAGCGTGTAGGTCATTTACTCCTACTTCCCATAAACCATCATTTGTGCGTTTAATGCTATAAACACTATGATTGTATTGAACTTCAACACCTTGAGTTTCTAAATTATCCATTAGAATACGTGTTAAAGCACCAAAGTTTACGTCTGTTCCTGAATCGATTTTTGTTGCAGCTATAGGTTCATTGAACACACGGTCTTTCATCATTAGCGGTAACCATTCCGTTAATTTTGCTGGATCTTCAGAGTATTCCATTCCTTCGAATAGATGACTTTTAGACATTGCATCAAAACGGTTTTTTAAGAACTTTACATTATTTTCCCCATGTACATAACTTAAATGTGGTAATGGCATAATAAAGTCTTCTGGGTTACTAATTAAGTTTTTCTCAACTAAATAAGACCAAAATTGTCTTGAAAGTTGGAACTGTTCATTAATATTTAAAGCTTTACTAATATCTACTGATCCGTCTGGTTTTTCAACAGTGTAATTCAGCTCACATAAAGCAGAGTGTCCTGTACCAGCATTGTTCCACTCATTGGAGCTTTCTTCTCCTGCTTTTTCGAGTTTCTCAAACACTTTTATATCCCAGTCTGGAGCTAATTCTTTTAGCAGTGTTCCTAATGTTGCACTCATAATACCCGCACCGATTAAGATAACATCTGTTTTTTCATGTCTGTTACTCATACTAACCTTCCTTATCTCCCCTATATTTGCAAAAAAGATGTAGGCGTTCTTTAAGCATTACAAGTTCAGGCTGTCCTAGAACACACCTTTTCTGTATTGTATGTAAATCCTCATTACAGTATAGCACTTTTATTAATAGATTGAAATATTTACTATAATGTGATATTTAGAAGCTATTAAAAAGAGTTAATAGTTCTAAAGACCATTTAAAATGCCATAAGAAAAACCCTATTTCAAAATATTTGAAAAAGGTTCCCTTGACAATTAGTATTATAACACTATTACTAGATTAAAATAAGTAATCACAATTTAGACATATATCCATAAAAATACACTAAACAGAAAAAACCCTACCTTTTACAGGAGGGTTTTGGAAAAATAACTAATTTAATTATTAAACATTATTTTTTGACGTTAATTTGTTTAATGCTCCTCAACAATTTCTTGCACTTCGCTTATTTGCTGTTTAAGTTGAGCTAAATGTTGAATATTTTGTTCCACAATATCCATATGTTCATTATGTTGTTCGGCATTTAGCCTTGCATTTTCTGCATGTTCAAGTGAATTAAACGCATGCTCCACCGCAATTTCCTCTGGGTGTGACATTGCTTGCTTCACCGCGCGATCTGCTTTTTGAACTGAATTTGTAAAGAGTGTGCTTGGGTGATCCTGTTTCCAACTTGTGTCTGAGTGCTTTGCCATGATGCTCCATCCCTTCTTTGCAAATTGCATTACCTAAACAGTCATTAGTATTAGAATTTACAATCGAAGTATGCACTCGAGAGAAGCAAAAAAATATGGCAAAGAACTTATTTGATACATAAATTTATCTTGTGTGCGTTACACTAAAGTTACTTTTATTTCTCCGTTAGTTGTACATTAATATTTGTATAATATAGACTTGTTATTCCTTCAAATCCTGAATCTGTTCCAATAACAATCCATAATTCACCATTATCATCAGTTGTCACTTCCAACTTATGTTCAAAGGGTTTCAATTCAAATAAATCCCCATCTGATTTTTTCTTAATATTACCTAATACTGCTAGGTCTGTACCGCCTTCTGATTGATTGCCATAATCAATATTTGTTCGATAAAATTGCTTTTCAAGGATTGGCTTAGGTTCAACTGTTGTGGCACCAGCTTTCACATATACAGCCTCTCCTGGCGATCCACCAATGCCAATATCTAAATCAGGTCCAACATTCGTTACTAAATCAAAGCTTAAATTCACTTGGTACGTTGTGTTCGGTTTTACTCCATCTGTCTCATTTAGTTTCTTTTTAATATACATAAACACGTCATCACTTCGATTAGAACTGCTCATGTACAAACCCTCTAGACCTTTGCCAATTTCTGATGGTAGCGTTGCGTGTTTAAATACTCGTTCAATTTCCATCCCTTCTTCATAATCTGAGAACTCTTCTTGCCATCCCTGAGTATCACCAGCTCTAAATTTGTAAGAGAATGACTTTACTTTCGATGAATCTGCGGGCGGAACTTCTACTTCAGGTGCTTTTACTGTAGTAAAGGCCACTTCCTTATCTGCCTTCATTTTAATATTTTTAGTAGAAGAAACTTCTTTTGAGATAAATAGTTTATACTCATGACCATATTTATAGTTCGCTAAAGGTTTTACTTTAACTGTTTGCTCATCATCTAATAATGTAAGTCTAACTGGAAACTTATTTATTGGTTGACCATTTGCTTTCTCGTAAATATAAATATTTTCAGCTGTAACCGTATCTTCATTAATTTTTGTATTAAAACGTATTGTCCATTCTTTATTAATTGCTACTGCGGTATATGGATCCTTTTCTTCAAAAGCAGATTTACCTGTTTCCACATCCATGACTTCGATAGACATCGTTTTACTTGGTAAATCTAATCTTCCAACAATATATGGATGAGTAATGACTGTACTATATACTTTTTCTGGGTCAGGTTTCGTTAGTTTTACCTGAATTTGTTCCATTTCAAAGGTTGTTTGGCTATCTACAAATTTAATTCCATAACCGGTTGTTGGTTTTTCACCTAGTGTAATAACGTATAAGTTTTCTAAATTATAGTAACCTGGTTTTTTCGTTTTCGCCTCTTCTACAAATTGCTTTTCTTCATTTGACAATGTACTCGTTTCAACTGGAGTAAAGTGTAAAAATGACTCCTTTATTGTGTCAAAAGCCGATTTGCCTGTTTTTGCATCAATCACCTCTACTGTCATGTACTTGCTCGGCAATTGTAGCCTTCCAACAAGATGCGGATACGTTATGGCATCCCCACCGATATCTGCAGTTGTCGTTTCTACAAAAATTTGTTCCTTACCTAAAGTCGTTTTACTTTCAACAAATTTAATATTATAGGCGGTACTCGGCTTTTCACCTAAAGTAATGACATATAAATTACCTGATTGATAAATACCTGGTTCCTTCTTTTTTGTCTCTTCTACAAAGTTCTTTTCAGCAGCTGTTAATGTATTCGTTTCAACTGGACTAAAATGTAAAAGTGATTCATCAGTTACTTCTTGTGGTTCATTTGTTTGTAAGCGTTCCTCATTAGCTGATGCATTCTCTAACGGTGAGATTATACTCATGGCCATTAAAGAGCTTAAAATTAACATAGATCGTTTCATCGGTTTTTCTCCTTTTAAATGAAATAGATTTATCAAATCATTAGACGGGTGACATTTACATAAAGTTACAAATATCTTTTGAAAACTTTTATAATAAAAAGGCAATCCAACTAAATCAATTAGTCAGATCGCCTACATTACGAAGTTTTATAAAATTGGATTCCCATTTTCATATGGCTTTAATACACCATATAACGTTTCAATGACCGAAACGGATACATTATGCTTCGCTGCAAATCGCATTGCTCCTCCATGAAGATGCTCCACCTCTAATGGAAGCCCTTTTCTCATATCTTGATGCATGGAAGATGTTGCATCCGGTTTGAAAGCTTTTAGTCGACTTGCTTCTCTTTCGATTTCCTGATCAGATAGTTGAATTCCTTCTAACTTCGCTAACATACTCATCTCATAAATCACATTTCTTGCAACGTTAAATGAGGCTTCTGAACTTGCGATATAACCTGCTGGCAGTTGCATTGCTGAAGTAATTCCAGAAAAAGCCGTAATTAAAATATACTTTTTCCACATATGTTTTAGTATATTTTCTTCTCTTAAAATATTTGTGTTCACATGAGTATGTATTTCATCTAGTTGATTACAAATTTCTAGTTGTTCCGCGTGTAGAGCACCAAATTTTACTGCGCTACTTCCACTTGAATGCACGACATGACCTTGTTCATTTAACGTAGCAATAATTGATGCAAACCCACCAAGTACTTTTTCTTTTCCAACTGCTTCTTGTAGTCGTTCTAAGTGCTCCATTCCATTTAATAAAGGCAGTACAAATGCGCCTGTATGCTGAGCAATTGCTTGAACTTGAGGGATCGCTTGGTCTAGATGATAGCCTTTAACTGCAAGGATAATTAAATCGATCTTTTCTATTTGTTCGGGTGATGTATAAACTTTTACGTCATTATGCTCAAAGTTTCCTTCAGGGCTCATAATTTTTAACCCTTCTTTTTTCATTTGAGCTGCACGTCTTTCTCTCACAAAAAACGAAACGTTGTGTCCTGCTTCTAATATTCTCCCACCAAAATAGGAACCTAAAGCACCTGCACCGTGTACTAATATATTCATCAATGAACATCCCCCTATTGCTTTCCTTTACTCTTTTCATAACACAAAAAGAATGTAGTGTCTATTAAACAAAGACCTCCTTTTCAAAGGGGAAACTAATGTTTCAAATTATTAAAAGTTTTTTTACTATTTCATCAGAATAATGGTACTATATGACTATCATTAACTTTTTAAGGAGTTGCTTTTATGCGCTTAGTAACAAGATCAGATTTTGATGGATTAGTAACGGCTGTTTTATTAAAACAGTTAAATATGATTGATGATATGTTATTTGTTCATCCAAAAGATATGCAAGACGGAAAAGTAGAAATTACAAAAGATGATATTCTGACAAATGTTCCGTATATTGAAGGCTGTGGTATGTGGTTTGATCACCACGCTAGTGAACTTAAACGCGCACAAGAACAGGGCTTTCAATTTGAGGGAGAAGTACGACTAGCGGATAGTGCTGCACGCGTTGTATATGACTACTTCGGTGGGAAGGAAAAATTCGGACCTGAATTAGATGACATCATGCGAGGTGTAGATAAAGCAGATGCTGCAAAATTTAGTAAAGAAGACATACTAAACCCAACTGGCTGGGATTTAATCTCCTTTATTATGGATGCTCGTACAGGCCTTGGTCGCTATCGTGATTATCGCATTAGCAACTATCAATTGATGGAAAAGCTTGTTGATTTATGTGCAACACAAACAGTGGAAGAGATTTTAGAAGATCCTGATGTAAAAGAACGTGTGGCTCGTTATTATGAGTTAAACGAACAGTTTGTGGACATGTTAAAAGCTCACACAAGAACAGATGGGAATGTCATTATTACAGATTTACGAGACGTTGAAACCATTTATCCAGGAAATCGCTTTATGGTATATGCGCTCTACCCAGAACAAAATGTTTCATTATGGATAGTGGATGGATTCCGTAAACAAAATTGTGCCATTGCGTGTGGTTACAGCATTATCAACAAAACATGTACAACTCATGTTGGTCATTTAATGCGTGAGTTCGGTGGCGGCGGACACGAAGCTGCTGGAACTTGCCAAGTACCTTATGAAAATGCAAACGAAACAATCGAAACAATCATCAATGCATTTAAAAAAGCGTAATAAGAAAGAAGAAGTCGATTAGCTTTCAATCGGCTTCTTTTTACGTAGATTAATAGCCATTCACAAACTCACTAATTACCTCTAGTTCATCTTCCGTTAGCTCTCTGTTCACTTCTTTTTTATAGGCTGCCATAATTTTTAGCTGTTCCCCTTTATACTCAGCAGTGTATTTGGCAATTGTTCGAAGCATCGTTACCTCCTGATAAAACTCATCTTTAGAAATTGCTCTCCCATGCGAGAGAATGTAGTATTCCGCATCAAAGGCTTCCAATGTATCTAGTAGTGTTAGTGTTTCATTGATTGTATAATTTCTTTTTTCTGAGAAAATATCAGAATAGATACAATCCCCTAAAAATAATATTTTTTCTTCCCTTATATACACAACAACAGAATCTGAGGCATGATTCCCACCCACATGTTGAAGAACACAGTGGATTCCACCAAGGTCGATCTCTATCTGTTTTTCAAAGGTTAAGTTAGGTAATGCAATCGTAATATCACGATTCTCAACAAATTCCTTCTTAATGGCCGTTGCGCAAAATTCAATTTCTGTTCCTTCTTTAACCCTTGCATCAAGTGCTTCATCCGTCCAAGAGAGAGGGATTAATTTTTCCATCTCCGTCTTTGTTTCTTTGGAGGAAATAGAGATTGTATCTGTTAGTGCAGATAAGCCAAAAATGTGATCCCAATGCCAATGTGTTAATGCTACTATATTGGGATTGGGCACGTTACGTTTCGATAATTCCTCAAGAAAATACTTTGCATGATTTTCAGAATTACCTGCATCAATCATTAACGTCTTGTTATTTCCTACTACCATTCCTAGTATTGGACGGTCTGTTTCTGAAATTGGTGTTATATACCAGAAACGCTCGCCAATTTGTTTAATTGAATGCATCAATTATCTCTCCTTAAAATTAGGAAGTACTATATAACTCTTTATTTCTATTCAGTAATTACCTTTTGATTTCCTTGAAATACTGATAAATCTTTTCTAACTTTTTCTTATGGTTTCCCCTTGGACTTTCCATATTCCCAAATTCAAAAAACTTCACTTTCTTGATACCAACAAAATTGAATAGAGCTCTTTTCATTAACACTTTATGTGCATTATTTAACCAAAGAAATGGGTAATGGGTTGGTCCTTTCATAGTTGATACACAAACAACCGATTTCCCCTTTAATAAACCTTCTGGGAAAAGCCCCTTTTTATCTCGATAAGCAAAATTAGAAGCAAATAATTGATCAATATAACCCATAAGCATTGCTGGAGGCCTTCCCCACCAAATTGGATAAATAAAGACAACTTTATCTGCCCACTTTAGTTGATTTTGGTACTTTTTTATACTTGGGTCAATATGCATATCACGTCTACGTTTTTCCTCATTAAAAACAAGCAGTGGATTAAAGTTCTCTTCATATAAATCTAAAACTTGTAGTTCCTCTATATAAGGATTTTCGTTACTTCCTTTGATCACACTTTGTAAAAATGAATAATTTAGACTTTTATGATTTGGGTAAGTATAAATGATTAATAATTTCATCGCGCACCTCTTACTTATCATTTGATAAGTAAATTGTAACACCTTCCATTTTGGTTATCAATTGATAATTGTAATATGATAACAAATTTGTTATGTTGGCTTTGAGAGGTGATGAGATGGACAAAAATACATTATTTAATAAACTTGTTTCATTTACAACTTCTGTTCATCGCGTAACAAAGGAATTAACGAAAAATGCGAAATCCGAGTCAATCTCGCAAGTTCAATATAATATTCTTGAGTATATCGCAGTTAGCCAACCTGTCACTCCGAGCGAGATTAGTGAATGTCAAGACATTGCAATGCCCAATACGAGCCGTGAACTTAAAAAGTTAAGTGAAAAAAATTTAATAGAAAAGATAATTGATCCTAATGATCGACGAAAACAAACAATTTGTCTTTCTAAAGAAGGCGAAATGATGATGGATGAAGCCTTTTCAACAATTCAATCACGCTTTCTTGATAAAATACAAAATGCCTCATTAGAAGATTTAGAAGAAATTGAGCAAGCTATAGAAATACTTCAGAAAAAGCTATTTTATTAAAACAAGGGTTCCTCAATTCCTGTTCGTCATTGGGGGAACCCTTGTTTTTCCTTCTATAGAATTTTTAAACCTACTCATAATTCTAAATAATAACGTTAAGTATTTTAAGGATTAATAAGTCCTTCCTCCTTTGCCTTAAATACAGCTTTATGCCTTCCTGTTAC
Organism: Lysinibacillus antri; assembly: GCF_003977595.1. Taxonomy (GTDB): domain Bacteria; phylum Bacillota; class Bacilli; order Bacillales_A; family Planococcaceae; genus Ureibacillus; species Ureibacillus antri. Next base: position 23,400 of record NZ_RYYR01000006.1, on the reverse strand, counting down.
TTCTAATTTGGAATATATACTAGAAATATAGTTTTTAACTGTTCCTTCTGTTAGAAAAAGTTTACGAGCAATTTCACGATTGGTAGCTCCATTCGAAAGCTGTTCTAACACTTCTTTCTCTCTTTCCGTTAGTCCGAAGTTATTCTTTTTACTTTTTTCCTCTGTTACATAGGTTGATGGATTAACCCATTGAGTGATTAACTGCTTGGCGATTTCCTGAGTAATCAGTGTTCCGCCATGATATACAGACCTAATCCCAGCTGCAAGTTCATTTGGGTGAATTGCTTTTAATAAATATCCTGCAGCCCCTGAAGCCAATGCATCCCTAACATAATCTAATTCCTCAAAAGTAGTTAAAATCATCACTTTAACCTTAGGAAATTTACTCGTAATTTCCCTTGTAGATTCAACTCCATTCATCAGCGGCATATTTATATCCATTAATACAACATCGGGAGAGAGCTCTTTAGTTAATTCGATTGCCCTTTTTCCATCCTCAGCTGTTCCAACGATTTCAAAATCTTCTTCTCCCCCTAAAACAATAGAAAGACTTGCCCGAATAAGTTCCTGGTCATCTACAATTAATACTTTTATCATTTTATTTCATCCCCTCTTAAACTCGCACTTTAACTGGTAAAAAACAAGACACAGTTGTTCCTTCCTTTACCTTCGATTCAATGTTAATACCACCTTGAAGAGATTCCAATCGGTCCCTCATTCCATTTAGGCCAAATCCAAAATTAATATTGCTAATCCCGATACCATTATCTTTAATTGTTAAAATTACATTTGAGTCATCGCCACTTAATGCAGCCGTTATTTTATTCGCATGTCCATGTCTGACAGCATTCGTTAAGGATTCCTGAAGACAACGGATAAGAGTGATGGTTCCCTGTGTGGAAATACTTAAATCTTGTGATCCTAAATGTTCAAAATTGATTTCTAGTTGGGTATGTAAAGCAAAATCATTTACTACTTTTTTTAGTTGGGTAGATAGATCTTCTTTTTCTTCATTCGGAGAAATCTGATGAATTTGACTTCTAACTTCATCTAAGGATTTTCTCATTACGTTCCTTAATAGGTCAATTTGTTCTTGCGCTTTATCTGGTGATTTTTTTTGTAAAAAGGATGCTGCATCAAGCCCCATAATGACCGAAGTAAATGTATGTCCAATCGTATCATGAAGATCTTTTGCAAGACGATTTCGTTCCTCTAAAAGAGTGATTTTTTCAATCTGCTTAGCATATTTCTCTAAAAGTTGATTTTGCCTTCTGTTCTCTTCAAGTAACATTTTCGTTTTCTTCTCCGCTTCAAGAACTTTTGCTATCGCTATTCCGATACCGAAAAAGAAGAAGCCATCAATAACGCCCATCCCCAACTCGTCTAATCCAATTGCAAGTACAGCAAAAAAAGGGGCGATGGAGAATCCAGCCCACAAAAACCATCGTTCCTTTCCTTCCCTACTATAAATGCCAGCACATAACGCAGGATACGCCAAGAACGAGGAATACTCTTTCGTATAATAACAACCTACAATTAAAAATAACCCGCTAAAAATCAATTCTAATAAGGCATAGTTTCGTACACCAAAACTGTTTACCTTTGTTCCTGTCCATTGTGGAATAAGAAAGGAAGAAAGAAATAAGGGCATTAATAGCCAAAAGAATGGCCTTGAGGATAAAAATAAAATGATCATTAGTAAATGTATAATAAACCAACCAATCCTGGTTATTTGCGCAGTTTTATACACCCAATGTGGTTCATGTTGAATCGGTAGCATACATAGCTCCTCCGCCTTAGTTTTTTACTATTATTCTACACAATTTTCCCATTCCCCTTTTTATGGATAGTAATAAAAGTCCTATGACCCCCTTATGACGAAGTTCACTATTAGGTATGACCTTTTTTATTCGATAATGTGGTTATAAATCAAAGGCAGAAGGGGCGTTTTTTAAATGAGGAATTTTTTATACCAACATGGTTTGGTTTTATTTCTTATCGTATTTTTTGGAAGAGTGGTACTAGGAATGCTTTCAGTTAAGGGAATTCAATTAATAAATCCAGAACTTTCAATTCAAGAGGACCTAGGTTGGCTAGTCATGCTTATATATGCAACTTGTACCTTTTTAGCAGTGAAATGGGTGAAGATCGACAAGGAAATTGGATTAACAAAACCATCTTCAATGAGAGAATATTACGTCTGGTTACCAACACTTATTATTCCGTTAACAATTGCATATCTATTAGGCTTTAATTCTACGTGGGGACATGTGCCGCTATTACTTATTGCAGCTGTAGGTGTTGCAATAAATGAAGAAATTTTATTTAGAGGAATATTACTCCGTGCCCTTCTACCGTTTGGAACTGTAGTAGCGATCATTGTACCATCCTTCTTATTCGGAGCAATTCATCTTAGTAATATAATTGTAGGTGGGGATGTAACATTTGCTCTTTTCCAGTTTGGATGGACATTTTTTGCGGGTATGGCTTTAACTGCTATGGTTTTAGCTAATAATAGCTTGATCCCTGCTATTGTTTATCACTTCATTTTAGATGCAGTAGAGTATGCAGCAACAGGTGAATTTGGTGTTCATAGCACAGATTATTCAATCAAATGGCTAATTATTTTGTTACTACTTAAGGTGGCATTTTTCATTTATTCACTGTTCTTATTAAAAAAATCAAAAAAATCCTCCCAACAGGTTAGCCTTGCAATATCATCTGCTAATTAAAAAATCCTTTAGAATTCATGAACACAAAATTTATCGGTAAAATAAAAAAATGCCTTGTTCCGCAACAAAAGTGAAACAAGGCATTTCTATTATTGCAAGCGTTCTAAATCCTGGTACTCTTGCATATATCGGCCACTATCGGCCACTGCAGAATGGTATAATGCTTTAATCGCAAAATTTTTCTCTAAGCCCATTTCTGCCTTTATTCTTTTTAATTCATCATGTAATTCACGGTGTTCGTTAATTAGCTTTGTCATAACCGTTTTATTATATTTCATCTTGTCACCTCTAGTTGATTACTTGAATAAATACGACTTTTAAATAATTAAATTCAGGAAAATTATGTGGTACGGTAAAATCCTCTGGCAACTGGTGCTCTTCTACTATTTTGTAGCGCGTATTCGTTTCCTTGAATGCTTTCTCTATGAAGGTTTTAAACTTCTTCATGTTGAAGCTTGCATTATTTGTAGACGCAATAATCATACCGCCATCATTTGTAATTTTTAGTGCATCTTTTAGTAACTTTGGATAATCCTTTGCCGTACTGAAGGTCATTTTTTTCGTACGGGCAAAGCTTGGTGGATCTAAGACGACTACATCAAATTTTAAGTTATGGCGTGCGGCGTAGCTAAAGTAATCAAAAACATTCATAACTTTAATATCTTGTGATTCATAGTCAATCCCATTCACTGCAAATTGTTCAATTGTTTTTGGTAGACTTCGTTTTGCTAAATCTACACTTGTTGTCCCGACTGAACCTCCTAAAGCAGCAGCTACAGAAAATGCCCCTGTATAAGAAAAGGTATTAAGTACCGTTTTCCCCTCTGAATATTTATCACGCAATGCTGCTCGAACATTTCGTTGATCTAAGAAAATTCCTGTCATAGCCCCATCATTTAAGTCCACTGCATAGTTCATCCCGTTTTCCATTACAATTAGCGGGAACTCGCCTTTTTCCCCTGACACGTAATCATCTTGCTCCACATACTGACCATTTGTATCAAAACGTAATTTTTCATAAATGCCGCGCGTATTCACTACTTCGTTTAATGCTTTGTAAACATCTTCACGGAATGAATAAATGCCTTCACTATACCAACTCACCATATAAAAGCCGTTAAAGAAATCAATCGTTAAACCACCAATACCATCGCCTTCACCATTAAATACGCGGAAAGCCGTTGTATCTTCAGAGGCATAAAAATTTGCACGCTTTTCTGCTGCTGCACTTATTTTTTTAGCGAAAAACTTCAAATCGATTTTTTCTTTTTCTTTACGCGTTAAAATCCAGCCAATTCCCTTATTCTGAATGCCATAATACCCCGTTGCGATATAGCCCCCATTTTTATCAACTAAGCGTAATAAGCTGCCCTCTTCAATCGCCATATTTGACGATTCCACTGCCTCTTTTAAAATTAACGGATAGCCATTTGTAATGTCTTTAATTGAAGCCGATTTTATTTGTAGTTCTACTAACTGTCTCATTGAGTCATCCTTACTATTGTTTAATCTATTTATTATGCCACTTTTTATTGGAATAAGCGAAAAAAGAATGGAGGGAGGTTTACCAAAAAATGTTGGGTCTGTTGCTCTGAATTAATACAACAAAAAAACTATAGACATCTCAAGTCACTCGAGTTATCTATAGTCAAAGAAATGTACAATTTATACACTAAAAGTTTTTTGTTGGGTTTGAGGCGCGTACTTTCTTATATCAGCAGGTGTTTTCGCATTAGGTGTTTCAAAAGTTTGATAGATTGGGGCTGCTTCTATCCCTATTTGATAGCATTCATCTACTGGCTTACCCGACTCTTTAAACTCCTTCAACATTTTGAGGAATCCAAACATCCCCATTGATCCATACTCTCTTACTCGACGAACTTCATCAAGGTTGAGGTACACAATCGTAAAGGACTCTGAATCTCCTAACTCCTCAATGATTCTACCTTCTGGGTCAACTGCTACAGAATGTCCCATACCGATTGGGTTTGGATGGTTAATACTTACAACAAAACACTGATTCTCTACCGCGCGTGTAATCGCGATCGGAAGATTATTTCGTTGCCCACCAATCCAATCTCCTTGTAATGTAGGTTTAATGATCACCTCTGCCCCTTTGAGAGCTAAATTTCTTGCCGCTTCTGGATAATGTCCATCCGCGCAAATCATAAATCCAACTTTCCCGATATTCGGAATTTCATATACTGGGAAATCATCACCTGGAATGGACGGTTCTAAAGGATACGGAATGAATACTTTTCGATATTTCATCACGATTTCACCTTCTGGGGAGATCAGAATCGCCGTATTATACGCCTCACCCTCTGTTTCTGCTTTTTCAAACATAGATCCCGGAGCTATCCATTTTTTAAGTTCTTTTGCTTTCTCACAAAGTTTATTCGTTAAAGGGCCAGGAATGGATTCAGCAGTTTGATACCAGTTTTCAGGATCTAGCCCGTTCAGATATAATTCCGGAAATGCAATTAAGTCCACTGCAGGATTCATATTAGCAATCGTATTCAGGTAATACTCCATTTTTTCATAATTCTCTTGCTTTCTTTTTTCAATGTCAGGATTATTACTAGGGGAAGCAATTTGTACTAATGCTAAGTTTAAATAACTCATATTCCACTACCTTTCATTGTTTGATACTACTATTATCAACAGTTATGGAAACGTTTTCAATTACACTTAAGTATAATTTTCGGAATAGTCTTGAAAATGAAGTTGGAAATGATTATATTCAGAATAAAGTAATTCAACAGGAGGGGATCATTGCAAGTGCTGACGAGCGTAGATTATGAAAAAGTCGTGAATTTTATGGATGAAATGACGAACCCTATCACTGATTTTCGCACTCATGTATTAAAAACCTTTAAAGACTTATTTGACTATCACCAATCAAACTTTTGGCTTGCTGATAATCATACAAATTTAGTAGATCCCATTCGTCTAAATGTTGAACAACACGTTATGAATGATTATCTGAATGGATGTTCTCAATGGGATTACCATATGCCAAAACACATTGAACACAAACTAGCAAAACAGCGTGTATTGAGAATTGAAGATATTATTCCACTAAAACAATATGAAAGCGAATCCTATTATAATGAATTTATGCGCAAACACGGCCTTTACTATCAAATGGTTGCTTATATTATAAATCGAGGTAAATTACTTGGCGGAATAGCCTTTGTCAGATCAAAATCGGATAAGCCGTTCACACTCAATGATGTAGCCAGCCTAGAAATTATTGTGAGATATTTATCCGAAAGTATGGCTAATTTGGAAGAGCAAGCAATTCAGATTGAGTGTATTTCTGAAAAAGAACGAGAGGTAATCGAACTAGTACAAAAAGGATTATCCAACAAAGAGATTGCGCAAACACTTTATATTAGTATTTATACCGTGAAGAAACACCTGCAAAATATATACAAAAAACTTAATGTCCCCAATCGAACAAGCCTATGCTACAAACTCCAAAATAATAATGGTACTTTCCTAGGAAATAGTAATTGGCAAATCAATTTAAGAAGCGAGTAATTTTAAGCTTTAAGAAATAGATGTATTAAGAATATTATCTTTAAAAGTGAATCATAAAGTCATTTACTAACGAACAGTCCCTGTAGTGTGAAAAATACTTCAGGGTCTTTTTTTGTATCTCCCCCATTTGCTTTAAACATAATTATCCCTCTTTTTATTAAATATCCATATTTTATCCAAAAATAATATTGACTAATAATTAGCACAAATTTACAATTAAATTAACTCGAGTTAATAAAATTACTTGAGTTAATAAAAGGGGGTTATTGTATGATAAATAAGGTCTTTAATTATCAAAGTAAAGTAACAATCAAGTTATGGTTACTATTTCTACTACTATCCCAATCTCTGTATATGATAATGAAAGCTTATTCGATTCCCAGCATAAGCTATGAAGTAGGTGGTCTTTTAATTTTTGATATGAAGCCTTTAGGATATACTTATGATTATGCATATACATTTCTATCCAAATTATCAGAAAAAGGTTATGAAATTTATAAATATACGCAATTACCTCTAGATCTTTTATTTCCTATTTTTAATTGTTTAACTGGATTATGTACCTTTGTTTTATTATTTCGTTTTTATCATAAGGTCAAATTCCAATTAGAAGTAAATTGGCAATCAACATTTGCTAAAACTCTATTATCTATACCTTTTATCGCTATGGTAGCTGATTATTTAGAGAATATCTCCATTTTCATTATGCTTTTATACAAAACAGCCGTTCCAAAACCACTTGTTTATACAGCTGATGTTTTTACAATTATAAAAAGCATGTCAACTTTAGCATTCTATATTGTCATTATTATTCTTTGCATTATTAGTAGCTTAAAATGGATGCGTAACAAGACTAAGGGGGAGCCTATTGATGGAAAACTTCGGAATACGAGAGAAGAAAACGGCACTTTTGAAGGTAGCTATACTGGAAGAAATGCTTCGTCTGTTAAAAGTGAAAAATCTCAATGAAATACACATAGAAGAATTGTGTTCGAACATTAACACAACAAAAGTAACTTTTTTTAAATACTTTCATTACAAGGAGCAGGTTTTGGATTACTTTGTATGCAAATGGCTATATGATCAAAGCTTTGATATTCACTGCAAAAAGTACCAAGGTATTGATGGCTTGTATCAGGTCTTTAAATCCATTTGTGACGATATAACTCCAGGGAAAAAGATTATGGTGTCACTTGTAAATTATTATAGTAAGCTTACGGAAAAACCAGCTCCGATTGTACCTTCACCTTATGAATACTACTTGTTTAATAAAGAAGCATTTCAAAAGTATATTGAACCCTTAAATTTACATCAAGTTTTCACTTACTATCTTTCAGGTATACAATCGATTCATCCATCCCAGTATAATGAAAAGGTTTGTCAACTGATCGCTTTAATGTATGGTGTTCCTATTCAAACACATATTATGGAGCTAGATGATATGTATCCTTTCTATGAGATGGGTGTAAAAAGCATTATTTCAACTTCCATAAATAATAATGATCACTTGTAATAAGCCCCATAAAAATTCTTAAATATCATTATCCACTAATTACATGCTATAAAAATACCTTTCTACTTTAATGTAGGAGGGTATTTTTTATCTACAATTACTCAGTTCCACTAGAGTTAAAACTTTAGTATCATCTAAATTTTAATATCATCAATTCTTTTTAACTCCTAAAAAATATGATCAAAAGAACTTTAATCCTTCCAAATTATTCAATAAAATGATGCTAAAGTAATAAAAAACTATTGTTGGATAACTTAACGTACATTACACTAGAGATATAATTTCAATAGCACAGTAAGGGGCAAATCAATGAAATATCTTTTTAAACCAGGAATGTTTATTTTAGACAAACTAACATTCAGTAAAAAATTCATGCTGCTATTTATCTTAGTTATATTAACGTTTAGTTACTTATTGCTAGATATTGTGCAACAAACAAATGATCGGATTGAGACGATTGAAAAAGAATTAACAGGTATTGACCTCATCGAAGACGTATACCCAATATTAAAATTTACACAACAACACCGCGGTCTTACCGCAAACCTACTTAGTGGAGATGTATCCGCAGCACCAAAAAGAGAAGAAGCAGGGCGACATGTAAATGAATCATACGATGCATTGCTGAAGGATATAAAAAATTATGATTCTCGCACAGAAATTGAAGCAGATATTAAAGCGGTGAATGAAATTTGGAAGAAAGTCCAATCTACTTCAGCGAATGGAACTGTTAAAGATGCTATAGCATTACACAGTGATTTAATTGAAGAAATCTTAAGTTTACTTGAATCAATTGCAGAAGAGACAAAGATTTCATTAGACCCAGATGCTACAAGACATCATCTAAACAACTTATTAATTGAAACATTACCACCAATTACGGAAAACATGGGGAAAGCACGTGCAACCGGAGTTAGTGTAGCAACAAAAAAAGAACTAACTGACGATAATCGATACCAATTATTATTTTTAATGCAAACGATGCAAAGTTATGTAGATGCCTCGTTTGATAATTATGAAACGATATTTAAATTAGATCCTTCTTTAAAATCTCGTTTAGAAACACAAGCAAACGAATCATTAAAGAGTACAGAAGAGATTTTAACTATTATTGATACTGAATTATTAAAAGTGGAAAACATTACAATTGTACCCGCTGATTATTTTGATGCAACGACTGCTAATATCAATTCAGTTTTTGATTTAATCGATTTCCAAAAGGAAGAGCTGCAAAAACGTTTAGAAAAAGACCTAGCATCTTACGAAAAGAAGCAAACTATGACATTAGCTTTTATTGCAGCCATTGTATTTATCTTATTATACGCTTTACTGTCATTTTATTTTAGCATTCAGACACAAGTAAAATCGATACAGAACCTTGCAAAACAACTATCTATTGGCGATTTAACAGGATGCATCTCGACCTCGTCAAAAGATGAATTTGCATCGATTTCAATATCATTAAATGAAATGATTGAAGAAATTAGAAAAGTCATTACGAATAGTAAAACAACAGCTGAGTCTGTTGATATTTCAAGTAAGGATTTATTTGCTATCACAGAAGAAACAACCAAAGCGACAAATCATATCTCTGAATCAGTAGAAAAAGTATCAGATATTATTGAAGAGCAACTGAAGCAAGCGAAAAATAATGTAAAATTAATGGATGATGCAGCTCAGCAATTAGAAATCATTGCACAAACACACACGCATGTATTAGATGCATCAGACGCTACATTACGTGAAGTAGAAGACGGGAATCAAAACTTTGATAATCTATCGAAACAAATGGCTATTATAACGCAATCTGTAACGGCTACTTCAGAAGTTATCAATCAATTAAACGAGCGTTCAAAAGAAATCGGTACAATCTTGGATGCGATTGTAGCTATTGCTGAACAAACTAACTTGTTAAGCTTGAATGCCGCAATTGAAGCTGCGCGCGCGGGAGAACATGGAAAGGGTTTTGCAGTTGTAGCTGATGAAGTGCGCAAATTAGCCGACGAATCATCTCGTTTTACAGAACAAATTCGCCATATTATTAAAGGTATCCAACTCGACACAACAAACTCTGTAACAGCTATGCAAAATGTATCGAATGAAACAGTAACCGGAACACATCTAATTCATACAACAAAACATTCTTTAACACGTATTTTAGAACGAACAAGTGACGTTTCAGAAGAAATTCATTCCGTTATTAAATCGGTTGAAACCATCGCAAAAGAAATGAGATTATTAGATGATTCCATTCATCTAGAAGCTGATCAAGCAAAAATATCCGAGGATAATATTCAAATGATTTTAGCTGCGACAGAACAACAGCTCGCAGCAATGGAAGAAGTAACAGCTTCAGCTCTAACACTTAGTGATAAGTCTTCACAATTAAAAGAGACAATGGAGAATTTTAAAACAAATTAATGACCCATCAAATTGTACTACTAGTTAATTGATACTTTCACTTGATTTATCGTCATTAGTTGCGCAAAAAGTAGTTGTACCTTCTGAAATTATTCGTATCCTAATCTTTTTAATTACACATAAAAGTACACTCCCTGGGAAAATTAATTATGGTTACAAACCCTATAATTTAAGGAGATGGTACTTGATGGCTGAAATGCTTTACAGTTCAACTGCAACAACTTTCGGAGGGCTAGAAGGAAAAGTCCAATCAGCAGACGGCGTAATAAATATGGCAACTGCTCTACCCGGAACAAACCGAGATGAAAAATTAGACAACGTAACAAATCCTGAACAATTATTTGCAGCTGCCTATGCAACGTGTTTTGATAGCGCGTTACAAATCGTAGCGAACAAGGAAAGCGTGAACTTAGAATCACAAGTTACAGCTAAAGTAAATTTATTAGAAGACGAACAGGATGGCTATAAATTAACAGTCGACTTACAAATTAAAGGCGCAAACATAGATAAAACGAAATTAGAGGATTTAGTTCAAAAAGCGAATCAGATTTGGCCATACTCGGAAGATAAAAGACGTAATATGGATTTCAACTTACAAATTGAATCATTAAGTCACTAACTAAAAATTCGGGCCCTGGAGTATCTTTCATACATCAGGGCCCGAATCTTGTTTTAAATTTATCCGAAATGCTTTTACTCTATTCAATAGAGTGGTTCTCTTACAACATTCCCAATACTAGTTAAAAAGTTATGTAATGATACACCTATTTATAGGCTACCTTGACAGAATAGCCTAGGTTACCGAAAAATTCCTTCAACACTTTTTCTGCGTTTTCTTCTGCTGTTTGCAATAACCCAATTTCTATTGCTTCTTTTTTAATCTGTTCCTGTGCTTGTGCAGCTAGATCAAAACCTTTAGCCCATTTAACCTCTTCACGGAATAGCCCATTATCTGAAAATGTTATTACCTGATCCATTTGAATAGCCGGTTCTTGTATAAGAGTAGCTGGCGGTAAAAGGATTTCTAGCTTTTTCTCTTTTTCATCGACTTCAATATCATTAAAAGAAATCTCTTTTAAATCCACTCCTGCAATGACTGTAGCTGGAACAATCAATAATAAATGGCGCTTTGTCCCAGGTAAGTTATACTGTATATCTTGTCCAAACAATTGATTATCTTCTTGTTCGATTACAACCTTAACATAGGCTTCAGAAGTAGCGAGAGTAGCTAATTCCTGGACTTGTTCGACAAAGGTTGTACTTTCTTGCTTAAAGGTGCTCTGTGAAAACAACCAGATTCCCCCTGAACTAACCAAAGCCAATACTAGTGCAATAAAAACTATTTTCACACCCCAAAATTTAAAGAGAAGCTTAAATAAAGCGCCTGAAAGATTAGCTGACTTTTTACTTTTTCCGATTGCCGCAGTCGCAGCACTCTCTTCCTTACCTGCGTTTAGCTCCCTTAATACACTCTCCAATTGTTGGGATAATAACAAATCCTTTTTCCCCATGTCATCCACCTCCTGAACATTAGAAAAATTAACTATTCATAAACTATCAATCTTGTACTACTTAAGTTTAGCAGATTACTAGGTTTAAAACTGTTATTTATACTTCTAAATGAATTGCCCCTCTATTATATTGGGGATTAGCGAAAAGTGGTACGTCCAATTAATGGAGGGATTTTTTTGGAGTACATAAAAAGTACCATCCAAATGTAGATGGCGCTCCCCTTCTTAACTTACTTTAATATGGCTTCATAATAACCGACGATCTCTTTAAATTGAGTATATTAAAGAAGCTTCAATCAAATTTGCAGCCTCCGATGATCAAAGTATAAAAGTTGAGTTTTTTGAGTTTGCCATAATTGTATTCCGCGCAGCGAAGAATATTAGGGGAAATTATACCACCCTCCTTCTCATATACGCAAAAAAATATATTAGTATCCAATAAGCTTATAACTGCATATTGTTACAAAAAACAAATGGAGTTGATTGTTTGAGCAAATTCAATCCAGAAAAACTATCTGTTCAATATAGAAATGGGATGACTGCGATGCAACCTGTTATTCCAAGGCGATACACACTTACTCACTCTGATGATACAGGAGATTTGTTTTTAACGATTGGAAATGAATATGCTTGGGATAAAGTGAATCCTAAGATGAGAGACGAGGTTTTAGGTGAATGGAGAATGAATGGGGGATATGTATATTACTGTGTATATCTTCATATAGACCAAGGTGAATACGACCAAAATACAGCTGCTAAACGCATGGAAATATTTAAACGTGAATTGCCACTTGCACTAACCGCCATTCGATATGGTGACAGATCACTATTCAACAAATATCCGAATCTAGATAATGCGATGATTATCGTTAACTTTATGTCCACTTATCCTCAGTTTAATAGGCAAGAGATTTGGGGTACTTTCGGCAGCATGTCTATATAAACATAATAGCCCTCCAGATAGATTCTGGAAGGCTATTGGGTATTACTTATATCTTCAATTACTTTTCTATGGGCAAATCAAATGTTACGGCCTTCTCTTTGAATAGCACGTTTGCCTCGCTATCTTTCAGTGGGCCTACTTGAAGCTCAAATTCTTTAAAGATTGTGAATTCATCCTTTCTGAATAAGAAAACCGTCAAAAACTCTTCTTTGTCCCCAGGATTGAATGTCCCTCTGTAATTTGGCTCTAGCATCCCCTGATTAAACATTGTCCCTCGATTTTTATCGATCGTCAATTTTCGATCCAGAAGGAATTTATCAAATGGGGTATCGCTACCATTTTCAATTGTAATCTTTGCCGTTAAAGCCACAACTCCGCTATCACCAAAATCGGTAAAACTATCTTTATAAGCCTCGGTTGGCGTGATGTTCGCATATTGAACACCATTTAACGTAACCTTTACTCCATCAATTTCTTCGGTTTCATTAATGTCATTTTTTTCGAAAAACAATTCTTTGTCCGCAATATTTTCTGTTACCATTTTATCTTGGTATAGCTGTGATGATACGGCAGCTTTTTCAACACCTTCATCATTAAATGGGATTTTAAATATTGCATCTTCACCCAATTTTTGTGAAACATCATCATTTAGGAATAACGAGTCAATTTTTAATGTTGGAGAACTTAGTTTATCAAATTGGGCTTTTGTCATCGAATGGGCGTTCATCCCGGTGAACGTTTTCCCTTTTGAAAACTGTGAAACATTTTCAGTACTGTCATCTTTAAGCCATTGTTCACGGTCAACAAGATGCTGCCTCGGAATGATATAATCCATCCCATCATCTGACAATAAAGAAACCCCACCAGCATAATACACATCTTCTTTAGAATTGTTTACTAATGTCATTTTATAAGTTAAGACGTATCCTTCATCCTCATCATCAAAATTTGTCTTGCTTGATTCATTCATATTGGATACATGCACAATTTGATATTCGTCAATCTGAATCGATACTTCCTCGCTGTACTCATGTTTCAATTCAGGGTTTTTATTCGTATAAACAACTTCCACATCTGCGTTTAGGTCCTCAGCGATAAACGGATTTAAGATTGTCCCATCTCCATTTTCTATTTGTTTCTCATCTGATTCATTAGCATCGTTTTCAACAACTGTAACAGGGGTTTGACCTTCTTCAACATCTGTATTAATTCCGCATGCTCCCAATAAAAGGGCAGACAAAATCGTCCCAAATAACGCTAGGTTTTTCATGTCCATTCTTATTCTCCTTTTACACTATGATAATAGAAATAATCATAGCATTAACAAAATAGGAATTGGGTGTTTTGGTAAAAAACGGATATAAGTTACTAACTACCCCTACTGTTGAATTTAGTTCATTCGGGTAAAACTTTAGTTCATTCTTCTTATTCATGTGCTTTTAGAATAGGACTAGGTATATTGCAAAGATTTTAAATAAAGTGAAACTTCAATCCGTGGGGGTTTTCTTCATCCCCCACGGATTGTTAGTTGAACCAATCGGGCTTTTACGAGCAGTTAATCTCCCACCTATCCTTTTTGTTTTACTTAAGTCTTGAGGTGGGAGTCTTTACTGCCCGTTAATGCGGGATAAATTAACACCAGCCTATTTAAAGGACTGGTGTTAGATTACTTTTATTTGTAGTATAGTTTTCCCTGGTGTGTCTAGTGATGTTTTAAAACTTAAAATAAGTATAGGTAGCTTTAATTTTATAGGCTCCTTTAGCTATTCGCCTAACTATTTTCCAAACCTTTTACGATATCCGCATTTTCTACATAGCTCCTCCACTGCCTCTCTTCGTGAAAAGCCATCTACAAGATTTTTTGCTCGATCCATCTCGATAATATCAGAAAATGAATTTTCATTAATATTTCCTAAATTGATCACTCCCTCGCCATCTAGACAACAAGGGATAACCGTTCCGTTCGCTAAAATGCCTGCTTGATTTCGCAAACCATGGCAGAAGCCCTTTCCATCATCTTCTTCTTCATGTAACGCAGGCCACTGAAACTCATAATCTTGATTAATGAAGATGCGATCCGCAATTTTTATGCCGCTTCCTGGCTCGACCTTCTCTTCAATTTTATAGTCTAAATCAAATTCTTTTTCGATAATCTCTAGTAATTCTCTGTTTCGTTGTCTCTCAATATTCGTCTTATTATCTTGTGTAAGGTTCCACAATCTCAGAGAAACAATCATTTCGGATTGACTCGTTGCTTCTTTAATAAACGAGAGGATACTTCTCACGTACCCTTCCTTATCTTTAGAACCGATATGGCCATCAAAGCTATGGAGTGAGAAATTCATCTGTCTTAGTGCAGGCTTATTTAGCAATCTTTCTCTCTTTTTATTAATTAATGTCCCATTGGTCGTGATATTCACTTTAAATCCTTTTTCATGACTTAAGTCTAACAATTGATCTATTTTAGGATGAAGCAGTGGCTCACCTTTTACATGTAAGTAAATGTAGTCTGTGTGCGGTTTAATTTGGTCTAATCTCTTAGAAAAATCCTCCACAGAAATGAATTGCTTTTGTCGTTCTGTCGGCGGACAAAAGCTACATGCAAGATTACATACACTAGTAATTTCTAAGTAAAACTTCTTGAATTTTTTCGCCATTCTTTCCCACTCCTTTGACTACTTAAACAGGATGAACTATTATTCTATCACTATTCCAACATATTTGTTCCTAAATATTAAACAGGCTTATTCAAGAAACAATTATTAAAATTTTGCTATTTAACAAAATGCACTTGTACTGTTTATAAAAATAGTAGAAGACCATCAGAGAATTTCCTCCAATGGTCTTCACATGTTTTTTAATCCTTACAATAAATTTTGAGTCATCTACTAATTTTGCTTTTCAACAGCTATATAAGCTTGTTTCGGATGATTTATTTGATTTGGGTACTTCAGCCTTACTTTCCCTTTATCTAATAGCTTTGCAAGATAATTATTTCTTAATCCATCAGGAGTTCTCCCCAATAAGTCTGCCAGTTCTCTGATCATTAATGGTCTTTGGGTGCACAGTTTCATAATTATTTCTTCCATTACGCTTGGTGATAAACGTTTTTTCCTTCTGGCAAGCTCTGATATTTCCCACAATTTCTCTTCTACTTCTTTTGGAGAAGATACGTTAATCTCCTCCTCTTCCGTTTCAGTTATCAAAGCGTTTCCTGCCATCTCTATTTTTTCGTCATTTGTCGCAAGCATCTCACTATTATAGGAGTTCAAGATGCTATCTAAACGATCAAAAGGGAGTGCCTCTTTATTATAGGAGTCAACCTCGTTATTACAGGAGTTAGTCTCGCTATTTAAGGAGTTAACGCCGTTATTACAGGAGTTAATCTCGCTATTAATGGAGTCTACACTCTTATTATAGGAGTCGCTTTCTTTATTTACGGAGTTTATCTCGCTATCAATAGTGTTCCCTTCATTATTATAGGAGCTAGTTTCCTTATTTACGGAGTTCTCCAAAACGTCAAAATTCGCCATTAAGGGCTCATGATGTTCTTCTTCGGGAAATAAAAACAGATCGCTTTCTGTGATTTCTTCAAAATGTTCCTGTTCTTGTTCTTCCGTTACGTTTAAATTTACATGTAACGTGAGAATCGTACGCTCTGACTCTGGATCTTGGGTTAAATCAAACGCATCATCTCCATAATACTTCCAAGCTGTTTCAATGCTCTTTAATCCAGAACCAGTTCTTTTACAAAGCCCTATTAAAATAAACATTTTAAAAAGGTTAGGGTTACGTAAGTTACTAATATTCCCCTCTAATGCCTGTTCTACGGATATACGAAGAAGACCAGGGTTTGAAAATCGAAATAAAGTGCTTTCTTTTTCGATTACAACACCGCCTTCTCCATAATAATCCGAGTGAACTAAGGCATTGATTAGTGACTCCTGTAAGCAAGCTTTAATAGCAGTCTCATCAGATTGCGTAGAATTAGATCTTTTATATAAACTATCAAAACTTCCGACTAAATCTGTGCTCGTTTTAAAGTAAAAATCAAATACATTCCCTGACCAAGTCCCATCCTGTGAAGTAAACCGTTTAGACCAAGCCTCATCTGTTGTTTCGCCTAAGTTTTCTCGATATTCAATAAAATACTGTGGTAATACCTCTGTAATGATTCTTTCTTCACTAAACATCAGTAAGCCAGCAAGAGTTAAACCTTCTTTATTCGTATTTCGAACCTTTCCCCAAGCACCAATTTTATATAGAAAATCCTTCATCTCCAATCCGTTCCAAGGGTGATCTGGTTTACTAGCGGAAAATTTCTCTCGATACCTTTTAATCGATTCAAAATTTAGTTCATTTATCCCATAATGTTCTAAAATCAAATTGTCTTGCGGAACGGATGAATAATCAGGTGGATGATGTACATTTTTATTCACATTCAATCTCCCTTTTATACTCAATTTGTTTCTCTACTACTCTTATCTTATCATCTTTTATCTAATCCTTCTCTTCTATTAATGGCATATGTAGAATTTCCCATTAAACAAATTGCTGAAAAAATACTGAAAGCTGGGAAATAAATTATATTGGTATACAAAATTAAAGAATTTCAAAACTAGAAACCACTTTTACATTTTTTAAATTAAAACAAGTAGGCTATCTTAAAATAATCTCTCCTCCAATAGAATAAATGATACTTTTTTGCGGTTTTACCTTCTATATATATGGTATAAATTTATCTGCATTTACTCCTCTATTAAATAGTTTTTGTACAATATAATTGGTAAATTTCCATGCACTAGGACATAAAAATAGCCATCATCATAGATATTGTTACTTGAATAAACTATGTCCAGTTCTTTTTTGTAAAACATGGATAAAATACACATTATATCTACCATAAAGATAAGTTACTATCATGTAGGGATTTTAGAAATACAGGAGCAGAAATGGTAATTCTTTTTGAAATGCTCGGTGAATATATCCTTGATGGTTTTAAATTAGCAATTATTGTCGGGGCTGTTAAAGGTCTGAATGAAGAGAAGGGGAATGCTGTTGCACGTTTTGGATTAAAACTGTTATATGGCGCCACACTCGTAAGCATCCTTTCAAGTATTGTTAGTTTAATTTTATAATAAGTTGAGTAGCCGCTAAAAACGTTATAGATCAATATTTTTAGTGGTTTTTCCTACTCCTTATTTACTTATGATACGGTTCACCATGATGTATCTAAATGGGGTTTTAACTTTCATCTATTTAGGAATGTAATTTGTCCTACTATTAAAATTTTTATATAATATCTTCCAGGCGAGTAAAATAGGAGAATAATATGGTCACTCATAATTTTCAAAATTTATATATATATGTATTGTTTTTTTTAAGTTTTATGTTCATTTGCTTATTTATTTATTCTTATCCAAAGAGAAAACATCCTTATCTAATCTACTTCAGCTTATTCCTGGTATCAATATCAGTCAATCTATTAGGCGTTTGGCAAATGCCAGCTGCAATCACCTATTCGTCCTTAATTAAGTATATGTCATATGGTTCTAGTACCTTTTTCTTTTTATTCTATGAACAAATCTTTGGCCAAGGTTTTAAAAACATCAATCGGCGTTTATGGCAATTTCACCTTTTGTGCTGGTTCATGATTTCCTTATTATCAATGCTTTCAATTGTTCCCCTTGAAGGTACTTTTCTACCATATAGTATGCTAAATATTATATCTATTCTTTATGTTGCTATTATCACCATTGCAAAAGCCAATTATGGGAACAAAGAGGCGATTATTTTTACATTTGGACTAATAAGCTTAATCATTACCCTTATGATTGACATCTTCTCAGCCATTAAAATAGCCAATTATGCTCCAATTCAAACTACATCATGGGGATTACTAATATTTATAGGTTGTTTAACATCAATTTTGTTGAAACGGTATCTAGCAAAAAGAACTGATTTCATCTATGATCCTCTTATTTTTTACGATGATCCCATTGCTTTAAAAATGAAAGCTGATTCTATGGTCCTTCACACTCTTAAAAATGAAATTAACCGCTTAGCTTATTTAAATGAACGGAATAAACGACTACTATCCGCTACAGATATTACATTAAAAAGCCCTCTCGAGAAAAATTTTGAAGAGATGGATGTATCATTACAACATATGAACAATATGATTCTAGCTGTCAAAAAAACGGATGATATTGTACTTAATCGCAGAAAGCTTTCCTTCAATAGCATTATTGTTGAGGCACTCACATCCTTTCAAGAGGGTCGGACCAATCAGACAATCAAGTTTGTCTTGGATTTAACCGTCCCAATTGACTTAGAAATGGACCCCGTACATATCAAGGAATGTATTACTAATTTATTATCTAATAGTGTGGAAGCCATTGAACATCCAAATGGGGAAATAAAAATTCATCTATATCAAAGACATAATGAAGCCATTCTCGAAGTAACAGACAACGGGAAAGGGATTCATCAAGACCATATCAATGATGTAATCACACCCTTATATACTACTAAAAAGTCGGTTTCCCATTATGGTGTCGGCCTTTACTATGTTTATTTTGTCATTAACAAACATGGAGGAACGCTATCTATTCCATTTTCTAAAATAGGAAAAGGGACTACGGTTCGGATTCAGCTTCCGATTCGGACAAATAAGAAACGATTTTGGAGCGTGAATGCTTTTGGAAAAAATAAAAATTATGCTCGTTGAAGATGATCCAAGGTGGCAAAAGGACTTAGCCTATGACCTTGAAATGGAGCCCGATATTGAATTAATTAAAATCGCCTCTACAAAAGAAGAGGCAGTAGAAGCATCTAAACTACTACCTCTTGACGTGATTTTAATGGATATTAACTTAACAGAAAATAATTTAGATGGAATTGAAGCAACTTTTGAAATCTCTAAACTGGGGAATGGTAGTAAAATCATCATGTTAACTGCTATAACCGATCGGGATACAATTGTTAAAGCGATTGAATGGGGAGCCGCTAACTATGTAAGTAAATCGAGTATAAAAGATATTCTTAGTTGTATTCGTGATGCTTTCCATAATCAGGTTTCCTTACATCCTGATGCAACGGGAGCCATTCTGAGAGAGATCCGCCTAAAATCACTTACTCCAATGGAAAAAAACGTCTATAACTTAAAAGAAGAAGGATATACACGTCCGCAAATAGCCGAGTATTTTCATACTACATTAGATACGATTGGAACCCATATGAAAAATATTTCAAAAAAACTAAAACGTCGTCATTAGGGAGGGGAGAAAATTTCACCCTCCTTTTTCTCTGTTTTCCTTACTAAACTAAAGAGAGAATTTATTATAAGGAGAATAAATAGTGAAAAAATTAGTGGTTCTTTTTGTTATCTATTTTTATTTTTTCATATTACCATTGCACTCATTTACAGTGCACGCACAAACAGATAGAGAAACTGAGAAATTAAAGCAAATTGATAATTATATTTTAGCAGAGATGAAAGCAGCTCATATTCCAGGAATATCACTCGGAATTGTTAAAGATAAACAAATTATTCATTTAAAAGGGTACGGACATATTGATGATAGCGATAAGCCTGTAACTGCTCAAACACCTTTTATTTTAGGATCAACAACCAAATCCTTTACAGCGATGGCAATCATGAAACTAGTAGAAGAAGGAAAGGTCGATTTAGATGCACCAATCCAAACGTATCTCCCAACAATAAAAATAACTAATACAAAAATTACTGTAAGGAATCTCTTAAACCAGACGAGTGGTATTTCAATAGCCCCTAATCACAAAGATGACACATGGAAAATAAAAAACGAAAATATCGGACGTGTATTTGAGTACTCAAACGAAAATTATAAACTACTCGGAAAAATCATCACATCCGTGACAAATAAACCTTATGGAGAGTTTATAACAACAAATATCTTTTCTCCACTTGAAATGAAGCATAGCTATACATCGCAAACTCTTGCTAAAAAAAATGGCTTAGCATCAGGGTATCGGACCTGGTTTGGATTTAATATCGCCAACCAATTACCTTATAACAACGAAGATGATCTTCCGGCGGGTTTTCTTATTTCGAGTGCTGAGGATATGGCACACTATTTAATTGCTCATATGAATCATGGTCAATACAATAATCAAACATTAATTTCAAATTCCAGTATAGAGGAAATGCACCAACCGATTGTGAGGGCACCTATTATGGGTGAGGATAGTTATTATGGAATGGGTTGGTTTAGCATGCCAATAAATGGTATATCAACTATCAGACATTCAGGTGAAGTGCCTAATTATCATTCCACAATGATTATGATGCCTAATGAAAAATACGGGATTATCATACTTGCAAATATTAACAACTCTATATTAATATCTGGATTAATTGAGAGGATTGGAGAGGGAGTCGTAGATTTATTAGCAGGAAAGCAACCTGCGACCATTTCTAGTTCTACCTATTATCAAACGTATATGATTATGAATGGCATTATTTTCATTATCATCGTTCTACTGTTTTTCCATATAAAAAATATTAAAAAATGGAATAATCGATTAGCGAACGGAAAAATTGTAACATTCATTAACCCACTAATGATTAATATCATTTTACCTTTATCGATATTAACTCAATTGCCGAAGCTATTAGGGTTTACTTGGTCTTTCTTGTTCGACTTTGTTCCAGATGTAACTAGTTTTATATTTTCTGTTTCAGTAATCTTACTACTTGTAGGCTGTTTTAAACTCTATATGATTGCAGCTTACTTAACGAAAAAGCGAAAAATGGATTGGTTATCCCAATCCAACAACTCCTAAATCCGTTTCTCCTAAGTAAAAATTCTATCAGTACCATACTGCTGATAGAATTTTTGCTTTGTTGGTTTGATATTTCAATACCTAGGAATAACTCACTTACTTATAATACGGCTCTCCGTAAACAATATAAATGAAATTTTATATATATTCATAGTCTTATAGCAGTAAGTTAGGAGCCTCCATAATAACTATGAAATTAAACGATGAACAACTATAGTTAGGCATTTTATCTTGTTTTTCAGAATTTTAATATAAACCTTCAAAAAGATGAATAGATACTAATAGAATGTTTCTATTTTATATTTCATCAAAGGAGAGATTAAATGAAGAAAAAACTAGCTATTCTATCTATCTGTTCAGCTCTATCATTTTCTTTACTCGTTGGCTTCCCAACAAAAATAACGAAGGCTGCACCTGAAAAGGAGCACTATGTATTAGCGTATAAAGGGCAGTTACCTGATAATTACTCAGAGTCAATCTCTAAGGCAGGGGGGACAGTTGAAAGAGTTATATCTGAAATTGGGGTTATTGAGGTAGTTTCAGAAAATCCAGCCTTCCTTTCAAAAGTGAAGGAAGATACAAACATTCAATCAGCGGGAAGAGAACTTGAAGCATACTTAGAAACTGATCCTGATGACGCCGTGAATTTTACTCCTGGTACTCCAAATGGGCAGAAAGTTACTTTAAATTCAGACGCAGAAAGCTATTGGGATAAACAATGGGACATGCAGCGTATAACACATGAAGGAGATTCTTATGAGTTAAATAAAGGTAATCATGATACGGTTGTTGCCGTTATCGATACAGGAATTGACTTTAGCCATCCAGATTTGAAGGATAATGTCGATATCGTGGGTTCAAAAACCTTCGTACCAGGCACAAACGATGCTTGGGACCAAAATGGCCACGGTACACATGTTGCTGGTTCTATTGCTGCTAATGGAAAGGTTAAAGGTGTAGGTCCGGATTTAACGGTCAGAGCTTACCGAGTTTTTGGGGCAACTGGCGGAGCACAACAATCATGGATTACCGATGCGATTGTAACAGCAGCGAATGATGGAGTTGAAGTCATTAATATGTCAATTGGGGGTTGGCGTTGGATGGCTCAAAACTTAGATGAGAAAGGTGATTCTGCTTCAATGGTTGCCTACCAACGTTCCATTCAATATGCAATCCAAAAAGGAGTTACTGTTGTGGTATCTGCTGGTAATGATTCAAAAAATATGGGTGATTTACACGATATGCAGGCATATTGGAAGGAAACGTACGGTATAGACATTAAAGGTCCATCTCGTGTCGTTCCAGCCCAAATTCCAGGGGTAATTACTGTATCTTCCTCAAATGAATGGTCCAATACTAGCATTGCCTTCTACTCAAATTACGGAAATGGCATCGACGTAGCCGCTCCAGGTGGGGATAATGGTCCATTATATGATAGTTTATATCGTCAGAACCCAACCGGAAACTACTTAGATAAACGAGATTTCACTTATCGAACATTATCTACCTATCCTACTTATCCAGTCGCAGGTGGCAATGCAACTACACAGTTCAGTGACGGACAATGGCATGGCTATTCCTATTTACATGGAACATCCATGGCAGCACCAAAAGTCGCTGGGATAGCTGGAGTCATTAAAGCTGCTCACCCAGAGTATAGTCCTTCCCAAGTGGCAGCGGCTATCAGACAAAGTTCCATTGATTTTGGCAAAGTCGGGAATGACCCACTATACGGGGCAGGTGAAGCCAACATTTATAACTTCCTATCTAAGAATAGATCTATAAAATAATAATAGGACCGCTAAGTGTAAAATGAAGTGACCCCTAAAAGTTAGACACGGTTATTTCATTAGGCAACTTTCTCAAAATGGGTTCGGTATTGTACCGGACTCATTTTTAATTTTGCCT
>NZ_RYYR01000059.1 GCF_003977595.1 Lysinibacillus antri | reverse complement strand
TCAAAGACGATGAGGTAGATAGGTTCGAGGTGGAAGTGTGGTGACACATGGAGCTGACGAATACTAATCGATCGAGGACTTAACCAAATCTTGAATACGCAATCAATGTCTTTATCTAGTTTTGAGAGAATAAGGAATTTGAAGAAAAAATAACTAAAATAATAGTTGATAATTCTTTCAAATATGCTATAATAATACTTGTCTTTCAGTTTTAGTCTAGTGATGATGGCAAAGAGGTCACACCCGTTCCCATACCGAACACGGAAGTTAAGCTCTTTAGCGCCGATGGTAGTTGGGGGCTTCCCCCTGTGAGAGTAGGACGTTGCTAGGCTATATTATAAATATTCCGAAGTAGCTCAGTGGTAGAGCAACCGGCTGTTAACCGGTTGGTCGTAGGTTCGAGTCCTACCTTCGGAGCCATTCCATCTTGGAGAGTTGTCCGAGTGGCCGAAGGAGCACGATTGGAAATCGTGTAGGCGGGTAACACTGTCTCAAGGGTTCAAATCCCTTACTCTCCGCCATATAGACAACATAGCATTGGCCCGTTGGTCAAGTGGTTAAGACACCGCCCTTTCACGGCGGTAACACGGGTTCGAATCCCGTACGGGTCACCATTTGAATTTTAATATCCAGCACGGAGGATTAGCTCAGCTGGGAGAGCACCTGCCTTACAAGCAGGGGGTCGGCGGTTCGAGCCCGTCATCCTCCACCATATTAATTTTTTATTATAATTTTATCAGTTTTATTATCGCGGGGTGGAGCAGTGGTAGCTCGTCGGGCTCATAACCCGAAGGTCGCAGGTTCAAATCCTGTCCCCGCAACCAAATGGTCCCGTGGTGTAGCGGTTAACATGCCTGCCTGTCACGCAGGAGATCGCCGGTTCGATCCCGGTCGGGACCGCCATTTAATGGGTCGATAGCTCAGTTGGTAGAGCATTTGACTGAAGCTCAAAGTGTCGGCGGTTCGATTCCGTCTCGACCCACCATTAATTTATAAAATAAAAGATAATGCCGGTGTAGCTCAGTTGGTAGAGCAACTGACTTGTAATCAGTAGGTCGAGGGTTCGACTCCTTTCGCCGGCACCATTATCTGGAGGGGTAGCGAAGTGGCTAAACGCGGCGGACTGTAAATCCGCTCCTTTGGGTTCGGCGGTTCGAATCCGTCCCCCTCCACCATTTTGATAGGGGCATAGTTCAACGGTAGAATAGAGGTCTCCAAAACCTTTGGTGTGGGTTCGATTCCTACTGCCCCTGCCAATATTTATTTAATTCTATAATGGCGGTTGTGGCGAAGTGGTTAACGCACCGGATTGTGGTTCCGGCATTCGTGGGTTCGATTCCCATCAGTCGCCCCATTCATACTTTTATAATAAATAACATAGAATTTAATTATGGCGGTTGTGGCGAAGTGGTTAACGCACCGGATTGTGGTTCCGGCATTCGTGGGTTCGATTCCCATCAGTCGCCCCATATAATCATAAATTTAGAATTAATTTCATAAAATTAATGGGGTATAGCCAAGCGGTAAGGCAACGGATTTTGATTCCGTCATGCCCAGGTTCGAATCCTGGTACCCCAGCCATTTTGCGGAAGTAGTTCAGTGGTAGAACACCACCTTGCCAAGGTGGGGGTCGCGAGTTCGAACCTCGTCTTCCGCTCCAATAAAATATCGGCGGCATAGCCAAGTGGTAAGGCACAGGTCTGCAACACCTTTATCACCGGTTCAAATCCGGTTGCCGCCTCCAAATTTTTAAAAATATCGGTATTACCGATTTTTTTTTACTCATTTTAATATGCCGGTGTGGCGGAATTGGCAGACGCGCACGACTCAAAATCGTGTTCCTTCTGGAGTGTCGGTTCGACCCCGACCACCGGTATTTACTTTAAACACACAAATTATAAAATATTATTACTGTAACAAATAAAATAGGTTAGTACCTGTCTTAAGATTATCAACAAAAGACGTTCAGAATGAGACCATTCTGAACGTCTTTTATCATTTTTCTGAATCTTTGGATATTTAATGGTTCTATAATAATTGTTGGGATTTTCATACAGTTTATGAAAAAGAAATGTAAGCCCGAAATAAAAAATAACGCACCTTCCGGCACGCACGGCGAATAGCCTTCAATCCACTGCTTTTTTTGGATTGAAGGCTATTATTTTATA
>NZ_RYYR01000058.1 GCF_003977595.1 Lysinibacillus antri | reverse complement strand
TTTTTCGGATAGATGGCTATTTCATTACACATGTTGTTTTGATATTTTTGGACCAAGGCATGTAATTATTTAATATCTCAGGTTGCTGATGAATCGGTAAATTTGGCAAGTCCATCAATAATTTCACTAGATATTGATAAAAGTCGATGCCGTTTGCCTTTGCTGTTTCAGCTAAACTTAAACAGATTGCGTTCGCTCTTGCGCCAGCTTCACTTACCGAGAATAGCCAGTTTTTTCGGCCGATCACATTTGGGCGAATCGCATTTTCAGCTGGATTATTATCGATTTCAATCCGACCATCAAACAAAAAAGCTTTTAATCCTTGCGCATGTTTCAATGTGTATCCAGCGGCTTTTGCTAATGTATTTGTCCCGTAGAAAGGTGAATCTTCCACCCATTTTAGAAATTTTTCTACGATTGGCTTTGAGTGTTTTTGGCGTGCTTTGCGACGTTTTCCCGGTGGAAGATGTTTAAACTTACGTTCCAAACGATATAATTGGTCGCAATAGTCCACCCCTGCTTGTCCATGCTTACTATTGGCTTTCAACCAATAGCGCCGTTCATGAGCCCAACAGTTTGCGAATGTGATATCAGGTAAGTTACCGTAAGCCGAATAACCATCACAAATAATCGTTCCTTTGAAGTTTGTTGTAAAGTCCTCTAATACAGCACGACCTCTTGACAAAGAACTATGAAATAGAACGATAATAGGACCTTGGCTTGGCACACTTCGAAACACCCAATTGTATGCATTGGATTGAGCTGATTTACCATCTGAACGATTAAGTATTTGCGAATAGGTTTCATCCACATGCATAAATGATTTTAACATTAATACATTTTTTATCTTTTCATAAACAGGTAAAAGCCAATCCTCAGCTACACGAATAACCCAATTCGATAAATTCTTATCATTGGTCAATAGACCATTCCGTTCCCATTCTTTTACCTGACGGTAAAGGGGTAAATATTGCATAAATTTATCATAGATAACTCTGGCTAGCATACTAGGACTTGCAATACTTCGTTGAATCGGAGGTTGTGGTGCTTTGCCACGTTTGATTTGTGCAGACTGTGACGCATCATTCTTACACATTTTACATTCATACGCATGTTCAATATGTTGCACTTTCACTATTTTCGCAGGAATAAATTTGGCTTCTTCACGGACAAGCGTACTACCGATCTCAATCATTTGATGCTCGCAACAGTCGCAGACTGTATGCTTTGGGTGATGATGAACCATTTCTATGCCTACATCATCCCGTAATAGATCGTTTCTCTTTTTCTTATTAACCTTTCGTACAACAGTATAGGAGACAGTCTGTTGGCTTTGTTTTTCTGTTTGCTCAGATTCTTTAAAAAAAGGATCATCATCGAATAAGGAACCTTGTCCTTCGGCTGCCTGATACTTTGATTTTTCTGTTTTGGAACCATATAAAAGCTTAGTCAAATAGCGAACTTGTTGTGACAACGATTCGATTTGTTTCAAAAGTTCTTCATTCTGTTGATTCGAACGAGTCAATTGTTCTTCAAGTAAACGAATTAATTTTTCATTCGCAGAATCATTCACCACAACACTCACCACTTTCCGTTCAATTTTGTTCTTTCTATTATAATCGCCTTCAGACATTAAAATAAAGTCAAAATTGGATGAAGTTAGAATGTGCCTTGCAGAGAAGGTTGAATGGCTTTCGGTTGTTGAATAGCTAATCCTTCAAGCAACCACCGAAGCTCCTGCTGTGAGAGATTACGTGCTTCATTTTCATTTTTAGGCCACTGAAGTTTACCGTTATCTAAACGTTTATAAAGCATGGCGAAACCATCACCATCAAAATATAAACATTTATAACGATCTTTACTCGTTCCAGAAAATAAGAATATCGAGTCGCCATATGGATCTAATTCAAACGAGTCTTGAATCAGTGTGGCTAGCCCATCAATACCTTTACGCATATCCGTTTTCCCACAAATAATGTAGATATTTTTTACGCTTGTATAATCATGTCTCATAAGTTTTTCAACTCCCTCATGACAGTTTGAATCACGTACTCATCTACGCCACGGTGAAAGAATATTTCCGCATTTGACGTTTTAATCGTACAAATGCTTGTAGAAGAATCTTTTGAAAAAGTAGGTGTTGAAGATTTTTTATGATCTGGTTGAAGTGTTACGGGGACAATAGCTAATTTTTGTTGTGGCATAAGAAAGCACCTCCTTTAATTGATACATTTATAGTACCGGGAGGTGCTGCGTGTTAC
>NZ_RYYR01000057.1 GCF_003977595.1 Lysinibacillus antri | reverse complement strand
GTAAGCCCGTAATCAAATAACGCATATTATCTGATCACACCTCCCGGTACCATAAAGGTATGAAATTCAAAGGAGGTGTTTTCTTATGCCAACAAACAAAGTATCAATCGTTCCAGTCAAATTGGAATCCACTCCAACTGCTTCTACTACTGCTGGTCGTTCACCAGTAAAACCAATCTGCATTATTCAAGCGAATCAATTAAAAGTCTCCTTCTATCCTGGTGTTAAGAACTACGTCATCGAAACAATCATGAAGGAGTTGTGCAACCATGATTCATGATTTTACAAAGATAAGAAATATCTACATTATTTGTGGTCGGACGGATATGCGCAAAGGAATTGACGGACTAGCTACACTTGTGCAGGATTCGTTTCAGCTAGATCCTTATAGTGATGCGGTTTTCTTATTTTCTGGCTGGAGTCGTGACCGTTATAAATGTTTATATTTTGATGGCGATGGATTCGCTTTATTGTATAAACGCATTGACAACGGGAAATTACAATGGCCGAAGAATGAAGCGGAAGTTCGAAATCTTTCGCAACAGGAATTGCGGTGGTTGTTAGAAGGGTTATCTTTATCTCAACCAAAAGCGATTGCAAAATCTTCGAAGGGTGTCTTTTAAACAGTGTATTCCGAATGGTATAATCACCGATAGATAAAACTGAACGGAAATGTGGTGAACGAGATGAGTAACACTTCGCAAGATAAAGTCATTCAATTACTTGAAGATCAACTAGCTTTTATGAAAGAACAAAATAAAGGTTTATCCAAACAAATCGAAGTGTTAACGGAACAAGTTCGCCAATTAACAAAAGCATTATATGGTACAAAATCGGAGAAATCGAAATACCAAGTACCAGATGGTCAGTGTTCCTTATTCGAGGACGATCCGTCTTTTAATGAATCTGAGCACACAGAAAAACAAAGCACGGAGACTGTCAGCTATACAGTTGTACGTAAAATCAGAAATAAAAAGCGTAATGACTCCTTTAGTAAAGAATTAGAGATTGAAGAAGTTCATCATCACCCTTCTAACCTACAATGTGACTGTTGTCAGAGTAAAATGTTTGAAATCGGTTGTAGTATTGCGCGAGAAGAGGCAAAATTTATTCCAGCAAAGATGGTGCGCGTGCAGCACATTGAGCATGCCTATGAGTGCAAGCAATGTAAAAAAGACACGACGCAAAACGCACAAATTAAACGTGGAAAAGCGCCTATGGCGGTCATTTCACGCAGCATTGCAGGACCAACTGTGTTAGCCAAATTAATTTATGATAAATTCATTCAATATTTACCACTGTATCGCCAAGTGAAAGAATGGGAACGGTCAGGCTTGATGACGAACGATAAAAATCTTTCAAATTGGGTGATTCGTGTAGCCGAAGAATGGCTACTCCCTATTTATGAACAAATGAGGAATGTAGTAGCGACAAAATCGATTCTTCATATCGATGAAACCTACGCTAAAATTCTAAAGCGTTCTGATGGGAAACCAGGTCAATCGAATGCATATCTTTGGGTGTTTAAAAGTATACCATCTCAAGGTCCTGTCATTGTCCTGTTTCAGAGTGCCTTAACAAGAAGTCGTCCTGTATTAGAAGAATTTACGAAGGACTTTAAAGGTACGGTCATTTGTGATGGGTATTCGGCATACGACAAATTACCGAATATTACATTCGCCAACTGTTGGGCTCATCTACGTCGATACTGGTTAAAAGCGGACAGTAAGAATGGTCGCATTGGCGTTTCCTATTGTGATCAGCTCTATCAACTTGAACGAAAGTTTAAGAATTACTCTCCAGGAAAACGTCGAAGAATGCGAAAGAAATATTCAAAGCCCATTGTAGAAAAGTTCTTAACATGGGTTCAAGAATCGCCGTTTTTTGGGAAGAATGCGTTAGCGAAAGCAGCTGAATATACATTAAATCGGGTTCAAGAACTGAAAGCATTTTTAAAAGATGGTCGCATTGAAATCGATAATAACCCCGCTGAAAATGCGATCCGTCCAAGTGTGATTGGTCGAAAAAACTGGCTCTTCTCTGTTAGTGAAGCGGGTGCTAGAGCGAATGCGATTTGTTTGAGCTTAGTAGAAACTGCGAAAGCGAACGGCATCGACTTCTATAAGTATCTAGTGAAGCTATTTACGGAGCTACCTAACCTACCAATTCATCAACAACCGGAGATTTTACAAGACTACATGCCTTGGTCGAAATCGATTCAAGCAACATGTATAAAATAATAGCCTTCAATCCAAAAAAAGCAGTGGATTGAAGGCTATTCGCCGTGCGTGCCGGAAGGTGCGTTATTTTTTATTTCGGGCTTAC
>NZ_RYYR01000056.1 GCF_003977595.1 Lysinibacillus antri | reverse complement strand
TGGTTATGGCAAACTAAAAATGTACCTTTCGGACATTAATTTGTGCATGAAAAAACCACTTGTCAACATTATCCAATAAAGTTACACTCCTCGTTGGACCAACAACGTTTGACAGGAGGTAATATAGGAGATGTTGCAAGTGGTAGAAATTAATTATATCAGACATGAAGTGAATCATAAAGGGCGTTCCTACAAGGAAGTTGCAGAAAGCGTAAATCACGATCAACGTACAGTTAAAAAGTACGCTGATTTAGAAGAATTTCCACAAAAGTTAAAGCAAAGACGCAAATCGCCAGTATTAGATGCAGTAAAACCGATTTTAGATCGTTGGCTTGAAGAAGATTTAAAAATGAAAAAGAAATTCCAGCGTACTGCTAAACGCATGTATACGCAGTTAGTGGAGGAACATGGATTTAAAGGCTCAGATCGAACTGTAAGACGTTATGTTAGCTCGCGAAAAGAAGAGTTAAAGAAAGAAGCAGAACGTGCTGCACTTCCATTAGAAGCGCATGAAGGCACTGCACAAGTTGATTTTGGGAAGGCTCCTTTTAAATATGCAGGGGAAATAATAGATTTACCATTTTTAGTGATGTCTTTTCCCTATTCAAATACATTCTACTTTCAGGTGTTTCCATCCGAAAATACAGAATGTCTATTAGAAGGTCTGCAACGTATATTTAAACGATTGGGTAACGTACCTAAAACAATTCGCTTTGATAATCTTTCACCTGCGGTTAAAAAGATTCATTCAAAGGGAGCACGTGAGTTAACGGACATGTTTGAACGTTTTGTTTTACATTATGGATTCGAATATGAATTCTGTAATCCTGGCAAGGGAAATGAAAAAGGACACGTTGAAAACATGGTGAAGTATTCACGAAACAACTATTTATTACCTGCACTACCGCTTACGGATTTAGATGAATTGAATGAGCGATTATGGGGGATGGCTGAGAAAGACTGGGAACGAATTCACTATGAGAAGAAGCGAAAGCAGTCTGAACTTCATTTAGAGTCCGTCGCAAAACATTTAGTTTTACCAGAAAAGGAGTTTAATTGCGCTCGAATCATGACTGCGAAAGCAGACAAATCTGGATTTGTGCACATCGATTCAAAACTTTATTCTACTTCACCACGTTTTGCGCAAAAGAAAGTGTTCGTAGAAGTTCTGTATAATGAAATTCGGATTTTAAACGAAAATTATGAATGCGTTGTAAAGCATCTAAGATTGTATGGCAATCAGGCCAAATCTATGGTTTGGCAACCTTATTTAAAATTATTGGCACAGCGGCCAAAAGCGATTAAGTATTCCGGTGTATACGATCATTTACCATCAGAATGGCAAGCCTATTTAAAAGCCTGTACGGAAGATGAGCAAAAGGCAGCTCTATCAATTTTAGCAGAATTAATGACCGTAGCTACATTTGGTCAACTAAACGAAGCGTTGATGACCGCATCTAGCAATGGACATCCTTCGGCTGAACAAATTAAGCAGGCTTTTAATGCACAAAAATTTAATCAGCAGCTCTATCAGGACATTCAAACCTCTGATGAAATCCCGAAACTGCCAGAAGTGACTAGAGGTTCAAGTCACTATGATGATTTTTTTGAAATGGAGAAGAAATCATGACACAGCTATTAGAGGATTGTGCAAAACGTTTGAAATTAAGTCAGTTACGCTCACATATTGCGGAATTAACCGCTGACCAAATTCAGTTTCTAGAGCAGCTCTTTACACGAGAAATTGAGCATCGTGAAGCAACAAAACTGAATTTATTATTAAAGCAAGCGCAGTTGCCCCAAAGTGGTCATGAGCCATTTGATTGGCAGCATGTTCAACTTGCCAAAACGTTGTTGAAAGAGGATTTATGGGATGGACAATTCATCTCTAAAAAGGAGAATCTTATTCTTTATGGTGGCGTAGGCACTGGAAAAACCTATTTAAGCCGTTGCATTGCATTAAACGCCATTACTAAGTTTGGTCATAAAGTACGCTTTTACACGATTGCAGGACTCGTTAATCAATTGATTGATGCCAATCAAAAAGGGCAACTGAATAAATTAATGAACCAAATTGATAAATTAGATCTTCTTATTCTTGATGAGCTAGGCTATATTCCGTTAGGTAAAGAAGGAGCAGAGCTTCTCTTTCAAGTGATTTCGATGTGTTATGAAAAGCGTAGCATCATTATTACGACGAACCTTCAATTTGGGCAATGGAATCATGTATTTGGGAATCAAATTTTAACAGAGGCGGTAATCGATCGCTTAATTCACCATTCACATTTAATCATCTTTACTGGAGAAAGCTATCGATACCGTAATTCTAGTATTCGAAAATAAGTAAAAATAGTGTTGGCAAGTGGTCGCAAAATTAATGACCATTTATTACATTTTTTGATTGCCAAATGCA
>NZ_RYYR01000055.1 GCF_003977595.1 Lysinibacillus antri | reverse complement strand
TTTTTTAGGTTAAGTTATTAAGGGCGCACGGTGAATGCCTTGGCACTAGGAGCCGATGAAGGACGGTACTAACACCGATATGCTTCGGGGAGCTGTAAGTAAGCTTTGATCCGGAGATTTCCGAATGGGGGAACCCACTGCTCGTAATGGAGTAGTATCTTGACGTGAATACATAGCGTCTTGATGGCATACCCAGGGAACTGAAACATCTAAGTACCTGGAGGAAGAGAAAGAAATTATTCGATTCCCTAAGTAGCGGCGAGCGAAACGGGAAGAGCCCAAACCAAGAGGCTTGCCTCTTGGGGTTGTAGGACACTCTATACGGAGTTACAAAAGAATGGACTAGGCGAAGCGATCTGGAAAGGTCCGCCATAGCGGGTAAAAGCCCTGTAGTCGAAAGTTCATTCCCTCTTGAGTGTATCCTGAGTACGGCGGAACACGTGAAATTCCGTCGGAATCCGGGAGGACCATCTCCCAAGGCTAAATACTCCCTAGTGACCGATAGTGAACCAGTACCGTGAGGGAAAGGTGAAAAGCACCCCGGGAGGGGAGTGAAATAGAACCTGAAACCGTGTGCCTACAAGTAGTTAGAGCCCGTTAATGGGTGATAGCGTGCCTTTTGTAGAATGAACCGGCGAGTTACGATTACGTGCAAGGTTAAGTTGAGAAGACGGAGCCGCAGCGAAAGCGAGTCTGAATAGGGCGAATGAGTACGTGGTCGTAGACCCGAAACCAGGTGATCTACCCATGTCCAGGGTGAAGGTGAGGTAACACTCACTGGAGGCCCGAACCCACGCACGTTGAAAAGTGCGGGGATGAGGTGTGGGTAGCGGAGAAATTCCAATCGAACTTGGAGATAGCTGGTTCTCTCCGAAATAGCTTTAGGGCTAGCCTCGTGATTGAGAATACTGGAGGTAGAGCACTGTTTGGACTAGGGGGGCATCTCGCTTTACCGAATTCAGACAAACTCCGAATGCCAGATATTTATACACGGGAGTCAGACTGCGAGTGATAAGATCCGTAGTCAAAAGGGAAACAGCCCAGACCACCAGCTAAGGTCCCAAAGTAATCGTTAAGTGGAAAAGGATGTGGCGTTGCTTAGACAACCAGGATGTTGGCTTAGAAGCAGCCATCATTTAAAGAGTGCGTAATAGCTCACTGGTCGAGTGACGCTGCGCCGAAAATGTATCGGGGCTAAACGATTCACCGAAGCTGTGGATGGACATCTATGATGTCCGTGGTAGGAGAGCGTTCTAAGGGCGTTGAAGTCAGACCGGAAGGACTGGTGGAGCGCTTAGAAGTGAGAATGCCGGTATGAGTAGCGAAAGATGGGTGAGAATCCCATCCACCGTATGACTAAGGTTTCCTGAGGAAGGCTCGTCCGCTCAGGGTTAGTCGGGACCTAAGTCGAGGCCGATAGGCGTAGACGATGGACAACAGGTTGATATTCCTGTACCACCTCCCCGCCGTTTGAGTAATGGGGGGACGCAGTAGGATAGGGTAAGCGCGCCGTTGGTTGTGCGCGTCCAAGCAGTAAGGCGTGGAAGTAGGCAAATCCGCTTCCTGTAACGTTGAGCTGTGATGGCGAGTGGTTTACCACGAAGTTCCTGATTTCACACTGCCAAGAAAAGCCTCTAGCGAGGCGGGAGGTGCCCGTACCGCAAACCGACACAGGTAGTCGAGGAGAGAATCCTAAGGTGTGCGAGAGAACTCTCGTTAAGGAACTCGGCAAAATGACCCCGTAACTTCGGGAGAAGGGGTGCTCTCGCAAGAGAGCCGCAGTGAATAGGCCCAGGCGACTGTTTAGCAAAAACACAGGTCTCTGCAAAACCGTAAGGTGACGTATAGGGGCTGACGCCTGCCCGGTGCTGGAAGGTTAAGAGGAGGGGTTAGCGCAAGCGAAGCTCTGAATTGAAGCCCCAGTAAACGGCGGCCGTAACTATAACGGTCCTAAGGTAGCGAAATTCCTTGTCGGGTAAGTTCCGACCCGCACGAAAGGCGTAACGATCTGGGCACTGTCTCAACGAGAGACTCGGTGAAATTATAGTACCTGTGAAGATGCAGGTTACCCGCGACAGGACGGAAAGACCCCGTGGAGCTTTACTGTAGCCTGATATTGAATTTTGGCACAACTTGTACAGGATAGGTAGGAGCCAGAGAACTCGGAGCGCCAGCTTCGAGGGAGGCGTCGGTGGGATACTACCCTGGTTGTGTTGAAATTCTAACCCATACCCCTGATCGGGGTAGGAGACAGTGTCAGGTGGACAGTTTGACTGGGGCGGTCGCCTCCTAAAAGGTAACGGAGGCGCCCAAAGGTTCCCTCAGAATGGTTGGAAATCATTCGTAGAGTGTAAAGGCACAAGGGAGCTTGACTGCGAGACCTACAAGTCGAGCAGGGTCGAAAGACGGGCTTAGTGATCCGGTGGTTCCGCATGGAAGGGCCATCGCTCAACGGATAAAAGCTACCCCGGGGATAACAGGCTTATCTCCCCCAAGAGTCCACATCGACGGGGAGGTTTGGCACCTCGATGTCGGCTCATCGCATCCTGGGGCTGTAGTCGGTCCCAAGGGTTGGGCTGTTCGCCCATTAAAGCGGTACGCGAGCTGGGTTCAGAACGTCGTGAGACAGTTCGGTCCCTATCCGTCGTGGGCGTAGGAAATTTGAGAGGAGCTGTCCTTAGTACGAGAGGACCGGGATGGACACACCGCTGGTGTACCAGTTGTCTTGCCAAAGGCATCGCTGGGTAGCTATGTGTGGACGGGATAAGTGCTGAAAGCATCTAAGCATGAAGCCCCCCTCAAGATGAGATTTCCCATTACGCAAGTAAGTAAGATCCCTCAAAGACGATGAGGTAGATAGGTTCGAGGTGGAAGTGTGGTGACACATGGAGCTGACGAATACTAATCGATCGAGGACTTAACCAAATCTTGAA
>NZ_RYYR01000054.1 GCF_003977595.1 Lysinibacillus antri | reverse complement strand
GAGTGAACCAAGATTCAAGGGGGGTTCCCGCATGGGGCACGAATTCACGGGGCAGGGGGCCTGGATGAGTCTGGCCGTGGTTGCCGTCGCTGGGTGCTTTGGCCTGCGTATGTGCAGGGCAATGCTGCGATCACCGACCGCTTTCGGCCTGCGAAGGGAGGCGGTTACGTCAATGCTGAGACAGGTGAGCTTCTCTTGCCTGAGTTCGCACCAACGGGCGGCGGTTTTTCGCGCTTTGTGCGAATCCGACACACCCCGCGGCGAATCGAAGCGAACGGACCGTTCATGTGGATGCGTACGGCAGATGGCAGCGGCTTGGGCGGCATGCGTAGCTGACGCGCAAGCCGCTGCCATCTGTACAGATAGAGAGGGAAATACATGTTCATCGATTTGACGGATGCGCAGTTGCGGCACTTCGCGGGCACTGTCGTGTGGCTCTCCATGTGCGGTGGTGCCCTCGGCGCTCTGGCCTTTGGGCTGTTCATGTCGCTCATCACTCGCGCGATATCGAGCATCGGCAACTGGATGGACCGGCGCACCCGCATCTACACAGCGCGCATGCGGGCCACTGCCCTGCATCGCATCAACAGCAATGGCTGATCAGGTCATTCAGTGCGCGCAAGCCTGCACGGTCACCGTGCAGCACGAATTTGCCCTTCCGGTGCTCTCGCTGAGTCCCGAAGAGGGCGCAGCAATCAGCGGCGCCGTCCTGCTGATCTGGGCTGTCGGTTGGGGCTTTCGAGTCCTGATCCAGACGCTCAGAAATACCGACGGAAACCAAACTCAAGAGGACTGAAACCATGAATCGCATCAATACCCAAACCGCGCGCATTGCCGCAATCGCTGCTGCCGCAGCTCTGGCCGCTGGTGGCGCGAATGCTGCTGCTGTCGATGTGGCTGCGGTCGTCACTGACATCGGCGCTCAAGCTGCTCCCATTGGCCTGATCGGCGCCGCCGTGCTGCTGATCTACGTGGGCGTGAAGGCCTTCCAGTGGGTGCGTAAAGCGCTGAGCTAAATCGGCCATCAGGAACCCGCAGACCGGCCGGCTGCGGGGCCTTTTTTAAAGCGCCACGGGTGGCGTTTCAAAGAGGGGGTGCCATGGGCCTGTTCATCATCATTGCAATGCTGGGGGCCGCATGGCTTATCTTTTCCGCATAGTGGCGGCGTTATTTATTATCCTTTCATCTTCCCCTGCAATTTCTGCTGTGGATAAGGTGGCGATTTATGAGGATATGAATTATGGAGTCCACAAATCTGCCGCGTCAGCCTGCTCGTCAAATAATGCAATATTGCAGGCGCAGAACCCGGGAACTACAGTAACTTATCTAGGAAATAAGGATTTGACTTGTAATCATAGAAGCGGTAATCCGCCTGCATCGATTGATTTTACAAGTGCGGTAGCAAAGAAGTTAACTTGTCCAGAAAACAGCAGTAATAGTGCTGGCGTTTGCAGTTGCAGCACCGGTTATGTTGAGTCAGGCGGGCAATGCAAGCCTAAGGATGGGGAGCAATGCAAGGCTGGTACTAAGATGTATTTTGATGATCGACCGGGGAGCGTGCCGACTGCTATGTGCGAGAAGGGTTGCGTTGTTACTCTTAATAGCACCGTCGCATTTCAAAATTCCTCCGGTGTTTGGATGTGGGGCGGTGATGGCACTCAGACTGGCGGTAAGTGCGATGGTAATGCAGGCAATACACCAGGTGATGGCAGTGGCGCAGGCGGCGGCACGGGGGGCGGTACTGGTGGCACGGGCGGTGGCACAGGCGGTGGCACGGGTGGTGGCACTGGTGGCGGCACAGGAGGCGGCACAGGCGGTGGCACAGGCGGTGGCACAGGCGGTGGCACGGGCGGTGGCACGGGCGGCGGCACAGGGGGTGGCACAGGGGGTGGCACAGGGGGTGGCACAGGAGGCGGCACGGGCGGCGGCACAGGAGGCGGCACAGGAGGCGGCACAGGAGGCGGCGATTGCAAAGGTGACGATTGCGGCGACGGCAAAGGCAAGTTTGGCGGCTCTTGCTCTGCAGGCTTTACATGCGAGGGCGATGTTTTGCTTTGTGCAATTGCCAAAGAGCAGCATAAGCGCGCGTGCGAGTTATTCGTAAACGAGTCTCCAGAATCAAAGCTATATGACGAGGAAGCCGCTAAGGGTCGAAATCGTGACGTGACGAAAGATTTACCTGGAAATAAAGATGTGGACGTTTCTGGGCAGCTGAGTCAGGACGATTTGCTTGGTGGTGGTCAATGCATATCTGACTTGTCGGTGACTGTGTGGGGCACCGAAGTATCTTTACCTATGTCCCGTATATGTCCTGGTCTCGAATACATGGGCTGGGTGCTGGTCGCAGTGTCTAGCCTGGCTGGATTCCGTATTGTTTCCGGCGTTGCGAGGGAGTAATTAAATGCCTATTTTTCTCGCTGCACTGGGCGGCATGTTCCTTAATATTGCTGGCAGTCTCGCAGGACAAGTGCTGATTTCTCTCGGAATATCTGTTGTCACGTACATGGGTGTTGACACTGCGCTTGACCGTCTGAAGTCTGACGCTCTAACTGCTTTTTTCGGCCTGCCTTCTGAGTTGGTCGGTCTGCTTTCGTATATGAAAGTTGGCGTAGCCATCAGCATCATTACGTCAGCAGTAGCAGTGCGTCTCAGTCTTGCGGGCATGACTGGCGCGGTGAAACGATTCCGTAAACAGTGAGGTCGGCATGCTGTATCTGATCACTGGTGCCAATGGCGCAGGCAAGACACTCAATACGCTGAAATGGGTGCGTGAGCGAAGTGTAAAAGAGGGTCGTCCCGTCTGCCATAACGGGCGATTCGAACCAGTCGAAGGCGGTGAGCTTTCGAGCTGGAAGAGGATCGATTTCAAGGATTGGCAGAAAGAGCCTGACGGCACCATCTTCCTGATTGATGAGTGCCATAACGATATGCCCGTGCGGGGTGCAAGTGCGACCGTCCCGGACGAAATCCGCATGCTGGCCGAGCATAGGCGCCGGGGCATGGATTTCTACCTGGTCACACAGCACCCTCAGAACATCGATAACTTCGTGCGGCGCTTGGTTGGCTCGCCTGGCTG
>NZ_RYYR01000053.1 GCF_003977595.1 Lysinibacillus antri | reverse complement strand
CTGTATTCCTGTATTCCTGTATTCCTGTATTCCTGTATTCCTGTATTCCTGTATTCCTGTATTCCTGTATTCCTGTATTCCTGTATTCCTGTATTTAAGTTTGATTACAAATATAAGTAATTACAACCTAGATTTCTGTAAATTCAGGTTGATTTAAAAGAGAGCTCAAATGAATCGAGAAGGACTGTCCCCTAAGCTTTTGTTTTAAAAGTGATTAGAATTACAATTACATAAAGACACTATCCCTTCTTCAACAAACGGGCCGATTGTTGAACAATACCTTCGAAATAATCTGGATATTTATGTTAAAATTATTTGAGATTGTGTAGAAATGCACTTAAACTATCGAAGCAGGTTTGTTGAATAAGAAGTGCAGAAAGGAATGATTTAAAGTGAAAATTTCAAGGAATCCAGATACAATTCATAATCCAGTGGCTCCTTATGTGCACCAAATAGAGGTTACAGGTCCAACTAGATTGTTGAATTTATCTGGACAATTAGGTATGAGAATAGATGGTACTGTACCGGAGAATCCACTAGAACAACTCCAATTGGCTTTAGAGAACGTACAGAAGAATCTAGATGCTGCTAAAATGGATATTAAAGATTTAACAAAAATGGTATTTTACTTAGTTGGAGACTTTGAAGCGGAACAACGGAGAAGAATAATTGGAGATTTCCTCGGAGAACATCTTCCTTGTACTACAATGATTTATGTCGTAGCACTAGCGGCACCTTCGTTTAAAGTAGAAATTGATGCATGGGCTTGTAAAGATATTTGATTTGTAGTTAAAAGAGATGGTATTCTAATCAATTTTATTGAAGTTTATGAAATGGTTTACTTAGGCTATTGGAGGCTTTTGTGCAAGAAGAATGGATTGATTTTAAGGTTCTGATTGTGTTTGAGTTATTCAATTAAAGGACTCTTTTATGGAGATGTAAAAAGTCGAATTTAATTCGGCTTTTTTAAATTAACATTCACTTTACACACAACTGTATTTCTGTATTTCTGTATTTCTGTATTTCTGTATTTCTGTATTTCTGTATTTCTGTATTTCTGTATTTCTGTATTTCTGTATTTCTGTATTTCTGTATTTCTGTATTTCTGTATTTCTGTATTTCTGTATTTAAGTTTAATTACAAATACATGGATTTGCAAACTTAGTTCTGTAAATGCAGTTTGATTTAAAAGAGCGCTTAGACAAATCGAGAAAGGTAGTCCCAGCCCTATATTTCCCTTAGTACACAGATAAAGCTTTCAATAAAAAAAGAAATTCACCTTAGTTACTAATTTTTCAGATTGCAGTTAAGTATTATGATTCAAGAGTTAATTTTACAAATATTGGAGGCATGTAATGATAAGGGCATTAATAAAGTTAATTTGGGGATTTGTTTGGTGGGCAGCAGGGCTTTTTGTCATCTATTATGTAATTACCACCTATGGAGATCAGATATTGGAATTAAACGACGACTCGTCACAGGAAGAAGAAGCGATTAAAGAAAGTGCTCGAATTTTTATCGAATCACTTTTTGAAAATGACTATTACAAAGGGAAACCATATATATATTTCGGAGATGGTTTAACGGATGAAAGCGTTCAAGGAATGTATACCCTTTATCAAACGGGGTTTCAAATCCATTCGAGCTTATCAAAAGGCTTTACAGGGATAACACCTAATTTCCAATATAGAATAGAAGATATTCAATTTGTGGATCCAGAACATGTTCGACTCACGTACATGATTAAATCAGATATTTCTAATGAGGAATACATTCAATCAACTTTTATTAAAGAAGATAACGTTTGGAAAATACACATTACCAGCTTCTTTACAGGAACTATGTAACTACCACCAAAAACTCCTCTTTCAACTCCCAAAATACATTTTTCTTATCTTATTCTTTCCTAAATTCTTCTCCTACCAATACATTTTTAATTCCCATTTTCGATTTTTATCATATTAATTTGAAAAAACTAGCGAAGAGTTGTGTATAAAAGAATGGAAAGTTTTACTTAAAAAATTGATTTGATAGGGCCAGCTACTCAATGAAAAAGTGGCTGGTTTTAATTTAATTATTAAACATGATTTTTTCTATTTAGCTTAATTAGATTTTAAATAAATGTGGATATTAGTGGTAAAAAAATTTATTATAAAAATAAATTGGAGGGATGGATATGGCAGAAATTACTGCAAAGGTAAATGAATTTGTAGGACCTACATATACAAAAGGATATATTGGCTTTCGATATAACGGTACAGTGGTTCCTTATTACATAGGGAATTATAGTGATACAGCCTACCACCTCGATATGGTTTCGATTGATATGCTAGCGAATAACTTTCCGCAGTACATTCAATCAAAAGAAAAAGGTATGAAGGCAACTGATTGGGGATATAAAACAGAAATTGGTTTGTGTAAGTTGATGCTTGATAATAAATTGAAACTCGTTATGCCCAACGAAAAAGGCGAAAGAATCCTTGTAAACTTTGAATGGGAAGGTTCCTTATGGGATCCTCATAACCGACCTACTAGAAGAAAAAAATAATATAAAAGCGAAAATCTGAAGCGTATTTGTAAAATTAGTAAAGGTAGCCATGATCAAAGTTTTTTGGTGATGGCTACCCATTTTATTTTGTATTCCTTTTATTACTCAGATTTGGAACTCCCTTGTTCAGAAGGACTAATGAGGGGAATCATAATGAATTTCATGACGCTCCTGACTCCAACCAATGAAATATCCACTATTTACAGACCGTTTACTACTTTATACCTTATACATTATTAAGGATTAATCTTCTATGACAGCATTTCCTTGTTCCCGTAACTTTTTTAAAGATGAAAGCATATGATTTATTTGTTCATCAGAATGTCTTTCCCACGAACCTAATTCAGCTATGATTTTCAAAGGAGATTTAGACCGATACGAACGTGTTGGGTTTCCAGGAAATCTTTTGTCTGTTAAGTTCGGATCATTTTCAAAATCGCCTAATGGTTCTACAATATAAATTCTTTCTTTTGATTTAGATGTTGCTAATTCAGCACCCCATTTAGCAGCATCTAATGTTGCAGTAAAATATATATAATTAGATTTCTTATCTTGATAATTCGATAAGTGTTGTGGTTCTAATAACTCTCCAATTTTTAATTCTGCTTTAGTACCATGAAAAAATGGACCCTTGTCTAACACATCTTTTTGGTCATTCATACTGATACACCTCTCATATTTTTAGATTTATGTATCACAGTATAGGATAGGATTTACAAAAAGAGTAGTCTATAAACGATTTACAAATAGTCGTATAATGTAAGTAGAAGGAATAATATCGAACGACAATACTCATTAACGGTCACCATTTTGGTCGCAAGGGGTTTTATGTATTGACATATAGGTTTGTATTCAATACTAAGCAATCTAGCACTTTCCCTAACAAGTGAAAAGCACTTATTTTCATTATAAAGACAGATTGTGAGGTACTTCCTTTAATAAAAAACGTCGATTGAGGTTAGAAATTAGGGGAACCTTTAACATCTGTATTCCTGTATTCCTGTATTCCTGTATTCCTGTATTCCTGTATTCCTGTATTCCTGTATTCCTGTATTCCTGTATTTAAGTTTAATTACACATCTGGGTATTTACAAACGGGATTTCTGTAAATTCAATTTGATTTAAAAGTGCGCTCAGATAAATCGAGAAAGACAGTTCCTTTAAGCTTTTATTTTAAAAGTCCTTAGAATTATAATTACACAGAAATATTAGCCCTTCTTCCACAAAAGACCAGATTATGGAGTAACTGTACGAAGGAGTTTTACTCAAGAATTGGTGTTACTTTTTACAATTCAG
Source organism: Lysinibacillus antri (assembly GCF_003977595.1). Classification (GTDB taxonomy): domain Bacteria; phylum Bacillota; class Bacilli; order Bacillales_A; family Planococcaceae; genus Ureibacillus; species Ureibacillus antri. The sequence goes on along the minus strand of NZ_RYYR01000053.1, from coordinate 514 downwards.
CTAAATGATATTTGAGTGAAAAAAAGGTTGGAAATAGTACTTATCCAACCTTATTAATAATTCTAACTACTGTAGATTACGATCGGATGCTTTTTTCATTGCATCTTCCCAATTCGGAAAATAATACAATGCATTTTTCATTAACTCTGGATTTGACTTCTTTACCTGTTTCTTTCCTAGTGGCTGTCCTTCTTTTTGTACTAATTCAGCAATTTGACTCACAACTTCTTCAACACTCATATTGGCTTCCATTTGTACCCCTCCCTTTTAGTTTTCAGTAATACTCTTTCCCAAATAATAGAAAGAAATACAATTCTGCTTCATTTTAATAAAAGAAATATGATGGTAGGAAGAAAGTTTTATGGCGCCAAATGATACGAGAAGCTGATAGTTATTCAATTAAAAGGCGTAATTCGGTCCTGTATTCCTGTATTCCTGTATTCCTGTATTCCTGTATTCCTGTATTCCTGTATTCCTGTATTCCTGTATTCCTGTATTCCTGTATTCCTGTATT
>NZ_RYYR01000052.1 GCF_003977595.1 Lysinibacillus antri | reverse complement strand
TATTAGCTCCGGTTTCCCGGAGTTATCCCCAACTATAGGGCAGGTTGCCCACGTGTTACTCACCCGTCCGCCGCTAACCTTTAGGAGCAAGCTCCTTAAGGTCCGCTCGACTTGCATGTATTAGGCACGCCGCCAGCGTTCGTCCTGAGCCAGGATCAAACTCTCCATAAAAGAGAAAATTTGATTAGCTCAAATTTCTTGCTGGCATCAATTATGATGTCCAAATTTTGTTTCTCAACTTAATGAGAAACTGTATTTCATTAACGTTTTGTTGTTCAGTTTTCAAAGTTCATATCCAGTCGTTTTGACGACTTAATTAGTATATCATCTAGTTAGATAAAAAGTCAACTTTTTATTTAACGTATATCAATCTTTATTAGATTAACTTCGACAATATTACATTATCCATATACTAAAGTCAATCAATAACATTGCACCTCCGCTTGTGAAGCGACAACAGAAATTATTATATCAACTCTCAAACAGAAATGCAACAACTTTTCACAAAGATATTCATATAAAAATATGATGCCCCAAATAACCCTTTGAGACATCATCATTATCATTCCTTCAATTGAACTTTAACCCATTTCCTTACACTATTAATGAACCATATAGCGCTACTCTGGTTTAGATCAGCCACTGTTAAAACCTTTTCGTGAATACGCCCTTCCTTCATTAGTCGCTCTCTAAAGGTCCCTGCAAGCAATCCACTACTAATTGGGGGAGTCCACAATTTCCCATTCATTTCTAACACAACATTTCCATTCGTAAACTCTGTAATTTCCCCGTCTTCATTCCAAAGAAGTACATCAAACACCTCTGGGAATTTCCTTTGAAATTGAGAATATACTTCCCGGTTCGTTGTTTTATGATATAGGAACAAATTATTTTTATCGATTGGTTGATCAGCCATTGTTATATAGAATGGTTGATTGGGAGTTGTTAATGATTGTACGTCTATTTGTAATTCTTCCTTTTTATCAATTATACAACGTACCTTAAACTCCCCCTGTTTATTTCGCTCTGCAATTTGCAATAATTGAATTTTTACCATCTCTATATCAATTGCGTATCCAAAATACTTGGCTGAATTAGATAGTCTTTCAAGGTGTTCTTCTAAAATAAAGAATTCCCCATCTACTAATAAAAGGCTCTCCAACAACTGGAATTCCGGTCTTTGTACTTGTAATAAACTTGCCTTAGCTAAAATTTCATAGTATTCATCTTCTGTTGTCGAATCCCAAGTAATACCACCACCAACGCCATATGTTGCTTGACTCGTTTCTTCGTTTATCAACACGGTTCGAATTGGAACATTAAAAATGGCCTCTTTCGTTGGCGTAATATACCCAATCGCACCACAATATACTTCACGGGGGGCTGTTTCAAGTTGTTCAATAATATCCATTGTGCTAATCTTTGGTGCTCCTGTTATTGAACCACATGGGAAAAGGGCTTTAAAAATTTCTAGCAGTCCCGTATTTTCCTTCAAGGCTGCCGTGATTGTTGATGTCATTTGATGAACTGTTGGGTAATTTTCGATTTCGAATAATTTTTCTACTTGAACAGACCCTGGTTTGGCAACAACACTTAAATCATTTCTTAATAAATCGACAATCATTAAATTTTCAGCACGGTTTTTTTCGGAATGAAATAACTCGTTTCTTCTTTCCTCATCTTCTTGCACCGTTTTCCCTCTTTTTATAGTCCCCTTCATTGGACGTGTGGTAAGCTTCCCATCTTTTAAATGAAAGAACAATTCTGGGGATGCTGACAAAATACGATAATCTCCCGTGTTTATATACGCACAATAATTTGACGATTGGGCTTTTCTTAATTGTTCAAAAAAAGATAAGTCATCCCCTTGAAACATAGAACGAAGCCGAATTGTGTAATTGGTTTGATATGTATGACCATTTTCAATAGATTCCTTGATTGATTGAATGGCTCCACGATATTCATCCGTCGTAACGGAAGGGATCCATTCAGATAAATGGTACTCACCTGCACCTGAAAGCATTTCTTCTACCGGCTCTGTAAAGACTCCAAACCATAGTAAAGGCATGGTACTATTCTTTTTTACTTTGTAAGCATCATCAAAAGCAGGGGCACTTTCATACGATAGATATCCAGCGACATAATAACCCGCTTCAATGGCTTTTTCTATTTGTTCAAAGCAAGGTAGAACATCATTTATGGAATATGCAACAATTAGTTTAATCGGATTGCGAAAGGTTAATGGTTTTACTTCACCAACACTATTTGCAAACTCGAAAGACAAAATCGGCTCTTTTATCATGATGTTATTACCAGCTCCTCATTTACTTTATTAAAGAAGTTCTCTATCATTAATAGCCCACTCTCTGTCAATATTGATTCGGGGTGAAATTGAACTGCTTCCACTCTAAATTCTTTATGTCGAATGGCCATAATTTCACCATCTTCACTTTTTGCGCTAATTTCAAGACAATCGGGTAACGTCATTTCATCCACAACTAACGAATGATATCTAGTTACCTTTAAAGGCGATGGTAGATGACTAAAAAGATAGCGTTGGTCGTGTTGAATACGAGATACTTTCCCATGCATCGGTTGTTTTGCTTTTTTTACGACCCCTCCAAATGCTTGTGCAATGATTTGTTGACCAAGACAAACCCCCAAAATAGGAATATCACGATAGAATTTTTTCACAACATCTAAACAAACTCCAGCATCATCGGGATTACCTGGGCCAGGAGAAAGTAAGATAAAGTCTGGTTTCATCGCAGCAATATCCTCTAATGTTACTTGATCATTTCGGCGTACAATGACCTCTCCGCCCACTTGTTGTATATATTGAACTAAATTAAAGGTAAATGAATCGTAATTATCTATTACTAATATCAATTTGCTTATCTCCCTTTCTCAATTAAGCAATATTATAAAGGGATAATTGCAACGTGAAAAGGAAAAGTAAGATTATACAGGTGTTTTTACCTTACAAAATTACGTTACAATGTTCTTATAATTAAAATATAAGGAGTTCTATGTATATGTTGTATGCAGTAATATTGTTTATTCTTGCTGGTATAGCCGAAATAGGTGGGGGTTATCTCATCTGGTTATGGTTGCGAGAGGGTAAATCTTTTTATTGGGGTGTATTTGGAGGATTAGCTTTAGCAATCTATGGGGTAATTGCGACATTCCAATCCTTCCCGTCCTTTGGTAGAGTTTATGCCGCTTATGGTGGGGTGTTCATTGTCCTTTCCGTATTGTGGGGATGGGGCATTGATAAAAAAACACCTGATCTATACGACTGGGTTGGTGCTGCCATTTGTATAGTCGGGGTTTCCGTGATGTTGTTACCGCGACAATAAAAAACTAAGGCACAATAACAAAAACACTATTTTACCGGATATGGGGGTAGTGTTTTTGACACAAAATAAATCAATTTCTATTCTGGGGACACTTTAGTGTTGTTCTGAGCCAGAGTTACACCTCGGTTCCATCCATTTTCCAAAAGTAGCTTAGCTATCTATAACTAAACGCAACTCCAAATTCTTTACCTCTTCTAACCACTTATTAAGTTCGCCTGCTTCTTCCCAAAGTAGCCGTAATTCAGAGTGTTCTCGCACAGTTCGAACAGCATTAAGAGCATCATTCACTATATTTTTATCCAATGTTAATTGGTTATTCTCTACCCAATTTTCCAAGTCTTCAGGTAAATATTCAGGAGGCTTTCCAAGGATTATACATATAATCTCTCCAGCAGCAAGTATAGCTGTTGCCTCTGGTTCATCTAGCTCAAAGTTTTTCCTAAATAACTTGTTAAAAAACCCTCTCTTCCCTTTAGCAATATTTAAAGTATTCATTAACAAATCTAGCTGGTTTTCAGATTCTAGAAAATCGTGCATCCAATCCAATGCTGAATCGTTATCAAAATGACCAATATCCCATGCGCCCATAAATACCCCAACTTTTTTTCGTTTAGTATATATTTTTTAGAATATCTTATGCTTAAGTGATGTTTTAGAAAGGCTTGGGTAACCTAAAAGGAAAAAGGAGCACAATTAAATATGCCACGAAAATTGATATCTGCTATAAAAGAGCAATCTCACCCATTGAATGATCAAAGTTTGGATAAATTAATGGATGCTATTGGAAATGCCCAAATTGTCATGATTGGTGAAGCTTCCCATGGGACATCGGAATTTTATACAATTCGTGCTGAGCTATCAAAAAGACTCATTAATGAAAAAGGTTTTAGTGTGATTGCAGTAGAAGGAGATTGGCCTTCCGTACAAGCTATAAACCAATATGTAAAAGGCTATGTAGAAGAAACGCAATCCGCTAAAGATCTATTAATAAAAGCTTTTCATCGATGGCCAACATGGATGTGGGCAAATGAAGAGATAGCGGATTTTACTGAATGGCTAAAGGAAAAAAATAATTCTTTAGATAAAAAAGTTGGCTTTTATGGAATTGACCTATATAGTCTTTACGAATCCATTGATGAGGTTTTAAAATTCTTGTCAAATAATTCGAAGTACAAAGTAGATTTAGAACACGCAAAAAAAGCGTTTACTTGCTTTGAACCCTATAATAGAATGCCTGAACACTACGCCTTTTCTACTGCCCATTTTACAGATGAATGTATTAGGGAAGTATCGAGTCTCTTAAAGTCTCTTAGAAATCATGAAGAGCACTTCCCTGATCGACATGAGGAAGATTTAAATGTGATCATGAATGCCCTTGTTGCAAAGAACGCAGAGGCATATTATCGGGAAATGATGCAAGATGCGCTATCATGGAATACCCGTGACTTACACATGGTTGAGGCCATTAATGAAATTATAAAATACCATGCGAGGGATACAAAGATGATCATTTGGGAACATAACACACATATTGGAGATGCATCCGAAACAGATATGAAAGATGAGAAAATGATTAACGTTGGTCAAATCCTACGAGAACAATACGGAAAGGACAATACATTTGCAATTGGATTTGGCACATACGAAGGGACAGTTATCGCTGCTGATAAATGGGGAGAGCCTTTAAAGGTTATTGACGTACCTCCTTCAAAATTAAGTACGTGGGAAGGTCAACTTCATGCAGCTGGAGAAGAGGATAAAGTGTTGATTTTTACGGATGAAAATAGAGAAATGTTCAATGACTGGATTGGCCATCGCGCTATTGGCGTCGTATATCAGCCCCAATTTGAAGCTTATGGAAATTACGTTCCTTCTAGAGTAGGAAGTAGATATGACGCGTTCATTTTCATCAATTCTACTAAAGCATTAAGCCCTTTAAAAGAGTAAACCGTATGTATCTTAACATGTAAATTAGCACAGTAATTAGCAATAATTTTGACAAGTTAAAGGACTTAATTGATAACTAAGTCCTTTAATAATTAGTTCAGTATTCAAATATTGAACATAAAAAGTGTTAGTAAAATAAGAAAACCATGTTGTGTAGTCTATTCTATACGTTGAATGGTTTCGAGTCTCCCTATGTCTGAAGTTCGTTTATTCCAGATATAATTAATAAGATACTGTTGATTTTCCTCAACTAATTCAAATTCATTATGAGAAACCCTAACCTTTTTATTATTAGTTATCAAGTAATATTTCCCGTTATCATATCGTTTCTGTTCGACTATAAATACACCACTAGTGGATACTTCTTGGAATTGATGCTCTGTAATCATCACGATGATAACGATGGAAGATATCGTTACTACTGTTTTAATAATCGTTTTTAAATCTGACTTTTTCCTTCCCCTTTTACTTATATATTTAACAAAAAGGAATACATAGATAAGGGACAAAGCAGGTACTACGAATATAGCTATGTTAAAAGGTAGATACATCATTTCATGGAGATTATAATTAAAATCTGTAATAGTTTGAATTCTTCCAAGCTGTAACCCTATAAACGATAAATAAATAAGTACTAATAAACAGTACAAAACTATTTTTTGAGCTTCAAATAACTTTTTTATTTCTTCTTCTTTTCTTTCTCTATTATTTTGTTTCATTGTAACACCTCCACAAAATAAAATTTAGCATTCAAGTTATACTATACTACTGTTTTATAAATGTTCCATAAAACCCCTTAAATGTAGGGACATCTTTAACTTACAACTAACTTTTTTTAACATTATTTTTAATATGGTAATTAAAAAACTAATTAGCATATTTTTATCACATGACAATAAATCTTGTAATCCTGATAACTTAGTTGTTAATTATATTGCTAAAATTGCTATCAATACATTCAAAATTCTTATATCTCAATAAAAAATAGACTGCTAATTGTATGCGATAACTGAGGTGGTTAGTATGCATTTATGTACGGCCTATTCCATTAAATGTATTAGTTAATAAAGTTATCGCTCTAACTTTCAAAAAATTAAAAAACACCGCTGAAACTCAGCGGTGTTTGATTGCCTAGCAACGTCCTACTCTCACAGGGGGAAGCCCCCAACTACCATCGGCGCTAAAGAGCTTAACTTCCGTGTTCGGTATGGGAACGGGTGTGACCTCTTTGCCATCATCACTAGACTATTTAGTTGAGAGTTCGTTCTCTCAAAACTGGATAAAGACATTGATTGCATTTCAAGATTTGGTTAAGTCCTCGATCGATTAGTATTCGTCAGCTCCATGTGTCACCACACTTCCACCTCGAACCTATCTACCTCATCGTCTTTGA
>NZ_RYYR01000051.1 GCF_003977595.1 Lysinibacillus antri | reverse complement strand
GTTTTCGTTTTACCTTTAGAAATCTCTTGAGTTTATTGTAAAAGAAAAAAGACTGTAGGCAAACTCGAAATTTATCGAGTTTGTCTACAGTCTGAGGCTTTCAGAAACTCTGAAGGCCTTTTGTTGACTCAAGTACCCGTTATAAAATTTCGGAGAACTAGTTTAATATTTTCGTTTGTTGATCTACATCCTTAGCTAGTTCCACAAGTTTTTCCATTTCTACACCACTCGATGCAAGGACAAAATTATATCCTTCTCTTTCCCATACGATATATGTTGTCTCGTCATTAATGTCTGCCGAAAATTGATATGAAAGTACATTTGCTGCAACTCCATTCACATCAACACTTTCTTTTTCAATATCTTTCACACTCGTTCCATTAATAGATGGTAGAATGATTGGATCTTTTACAATGGATAGATATGTTGCACCATAATCCGCAAACGGAGAAAAGACCGTGATTAAAGATTGCCCTTCCCCATATTTATCAACGCGTATATTATTTACCGATTCACCGACTTTTGGAAAAGGATAGCCAACAAAGTCTTCCAACTCTTTTGTATAGCCTTCGAAAAATTGCAGTTCTTGTACGTCTTTATTAAAAGGTCCATTTTCACCATATGTTAAAATAGATCCGCCGCTTAATGAATTTGGAACAACGTCTTGGTCTGAAACATCTTCATATGTTGCTGAATATAAAAACTCTAGTCCTGGTATTTTCGTTAACATTACAGCCATCGCCGGAGAAGCAAAGCCAGAACCAAGGATTCCTACTGTTAAGATCCCTGCTGCGGCAATCGAATGAATCCATCCCCATTTCATTTTTCGTTTCATCACTGGTTGTTCGCTCCTTTTATCTGGTAAATTTGCTAAAACTTCATCAATTCCTTTACTAAAGGACGTTGGGACACTTTTATGTTTTTCATCCGCGAATAATTGATCTAGTTCATCATTAAATTTGCTCATGTTGCAAACCTCCCACTTGAATTTTTTCCGATAGCATTTCTTTTAGCTTGTTTCTTGCTCGACTTAACCTCGACTTGACTGTTCCGACAGGCTGTTCAATGATTTCAGCAATATCCTTTACCGATAAATCTTGGAGGTAAAAGAGTGTAATAACGACGCGATGATCCGCTTCTAAATTACGAATTGCATTATTTAACTCCAGATTATCTTCCATGTGATACGTTGCATGGGGTTCCTTTACATCGCTATTAAGTGCCACCACTTTATTCCGTTCTTTCAATAATGCTGTACATTCCCGAATTAATATTCGAATGAGCCAAGTTTTAAAGTATTGTGGATGTTTCAACGTGTGAATGGAAACATAAGCTTTCATAATTGCCTCCTGTGCAGCATCTAAACAATCCTCATCCGATCTTAAAATTGAATAGGCAATTCGATACAGACTAGGTTCTACTTCTTTCACTAACTGACAAAAAGCATCTTTGTCACCCTCTATTGCTTTTATTACTAAATGCTCTAAGTTCGTTATCACTGCTATTCACCTTCTTTTCTACCTCATTTGTTTTACACTTATTAGAGGCAATCTCGGAATCATTTGGTTCCAAAATTTTTTAGATTTTTATGTATTTCTCCCTCAAAAAAAGTGCTCCTACATAGGTAGAAGCACCGGGGAACGTTACTTAACTTGTTAATTTCCTAAAGAATGTACTTTCCACCCTTGACCTGGTACATAGCGAAGTTCACCCATTACTGTTTCTACCTCATTCAGTTCACCAAGAGGTACTTTTAATTCATAGGTTTTCACTGTTGTAGAGCCTTTTGTTAGTGTGCCTAATGCCTTTTCCCAGTTTAATAGGCTTCCTCCATCTGCATTCGGTTGTGCTAGTTTCCCGTTATGGGTAATGAAACCTAGCTCCTTGAATAAGTTTGCTGTTTGTTCTGGTGTATACCATTTTTCTAAATAAGCACGGAGTTTCTCTTCAGAATCTAAGTTTTCAGCCATATATCGGTATTCTAAATCGCCTTTTGTGAAAGTTGATAGATCTCGTTTCCCTTCTCCGCCTGACACCACGTACCAATATGCTTTATTTGCACCACTAAATAAAGAAACGGCTTCTTTTGATGTCATCATGGAGTCATCCCCTAGCAAATGTGGCTTTTGATAAATGGACACAATTTTAAAGTCCATATAATCAGTTTTCGCCACTAAGAAGTACAGTTGGTTTTCTCCTTCTTTTAAGAAATTCTGTTGGTGTTCATTTAGTTGTACGTTCAATTTAACGGAGAATTCTGTGATCCCATTTAGTCGTGCAATTTCTTTCAGTTCGGTCACTTCGATATTTTTAATTGATTGACTCATTGCTTTCATATCAAGTGTTGGTTTCGTTTTAAATAGAGTGTCGATACCTTCTGGATTTTTCAATGCATAATCAAAAAGTTTCACGATTGGATTCACGTTCATTGGAATATTATATTGATTTGGTAAAAAGTCAGAGTTTAATGCACGAGCCATGAAAACTGAAAACTGTGCTCTTGTTACAAGTTCTTTAGGTTTAAACGCACCATCTCCAGATCCTACAGTGATGTCATTTTCAGCGAGAATGGAAATAGCTTTATAACTTACTGCCGTTTTTGGGACATCTTTAAATGCGTAAGCCCCAGTTCCTTCTAGTTTAAAAGCATTGACTAATAATTCAGCCATTAATTCACGAGTCACAAGTTCATTTGGCTTGAATTCTTTTGTTGTAGGGAAAATGCCCGCTTCCACTACAGCTGAAATGTCTTTATATGCTGAATGACTTGTTGGAACGTCATTGAAATTTATATTTTTACTTCCTTTTAGTTCAAGGGCGCGTGCTAACATAATCGCCGCTTGTGCTTTTGTAATGGTTTGATTTGGATAAAAGGCCCCATCCGGATAGCCAGAAATAATTTGTTCGTCTACTAAATAATTAATCTCATGTTGCGCCCAATGATCATTACTCAAATCCTTAAATGATTTAGCAGATGCTAAACTACTCGAAAATAAAAGACTTCCCGTAATCGCAGAAACAGCCAACATTCTTTTCCATTTTTTCAACCTAGTTCCTCCCAAAATTAACTAAATTTCAAAGCACATAATAGACGGTTACCAACTGCAGAAGGTGACAAAAATTTCAAAAAGCAAAAGAAAAGGTAGCCACATTTTTACGTGACTACCTTTAACCTTCATTATTGTATATGTTCTTTGTATGTAAAATATCTTTGCGATTTAAAAATTAAAGCAGGCTAGCTCCAAGCCAACCTACTTAAATTTCGCACTTATTCCGTTGAGCTTAGTCCAGGTTTTGGTCCCTCTACTATTGACTTAAAATCATTCCCAGATGGATTTTGGAAGATTCGAAGTCCAAACTCCTGTGCTACGGCAAATAGATGATCAAAGATGTCTGCTTGCGTTCTTTCATATACCGCCCATTGCACAGTATTTGTAAAGGCATATATCTCCAATGGCAATCCATATTCACCTGGCGCTAATTGTCTTACCATCAACGTCATTTCTTTATGAATTCCAGGGTGATGTTGCAAATACGAGCTGATATATGCGCGGAAGACACCGATATTCGTTAAAGCTCTTCCATTGACAATATTACTCCGATTAATCTTATTTTTTATATTGTATTCTTCAATTTCGCGTTCTCGATTCACAATATAATCCGAAAGAAATTGAATATGTTTATACTTCTCAATCATTTCCTCTGTACAGAAAGAAATACTCGTTGTATCAATATACAAAGATCGCTTAATTCGTCGTCCACCAGATGCCTGCATGCCACGCCAGTTTTTAAAAGAATCTGAAATGAGCGCATAGCTTGGTAGTGTTGTAATAGTATGATCAAAATTACGAATCTTCACCGTATTCAGCGAGATGTCAATAACATCGCCATCCGCACCGTATTTCGGCATTTCAATCCAATCCCCTACACGTACCATATCATTGGCCGTCAATTGAACTCCCGCAACTAACCCTAACAACGAATCCTTAAAGACCAACATAAAGACCGCTGATAGTGCACCAATTCCACTTAGAAGAATTAGCGGGCTTTCACCTATTAAGTTTGCAATAACTAAAATCGCACCAAGGATAAATACGATAATTTTAACAACTTGAATATATCCCTTTATTGGTTTCACTTTTGAAATTTCAAAGGTTTGATAAATATCATTGACTGCACTTAGTAAACTACTAATTACACTTAATGTCATAATGATCATATAAGTAATTGCAATCTTTTCAATGAAATGCTGGTAGTTTGGAAACGCAGAAGCAAAGTAATAAATAATAATGGCGGGTACAATATGAGATAACCGATGAAATACTTTTTTCTCCAATAGAATATTATCCCATTTGTATTTGTTATTGTGAACAATGTGGGTAATAAGCCGAATAACCACTTTCTTCGTTATAAAATTTGCAATGATACAAAGAATTGCTATTAAAACAATCATTATCGCAATCGACAGGTAGTTAGCCCATACTGCATCCAAGCCATAATCTAGAAGCTGCTTGTTAATAAAATTCATTCTATTTCCCTCCATAGTATGTATTTTTGCTTACAAATGAAGCTACATACACCACACATGTAGTGAATGGCTTTTATTATAACATCATTCGACATACCATTACTTTCATTAGCCTATATGGTGGAAATAACTGTTATTTGTTGAATTGTACTATTACCTTTAAATGGCGTATTCTGATCGTGGGCTTCTCTTCCCTATTCTCCATAAATCAAATATCTAGCAAATATTTAAAGGTATTAAAGGATATCTTGTCGAATTTTTCTATTACTCTAGGAAAAGGACTTTCTATATGATCAAGAACTCTGTAAATTTTGGGATAAAGTTTTTAATACTTAGCCTCTATTTTAATCTTTTGCCCAATCTCTTCCCTATGAATGATGTCATTCGTTTTTTTCATATTATTTTATTTTTCGGCATTGCCTATTGGGTGGCTAAGCTTTCCAATGCAAATGGGTTACAAAGCTACGGTCTTATCTTTTTTAAAGGATGGAAACGTAACCTTACATATGGCTTCGTAACAGGAGCTTTCTTTTGGCTATTGCTATTTGGAGCGTACTTATCCCTTAGTAAACTAGAATTCGTTGGGATTAAGTCGGCGAGCGAAAGTGTTTTACCCATAGCGATTATTATTTTTGGCTTTGGGACAGGATCGCTCATAAACGATATGATTACGCGGGGCCTTGTCTTTTATCATTTTAAGGACCGCTTACCTATACCTGTCGTCTTTATTATTTCCATCTTGTTATATGCGTTTGACGATATTTGGTACGCTGGTTTTAGCTGGCAAAATACGATTTTCTCTATTGTGCTAGGCCTCAGTCTTACTTATGCCTTTTACAAAACTAACTCCATTTGGGCCAATACAGGCATACATTTTGGTCTAAATACGATCTATGGTTTGTTTTATGGGGTCTCAGGAAATGTAGGGGATGGGGTTCTACTATTTTCAGAAAATGTTGCAGCAAGCTGGGTTAATTGGCTATCGACAATTTTATCAGCAATAATGTTAATGGTCGTACTGCTAACGATCAAGTTTTATAGAACATATGAAAGATAGAGACATAAAGCAGAGTTCTACTTAATAGAGCTCTGCTTTCAATGTATACATTACAAATTGTCAATCACTCGGTCCATTTCAAATTTCAACTCATCATAACGTATTGGCTTAGCTATTTTTTGCAATGACGATAAAACAATTGACTTTTGTTGAGGGTAAAAGTGATTTAAATCCTTCGTTGCAACGACATAAAACTCCCATTGCCGAGTATCTAAAGGATTAATTCGATCACGGTCTTTTTCTTTTAAAAGGCAAAAAACATATACTTGCGCATGCCTTTGTGCAATAGCTGAATATTTGTTTGTTGCATAATCATATTCCTTTTTCTCTGCGATTCCAAAGCTAATTTTCGAATGATTGCCGTTATACCATGCTTGAATATAAGCCGAGGATTTCACTTCAATTTTGATGCCATTATAGTCGATATCAAAAGCATCCCATTCCACTCGACTACCATTGAGCGCCTCGATTGCTACACCAACCAAAAATTCTGCATAAATTCCTCTAAGTGAATTCGTTAAAAGGTTTGAAAATCCCCATTTCCAAAAGTCTGCAACAGTTTGATCGGTACCGATTATTTTATCCTCTGGCGATAGTCCCTTATTATATTCCATAGTTGCACCACCTATTGATCTAGTTGATTTTTTATTTAATAGTCCTCTCATTTTCAAATAAAAATTCTTATCCACTTTGAAAGTATTTATAAGTAAGCAAAAATCTAGGAAAGAGAAATCAAATCATAAAAGATACCTATACCATTTTTAGATTAACCCTATCTAATTTAAATATTATTTACAAAAAATATTTAGAAGATTTATAATAGAGAAATCATCGGAAAATTTGGAATTGATTCTAGGAAACATACAAATTAGAAATCATTCCTACTAAGATAAGGGGATAAAAATATGAGTAAGACAATTAAAATTGGTATTGTTGGGTACGGGAATTTAGGAAAAGGTGCAGTAGAAGCAATTAAACAAACTGCGGATATGGAATTAGTAGCAGTTTTCACAAGAAGAGATCCGAAAGACTTAATCATTGACGAGCCAAATGTAGAAACTGTACATATTTCAAATGCTGGAGATTACAAAGATAAAATTGATGTAATGCTACTATGTGGTGGATCTGCAACAGATTTACCAGAGCAAACTCCTTACTTTGCGAGCATGTTCAACACTGTAGATAGTTTTGATACACACGCAAAAATTCCTGAGTTTTATGAGTCTGTAAATGAAGCAGCAACGAAAGCTAACACAACTGCCATTATTTCAGTAGGTTGGGATCCAGGCTTATTCTCAATCAATCGTGTATTAGCAGATGCAATTTTACCAAGTGGTGAAAACTATACGTTCTGGGGTAAAGGGCTTAGTCAAGGTCACTCAGATGCGATTCGTCGAGTTGAGGGAGTAAAAAATGGTGTTCAATATACAATTCCATCTGAAGACGCAATGGCAAAAGTACGTAGCGGTGTAAATCCTGAATTATCGACTGCAGAAAAACATGAACGCGTTTGTTATATCGTTCTTGAAGAAGGAGCAGATCCAGCGCGAATCGAAAATGAAATTAAAACAATGCCAAACTACTTCGCTGATTATAATACAGAAGTTCACTTTATTTCAGAAGAAGAATTAAAGCGTGACCACTCAAAAGCACCACACGGCGGATTTGTTATTCGTGGTGGTAATACAGGAAACGGCAACAAACAAATTTATGAATTCTCACTGAAGCTAGATAGCAACCCTGAATTTACTGCAAGCGTACTTGTAGCTTATGCTCGCGCTGCTTATCGTTTAAACGCAGAAAAACAATATGGCGCAAAATCTGTATTTGATGTAGCACCAAGCTATATTTCTCCGCGCACTGCAGAAGAATTAAGAAGAGATTATTTATAATTGATTGATAGTTTGAAGCTGAAAAATCTACTCTTGTTAAAAGGAAGAGTAGATTTTTTTGGTGTTATGGGGAAAATTAGAGATGTTTTTACGTTTTCTGTAAGCCCGAAATATAAAAATAAGCGCACCTTTTCGGTACGCATGACAAATAGCCGTCTATCACGCGAATTTTTTCGGATAGATGGCTATTTCATTACACATGTTGTTTTGATATTTTTGGACCAAGGCATGTAATTATTTAATATCTCAGGTTGCTGATGAATC
>NZ_RYYR01000050.1 GCF_003977595.1 Lysinibacillus antri | reverse complement strand
TAAATAGTCTAGTGATGATGGCAAAGAGGTCACACCCGTTCCCATACCGAACACGGAAGTTAAGCTCTTTAGCGCCGATGGTAGTTGGGGGCTTCCCCCTGTGAGAGTAGGACGTTGCTAGGCATATGAAAAAACACGACTTTTAGAGTCGTGTTTTTTGTGTTGAATAGGACTTAGTGACAGCGTTTCTGCTATGAACTGCAAAGTAGTCATCTTATAGGAGTGCTATCAACCAAAAGAAGGACTTGTTCAGAAAATTAGGGGCTACTGAGCAAGTCCCAAATGTCTTAGCGTATTATTTTGCGTGAAATGTTGGCGGGGATCCCAAAAAAGAAAAGAAACCCTGTTTAAATCAGAGTTTCGCTTCTTATTATTAAGCCTTAACAGTAAAATTCCAAAATGCTGATTGTACTTCTTTTACTTTGGCTACATAATCTTTTTGAATATCATACAATTCTTCAATTGGGAGATCTTTAAATGCTTCGCCAAATGGATCTTCAACGTCTGTACGGATCCCACTCATTTCTTCAACAATTGCTAAAGAACAGAATGGTACGTATGCAGCACTATATCCTCCTTCATGGCAAGCAACAAGTTTACCGTTACAATGTTTATCAGCTAAATCAAGCATAAAGCGAGTCATTTGTCTGAACCCTTCTGCATTTACCATCATGCGTGCAAGTGGATCGAACATGCCAGGATCTTGGCCAGCTGAAATTAAAATTAACTCTGGCTTAAATTGGTCAGCAATTGGGCCTACAACTTCTTGTAATGCATGTAAGTAGCCAGCGTTTCCTGTACCAGCAGGAAGCGGAATGTTTACCGTGCGCCCAAGGCCATCCCCTTTACCGATATCTTCTCGCTTCCCACGTCCAGGTGGATATAATCGTTCTTGATGTAGAGAAACGAATAATACATTTGGGTCATCATAGAAAGCCGATTCTGTTCCATTACCATGATGTACATCCCAGTCCAGAATCATTACTCTTTCAAGACCAAGTACATTACGCGCATATTTTGCTGCAATGGCTACGTTATTGAATAAACAGAAGCCCATTCCTAAATCCGCTTCAGCGTGATGCCCTGGAGGACGTGTTAAAGCATAAGCGTTATCGACTTTACCGTTAACGACTGCTTCAACAGCTGTAATTGCGCCACCAGCTGATAATAATGCGATTTCGTAAGATCCTTTTCCTACAAGTGCTAGTTCACCCGCATCACCAAAACCAATCTCACTTAATTCTTTTACTTTATTTATATACGATTCACCATGATAGAATTTCACTTCTTCAACAGAGGCTGGGCGAGGCTTAATTTGATCTAATTTTTCCATTAACCCACTGATTTCAAGTAGATTTTTGAAGCGTCGTTTTGTTGCAGGATTTTCTGAGTGAACATCAGTTTCGATATATCCTCCAGGTGGCATAAATAATGCACCATTTCCAGTATCATGCCAAAAATAACTCTCATCACAAATAAATCCTGTCTTCTTCATAAAATCCCTCCGTCTAAATCTAAGTTTTTGTTGTATCTAATCTTATTAAAATATATTTTTCAGCATCTTCCTATTACCCACTTGGGTGATTTTATAGAAAATTCTAAAATTTGCAGTATACTAGATTATGAGATAGTTAGAAGGAGGATATGGATGAATAGATATGGTTTGACGTCTGTAGAATACGAGAAAATAATCCACTTTTCGGCTCAAATTGCTTACCCTGTAGAAGATACGCGCTTACACATTCAACACAAGCTAGAGGATTTTTTCGGGTTTGATCAAACTATTTTTTGGTACGCAGATGATCATGGAAATTTAAGAGATCCTATTAATTACAAGCTAAGTGATAAAGCATTAACAGATTATCTTAATGAATACCACTATTACGATTTATTACATCCTACTAAAAACGTAAATCTGTTTCACGAAAAAAAGGCTATTCGATTAGAGGAACTTGTGGCGTCAAATCAAAATGACAAATCGCCTTTTGACCGTTTCTTGAAGGAATACGGATATCACGATGAAATGGTCGTAGCACTTATTCATCAAGATACATTCGTTGGTGCGATTGGGATGGCGCAAAAAAATAATTCCTATAAATTTACACCAAAAGATAGTAACACCCTCCAACTTTTATCAGATGTGATAGCTTCAGTACTTCTACATCAATTAAAAGATAAACAAGAATTCAACCTACTTTCAGATAGGGAGATGGATGTTGTACATCTCCTTAAAAAAGGATGGACCAATCAAGCCATCGCTTCGGCATTGCATATCTCCGTAAACACAGTAAAAAAACACTTACAAAATATTTATGAAAAATATAGCGTACAAAATCGAACACAATTAGTTCAGAAGCTTTGATATAGCCGTAACAACATGTGGCAAAGAGTTAAATTTCATGTACTTCAATCTACTATAAAATAATTAAAATTTTTTGTTTTAGTAAGTATAAAGATTCCGAGAATTGGAGAGTATATTAGTACTCCCCCTTAGTAAAATATATGTGTTTTATCTAGCTATCCATTTCGGATGGCTCTTTTTTTGTATGTAGCCAGATGAAAAGAAAGAAGGGGCACCATAAAATTTCCGTGTAGATCTACATCTTAGCTTTTTTACGACCAAGTCTCACACGACAATTTCCCCGGAACCATAGCGTGTTATGGGAGCCAATTAACACCCTATTATTGCATCCCGTTCTCTCTTATAAATGCTTCTAAAACGTCTTTATTTTTGTTTATAAAGCCCTCAAAAGTTTTCCATATATATAGTCCTGATAAGAAAAAACGTTTAAGAGGCTCCTACGATGTTTAAAAAAGCTCTTAATTAATTAAAAGAATAGGATGCATTTTAATATTCCTCCCAGCTTACTTTGTGGTCTATAGCAAGAACACTGTCACTAAGCCTTTAATGAGGTCAGCACCAAACGCTTGAATTTATCACTTGTTTTGAAACTAAACAACCTCATGCTTACGTCTAAAGTAAGTAAGTATTTACCAAATGAGTTAAAAAACGAGGGAAGTTTAATGAAAAAACGTTGGTTCATCTATGGTGTGATTGGAATTGTCTTTGGAGTGCTTGATTTCTATTTTCATAGCTTTATTTCAGATGTTCTTGGTCAAGGAGGGATTGTTTGGAGGATATTTACTTACGGAGTTTGGTTAGTACCACTCATACCGATTATTTTAATAGAATCACAAGTCTCTAAATCAAAAATAGCACCTTCATTGGTGTGCAGTCTGACTTGGTTGCTTTCGATTGTTTCTTATTACTTATTCATGGGTATTCGATTTGCTTTTATAGGAGTTGAAACAAGGGCAGAATTACATATATCCAATTTAGGAGAGGATCCTTACTTTTTAGGAAATTGGAATAGTGTCCTTTTTTATGATATTGCAGGTGGGATTATCGAATGGGGTGGTTTTGCAGTATTAAGTGGATTCGTTATGGGATATGTAATTAGTTTTAACTACCTTTATCTGAACAAATTATTGGGACGATGGCGTTACTAAAACAATATTGAATAACTAAATACCTCACACAAAAAATGCATTAAAAACCAATGTTTCTCCGGTTTTTAATGCGCCACTTATTTTACTTAATCATCTGCCCACAAGCAGAACAACGCTTCACCGCACTAGCACTTCCTTTACCAACAGCACCAATAATCGCCCCGGCAATCGCCTTTGCTATATTCTCAAAACGACTATCAAATAACATATTATCCGATGTGTTAGAAATAAACCCAACCTCCAATAACACAGCAGGGGAGTAGGTTTCCCTTAAGACGTGGAAGTTCGCAGTTTTTACGCCACGATTTCTAAAGCCAATCTCAACCAAAGCTTTTTGAATCGCTGTCGCAAGTGGCATGGACTTACTGTTATTTATGGTAAATACGAATGTTTCAACACCATTCGCACTTGGATTGGCAGCTGCGTTTCGGTGGAATGAAATAAAGGAGATTTAAATTGTAAAGTAGTTCTAGAAAGTGGATGTATGGGGAAGTTGATACTCACTGGCAAAACAACTTTCAAAAGAAGTGCAGCCATATCGTGAGGCCACTGAAAAAGTAGTTGTTAATAATTTTTTATAGTAAAAATATACTATTCTATTTTGGAAGTGGGATTCACGAAGGCTCCTACGGGAAAAGCTTGAGCTGAAGACCCCGCAGGAGCTTACGACGAGGAGGCTGAAGCCAAGCCCGTGGAAAGCGAAGTGAATCCCACTTCATAATAAGAAGCAAATAATTACTATAACTTTTTATAAGGATTTAGTTTTTCAGTGCCCTCCATATCGTAAGGGTAACCTTAATCAGTTATGTATAAGTTGTCTCGATAAACAGAGGGATTGCAGTGAGTGTTTTTAAATAAATATTAGCGAAGGAAAAGATCATCATTATTGGTGGTCTTTTTTACTTCTAGTAAATGCACTAAAAATAAGATAATTCATTTAAATAGTAATTATTTGATAGAATTTACTATAATGCTTATTAAGAATAAACTCTTTATTTTAAGGAGAATGTTGATGTTATTAAAGTTACTTTTCCCGTTGCTTGCGCTAATTGCTGGTATGGCTGTGGTTGTGCAAGGTCAAATTAACGGTGGTTTAGGGAGAAAAATTGGTGTTATTGAGGGAGCATTTTTTAGTTTTGCATTAGGTACATTAGTTTTATTATTGATATTAATCTTTCTAGGTAACGGTCAAATTTCAGCTATTAATACCGTCCCTAAGTGGCAATTACTTGGTGGAATATTAGGTGTTTTTTTTGTTATCGTTCAAGTGCTTGTTGTTCCAAAAATTGGTGTATCAACTACTTTGCTAGCAGTTATTGTTGGGCAGATTATCCTGAGTGTCACCATTGATCACTTTGGTCTGTTTGGTGCAGAACGTCGCCCTATAGACATGAACAAAATGGCTGCCGTTTCATTAATGTTCATTGCTTTATATCTTTACAATAAAAAGTAGCTCTAAATCTAATAAATGCTTCATCATTTACTAGATTTAGAGCTACACATCTATGTTAAAAGCGATTGTGGCAGCAAACGAACAAGTTTGTTGTCGCAGTTGATTTTAAAACATAGGTGTCTAATTTTTTGTCAAATCCTATAAACAAAACTGTATTCCTGTATTTACAGGAAGCTGTAAACACAGGAATACAGGTGACTCTAATTTTTAACCTCAATCGACGTTTTTACTAAAGGAAGTACTTCATGACCTGCCCCTATAATGAAAATAAGAGCTTTTTAGGGAAAGTGCTTGATTGTGGAAGATTGAAAAACATGAAACTAACGTTGTGGGTAGTATGTTGTATAGATAACGACGAATTTATGAAAAAATGCAAAAAAATATCGAATTGAATAATGCAAAATGAAAGATTTTCAGTACTAGATATTTTGACAAACCTTTCTTGACATAATTACATTCGCCTTCTCTCATATTAAGTACTAAGGAGATGATGACGGTGTCAATATTCGATCATAGGAAAAATAAAAAAAGTGGTCAGACAAATAAAGGGGAAGCAAGTAGGATGTCAAATGCATTTGCGTCATTGAAATCACAACCGAAGAGCCAAGAAGAGATTGCAAAAGAATTTATCCCTTCTAAAGGCCAAACATTTAAGCATGATAATGGTGCAAATTTAGGTAATCAGAAACCTAAGTGCTGACAATTTTATTTTAAAAATATGAAAGCCTGTGAAGTTTTACTTGTTGTAAAATTTCACAGGCTATTTCATTTCAGACGAGAGTTTTGTCTCACCCTCTCTACCATTTATTCAAATACAGCGACTAAGCGGTCCTTCACTTCATGATTTTTGAGTTTTTCTAAGCCTTTGTCGATTTCTTCAAATGGGATTGTGATCAGAGTTGGATTCATTTTTCCAGTAGCGAAGCAATCATATCCACCTTGTAAGTCTTCTACTGATCCACCATTGCTTCCTAACAGTTTAATTTCTTTTGTAATCATTAAATACGTATTGATATTGGCTTCTAATTTACCCATACCAACAATTACAACAGTTCCTTGTGGTTTTACGGCTTCCAGTGCATCAGCAGTTGTTTGTCCAATTAGGATAAGGAATAATCTCATGGAACAATAAAAGGGATCTAGGCAACGAATTGTCATTCATTACCTAGATCTCTTTTACCCAATTATAAGGCTAAATTCATTGGTTACTGTGCGGATTAGAAGGGGAGAAGTATGATTATTTACTTGTTATAACGGATATATCATGTAAACAAGTTTTTAAAAACATGCTAATTATTTAAAAGGAGCATTGCTTCTTCAAGGGTTGTCATGTTTTTCATCATCGAACAAGCGGCATCAAGAATAGGGAAAGCTAATGCTGCGCCAGAACCTTCCCCTAAACGCATATTCATCTGTAGCATTGGTTCAATGTCTAGTAATTGAGCTGCGATTTTTGCACCAGGTTCTTCAGACGCATGAGAAGGGATAATGTATTCTTTTACTTTTGCTTCAAGTTTGTAGGAAATTAAAGCAGCTACTGTGGAGATATAGCCATCTACTACAACTGGAACGCGATTTGCGGCTGCTGCAAGGACGACACCAGCCATTCCAGCAATTTCTAAACCACCAACTTTCGCTAAAATATCGATAGGGTCTTGTGGATTTGGTTTGTTTAATGCAATCGCTTTACGAATGACCTCTGCTTTATACTCAATGCGTCCAGCACCAACACCTGCACCGAATCCTGTTACTTCAAGTGGATCGCAATGATGAATAACGGATAAAATCGCTGCACTAGGAGTTGTGTTGCCGATCCCCATTTCGCCCGTACCAAGTAAATTAACACCTTTTTTAATTTCTTCCGTTGCTACTTCGATGCCGACTTCGATGGCTTGTATTGCTTCTTCTCTTGTCATGGCAGGACCTTTTGCCATATTATCTGTTCCGTATTTTACTTTCTTTATAATGACACCTGCATTAGTTGGAAGGTCTTCTTTTACACCAATATCTACGGGTACGATTTTGGCATTCGTAATTTTTGCGATGGCACAGACACCAGATAAGCCTTTAGGAAAACTTAATGTTTGAAAAACGGTTACGCTCTGTGGATTCGTTGTAACCCCTTCATCATACACACCGTGATCTCCAGCCATCACAATCATGGCCTTTTGATTGATGTTAGGGAATAGCTCTCCAGTAATCCCAGCCAGTTGCACAGCAAGAGCTTCGAGTTTTCCCAAGCTTTGTGGTGGTTTACTAAGGGCATCCACACGTTCTTGTGCTTTTGCCATCATGTCTTGATCTACTGCTTGAATTTGATCGATTGTTTGTTGTAATAATTGCATCGTTTCACTTCTCCTTTTGTTTTTTAAAATAGGAAAATAAAAAAAGTCTGCAGTTTATTCCATTACGAATAAACTACAGACTTTTCCATCGCCTATATGATTCTAAGTAAGTAGGCAGGTCTCCTGGCTCAAGATCATCATTTCATAAAACCTTCCCAGAATAGTTCTAGTGGCATTCTCTATGAAACTCCCTTTTACAGTGGTGGGACCGCTAAAGATTTTCACTTTATTCCCTATTCTCCCTATATGGGGCACCTAATACTTTTATGTAGTTAAATTTAATTTACGCTGAAGAGTTTTGTTCGTCAAGCATCATATGGTCCAGAAAGTTTGAATAATTTCGGTAAGATCAACCTCAGCAACTAGTTATTTTGCAGAAAAAGCTATTTGTTAAAAGTGACGTGTGGAACGGCTTTTTCATAATATTAATAGAAGTTACAGAATAATCGTAGCGAGGGTATTGCAAAAGATGCAACACTAAATGATCAGCTGTAGTTATTTTATATAGTAGGAAAATAAAAATATGATTTTTTCAATAGTTTTTATTGACTTATTTTTATTAAGTTGATATTATTATGTAACTGTCGCAAAACGATATACATTGAAGAAAAGCTAAGAAATAAGTAGTTTTTCAAAGTGGTTGACAAGTTAATAGGTATTTTGATATAATAAAATTCCTGTCGTTGTGACAGTGTTTGAAAATATCTTAAAAATAAATATTGACAAACATAATCGTTATTTGATAAGATATGAAAGTTGTCGCTTGAATGAGCGATAAATGAACTTTGAAAACTGAACAACAAAACGTTAATGAAATATAGTTTCTTATTAAATTAGGAAACAAAATTTGGACATCATAATTGATGCCAGCAAAGAATTTGAGCTTTATCAAGTTCTCTTTTATGGAGAGTTTGATCCTGGCTCAGGACGAACGCTGGCGGCGTGCCTAATACATGCAAGTCGAGCGGA
>NZ_RYYR01000005.1 GCF_003977595.1 Lysinibacillus antri | reverse complement strand
ACGTGGGATTAAAAAATTGTCCATGCAGGCGATGCTTACTTTTGCTGCCATGAATTTAAAGAAGCTTGCCAATTGGACTTGGCAAGCTCCAGAAATGGCATAAATGGGACTACTCAAAGAATGTTCTTGCCTAAAATAAATCGATATAATCCCTAAAAATCCATAAAAATTACAAAAGGTCTTCAGAATGTTCTCATTCTGAAGACCTTTTGTCGACAATCTGAAGCAAACGTTTAGGCGTTTGCTTTTTTCGTTCTTAAATTATAAAATTTCTCCCTGTGGATAAAACTTGAAAATTTAGTAAGAGGAGTTTTAAAAAGAATTGCTTAGTGAGCGGGCTTAGCCCACAAGCCGCAAAGTCACGTTGTACGTGTCTTTACGACTTTTCATTGTGCTTTGTGAAAGGACCGCTCACAGTTAATAATACTTACTAATTTTTCGGATATAGTACGCGGCTTACAGTGGTAGGTCGCGCTATCTAAAGTTGGGTTATACTACTTTATCTTTAAAAAATCACCATTATTTAGTAGGTATCCTGATTGAAACAAGTTTTGGACTAAAATAATCAAACTGTAAGCACATAAAACGGAAGGTGGCGACTCCGACGGGAACAGCAAAATTCTTTTTGCGACGAAAGCTTCATCCACAGGGGCACGAGTTGAAAATCCATTTTTGGCGGTGATAGCTGACAAAGTTGATTGAGGCCGTGCCCGCGGAAAGCGTCTCCCTGAAGTGGAATGCGATGTTTAAGTACAGATTTTGATATGGAACCTTTAATAGCTTTTAAGAAGATGCACTAGCGCTTTGTTCTGCCTTTTTTTGAGTGCCGGCTACACGGATGATTCGGAATTTTTAAAACGGTTTGAGTAATAGTCGTCCCTAATTAGAAAATTTACGCTTTTTTATTTGTGCTTCATTCTTCTACACCGTATAATGGGTATAAGTGGTTGTGCGTTCGGGATATTTTAGGAGGAAATCAAGTGACGAAAACAAAAAATGAAGTAATCCGAGTGATTCCACTTGGCGGAGTGGGAGAAATCGGGAAATCTATGTATGTAGTCGAAATTGATGACGAACTATTCATAGTTGATAGCGGTTTAATGTTTCCAGAAGACGAAATGCTGGGAATTGATATAGTCATCCCTGACATTACTTACTTAGAGGAAAATAAAGAACGTGTGAAAGGTATTTTCTTAACACATGGACACGAAGATGCAATTGGTTCCATCGCTTACGTTTTACAAAAAATAAAAGCGCCAGTATATGGATCAAAATTAACGATTGCACTAGCAAAAGAGCATATTAAAGATCTACCAGTGCCGCATCCGGTTAAGTTTTTTGAAGTAACAAATAAGAGTCGTATGAATTTTAACTCTACATATGTGACTTTTTTCCATACGACACATAGCATTCCTGATTCATTAGGAATTGTTTTCCATACTTCCGAAGGTGCGATTGTACATACGGGAGAATTTAAGTTTGATCAATCTGTAAAAGGGAAGTTTAAGCCAGATTTAGCAAAAATGGCACAAATCGGTGAAGAGGGAGTATTCATTTTACTATCTGAATCCACTGAAGCTGAGCGCCCGGGATATACAACAAGCGAAACAGTGATTGAAGAAAAGTTAGCGAAATACTTCTATTCAGCACCTTCCCGTATTATTGTTGCAGTCTATGCATCAAACTTTATTCGAATTCAACAAGTGTTCAATCAAGCCCAAGAATCACACCGTAAAGTGGCAGTCGTAGGGAAAAGTTTAGAAAAAGTAGTGGATATCGGCGTTAAGCTAGGTTATTTAACGATTGATGAGTCAACTTTAATTCCTGTAAATGAAATTCAAAAATATAACGATGAAGAGCTGATCATCATCGTAACAAGCAACCAAGGTGAACCATTAGAAGCGTTAGATAAAATTGTACGAAAACAGCATCGTGATATTCGTATTAAAAACACGGATACGGTGTTAATTACATTTACACCTTCACCAGGAATGGAAATACAAATGGCATCTGCTATGAATAACTTAGCTAAGCTAGGTGCAACAGTACTGACAGCAGATAAAAAAGTTCACGTTTCTGGACATGGTAGTCAAGAAGATTTAAAGTTAATGCTAAATTTAATGAAGCCGAAATACTTTATCCCAATCCAAGGTGAATACCGCATGTTAATCGCCCATTCCAAACTAGCTCAAGCAGTAGGGATGCAAAAATCTCAAATCTTTATTGCAGATAAAGGCGATATTGTCGAATATAAAAATGGCAAAATGCGCATGAGTGGTCGAGTTCAGGCTGGAAACATACTCATTGATGGAATCGGAGTAGGGGACGTTGGAAATATCGTACTAAGAGATCGAAAATTGCTATCTCAAGATGGTATTTTCATTGTCGTGGTGACGCTAAATCGTGCTCAAAAACGCATTGCCTCAGGTCCGGAAATTTTATCTCGCGGATTTGTTTATGTACGTGAATCTGAGCAATTAATTTTAGAAGCTACTGAACTTGCACGTGGTGTTATTGAAAAATATGTAAATAAAGATACATTTGAATGGACAAACATTAAACAAGAAATCCGTGATACATTAAACGCTTACTTATTCCAAAAAACAAAGCGCCGCCCAATGATTATCCCAATTATTATGGAATATTAAGCAAATTTAATGCGGTATAAATTCTCGTTGTGGACAAAAAAGTTCATTCTTAAGAAGGAAATATAGTCAACAACCAAGAAGGGTTTTCTTAGCCGAAAAAAACGGTGAAGGAAATCCTTTTTTTATCCGAAAAGCGAAGGCGACATGAACACAAAAAAAGTAGGTGAAGAAAATGGCAGTGAGAAAAACAAGTACAAAAGCAAAATCTGGCCTACATCCGTTAGCCTATGAAATTATAGGTCTTTTATTAATTGCTTTTGCAATCATTGTATTTTTTGAATATGGGGTAGTAGGTAGAACAATCCAGACAATTTCTATGTTCCTTTTTGGAAATCTTTATATCATTGTGCCATTTTTCTCTGTATTAACTGCAGTTATATTAATGGTACAAAGAAAAGGCATCTCCTTTAAAGATCGAATCATTCAAGGTTCATTGTTAATTATGTTTAGCATTTCAATTTTTAGTCACAGTGTATTATTTGAGGAATTATTTAAAACGAATAAATTAGTGACAGACTCTGTTTTAAGAGAAACATGGCGTTTACTAATTGAAATGGGGGGAATAGAAAATCGAAGTAGTGCATTAGGTGGAGGAATGATTGGAGCACTCTTTTTTAGTATGTTTCATATTTTATTTGATTCAGGTGGGGCAAGAATCGCTGCATGGTTTCTATTCTTTATAGGAATGATACTAATAACAGGAAAAGCACTCGTCCCCATTATTGTTGAAAAAGCCCCAGATATTAAAAAAAGTTTCCCAAAAAGAAGGAGACGGAGTAGAAGCAAGAAATCCGTTGTAAAAGATGAAAAACCCAAAAGGCAAAGAAAAAGGAAAGAAAAACGCATTTCAGATGAAATAGCGGCAACGACAGATGAAGTTCCCATAAATCAACCTGCCCAAATGGATTATTTTGAAGATGACGATGATCCTGAACCTGAACCAATTATTTCAGCCTTCACCCAAAATATTCATAATGAAAAACCTAAAGAAAAGAAGACAGAAGAAGTGGTTGAAGAAATAGGGGATATTGAAGAAACGATTCAACAGGCAGTGCAGGTAAATGTAGAAAATGAAAATTACCGATTGCCTTCAATGAACTTGTTATCTCTTCCTCTATCTTATGACCAGAGTGGGGAATACTCCATCATACAAGCCAATGCAAAAAAATTAGAACAAACTTTTTACAGTTTTGGCGTGAAAGCTCGTGTCACGCAGGTTCATCTAGGTCCAGCGGTTACAAAATATGAAGTAATGCCAGATGTTGGAGTAAAGGTAAGTAAAATTGTCAGCTTGCAAGATGATCTAGCTTTAGCATTAGCCGCGAAAGATATTCGCATGGAAGCCCCGATCCCAGGGAAGTCTGCAATTGGCATTGAAGTACCCAATAGTGAAATTGCGATGGTAACATTGCGAGAAGTATTAGAAGCAAAAGAAAATAATAAACCAGATGCTAAACTACTCATTGGTTTTGGTCGAGACATTACTGGACAAGCCATTTTAGCAGAGTTAAACAAAATGCCCCATTTACTCGTAGCAGGTTCGACAGGTAGTGGGAAAAGTGTTTGTATTAACGGTATTATCGTATCCATTTTAATGAGAGCCGCACCACATGAAGTAAAAATGATGTTAATTGACCCGAAAATGGTGGAGCTAAATATGTATAATGGGATTCCCCATTTATTAGCCCCAGTTGTTACCGATGCGCGGAAAGCCTCACAAGCATTACAAAAAGTTGTGTCAGAAATGGAACGAAGATATGATTTGTTTTCCCATACCGGTACACGAAATATAACAGGGTATAACGATCATATTGAGCGATTTAATCGAGACAATGACGAAAAGCATCCAAAATTACCTTATATTGTAGTTATTATTGACGAGTTAGCAGATCTAATGATGGTTGCATCCCATGATGTAGAAGATTCCATTACACGTCTGGCACAAATGGCACGTGCTGCTGGAATTCATCTCATTATCGCAACACAACGTCCTTCTGTTGATGTTATTACAGGTGTCATTAAAGCCAATATTCCATCTCGTATCGCTTTTGCCGTATCATCTGCTATTGATTCGCGCACAATATTGGATATGGGTGGTGCTGAACGACTGCTTGGAAGAGGTGATATGTTATTTTTACCAGCTGGGTCATCTAAACCAATTCGCGTTCAAGGGTCATTTCTTTCAGATGAAGAGGTTGAATCTGTTGTCGATTTTGTAATTGAACAGCAAAAAGCTCAATACGATGAAGCTATGATCCCAGTAGATGAACCTGAAAAAAGTTTTGAAGATGAAACAGATGATTTATATGACGAGGCAGTACAACTAGTTGTAGAAATGCAAACTGCTTCAGTATCAATGTTACAGCGACGATTTAGAATTGGCTATTCAAGAGCTGCCCGTATTGTAGATCAGATGGAAATGCGAGGGGTAGTAGGTCCTCCAGATGGAAGTAGGCCGAGACAGGTACTCATCACAAAAGCAAGTGTTGAAAATGGATAACGTACTATTGTCAGTAATTTGTCATAATTAGATAAAATCTTGCTATCTATTTTTATAGCAAATCTATTTGCAGAACCAAAGAAAAGTGGTATATTATGAACGATTAGTAGGAACGTTCAACATCAGATGTCTGATCTCTTGAGTGTGGTGGTGATGAAATTGTCTATAAAAGCCGATCATCGTCATTTATATCTCCAAGTTATAGACCGCTTAAAATCGGATATCGAACAAGGGATTTATAAGGAAAATGAAAAACTTCCTTCCGAATTCGAATTATCGAAAGAGCTTGGAGTTAGTCGCGCTACTTTACGTGAAGCGCTAAGATTATTGGAAGAAGAGAATGTGATTGTACGCCGTCATGGAGTAGGAACATTTGTAAATCCTAAACCTGTTTTCACATCAGGTATTGAGCACCTATCAAGTATTTCTTCTATGATTGAAAATGCTGGGATGACACCAGGAACAATATTCCTTGAGGCAACAGAAAACGCTCCCACTGAAAATGAATTAGAACGCTTTGGCTGTGACAAAAATGACAATGTAATAACAATTGAACGGGTTAGAACTGCAGATGGAGAGCCGGTTGTCTACTGTGTGGACAAGGTATTGGCAAAATATTTGCCGGATGACTTCGTTCAAAAGAAAGAAGAATCCATTTTCTCATCGCTTGAACAATCTGGGAACATTCATGTAGCCTACGCTGTTACGTACATTGATCCAGTGGGGTATCATGAACAAGTATCACCAATTTTGCATTGCGGTCGAGAAACAGCATTACTTGTATTAAAACAACTGCATTATGATGATAATGATTGTGTCGTTCTCTACTCAAAGAACTACTTTAGAGCTGATAAATTCAGTTTCCATGTAATTCGCAAACGAGTATAGAACATCTTCAAGAAATTCCTGCTAATTATTAATTTAAGGGGGTAAAACGAATGAAAAAACGTAAATTTGGTTTAGCTCTTGCTTCACTTTTTGCTGCCGGAACAATTCTTGCGGCTTGTGGTGGAAATGAGGACACAAAAGAAACTGATACTGGAAAAGACACTGGCAAAGAAACAACAGAACAGAATTTCTCAGTAGCAATGGTAACAGATACTGGTGGTGTAGATGACAGATCATTTAACCAATCAACATGGGAAGGTATTAAAGCTTTCGGTGAAGAAAATGGATTAGAAAAAGGTGACGGTGGTTACGACTACTTAACATCTGCTGCTGAATCTGATTATGTTACAAACTTAAATAGTTTAATTCGTCGTGATTTCGACTTAGTATTTGCAGTAGGATTTGCTTTACATGGTGCTGTTGAAGAAGTAGCTGATCAACAACCAGATGCACAAATCGCTATTATTGATGAAGTAGTGCAAGGTAAAGACAATGTTGCATCAATTATGTTCCGTGCAAACGAAGCATCATACTTAGCTGGTGTAGCAGCAGCTCTTGAATCGAAATCAGGTAAAATTGGTTTCATCGGTGGTATGGAAGGTGCAATTATTGGTGGATTCCAAGCTGGATTCGAGGCTGGTGTAGCAGCAGTAAATCCTGATATTAAAGTGGATGTACAGTATGCTGGTAGCTTTACAGATGAAGCATTAGGTCGTACGATTGCAAAAAGAATGTATGATTCTGGTGTAGATATTATTTTCCATGCTGCTGGTGGCGTTGGTAAAGGATTATTTGCAGAAGCTGTTGAACGTAAGAAAAAAGACCCTGAAGCAAATGTTTGGGCAATCGGTGTAGACCGTGACCAATATGATGAAGGTAAAGTGGATGACAATACAAACATTACTTTAACATCTGTTTTAAAACGTGTTGACGTAGCTGCACAAGAAGTTGCAAAACAAACGATGGAAGGTAACTTCCCTGGTGGAGAATTAATCACTTATGGTTTATCTGACCAAGGTGTAGATTTAGCAGATTCTCGTGGTGCAATCGCTGAAGATACATTAGCAAAAGTTGAAGAATACAAACAACAAATTATTGATGGAACAGTTACAGTTCCTGAACAACCTGAAAAATAAACCTTTTAGATTCATGAAGGCTAGCATTGCTAGTCTTCATGTTATGTTAAGGGGCTGGTAATAACTAGTAATTGTGGATGTTGCGTTTATAAATAAACATATTTTTCTAATTTGTGGTTAATAGATGAAAGGTTTTAAATTTTGCAATTGTACATAAATCACCTGAATAAAATTAAAACCCTTCTTGTGTTAACACAAGACTTAACAATAGTTAATTTAAAAAGTGCGAAAAGGGAGTGAACACATTGGAATACGTAATTGAAATGCTCAACATCCGCAAGCAATTTGGGGATTTTGTAGCCAATGATAATATCACCCTTCAACTAAAAAAAGGCGAAATTCATGCACTGCTTGGTGAAAATGGTGCAGGAAAATCAACATTGATGAATGTGCTTTTTGGTTTATATCAACCAGAAGCAGGAACGATACGTGTTCGAGGTAAAGAAGTAAAAATCACAGATCCGAATGTAGCGAATAAGCTTGGTATCGGGATGGTCCATCAACACTTTATGTTAGTTGAAAATTTTACGGTGACGGAAAACATTATACTTGGTAGTGAGCCAACATCTTTTGGAACAATCAATATTAAAGACGCATCGAAAAAAGTGCAAGCGCTATCACAACAATATAGCTTAAACGTTGATCCAAATGCGAAAATTCAAGATATATCAGTTGGGATGCAACAACGTGTTGAAATTTTAAAAACTTTATACCGTGGTGCAGATATTTTAATCTTTGATGAACCGACTGCATCCTTAACACCTCAAGAAATTACAGAACTGATGCACATTATGAAACGACTAATTGAAGAAGGCAAATCAATTATTTTAATTACCCATAAGTTAAAAGAAATTATGGAAGTTTCTGATCGTGTAACTGTCATTCGTAAAGGTAAAGGGATCGGAACAGTAACAACGGCAGAAACAGATCCTAAGGGGCTTGCAGAGTTAATGGTAGGTCGCCAAGTAGTATTTAAAACGGAAAAGAAAGAACCTAATCCGAAAGATGTCGTTCTGCAAATTGACTCGCTTCAAGTTGCAGATAATCGTGGAATTGATAAAGTTAAAGGCTTAAATTTAACTGTCCGCGCAGGTGAAATTGTTGGTATTGCTGGGATTGATGGAAATGGTCAATCAGAATTAATCGAAGCGATAACAGGATTAAGAAAAGTGAAAAATGGTAAAATCACGCTAAATGGTAAGGATATTACAAACTTAAAACCGAGAAAAATCACGGAGTCAGGTATTGGACATATTCCACAAGACCGTCATAAACATGGTTTAGTCCTAGATTTTCCTGTGGGCCATAATATTGCATTGCAAACTTATTATCAAAAACCAATTTCTAAATCAGGTGTGATTGATTATAAAAAAGTAAATGAAATTGCACGTAAAATTATTGAGGAATACGATGTTCGTTCTGGTGAAGGTGAGATGTCAATTGCTCGATCACTTTCAGGTGGTAACCAGCAAAAAGCGATTATTGGTCGGGAAATAAGTCGAAATCCGGATTTATTAATTGCAGCTTTACCGACACGAGGACTCGATGTAGGTGCGATAGAATTTATTCATAGACGTTTAATTGAACAACGTGATAATGGAAAAGCAGTATTGTTAATTTCCTTTGAGCTAGATGAAGTAATGAATGTTTCTGACCGAATTGCCGTTATTTACGACGGTTCAATTATTGATACTGTCTTACCTAAAGAAACGAATGAACAAGAATTAGGGTTATTGATGGCAGGTCAGTCGTTAACAGAAAAGGTAGGTGACTAGGAATGAGTAAACGTGTTGTTAATATTCTTGTTCCACTTATCTCGATTGTTTTAGGTTTAATTATTGGTGCTATCGTTATGGCAGTTAGTGGATTTAACCCAATGGATGGTTATATTGCATTATGGAACGGTATCTTTATGGATACGTATACGATGGGTGAAACGGTTCGCCAAATCACTCCTTATGTATTTGCGGGGTTAGCCGTAGCATTTGCATTCCGTACGGGTTTATTTAATATAGGTGTCGAAGGTCAGTTAATAATGGGTTGGCTAGCCGCAGCTTATGTTGGACAAGCCTTTGAGTTGCCTACGTTTATACACATTCCATTAGCATTACTTGCCGCTGCTGCTGCGGGTGCTTTATGGGCATTTATACCAGGTTTATTAAAAGCAAGATTGCAAGTGCACGAGGTAATCGTAACAATCATGATGAACTATATTGCCTTACATGTTGCAAACGCTTTAATTGAAGTCATTTCTGGAGGCGCAGAGAGAACGCCAAAAATTCATGAATCTGCGTCCTTACGATCAGAATTCTTTGAGAGCATTACGGATTATTCTCGTATGCACTGGGGCTTCCTTATTGCTTTACTCGTAGTAATCCTTATGTGGTTTATTTTGGAAAAAACAACGCGTGGATATGAGTTAAAGGCAGTTGGATTCAACCAACATGCATCACAATATGCTGGGATGAATGTTAAGAAAAATATCGTTCTATCCATGATTATTTCTGGTGCATTTGCTGGTTTAGGTGGTGCAATGGAAGCACTTGGTACATTCGAAAATATGTCGAAGTTACATGGATTTACAGGTATTGGGTTTGACGGTATTGCGGTTGCCTTACTTGGTGCCAACCAACCATTTGGTGTACTATTAGGGGCAATTTTGTTTGGTTCTCTAAAAAATGGAGGACTGAATATGCCAAGTGAAGCGGGTGTTCCAGTAGAAGTTGTTTCGATTGTTATTGCATTAGTGATCTTCTTTGTAGCATCAGGCTATATCATACGAGTGGCGCTAGAACGGTTTAGTAAAAAGAAAAAGGAGGTAAAATAACATGAGCTTTTTAGAAGTGTTATACTTTATCATTCCTTCTGCTATTTTCTATGCAGCGCCATTAATTATGACAGCTATTGGTGGTGTATTTACTGAGAGATCAGGTGTAGTAAACATTGGACTAGAAGGAATCATGATTATTGGTGCAGCGAGTAGTATTATTTTTAACTTAACTTTTGCTGATCAGTTTGGAAATTTAACTCCTTGGTTAGGGTTACTTGTGGGGATGGTATTGGGGATTCTTTTATCGTCTATTTTGGCTGTTGCCGCGGTTTCTTTACGTGCCGATCAAACCGTTTCAGGTGTCGCACTAAATATGTTAGGATTAGCGGTTGCAGTATTTACGGTGAAAATGCTTTATGATAAAGGACAAACAGATTCAATCACTGAACGTTTTTCTCGATTTGATATTCCAATCTTAAGTGATATCCCAATTATAGGGAAGATGTTATTTGTTGATGTATATGCAACGTCTATATTAGCCATTGTGATTGCGTTTATTGCTTGGTTTATTATATATAAAACACCATTTGGGTTAAGAATTCGTGCAGTTGGGGAACACCCGATGGCAGCGGATACAATGGGTGTAAATGTAACGAAAATGCGTTATATTGCTGTAATGATTTCGGGTGCATTAGGTGGTATTGGTGGGGCTATTTATGCTCAAGCAATTTCCGGTAACTATAGTGCAACGACAATTAGTGGACAAGGCTTCATGGCGATTGCAGCAATGATTTTTGGTAAATGGCATCCCCTTGGTGCATTAGGTGCAGCACTGTTCTTTGGTTTTGCACAAGCACTAAGTGTAATCGGTTCTTCGATTCCATTTATTAAAGATATTCCATCTGTTTATTTATTCATCTTGCCATATGTATTAACGATTCTTGCGCTTGCAGGATTTATCGGTAAAGCAAATGCACCAAAAGCAAGTGGTGTACCTTATATTAAAGGAAAAAGATAAATATATAATGAAGGCGTCTTTCTTATGGAAAGGCGTCTTTTTTCTTGGTTTGGATGAATTAAACCGTCTATGAAGGGCAAAATGTATATCAAATCTTGATTTTCTGTGGATTAAAACAAAAAATTGGATTATTTTTGCATAATCACCAATTCTACATGTATAGTAGTGTTATCACTGTTTAAAGTTTTAAGTCAGGAGGAATTTTTTTGTTTTTAACGACAAAGCTTGCTGAAGGTGTAAATCTTCATATGCGACAAACAACACAATTCAAGACTGTGAATTTTTCAATAAAGTGGAGAAGTCCATTAACAACAGAAACCGCAGCCGAACGTGCCGTATTATCAAATGTGCTACAACATAGTAATGGTAAATATAAAAAATCTGCACAATTTCGAAGTTATCTAGATGACTTATTTGGCACTGTGTTATACTTTGATGCCTCAAAACGTGGCAATGAACATACAGTGTTATTAAATGTAGAAACTGTGAATGACCAATATTTAGCACAGAACAAAGTGTCAAGCGAAGTATTAGAATTATTAAACACAGTCATTTTTGAACCAAATTTTGAAAATGGACAATTTGTTCCCTCTATTGTAGAGCGTGAAAAAGAAATGGTGATCCAACGAATTCAATCGATTTTTGATGACAAAACTCGCTATGCACAAACGCGATTAACACAAATCATTCGTCCAAACCATCCGGCATCCATTTCAGCAAATGGAACAATTGATACAGTAAAACAAATTACACCGGAAAGCCTAACGAAAACCTACCATTCCATGATCAATGAGGATAAAATAGACATTTATGTTGTTGGTGACATTGACGTTGAAGCGGTGCAGAAGAAGTTAATTGAATATTTACCATTTACTGATCGTACACCAAAACCACTTGAAGTCAATAACGCAGATGTAAAACCAGAGAAAGAATATACAAAGGAACAACAAGATATGAAACAAGGGAAACTTCATATCGGTTTAAGTACGCCTGTCATGTTTGGAGATGAAGATTTCCCGAAAATGCAAATCTTTAATGGGATTTTTGGTGGATATGCTCATTCCAAGCTATTTATGAACGTTCGTGAAAAAGAAAGTTTAGCATACTATGCATCAAGTTCATATTCATCACATTATGGCTTAGTGTATGTCGTATCTGGGATTGAGCCAACCAAAGAGAAAAAAGCAACAGATGTTATTTTTGAACAACTAGAAGCAATGAAAAAAGGTGAGATTACGGACCTTGAACTTTCCCAAACAAAAGCGATGTTAATTAACCAGCTGAAAGAAGCGTTGGATTTAGCTCGTGGACAAATTGATATTTACGATCAATACAAAGATTTAGAGGAACAATTCTCCATCGATCTTTGGAAGGAACGTTGGGAAAATGTAACAAAAGAAGATGTGCAAAAAATGGCTTCACAGGTTGAATTGGAAGCGATTTATTTCTTATGTGGGAAGGAGGCGTAATCGACATGCAAACAATTGAATTTAAACAGCTAGACGAAACGTTATTTTATAAACAATTATCAAATGGGTTAGATGTCTACATTTTACCAAAAAAAGGGTTTTCAAAAACATTTGTTACCTTTACTACAAAATATGGGTCGATTGATCGTACGTTTGTTCCTATAGAGGGAAATGAAGAAATTACGGTTCCAGATGGCATTGCTCATTTCTTAGAGCACAAAATGTTCGAAAAAGAAGATGGGGACGTATTCCAACAATTTAGTCAATCTGGAGCTTCTGCCAATGCATTTACATCCTTTACGAGAACAGCCTATTTGTTTTCTGCAACGGATCATATTTATAAAAGTACTGAAACGCTATTAAATTTTGTACAAGAGCCGTATTTTACAGAAGAAACCGTAAACAAAGAAAAAGGTATTATTGGGCAAGAAATTACAATGTATGACGACCAACCCGATTGGCGTTTATACTTTGGTGCGATTGAAAATATGTATCATAAGCATCCAGTCAAAATCGATATTGCTGGTACAATTGAATCGATTGACAAAATTACTGCAGATCATTTATATACGTGCTATAACACATTTTATCATCCGTCGAATATGCTATTATTTGTTGTCGGGGCTATTGATCCAACCGAAATGATGGCCTTTATTGAAGAAAATCAAAATAAAAAACAGTTTGCTGATCCAGCACCAATTGATCGTATTTTTGAAGAGGAACCAACTGAGGTTGCTGTTAAAGAACGTGAATTAAAAATGGATGTTCAAAAACCAAAAGTATATGTTGGTTTAAAAGCAAAAGAAACGGATTTAAGTGGAGAAGAGATGTTGAAGCATGAACTTTCCGTACAAATTGGTTTAGAATGCTTATTTGGCCGTGCCTCTCAGTTTTATACAGAAGTTTATGAAAACGGCTTAATCGATGAATCTTTTGCTTATGATTTCTCGTTAGAAAAAGGGTATGGCTTTGCTTTAATTGGGGCAGATTCATCAAATCCAGGTGGGCTTGCAGACCGTATTAAAGAAGAGATTAATAACGCCGATTCACTTATCACGGAGAAAGCTGTTGAACGGATTAAACGTAAAAAAATTGGTTTCTTCTTACGAGCGTTAAATTCAATGGAGTTTATTGCAAATCAGTTTACACGTT
This sequence comes from Lysinibacillus antri, assembly GCF_003977595.1. GTDB lineage: Bacteria > Bacillota > Bacilli > Bacillales_A > Planococcaceae > Ureibacillus > Ureibacillus antri. Next base: position 168,752 of record NZ_RYYR01000005.1, on the reverse strand, counting down.
ATAAATTCAATGACATGAATTTATTTGATGCAGTTCCGGTTATTGAGAAGCTAACAGTGGATGATATACGTAAAGCCTTTACGACAATTCAAGGTGAATCGCAACAAACGGTATTTAAAATTTTGCCGACAAGTGAGAAAGCACAATAAATGAAAAAATATGCACTAGTAGTTGGAGCTTCCGGTGCGATTGGTAGTGCGATAGCTAAGCGACTGGCTAATGATGGTTGGTCGCTCTATTTGCATTTTCATCACAACCAAACGAAGGTCGAAAATCTGATAGAAGAGCTTACAGAAAAGTATTCATTACAAGAATTTTTGTCTGTTCGGGCTGATTTTTCCTCTAGTGAAGGAGCTGATTTGTTAAGTAAGCAAATTTACTCGATACAAGCGATTGTTTTTGCAGGTGGTCATGCATTCTATGGATTACTTGAAGATACCCCAGTAGAAGAAATGGATAAACTGTGGAGAGTACATGTTCAAAACCCGATGCGATTATTAGCTCTTTTGTCCAGTAAGCTACGAGCAAATGACATAAGTTACGTCCTATTCATAGGCTCAATTTGGGGCGAAACAGGTGCAGCCTTTGAAACGGTCTATAGTGCGGTAAAAGGTGCCCAGCATGCTTTCGTTAAATCCTATGCAAAAGAAGTCGCATATAATCATATATTAGTTAATGCCATTGCACCGGGTTTTATAGATACCAATATGAATCAACATTTAACGGATGAAGAACAACAACAGTTATATGAAGATATTCCATTAGGGAGACCAGGGAAAATAGAAGATGTAGCCAATTTAGTCTCTTTCTACTTTAGCGGCCAAGCCAATTATATTACGGGACAAATTATTCGAATTAATGGTGGATGGTACATATAATCTCGAAACCTGTACATAATAAATGTAAAGGAGGAGATTAAATATGTTATTAGAAAACTGGGAAAAATGGACATCATTCTTAGGTCAACAAGTGCAAGAAGCTAAGGAACACGGAATGAGCAAAAAAGTGATTGAAAAAACAGCTGTTCAAATCGGTGACTACTTAGCGAAAAATGTGGACCCAAAAAATGAGCAAGAACGTGTATTATCTGACCTTTGGGGTGTAGCAGACAGCGAAGAAAAACATGCACTTGCGAATTGTATTATTAAGCTTGTACAAAACAACCGAGTACAATAAGTAGATAGTTTATAGTGCAGTTTTATACGCATAAAGGCTCGTATAGCGTCTGCAGATATTTCGTTAACGAAAATGTCTAAGGACGCTTGTACGATAACCTGTAGCCGCATCTTCATTTAGCATGGGCTGATTGAAGAAAATATATCATAGAACACATCTCATTTTCGATCATTCATCAAACACTCTAATGAGGAGGCTTGTCCTCCTTTTTCTTCGATTATCTAAATTTTGTGGATGTTCTCCAAAATTCGACACGTTCCTTTTCCTTTTTCTCTTTTTTTTACCGATTTTCAAGGAAATATAATAAAATTTTATAAAATGGAAGAAAATCGCATGTTTCTAACTTTTCAATACATATAAAATCCGCTATGATGAAACTTATAATAGAAAATAATCGTTTCGTTATTGGGGGGACGGTTTCATGGGTGAATGGTATTTTGAATATGAAATTCAGGTAAATCGTCCAGGTTTATTAGGTGATATTGCCTCATTGCTTGGAATGTTACGCGTAAATATTGTATCAATTAATGGGGTAGATGAAAGTCGTAGGGGCATGCTATTAAAAGCAGAAAAGAGCGAATCAATTGAACGATTCATGAATATTGTTTCTACAATGGAAAATATCCACGTAACAAAATTTCGAGAACCAAAAGTACGTGATCGACTTGCAGTAAGACATGGTCATTATATTGAACGAGAAGCCGATGAAAAAAATACATTCCGTTTTTTACGTGATGAACTCGGTATTTTAGTTGATTTCATGGCAGAATTATTTAAAAAAGAAGGTCATAAATTAATTGGAATTCGTGGAATGCCTCGTGTTGGAAAGACAGAATCAGTTGTAGCAGCGAGTGTTTGTGCAAATAAGAAATGGATTTTCCTTTCTTCTACGATGATCAAGCAAACAGTACGAAATCAGTTAATAGGTGATGAATTTAATCATAATAACTTATTTATATTGGATGGTGCAGTAACTCGAAGAACAACAGACGAACGTCATCAACAGCTAGTTCGAGAAATAATGGGAATGCCTGCAACAAAAGTGATCGAACATCCGGATTTATTTGTACAACAAGGACAATATAAAATAGAAGATTTCGATTACATTATTGAGCTTCGGCATCATCCAGATGAAGTAATAACTTACGATATCATTGAAAAAAATGAGATGACACAAAATGACCATTTCGGTGGTTTTGGAGATTTCAATTTTTAGCGGATAGTATGAAATGCTCATCATATCCGCGTGAGGAATGACAGCGATTTTTGCTAAAGGGCAAATTTCATGTTTTCTTTGAACAGTGTCGAGCTACAGGGGCTAGCTCCTTTGGCTTTTCTTATGAATTATTTAGAAAAAAAGTAGGTGTTATTGTTGACAGAACTCGGTACTCGCCTTAAAGAAGCGAGGTTAACAAAAGGATATAGCCTGGATGACTTACAAGAAATAACGAAAATACAAAAACGTTATCTTGTAGGGATTGAAGAAGGGAATTACTCCATTATGCCTGGATCATTTTATGTGCGGGCATTTATTAAACAATACGCAGAGGCTGTTGGGCTTGATGCTGATGAAATTTTAGAGGAATTTAAGAAGGAATTACCAAATCAACCGACAGAAGAAGTGGCTCAATCCATTTCTCAAAGCCCAACACGTAGAAAACTAAATACAAGGTCTACAAATCGTCTTTTGGAAACAATGCCAAAAATTATTGTTGCTTTGTTTATTGTTGTAATTATTGCAGCAATTTGGTTTTTATTTCAACAGAAGGTCTCCGATGAACCAGATCAAGTGGAAGATGATGTCTCACAAGTTGAATATGAACAAACACCAGTGAAACCTGTAGAAAATGACGAAACAAAACCAGAAGATACAGATGCAGCTAATGAGGATGCAGCGGAAGAAACGCCAGAAGAAGACGTTGTGGAAGATGAGGAACCAGAAGTGACGCAAACCCTTTCAGCTGGTCAAGTACAAGGGGAAACAACAACGTACGAACTTTCTGGAGCCGAACAGCTTTCCATTCGTGTAGAAGTGACTGGACAAACATGGGTTGGGGTTCGTAATGCTACTGGTGATGAACAAGTACAAGATCGAGTATACAACGCAGGAGAAGTTGTAGAACATGATTCAACAGCAAATGGTTATGCGCGTATACGACTTGGAAATTCTAATAATGCAAAAGTGTTTGTCAATGGCGAACAAATTCAATATGCACAAACAATTACAACACAAAATATTATTATTACATTACAACAAGAACAATAGTCATCTAAAAAGATGGCTATTTTCTTTCAAATGAAAGGTGTTTAAACAATGAATATACCGAATAAGATTACAGTCTCAAGAATATGCTTAATACCATTATTTGTGATTGTAATACTATTTGACTTTGGTTGGGGAACTATGGAGTTATTTGGTGCCGATATGCCAGTCCAGCACTTTGTTGGGGCGTTGATTTTTATCATTGCCTCAACGACGGATTGGGTAGATGGCTACTATGCACGAAAATATAATCTAGTAACGACATTAGGGAAATTTCTCGATCCACTTGCAGACAAGCTATTAGTTAGTGCAGCTTTTATTATCTTAGTTGAACTAGGTTTGGCTCCATCATGGATCATTATTATCATTTTAAGCCGAGAATTTGCAGTTACAGGTCTTCGTGCGATTTTAGCCGGCGAAGGGGAAGTTGTTGCTGCTAGTCAATTAGGTAAAATTAAAACATGGGCTCAAATAGTAGCAATTGCTGCGTTACTGTTACACAATACGATCTTTACTTTAATAGGCATTCCTTTTGATATGATTGCACTTTATGTTGCATTAATCTTTACGATTTGGTCTGGTTGGGAGTATTTCTACTTAAACCGCCGTGTGTTTGTCAACTCAAAATAAGTGGGGGATCTTTATGAATGCAGAGATTATTGCGGTTGGCTCGGAATTATTACTTGGACAAATTACTAATACTAATGCGAAATTTATTTCCAACCAATTATCTGAGTTAGGAATTAATGTTTTTTATCATTCCGTTGTTGGTGATAATGCAGATCGGTTAAAAAAGGTTATTGAAATTGCTGAATCACGAGCAGATTTAATCATTTTCTCGGGGGGACTTGGCCCTACGAAGGACGATTTAACAAAAGAAACAATTGCTAAGCATTTAGGGATTTCTTTGACAATGGATTCGACAGCCATGCAATTTATAGAAGATTTTTTTGCAAAATATAATCGACCAATGACCGAGAATAACCGAAAGCAAGCACTTATTTTGGCTGGCAGTGATGTCCTAGCAAACCATCATGGAATGGCTCCAGGTATGCTTCTTGAGAAAAATAATCGTACATACATACTTTTACCTGGTCCTCCAAAAGAACTTGAACCAATGTTTCAGTTCGAAGCAAAACCAAAGCTTGCAACTCGCCTTAATCAAGGTGGTGTCATTCTCTCTCACGTATTACGCTTTTATGGTATTGGAGAGGCAGAACTCGAACATAAAATTCAAGATATACTAGATCAACAATCCAATCCAACTGTCGCACCTTTAGCATCTGATGGTGAAGTAACTTTAAGAATTACAGCGAAAGCCACTACGGAACAAGAAGCTCGAGCACTGATTCATGCAAAAGAACAGGAAATCCAATCGGTTGTTGGTGAATTTCATTATGGCAATAACGATGATTCATTAGCATCCAAAATTGTTGAAATGTTACTCCATCATAAATTAACCATTTCTGCTGCGGAAAGCTTAACGGCAGGTCTTTTCCAATCAGAACTTGCCGAAATTTCAGGGGTTAGTGGTACTTTAGTTGGTGGGGTTGTCACGTATACCGAAAATGCGAAGATTCAACAATTAGGTATTGAAAAGTCTTTACTTGATCAATATGGAATTGTCAGTAGTGAATGCGCGGCTGCAATGGCATTAAAAGTTCGTGAAAAGTTTGGGACGGATATTGGTGTTGGTTTAACCGGTGCAGCGGGTCCAGAACCTCATGACGGGCAACCAGCAGGAACGATTTGGATTGGTTTTAGCATAAAAGGGTATGAACCCATTACACGTAAGCTGCAATTATCTGGAATGCGCAATACGAACCGCATCAGAGCTGTTAAATTAGCATGTAGTTATTTAATGCGCTTATTGGTGGAAAAGGGTTATGAAAAAATAAACTAGTGAAAATAAAAATTTGGGCTTTCCGTAATGGCTCAAATTTTTATTTTGCCTTAAAAACGAAAATATGTTCGCTTTTTTCTTGAAACTTGTCTCAAAAAGAAGTATAGTAGAGACATAAAGAACATGACAAACTAACAGATACATTCTTTTAAATATAAGGAGGAAATATTTTGAGTGATCGTAAAGCGGCCTTAGATATGGCATTGAAACAGATTGAAAAACAATTCGGTAAAGGTTCTATTATGAAACTTGGTGAACAATCAGATCGCCAAATTTCAACGACATCAAGTGGTTCATTAGCATTGGATGCGGCATTAGGAGTGGGTGGGTACCCACGTGGACGTATCGTGGAAATTTATGGACCAGAGTCTTCAGGTAAAACAACAGTTGCTCTTCATGCAATTGCAGAAGTACAAGCAAAAGGCGGACAAGCTGCATTTATCGATGCAGAACATGCGCTAGATCCTGTATATGCTCAAAAATTAGGTGTTAATATTGACGAGCTATTACTATCTCAACCAGACACGGGTGAACAGGCATTAGAAATTGCTGAAGCATTAGTTCGTAGTGGTGCCATTGACATTATTGTTATTGACTCAGTTGCTGCTCTAGTACCAAAAGCAGAGATTGAAGGGGAGATGGGTGACTCTCACATGGGTCTACAAGCTCGCTTAATGTCTCAAGCTTTACGTAAATTATCAGGTATCATTAATAAATCCAACACATTAGCAATTTTCATTAACCAAGTGCGTGAGAAAATTGGTGTGATGTTCGGTAATCCTGAAACAACAACAGGTGGTCGTGCACTGAAATTCTACGCTTCCATTCGCTTAGAAGTTCGTCGTGCTGAAACAATTAAACAAGGTACTGAAATGGTAGGGAATAAAACGAAAATTAAAGTCGTTAAAAATAAAGTGGCACCTCCTTTCCGTACTGCGGAAATCGATATTATGTTCGGTGAAGGGATTTCTAAAGAAGGAGAAATTGTGGATCTAGGAGCAGAACTGGATATTATTCAAAAAAGTGGTTCTTGGTATGCTTATGGAGACGAACGTATTGGCCAAGGTCGTGAAAACGCAAAACAATTCTTAAAAGCAAATCCAGAAATTCGTGACACAATCGCACAAAAAATCCGTGAATCATACGGTATAGCAGCAGCATCTTATACAATTGGTGGTCACGATGAGGACGAAGAAATCGACGACGAATTATCATTATTATTAGAGGATGAAAAATAATTTTTCTAAGTTTGTTCTTAAGGTAACTTAAGAGCAAACTTTTTTATTTAGGGATTTTTAAAATAAAGTTAAAATGCAAGATGAAGAATACCATGGTGCACTCGATTTCGGTGGATAAAACACGTCAACTGGCAGAAAAATTGATACTAAAAATAGGACCTATATATGGTAAATTCAACTTTATTTGTAAAATTGTATACAACAAAGAGAATTTGTCTAACATAGTAATATGTTATGTTATCTTACAACATGGATAAAAAATTCAGCTAAAAATTTAATGAGAAATAGTATATTAATTCACTATACAGCTAGTGGGAATCCTTGACATACCTAGTATTGAAATATACAATTAAAATTGTATAATTTCTAAATTATGAAATGAAATAGGCAGTATGTTGAACAATGAGAAAATCAATATATGAGCCGACTGAAAATGAAACGAATATAGCAAGAGGAGGTGTTCGAATGATAGAAATCATTATCTCCGCTTTGCTTGGACTCATCGTCGGTGCCGCTGTTATCTATTTCTATATGAAAAAAGTGAACGAATCAAAAGTAAATGGTGCGAAACACGCTAGCGAACTTATTATAGATGAAGCTAAGCGAGAAGCGGAAGCGCTTAAGAAGGAAGCACTACTTGAAGCAAAAGATGAAACTCACAAAATTCGAACTGAAGCAGAAAAAGACATCCGTGAACGCCGGGCAGAGCTTCAGAAACAAGAAAACCGGTTATTGCAAAGAGAAGAAAATCTTGATCGCAAGGATGATGCTCTGAACAAGAGAGAATCAGGCTTAGAGCGAAAAGAAGAAGCTCTAACTGAAAGACAACAGCATATTGAACAGATGGAAAGTAAAGTGGAAGAGCTAGTACGCGAACAAACGTCAGAACTTGAACGTATCGCAGCCTTAACGCGTGAAGCAGCGAAAGATATCATTTTAAAGCAAGTTGAAAATGAACTTTCAACAGATATCGCAGTGATGACGAAAGAATCTGAAACACGTGCAAAAGAAGAGTCTGACAAAAAAGCTCGTGAAATATTATCACTTGCACTACAACGATTTGCAGCAGATCACGTTGCAGAAACGACGGTATCCGTTGTAAATTTACCGAATGACGAAATGAAGGGCCGTATTATCGGTCGTGAAGGTCGTAATATTCGAACACTGGAAACACTTACAGGTATTGACTTAATCATTGACGATACTCCAGAAGCTGTTATTTTATCAGGATTTGATCCAATCCGTCGCGAAACGGCACGTCTAGCACTTGAAAAACTAGTACAAGATGGTCGTATCCACCCAGCACGCATTGAAGAGATGGTTGAAAAATCTCGTCGCGAAATGGACGAGCAAATTCGTGAAACAGGTGAACAAACAACATTTGAAGTAGGCATTCATAACTTACACCCAGACTTAATGAAAATTTTAGGTCGTATGAAATACCGTACAAGTTATGGTCAAAATGTATTAAAGCATTCAATTGAAGTAGCTCATTTATCTGGCTTACTAGCAGCAGAGCTTGGGGAAGATGTAACATTAGCAAAACGTGCTGGATTGTTACATGATATCGGTAAGGCAATTGACCATGAAGTGGAAGGAAGTCACGTAGAAATTGGTGTAGAACTAGCGACGAAGTATAAAGAACACCCAGTCGTAATTAATAGTATTGCCTCTCACCATGGTGACACGGAACCAACTTCTGTGATCGCAGTAATTGTTGCAGCAGCCGATGCATTATCTGCAGCAAGACCAGGTGCTCGTAGTGAAACACTTGAAAACTACATCCGTCGCTTAGAAAAACTAGAAGAAATTTCAGAAAGTTATGATGGTGTAGAAAAATCATTCGCGATTCAAGCGGGTCGTGAAATTCGTATCATCGTACAACCAGAAAAAATAGATGATTTAGCTTCTCATCGTTTAGCTAGAGATATTCGTAAGCGAATTGAAGAAGAGCTTGATTATCCTGGACATATAAAAGTAACTGTCATTCGAGAAACTCGAGCAGTGGAATACGCAAAATAATCAAAAGTGTTCTCATTACTAATGATGAGGACACTTTTTTTAGATAACAGAATGTTCATTATATTTCTAACAATTTTAGTACTATTTATTCGCTTAAATGACTATGTATAAACAAACCGAGGTACGAGGAGTTGGCAAATGGTTGATATTCATAGTCACATACTATGGAATGTAGACGATGGACCTACCACCTTAAATGAAACGCTAGGTATGTTAGAACAAGCTGTAAAAGAGGGAGTTAAAGGAATTGTGGCGACTCCCCATTTTCAACATCCATTGTACTCTGTTCATAAGAGCGATGTTCAAGCGAGAATGGAGCTTCTACAAATCGAGTTGGATCAAAATCATATCCCATTAACCATCTTTCCAGGCCATGAAGTAAGATTATCCCACCAAATTGTCTCCCTTTATAAAGAACAACAAATTCATTCGCTTGCAAATTCAAAATATATATTAATCGAGTTACCTTCAAATACCGTGCCACTTTATACAACAATGGTCATCCATCAAATATGTGGGGAAGGACTTGTTCCCATCATTGCGCATCCAGAGAAAAATAAAGCGATTTTCGAAAAACCAGCATTATTAGAAAACCTGATCCGTCATGGGGCACTGGCACAAATAACGGCTGGAAGTATCGCAGGTCATTATGGAAGGAGTATACAAAAGTTTTCACTCGAATTAATCGAAGCAAATTTCATTCATGTATATGGCTCCGATGCGCACAATTTAAAAAATCGGCCCTTCTTATTTGAGAAAGGATTACACATTTTAGAGAAGAAAAAATTATTTGAACATGCAGCACAATTCCTCGCAAATAATGAATCCATTATTTCAAATCACCCAATTACAGCTCTTGAGCCTCAAAGCATTAAAAAAAGAAAATGGTGGTAGCCTCATGGAAAAATTATAAAATTGTTAATTTGAAACAAAATAAAGAAATAATGAAGCGATAGGTGATAAACGTGAGTCAGAAAAAAGGGTTAATCATGCGAGAAATACGAATGGACGAAATGGGGCAATCCATTGATTTACTAAATTATGTATTTCAAATGTCCATGTCCATTAAAAAAGATCGCCGTTTTGTTAGTGAAAAAAGTAGGCAATTTAATGTCGGCCATGCGTTAGGTTGGTTTGATGGCGATCATTTAGTATCACAAATTTTAAGTTTGCCATTTCAAGTAAATGTATTTGGTCAGGTTTATGAAATGGGCGGAATAACAGCCATTGGTACCTATCCAGAGTATTCCAAACAAGGTTTAATGGACCAATTAATAAAGGAAACCTTAACGACGATGCATAAAGAAGGGCGTTACATTTCATATTTATTCCCATTTTCTATTCCGTATTATCGTAAAAAGGGATGGGAAATTATGTGCGATATTGTGGAGTTTCAAGTAAAGGATACACAATTCCCTCATTACAAAGATTTACCTGGTAAAATTCGTCGAGTCGACACAAGGAGTAAAGATTTAATTAGTGTATACGAGCAGTACGCGTCAAGAACACATGGAGCCATGATTCGGAATATTATTGCTTGGAATGAAAAGTTTCATGAAGATTATTGGGAAGAAAAGTTTGTCGACACGGATGTACAGTTGCAAGCGGCTGTGTATTACGATGAAGACGATACACCTCAAGGATATATGTTTTACAGAATTATGGAAGAAAACTTTTATATAGATGAGATTGTTTATTTGCAAGAAGTAGCGCGGAAAGGGTTATGGAATTTCGTCTCCGCTCATAAGTCGATGGTGTACAATGCCTATGGGAAAACGGCAGGGAATGAACCAGTAGCCTTTTTATTGGAAGACAGTGAAATTATTCAAAAAGTTTCCCCTTATTTTATGGCACGCATAGTGGATGTTGAGCCGTTTCTCGCTCGGTTCCCTTTTGATGAACCGAACTTCCATATTCGTTTTAAAGTGACGGATCGCTTAGTTGAATGGAATAATGGCTTATTTGATATCACCTCAACCGATTGGAAAGTTAAGGTGAAAAAAGTTACAGAAGAAAATCTTAAACCTGATATTACGGTTGAAATGTCCATTCAAACTTTAACGACGATGATACTTGGCTACAAACGTCCGAAGTATTTAGAGAAAATTGAGCGTCTTAGAGGGAAAAGTGAAACCATTGCCATTTTAGAAGATTTAATTCCGCTCGGGATTCCTACCTTTATTGATTATTTTTAAACAGCGTATGAAGGTAATTAAAAAGGGAGACGTGAACACGTACTTTCTTTTTAATTACCTTCTTTTTTACTATGTAGACCGTGTTAAATATAACTTTATAATTAAATTTTATCTAATTGGAAGTAATATTTTTTAAAAGCAAAGCAATATACTGATATTGATTTTCTAAAAGGTTAGCTAAATTCACCTAAGGGAAACTGGTTTTAAGTATTAAAAAACTGTAATTTACTGTAATTGGACTTAGTTCTTTATTATACGAAGAATAATTATTTTTGTAATATAAATAAATAATTTCATACGTAATAAATTGTGTCTTTAGTTCTAATGCAGTCAAAGAATAATATATTAATTTTAAGTAAATATCAAACGAGATTGAATAAAATTCTCCCATTTCAATAAATTAACTTCCCAAAATACCAAACGTTTTTAATCTTCAATTTCTCTCCATCTCATTTTGCTTATCATTTTCAATAGATCACATTTAAATAAGCAATGCTTTGCAGTTTCTCTGAGTACATGTTTATAAGATAAGAGTCTGTGACTGGCGCAATACAATGGCATTCCCAGGTTAAGAAACATCCCAATTAAAGAGGTGATGGTTTGAGTCATAGGTTAAGATATTCCATTTTTTTTATTCTTGATTCAATCATTGTACTTAGCGCAATTTTTATAAGTCATGGTTTATTGAATCCGTTACATTTTAATGACTCATTAATCGTAATCAGTTCAGGTATTTTGTTAATTACCCATCATATCATGGCTCATTTTTGTCATTTATACAATCGAATTTGGAGTGTTGCATCGGTAAAGGAATTGCTTGTGATTGGCTATTCTATTACCATTTGTATTATTTTTACAAGTGCAATGCAATGGTTTATAAAAGGGGATATTTATTTTCGTGTAATGGTGATCACTTGGCTCCTACATATAGTCCTAATTGGAGGGTCTAGGTTTACATTACGGTTAATTCATGACTACCAATTTAGGATTAAACCACAACATGAGCTCAAAAAATTATTAATCGTTGGTGCGGGTGAGGCAGGAGCAATGCTTATTCGGAACATTAAAAGGTACCAAAGTAATGAATATTTAGTTGTAGGCGTAGTGGATGATAATCCGAAAAAGAAAAACTTGACGTTGATGGATGTTAAGGTTTGTGGAACGACGAAGGATATCCCGAGAATTGTTGAAGAGATGAAAGTAGATGAAATTATTTTAGCTATCCCCTCCCTTTCGAAATTGGACCTTCGTAAAATTTATGAACGGTGCTTAAATACAAATACCGTTATTAAAACGATGCCTAGAATTGAAGATATGATTATGGGGAAAGTTTCTGTAAATGATGTTCAAGAAGTAAAAATAGAGCAATTACTCGGTCGTGAAGAAGTCAAACTGGATATGGAAGCCATTTCAAATAAATTAGTAGACAAAGTCATACTCGTAACAGGTGCAGGGGGATCAATTGGTTCTGAAATTTGTAGACAATTAGTAAATTTCAAGCCAAAACAATTGATTCTATTAGGTCATGGCGAAAACTCAATCTATACAATTCATATGGAGTTATTGGAGAAACATAGTAATAAAAGGATTCATTTTGTCCCAATTATTGCAGACATTCAGGATAGGGATCGGATTTTTGAGATTATCGACCAATATAAACCTAATGTAATCTATCATGCAGCAGCACATAAACATGTCCCATTAATGGAGGTTAATCCAAGAGAAGCTGTGAAAAATAACATCTTTGGAACTAAAAATGTTGCAGAAGCCGCCCATCATTATGGTGTTTCCAACTTTGTCATGGTCTCAAGTGATAAGGCGGTCAATCCAACCAATGTAATGGGTTCAACAAAAAGGATTGCCGAAATGATTATACAAAACTTGGCTCTTCATAGTAATACTAACTTCGCCGCAGTTCGATTTGGCAATGTACTCGGATCGCGTGGAAGCGTCGTACCTCGATTTAAAGCGCAGATTGAGGCGGGGGGACCAGTCACCGTAACTCATCCTGAAATGACGCGATACTTTATGACGATTCCAGAAGCATCAAGACTTGTCATACAAGCAGGAGCACTTGCCAAGGGGGGAGAAGTATTTGTGCTCGATATGGGAGAGCCGATTAAGATTGTTGATTTAGCTAAGAACCTCATTTCACTTTCCGGATTTACAGAAGAGGAAATTGGCATTGAATTTTCTGGTATCCGTCCGGGCGAGAAAATGTACGAAGAATTACTAAACGAAGAAGAATTACAGGAACAACATATTTATCCAAAAATTCATGTCGGTAAAGCGAATGCAATGGACAAAAACCAATTATTTACTTTCCTTAAGGAACTAGAAGAATTTGAAGTGAATGAATTGAAGGCAAAAGTTATTGATGTTGCGAATGGAAATTGGGAAAGTAAAATTTGCAAATCTAGGACAATAGTATAAATTCACAAAGAAAGAGGAATGGAATTGTCATTCTCAAAAAAAAACTTGTTAAAAGCTGAATTAAATTCCCAGCCTACTAATAAAATCTATCTTTCATCACCACATATGAGTGAAGAAGGGTACGAATTGAATTATGTAAAAGAGGCTTTTCATACAAATTGGCTATCTCCATTGGGCCCAAATGTGGATGAATTTGAAAAAGCAGTAGCCTTAAAAATTGGCACAAAATCTGCTACAGCACTTTCTTCTGGCACTGCTAGTATTCATATGGCATTGAAAGCAGCAGGAGTTGAGAAGGGGGATATCGTTTTTTGCCCATCACTTACTTTCTCAGCAACAGCTAATCCAATCATCTACCAAAATGCGATTCCCGTTTTTATAGATAGTGATATGGAAACTTGGAATATGTGCCCACTTGCGCTAGAAGAAGCATTTAGAAAATACCCTAACGTAAAGGCCGTTTTAGTTGTACATCTTTACGGTTTATCAGCAAATCTAGATCGAATAATGGAAATCTGCGACAAATATAAAGTTTCACTGATAGAGGACGCTGCAGAAAGTCTGGGCACATTATACAAAGGAAAACATACAGGGACTTTTGGTGATTTTGGCATTTTCTCTTTTAATGGCAATAAAATTATTACTACTTCTGGTGGTGGTATGCTCGTTTCAAACAATGAAGAACGTATTACGAAAGTTAAATTTTGGTCAACACAATCCAAAGATCCAGCAAGGTTCTATCAGCATAGCGAGTTAGGGTTTAATTACCGAATGAGTAATGTCGTTGCTGGGATAGGTAGAGGGCAATTGAAAGTGTTAGATCAACGGGTACAACAAAAGAAATATATTTTTGGGTACTATACACGCGAACTAGCAGGACTTGATGGGATTGAATTTATGCCCATCAATGAATGGAATGAGCCGAATTATTGGTTAAGTTGTATCACTTTGAATGGCAAGGTAAAACCACTTGATTTAATCGAAGCTTTAGAAAAAGAAAATATTGAAGCAAGGCATGTGTGGAAGCCAATGCATCTGCAGCCATTCTATAAAAACTACGACTATGTAGGAAACAATGTATCTGAACGGTTGTTTAAGAAGGGGATATGCTTGCCTTCCGATACAAAAATGACAGATAAGGATCTAGGGAGAGTTGTAGATACGATTAAAAGGCTGTGGCGAAAGTGAATCAAACTAAAGGTAGAATTTATAGAAGATATATTAAGAGACCATTCGATTTTTTCTTAGCTTTAGTAGCCTTAATAATGTTTATTCCTCTCCTTTTAATCGTTTCGCTATTAGTAAGAATCAAATTGGGAAGTCCAGTAATATTTAAACAAAAAAGACCTGGGTTAAATGAAAAAATATTTACTTTGTATAAGTTTCGGACGATGACGGATGAGCGAGATGAGAATGGAAACTTGCTTTCAGAGGACTTAAGAATAACAAAGTTTGGTAGTTTCTTAAGATCTACCAGTCTAGATGAATTACCTGAGTTAATAAATATAGTTAAGGGAGATATGTCAATAATTGGACCAAGACCGTTATTAGTAAGGTATCTACCTCTCTATAATGATCAACAAAAACGACGTCATGAAGTGAGGCCAGGATTATCTGGCTTAGCTCAAATAAATGGGAGAAACTCTATTAGTTGGGAGGAAAAATTCGAACTTGATGTGAGGTATGTTGATAATATTTCTTTTATTAATGATTTAAAAATCCTGTTATTAACCATTAGAAAGGTTATTCTACGTGAGGGTATTAATCAATTAGATGATGTTCCTATGGAGGACTTCAAGGGAACAAATTTAGAAGGAAGAAAAGATTAATCTTACACCAATAAAATAAGAAAGGAATGGAATGGAAAATTAATGAAGAAAGTGTGTTTCTGGATTGTAAAAAGACACCTTATTTCTTAATTGAAGAGGAAGAACTATCAACGAATCTATCACAATTAAAAAGTGCGCTTGAAAAACATTGGGATAATTATATAATCGGTTATTCTTTTAAGACGAATTCATTACCTTGGCTATTAAAATATTTTAAGAAAAATGGTTTATATGCTGAAGTTGTTTCAGATGATGAGTATCAATTAGCTTTATTATTAGGTTATGAAAAAAGTAGGTTGATATATAATGGTCCACCAAAGTCGAAAGAAACGTTTTATGAGGCGATTCACAACCGCTGCATTGTTAATATTGAATCGCAACGAGAGTTAAATTGGTTAAAAGAATTGGATCAATTAGGTTACATTGATTCCGACGAATATGAAGTAGGAATTAGAGTGAATTTTGATCTAGAAAGATACTGTCCAAATGAATCATCCATGGGTGATGAAGGCGGAAGATTTGGATTCTGTTATGAAAATGGGGAATTAAAAAAAGCAATTGATTGCTTAAATTCCTTAAAAAAAGTTAAATTAACCGGCCTCCATTTACATTGTAGTTCAAAGACTAGAAGTTTAAATGTTTATCGTACTATTTCTAAAATTGCATGTGAAATTAAAAGAAAATATTCATTACAATTAAAATATATAGACGTTGGAGGCGGTTTTTATGGTGGATTAAAAAATAAACTGCAATTTAAAGATTATATGAAAATTATATCAGAAGAGTTAAATAAAGAATTTTGTATGAATGAAACTATATTAATAGTTGAACCTGGAACACCATTAGTCTCTTCCGCTATTAGTTTTGTTACAAAGGTAATTGATGTAAAAAAGACGCTCGAGAACTATTTTGTTACAACTGATGGAAGTAGAATTTATCTTGATCCGTTTAAAAGAAAGTCAAACTATCTTTTCCATATAAAATATCGAAATACGTTAAATGTAAAAGAAGTAAGCAAGCAAGTAATTTCAGGGTTTACGTGTATGGAGGATGATCGCTTATTTGTACTTCGTGATTCACCACAGTTAAAAGTAGGTGATTTAGTAATTTATCAAAAAGTGGGTGCTTATACGATGTGTTTATCTCCCTTGTTTATTAAATATTTTCCTACTGTTTATGTTAAGAAAAAGAATGAGATATTAGAGGTCCGAGAACGATGGACCGCATCCAATTTCATTGAATTAAATACGAAGTGAAAATGAGGTGTCCCAGATGAACATATTAATTCTTAGCTGTGGAACAAGGAACAAAATTGTTCAATATTTTAAAAAAGAATTAAATGGAGTCGGTTTAGTTTTAGCAACAGATTGTAGTAACCTTGCTCCAGCGCTTTATGAGGCAGATCATCACTTTATTGTTCCGAGAATAGATGATGCTAATTATTTAGACAATATTATTGCTATTTGCAAGGAATACAATGTAAAAGCTTTATTTTCCCTTATAGATACGGAACTAAGTTTAATAGCTGAGCATAAGGAACACTTTTTAAGTATTGGGACATTTCCAATCGTATCAGATTCAGATGTTACTGAAATGTGTTTTAATAAATTCAAAATGTATAGATTTCTTGTGGATAATGGCTTTCAAACAATAAAAAGTTATGTGGAAAAAGAATTATTTTATCAAGATATTGTAAACGGAAAAATAACATATCCCGTGTTTATAAAACCAGTCACAGGTAGTGCGAGTATCAATATTCACAGAGTTAATTCAAAAGAAGAAGTGGAATTACTATTTAATTACCATCAAAATTTAATGATTCAAGAATATATGGATGGCATCGAATTTGGAGCAGATGTCTATATAGATTTAATAAATGGAGAGCCAATTTCAATTTTTACAAAGGAAAAGATCGCTATGAGAGCTGGCGAAACAGACAAATCGGTATCGGTAAAGGACGAAAAATTATTTCAACTGATTACTGATTTTGTAAAAGTAGCCGGATTTAAAGGCATGATTGATATTGATATTTTTAAAATTGATGGGGAGTATTATATTTCCGAAGTCAATCCCCGTTTTGGAGGCGGCTATCCTCATGCTTATGAATCCGGAGTGAATTTTCCGAAGTTAATCATAGATAATTTAAAGGGAAAAGTAAATTCGAATAAAATTGGTCAATATGATGAAGGGATTTATATGATGAAATACAATGAAGTTTTAGTATCGAGAATATAAATAGTAGTAAGGTAATTTAGAGTTTATGGAGAAGAAGGGTTAAAAACTTGCTTTTAGAAATGGAGCAATGTAAAAAATGAAAATTTTATTTGTGACTACTATTTCTAATACAATTAATTCATTCCTAATTCCACATATTCAGTTACTATTAGAGCAAGGTCATCAAGTGGATTTAGCTTGTAATATAGTAAGTGAAATTAATCCATTATTAATAAAACTTGGTTGTAAAGTTAATCCTATAGCTTTTCAACGTTCGCCACTTTCAAAAGAAAATTATCGTGCATATAAGAATTTAAAAAAACTTATTAAACGTGAAGGATATCAAATTATACATACACACACTCCAGTTGCTTCAGTATGTGTAAGACTAGCATGTAGAAATTTAGAAAATATTAGGATTATTTATACTGCCCATGGTTTTCATTTTTATAATGGTGCCCCATATAGAAATTGGCTATTATATTATCCAATAGAGCGCTATCTTTCGAGGTTTACGGATGTTCTAATTACAATTAATAATGAAGATTTCAAAAGGGCAAAAAAAACCTTTAAATCTAAAAGAATAGAATATGTTCCAGGGATAGGTTTAGATTTAATGCAGTTTTCTAATATAAAAATTGATAAATTTCAAAAACGTAAAGATTTAGGTCTACCCGAGGATGCAATAGTCATCCTCTCAGTTGGAGAACTAAATATTAATAAAAATCACAGGACGGTAATTAACGCAATTTATAAACTAAAAAATCCTAAAATTTATTATGTAATTTGTGGAGATGGTGAACAAAAAAATAATTTACTTTCTTTATCGAAGGATCTTGGGTTACAAGACAATGTGAAGCTATTAGGGTACCGTAATGATATCCCTGAAATATTAACTATTGCTGATATTTTTGTATTTCCATCTTTAAGGGAAGGATTGCCCGTATCTTTAATGGAGGCTATGGCGGCTGGATTACCAATTGTTTGCTCCAATATTAGAGGGAATAAAGACCTAGTTAGCAGTTACAAAGGGGGTTTTTTAATAAATCCAACTAATACAGACGAGGTTGCAAAATATATTGATTTGTTAATTAAGGATAAAGAAAAGTTCCATGATTTATCTCCACAAAATAAGGAGATTATTAAAAAATTTGATCTTAGTACCGTCATTACTAGAATGCAAGAAATATATACAGCGGTCTTAAGAAATGATTAATAAAAAGTAAAAAAGGGGCTCCTCTCAATGCCGAAATTATCGGTAATTATGGGTGTATATAATGGTTCGAGAAAATTAAAAACTGCTATTGATTCAATACTTAACCAGTCGTTCAAAGATTTTGAGTTAATAATTTGTGATGATTGCTCAACTGACAATAGTATAGAAATCATAAAGAAAATAGCAGAGAATGATGATCGAATCAAATTAATGAAAAATCCGAAAAATTTAGGATTGGCTGCAACTTTAAATAACTGTTTAAAAGCAGCTAGTGGCGATTATATAGCTAGAATGGATGATGACGACATTTCACATCCAGAAAGATTTGAAAAACAAGTTTCTTTTTTAAATAAGTACCCAGAATATGCAATAGTAGGAACTAGTCGAAATTTTTATGATGATAATGGAATTTGGGGAAAAGAAATAAGTTCTGGGGAAAGAACAAAACTAGATATATACCTTGGAAATACTTTTGTCCATCCTTCAGTAATGATCCGAAAAGAAGCAATTGTTCAGGTTGGGGGATATACAATAGGAGCTAGAACTCAGAGAACAGAAGATTTTGATTTATGGTGCAAATTGTACGAAAAAGGCTACAAAGGAACGAATCTTAAAGAAGTATACCTTGACTATTACGAAGCAATGGAATCCTATCAAAAACGGAAATATAAATATAGAATTTGTGAGTATCAACTTAAAAAGTACTGGAGAAAGAGGTTAAATATACCAATTAAATATTCAATTTATGCATATAGACCATTAATAATTGGCTTATTACCTAAAATAATACTAAAAAAATACCACGATTTTAAATTTAAAATGTAGAAATGATATGTGAAGATAGTTTAAAAATTTAAAGGAGAGCTTAAATGCTTTATGTACTGATAGCTATCGTTACCTCATGTTTGACAGTACTGGCAGTAAAGTTTAAAGAAAAGCCACTTAAAATTTTTTTGGGTCTAACAGCAATAGTTATACCTTCATATATCGCTTCAATACGATATGCAACAGGAACGGATTATTTTAACTATTTAAGTTTATTCCATGATCGACATATAAAAGATGTTGAAATCTCGTTTATTTTTATTCGAGATATAGTCAATTTATTGAATTTAGATTTCAATGTATTTTTGTTTATTTATTCATTTATTACCAATGCCTTTGTATTTTTCATCATATTTCGTGAAAGAAAAAATATTAATGTTTTTATTGCTATGTTTGTATATATGCTCTTTTATTATACACTTTCTTATAATTTAATACGTCAATCAGCAGCAATGTCTATTATCCTCTTTTCCTATGTCTATTATTTTGAAAATAAAAAATTTAAATTTGGACTATTAAATTTAAGCGCATTTTTAATACACTATTCCTCAATAATAATTTGTTTAGTGTTAATGATTTTTAGCTCAGTTACTAAATTTAACAAAAAATTTAGATATATAATTTACTGTTTACTATTGATTTTTGTCATTAAACAGCAATATTTTTTAAGTCTAGTTAACTTAGATTTTGGTAAGTATAATTATGCTATAAATGAGTTTCAAAGTAATTATTCACTTTTCCCTCTCGTAATGTATCTACCCGTATTAATAACAGCCATTGTAGCTAATAAAATTCCGCATGATATAAAAGACCGAATGAGTAAGTATATCAATATATATTGCATTGGCTTCATACTTATTTTTTTAATGAACTTTGGTGGAAATAACGCATATCGTATTGCTTATTACTTTACAATAGTCGAAGTAATTCTTGTAGGGCTAGTTTGGAAAATTAATAAAAATAGCAGATTATATTATATTAATATTGTTTTAATTGTTTATTTATTATGGAAATTTTGGTATATCTTCATAAAATTAGGATCAACTGAAATCTATCCGTTTAAGTCAATCATGTAACTTAATCAATTTAAAACCGATCAAATAGAAACTAATTTGTAAGAATCCTTTTATAAAAGAGGGGTTTTTTATTAAAAAAATGTTGATTAGCTCCTACTCACTTCATTTAGGTGGAGTAGAAAGTAGTTTAATTGCATTGTTAAATCAATTAGCGAGTAATGAAGAGATAAAAATAGACCTACTTTTAGAAAAAAATGAAGGCGACTTACTTAAAGAAGTTCCAGAAAGTGTGAATGTCTTAGAAACCCCAGAGATTTTAAAAATATTTAGAATAGATAAAGCAGATGTTCCATTAGTCTTATTTAAGCTACTTTATAATTTTAAAATAATTGTAGTTTTTTGGTATCTATATTACGTGTTTATAGGAACTGTAAGGAGGAACATGGAAAAAAGTAGACAACGATTTTGGGTTAAATGCAATAAATATTTCAATTATACTAATGAATATGAATTTGTAATTTCCTTCCATTATACGGTTACCTCATATTTCGTTGTGGATAAAATAGAATCCAAAAATAAATTTGTATGGATTCATGGGGATTATCGAAATATGGATCGCGATAAGGAAATTGATCGTTTCTACTTAAATAAATTCGATAAAATAGTCACTGTCTCGCAAGAATGCGTTAACGGTTTACGGAGTGTATTTCCAGAATACAGTATTAAGATTATAGAGATTCCAAATTTACTACCTAAGAGGAAGATAATGGAGTTATCGAAGGAGCCTTTTGAGGTAGGAAAAATTGATGGTAAATTTAATATCGTTTCTGTAAGTAGAATTGATAAATATAAAGGATATGATATTGCGATTCCAGCTGTTTCGAAGTTATTAAACGAAAACCTTATCAACAAATGGTATATCGTGGGAGATGGAAATTACAAAAGGAAATTGAAAGTTCTAATAAAGAAGTTTGGACTAACCAATTATGTTGAATTAACAGGCAAATTGGATAATCCCTACAAAGTCATTGATACATGCGATATTTTTTTACATCCATCTCGATTTGAAGGGAAATCTGTGGCAGTAGAAGAAGCTAAATTATTAAAAAAACCTATTGTAATCACAAACTATTCTACTGTTAACGATCAAATACTTCATAACCATAATGGCTATATTGTAGAAATGGACAGTGAAAGTATTTATCGTGGGTTAAAAGAAGTGATGATCAATCAACCATTAAAACATACATTGTTAAAAAACTTGGAAATAGAATATTTAGAAGAAATAGATGTTTTATCTGAATTATTTAAGTGAAATTGATAAGTCAGTAATTGCTGCATATAAAATGTTAATTAATATGAATACTCAATATATCTCTCCTTACCAATCTTTCATGTATCTTTCCTTCACACTACTTCAAAATACACTAGAAATTCCCGAATTAAAAAAGATATGTAAATAAATTTGTTAAATAGCTAAGTAATGAGTGTTTTAAATAAAGAAAGGAATGGATGGATTAATGAAAATTAAAAAAGCAATCATTCCTGCTGCTGGATTAGGAACTCGTTTTCTTCCAGCTACAAAAGCTATGCCTAAGGAAATGTTACCAATTGTTGATAAGCCTACAATTGAATACATTGTTGAGGAAGCAATTGAATCTGGGATAGAAGATATTATTATTGTCACTGGGAAAGGAAAACGAGCTATTGAAGATCATTTTGATAGAAATTTAGAGTTAGAAAATAATTTAGTGGAAAAAGGTAAATTTGTGCTACTACAAAAAATTACGCAATCTTCAAATGTAGAAATTCACTACATAAGACAAAAAGAACCTAAGGGATTAGGGAATGCAATATGGTGTGCCAGAAAATTTATTGGCAATGAACCATTTGCAGTACTGTTAGGTGACGATATTATCCAAGCTGAAAAACCATGTTTAAAACAACTAATAGAACAATTTGCAATAGTCCGATCATCAATAGTAGGCGTACAAAAAGTTCCTATCGAAGAAACTGTGCGTTACGGTATTATTAGCCCTTTAAAAATGGAGGGAAGGTGCTTTCAAGTAAAGGCATTAATTGAAAAACCAAAAAAGGGAACAGCTCCATCTAACTTAGCTATAGTAGGTCGTTACATTCTTACACCTGAAATCTTTAGTTTAATAGAGAGTCAGGAAGAGGATATAAATGGTGAAATACAGCTTACTGATGCAATAGAAAAGCTGAATAAATACCAATCAGTCTATGGTTATGAATTTGACGGTAAACGTTTTGATATAGGGGAGAAGTTAGGATTTATCCAAGCGAATGTAGAAATTGCGTTAGCCGATCAGCAAATAGGAACAAGTGTAAGAGAAATGTTAAAGGAGCTTTTAAATCAAACTTTGTAAGGATGAATAATGTTGATTAGTTAATTAGTTAGGTTTGAAATTGACTAATAAGGGAGTCATTCATTTGATATTAGTAGTAGGTGGAGCAGGATATATTGGAAGTCATCTTGTGAAAGATCTAATAAAAAAAGAGCAAGTTATAGTGTTAGATAATCTTTCATCAGGCCATCAACAGGCAATTAATGATAATGCCATATTTGTTCATGGAGATTTAAAAAATGAGTTCGAATACGATTTTTTATTCGATAAATATCCTATTAAAGCTGTATTTCATTTTGCGGCCTGTAGTCTAGTTGGCGAATCTGTTATAAATCCGCAGAAATATTATGAGAACAATGTAGGATCCACATTAAAACTTCTTAATTTGATGATAAAACATAAAATTAAAAATATCATTTTTTCATCTACTGCAGCAACTTATGGTATTCCTAATTGTAAATTAATTGATGAGGCCGTACCTACAATACCTGTAAATCCTTATGGGAGATCAAAGCTAATGATTGAACAGATTCTAGCTGATTATGCAAAATCCTACGATATAAATTATTCTATCTTAAGGTATTTTAATGCAGCTGGTGCCGATGTATCAGGTGAAATTGGCGAAAGTCATAATCCCGAAACTCATCTTATCCCAATTGTATTACAGCACTTATATGGAATTAGAGAGAAAGTAAATATATTTGGAACAGATTATGATACACCTGATGGAACATGTATTCGAGACTATATACATGTAACAGACTTGGTAAACGCTCATATAACTGCACTAGAAGCATTACTTAAAGGAGAAATTAAAAACCAGATCTATAATTTAGGTAATGGTAAAGGTTATTCAGTTAAAGAAGTAATCCAAACCTGTGAAATGATTACAGACATAAAGTGTAAGATTAAAATTGGAGAAAGACGTATTGGTGATCCGCCAGTATTAGTTGCTTCTTCTAAAAAAATTGAAGAAGAGCTAGGTTGGAAAGCAGAAAGAAATTTAGAACAAATTATTAAAACTGCATGGAGATGGCAACAAAATCAAAGATACTAAAAATTAGTACAGAGGGATTTTAACTAAATAGTAAACGATCGATTGTACGAATAGTTTACTATTCTTATGGGGCTATCAGTAACAAGTTTATCGTAATATAACACTGTTATATTTGGAATGTATTATGTAAGGAGAGTTATATAGAATGGAAGACATCATGGTTAGTATCCATTGTGCAACGTATAATCATGAAAAGTATATAGCAGAAGCGATAGAAAGCTTTGTAATGCAGAAGGTGAATTTTAAATTTGAAATTTTAATACATGATGATGCCTCTACTGATAGAACTGCAGAAATAATAAGAAAGTATGAGAAAAAATATCCTGATTTAATAAAGCCAATATACCAAACCCAAAATCAACGGACACTTGGAAATTCAGTGAGTAAAATTAACTTTGGGAGGGCTAGAGGGAAATATATTGCGATTTGTGAAGGAGATGATTATTGGACAGATCCAAATAAATTGCAGAAACAAGTAGATTTTCTAGAAAGTCATTCTGAATGTAGTTTGTGTGTTCATGGAGCCTATATTGTGAATGCTTTTGATAAAAAAGTGCTCTCACAACTTCGACCGAGTAAGAGTAGTAAAATTTTTACAGTTGGTGAAGTGATAGAAGGAGGTGGAGAACTATTTTCCACCAATTCCATGGTTTATCCGTTGAAATATGCAAAAATAAGACCACATTTTTTTGATATAGCACCAGTTGGAGATTATCCGTTAGCAATTAATTTATCTTTGTTAGGTGCGGTTTATTACATCGATGAATTTATGTCTGCCTACAGAACGAATGTAAGTGGGTCATGGACAGTCGAAAACAGTTCATCTATCGAAAAAAAATTTAAACATATCCAACAAATAGCGACGATGTTAGATGAGGTTAATAGCTACACCAATGGAAAATATGAAACTTCAATTATCCGTAAAAAAAATAAAAATCAGTTTTTTATTTTATTAGAGCAGGAAAAATTCAAAGAAGCCAAATTAATAAAGTATGTAGATCATTCCTTAGCTTTGATTTATCGGAAAAGACTCATTTTATTTTTAAGAAGGAAATTTCCTATTGTGCTTAAATTCCTGAAAAATTTAAGAAGGAAGTGGGCGCAGTGGGTTCTGAGATAACGAAAATTAAAGTGATTACATCTCTAATATGGAAATTATTAGAGCGAATAGGTGTCCAAGGAATTCAATTCCTCGTGACGATTTTATTAGCCCGATTGATTTTACCCGAAGAATTTGGATTGTTTGTACTTGTATCAATCTTTATTATACTAGCAAACGTATTCATTCAAAGTGGGTTTAACATTGCATTAATCCAAAAAAAAAATGCAGATGAACTAGACTTTTCCTCTGTATTCTTCCTAAATATATTTGTAGCAAGTATCTGTTACATCATTTTCTATTTAACTTCCCCATACATTGCAACCTTTTTCGAACAACCTCAAGCAACAACCATTCTTAGAATTTTATCAATCACGTTATTTTTTGGTGCAATTAATTCAATTCAAAATGCCATCATTGCAAGAAATATGCAATTTAAAAAACTATTTATTAGTAGTATAAGTGCTGTAGTAATTTCTGGCATAGTAGGCCTTGCAATGGCTTATGCAAAATTGGGTATTTGGGCTTTAGTTGCGCAACAATTAACGCAACAACTAGTTGTAACAGTAAATTTGCTTATCACAGTGAATTGGCGACCAAAGTTTCTATTTTCTTTTAATAGAATTAAGAGCCTTTTTTCATTTGGTTGGAAATTACTAGTTTCTGCACTTATTGATACTTTAAATAACAATATACGTAATTTAATTATAGGAAAAATGTTTAGCCCTGCCTCCTTAGCTTTTTATAATCGGGGAGAACAATTCCCCAGCATTATTATAAGTAATATCAATAGCTCAATCCAATCTGTTTTGTTCCCGGTTTTAGCTACAGAGCAAGATGATCGAAAAAGAGTAAAAGAAATTGTAAGGCGATCAATTGTAACTAGTTCGTTTATTATTTTTCCAATGATGATTGGACTCGGTATAGTAGCTGAGCCAGTCGTCCAGATATTATTAACAGATACTTGGCTTCCAGCAGTTCCATTTTTACAGATATTTTGTGCTGTTTATGCACTTTGGCCAATTCAAACAACTAACTTACAAGCAATTAATGCTATTGGCAGAAGTGATATTTTTTTAAGGATAGAGGTAATAAAAAAAATTATTGGACTCTTAGTACTCGTAATTAGTATACCATTTGGAATTTATGGAATTGCTTTAGGTATTGTATGTAATGGAATAATTGCCACCTTTATTAATTCTTATCCCAATATAAAATTATTAAATTATAGCTTATTTGAACAACTTAGAGACGTTTTGCCATCATTTTTTATATCAGTAATAATGGGCATTGTTGTTTTTAGCATACAGTTTTTAAATTTAATGCCTTTAATATTGTTGTTAATTCAAATTCTTGTAGGAATCGTAGTTTATATATGTCTAGCTATCTTATTTAAATTAGAGTGTTTTTCATATTTACTTAGTGTCGTTAAAGAATTGTCAAAGAGAAAGAAACATGTCACTGTTTAAAGTATGAAATGTGAAAAACGTATGTTCCAAAAAATTTAAGTTGGGGTGTAATAATGAAGAAATTGCTAATGCTTGGTGGTGCACCATCTCAAATACCTGCTATTCAAACTGCAAAAAGATTAGGGTATTACGTTATTACTTGTGATTATTTAGAAAGTAATCCAGGTCATCAATTCTCAGACGAATACCATAATGTCAGTACAGTAGATAAAGAAGCGGTCTTAGAGCTAGCGAGATCTTTGCAAATAAATGGAATTGTTTGTTATGCAGCTGACTCTGGTGCACCAACTGTCGCCTATGTTGCTGAAAAATTAGGTTTACCTTCATTTCCATACTCTTCGGTAGAATTATTGTCAAATAAAGATCAGTTTCGCGCTTTTTTAGAAGAAAATCACTTTGATGTACCGAAAGCGAAAGGGTATTCAACTTTTGATGAAGCAGTAATCGATTTTGATACATTTATAATGCCTGTAATGGTTAAGCCCGTTGATTCTTCAGGTAGTAGAGGTGTTACTAAAATATTTTCAATAAATGAACTACAGGATGCTGTAACGGAGGCATTAAGTTTTTCAAGAACAAAAAGATTCGTTATTGAAGAGTTTATTGAAAAAACTGGGTATCAGATCGGATTAGATTGCTTTTCTGTAAATGGACAGCTAACATTTTGTGGTTTTGGCAATAATCATTTTGGTTCAGCGGTGAACCCATTTCTTCCAATCGTTGATAGTTGTCCAACATATTTCTCAACTCATATCCAAAATAAAGTAAGAAATGAGATTCAAAGATTTATCGATTTATTCAATTTAAGAACAGGACCTACAAATTTTGAAATTCAAATTGATCGTAATGAAAGAGTGTTTATATTAGATATGGGTGTAAGAAACTGTGGGGACTTCACAAAATTATTAAAATATGCAACGGGAGTAGACCTAATTGAATATACAATTAAGGCTGCTATGGGGGAAGACTGCAAAACATTAAGGGATATTGAACCAAAAGGATTTTGGGCAATATACTCAATATTTAATGAAGAAAATGGGATATTACAAAATATTCAAATAGATAGTATCTTTAAAAAAGAGAATGTTTTTGAGTATGTGGAATCTGTTTCTAAATTTGGGTTACCAATTAAAGCGAATGAAAATTTAGGTAATATGGTATTAACGTTTTCTTCAATGAAGGAAATGCTAGAAAAAATCAACAATATTAAAAATTTAGTGAAAGTAGTCATAAAGGAAACTAGTTATTTCGACTAATAAATTAATTAGGATTAAGAGGTGAATAATTGAAAAAGTTGTTAATGCTCGGTGGTGCTCATTTTCAAGTCCCGGCAATTAAAGCTGCAAAAGAAATGGGGCACTTCATCATTACTTGTGATAATTTAGAAGATAATCCAGGTCATAAATACTCAGACAAATACTATAACGTTAGTACAACAGATAAAGAAGCAGTTTTAGAATTGGCAAAGTCATTACAAATAGACGGTATAATGTGTTATGCAGCAGATTCTGGAGCACCTACAGTGGCGTATGTAGCAGAAAAATTAGGGCTCCCATCTCATCCTTATGAGTCAACTGAAATACTCGTTTATAAAGATAAGTTTAGAGAATTCCAAAGAAAAAAAGGATTTAATGTGCCAAAATCAAAAGTATATAATACATTTGAAGAAGCAAAAGCAGATTTTCATAATTTTACTATGCCTGTTATGATAAAGCCGGTAGATTCCTCAGGGAGTAAAGGTATATCAAAAGTTGACTCCATTGAATCTCTTGAAGAAAAAGTGGAAATTGCATTAAAATTTACAAAAGCAGGACGTTTTCTTATGGAAGAATATATAGAAAATTATGGTCCACATGTGGGTGGAGATGGCTTTTGTGTTAATGGTCAACTCGTATTTCGCTGCTTTTCTAATGAATATTTTTCAACAAATCATATAAATCCTTTTGTACCTATTATAACGACTTGGCCGTTAATTCTACCAGAACATATTCAAAATAAAATTCATGACGAGGTTCAAAAAGTTTTAACTTTACTTAATATGAAGACAGGCGCATTGAACTTTGATATTAGGGTAGACAGTAAGGAAAATGTATATTTAATAGAAATAGCACCACGTAATGGCGGGGCATGGAATCCCAATGCTATAACTTATGCAACTGGTGTTGATACGATTAAATATAGTATTAAGGCAGCTCTAGGAGAAAGATGTAATGAATTAGCCTTTTCAAATACTAGAGGATACTGGGCAACATATGTGATAAATAGTATGGTTAGTGGTGTTTTTAAAGGTATTGATATTCATGAAGCGTATAAGGAGAATATTGTTGAATATGAGTTAGTTGTAAAGCGTGGTGATCATATTTCACCTCTTTCAGGTGCACATGAGCAAGTAGGTTTAATGATACTAACGTTTTCTTCAATGGAAGAAATGATAGATAAAATGAATAATATTACAAATAACGTTAAAGTGATATTGGAAAATGAATATTAATTGTATTTTTTCTATAAGGAAGAATGGAGTGTTAAGTTGAACCAACCTATACAAGTGACACGTTCATCTATGCCTAGTTTAGAAGAATATATAGAGGAAATAAAAGACCTTTGGGAAAGTAAAGTACTGACAAATACAGCGAAAAAGCATAAACAATTAGAAACTGAGCTAGTTAAATATTTAAATAGTCAAAATATCACTTTATTCACAAACGGCCACCTTGCCCTCGAATATATAATAGAAGCACTTCAACTATCTGGTGAAGTTATTACAACACCTTTCACGTTTGCCTCAACAACTCATGCCATAGTTAGAAAAGGGTTGATTCCTGTTTTTTGCGATATAAATTTAAATAATTTCACCATTGAAACAACTCTAATCGAATCCTTAATTACAGAGCGTACTTCAGCAATCATTCCAGTTCATGTTTATGGAAATATTTGTGATGTAGAAGAGATTGAACGTATCGCCAAAAAATACAATCTAAAAGTAATTTATGATGCCGCGCATGCATTTGGTATTACGGTTAATGGTAAAGGAATTGCCAATTTTGGTGACGCTTCGATGTTTAGCTTTCATGCAACGAAAGTATTCAATACGATTGAAGGTGGTGCGGTTACTTTTAAAGATGCATCACTGAAAAAGACTATAGAGGCATACAAAAATTTTGGTCTAACAGGTCCAGAAAATGTGGAATATATCGGTGGAAATGCAAAAATGAATGAGTTTCAAGCAGCAATGGGACTATGTAACTTACGATATATTAATCAGGAAATTATGAAAAGGAAAAAAGTATTCGAACGATATATTGATCAACTAGAGGGATTGAGGGGGATTCATCTACCCAAGATTCAAAATGGTGTAGAAAGTAATTATGCTTATTTCCCGATTGTAATTGAAGGAAATACGAATAATCGAAATATTATTTATGAAGAGCTTAAAAAACAAAACATTTTTGCAAGAAAGTATTTTTATCCGTTAACCAATATGTTCGATTGCTACAAAGACCGTTTTGATTCAAACTTAACACCAGTTGCACAATATATTGCAGATCGAGTATTGACACTGCCTCTTTATGCGGATTTATCTTTTAATGATGTCGATCGAATTACAACTATTATTAAATCGAATAGTAGTGTTTTACAATAATGGAGAAGAGGGACTTGGTTGAAAGTTGCATTAATGCAACCGTATTTTTTTCCGTATATAGGGTACTATCAATTGATGAAATCTGTAGATGAATTTGTCATTTTCGATCAAGCTCAATATATTCGAAGAGGTTGGATAAATCGAAATCGTATTTTGAATAGCCATAAAGAGACGGTTTATATTACCGTTCCAGTTTGTAAAACATCTAGAGAAACTAAGATTAAAGATATTAAAATAAATAATGTGATAAATTGGGAAGAGAAACTATTTAATCAACTTTTGTATTATAAAAATGCACCGAACTATATAAAAGTCATTCAATTATTAGAGGATTGTTTTTTATATACGGATGATAGTCTAAGTTTATTTAATACTAATCTTCTAAAAAAAACGACATCTTTATTAGGGATTGAAACAAATATTACTATTTTATCAGAAAAATTCCCGAATATAACTTCTGCCGATACCGCAGATGAATGGGGAATTAAAGTTTCGAAGGCTTTAAATGGAACTACCTATATTAATGCTATTGGTGGTAGGAAATTTTATGATGTAAAGAAATATGGTAAAAATGGAATAAATATAAAATTTTTAAAACCCAATTTATTACCATATCAACAATTTAAAGACTTTATTCCGGGATTGTCTATTATTGATTTACTGATGTTTAATGATGTTTCAATCATCTCAGAGATGTTAAATAACTATGAGCTACTATCCTAATTTCCAAAAGAGTTCCTTACTGTATAGTCCTAAATTTTGAAGAGGTGAACCATTGAAAGGAATCATTTTAGCAGGTGGATTGGGTACTCGGCTGTATCCCGTAACAAAATCAATTTCAAAGCAGATTCTACCCGTTTACGATAAGCCAATGATTTATTATCCATTATCCGTTTTAATGTTAGCGGGCATACGGGAAATTTTGATTATTTCAACCCCTAGAGATATCGGAGTTTATGAAGAGTTACTTGGAGATGGAAGTAAATTAGGACTGGATTTTAAATATAAAGTACAAGAGAACCCTAATGGACTTGCGGAAGCTTTTATACTTGGAGCAGATTTTATTCAAGACTCCTCTGTTGCATTAGTTTTAGGTGATAATATATTTTATGGTTCAAATTTTAGTGAGGCACTAAATGAGGCATCGAATATAGAAATCGGCTGCCAAATATTTGGCTGTTATGTGAACGATCCACGCGCATATGGCGTAGTAGAAGTGGATGAAAATATGAATGCCATCTCAATAGAAGAAAAACCAGAATATCCAAAGTCATCGTATGCAATTCCGGGACTTTACTTCTTTGACAATCAAGTGGTCGAAATTGCTAAAAGCGTGAAACCTTCAAAACGCGGGGAGCTGGAAATTACATCGATTCTAGAAGAATATTTACATCGTGGTCAATTAAAAGTTGAGCTAACGGGTCGGGGGTTAGCGTGGCTTGATACGGGAACACATGAATCTTTACTTGAGGCATCGAATTTTGTGGAGGCCATTCAAAAACGACAAGGGTTATATATTGCGTGTATTGAGGAAATCGCTTTTCGTAAGGGGTATATTTCAAAAAAACAGCTTGAAGAACTGGCAGAGCCCTTGATGAAAACAGAGTATGGCAAATATTTAATCGATGTTTCTCGAACTGTAAACTATACAAATACCGGCAAGTGATACGTTAAGGAAAGAAGGAACACGTTGAAAAAGATACTTGTTACTGGTGGTGCAGGATTTATTGGGGGTAACTTTGTGCAATATATGGTGGAAAAATATCCACAGTATGAAATTTTTAATCTAGATGCACTAACCTATGCAGGCGATTTAACGAAACATTATGCAATTGAAAATAAGGAAAACTATCATTTTTTAAAAGCGGATATTACAAATCAAGAAACAATTAATTTCATATTTAAAAGAAAGCAATTCGATTATGTTGTGCATTTTGCAGCCGAAAGTCATGTGGACCGCTCCATTGCGAATCCACAAGTTTTTGTCACAACGAATGTCCTTGGCACGCAAAATTTAGTAGAAGCAGCGAAGCGAACAAACGTAAAAAAGTTTATCCATATCTCAACCGATGAAGTCTATGGCGAATTAGATTTCAATCCCACTACATTCTTTACAGAAAATACCCCACTACAACCTAATAGCCCATATAGTGCGAGTAAGGCTTCTTCCGATTTAATCGTTCGGGCTTACCACGAAACATACCAATTTCCAGCTATTATTACACGGTGCTCGAACAATTATGGGCCCTATCAATTTCCAGAAAAGCTAATTCCTTTAACTATTTCAAACATCTTAAAAAATAAAAAAATACCTGTCTATGGTAACGGTCAAAATGTACGAGATTGGTTACATGTTTATGATCATTGTGCAGCAATTGACCTTCTTTTACATGAAGGGAAAGCTGGAGAAATCTACAATATTGGTGGTCATAATGAGTGTACTAATTTGGAAGTGATCCAGAAGATCCTTCAATATTTCGGGAAATCTGAGGACTTGATTGAGTTTGTGCCAGATCGACTTGGTCATGATAAACGCTATGCCATTGATCCGAAGAAGATTGAGCAATTAGGATGGTGTCCGACGTTTACGTTTGATACAGGGCTTACCCAAACGATTCAATGGTATGTAGAAAATTGGGGCTGGTTGGAAGGCGTAGAATCTATAAAGAAATGAAAAATTTGCACGCATTTGATTGATGAGAATATCTGATTTACATTCTATTGAAACGAGGGTATACAATGGGGTCGAGATTACATCAATCGGTTTATTTAGCTGCGCCGTCAATCGATATTGATTGGTCTAAATATGCTACAAATGTATCAACCATACATCACCATTTAAAAAAAATTCAGGATCATTATGCAGGATGGATCAACTTTCCACCACAAAATTATGAAGACGTGCTAACTTCGATTCAACGTTTAGCTGAGGAAATTAAATCCAATGCGGAAGTATTAGTAGTCATTGGGGTTGGTGGATCGTTTTTAGGAGCCAAGGCGATACAAGAGGCATTATCTCCATACTTTGGCGTGTTAAAAAATGGTGTTCAAGTTGTGTATGCAGGTCAAAATTTAAGCGGTGCATACATTCAGCATTTACTCAATAGTATAGGGGATAAAGAGATTTATCTTAATATTATTTCAAAATCGGGTACTACGATGGAACCCTCGTTGGCTTTTCGAGTGTTTCGGCAATATATGGAACAGCGATATGGCAGTAAAAGTAAACAACGAATCATCGTAACAACAGATGGAAAAAAAGGGGTATTAAAAGAAATTGCAGAGTACGCTGGTTATCGCCAATTTGTTATACCTTCTAATATTGGCGGACGATATTCTGTATTTACTCCCGTAGGATTAATCCCGATTGCTGCTGCTGGAATTGATATCTTTCAATTTATTGAAGGGGCAAAAGATGCAGCGGTTTTATTAAATGTGGATAACATTGAACGAAATGATGCCTATCGATATGCGGTCATACGAAATGAATTATACAAACGAGGGTATTATGTTGAATTACTTGCGTCGTTTGAACCAAGTCTTGCTTTATTTCATGAATGGTGGAAGCAGTTATTTGGTGAAAGTGAAGGGAAAAATAAAAAAGGTATATTTCCGTCTGCTGTGACGTACTCCACGGATTTACATTCAATTGGTCAATACATTCAAGAGGGAAGTCCTATCTTATTTGAGACATTTCTACACTTTAAGGAAATCCAAGATGATTACCCCATCCCCTTCGATAGCCGGAATGATGATCTACTAAATGAGTTATCCACTTATAGTTTTAATGGAATAAATCGCATCGCAAAGGAAGGTAGTATATTGGCTCATGTAGAAGGTGGGGTTCCTGTGATTCAATTAGAGCTGAAAAAATTAGATGCACACCATATGGGCTATTTAATGTACTTCTTTATGAAGGCTTGTGTCATGAGTTCATTTTTATTAGATGTGAATCCTTTTAATCAGCCAGGTGTGGATATATATAAAAATAAAATGAATGCTTTGTTAAAAAGGAGATAATGAGAGAAATACATTCATAATACCAGTCATGAAGCAATAAATTTATGAGTATAGAGTAATAAAGTTAGGTGAAAATTCATGCTTCAGGGAGGCAAATACTGTGGAAGAATCAATCAGTTTACTAAATATCCTGAAAATAATACGAAAGTGGATGCTATTAATTATATCCCTTGTATTTGTTTGTTCTGGAATTTCTGCAATTATTAGTTATTATGTACTCCCTCCCATTTATGAAGCTGAAACGCAAATTTTAGTTAACCAAAAGACGAATGGCCAAGAATACGCCTGGTCTCAATTAGAAACCGATTTACAATTGATTGATACGTATAATGTCATTATTAAATCACCTGTTATTCTAAATAAAGTTATTAATAAATTAAATTTGAAGACTACACCTGAAAGTTTATCAGGACAAATTTATGTATTAAATGAAGATAACTCAAAGGTCGTCAATATCCGAGTAGAAGATGAGAGTCCTTTACAATCTGTTGAAATTGCAAATATGGTCGCTGAAGTGTTTAAAGAAGAGATCCCTACGCTCATGAATGTTGATAATATTAGTATTTTATCAGTTGCAAAATTAAGTGAGAATCCGAGTCCTGTTAAGCCGAATAAATTATTAAATGTCGCAATTGCAGCAGTTATTGGATTAATGCTTGGAATTGGGTTGGCATTTTTATTCGCATTTTTAGATACTACGATTAAAACTGAGCAAGATATAGAAGAAATTTTAGCCCTCCCTATTATGGGAATTGTAAGCTCGATTTCAGAGAAGGATTTAGAGGTGTCCTTGCCATCCCGAACAACGAGGGGGAATTAGATGCAATTGAACAAAAAGAAGAAACAACAACCTACATTAGCGAGAAAATTAATTGCAAGCTCAAATCCCAAATCAATTATTACGGAACAATTTCGTACCATTCGAACGAATATTCAATTTTCAATGCCCGATCAAGAAATTAAAACGATTTTAGTTACATCTTCTATTCCAGGAGAAGGGAAAACTACAAATGCTGCCAATTTAGGTGTCGTGTTTGCACAAGATGGAAAGCGAGTGCTAATTGTAGATGCAGATATGAGAAAGCCAACCATGCATCATACCTTTAATTTGTTTAACGTTGTAGGCTTATCGAATATTTTAACAAAGCAAGTCGACATTCAGAGTGCTATTCATCATACAGACATTGACAATATCGATATTATCGCAAGCGGTCCAATCCCACCAAATCCCTCTGAACTACTATCCTCCAAAAATTTAGATTCATTTATAAATGAAGTCATCCATGAATATGAAATAATTATTTTTGATGCACCACCATTATTATCTGTAACGGATGCTCAAATTTTATCGAATAAATGTGATGGAACGTTGTTAATTGTAAAAAGTGGCTATGTAGATAAAACAGATGTGATAAAAGCAAAGGCAAGTCTTGAAGCTGCGCATGCCAAAATATTAGGTGTGGTGTTGAATAATTATAAAATGCCGAAAACTAACAATTACTATTATTACTGATCACATTGTTAACGCATTTCCCCCGGCGGATTTGCGTTTTATTTTGCCCTTTTGTTCTATGGAATGGTAAAATTGTGAACGTTATATATAGAAAGTAGGTTGTAATTTATGAAAGTAATTTTTATTGGTGATATTGTAGGTTCAATTGGTCGAGAAGCCGTAGAAAAATATTTACCGCGCTTAAAGAAAAAATATGCCGCAGATGTTGTTATTGCGAATGGTGAAAACGCTGCGAGTGGTCGTGGCATTACGCAAAAAATTTATCAACAACTCATGCATGTCGGGGTTGATGTCATTACGATGGGGAACCATACATGGGATAATAAAGATATTTTTGATTTTATTGATGAAGTAGATTATTTAATCCGTCCTGCCAATTTTTCTAAGGAAGCACCAGGCAAGGGAATGGTACAAATTACGAAAAATGGCGTGACTTTGTCTGTCATTAATCTACATGGTCGTGTCTTTTTACCACCACATGAAGATCCGTTTGCAGTGGCAGATGAATTAGTTGCACAAGCACGCGAAACCTCTCCGCTAGTATTTGTCGATTTTCATGCGGAAGTGACAAGTGAAAAAATTGCCCTTGGGTGGCATTTAGATGGACGAGTGTCTGCACTAGTTGGTACGCATACACACGTTCAAACGGCCGATGCGCGAATTTATCCAAATGGGACAGCTTATATTACCGATGTAGGAATGACAGGTCCTTATGATGAAGTGCTTGGCATGACGAAGGAAAGTGTTATTTATAAATTCCAAACGAATATGCCTGCTCGTTTTGAAGTGCCAAAACAAGGTCGTGAAGTATTAAGTGGGTTCTTTGTGGAGATTGATGATAAAACGGGAAAAGCTATTCAATGTGAACGAATTTATATTAATGAGGATTATCCATTTAAAGGATAATTTCCTCAATTAAAGCGGGGAATTGTTCGATTATTAAAAACAATTAAAAAATAAATACTTTTAAGCTTCCAAATTCAAGGATTACAGATTCTATTTTCCACTTTAGCAACATAAAATGTGATACGGACATTAAGTTGACGTCCTTTGAATGACAATTGCTTCATTCAACATTTATTAAAGCAAATAGCTAATATGGGGAGGAATAAATGTGGATTCATTAAAAGTATCGTCTCGCTCAAATCCAAATTCTGTCGCAGGTGCACTTGTTGCGGTGATTAGGGAGCAAGGATATGCGGAAATGCAAGCTGTAGGTGCAGGTGCATTAAATCAAGCAGTAAAGGCAGTTGCGATTGCGCGTGGTTTTGTCGCTCCAAGTGGTACCGACTTAATTTGTGCACCGGCATTTGCTGACATTACAATTGCTGGGGAAGATCGCACGGCATTGAAGTTAGTTGTTGAAAAAAGAAATCGCTAAAACCGTTTGCAGTAGCTCTTACCAATGAACGTTCAATTGGTAGGGGCTTTTTTATATGAGATTTTTTAAGTTCGCACGTAAATCCACGAAAGTCGCACATAAATTCGGAAAAACCGCTCATATTTTTCCGAAATCCGCTCGTACCCCCCACTCTAAAAAAATACTTCATATCATAAAATATAAATTTTCGTCAATATAGTATGTCTTTAATTGAATGAAGTAATCTAAAAGAAATAATTCACTACAATTTTGTGAATTTCTGTTTTCCGTCAAAGGTCTGATTTTCACGAAAATGTTTTAATTTGAATAGTTAATGATATATGTTCGTGTTAAACTAATGAAGGAAAAATATATAAAAACAGTTATTCTTAAGGGAGATGTTAAAATGTTACATCAGCTTTCATGGAAAGTCGGTGGGCAACAAGGTGAAGGGATTGAGAGTACTGGAGAAATCTTCTCAATGGCTATGAATCGCTTAGGTTATCACCTATACGGTTACCGTCACTTCTCTTCACGTATTAAAGGTGGCCATACGAATAATAAAATTACTGTTAGACCAACTGAAGTAAGTTCGATTGCGGATGATTTAGATATTTTAGTGGCATTCGATCAAGAAACAATCGAAGTAAACTACAAAGAATTAACGGAAAAATCTATCATTTTAGCAGATGCAAAATTCGAACCAACATTACCAGAAGACTCAAGAGCACCATTATTCATTGTGCCATTTACAGAAATTGCAACAGAATTAGGCACGTCTTTAATGAAAAACATGGTCGCAATTGGTGCAACTTCAGCATTATTAAACCTAAACACGGAAGTTTTCCAAGGCGTTGTCGATGAAATTTTCGGACGCAAAGGGGTAGAAGTTGTTCAAAAGAATATGGAAGCCATTCAAAAAGGTTATGACGTGATGAGTGAACTGATTGGTGATCGTGTTGGAGAATGGGAACTAGTTCCGGCAGACGGAAAACGCCGTATGTTTATGATTGGAAATGATGCTGTTGCTTTTGGTGCACTTGCAGCTGGCGTTCGCTTTATGTCTGCTTACCCAATTACACCGGCTTCTGAAATTATGGAATATATGATCAAAAAACTACCGAAATTCGGTGGAGCCGTTATCCAAACAGAAGATGAAATTGCAGCAGCAACAATGGCTATCGGTGCGAACTACGGTGGGGTGCGCGCATTTACAGCATCAGCTGGCCCGGGTCTTTCTCTTATGATGGAAGCAATTGGTCTATCTGGTATGACAGAACAACCATTAGTAATCATTGATACGCAACGTGGTGGTCCATCAACAGGTCTTCCAACAAAGCAAGAGCAGTCCGATTTAATGGCGATGTTGTACGGTACACATGGTGAAATTCCAAAAGTAGTTATCGCACCATCCACATTAGAAGAAGCGTTCTTTGATACAATTCAAGCATTCAACATTGCAGAAGAGCTTCAATTGCCAGTAATCATTATTACAGATTTACAATTAGCACTTGGTAAACAAACAACGGATCCATTTGATTATAGTAAAGTGGAAATTCGTCGTGGAAAAATTGTTGCGGATGAAATTGAAGCAAACGACAACAAAGATTACTTTAAGCGC
The DNA here is from genome assembly GCF_003977595.1 of Lysinibacillus antri. Classification (GTDB taxonomy): domain Bacteria; phylum Bacillota; class Bacilli; order Bacillales_A; family Planococcaceae; genus Ureibacillus; species Ureibacillus antri. The sequence goes on along the minus strand of NZ_RYYR01000005.1, from coordinate 130,274 downwards.
TATGAAAATACAGAAGATGGCGTATCTCCTCGTGTATTCCCAGGTACACCAAACGGCATTCACCATGTAACAGGTGTGGAACATGATGAAACAGGGAAACCGAACGAAGCACCAGGTAACCGTAATGCACAAATGGACAAGCGTTTCCGTAAATTGGACTATTTAAAATTTGATAATCCAGTTCATGTTAACGCACCACATGAAGAAGCGGATGTATTGATTGTTGGCTTTAACTCAACGCGCGGAGCTATTGAGGAAGTACAAGAAAGATTAAATGGAGAAGGTTTAAAAGTGAACCATGCCCATGTACGCTTAGTATTCCCATTCCCATCAGATGAGATGGCACCTCTAGTAGCGAATGCGAAAAAAGTCATCGTCGTGGAAAACAACAAAACTAGTCAACTTGCTAACATCATGAAAATGAATATTGGCGGTCACAATAAAATTTCAAGCATCACGAAATACGATGGTACACCATTCTTACCACGTGAGCTTTCAAATAAAGTAAAGGAGCTGCTTGACTAATGGCAACATTTAAAGATTTTCGTAACTCAGTGAAACCAAACTGGTGCCCTGGCTGCGGTGACTTCTCTGTTCAAGCAGCCATTCAACGTGCAGCAGCAAATGTCGGCATCGAACCTCATGAACTAGCAGTAGTTGCTGGGATCGGGTGTTCAGGTCGTATCGCCGGCTACATTAATTCATACGGATTCCACGGAATTCACGGCCGTGCATTACCACTAGCACAAGGCTTAAAAATGGCAAACCGTGACCTAAACGTAATCGCTTCAGGTGGTGACGGGGACGGGTTTGCAATCGGTATGGCGCATACGGTTCATGCGATCCGTCGTAATATTGATATTACGTATGTAGTTATGGATAACCAAATTTATGGTTTAACAAAAGGTCAAACATCTCCTCGTTCGGCAAAAGGTTTCATCACGAAATCAACACCAGAAGGAGCAATCGAGCCGTCATTAAAACCATTAGAAGTGGCCTTATCTTCAGGTGCCACATTTGTAGCGCAAGGATTTTCAACAGACATTAAAGAATTAACAGCTTTAATTGAAGCAGGCATTCAACATAAAGGTTTCTCTTTCATTAACGTATTCAGCCCATGTGTAACGTACAACAAAGTGAATACGTATGAATGGTTTAAAGAGCACTTAACAAAACTATCTGATATCGAAAATTATGATTCTACAAACAGAGAATTAGCGATGCAAACGGTGATGGAAAAAGAAGGCCTTGTAACGGGGATCATTTACCAAGATACAGAGACAAAATCGTATCAAGAAAAAGTTCCTGGTTATGCACAAGAACCACTTGCCGATTTAGAAATGAACTTAAATGAAAACCAATTTGATTTACTAGTGAAGGAATTTATGTAAGATTGGGGAGCTCCTATTTGGGGGGCTCTTTTTTTATACTTAAACTTAGAATATTTACAATAAATTTACATTCATTCCATAGGTACTTTATATTACTAAACTATGCTCAAACTACCATAGTTGTAGAGGGGTCGAGTAAATTGCGTTTAAAACGCTATATTAAGGTGAAAGACCGATTAGTAGTATTAATGATTGTATGCATCATATCAAATTGTATTTTTGCGATATTTAGTATGGATTATTTAAGGAAGATGGAGAAAAATACAGAAATTATGTATGAGGAGAAGTTACTTGCCTTAAATACAATTTCAACTATTGAAATGGCTATTTATCAAGAGGATTTAAATCAAGCAAGTGAACTTCAAAAAGCAATACCAAAATTTGATTCAAAAATGGAGTTTCATATAAAAGAACTAAATTCCACTTTAAACGATGGAAATCGCAATGAAACTTTGACTGCAATTGGAGAAATGAAGCAATATGTGGTAGAACGAGCAGATTATCAATTAGCTACATATCAAAAAGATGTTGAATTTGGCTATAAACTATTAACGGGTGTATCACTAGCGATTATATTAATTATTATTTATTTCAGCGTTGGTGCAACTCGTGCAGTAAATTTACCGACAAGACAATTAAAGAAATTGTTAAAAGAAGCCGAGCAAGGGGACTTTACGAAAACGGCTACCTATGATGCGAAAGATGAACTTGGAGAAGTCATGCTAAGTTATAATCAAATGGCGACAGAAGTGAAGGAACTGTTAAAGACTGTCCAACGTAGCGCGACCCAGGTAGATGAAGCGAATGATCAATTGCAACGGGCATCAGAAAAAACTACGGAAGCGTCTATACATATTTCTCGAGATGCAACAGATTTGGCTAAATCAACTATTCGGTCAACAGAGCAATTGAATATAAATACCAATTCACTTCAGGAAATTGCGGCGGGTGTTGAAAGTATTGCAGATCGTATTGAATACATTGAGGGCAGTATTCACCAAACTGTGAAAGAAGCAAATGAAGGGTCTCAATTTGTGACGTTAAATATGGAGCAAATGGAACGTATCGAACAATCTGTAAGACAAACGAACGAAATGATGCAAGTGCTAGGAAAACACTCTACTGAAATTGGACAAGTGATTCAATTAATTAATGAAATTGCCGAACAAACGAATCTTCTCGCATTAAATGCAGCCATAGAAGCAGCTCGCGCAGGAGAATACGGAAAAGGATTTAGTGTAGTGGCCGGTGAAGTACGGAAGCTTTCAGAGCAGTCCGTTCACTCAACACGAACAATTGAAGCCATCGTAAAACAAATTCAAAACGATACAAAAGAATCGATTCGCTTTATGGGTAGCGCGATTGAATGTGTACAAACAGGAATCGATACGACAAACCAAACAGCAATTAAATTTGAACAAATTGTATCGTCTGTCAATAAAGTGGGTCCACATATTGGAGAGGTATCTGCAACAATTTCCTCGATTACGGAAAATACAAAAGAAGTGGCCAATAATTCATTACAACTTAGTGAAGTGTCAAAACAAAATGCGCGCAGAATTGAACAAGTATCAAAATCAACAAACGACCAACTCGAAGCCACAAGAGACATGCATAGCCAAATTCAAAAAATCACTAAAAACATTAGATCGCTAACAAGTGCGATACGAAGGTTTACAGTGTAGAAATTTTGTCACACATTTAATTGGAAATCGTACATTTCAATAGGTAGACACCATTTTATCCCTTTTACATTTCATTACAATGAAAGTAGGAGGGATATTTTTGAGACTAATTGAAAGAAAACTTCCATCTAAAATACTAGTACTGGATGCATTAAATCGTAGAGCGCGCAATGAAACGGTTTCAAACTTACTTAAGCGCGCTGTTATTGGCTATGAGGGGGAATTGAAAGTTGATAGGGTTTGGGAGGAAATAGGGCTGTCCCATGAATCTTTGCTTTATCATAATTACGAAACGAACAAGCATCAAATTGATACACTATTTGTTTCTCGCCACTTTATTTTCGTTGTCGAAATCAAAACGGTGTCAGGTTATATATGGTATGAAAAAGAAAAACATCAATTTTTGAGGAAAAGGAAATCTGGAGAAATCGAAAGCTTCCAAAGCCCCATTGAACAGGTAAAACGAAATGCAGATATGATCGAGCGTGTCGTCGAGGGATTGGGTTTATCAATGCCAATTTATAAAGCAGTTGTCATAGCAGAACCCTCGACAGTGATTGGTAGAATTCCCGACGAAATTCCAATTTTCCATGCAATTGGTTTGCGTAGTGAAATTAAAAAGCTATTATTAAGGTATAGTACTAATTTACTTCCGACAGTTCACTTTGAGTTACTAGTCGATTGCTTAATGAAATTATATCAACCGAGTAAATATTGGCCGAGATTTGAGCTGCCCCCAATTCGAAAGGGTGCACTATGTACTTGTGGGCGAGTAATGACGTATAAAAGAGGCTTCATTTGCGTATGTGGCAACAAATCAAACGAAGCGTTACTGCAGGGATTACATGATTATCGAGTACTTATAAGTGAATGGATTACGAATCGAGAATTTAGAGATTTCTTTTTTATTGAAAGTGAAGATGCTGCAAATAAATTAATGAAAAGAATGCAGTTTACTCATAAAGGAAGTACTCGGGATAGGCGATATTTAATTCCGAAAGACATTTGGCGGGATTTATGAGAAAGTTGACGGGATTTTTCTATAATTCGGCGGGATTTTCACAAATTTTGGCGGAATCATACTCCAAATTGGCGGAATTACATCCAGTCATACAAAAAAAGCAGGTAAAAACATGAACAAAATAATCGATTTCCTATCTATCAAACAACAAAAACAAAACGAACAACTTAATAAACTATTCCAAAAAGCAAATTCGCTACAAAATCCCAAGCAAATTAACAAATTAGTAGAGGAAAAGTCGCTCGCTGTACAGGATCACAAACTTTTCCTGGCATTCCTCACATACTTAGAAGAGCAGCAAATCGATCCAAAAACAATTTTTCAACAGGTACTTACCCTTCCGAAGCACCAATTCGAACAGCAGTACCAGATGAATTGGCATTCGGTCGTGCAACTGTGTTTTACGTTTCTTGCAATATTAAAGGAAAATGACCTAGAAAGTTATGAGCAGTTCATCAAATTATCATAACTTTTATTGTTCATTCTACTAATTTTTCGTTATAATGTTAAAATGGGATTCGAATGTACGAAACCAATCTTGAAAGGAGTTTCTAGATTCAATGAATGAGGAACAACGACTAGCTAGTCAGCAAGTGAACCAACCAAAACCCGAAAAAGATTATAGCAGTTATTTTGAGCGAGTAGTGACGGCGGCTCCTTCTTTAAAAGATGCGAAAAAACGTGGGAAAGAAGAAGTGAAGTACCATAAAGATTTCGACATTGATGAAGAGTTTCTAGGAATGGGTGCGGGTCGTAAGTTTTATATTCGAACGTACGGATGCCAAATGAACGAACACGATTCAGAAGTAATGGCGGGGATCTTCACACAACTTGGCTATGAACCAACCCACCTAATCGAAGAAGCCGATGTTGTTCTATTAAATACATGTGCCATCCGTGAAAATGCAGAAAACAAAGTATTTGGTGAACTAGGATTCCTAGTAAAATATAAGCGTAAAAACCCTGAAATGTTAATCGGCGTTTGTGGCTGTATGTCGCAAGAAGAGTCGGTTGTAAATAAAATTTTAACAACATATCAACATGTAGACATGGTATTCGGTACTCACAATATTCACCGCTTACCGCACATTTTAAAAGAAGCCTACATGTCAAAAGAAATGGTCATCGAAGTTTGGTCAAAAGAAGGCGACGTGATTGAAAACCTTCCAAAACAACGAAATGGTGCCATTAAAGCGTGGGTAAATATTATGTACGGCTGCGATAAATTCTGTACATATTGTATCGTTCCATATACACGTGGAAAAGAGCGTAGTCGCCGTCCAGATGAAATCATTCAAGAAGTACGTGATCTAGCGGCACAAGGCTACCAAGAAATTATGCTTCTTGGCCAAAACGTTAACGCATACGGAAAAGATTTTACAGATATCGAATATCGTCTTGGTGATTTAATGGACGAGTTACGCAAAATCGATATTCCACGTATTCGTTTCACAACAAGTCATCCACGCGATTTTGATGATCACTTAATCGAAGTGTTAGCGAAAAAAGGGAACTTAGTTGAGCACATTCATTTACCAGTTCAATCCGGTTCAAATGAAATTTTAAAAATTATGGCACGTAAATATACACGTGAACTTTTCCTTGATTTAGTTCGCAAAATCAAAATAGCGATGCCAGATGTAGCTTTATCAACCGACATCATCGTTGGGTACCCAAATGAAACAGAAGAACAATTCCAAGAAACACTTGATTTATATCGAGAAGTTGGATTTGAAATGGCCTTTACGTACATTTACTCGCCACGTGAAGGAACTCCGGCTGCGAAAATGCAAGACAATGTTCCACAAGAAGTGAAAAAAGAGCGCCTTCAACGTTTAAATGCGGTCGTAGAAGAATTTTCATCTGCGGCATTGAAAAACTACGAAGGTCAAGTTGTGGAAGTGTTAGTTGAAGGAAGCAGTAAAAAACGTGATGATGTGTTAGCAGGTTATACACGTAAAAATAAATTAGTAAACTTTGCAGGACCTAAAGAATTAGTAGGGAAACTTGTGAAAGTAAAAATACTCGAGGCGAAATCTTACTCACTGCGCGGTGAATTTGTAGAAATCGTTAATCGACATGAGGTGGAAGTATAATGACAACAAAGCTTTATACAAAAGACGAAATCGTTGAAAAAGCAAAAGAAATTGCACATATGATTGCCAATACAGAAGAAGTTGAATTTTTCAAAAAAGCAGAAGCACAAATTAATGAAAATCAAACAGTGCGTGAAAAAATTGCCAGTTTAAAAACTTTACAAAAGCAAGTAGTGAACTTCCAACATCTTGGAAAAGAAAAAGCGGTAAAACTTGTGGAAGAAAAAATCGCAAAAATTGAAGAAGAAATCGATGCAGTTCCAATCGTGCAACAATTTAAAGAATCTCAATTTGAAGTGAACAACTTACTTCAATTAGTTTCAAATGCGATTGCCAATAACGTAACAAACGAAATTATTGAGTCCACTGGTGGCGACCTATTAAAAGGTGAAACAGGCTCTAAAGTAAGTAATAGTAAACCTGGAAGCTGCTCATAATTTAATTATTCAAAATGAACCTCCTACTCCATGTGCGTAGGGGGTTTTTCTTTCTTTTCTTTTAAGCACGATTGAATTTCTAGGAACACAATTTGCCCAACCTTAATACTATAAGTTGTCAGCACGAATGATTCGGTTAGTTTGCCAGCATTCATTCTATCGTTTTCAAGTATTCGCTATTTGAAAACACCACTACAAAATTCGCAAAAAAAATTCAAACTACAAGACATTTCACCAATTAGGCACTAGCCGCATACTATAGTTCGACTAGATGTATAAAGGAGGAAAAGCGTTGAAACGTTTGCGTCAAATTGTGACTAAAGCGGTTGTCGCTAAAGGTAAAAAAAGAACTGAGAGTAGTGAGATTCTGCGTCCTTCAAATGTTCCAACGAGCATTTTAGGTTGCTGGGTAATCAATCACCACTACAGTGCGAAAAAAGTTGGGAAGTATGTTGAGGTTTCTGGAAAATATGATGTAAACGTGTGGTACGCGTACAATAATCATTCAAGAACAGCTGTTCACACAGAGACAATTCATTATAAAGACCGCATCAAATTACACTATCGCGATGAAGACGTAATTGAAACAAATGATTGCCATGTACGTGTGTTACAACAACCAAACTGCGTAGAAGCGATTATTACGCAAAGTGGTGACAGCTTCAATATCGTTATTGAACGTGACTTCCTTGTTGAAGTGATTGGTGAAACAAAAGTGGTTGTATCTGTACACCCAATTGAGTATGAAGAAGAGTGGAGATTCGATGACGACAATGATGACGACGAAAGCTCCTCATCATCAAGCTCAAGTTCAAGCTCTAGCTCATCAAGTTCATCTTCAGACTTTGGATCCGACTTCCATAAAGGTAAGTTCGGCGGCGGTAAAATAAGCGACGAATCGTCATCATTTCATCGATAATCGTACTGGAGCGCCCTCTACTAAAAGTTAGTAGATCAGAGGCGCTCTTTTTTTATTTCACTTTTCTAATATGTGTGAATCTCTATTTAGCCATTAAAATTTGGTATAATGAAAAGATAAAGTAGTAGAGAGGAACACAAAAAATGACGACATACACACCAATGATGCAACAATATTTATCAATTAAATCAGAATATAAAGATGCCTTTCTTTTTTATCGATTGGGCGACTTTTATGAAATGTTTTTTGATGATGCCGTATCCGCTTCTCAAATTTTAGAAATCACCTTAACAAGTCGAGATGCAGGAACGAAAGACCGTATCCCGATGTGTGGTGTACCTCATCATTCAGCTAAAAATTATATCGAAACTCTTGTGTCAAAAGGGTACAAAGTCGCGATTTGTGAACAAACCGAAGATCCAAAGCAGTCCAAAGGGGTCGTCAAACGAGAAGTCGTTCAATTGATCACACCTGGGACGATTACAGAAGGAAAAACAATTGATGGAAAATCCAATCACTTTATCGCCTCGGCAGAACAATTATCGAATCAATCCATTGCCTTTGCTTATTTAGATGTTTCGACAGGAGAAGCCAATACCATCATTGTCGAAGGTGGTATTAAATCATTACTGCAGCAACTACTATCCTTAAATATTCGTGAGCTAGTCGTAACGGAGCCATTGCAGATGATGATTACAGAGCAAGCAAATAATTTAGGTGTTGTTTTGTCCCTTGAAAATGAAGAAATGTCCGAGGAAAAGTGCCGAAACTATATTGAAAACTTACCAAAAGAATTACAAGGCGTAGCAAAAAGCTTGTTGCAGTATGTGGAACGAACACAAATGCGCTCGCTTTCGCATATTCAACCCTTTACATATATCGAAACAAAGCAACTTTTACGCATCGACTCCAATTCAAAACGAAACCTGGAGCTACTACAATCGATTCGCGGCGGTGATCAAAAAGGGACGCTGCTTTGGTTACTAGATGAAACGGTGACGGCAATGGGAGGGCGTAAGCTAAAACAATGGCTCCATCAACCACTTGCAAATCGTACGAGTATTGAAGAACGCCTTGCGATTGTCACGGATTTACTGGATGAATTTTTTGTACGAGATGAATTAAAAGAATTACTTAAGCAAGTGTACGATTTAGAACGATTAGCTGGTCGAGTTGCGTTTGGAAACGTGGGAGGCCGTGATTTAGCTCAACTGCGTGAATCGCTTCGTCAAGTACCAGCCATTAAACAACAGCTTATTCAAAGTGGGCGAGAAACATTAATACAGCTTGGTGAAAACCTTGATGAATGCGCGGAAATTGTACAATTGTTAGCCCATGCCATTACGGATCACCCGCCTATTTCAATCAAGGAAGGGGACGTGATTCGAGACGGTTACAATGAAAAACTCGATGAATTACGTGATGCATCCCGAAACGGTAAGGACTGGATTGTGCAGCTTGAACAGAAAGAACGTGAGCTTACCGGCATTAAAAACTTAAAAATTGGCTACAATCGCGTATTTGGTTATTATATCGAAATAACAAAATCCCAAATTTCCAATGCAGATTTAACACGTTATGAGCGAAAACAAACATTAGCAAATGCAGAACGTTATATTACCGAGGAATTAAAAGAAAAAGAAGCGATTATTTTAAATGCAGAAGAGCAAAGTCTTGCGTTAGAATATGATCTGTTTGTTGAATTGCGCGAAACCTTAAAGGCATACATTCCACGCGTACAAGCATTAGCTTCAAAAATTAGTGAGCTAGATGTGTATATTAGCTTTGCTGTTGTATCCGAAAAGTATCGTTTTATTCAACCAACGTTCCACGAAGGTAGGTCACTGAAAATTGTGGGGGGCCGCCATCCTGTAGTGGAAAAAATGCTAAATAAACAAATGTACGTACCAAATGATTGTATCTTAACGGATGACAAAAATATGATGCTCATTACAGGTCCAAACATGTCCGGTAAAAGTACGTATATGCGACAAGTTGCGTTAATTGTCGTGCTCGCACAAATGGGCTGTTATGTACCGGCGGATGAAGCAGTCTTACCGATTATCGATCAAATTTTCACACGAATTGGTGCAGCGGATGATTTAGTGGCTGGTCAATCTACATTTATGGTCGAAATGCTTGAATCTCAACATGCCATTACAAATGCGACAGAAAACAGTTTATTGTTATTTGATGAAATTGGCCGTGGAACGTCTACTTACGATGGCATGGCGCTCGCTCAATCCATGATGGAATACATTCATCATAAAATTGGTGCCAATACATTATTTTCAACCCATTATCATGAACTAACAGCCCTTGAAGATCAGTTAGAGCGACTTCAAAACGTCCATGTTAGCGCAACGGAACAGGATGGCAAGGTGGTCTTCTTACATAAAGTACGTGCGGGGGCTGCTGATAAAAGCTATGGTGTCCATGTGGCAAAATTAGCAGAAATGCCAGATGCCATTATTGAACGCGCCCAAGTGTTATTGGAACAATTTGAATCGAATGAACCGATCCAACAAGTGCAAGAAGTAGTGGTACGTGAGGAGATCGAGCAGTTATCATTATTTGAGGGGGAAAGTGCCCTGTCTGAAGCGGAAAAAGACGTTTTAGAACGACTTGAGAAAATGAATATCATGGGAACGTCACCAATCCAAGCAATTAATGTGCTATATGAATTGCAACAGGCGTTGTTGAGTAAGAAATAGCGGATTGGCGGGATTTTCTGCAAAAATGGCGGGATTATAGTGGTTTTTGACGGGATTATTCAAAAAATTGGCGGGATTATCCCAAACTTTGGCGGAATCCCTCCAATCTACCACAATAAAAAGGAGGTACCTCAATTATGGGAAAAATTCAAATCATGGACGAATGGTTATCCAATAAAATAGCAGCTGGGGAAGTAGTGGAGCGACCATCATCCGTCGTGAAAGAACTTGTTGAAAATGCGATCGATGCAGGAAGTACATCCATCGAAGTTTTTCTCGAAGAAGCAGGGTTAACCTCCATCCAAGTAACAGATAATGGCGGTGGAATGGATGAGGAGGATGCCTTAAAATCATTCTCTCGCCATGCCACATCAAAACTTTCAAAAGAACAAGACCTTTTTCGAATCCGTACGTTAGGATTTCGTGGTGAAGCGTTAGCATCCATTGCCTCGGTGTCAAAAGTAAACTTGAAAACATCAGATGGTGAACATTCGGGCGTTGAAGTTGAACTTGACGGGGGCCATGTGGTGTCGATGAAGCCCACTGCATTTCGAAGAGGGACAGATATTACTGTATCGCAGCTGTTCTTTAATACACCGGCGAGATTAAAATATTTAAAAACCATTCAAACCGAACTGGGTCACTCCATTGATTATATGAATCGACTGGCTTTAGGCTATCCAGAAATTGCGTTTAAACTCGTACATAATGGAGGAACGCTTCTTCAAACGAACGGCAGGGGAAATGTCCAACAAGTCATTGCCGCAATTTATGGCGTGCAAAATGCAAAAAAGATGATTACCTTTAGTGGGGAGTCTCATGATTATAAAGTGCACGGCTTTGCAAGTTTGCCCGAAATAACACGCGCATCCAAAAACTATATGTCCATCTTTGTGAATGGTCGTTTTGTGAAACATTATTTAGTTCAAAAAGCCATTGTCCATGCGTATCATACGTATTTACCGATTGAACGTTACCCGATTGTCGTTATGTATATCGAAGGCGATCCTTATTTAACCGACGTTAATGTTCATCCCGCCAAACTGCAAATACGGTTAAGTAAGGAACAGGAGTTATTGCCGCTTATTGAGGAAGCAATCCGAAAAGCAATCCGTACCGCAATCCATGTCCCACTTGCTGAGAAAAAAGAAAAACCGGTGCGTGTCCCTAGTGAGCAAATTAATCTATGGAAGCCAGCACCTTCTTTTAATGAAACGAAAATGGATGCGATTGTTGAGAAATTAACCGCAAGCGAATCCATTATTAAAGAAACTTCTACTCCACTAATCGAAGAACCAACAGAAATCCCAATACAGTGGGAAGAACCTGAACCAATTGTACAAGAGGAAATACAAGAGAAAAAAGAGCCGTTCCCGCAGCTTGAAATCGTCGGGCAAATTCATGGAACGTATATCGTGGCGCAAATGGAAGACGGGTTTTATTTAATTGATCAACATGCAGCCCAAGAACGAATAAAATATGAATATTTCCGCGATAAAGTGGGCGAGGTCAATCCAAATGAACGTCAATCTTTACTATTACCTCTTACATTCCATTATTCAGCCGATGAAGCGTTTACGTTAAAAGAAAATCTACAGGCATTAGAAGAAGTTGGTGTCTATTTAGAAGACTTTGGTCAATCTACTTTTGTGGTACGTGAATATCCAACATGGTTCCCAAAAGGATTTGAGCAAGAAATTATTGAAGAGTTAATCGAGCAAGTATTAAAAACACGGAAAACCGATATTAAAAAATTACGTGAAGAAGCGGCCATCATGATGAGCTGTAAAAAGTCGATTAAAGCGAACTACTACTTAACAAAAGAGCAAATGGTTGTGCTTCTTGATGATTTACGAAAGGCAGACAATCCATTCACCTGCCCACACGGAAGACCGGTTATGATTCATTTTTCGTCCTATGAAGTGGAAAAAATGTTTAAGCGCGTCATGTAACACACAAGATGAGAGTGAGTGTTTTCAAGAAATATCGAAAACGGATTTACCTATACTTATAAAAAGGGGAAATTCACGATGTTTTCATATAAAGAACGTAAGACGATTAAACATACATTAAACCACTATCAATTTGATGTATTGGTGATTGGTGGCGGAATTACGGGTGCGGGAATTGCCCTCGATGCAGCTTCGAGGGGTCTTTCTGTCGCACTCATTGAAATGCAAGACTTTGCTGCGGGCACATCTAGCCGATCCACGAAACTCATTCATGGGGGCCTCCGCTATTTAAAACAGTTCGAAATTGGGCTTGTCGCAGAGGTAGGGCGCGAACGTGAAATTGTGTATGAAAATGCGGTTCATGTTACAAAACCGGAATGGATGCTCCTTCCGCTCTATAAAGAAGGAACATTAGGGAAATTGACTACGCGAGCAGCACTCACGTTGTATGATCAGCTTGCCCAAGTGCGAAAAGATGAACGAAGAAAAATGCTTTCCCGTAAAAAAACGCTTCAGAAAGTACCCATCTTAAAAGAAGACGGGTTAATAGGAGCGGGGTACTATGTGGAATATAAAACCGATGATGCGCGGTTAACGATTGAAGTGATTAAAAAAGCCGTTGAATATCAAGCAGTCTGTTTAAATTATGCGCGGGCAGTAAGTTTTGAATATAAAAAGAAAAAGATTGTTGCCGCAAATGTACGGGACGAATTGACGGGTGACATGTTTACCATCCATGCTCACCAAATCGTGAATGCAACAGGTCCTTGGGTAGACGATATACGAAAAATGGATAAATTGCATAATAAAAAGCGAATTCGTCATACAAAGGGTATTCATATCGTCATGGATCAAGCAACGTTCCCATTACAGCAAGCGGTTTATTTTGATACAGAAGATGGACGAATGGTTTTTGCAATTCCGCGCGATGGGAAAACATACGTGGGCACGACCGATACATTTTATGACGATGACCCAGTTCATCCAATTGCGACGGAAGAAGACATTCAATATTTACTAAATGCTATACACTATATCTTCCCGAAACTCAGCATTACTAAAGAAGATGTCGAATCCTCTTGGGCTGGAATTCGCCCGCTCATCTTTGAGGATGGAAAAAATCCTTCTGAAATATCCCGAAAAGATGAACTTTGGTATGCGTCAAGCGGATTATTGACTGTAGCTGGTGGAAAATTAACAGGGTATCGTCAAATGGCGGAAACTATCGTTAATCAGATTGTGAAAAAACATAAATTTAAACATGCCCAAAAATGCGGGACAAAAGAATTGGCCTTATCTGGTGCAAGGGGATTAAATTCGCACAACTTCAATGACTATGTTGCCAACAAAGCGAAAGTCGGGGAACAGTTTGGATTAACCTTTCATGAAGCAAAACGATTAGTGGAACGCTATGGGACGAATGTGGAGAAAGTTTTTTTATTCGCACAAAAAGGAATAGAAACAGGCACAACCCTTCCTATCCCACTTTATGCGGAGCTCCTATATGCAATTTACTATGAAATGGTCATGACTCCGTGTGATTTTCTCATCCGTAGAACAGGATATCTTTACTTCAACATCGAATTAGTAGAGAACTATAAAAATGCCATTATTGACGTCATGAGTGAATTATTCGGTTACTCGGACAGTGAAAAAATCTTCTACCAAATGCAATTAGAGCAATTCATAGACGAAGCAAAAAATAAACATTAGGGTGATTGGTTTGAAAAAACTAACGAAAGTACTACCAATGAGTGATGGACACCAAATTTTTGTTCGTATTTATGAACCCGATGCAAAACCAATCGGACATTTTCACATTTTGCATGGGATGGCAGAACACGGTGATCGCTATGATGCATTTGCCATCAACATGTGTGAGCAAGGCTACTTTGTGACAGCACACGATCATCGTGGCCATGGGAAAACCGTCGAACTAAACGGAAAACTAGGCTATTTCGCAGATGATAATGGCTTTGAACGGGTTGTCGATGATGTATCCGAGCTTATCCAGTTTTTCCGCTACGATTTTGATGAAACAAAAACCATTCTTTTTGGTCATAGTATGGGTTCCTTTATTGCTCGTCGTTATATTCAAACTTACAATGATATTGATAAAGTAATTTTATGTGGAACTGGTGCGACAACGTTTCTTCATCAGATTGGTAACGCACTGTCTCGAACGCTTTGTCTCGTGCAAGGAAAAACGGTCCCAAGTGCAATTATGAGCGAATTAAGCTTTGGCAGTTTTAATAAAGGCTTTCCCGATGTAAAAACCGCCTTTGATTGGCTATGTAGCAACGAAGAAGAAATCGAAGCCTATATAAAAGACCCTACTTGCGGTTTTGTTCCAACGAATCAATTTTTTGTTGATTTGACAGATGGCTTGTTATCAATTAATCGAAAAAACGAAATGGTCAACATTCGAAAGGATATCCCAGTACTTTTAATAAGCGGAAGTGAAGACCCTGTTGGCAATAAGGGCGCTGGCGTTTTTAAAGTGGCAAATGCATTAAAAAAAGTAGGGTTACAAGATGTGGTCGTGTATCTTTTTGAAGGAATGCGCCACGAAATATTGAAAGAAAAAAATAAAGAGCATGTGTTTCATGTGGTATCACGGTGGTTAGAAAATGACAGGAAAAGAAATTGAAGTAGTCGCCATTGTAGGTCCGACTGCTTCCGGCAAAACAGCATTAAGTATTAAACTCGCAAAACAATTTAATGGAGAAGTGATCAACGGCGATTCGATGCAAATTTATAAAGGGCTCGATATCGGTACGGCGAAAATTACAGAAGAAGAAATGGAAGGCATTCCTCATCATTTATTAAGTTTTAAGGAACCAACTGAAAGCTTCTCTGTTGCGGAGTACCAATTGCTTGTCCGTGAGAAAATTGAAGAAATCAGAAGTCGAGGCAAGCTTCCCATTATCGTTGGTGGAACGGGTCTTTATGTGCAAGCAGTTCTTTATGATTTTCAGTTTACAAAAGAAGACGTGGATGAAGAAGCTCGCCAAACCTATTATGAGGAACTTGCTAAAATCGGTCCGGATGCCATGCACGCCCGTCTAGCCGAACTCGATCCCGAAACGGCAAGTACAATTCACCCAAACAACACTCGACGCGTCATCCGAGCATTGGAATTAGTCGAATTACATGGCGTTTCCAAAGCTGCTGAAGAACATAATCGAGGAGATGTCCCACTTTACAATCACTTAATTATTGGATTGGATATGGACCGCGAAAAACTTTATGAACGAATTAATTTACGTGTAGATGTCATGATGGAAAAAGGATTACTCGATGAAGTGAAATCGTTATGGGATCAAAATATTCGAGACGTGCAAGCAGTTCAAGCAATCGGGTATAAAGAGTTGTATGCTTATTTTGACGGTCGTATGTCGCTTGAAGATGCGGTGGAACAACTGAAACAAAATTCTCGACGCTATGCGAAACGCCAATTGACATATTTCCGCAACAAAATGGATGTACAATGGATTGGTGACGATTGGAATAAAATTGTAAAATATTTTCAAAATTCAGAAGGAAAATAACTTCTGATGTCGAATACTTCACTATATAGAAAATAGAAATAGAAGAGGTGTGCGGCGTGAAATCAATCAATTTACAAGATACGTTTCTTAATAATTTACGAAAAACGAATATCTTTGTCACAGTATTTTTAACGAATGGTTTCCAATTAAAAGGATTAGTGAAGTCATACGATAATTTTACCGTGTTGCTAGAGTCTGATGGCAAACAACATCTTATATACAAACATGCAATTTCAACATTTGTCCCATCTAAACACGTTTCCTTTGGTAATGATGAAGAGAATAATTAATTGTAAGATCGGCGAAGTGGTTCCTACTAGCCGATTTTTTCTATGTCTAGCTCCAGCGCCCAGCCCCTCGGAAACTTCAACTTCCTCCTACGCATGCAAGCATGCTTGTCGGAAGTCTCCAGTTTCTTTCGGGGCTAAGCAGGTCGCTTGCGCTTTTCTTATTTTTCTCTATAATGGCAATGTAGATGAATATTGGAGGTTTTGTAAATGAAAACAATGACAACAGAAGAAATCATTAATTTATTAGATGCAAACGAAGATTTAAATGTTATCGATGTGCGCGAAGCAGATGAAGTCGAACAAGGCATGATCCCAGGTGCCGTACACATTCCACTAGGGTCAATTCCTGAACGTGCGGATGAATTAGATAAAACAAAAGAATATATCCTTGTATGCCGCGGCGGCGTTCGTAGTGCAAAAGCTGGCGAATACTTAGAATCACAAGGCTTCGAAGTGATCAACCTAGAAGGCGGTATGATGGCTTACGATGGAGAATTAGAGTTTAAATAATGGCGAGCTGGGCGAAATCCCGTCAAAAAGTGAAGGAATTCCGTCAAATTCAGCGATAATCCCGCCAAGTTCACCTGAAATCCCGCCAACAACATACAAAAAGCACATATCATCTATGTGCTTTTTGCTTTGTATTAATCATAGTTAACTTTCGAACAGGCAATTTCCAGTTTCTCATATACGATAAAACGCGCAAAGTCGTAATCACCACAAATAAAACATATAAGAAAACATCTCCGGGTACTAATTCCAGTCCAATGACTAAACCAGCCCCAGCTGCCCACACTGCATAGATTTCCTCTCGTAATACGATTGGTTTTCTTCCAGCTAATAGATCTCGCACAATCCCACCGCCAGAACCTGTTAAGATCGCAGCAACAATTACTGCACTTACAGGTAACTCTAAGGAAACCGCGTACATCGCACCTTGAATGGCAAATGCGGATAAACCAATCGCATCGGTCAAATTCCCCCAGCGATGCCAATGCTTAATAAGCTGATGAGGTACTAAGAAAAAGATCGTAATCGCCGCAATCGCAATTTGAAACATCATCTCCTGGCTCCATAACGTCGATACCGGTAAACCAATTAATATATTTCGAATGGCCCCGCCACCAAAAGCTGTGACAATACCTAATAAGTACACCCCAAATAAATCATATTCTTCTTCCATCGCCACAATCGCACCGGAAATCGCAAAGGCAATGGTCCCAATGATACTCAATACTTCCCAAGCCATAAGTACATCCCCTTAAATTTATATTATTCTGAGAATAGCAGTTTGAAAGAGTTTCGTAAAGATAGTAGTTTTATTCGTTAGATGGTTTATTTACGAATTCATCAATTCCAAGCCCTAAAACGGTTGAAAAGCTGCAAAGAATTGTTAAGATGAATAAGAAGATAAATAAGGGAGCAATCAACATGACATTTTTTTCAACATTAAAGCCAGAAACGTTGCAACTTGCGCAAGAGGTAGAAGAGAAAATTAAACCCTTTCATGATCAAGTAGACGAAATGGCGTTTTATAATCAACAAAAGGTGTTGGCAGCCTTTCGCAAACATCAAGTAAGTGACTTTCATTTACATCCATCTACAGGGTATGGCTATGACGATGAAGGGCGTGATAATTTAGAACGCGTTTATGCAGAAACGTTCGGTGCAGAGGCAGCAATCGTACGCAGTCAAATCATTTCTGGCACACATGCCATCACGCTTAGTTTATTCGGCGTACTGCGACCAGGTGATGAACTAGTCTACATAACGGGGAAACCATATGATACGCTCCAGTCGATTGTCGATGGGGGAGAAAAAGATACCGGCTCTCTAAAAGACTTTGGCATTGGCTATCACCACGTTGATTTACTCAATGACCGAGAAATCCATTGGGCAGCAGTACGCAATACGATTAATGAAAAGACAAAAATAGTCGCTATCCAACGCTCAAAAGGTTATGCAACTAGACCTTCCTTCACAATCGATGAGATAGAAGAAATGTGTCAAAAGATTCGTGCCATCAAACAAGACGTGGTCATCTTTGTCGATAACTGTTATGGGGAATTTGTGGAAGCAAAGGAGCCAACTGAAGTAGGGGCCGACTTAATGGCAGGTTCCCTCATTAAAAATCCTGGCGGGGGCTTAGCGAAAATCGGTGGTTATATTGCTGGACGTGCTGATTTAGTGGAGAAATGTGCGTACCGAATGACTTCTCCTGGAATCGGTGCAGAAGCGGGGGCATCGTTAAATACGTTAGCCGATTTTTATCAAGGATTCTTCCTTGCACCGCATGTGGTAGCGCAAAGTTTAAAAGGAGCTATTTTCACTTCAGCTATGCTGGAAGAAGTGGGCATGTCAACGTTTCCACATTATGCAGCAAAACGAACAGACTTGATTCAATCGGTTTCTTTCCAAACAGCGGAGCAAATGATTGCATTTTGTCAGGAAATTCAAGCAGCGTCTCCAATTAACGCTCATTTCGCACCAGTTCCAGCGTATATGCCTGGCTATGAGGATGACGTCATTATGGCTGCAGGAACATTTGTACAAGGTTCCAGCATCGAATTAACTGCAGATGGTCCGATTCGTCCGCCATTTACTGCCTATATACAAGGTGGTTTAACGTACGAACATGTGAAATTTGCGATTTGTAGTGCGGTTCAGAAAATTCGATAGTGAGGGGAGCGGTTCTTTCGTTTGGGAGCCGCTTTTTTAATTCCGCCAAATTAGTAAGAAATCCCGCCAAAAAAAGCAATATTTCCGCCAAACTTGTTGAGAATTCCGCCAAACTTTCAAATAATCCCGCCAAACCGCTTTTTTTATGCTAATTTAGAAGTACTACTAAACTAGAGGTCAAAACATGATTACATTAGAAAACTTCAAAAAATATAAAGAGTTTATCGTTGTCGAAGCACCCACACCGCTTCGCACATTTAGTTCGGCCATGCACAATCCTGGCTATGGCGAGTATACATTCTTTGTCAATCGTACGGTAGGGATAGACTATTTCCCCGAAGATGCCAATGAAGAAATGCGCCAGTTCCTCAATGAAAGAAACTTTCCATTAGAACAAACCATTGCCATGATGACAGCGGTGGATATGGAATTTGCATTTATCGATTGTTATGAAGAAGGGGAAACATCCATCGTGATCATGGTGACTGCTGGTTTAGGTAATGCAGTCGATGTCACAAAAGCGCATCAATATGCTTATCAACCCAAAGTGGGCACTATCAACACATTTATTTTTATCAACGGCAACTTATCCGATGAAGCACTCATTCAAGCGTTATGTTGCGCAGTGGAAGTGAAAACGAAAATTATTCACGAACGTGGTATCCTTGATCACAAATCCGGTACAATTGCGACAGGTACATCAACGGACAGTGTATGCGTTGCCTCAACCCAAACCGGAGAATTTCACCAGTATGCAGGCTCTATTACAAAAATGGGGACGTTAATCGGACGAGGGTTATATGAAACAATGAACAAAGCCGTTGATAGTTACTTAGCTTTTAAGAAAGGGAATCAGTAACATGCACATATTGGCCGTTTTCCTAGGGCAACTATTAGACATTATCATCGGGGATCCACCAAAACTCCCGCATCCTATCAGATGGATTGGGAACTTCATTGCGTTTCTCTCAAAAAAATTAAACCAAGGTAACTCCCGTACAATAAAAGGCGCAATCATGGCATTCATCGTCGTTGGTACTGTTACTGTCGTGACATTTTCGGTCGTCTATTTATCTTATACAATTCATTTCGTTGTCGGGTTATTAATCGAAACCATTTTAATCGCAATCGGCTTAGCACAAAAAAGTTTAAAGGAAGCGGCCATGGTTGTCTATGACGCGCTTAAACGAGGGGATTTAGATGAGGCACGGGTGAAATTGTCTTGGATTGTAGGTCGCGATACGGCACATTTAGAGGAACCTGAAATCGTGCGCGGAGTAGTCGAAACAGTTTCAGAAAATACAAGCGATGGCATTACGGCGCCCCTGTTTTACGCGATTTTGTTTGGGGCAACAGGTTTGTGGGCCTACAAAGCGATCAACACCCTCGATTCAATGGTCGGTTATAAAAATGAAACGTATATGCAGTTTGGCAAAGTTTCCGCAAGACTGGATGATATGGCTAACTTTATCCCAAGCAGAATCACAGGTTTACTCATTTTATTGTTCACAAAAAATAAAACAAATCGTCCACTAAAAGAGCGATTCATAAATTGGCTAGTGGACGCCAAAAAACATCCAAGTCCGAATAGCGGCTACTTAGAAGCGGCAACAGCCTATCAACTTGGCATTCGATTAGGTGGCTACAATACATATAAAGGAATTACGTCGTTTCGTGCTTATATGGGAAAACCGACTGAAACGTTACAGGCGAGTCACATTAAAGAAGCGATTACACACATGCTCATTGTTTCTTGGGTATTCATTTTAATTGTGGGAGGTGTTCATGTTGCAATTTCCCTCGCATGGCGCTAATTATGAAGCATTATATAAAAATTTTGGACTAGATTTACCAGAAGTCGTATTTGATTTAAGTGAAAATGTCAATTCACTCGGCATACCAAAGCAAATAGAAAAACTATGGCCGAGCTTGCAACAACAATTGTTAACTTATCCGCATCCGGAAGCAGAACCACTTCGAACAATGATTGCAACAAAACATCATGTACAAAAGGAATGCGTGTTAGTAGGAAATGGTGGGGCAGAACTGCTCACGTTTTATGCCCAGCTTTACCGTGGAAAAAAGGTGATTCTTGTACATCCAACATTTTCCGAATATAAAATGACATTAGAAGCAGCAGGAGCAGACGTAATTGATTTAACGATTTCAGATGTGGCAGCCTACCAATTACCAATTGAAGAGATCAAGCAGGAGATGACCGATGCTGACTGTCTGTATTTATGTAATCCTAACAATCCAACAGGTGCACTCATCTCAAAAACTATATTACTAGAATTAATTCAATACGGTGAAAAAGTGGGATGTGCAGTACTCATTGACGAGGCGTTTATGGATTGGACGGATGAAGAACATTCGGCAATCAATTTAGTCAACGAGTTCAAACATGTAACGGTATTGCGTTCCATGACGAAAATGTATGGCATCGCAGGGATAAGACTTGGTTACTTAATTGGATCTCCTCAACTTGTACGTGATTTGCGGAAACGATTGCCGCATTGGAATGTGAATAATCTCGCTATATCTATTGGTGTGGAATGTTTAAACGATGAGCAATTTAGACAAGAAAGTATCAACTATCAACACAAGCAAAAAGTATATTTGGTCGATTATTTATTATCGCGAAATTGTATTGTAACGAACAGTGTAGTAAACTTCCTTTGCTTTCAATTAGCAAACCCTACAGACACGCGTGAATTTTATT
Source organism: Lysinibacillus antri (assembly GCF_003977595.1). Taxonomy (GTDB): domain Bacteria; phylum Bacillota; class Bacilli; order Bacillales_A; family Planococcaceae; genus Ureibacillus; species Ureibacillus antri. The sequence goes on along the minus strand of NZ_RYYR01000005.1, from coordinate 108,817 downwards.
TTCATTGTTTGAAGCGCGGCGTTGTATTACGGCATACCGAAAACTATATTGGCATGGATGGAAAGTGGCTTCGAATCGGTATTAAATCCGCAGAAGCACTGGCAAAATTTCAAGAAGTCATGGATGAATGGTATGCGTAATATGGAAATTTACTTTGTTCGTCATGGAGAAACCGAATGGAACAAGGAAGGGCGCTTACAAGGATGGTTGGATTCCAAACTGACAGCAAGAGGAATTGCCCAAGCAGAGAGGCTAAGAAATGAACTACCAAATTTCCAAGCGACCTATTCTAGCCCACTTCAAAGAGCGATTCAAACAGCTAGCATTTTAGCAGACCAAGAGATTCATCTGGATGATCGATTAAAGGAAATTCATCTAGGTATCTGGCAGGGGCAGTTAATTGAGGCGCTTTTGAAAGATGAACTCTATGATGCTTATTGTAATAGGCCAGCAATGTATGTGCCAAATGGTGGGGAAACCTTTGAACAAGTTACTCATCGAATGTGGGACTTTTTGATGGATTGTTCAAAGCTTCATCAAGGCGAGCGTATTTTAGTCGTTACCCATGGAGTGGCCATTCGTGCATTGCTTTTGAAAGTACTAAATTTACCGATTCGAAAAATTTGGGACTTTGGCGAAATCGATGGGACAAGCGTGACGAAAATCGTGATCGAAAATGGCAGATTTATTGTTGAATCCATTGGCATGACCGAGCATATTACTTTACTGTAAAAATGATTAATAACCACGCTCCTTTCGAAATATAGTAAATAGTAAACTATGATGATTGGGGTTGTGTATGGGGCAGTTAAGTAGGAATCGGAACTACGACCTCATTTTAAAACACTTTGCTTGTATGTGGATCTTAACAGTTGTCGGTGTCCTCATTGCGCTTGTTTTACCGTTTTGGTTAGTCGTAACGTTAGCCATCATAGGTGTAGGGTTAATTGTGCTCATTTTCTTAATGCAGCTAGGACATATAATCCTCTACTATGCCATTCCATTTTTATTAGGGATGCTCCATTTCTTATTGTTAGTATTGTTCATTGATTGGTTTGGAAAAGCTCTTGTGCTGTCCGTATTTATCGGGACCGTAATAATTTTCTTGTTGTTAACCATTTTGGGATTAAAATTAATTGCCGAAATAACGGATTCATTTATTTACTTATTTGCAGTAATCATTGTATTTGTTGTCTTTTCATTTATTTATATTTTCATTCCAATTAGTAGCGTAGTATTACTCGTAATTGCCGGCCTCGTAGTTTTATTACTAGCGATCTACACCGTTTACGACTTAAACAATATGCGCAACAATTTTGTGCGGGATAGTGAAGTCATTGCCATTGCCCTCGGGTTATATTTGAATTTTATTGCGCTTGCATTAAATGCCTCGCAAATGACGAAGAAAATCAAAAGATAATAAAACGCTACCTAATCGACTAAGGTTAGGTAGTTTTTTTGCATATGCTAGGTGAAAGAAGTTTGAATGTTTAGAGTGAACTGGGGGAAACGCTTAATTTTTTCTTAACATCCTTTGTAAGAAAAAATAATTTCTAAATATGAATCTTATTTTCTGAAAAGTGCTACTAACTACTTAATTTTTCGCAATTTTTCCCACTTATTCTTAATGTGTAAGTTTTTCTGACATAAGATTGACATTACAATTGACGGAGAGTATTATAATGGCAAGGGAGGTGAATTAAATGAGTGGAAATAAACGAACGAGTGAAATTAGAAGATCGATGCCACTTTTACCAATTGGTACCGTTATGCAACTAACAGAATTATCTGCGCGACAAATTCGTTATTACGAAGAGCACGATTTAATTCAGCCACACCGTACAGATGGAAATCGTAGAATGTTTTCATTGAATGATGTCGATACTCTACTTGAGATAAAAGATATGCTAGACCAAGGTATTAACATGGCCGGCATTAAAAAATTATTTGATTTAAAAGACAATCCAGCTGCACAAGCCGTACAAAAAGAAAAAGAAATTTCAGATTCAGAATTGCGTAGTATTTTACGCCAAGAGATGCGCAGTGCAGGAAAACACCAAAAATCGTCTTTGCGACAAGGGGATTTATCGCGGTTTTATCAATAATTCGCGTAAATTATAAAAAGCTAGTGGAAAACAGTAGGAGTGTGGAATATTGTGGGTAAATTCACAAAAGAGGACATTAAACGACTTGTAGAAGAAAAAGAAGTAAAATACATTCGTTTACAATTCACTGATATTTTAGGAACAATTAAAAACGTAGAAATTCCAGTAAGTCAATTAGACAAAGCATTAGATAATAAGATGATGTTTGACGGTTCTTCTATTGAAGGTTTTGTTCGTATTGAAGAATCTGACATGTACTTACATCCTGATCTTGATACTTTCATGGTTTTCCCATGGACTACTGGTAACGGGAAAGTAGCTCGTTTCATTTGTGATATTTATACAGCTACAGGAGAACCATTTGCAGGGGACCCACGTAACAACTTAAAACGCCTATTAAAGAATATGGAAGAGCTAGGGTTCACAGATTTCAACCTTGGACCAGAGCCTGAATTTTTCTTATTTAAATTAGATGCAAAAGGTGAGCCAACGCTAGAAGTAAATGACCATGGTGGTTACTTTGACTTAGCGCCAACTGACTTAGGTGAAAACTGCCGTCGTGATATCGTATTAGAGCTTGAAGAAATGGGCTTTGAAATCGAAGCTTCTCACCATGAAGTAGCACCAGGTCAACACGAAATTGACTTTAAATATGCGAATGTTGTAGAAGCATGTGACAACATCCAAACTTTCAAATTAGTTGTTAAAACGATTGCTCGTAAACACGGCTTACATGCAACATTTATGCCAAAACCATTATACGGTGAAGCAGGTTCTGGTATGCACTGTAACGTATCTTTATTCAAAGGGAAAGAAAACGTGTTCTACGATGAAAGAGCGGAACTTGGCTTATCTGAAACAGCAATGCAATTTATGGCAGGGGTACTTGCACACGTTCAAGGATTTACAGCGATCACAAATCCAACTGTAAACTCATATAAACGTTTAGTACCTGGTTATGAAGCACCATGTTACGTAGCGTGGTCTGCTCAAAACCGTTCACCACTAATCCGTGTCCCATCTGCTCGTGGACTGTCAACACGTATCGAGGTTCGTTCTGTTGACCCAGCAGCAAACCCATACTTAGCATTAGCGGTAATTTTAGAGTCTGGTTTAGAAGGGATCCGTCAACAAATGACACCACCTCCTGCAATCAACCGCAACATCTATATCATGTCAGATGAAGAGCGTAAAGCAAATGGCATCGACAATTTACCAGCAGCTCTTGATGATGCGTTAGTTGCTTTAGATAAAGATGAAGTGGTAAAACGTGCATTAGGTGAACACATTTACGCAAACTTTAAAGAAGCAAAAGAAATTGAATTCGAAATGTTCCGTACAACAGTACATCCTTGGGAACGCGAACAGTATTTGAAGATGTACTAATTGGTGCCTGGCACACAAACAATTCTGGCAATTATATACAATTTAAAAAGCATTGGGGCATAATTTTGTGCTCCAATGCTTTTTCCTTCTGTACTGCTTTTTTCCAAGTTAACACATTAATCATTTCAGATAGAATTGTTGCACTCAATTTGACAAACTCACATAAAAAAGCTATTACAAAACGCTGTAATAGCTTCTGAATAGAAGACAGGGACACTAAATTTCTCTAATAGGTTGAACGGTCCATAACTCGCCTGTAATATTAATTTGTTTTATAGGGTCACTTTTATAATCTGGTATGGGATTTTCAATAGGCTCCAATGATAGGCTACTACAAGATATACTTGCATTTCCCCCACCACTAGCACTATAACCATTAGCAACTATTGTACCGCAAAGGTCAGCGTTACCATTAATTTTAATATTAGAAAATGGTGCAATAATTGTTCCAATAAATTTTGTACTTTTATTTCCATTCATTACTACATCACCATTCAAAACAAAATATGAACCATTAATAGTTGTATTACTAATAGTAAAACCATTTGTTATGATAGTAAAGCCTTTTGTTTTAGCGAATTCTATCCATTTTTTTGCTTCATCCACAAACTTAGGATTTACTAATGTAGATGCAGGGTGTGCAATTGTGCTATTATTAGCAATTATTATGGAAGGTGCATTTGTTTGAGTGGGAAACTCGAACTTTGGAGCAATTTGCACGATAGGATCACTTCCTCCATTCGATTCATTAATAATGAAATCCTCCTCTATTACGTTGATAATAGTGTTGCTATTTATTTTAATACTTTGAAGAACTTGCCTTTCCTTATTATCAATTTGACCATTTGCTATTATTTGGCAAACAATTTCTTCCCCGTCTTTATATACATTGATATCAAATTCAGCGGTCGGTGCAACATTATTAATTAGAGAAAACGAACTTGAAGAACCACCTGAACCTAAGTTAAATGTTGAATTAAACCTTTCAAAATTATTTTCTACGTTTCCATATTCATCTTTTAATCGATTAAAAATCTCTGTTTTTATACCTTCTATGTCTACTGTATTATCTTTTAATATATAATTATTATAATTAATACCGTCCCTTATAGCTTTTATTTTCTCCAGCACTTCTGCGCGTTTTTCTACAACAGTTGCTTCAGCAATATAATAAACAGCCTGATCAATTCTTTCATTCGAGGTGTTTTTTAAGGTATTTCCTGAAACAGTTAATATGCTCATTCCTAAAATAGAAAGTAGGACTAACGCGAAAAGCGTAATAAGTAGAGAGTATCCGTGGTCATTTGAAAAGTAGCGATTTTTAGATCGTTTCATTTATGAATCCCCACTTCTTACAATTATTTTCGTTTTAATCGAATCTTTGAGTTTATCATTAATAATTTCAATACTAATTATTGATACTTTATTAGGATGAGTACTGTTGGGTGTTAACACAAATTTTTCAACATTATTAATATATACTGAACTATCTTTATAAAGTGTTTTTGCTGATGAGTCATAATAAAAAGTAGTTGTAGAACTTTCAATTACTAGGTCCATTGAGTTGGGACTTAAATAATTTACATCACTAGCTTTTCTAATTTCTTTAGTCAGTAGTTTTAATTTGTAAGAAATATCTGACAATTCCATATTTTTATCATATTGGTTATTATAGTGATCATTACTTTTTATAACAATGCTATAAACTAGTGAGCTTACAATTGATACTATAACGATACTAGCTAACACTTCGACAAGTGAAATTCCAAATTGTTGTTTGATTATCGAGGGTTTTGTCCTTTTCACCACTATTTCCCCCAATCTAAAGTATTTTCCATTTGTGCCTTTGGATGTGTATCGTCTTTATGATCATAGACTTGAATGAGTATTCTAGTTAACTGAGGATACGTATCATTATTTGTAAGACTTAATTTAATATAAAAGTTATAGGAACTATTTGTTTTTTCAAAATAAGTAGTGTTTTTTGTATAGCCTTTAGATAAGATGACAGATTCAGGGTCTGCTCGTTTAATAGATTCAAAATATAACTCTTCCATCTCCGTTTGAGCAACATAGGTAGCATCAATGATTCGCTCGGAAGTTCTCGTTGTTTTCGAAGACTGAGTAAGTAAAGAAAAAATACTAAGAATAATAATGGATAAGATGACGATGGATGCAATGACCTCCACTAACGAAATACCGGATTCATTTAAACGAAAAGATTTATAAAAACGTTTCATAAAGAAACACCTACTTATCTAGTGAAATGGGGAACTATTTATTTAAATCATATTAAATAAACGAATTTTTGTATATGGGGAAGTAGGAGGAATTACTTAATTAATTCGATTAATTTTTAGTATATTTGATATTATTAGTATTCATTTTAAAGTTAGGACTATTTTTATATTATATTTACATAAATGTATTAATAATATAAAAATGGTAAATTATATGTAAATACCACCACTTAGGGTTGATCTTCACTCGGGCTAAATCTTCCGCACATGCTTTATCCCTAAGGAGTAGTGATACAAGATTTACTACATTTAAAGTGGATGAAAATAATACAATTAGAATTGATGTTGGGGAGAGAGAAGTGAATTTATTTGTCGGGGATTTAAAGAGAGCACAAGGGAAAATTAAATATTTTCGAAAAAAGTATTACAAGTATTAAGGGCTCATTGAATGGAAATCTATATAGTGGGGGCTCCAAAGTGGTAATTTTGGGTGGTGTACCGAATAATGGACAGATGATTGTTGCGCGAAATACAAATGTATCCGTTCGAGAAGGTGGGAATATTAAAGGAATAGTCATAGCCAATTCGCTATTAGCAGATGGTGATACGAGTATTACGTATGGTTCACCGGTAGTACCGATTTCAAAACCAATACCAACAACACCTAAAACGGAAAAAGTGATAGGAGGCATTGATTTATTGAGTGAACTCTTTATTGAAGATGCTTTAATGGAGATCGTTGAGTAGGATATGAAATAAAAATAGCTGTATCGGACTGTAGACGAACTTGGGGAATATCAAGTTTGGGCGCAGTCTTTTTATTAATTCGATATGTTTTATAAATACAGTATTTATCGATAGAAAATATTAATAATTAGATAGAGTGCATGATTGGGGATGGGTAGAGATGAAATTTTGAGATTGATAATTGTGGTATTATAAAATAAAATGCCCACCAAAATGGAGGGCATTTTCTATAGTAGTAATTAATTAGTTTTTTGTGTCTTTATTTAAACTTATTGCAACGAGCAGGGATTGTAGTCTTTATCAGTTGTTTTCCCTACGGAAGCTGAACCATTATGAGAGAAGGAATTTACAACAATCTTCCCATTGACATTATAAGTACCTGATGATGAATAGGAAGCATTTGGTGCACAGATACCTTTAATAGTTGTGCTTGAATCACCATTAACAGTAATTGAAGATGTGTTGGAAACAAGAGAACCTTTGATATTAAGATTTTTATCGATATCTACGTTACTAGTAGAATTTAAAGAATAAATATTTGCGTCAGCATTAATAGTTCCTTTTTTGTCTAGATTCAAGTCATTTTTGATGAATATATTAATTTTTACTTTTGAATTTTCCGCTTTAATATTTAAGATTCCCTCATTAATATCGAGGTCTCCGTTAATGTAAATGTTTATAGTCCCTTCACCATCGAATTTTAAAGTTGTAGTTTGCTTTTTGTCTGATAATAAAACACTAGAATCAATGAAAAGATTTTTTGATGTTGATGTATTAAAGGTAATATCATTCCCATTTATATTGTTCAAGATATAATTTTTGTCTAAATTCTGTGGGTTACGTAATACCTTTAGTTCAGTATAGTCATTTTTGTTATTGAAATAACTTATAAATTCTTGTTTAGTAGGGAGTTTAATATCGTTAACATCATATTTGCTATGAGTAAATCCTTTACTACCGTTACCAGTACCTGTTTGATTAAATGTGCCACTGGTAGTGGTGTATACTAAACTTTCACCGAAGACTGGGTTTTCTATTTCATTATCATCAGAGCCACCGCCGCCAGAACCATCACTGCCAGAATCACCGTCATCACCAGAGTCATCATCTTTACAATTCTTATTATGCGGTGGACATTCGGATTTATCTGGATCACGTTGACATTTATCATTGCCATGACCTTGACAGTTACTATCCTTATTATCTCCGCTGTCACCAGGGTTGGATCCACCGCCAGGAACGGTACCAGGAGTAGGTGCTGAACATGGCGTGAAATTTTCATCAATAATACATATCTCTTTGATACTACCCGGATCAATAATGTTCCCATCATTATCAATTAAAATGGTTTGTGAAACTGCACGTCCAATAGCATTACCAGATCCTTCAATTGTGCCTCGCGATAGGATAGTAAATTGATTTGCAGGATTGTTTGTTAATTTTACAAATGCTTTTGTTTTTTTATTAGGATCATTAAGATGATTTTCAAAGTTATAAACCTTAATATTAGTTAAATCTAGTTCCGGGTTAGTAGATATTTTATCTAAGATATTTTCTAGCTTACTTTTAGATGAGTCCGTACTAGGATTATTAATATTATCTATGAGGTTTACTTTAACATGATTAAGTCCAGCCTCTGCAATATAATATACAGCTTGGTCATCTCGTTCCCTCTCAGCAGCTTTACTAGTATTATTCGAAATTGTAAACATACTGATACCGATAATCGAAAGCACTATAACTGACATTAAAGCAATCATCATGGAAAAACCTTTTTCATTTTTAAAATAACTAATTAAACTTCTTGTTTTAAACAAATTCCCCACTCCCTTCATTTATCTTTCTATAATAGTTGTTTCATATTTTTTATTTTTACTACGGTCATCTAAGTATTGAATCGTTATTGTTCTTTGTTTATTACCCGAAAGTGTTGTACTCTCAACAATATTGTATGATAGAATTTGATCTGCTATAGTTGAGCCATTTAAAGTTATTTTTTTATTATTCGGGTCAGACTCGTCTAACTTATATATACTTTTAGGAGATCCATCTACTTCTTTTACTTCAAGAATGGTAGGGTTACTACTAATAGATAGGGTAGTTGGATAGCTTCGAATATCTTTGGTCATCAAATTAATTGCATAACTAATACTTGATAACTGGCGATTATTACCAGATTGATTGTTATATTCTTTTTGTCCATTAGTTAAGACGCCAAAGATTATTGGAGTAACAATTGCTATAATGGTTATTACTGCTAATATTTCTAATAGAGTTATGCCATTTTGATTAGTTAAAAGTTTTCTCATTAAGGTCTCCTCCACTCTAGAGTGTTTTGCATTTGAGCTTTTGGAGTTTTCAGAGGTGAGCTTTTTTCGTCGTAAACATTAATAATGATATGGGTAGTTAATAAAATAGGATCAGTTTTGCTTATTATAACTTGTATGTAAAAATTCCTATTCGGTGTTGTTATGTCTTTTTCATATTCTGTTTCGGGAGAAATGATATCATAATCTAACTCTAAATCAATTGCATTTTCATAATCAGCAAATAGAGTTGTTTGAGATTTGTCATACAACTTCTCCATCTCTGTCTGTGCAAGGTAAGTCGCTTCTACAATATCCTCATTATTCTTCGTCGTTCTCCCCGACTGTGTCAACATCGTAAAAATACTAATTAAAATAACCGACAATATTACAATAGAAGCAATTACTTCTACTAAAGAAATACCAGATTCATTTAAGCGGGATTTCATTATTAATTTCTTCAATAAAAATTCACCTACTTCGTCACTTTTAATAAAAAACTTCCTTATTAAAATGTTACTATTAACTTAAATAGGTAACATTTTTATCTAAATGTTTGGAGTTTGAAAAATACTAAACAATTTCTTCCTTAATTATACAATATTGTAAAGTAAGTTGCTATCATAGTAGGAAATTTCATAATTTCATCAAAAAATTCCAAAAGGACATAGGTAAAAAGAAACGTATATTTTCTTTTTTTTTATTGTATGCTATATTTGTAGTTAATAAGAATTAATTGGTTAAAATAACCATGAAAATTACGGGAATATTACAGATTAAGAGGTGAGCCAACTGAATATCCAAAAAAAATTCGTACTATTTATTGTGCTAACTGTTTTCCTACTTTACTTAATCTTACCATTCAATCTTTTTTCATCGAATGTCGTTTTGGCTGATGAAGAGGAAATCAAAACAAGTGGCTCTACAATTGGTAGTGTAAGTGTCGCAGGTCTAGAACGCAATGCAATTACTCAAGCTGTAACGGATGCGATTATTAGTTGGAAGTCTGAACCAGTGATCATCTCTGGTGGTGGGGAAGAACTTAGCATCGATGTGAATGAGCTTCAATTTAATGTGGAGGCAGCGGTTGATCAGTACGAACTATTAACGGACAAACCTTGGTATGCATTTTGGGTGGATGAAAAAACTGTTCATTTACCAATTGATGTGACTGTTTCCGATACTATTAAAACTGATGTCGCTAATATCTCGGTCTGGAATGCAGAAGAAACATTGAACCAATTAACTGGACAAGCTTCTTATTTAAAATCTCATGACATTGAAGCATCTGTTAATGATATCTCCCATATTGAAAATGATCGATTAGCATTAACGATGGAAGCCATTCCAGAAGGTGCTATAGGGATTTCATACATAGCACAATCTTTAAATGATAAAGTACTTAATCCAAACGAACCGTTTTCTCTGTTAGAAACTCTTGGGGAAAACAGCAGTATATCGAATAAAATGGGGCTAAATTTCTTAGCTTCAGTCCTATATAACACGGTGTTACAAACAAATTTCGCTATTTTAGAGCGTCACTCCCAAAATGAAATTCCTACCTATTTAGAACCGGGAATTGAAGCGCAAGTAAGTGAGTTTGAGCAAAAAGATTTGAAATTTGTTAATACAACGACTAATCCAGCACTTATTAAAGCGACTGTTGAGAACGATATGCTAAAGCTTGAAATATATTCAACAGTAAAAGAAAGTGACGTATCCGTAAGAGTGGAACGGGAAGAAATCATTGCACCACGTATTATTAATCGCTACTCCACTGATTTACCAATTGGCCAAACGACAATTGTTCAAGAAGGTCAGGAAGGTTTACGAATTTCAGTCTTCCGTAATATTACAGAAAATGGTAATGTAACAGAAGAACATATTAGTCGTGATTATTATAAGCCCATTAATCGTATCGTCCTAAATTCATCGAGATCACTGTTACCTGAAACGGATGGAACGCAACCAGATACAGATTTGAACATTGATTTAAACGGCGATGGGTTACCAGATCTCGAGCTTGATGATTTTATTCCGAAAAACCCAACAGATTTAGAAAAAAATGATTTACCAACGAATGAGAATGAATTGCCACCTGGTAGTTATTATGATAAAGGTGGGAATCTAGTTACTCCATAGGAAGGAGATAAAAAATGAGACCATCTTCGAGAAAACGCCTAGGGGATTTATTAGTCGATGCAGGAGCGATTACGAGTGAACAACTTGATTATGCCCTGACAACCAAAACGAGTGATGAAAAAATAGGGGACTTCCTTATTAAACAAAACTTTATTACCGAACAACAGTTAATTGAGGTTTTAGAGTTTCAATTAGGGATACCTCATGTCAATTTAAACCAATTCACCATTGACCCAGAATTATTGCATTTAGTACCGGGCGAACTTGCTAAACGTGCCATGGTTATGCCGATTCGCCGCGATCGAAATAAACTCTTTATCGCCATGGCTGACCCAATGGATTACTTCGCGATTGAAGAAGTGCGCATGGCAACAGGGTGTCAAATTGAAACAAGTATTGCTGCAAAAGACGATTTATATCGAACAATTACGAAATACTATGACCTTCAGGAATCGATGGAAGCAGCATTGTCGGACCTTGGATTGGCTGCCACAACTACAGAGGCGGCACCACAACAAGAAATTAATGATGACGATTCACCGATTGTTCGATTAGTAAATCAAATTATTGCCAATGGGGTTGCCTCAAGAGCGAGTGATATACACTTTGACGCAATGGAAAATGAATTTAAAGTTCGCTATCGTGTGGATGGTGTGCTACGAACAGAACGTTCTTTACCTAAACATATGCAAAATATGATGACGGCTCGTGTAAAAATTATGGGGAACTTAAACATTACCGATACACGTACACCACAAGATGGCCGTATTCGAACAACGGTAAATTTTAAGCCAATTGACATTCGTTTATCAACGTTACCAACCATTTTCGGTGAAAAAATCGTAATGCGTATACTAGATGTGACGAATGCGGCAAATGATATCAATAAGCTAGGATTTACGAAGCGAAATGAAGCCCTATTCCGTGACATGATCGCTCGTCCAAATGGAATTGTGCTCATTACTGGTCCTACTGGTTCTGGTAAATCTTCCACGTTATATGCAGCGTTGTCGAACTTAAACAGTGAAGATGTGAACATTATTACGGTTGAAGATCCAGTGGAGTATCAATTAATAGGCGTCAACCAAATTCAAGTAAATGAAGATGTTGGGTTAACGTTTGCAGCAGGATTACGTTCGATTTTACGTCAAGACCCGGATATCGTCATGATTGGGGAAATTCGAGACTTAGAAACAGCAGAAATTGCGGTTCGAGCATCGTTAACAGGTCACTTAGTATTAAGTACATTGCATACAAATAGTGCGGTTGAATCCATTTCGAGATTACGTGATATGGGGATTGAGCCGTTATTAATATCATCTTCTCTAGTTGGGGTTGTTGCGCAACGATTAGTACGCAAAATTTGCCGAGACTGTAAAACTACAGTGGATGCAACCGAACGTGAGAAGGAAATATTTAAAGAATACGGTCTACAAGTAACAACTGTTCAGAAAGGTCGTGGCTGTCCATCTTGCGGGCAAACCGGTTATAAAGGTCGATATGCCATTCATGAAGTATTACCAATTGACCGTTATATAAGAGAGCATATTTTAAGCAATGGTTCCAATACACAGCTAACAGATTATATGAAACAAGAAGGATATAACTCGTTAATGATTGATGGGTTACTAAAAGTGTTGGATGGAGTAACAACAACAGAAGAGGTAATCCGTGTGGCAACGACAGAGTAGGGAGAATTAACTATGAGCAATTTATCAATTCACGATTTACTTATGCGTGCATATACAGAAAAAGCATCGGATTTACATTTAACAGTAGGGTTGCCACCGGTTTATCGCCGAAACGGTAAACTCGAGCAATATGGAAATGAGCTTTTAACGCCAGAAATTTTACATGAAATGGTCTATGACATTATGCCTGAGCATAAAGTTGCAGAGTATGAGAGTCATGGGGAAACGGACTTCAATTTCTCCTTAGAAGAGTTATGTCGATTCCGTGTCAATGCTTTTCATCAAAAGAATGCCAGTGCTCTAGTTTTACGTTTGATTTCTTCCAAGATTCCTACAATTGAATCACTGAAAATGCCAGACATTCTGTATCAATTAATGGAAAAACCACAAGGATTAATTTTAGTAACAGGTCCTACAGGCTCCGGGAAATCAACGACATTAGCAGCCATGATTGATTATGTAAATGAATCGAAAGCAAAACATATTATTACATTGGAAGACCCAATCGAATATTTACATCATCATAAACAATCGATTGTCAACCAACGTGAAATTGGTGTAGATACAGAAACCTTTGCGACTGGCTTACGTGCAGCCCTTCGTCAAGATCCAGACATTATATTAGTTGGTGAGATGCGAGACTTAGAAACCATTTCAACTGCGATTACGGCAGCTGAAACAGGTCACTTAGTACTTGGTACATTACATACATCAAGTGCACCAACTTCGATTGATCGTATCATTGACGTATTCCCACCACATCAACAAGGGCAAATTCGTGTGCAATTGGCAAATGTATTGCAAGGGATCATTTCGCAAAGACTATTTCCAACGAAAGATAAAAATGGTCGTGTAGCAGCAACAGAAATTTTAGTCGGTGTCCCAGCGATTGTAAACTTAATTCGCAGTGAAAAAGTACACCAAATTCCAAGTATCATGCAAACAAGTCGTGCTCTTGGAATGCATACATTAGAAAGTTCCATTCAAACACTAGTCTCTTCAGGAAAGGTTTCATTAGAAGAAGCAAGACCGTTTATGAATGTTGGTGATTATAGTTGACGGTATATAAATACACCGGTCGAACGAAAAAAGGCGAACAAAAGAAGGGCATAGTGGATGCACCAACAAAACAAGCCGCCATTGCTAAACTTCGCGAGCAGGGAATTAACCCGCGTCAATTAGAAGAATCGAAAAGCCTTTTGCATATGGAAATTAGTTTAGGTGGAGGGGCAAAGGTAAAAAATGAAGATTTCGTTATTTACTGCCGTCAATTTGCCACATTAATTCGTGCAGGGATTTCCATTGTGGAGGCAACCCGAATTCTAGCGGATCAAACAACGAGTAAACCGTTAAAAAAGGCTTTATTAGCAGTAGAGGAAGATGTACGTGCAGGGACACCCTTCTCTAAAGCTACGCTAAAGCATCCAAAAGTGTTTCCACAACTATTCGCGAATATGATTGCTTCTGGGGAAGTAACCGGGAACATGGACGAGACATTAGAACGACTAGCTAACATGTTTGAGAAACAATATAACTTAAAAAAGAAAGTACAATCAACATTAACCTATCCATTAATTTTACTTTTTATAACAATGGTGGTTGTAGCATTTTTACTAATTTTTATCGTTCCTAATTTCGTCACAACCTTTGAAGAAATGGGAGCAGAATTGCCTTTAATTACAGTCTATACAATAACTTTTAGTAAATTTTTACAAAGCTTTTGGTGGTTGTTACTAGTCTTGATGATTGGGGCAACTATTGTATTGCAATTCTTATATAAGAAAAATAAACAATTTCATTATGGAGTGCATTTAATGCTTTTAAAGATGCCGATGTTCGGGAAATTATTTCAAAAGTCTGCTATTGCCAGAATGACAAGAACACTATCTTCTTTATTTAGTAGTGCAGTCCCGATATTAAATTCTTTGACTATTGTTGAAAGAGTCGTGGGGAATCCAGTCTTAGGAAGAGTTATTTTAGAAGCACGGACGAGTCTAGAAAAAGGACAATCATTATCGGGGCCTTTTGAAAGAAGTTGGTTATTTCCACCATTAGTTACTTCGATGACAAAAATTGGGGAATCGACAGGATCACTTGACATTATGTTAGAAAAAGTGGCAGATTTTTATGAAAGCGAAGTAGACCGATCTGTAGATACTTTAAAGTCTTTAATTGAACCGTTAATGATTCTGTTATTAGCAGGAATTGTAGGACTGATTGTAGCTGCAATAATGATGCCAATGTTTAGTCTTTATGAGCAGATGTAAAAGAGTGTAGTTTTGATACTTAAATATACAGAAAGGGCGTATTTCAAGGAGGTGAACAATATGCAAAAAACGTCCGAGCAAAAAATTAATGAGAAATTAAAAGTAATGAAAAATTTAGGAGGAAATGATATGTTTAAAAAAATAAAAAAACGTGTAAAGAATGAAAAGGGTTTGACTTTGATTGAGTTATTAGCTGTAGTTGTTATTTTGGCAATTGTTGCTGCAATAGCAGTTCCATCTATTGGTAACATTATTAATAATTCTCGAGATAAAGCAATTTTGGCTGAAGCTTCTAATGTATTAGCTGCTGCAAAACTTGCACATATAGATAATAAATGTACAACTGTAACTGCAACTGCAACAACTACATGTAATGCCGGTGTTATTGATCCGTATCTTGATGGCGTAGCGTTAGTTACTGGTGACCAGGCAGTACTTAGTGGTAGTACTTGGACTGTAACTTATGCTAAATTAGCAAATATTGTTGGGTCTGATTATAAAGCTAACGTATCTAATGCAAATGCTATCACTGAAGAAAATCTAAATTTAAACCTCAAAAAATAGGGAGTTAATTTCTGTAAAGTTAAGATAGTTTTTGTTACTTTTCCTGAAATACATATTCAGGAAAAGCATAGAAAAACTAAACCAATTATAATGTGATTGGAGAACGTGTATGTTTAAAAAAGTGAAAAAATCCCATACTTCCATCGAACTTCGAGATTACGTAATCCGTGCGCTTGTGATGAAGGGGCCTGGCTTAGAACAATCACAGCTTTTTGAAATTCCATTAGAACATGGAGCGATTGTTGAATCTACTATTGAAAATGAAATGATTTTATTTGAAATATTTAAAAAGTACACATCCAAATGGGGCGGAAAAAAACAAAATGTCCGCCTTTTTGTGCCTGATACATCGGTGCTTTTAAAGACCTTTGAGCATCCGGAAGACGTGGAGCCGGATAAACTTTTAGAATATGTTCAAATGGAGCTTGGGGAGTCGATTCGTGTTCCCTTTGAAGATCCTTTAGTGGATGTGTATGACCATACTCCAGGGGATGGACAGGCAATTCTTTTTGCGGCCCCATCGGAAGAAATTTCAAAGCTCACATCAATTTTTCTCGATATTAAAATGGAGCCGGAAGTTGCCGATATTCGCTCCCTTTGTAATTTACGAATTTTAGATAAAATGGGCTTGATTGATGGAGAGAAAACGTACTTAGTTTCGGACTGGTCCATTAATGAGCTCTCTATTTGTATTTACTCCCTTGGCCAAGTGGAGTTTCTTCGTTTTCAATTGATTGAAACGGAGATGTTGAAGTGGGTTTCGACTGTGGAATCGGAGGTAGATGTACGGTTTGAATTTCAAGGTGATCCGCAAAGCTATTTAATGCAAGTAATGGATCTTGTTTTGGAACTAGATCGAATGATGAATTTCTTCCGTTTTTCTTTACATAAGGGTGAAAAAGGTGTTGATGAGATTATCGTCATGGGGGATAATCCATTTATAGAACAAATTACGGAAACGTTGAATAACAATTTAAATATTCCTTCAACACTCATAAATGATGAAGTCATTTCGAAGCATTTTCCTAATTTTAAAGCGAAACATACTGCTTTATTAGGCCTCGCTCTAAAGGAGGTTGACCCATGATTCCAGATATAAACCTGTTGCCCAAAGTAGAGCGGCGTCGACAGGCAGATTCCAAGTTGCTTTATGTGTTACTTGCGATCATCGTATTACTTATTTTAAGTTTACTTGTATGGCAATATTTTAATGCGCGAAGTAGTGTTGCTTCGATGAAAAATGAAGAACAAGCCTTAATTGCACAACGAGATCAATTACAAGCTGAGTTTGATGTTTTAAACGGTATGAGTTCAAGTTTATCATTAAATGAATTTGTGGAATTTTTGGAAATTCTCTCATATCCCGTTTCACCAATTATTAATGAAGCCCAAACTTTACAACCGAATAACTCCTTTTTACGCGCTTATGAATTTTCAGAAAATAGCGTTACGATTACCCTCGATTTTGAAACGTTAAATGCGATTTCTGATTATGTTGCTAGACTTTCGAATAGCGGGTATTTTAAAGACGTTCAAGTTTCTACTATATCGAACTTTGAATTAGTAGTTGAAACAGAAGAAGGCTCAACGGATGATACAACGAATTTTAACGAACAACTTCGATATTCAGCTAACATCACATTATTGATTGATGATGCGTATTTAGCTACTACTGGAGGTGTGAACGAGTGAAGCTTTTCTCTGGTAGTAAAAATTCTAGTCTGATCTTATTGGTTGCCTTAGTTGCTGCCTTATTATTTGCGCTTTATTATTATGTGGTGCTTCCAAAGAAAGATGAAGCGAGTTTAACCCAAACGTCCATTTCCAGTTTGCAGACGGAAATTACAACGTTACAAGACCAAATCAATAATCTGCAATCGGAGCAAGTGATTGAGTCAAATACGTTTGCACTTCGAAAAAAATTACCACAAAGCCGTGAAATCGATCAACTGCTTTTAAACATAGAAGAAATTGAATACATTTCCGGTACACGCGTATTGAATATTAACTTTAACAATTATGATTCTCTTGTTTCTGAAACTCTTCCAGAAGAGGAAGCGACAGAAGAAACAACAGAACAACCAGCACCAGCACCTGAAGAAAATGCGAACACGGAAGAAACACCGGAAACCGAAGAAATTCCAATGACATCGATTGATCGTGCATCCATTCCGAATGATTTAAAACTTATTACGTTCACGATTGATGTCGAAGCACCAAACGCGAGAAACCTTCAAAAATTTATTGAAGAAGTGGAAAATTTAGAACGCATTATGCATATTGATACGATCAGTTTTGCTCTTCCTGGTGAGGAAAGTGTCATTTTGGATGAAGAAGAAGTGGTATCGGTTTCGCTTCAAGTGACAACTTTTTATTATGAAGGTGAGTAATAAAGACAGGTAGAAAGTAAGGAGCGTTTTACATGGAGATTGTTTATGCTAGTTTTGCGTTAATCTTTGGACTCGTCTTCGGTTCATTTTTTAACGTGGTTGGGCTAAGGGTTCCGTTGAAAGAGTCAATCGTAACACCACCATCGCATTGCACATCCTGTAACCGACGATTAACGACTCTGGACCTGATACCTGTTTTTTCGTACATATTTTTAGGCGGGAAATGCAGAAGTTGTGGTGCAAAAATCTCCCCCATTTATCTCTTAACGGAAATTATGACGGGGATTTTGTTTGCCTTTACGGTTTACACATTAGGCATTACGATTGAAACGGCTGTCGCGTTACTGTTTATTTCTTTGTTAATGATTATTGTCGTTTCGGATATTGCCTATATGCTCATTCCGGATAAAATTCTATTATTCTTTTTACCATTTTTAGTGATTGGGCGCGTTTTCTCACCGCTCGACAATTGGTGGGATAGTTTACTAGGGGCAGTAATTGGCTTTGGTATTCTACTACTGATTGCCATTATTTCAAAAGGTGGCATGGGTGGGGGAGACATTAAACTCTTCTTCCTCATTGGGTTAGTGCTTGGAACAGCAAACACGTTAATCACGCTCTTTTTATCATCAGTAATCGGGATGATTGTCGGTGTGATTGTTCTAAAAGTACGCGGTCAAGACCGAAAAACACCCGTTCCATTCGGGCCATCGATTGCTCTGGCGGCGGTCATTGTCTATTTTTACGGGGAAGCGATGTTAAATTGGTATATGAACTTATTTTAGCTTAACGATGTCGTTAGGCTTTTTTCTTTTGCGTGAGGAATGATTTCGCCTCTCACGAATATTTTATAGGGGAGGTGCTTGTATGAAGCCAATCATTGGAATAACGATGACCGTGATCAAAGAGAAATATAATATAAATGTTCCGTACGTCCAATCCGTATTAGAAGCTGGGGGATTGCCATTTTGTATTCCTTTTGGCGTCGAAAAAGAGGCTGCCCAAGTGGTGGAGGTGATCGATGGATTGTTGTTAACAGGTGGGGTTGACGTTCACCCGCATTATTTTCAAGAAGAACCCCATCCGCAATTAGGTGAAGTGATGCTCGAGCGCGATAAAGTGGAAATTGCGTTAGCGCATGCAGCCTTAAATAAAAAGCTGCCGATTTTCGCCATTTGCCGAGGAATTCAGCTATTAAATGTTGCATTAGGAGGCACCCTATATCAAGATATCAATGCCCAATATGAGCAAGAACCCCTGCTTCATAAACAACAAGCTTTACGACATGAACCAAGTCATTTTGTGGATGTTGTTCAAGGTTCGATATTGCATAAAATTGTGGGAAAAGATCGCATTGCGGTGAATTCGTTGCATCATCAAGCGGTAAAAGACGTTTCGGATATTTTGAAGGTGTCTAGTCGAGCAAGCGATGGCATTATTGAAGCGATGGAGTTAGAAAATTATCCTTTCTGTATCGCGGTACAATGGCATCCGGAAGAAATGGCGGTAAAAGGGGATACGCATTCTCGAGAATTGTTTAGAGCGTTTATTGAAGCGTGTGGGGGAACAGGGAAAAATGTTAAATAGCAGGTAAGTGATCCAAAGTAGTTGCTAAGTGATCAGAAATCCGAGTAAGTGATCAAAAGAGGAACCTAAGCGCCCACAACCCGGAGCCAAACGCCCACAACCGGAAGCAAGCGCCCACAACCAGGAGCCAAACGCCCACAACCGGAAGCCAAGCGCCCACAACCAGAATTCAAACACTCACACCCCATCCAAATCCAACCAAAATAAAAAAGTTGTCACTTCAGTCTCCTAAAGACCAAAGCGACAACTTTTTTAATGAATTTGTCTATATAATCCAACGACTTTACCTAAAATCGTTACTTGATTTACTAGAATCGGGTCCATGCTTGAGTTTTCGGGTTGTAATCGGAAATGTGTTTTTTCTTTAAAGAATCGTTTTACTGTTGCTTCATCGTCCTCTGTCATGGCAACAACGATATCCCCGTTATTCGCTGTAGAAGTTTGTTTTACTACCACATAGTCTCCATCAAGGATACCGGCTTCGATCATAGATTCTCCCATAACCTCTAGCATAAATAGATTTTCTTCTCCAGCGCCATACGTGTCTGGTAGAGGGAAATACTCTTCTATATTTTCAATAGCTGTAATTGGTAGCCCCGCAGTAACTTTCCCAACAAGAGGAACGTGAACGACCGATTGCTTTTGAACGGATTTATTGTCGTTATCTAATATTTCAATTGCGCGGGGTTTTGTAGGGTCTCGGCGAATTAATCCCTTGCTTTCTAAACGTTCAAGGTGGCCATGAACAGTCGAACTTGATGCAAGACCAACTGCTTCTCCAATTTCCCGAACAGATGGTGGATAACCTTTCGTGCGAACTTCTTCTTTAATAAAAGCTAGTATATCTTCTTGCCTTTTTGATACTTTTTTCAACTTTCTCACCTCTTTATGTGAATATGTATCTCTATTAGTTACATATAGTATAGCAGTGAAAGATTAGAAATGCAAACATAGGTTCGAAATTTTTATTGACAAAAACATGTGTTCGTATTAAATTAAGAACGTACATTCCGAACAAACATTCGATTAGGAGTTGAAAGTATGAATTGGTTACAAAAAAATAATTATATCGTTGTTTTATTTATCGCTTTCGTTATTATGGGGGCTTTTTTACTTATTATGGATAATGGTGACTCAACATATGAACATATAGAAATTAATCATGGCGATACTTTATGGTCGCTTGCAGAACAATATCGAGGAAATATGACAGTTCAAGCATGGATTGAAAAGGTAAAGTTGGAAAATGGCTTAAAACATGAGAAAATAATCGCAGGACAAGTCATATCAATCCCAGTAAACGAAGATAGCATTTATATGGTCCAAAAAGAGACAGAAGAAAATGAGACAATCGAGGTAGCGAGTAGAGAACAATGAAAACAGAAAACAACAGAGCAGTCATCTATACAAGAGTAAGTACGGAGAAGAACACGCAAGAAACATCATTAACAAGACAACAAGAAGAGCTAAGTCGTTATGCTCAAAACTTAGGCTATGAAGTATTAGCTACATTTCAAGATCAACAAAGTGGATACGATGTGGAGCGACCTGGGTTACTTGACATGATGGACTATATAAAAGAACAACATGTAGCAGCCATATTTGTGCAGGATGAAACCCGATTAGGACGTGGAAATGCACGAATGGCAATTCTGCATTTACTGCAAAAAAGCGAGACAACCGTTTATTCATTGAATAATGCAGGACCGCTAACATTAAATGAAATGGACACGATGTTACTAGAAATTTTAGCAATCGTCGAAGAATATCAGCGGAAAATCCATAATGCAAAAATTAAAAGAGGCATGAAGCGGGCAGTCGAAAACGGTTATCGACCAGAACTCAACATCAAAAACCGCCACAATCACGAAGGCCGCGAACGCATAGAAGTACCGATAGAAGAAATCGTTAAATTACGCGATAAAGGTCTCACTTTTCAAGAAATCGCCTCCACATTAAGAGGTCTCGGTTTCCAAGTCAGTAAAGCAACTGTTCATCGCAGATATGCAGAATACATCGAAGAACTAGAAAATTAAAACGTAAATCAGGTGTTTGTGGATTACTAATAAAATATTACACAAAATGATAGCATCTTAATTTGATGCTTTTTCTTTTAAATAAATAAGGTGAAATACTTGCGCTTCCTCACATTTTTACTTACCTTTTAAAGTAATGGGTAATGAAAGGTGAGAAAAATATGTTATCAAAAGAAAAAATTGAACGAATTAATGAGTTATCAAAAAAAGCAAAAGAAGGAACATTAACAGAGGCAGATGCAAAAGAACGTACACTTCTTCGCAAAGAATATTTAGAATCCTTCCGTAATTCTTTCCGAAATACAATCGAAAATGTACAAGTCTACGATTCAAATGGGAATGAAGTTACCCCGGAGAAAATTAAACAAATTCAAAAGAGTAAATTAAATTAGGATCATTGCCAATAATGTAGCACAATTGTAAAAAGTATGTCATAAATCCAAAAATGTATGCAAAATGGATTGTTTTCTTTGACAATCTTGTCTAAACTGTAAAAGTATAAACATTCGTACGAGAAAGGATGTCAAATAATGGCACAAAACGCGGATTTACAAGCAATTAATGCAATCCGAACACTATCAATTGATGCAATCGAAAAAGCAAATTCTGGTCACCCAGGTTTACCAATGGGTGCTGCACCAATGGCATATACGTTATGGACGAAGCAATTACGCCATAACCCACAAAATCCAACATGGTATAACCGTGATCGTTTCGTATTATCTGCTGGTCATGGTTCAATGTTACTATATAGCCTATTACATTTAGGTGGCTACGGCTTAGATATGGAAGAAATTAAAAACTTCCGTCAATGGGGATCAAAAACTCCAGGACATCCTGAATATGGTCATACTGTTGGGGTTGAAGCAACAACAGGCCCACTTGGACAAGGGATCGCGATGACTGTTGGTATGGCAATGGCGGAAAAACATTTAGCTGCTACATATAACAAACCAGGTCATGACATTGTAGACCATTACACATTTGCATTATGTGGAGATGGTGATTTAATGGAAGGTGTTGCTGCTGAGGCGATTTCTCTAGCAGGACATTTACAATTAGAAAAATTAATCGTACTTTACGATTCAAATGATATTTCTTTAGATGGGGATTTAGCAAAATCATTCTCTGAAAACGTACAAAAACGTTTTGAGTCTTATGGTTGGAACTATCTTCATGTTGCGGATGGTACAGATATTGATGCCATCAATACAGCAATTGAACAAGCAAAACAATCAAAAGGCAAACCAACATTAATTGAAGTGAAAACTGTTATTGGATTTGGTTCTCCAAATAAATCAGGTAAAGCTGATTCACACGGTGCTCCACTTGGCGCTGACGAAGTAGTACTTACAAAATCAGCTTATGGTTGGGGACACGAGCCTTTCCAAATTCCTGAAGAAGTTTATGCTACTTTCAAAGCTGCAGCTGAAACACAAGGAGCTGCACCAGAAGCAGAATGGAATGCAAAATTTGAAAGCTACAAAGCAGAGTATCCTGAATTAGCTGATCAGTTTATTAAAGCAATGAACAACGAACTTCCTGCTGATTTTGATGCAGAAGTACCTGTTTATGAGGCTGGTAAATCAGTTGCAACGCGTTCATCTTCTGGAGATGTAATCAATGCATTAGCGAAAAAAGTTCCTTCATTCTTTGGCGGAAGTGCTGACCTTGCTGGATCAAATAAAACAACGATGAAAGGTGCTGGCGACTTCTCACCAGAAACACCTGAAGGCCGCAACATTTGGTTTGGAGTTCGTGAATTTGCGATGGGTGCTGCATTAAATGGTATGGCATTACATGGTGGATTAAACGTATTCGGTGGTACGTTCTTCGTATTCTCGGATTATGTTCGTCCTGCAGTTCGTTTATCTGCATTAATGGGCTTACCTGTAACATATGTATTTACGCACGATTCAATCGCAGTAGGGGAAGACGGCCCAACGCACGAACCAATCGAACATTTAGCATCTTTACGTGCAATGCCAAATCTATCTGTAATTCGTCCAGCTGATGCGAACGAATCGGCGGAAGCTTGGAAATTAGCAGTAAGTTCTAAAGACGTTCCAACTGTATTAGTTCTTTCTCGTCAAAATTTACCGGTTCTTGCGAAATCAGCAGAACTTGCAAAAGACGGTGTAGCAAAAGGTGCCTATGTTGTATCACCAGCAACAAAAGAGACGCCAGATGCAATCTTAATTGCTACAGGTTCAGAAGTTTCTCTTGCAGTGGAAGCACAAGCAAAATTACAAGCTGAAGGAATTGATGCGTCTGTTGTTTCAATGCCAGCAATGGATCGTTTCGAGCAACAATCCGCAGAGTATAAAGAATCAGTTCTTCCAAAAGCAGTAACAAAACGTTTAGCGATCGAAATGGGCTCTTCATTCGGTTGGCATAAATACACAGGCTTTGAAGGCGATGTATTAGCAATCGATCAATTCGGTGCAAGTGCTCCAGGCGAAATTGTTATGGAGAAATATGGTTTCACTGTGGATAATGTTGTAGCGAAAGTGAAGGCATTATAAGGTGATAAAAAGGGGCATCCTCAATAAATGAGGAAATGCCCCTTTAAATTTTCCCTTTTTCATTAAGTAAATATTTTAATTGGCGAGTTGTGATGTTCAATGAATCGGCTGTTTTCTTTCGATCACCAACATGATTTTTTAATGATTTTAAAACAAATGAACGTCCGACTTGTTTTTCTAATTCCTTTACAGAAAATAAGACATCATCTAACTCAATATCATTGTGTCCATCCCATAAAGATAAAATATTTTTTGTCCAGCTCGTTATGAAGGATTCAAATTCATCATTCATTTGATAATTGTCCTCATTTTGATGGTTGTTTTGTAGAAGTTTTTCTGGCAAATATTTTGGAGTGACAATCGTTTCACCTTCATCCACTAAAGCAGCGGCTCGCTTGACAATATTAAATAGTTCGCGGACATTTCCTGGCCACATGTAGTTTCTCATTATTTCTAAACTTTCTCCTGAAAACGTTAGATGACTTGCATTTACCTTTTGTAAAAAATAATTTAAATATAGATTTAAATCTTCAATTCTTTTCCGTAATGGGGGGATATTCAGTTTTACAACATCTAATCGGTATAATAAATCTTCACGAAATGTTTTTTCTTCTACAGCTTGTACTAAGTTTTTATTTGTTGCCGCAATAATGCGGGTGTTCGTTTTACGGACAGCTTCACCACCAACACGATAATATTCGCCAGTTTCTAATACTCGCAACAATTGAACTTGAATTCCTAAGCTCGCTTCACCAATTTCATCTAAAAATAGAGTTCCGTTATCTGCAATTTCAAATATCCCTTTTTTTAATTTTACTGCTCCCGTAAAGGCTCCTTTTTCATGACCAAATAATTCACTTTCTAGTAATGTTTCCGGAATTGCGCCACAATTAATTCGAATAAAAGGTTGGTTATATCGTTGACTTATATGATGAATAAAGTTGGCAAGTACATCTTTACCCGTCCCCGTTTCCCCTTCAATGAGTATATTAATATTCTTTTTTGCAATTTTTTCTGCTAGTTTGGCAAGTTCATTCATAGCTGCATTTTCGCCAATGATAAAGCCAATTGTGGTAGCTAGTTGATTTGTTTCTGTTCGATTTGAAATGTATTCAGTACTTAGAAAATTGTCCAATGTTTTTTCTAATAGCTCCAAATCATCAAAAGGTTTTTCGATATAGTCATTAGCCCCATTTTTCAAAGCTTCAACGGCTGTTTTCACTGTACTGTAGCCTGTCATGATAATAGCTTTACACATTGGTTGAGATTTTTTTAATTGTTTTAATAATTGGATACCATTTGAATCTGGCAGTTTCATATCAATCAATGCTAGGTCAAAAGAAAGTTCAGAAATTAATGTAGTAAATTCGTTTTTGTTAACTGCAGTCTTTATGTTAAATCCTTTTTCTTCCAGTAAATGACGAAAGAAATTTCCAACTTCAATTTCGTCGTCCATAATTAAAATACGCTTCAAAAATGAACACTACCTTTCTATTGGAATTTAATTGGTAGTTTTAAGCTGAATTCACTACCTTCTTTGTATTTACTATCCACTTCTATCAATCCATTATGTTTTTCTGCTATCCCCAAGCTAACCGATAGACCCAGTCCTGTTCCTTTACCAGGTTCTTTTGTGGTGAAAAAAGGGTTAAAAATATCTTGCAATTGATGTGGTTGAATACCATTCCCATTATCTTTTATTGTGAGAACGACCCATTTTTTTGCTTTATCATAAAATTCTTTTGTTTCAATGGAAATGATTTTTTTAGGGGTATTTTTCTCTTCAAGGGCATCTTTTGCGTTGATTAACAAGTTTAGGATAATTTGTCCTATTTGCTGGATATTCCCGTAAACACTATTTATGTTCAATTGCAGTTGCTTTTCAATCGTAATATTTTGTTTTTTGAATTGATCTCCAATTATTTCCAATACTTGTTCTACAGCATCATTTATGGAGAATTCATCAAAACTATACTCGTCTTGGCGAGAAAAGGTAAGTAAATTTTGAATAATATTTTTAGACCTTTTTCCACAAGTATAAATACCTGATAATAGTTTATGGGATCGATCGTCTGATTTTGCATCACGTAAAAGTAATTGCGAATTTCCAAGAATCGCGGTTAAAGGGTTATTTAATTCGTGTGCTATCCCTGCTGCAATTTCTCCAATAGCTGCCAATTTTCCTGATTGAATAAGCTGTGCCTCCATTTTTCTTTTTTCAGTAATATCAATAATATAAATGATAAATGAATATACTTGTTGAACGTTGTTATAAATTGGATATGCACGCAATTCAAAAAGATGGTGATTGAAATGAAACTCTTGATAAAAATTTTCCTCAATAGATATACTCGATAAAAAATAGTTGTTTGTTCTAGGTAGATCAAGTATTGTTTGTAGGTCCTGGCCAATGATAGAAGTGTCAAAAAAATTTATTGCCGAAGTATTACATTTTAAAATGATCCCATTTGTATCAGTAATGAAAATCATATCTGATACTGCACGAAAGGTTTCTTCCCATTCCTTTTTTGAGTTTAAAACTTTATGGTACAACTGTACATTTTCAAAACAGACAGCAATTTGATCTGAAAGTTGTTGAAGAAATGATAAATCATCTTCACTAAAATGGTTTAATTCTTTTCTTCCAATACTTAAAACGCCAATGACTGCTTTTTTACTTACAAGAGGGATAATGAGAATACTTTGAATGCCTAACGACTGATATGCTTTTTCTTCTATATAAATTGGCGTGTGATTTTCCATTTTAAATAGTACTTTTTCTAAAGTAAGGATGGATTGCCAATAGAGAGATTTTTCTTTTTCAAACACATATCCCATAGGAAAGTAAAAGGAATCTAATGGAAAGACGTTTGATAAAACTAGTTGATTATTTTCATACAAGGACAAGCTCATTCGCTCGATTGCAATAAAGGGTTTTATTTTTTCAAAGATGTTTTTTAGCATTTCATCAATTGACATTTCAATATTAAGACTTTGCGTGACTTCATTGATGACTTCTAATTGCATATTTTTCTTTTTTAATTCTTCTACCGTAACTTTCAATTCACTGTAATAGCTTTTCTTTGAAGATTGTATTCCTGTCAATTTACCAATTAATGATTCTCGTTCTTTTAGTACCAAGTCTACCAGGCCTTTCTGAAAAGTTCTTCAATGGCTTCGACTGTGACATCTCTTGGATTTGTCAACATACATGCATCGTGGAGGGCAGTATAGCTCATTGTAGAAATTTCTTTATCTTCAACTTGTAATTCTGATAGTTTTTGTGGAGCGCCTATGTCAACGATTAATTGTTTTACTAAATCAATTGAGATCTTTCCTGCTTCCATTTTTGAAATAGTAAAATCCTTATGTCCTAGTAGATAAGCAATATCAGAAAACTTATCAGTATTTGCTAGTAAGTTATATTCCATCACATGTGGAAGAAGTATGGAGTTAATGTCTCCATGTAAAATTGGATATCTTCCACCTACTGCATGGCTCATCGCATGGACTGCGCCTAAAATTGCGTTTGAAAATGCAATTCCAGCTTGTAAACTTGCCATCGCCATATGAGTTTTCGCTTCTTTATTAAATTGTGATGCTACAGAACATCGCAAATATTTGCCTACAAGAGATATTGCATTTTTTGCGTGAACATCCGTTAAAGGTGTTGCGGCTAAACTAATATAAGATTCAATTCCATGTGTTAATACATCAATTCCGGTTGAAATGGTAAGATGAGTATTTTTTGTTACAAGTGTTTTAGGATCAACAATGGCAATATCAGGTATCAATGATTTTGAAATGATTGTCATTTTTTTTCGTTCTTTTGTATTTAAAATAATGGAAAATTGCGAAACCTCAGATCCAGAACCTGCTGTAGTTGGAACCATAATTTGGGGAGGGAGGGGATGCTTTATTTTGTCGACCCCTTCATAATCACGAATATGTCCTCCATTTGTAGAAAGGAGTGCGATTGCTTTTGCAGCGTCAATGGTACTTCCTCCACCAACTCCGATGACAGCATCACAATTTTTTTCTAAGTAAATTTCTCTACCTTTTTCGACTTCGTGGTCTTTAGGATTCACAGTGATATCTGTAAAGGTTGTATATTGCAATCCTACCTCTTCACACACTTTTACGACTTTATCAAGCCAACCAGCCTCTAATATGCCTTCATCACTTACAATGAGTACATTGGATGCACCTAATCGTAAACAACAATCCCCAATTTGAGAAATGGTGTGGTTTCCGAAAATGATTTCTGGTAATACAAATTTATGAACGTTCATATGTACCTCCTCCAAAAAATCAACTATATGTTGTATTCCATATAAAGGGTATAATCCCTTTTTTTCGAGTGTAGGAAAGTATAAGTTTAGGGATATCGACATCAATGCGACATCGATTTGTCTCATAATGACGATCAATCGTGCTTTTCTAAACAATCAATTACACCTTGGCGTAATTGCGTCCAGATTTCGGACTCGTGTTTGGGTCTGCACGATGCAGGTCAGTTAGCCGTTGTCACAGGATATGACGTTCTTAGGCTAACATCCTACAAATTCCTTTACGAAATCTGTGACATCCGCCGGGGCTTTATCTTCCTTCAGTAGAAGTGGGAGTCTTCTACTGAAGGAAGATAAAAAGGTTGCTCAACTCGAAATGATCGACTTGAACAACCTAGCATACTTAAAATTGAATTATAATGTTAAAACAATGCGCCCGTTAATTTTTCCTTCTTCCATTCTTTTAAATACATCGTTAATATTATCTAGTTCAGCCGTTTCAATGATTGCACGAACTTTGCCACGCGCAGCAAAATCAATCGCCTCTTGCATATCTTTTCTCGTACCTACGATTGAGCCTTTTACAGTTACTGCGTTTAATACAGTATCGAAAATTGGAATTGGTAGTTCATCATTTGGTAACCCAACTACGACTAGAGTACCACCACGTTTAACAGATTGGTAGGCTTGTTCAAATGCTTTTTTACTAACCGCAACACTTATCGCTGCATGAACACCACCTACTTTTTCTTTGATTACTTCAACTGGATCTTCTTTTAAACCGTTAATGGCAATATCGGCGCCTAGCTCAATGGCTAAGTTTGATTTGTCATCACTAATATCCACTGCAACGACATTCAATCCCATCGCTTTTGCGTATTGTAGTGCAATATGGCCAAGTCCGCCGATACCATAAATCGCAACCCATTCACCTGGTTTTGCCCCGGAAATCTTTAATGCTTTATACGTTGTTACACCTGCACATAAAATCGGTGCAATTTCAACAGGGTCAACGTTTTCTGGAATACGAGCAACATAATCTGCGGGAGCTTTACAATATTCCGCATACCCACCATCAACAGAGTAGCCACCATTGAGTTGATTTGGGCAAAGTGTTTCTTGTCCAGCTAAGCAATATTCACAGTCACCACATGCTGAATACAACCAAGGAATCCCAACGCGATCTCCAACTTTAATAGACGTTACATCTTTCGCAATCTCAACAACAACACCAACACCTTCATGACCAGGGATAAGAGGTAATTTCGGTTTCACTGGCCAATCTCCATGAGCTGCGTGTAAATCCGTATGGCAAACACCACAAGCTTCTATCTTTACTAAAATTTCACCGCTTTCTAATGTTGGCTTTTCAACCTCCTTAATTTCTAACGATTTGTTAAACTCATTAACTACAGCTGCTTTCATTAAATTCCTCTCCTTTTCGGTTTTATACTTTATATATAAGCAAAAAGCATGCCAAAGACTAAATGTGTAAAGAATAGGATTTTAAGAGATTACAAGATTGTAAAGGGCCGAAATTTTGTCTACATAGAACAAAAAAATGTTTATTAAGCTAGAAAAAAGTACATCAGAAAAAATATCCAATGTACTTTGTATTTTACAAGTCGTTTTGAAACGTATAGACAACTACCTGAATTTGATCCTCACTCATGTGTAGGGAATGGTAAAACACATAATATTGTCGGTTTTTAACGAATATATCTCTCTTAAGTCGCATAATTGTCACTTATTCATAATTTCTAAATTTTTATTATATGCTAATTTGCCCTTGTCTATATTGCCTGTAAATAGGTACGATAAATTGTAAATATAGTACAAAGGTGGTGCATTTATGCGGTTTTCTATAAAGAGAAAAATGTGGATTGGTTTTGCTTCGCTACTCTTTTTGCTTATCGTAGCAAGTAGTTTAGCTATAATAGGCCTTTTTGATTTAACAAATCGATATAAAGATATATTAGAAGTTGATATGCAAAAAATATCTCACATAACAGAAATAGAAAATAGTCAAAGAATAATAGCAGCAACACTTTTAGAGTATGTATCATTTAAAGATCCTGATTTATTAAGCATAATTGATACAGAAGTTAAAAATGGCATTACTACTGCTGAAAATGACATTGAGATCGGAACTGATGAACAATCAGCTAAGTTATATGAAGAGTTAAAAGTTAATTCTGAAAATTATATTGCAACGAATAATAAACTCATTCAACAAATACAAATGGGACGACTAAATGAAGCTACTTTTGTAGAATCAAAACTACAAAATGAAAACATAATTAGCATATTGAATGAATTAGAACAAATTCATGAAGAGAAAATTGCCCAGGCGCAAAAAAAATTAGATTCTTATCAATCTACTGCCATCACGATCATTATTAGCGTAACGATTTTTAGTATTATTTTAGGAATAATTATTTCTACATTAATTAGCAGGGTAATTTCTAAACCGATTATTAGAGTAACAACGGCCCTTGAAGAAGTAGCCAATGGAAACTTATTAACCGATCCTATTAAAATAAAAAATAATGATGAGATTGGAAAAATGGCCGAAACATTTAACAAAATGTTATTAGATATTCGAAATGTAGTAACGAGTGTGCGTGAATCTTCAATACAAATCGCAGCGAATGCAGAACAGTTATCAGCTAGTACTCAAGAAACATTAGCTTCTGCTCAAGTGGTGTCAACTTCCGCAGAACAACAAATGTTAACTAGTAATCAACAATCCAGTTTGATGAATTCATCTGTTCAAGCAATAACAGAATTAAATGACGGGGTTTCACAAATTTCCTCAGACAATGAGTTAATGCTACGTTCGACAGATGGAGTACAAAAGCTAGTTCAAACCGGTTCTTCTGTTGTAACAGATGTTGCCAATCATATGAATACAATCCATAATACTTTCCATGAAACAACAGCGATTATAAAAAATGTAGAAAAGCAGTCCAATGAAATACAAACTATTACATCACTCATAACAGATATCTCTGACCAAACGAATTTACTTGCATTAAATGCAGCAATTGAGGCGGCTCGTGCAGGAGACTATGGCAAAGGGTTTGCTGTTGTTGCGGATGAGGTTCGTAAATTAGCAGAGCAATCAAAAAACTCTGCTATAGAAATTACAGCAATGGTACAACAAATTCAAAATGCAAGTAGTGAAGCGGTAAAGACAATTTCTATTGGTGGCGATAAGGTAGAACAAGGATTATGTAAAACAAATGAATCTTTGGATGTATTTAATGAAATCGAAACGAGTGTTGGAGATGTGGTGATTAGAGTAGAATCTGTATCAGCTGCAATTGAACAAATTCAAGCGATGACTGATAATGTTAAGGAAAGTGTCGTTCAAGTTCAATCACTTGCGAATAATGCAGTTATTTTAGCAGCTAATACGAGTGGGGCAACAGAGGAACAAGTGGCAGCTAATGAGGACATTTCTACTAATGCAAGTTCTTTAGCAAATTTAGCAGAACGACTTCAAACAGAAGTAAGGCATTTCAAAGTTTAATCCATTACGCTTTTACGAAATCTGTGACATCCGCCGGGGCTTGAACCTCTACTGAAAAGGTTACTTTTTAGACACTCCTCTCCCACTTATAGAAGATAAATAAAACGGGTATTCATGTGGAGGAACGTGAATGCCCGTAATTTTTGTGTGCCTTATTTAACTAGACCATTTTGGAACGCATACACAACAGCTTGTGTACGATCTTGTACTTCTAATTTTGATAAAATGTTGCTTACGTGGGTTTTGACTGTTTTTAGTGCAATGAATAATTCGTCCGCGATGTCTTGGTTTGTTTTCCCTTGAGCGACTAGTAAAAGGATTTCCATTTCTCTTTCCGTTAATTGCTCGTGAAGAGGGGAGGAGGCAGCACTTCGCATTCTTGAAATCATTTTTGTCGTAACTTCTGGCTCTAATACTGGTTGGCCGGTTACTGTTTTTCGAATCGCATCGGCAATTTGTTTGGCATTTGATGTTTTTAATATGTAGCTAACTACGCCTGCTTCTAATGCTGGGTACACTTTATCGTCATCTAGGAAACTTGTCACCATCATTATTCGTGCTTCTGGCCATTGCTTAATAATTTCAGCAGTCGCTTCAGCACCGGTCATGACGGGCATTACATTGTCCATCAAAATAATTGTTGGTTTTAATTGGAGAGCTAGTTCGACCGCTTGCGCACCGTTTTCAGCTTCCCCGACAACGGTCATATCTGGCTGTGCAGACAAATAAGCAGATACCCCGATTCGCACCATTTCATGATCATCTGCAATCAAAATGTTTATCACAACGTCACCTCATTCAAATGTTTAATCTTATATAAAAGTATTTAAATTAATCCCGCCAAATTTCCAATGTATTCCGCCAAAAGTTAGGAAAATCCCGCTAAATTTCAGATTAATCCCGCCAAAAATTAAAAAAATCCCGCCAAACTCCAGTGATTCATTAAAATTTATTCCTTTTCCTGCTCTGCCTCAGCTAAAATCTCTTTCTCCCCAAGCGGCACCTTTACCTCCACAATGGTTCCAACATCTGGTACGGAGACAATTTTGTACGTGCAGCCGATTTCAACTGCGCGTTCGGCGATGTTGCGTAAGCCGTAAGAAGTAGATTTATCTTCTTCGATGTTAAAACCTTGACCGTTATCCTGGATGCGCAAGATGCCGATGTTGTCACGGGCTACTAACAGCAATTCTACCTCAGATGCTTTTGCGTGACGGAGGGTATTGGATAATGCTTCTTGTGCAATACGGAACAGGTGATCTTCCTCGGCTTTGGACAATTCAATTTCCTCGATTTGATACTCAATATGGAAATAGACTTTTTGTTGCAGCTCGACGATGAGTTCGGTTAATCCTTGTGCTAACGTATTGTTTCGTAAAGCAATTGGTCGTAAATGTAATAGTAGTGCACGCATTTCCAATTGGGCTTGTTGGACGATTTTTTCTACTTGTTGCAATGTCTTTTTAGAGGAACCCAACTCATCCTCTTGTTCTGTGACCGCTGATAACAACATAGACGCTGCAAATAGTTGTTGGGATACCGAGTCATGAAGTTCACGAGCGAGTCTTTGGCGTTCGGCGATGATTCGTTCTTGAATGATTTTGTCATTGGCTTCCGCTTTTTCATTTGTTAACCGTTGTAAACTTTTCCGTTGCGTTTCAATTAATTCGTTCGCTTGAAGTAAGGCCTTTTTTAGTGCGCGGGAAATATTATTTTTCTTTAACGTGAAATCTGGGTCCACCACTTGCTTAACATAACGAGTAGCAGCATTTTCTCTTGTTTTGGCGATAAAACTCATCCAAATGCTAACGAGTAAACTAATCGCACCAATAACAAAATACATAATGGCAATAAGAGGGATTTCCTGTACATCCTGTTCCCATAAAAGACGCCAATTTTCTTCAGTTGGTTCACCTAAAATTAAAAAGAGGAAACTAAACGCCATTCCACTTAGTATAAATACGAGGGTGATGGTACGAAATATAAATGATATCATTTCCGAATCACCTCCACATCGCCAAGCCATGTTGCTACATGAATGACTAGTTTTCGTTTTGCTTCTTCCGGATTACCATCTTCAAATACGATTTGCTCATTAATCAAACGTTTTGAAGATTTGCGAAGTAGTTTTGCTTCACCTAAAATTGTTGAAAATTGTAACCGGAATGGTACCTCATAAGGAACGACAACCATTACTTTACCAATCGATTGGCGAATGGAAATGACAGAAGTTCCAGCAGGTAAGATCGTTTCTGTCGTGTCGATTGTAATATCTCCAAGAAAACGTTGGATTTGAACGTCTTGCCATTTGTAGTTTTCAATAGGTACAGAAGTTGTTCCAATGAGTTGGTTGTTTTCAATGGATTTTACTTGGAAATCATTCGTATCTACAACGACAATTTTTGGTTCCTTTGTTGCATGTTTATATAGAAGGTAAATGAGTACGCCGACAATTAATAGGCGTAAACTCCAAACCGTTAAGACCGCCATAAATAGGAAGAAGCAACCGACCCAGAAAAAGCTTCTCTTATTTTTAGAAAAACTATAGTAGATGAGGAGTGCCCCGATGATCAGTAAAAAGGCACCGCCATTATTAAAAATTGTCAGCTCGACGAACACAATTAATAGCACAATAATTGAAATAAACGTCAGTTGGTCCGTGCTAAATCTGCTCACAATGGTTCCTCCTTTTTGTGCTAGTATTGGGCAATTTTTTCCTTTAGACACATCTTAGGAGAAGACTACTAGATGCCTTCTCCTGTTACTGGTAATTATATCATGTTCTTGTTCGAATTAGTTTTGTTCTTTTAATTCAAGTGCTGGTGTCACTACTGCAGTTTTCTCTAGTTGCGCTAAACGTGCTTCAAGTTGTGTACGTTCGTAATCTTTTTCGATATTGTTAGCTAAGTTATCGATGTAAGACGATAGATCATTAAAATCTGTTTCTTCGTTTGATTTTAACACGTGATCCATTTTGTGGTGAGCACGCGTTACGTTTTCTTTGCCCATTAGCTGTAATTGGCGTACTTTCATATCTTTAATTTTGTGTTTCATTGTTTCGAATTTACGTTCAAGAGAGATAAATTCTTCTGTAGCCTGCTCAAGACTTGTTACTAAAGTGAATTGACGAGTTTGGTATGCTTCTACCTCTTGTGTAGCAAACAAAATTAAATCTTCTTCTTTATTTGCTTGTGCTAATTGAAGCTGGTTCGTGCGTTTTTCAAGCATTTCCGTTGTTTCTTTTAATTCACTTTGTAACTGCTCTTTTAGTTGAGCTTGGCGTTGAAGTAATTTGCCTGTTTGCTCTGTTTGTTTTTCTGCTTCACGGATATATTGGTTTAGCATCGCGATTGGATTTTTACGTTCCTTTTTATCAAACATTTCGTGTAAATCTGCCTCAATTGTGTACTTAAATCTTTTTAATAAACTCATTTTATTCTCTCCTTATTTTGTCAATTTTGCCCATTCGTTTTCAAAGTTTGTGAATGGATCTTCTTCTTTTACTTTCACACTGCTAAATGATACTTCTTCGTTGTTCCACTTTTTATAAAGAACATACAGTAGAACTAATGCTGCAAGACCAATTAATGCTGGGATGTTTGAAATGGCTGAGAATACGCCGACAAGACCAACTGCAACCCATAGTACTTTTGCAATTGTAGATTTTGATTTCACATAGTAGTGCATCCCGGCGAATACAAGTAAAGCTGAGAATGCAAAGCCAATTAGCGGCCCCATCATACTAAGTGCGACAAGTACTGCAGTTCCTCCAGCAAGTAAGATAAGAAATTTTTTCATTTTGTTCTAGCTCCTTTCGTTTGTACCTTTATGTTACCTTTCACGCGAATTTCCTAAAACGGACTGGAATTGCATTTTTCTCTAGGTCTTGAGGCTGAGCTTGTCTAGGCAAAGTGTTCCAATTTAGCATTTCACGGTATTTTGACAAAAATAGAAGGGAAGCTGTGACACCCTTTGACAAAATATTCAAAATACTTTCGTTATAATGTTGTCAAAGAGAGGAGGACGAAAGATGAGAAAATATTCGATTTTTAATATAAAAAAACAGTACCAATCTTTTGTATTTGGTAGAGAAAGATTACTTCTTGAAATGGTAACGACAAAAGAGCAAGCCCTCGAGTCCTCTGTTAGCAAGCAGTTAAGCTATCTCTGTGAACCAATCGAAGGAAGTCTGGTACAAAGTGCAATCTATGAACATTTAAAAAAGAGTTTCCCGACGATACGTTGTGTAGGAGAGTATTTAAATTTTGAACACCAATTAAAAGGTGGATTAAAATTAAAAGTATTTCCTTATCATATAGAAGCGATATGTGAAGGATCGCGAATGCTCGATTTGGATTTATTCCATTCCCTAAGTCAGATGAATGACTCGTTTATTGCGTTTAATAAAGAAGAGTCTGAGTGTGGATGGCTAAAACCAATTAAGCATGCTTCCTACTAGAAAATATTTGTCGAAAATAGAAAGCATTACTAGAAAAAACATGTGAAAAGCTAGTATCCATAAAGTTTATAGTGTATAATCCTTCATGGAGAGTTTATCTCGGAATTGTTTAGTGGAGGAGGTAGGCACATTGGCAACATGGATTTGGATTATGATCGTTATTATCGCTCTAGCTGGGGGCGTTGCATTAGGTTTCTATTTAGCGCGTCAATATATGATGAAATATTTAAAAGAAAACCCACCTATTAATGAACAAATGATTCGTGTGATGATGGCTCAAATGGGACGTAAACCATCTGAGAAGCAAGTTCGTCAAATGATGGCACAAATGAACAAGTTTCAAGATAAATAATTGTAAGCTCGAACAACAGTTTTCATTTGCTTGAACTGTTGTTTTACTTTTGTACGAAAATATAAAAGAGCGTTCCTTTCAATGAGGAGCGCTCTTTTGGTCGTTTAGGATATTTCTTTCTCAAGCTCTTGTACAAAGATATATTTTTCTAAAAACTGTTGCACGATCTCTTCATATTCGTTCGGATTTTGGTTGAAACTTTGCGCATGGACACCTTTTTCGAAGAGCTTTAACATTTTTGGTTCACTTTTTTCCTCATACATTTCTTTTGTCATGTACGGTAAAATAAAATCATCTTCCATACTATGAACAAATAACATCGGGGATTGAATGTTGCGGACCGCTTCTTTTGGTGTCACGCTTTTCATGGAATAACCATCACGTATTTTTAAAAATAGGTTTGCTAAATGAATCGGGATTTGTGTACGTAAAATCGTCTCTTTTTTCACAATTTGCGAAACGAGCTCTGAAAAATTCGAAAACCCACAATCTGCTATATAAAAATGGGCACCATCCTCAATTAAACCGGCATATAAAATCATACTGGCCGCACCCATGGATTCGCCATGAATGCCGATGATCGCGTCGTCACCCACAATGGACTTCACCGTTTGAACCACCGCTGCAATATCAAACTTCTCGTAATAGCCATAGCTTGTTGTTTTTCCGCCTGATTCTCCATGCCGTCTATGATCGAAAATAAAAGAGTTAAATCCTAACCGTTCAAACATGCGTGCGTAGCGGACAGAATTGATTTTATTTTCAGTTACACCATGGCAAATGATGATCGTATTTTTTGTTTGAAGCGGCTCGAGAAAGATCCCTTTAATGGCATAACCATTTGGGGAATCGATGCTCATTTCTTCCTTCTTGCAATTTTGGTACCAATTTTCATCAAAACGTTGTGCTTTTAATTCACGATCATAAATAAAATTTGCATCTTTATTTTTTATATACATTAAGCGATTGGTCACAAAAAATCCAAAACCTGTCGTGATGGCAGAAAGGGTAGTAATAATACTAGAGAGCCATAAAACTTTTTTTCGTTTCATAAAAACACCTCAATTCTTAAATAGTATTGAATATTCGGCGTACCACTATGCATCGTGTCGCTATATTAGGAAAGTAATTATACGTGAGTTATTACTATATTACGCAAGAAGAGACGATAAGTTCGTAGTATATGCTCATTTTGCGTAGTTGTTCGTGAATTTTTTGTAAACGTGATAAACTATGTACGAACAATAATTAGAGTAGGTGATTTTATGGCAAAAAAGAAACAATCCAATCAAAATGTACAAAATGATGAAGCCATTACATTAAAAGATCAGTTAAATGGGGATGTATTGGCGAAACTAAAAGCGGCGAAGCAAAGTTTAGTAGCTGATGAACAAGCAAAAGAGGAAGAACGTCAAGCAAAATTAGCATTTGAACGTAAACAACGAGAGAAGAATATGAGTTTTGAAGAATTGCTAGACAAGTATGGGGATAAAGGATCGAAGTTTTAATCGTGGTAGGTGGGTGATTTCCGCCAAAAAGTAGGATTTATCCGCCAAAATTCACGAAATACCCGCCAAAAAGTTGGGTTTATCCGCCAACTTTCGCAAAATACCCGCCAAACACAAAAAAGCGCGAAGCAACCATTTAAAGATTGCCTTGCGCTTTTCTAATACTTCTTTCATTATAAACATCAACTAAAACTAGCCAAATCTTAAATAGGAAAACAAAACAAACTGCCCCGGCTGTATCTAACAAGACATCCTGAAAAACACCCGTTCTTCCTTCCACTAAAGTTTGGCGATATTCATCTAAGGAAGCGACGATAAAAGTAGACATGATCGCAAAAATGGTAGCGAATTTTAACCTGAATTTGCGATAAGTTAAATAGAACAAAACCCCAATTAACCCAAAACCGACAAAATGTAATCCCTTGCGTACTAAAAATTCAACAAAATAATAATAGCCTCGCGTTTCAACAGAAATCGTTTGACCCCAGTACGATACATGAATTTTACTTAAAAGGTGATAGAAAGGTTGATCCTCAAGTACATTTTGAAGTGTCGGGACAATCGTTTGTTGCTCATACGACATACTAGACACACAAAATAAAATAATGAAGACACAAACAATGGCGATAATATATTTTTTCATCGATGGTCCGTATATTTCTCTTGTTTTGTGATGTTGTGGACTAACGAGAAGTCTGTGATGGATTGTGCTTTTTCGTATGCCTTCACATTTAAAGTGAATTGTTCTTTTGTTCTGGCGCCAATGACAGTGGAGGCAATCATTGAGTTACGTAAATTAAATGCTAGCGCAAGGGCATGAAGATCCCCATAAGCTGATTGTAATTTGTTTAGCACCTCAACGACTTCTTCCTTAGAATACCCCATATAGTTTGAAACCCGATTTGGCCAGTCATTTGTAAGTAAACCTTTTGCAATTGAGCCTCGAGTAACGATTGACGCCCTAGTTTCTGAAATCAGGTTGAACCATTCTTCCGCGCGGCGATCTAAAATATTGTATTGCATCATATTTGATATGGCATTGCTTTGCTGTAAAAATGATGTAAAGACATTTGGACGAATTGAGGAAATGCCATACTCGCGAATCCAGCCTTCTTTTTTAAGCTTTTCAAACGTATCGATCATTTCATCCCATGGGTCATCTATTGTGCCACCGTGTAATTGATATACATCGATATAATCCGTTCTCAATCGCTTTAAACTTGCCTTTAACCCGTTTTCAATATGACGAGGGGATGGATCCCAATGCCAGCCTTCTTCGCCATCATTCCATCGATTGCCTACTTTTGTAGCAAGAATGATATCTTTGCGATGGGGTTTTAAGATTTCGCCTACAATTTCTTCGTTAATGCCTTTATCGTAAAGGTCTGCAGTATCAAAATAATTTATACCATAATCAAGGGCGGCCTCGACAACTGGTCTTGCTTCATTCACCGTGGTAGGTAAGGACATACATCCTAAACTGAGTTCTGTAATTTCAATGTTGCTCTTTCCAAGCGTTCTTTTTTTCATATCGACCCTGCTTTCTCCCATACAATTTCACTCTCTAATGGTACAATGAAAACAATAAACAGGACAAGTGAGGGCATTTGTAGATGAAAAAATTTGAAGAAAAAACAATTCATTCTAATGAAATCTTTAAAGGGAAAATCATTTCTTTAAAAGTAGATGATGTGCTCCTTCCAAACGGCAAAGAATCAAAACGTGAAATTGTCAATCATCCTGGTGCCGTTGCAGTCATTGCCGTTACAGATGAGGGGAAATTAATACTCGTTGAACAATACCGCAAAGCGTTGGAACGATCCATTATTGAAATACCAGCAGGAAAACTAGAACCAGGGGAAGCACCAGAAGTGACAGCTAGAAGAGAACTAGAAGAAGAAACAGGATTAGGGTGTCATACATTAACGTACCTTCAAACATTCGCAACAAGCCCTGGATTTGCCGATGAAATCATCCATCTCTATGTGGCGGAAGATTTATTTGAAATTGAAGAAAAGGCTGAGCTCGATGAAGATGAGTTTGTAGAGATTCTAAAAGTTTCGATTGATGAAGCAGAAGAGATGGTACAAAATAAACGAATTTATGATGCCAAAACAGCATTTGCTGTGCTTTGGATGCGACTCAAGAGAGGAAAGTAATCAAGCAAATATAGTACGAAAAATGAGCGCGAAAAAAATTTTTTAGCGCTCTATTTGTGTTCGAAGGGATGGCACTAACCTTTAGAGTAAATTGCTAGAATCTGAGCAAAAATCGAAGGGTATATTGATAGAGGACGAGCATAAGATGGTAACAACGAAAGGAGAATGCTTATGTTTCGTTCGATACTGATAATCCAATTTGCAGTGATTCTAGCAATTAGCTTTATTAGTGGAGTTGTTTGCTTTCAATTGTTTCCTTTAGACAA
This sequence comes from Lysinibacillus antri, assembly GCF_003977595.1. GTDB lineage: Bacteria > Bacillota > Bacilli > Bacillales_A > Planococcaceae > Ureibacillus > Ureibacillus antri. The sequence continues at coordinate 68,263 of NZ_RYYR01000005.1, read as the reverse complement.
GGCCATGCAACTAATCGGATATATAGATCCACGAGTTTTGGATGTACAAGATATTTCCATATTAGGCACCATTGCACCGTTAGTTATATGGGTTCTCCTTGTATTATTTTTTGCAACCCACCCCTATTTACACGTATTGGCACGCCTTGTTGTCGCAGTGAAGGCAACCTTCTTCGGCTTTAGTTCCGTTTTTCTATTAACCCAGCAAGAATCGTTGTTAATTTATAGTGTTTGGTGGTTTCCGTTTCAATTAGTTTATTGTTTCTTACTTTTCTTGCTTTGTTCGGTCTATGCTTCAAAAAAGGTGGGGGGCAATCGGAAATATTTCTTTGCTCAGAAGCTTTTTGTAACTCTTGTTGTTATGTTAATTATTATTTGTGTGGGTGAAAACGTGGTTATTAATTATATTTTGTAACGTAGAATATGAAAATTAATGTTAAGGCTGTGTCTTTTAAATTGAAGTTTCCTTTCAATGCAATCCCTCTCTTGTAATAACTTTTACTCATTTGGTATAATAGAGTGAGTTTAGGAGGGCGTCTTATGGAAAGCCGTATCGATCGAATAAAAAAGCAATTGCATAGTGCTGGCTACAAACTGACGCCGCAGCGTGAAGCGACAGTTGCAGTACTATTAGAACACGAAGAAGACCATTTAAGTGCTGAGGACGTTTATTTACTCGTAAAAGATAAAGCACCGGAAATTGGTTTAGCTACTGTTTATCGAACATTAGAATTATTAACAGAATTAAAGATTGTTGATAAAATTAACTTTGGCGACGGGGTATCTCGCTACGATTTAAGACAAGAGGGAGCAAAGCACTTCCATCATCATCTTGTTTGTATCGAATGTGGTGCTGTAGATGAAATACAAGAGGATTTATTAGAGGATGTTGAAGTCATCGTCGAAAAACGTTGGAACTTTATCATAAAAGATCATCGTCTTACATTCCATGGTATTTGTCATCGTTGCCATGATAAACAAACAGAAGAAAATTAGGAAAAGGTGTACGCTTGGAATCCTCCAAATGTACACCTTTTTTAATAGAATCATAATTTTTAGGCAGAGCGTTTTTAATTAATTTTTGTTTTCGATACGTTTTTAACATCTTCAATGCTTGAAATTTTCAATATGCCGTTTACCAGTTCAAAAATATATTGTTTCTCCCGTTCATAATGCCAATTTCCATCCATTTCAGAATAAAAATTGAAAATCTCTTTCGAAGTTAGTTTAATACTATTTTCAGATAATGGTTCTATTTTCAAAATATCATTGGAGATAAATTCATAATAGTAATAGCCTAAACCGGTTTGATCCACGACGAATTGTTGATAATTTTTTTGTAGCTGCGATCCATCGATGAAATAGTGATCGACATAGGAAAAATCCGCATAGTTGACGGCGATATTATAGTTGTTTCTGAAATTATAAAAAGTGTCTCTTGCTAAATCTCGATAGTCCCCATAAAATTTTTGAATGGCCTGTTGCTTTTCTTGTTGTTCTTTTTCCACTTGCCGTTGTTGTTGAATCTTCGCAAAGGTAATATGCTGTTGTTCCTTTGTTAATTGTAATGTTTCAGATTTGATTATTTCATCGTTTTCCTTTGCCTCTGCATATATTTCTACAGAACTATCTAGAGGAGCAGCGAGTAGTTCAATTTCAGCCACGGTTTTATTTGTATTTTTTCCGTTAATATAAACGATTGCCTCCTCAATATCGGATGTTAGTTTCGTTACATGTGCACTTAAATCGATTTCAAGCAGTTGTTCATTTTTTTCTTCCCCTACAACAGATAGAGTATATTTTTCTTCTTTTTCAAAATGCTCATCTTTTAGTACGATCGTATAGTTATACTTTCCTGGCACAAACTTTCCAACGACTACAGCCTCTGTAGAAATACTTTTCCTCCCATCTTCCCCCATCTTCAAGGTGATACTATGACTCGTTGTTTTAGCCTTGACTTCAATTGGATGATATTGAAATGTTAGTTTTTTATAAAAGATGAAAAACTTTTCTTCTATTACAGTGAACACTTTATTCCCAGCTTCATCATAGATCGGTTCGGCATACCCTTTTAATTTATACTGTTGGATGGCTCGTTCAATTCCTTCTTTCGCAAAGGAATTCCATGCGTCATTTTCCATATAGTTAAAAAAGGTGGAAGGGGTGTAGATCGTGTCCTCAGAAAAGACAAATAGATTCGTAAAGTCCTCTTCCTTTTCCTGAGAAAAATATTGATTCATCAAAACGATTTGCGCTTCGGGGTCGACTTTTTTAGCAATAAAGAGATGGGTGGTGATGACCGCGATAAGAAGGATCAGGACGGATGCACCTGTAATTTTTGTCGCCAATCCAAATTTCTTTTTTTGAAATCGTTTTGGAGCACTTTGAACAAGTTCAGCGGTCACCATCTCAAGTTCGGGTTCTATTATTGGCGTTCCACAGTGGACACAAAATTTTTGGTTCTGTTTAATTTCTTTTCCGCATTGATGGCATGAATACATGGAAACGGAATCTATCGGGTATTCATTTATTGGAAGTTCGGGTGTTGTATCGTCACTTGGTGGAAAGGGTGTACCACATTCAATACAAAAGTAGTCATGATTTGTGGCTTCTTTCCCACAATTATTACAAATACGCATAATCGTGCTCCTCCCATTAATATGTTTGTATTAATATATCGTTTGGAAGTTCAACTAATAACTTAAAATTTTGGTACATTCTGTTAATAACAAAGGGGGAGTCGTTTCGATGATTGAGACGAATAAACGAAAAGGGATAGATTTAAAGGATGTGAAACAACGTCTAAATGCTTCAAATGAACAAAGACTTGAGCTGATTGTGAGACTTGGGGAAGCGACAAACAACATGTTGCGTCACAATGAAGAGGATCTGACGCCATTGCACCAATTATCGGATCAGCTATTAAATTTAGATATCGAAATCTATCAATTGTTGTGTACGTTAAATGAGCTATCAACAAATAACCAACATTGTATAAATTGTCAGCAAGCGTTAGTGGAAAATGCGAAGTTTTGCGGGAATTGTGGCACATCAAATCCAAATTTTAAAGATGCAACAGTACCACAAGTCAATTGTTATTATTGCAAACAGTTAATTGATGAACCGCATATGTATTGTCCTTGTTGTGGTGTGAAGCAGGAGGGGATGTAGTGTACTGCATTCATTGTAGTGAACATCATCCGAAACAATTTGTATATTGCCCAAACAGTGCGCAAAAAATCTATGAACCAACCAATAAAAAATTTACATATAACATGAATGATTTTTGCCTTTCCTGCGGGGTGAAAAATGATCGAAGTTACGCTTTTTGCACCTATTGTGGCACGCAACATTTAACGAAAACTGAAAAGAAAATTGGCATTAACAAATTGTTGGAAACGACAATACCTGAAATTAAATTATCGACGGTGAATAAACGTGAAATAAAAGCAAAATCAGAAAAGAGCCTGCAATTTTTAAAAAGGAATAAGCTATTGTTTGTACCAATCCTCGTTACTTTCTTACTCTTAATATTGTCTACGTTTGTCATAAAATCGTCGCTATCCACCTTTGTGGAAGAAAATCTAAACACACAGGATGAAGAATTGTTGCTAATAGCAGCGCTTGTAAACGCGGATATATTAGAAAACCTTTTATACGAAGAATTGGATGTCCGTGTAGATATTCCGAATATGACATCGATTCCTACAATGATTAGTCTCTATCATAACGCGAAAGTGAACTTTAATATGTCTTTCGGTGAAGATGGCTACAGCGAGGAAACGTCGGGAGAGTTGAACAATCTCTTTTCGGGCTTATTATTTATCCCGATTTTGTCGTTAGCGATTGGAGGCATCGTTTACGGTAGAATGGCGCGGCATTACAACTGGGGATTATATAAAGGGATTTTATACTCAGTTGGCGCGTATACGCTAGTTTTGACCATCGTTTCTCTTTTCGCCCGCAAATCCTATAAAGAAACCTTTGAAGCTTTTTTCGCAGAGGCTACGCTAGGATTCAAGATTTCTGCTTCAATTATTGATATGTTGTTCACTTCACTACTGTTATCTACCATTGTATTTGGTTTTTTTGCCATTGTTTCGTATTACGGAAAGTCCGTTGCGCAACAGTTGTATAAGGAACGAAAAGAAATTCAATATGCCGTTTTTGCTATTGCCATCACCCTAATTGGTGGTTGTGTTCACTATGTTAGTTCGCTAGCAAAAGTAAAAGATCTTACTTCAGACATACCAAGTTCTTTAGATGGACTGTTAGCAATTTATGTTAGTATAATAACTTGGTTTTTGGCCATGTTCGGTAAAATGAATATGACAGCGACGAGTGAGTTTTCGGAACTGCAATCGGAAACGTATCGCTGGTTTTTTGGCAACAATGATGAAAATATACTCCTTTCCTTTATGGAGGGCGAATCGATTACAATGCTTCCGCCAATTGTCTTAACACTCCTTCTAATTGCGTTAGTCGGGGCAAGTGGCTATACGTTATTTAATATTCATCAATTAAAGCTAAAAGAGACGGCAATTTTCGCTAGCATTTTTACTGTATTACAATGTTTCATTATATTTTTAATAAGTGTGAATCTGTCCCTAGATTTAGGTGGCGATCTTGTTAAGCTTTCTTGGAACTTTTCAATTATCAGTGCCGTTCTGCTAACCTATATCCTATCCTTTGCTAGTTTTTATAGCGGTGGTTTTGTAAGAAAACAATTAACGAAATAAATTTCCATCCCTTAGTGAATGTACTAGGGGATTTATTATTTGTGAATGACGTGTCCTCCTAAAGTTTTTATACAGAACATGGTAAAATAATAGAAACAACGGTATATAGAAATGGGGCAGTTCACATGAAAAACTTTCAAGATCCACTAGATGATTATCTTCATTTTTTACAGGTGGAACGACAATTATCATCAAATACGTTGTCATCCTATCGACGCGATCTTTCCGGCTATATAAATCATTTACATAAAGAGCAACATTTAGTGAGTTTAAATGAAGTCGAGCGAGCAAATATTTTAATGCATTTGGAAAACCTACGCAATCAAGGTATCTCCCCTCGTACAGTTGCACGACATATTTCATCGATTCGTTCGTTTCATCAATTTTTATTGCGAGACAAGGTGACCGATCATGATCCGACCGTTCACTTAGAAATGCCACAAGTTGAGCAAAAATTACCGAAAGTGTTATCCGCTGAAGAAATTGATGCATTAATAGCTGCGCCCAATCGTGATAAACCTCAAGGCATTCGAGATATGGCGATGCTCGAAATATTGTACGGTACGGGTATGCGCATTAGTGAATGTATCGGGTTAAATTTAGAAGACATCCATTTAACGATGGGCTTTGTCCGCGTTTTTGGAAAAGGTGGAAAAGAACGAATTGTGCCATTGGGGAAAGGGGCTATTCGAGCTTGTGATTTATATTTGCAAACTGCGCGGGGGAAATTACAAGGAAAGTATCCCAAAACTGATGCATTTTTTATAAATCAACGAGGAAAACGTTTAACGAGGCAAGGTTGTTGGAAACTCTTAAAGGAGCATGCCACAAATGCAAATATTAAAAAAGAAATTACACCGCATACATTAAGACATAGTTTTGCCACACATTTAATTGAAAACGGTGCCGATTTACGCGCTGTTCAAGAAATGCTAGGCCATGCAGACATCTCGACAACGCAAATTTATACGCATATTAGTAAAACGCGTCTATCTGAAGTTTATAAGCAATTTCATCCGAGGGCATAGATTATTTGTTTCAAGCGCTCGGAAAATTGGGGTAAGTGATCCAAAGCTGATGCTAAGCGCCCCGAAAATGGAGCAAGTGCCCACAAATCGTGGCAAACGCCCTCAATTTGGAGCAAATGCCCTCAACTTGGGCTAAGCGCTCACGCACACGCATCTAGTGAATCAAAACTCCATAAAAAGTTCAAACCCGTCAGATGTCTGACCTTTATTTTTGAAAATAATTTGGTTATATTAGGTATTGAAGAGGAGGACGAATAAATGAAACCCTTTAAAAAAATACATGTTGTCGTAATGGATTCAGTTGGGATTGGCGAAGCACCCGATGCAGAAAAATTTGGTGATGTTGGGTCGGATACGTTAGGACATATTGCTGAAGAAATGAACGGTTTAACAATGCCGAATATGGAGCAACTGGGCTTATCCAATATTCGTGAAATAAAAGGCATCGCAAAAGTTGATCAACCAAAAGCTTACTATGGCATGATGCAAGAAGCGTCCGTTGGGAAAGATACAATGACAGGACATTGGGAAATTATGGGCCTTAATATCGATAAACCATTCAAAGTGTACCCAAATGGATTTCCAGCAGAATTAATCGAAAAGTTAGAAGCCAAAACAGGTCGTAAAGTAATCGGAAACAAACCTGCGAGTGGTACGGGCATTATTGAAGAACTTGGGAAAGAGCATATGGAAACAGGGGCGATTATTGTCTATACATCAGCCGACCCAGTACTTCAAATTGCAGCTCATGAAGAAATTGTTCCATTAGATGAACTATATAAAATTTGTGAAATTGCGCGGGAGCTTACGTTAGAACCAGAATTTTTAGTTGGTCGTGTCATTGCGCGTCCGTTTATCGGGACACCAGGAAACTTTACGCGTACGTCTAATCGCCATGACTACGCATTAAAGCCATTCGGACGTACAACAATGAATGAATTAAAAGATGCGGGTCGTGACGTCATTGCAATTGGGAAAATTTCTGATATTTTTAACGGAGAAGGGGTAACTGAAGCAATCCGTACGAAAAATAATACAGATGGAATGGATCGATTTGCAGAGGTTGTACGCCGTGAATTCCATGGCATAAGCTTCCTTAATTTAGTTGACTTTGATGCAAACTTTGGCCATCGTCGTGATCCAATTGGTTATGGCAGGGCATTAGAAGAATTTGACGAACGCCTACCTGAAGTACTTTCTGCTTTAGCGGACGACGATTTACTAATGATTACGGCAGACCATGGGAACGACCCAACCTTCCCAGGAACAGATCATACACGTGAATATGTTCCATTAATCGTCTATTCACCACGATTTGAACGTGGGAACGAATTACCTTTACGCGAAACCTTTGCAGATATTGCCGCAACAATCGCGGAAAACTTTAATGTAAGTGTACCACCATTTGGAACAAGTTTCTTATCGAGTTTAAAGTAGGAGGTAAGCAAAATGAGAATGGTCGATATAATTGAAAAAAAACGCAATGGGGAAGCATTAACAACTGAGGAAATTCGCTTTTTTGTCAATGGCTATACAGATGGCTCCATTCCAGATTACCAAGTCAGTAGTTTAATGATGGCAATTTATTTCCAAGATATGAATGATCGCGAACGCGCAGACTTAACAATGGCAATGGTTGAATCTGGTGATCAAATCGATTTATCCGGAATTGAAGGAATTAAGGTTGACAAGCATTCCACGGGTGGAGTGGGTGATACAACGACATTAAGCCTTGCCGCGATGGTTGCAGCAGTGGGAGTACCTGTTGCGAAAATGAGTGGTCGTGGTTTAGGTCATACTGGCGGAACGATTGATAAATTAGAATCGATTGAAGGGTTCCATGTCGAAATTTCCAACGAACAATTTATTAAACAAGTAAACGATATTAAAACGGCAGTCATCGGTCAAAGTGGTAATTTAACACCTGCTGATAAAAAACTTTATGCGCTTCGTGATGTAACTGGAACAGTAGCAAGTATTCCATTAATCGCGAGCTCCATTATGTCGAAAAAAATTGCGGCTGGTGCAGACGCCATTGTTTTAGATGTAAAAACTGGCGATGGTGCATTTATGAAATCTTTAGAGGATGCACAAAATCTTGCTCATGCAATGGTACAAATTGGGAATAGTGTTGGGCGTAAAACGATGGCGATTATTTCGGATATGAGCCAGCCATTAGGATTTGCCATTGGAAATGCATTAGAAGTAAAAGAAGCGATTGACACGTTAAAAGGTGAAGGTCCACAAGATTTAATGGAACTGTGCTATACACTCGGCTCCCAAATGGTGGTGCTCGGTGGAAAAGCAAGTACGCTGGAAGAGGCAAGAAAACTACTTGAAGAAGTCGTGGCAAATGGAGCTGCTTTAGAAGTCTTCAAGAAGTTCGTCGTTGCACAAGGTGGCGATGCATCGGTTGTTGATAATCCGGATCTTTTACCACAAGCAAAATATACATGCGAAGTGCCAGCGAAAAGTAGTGGGTACGTTGAGAAAATTGAAGCGGATGATGTCGGTGTAGCAGCGATGTTACTTGGTGCAGGGCGAGCTACGAAAGAATCAACAATTGACTTAGCGGTGGGGTTAGTTCTTCATAAAAAAGTCGGCGATCAAGTACAAGAAGGGGAATCTCTTGTCACGATCCATGCGAACAGTGAAGATGTAACAGAAGTTATGAATAAATTGTATGAACATATTGTCATCTCAAAAGAAAAAGTGGAAGCTCCTTTATTAATAAAAGCGGTTATTAAAGAATAAATTATTTTCACTTAATAAGATGATAAAGCCTATTTATATAGGGATTCGAAGAGTTAGTAGTGTATTGTTATATAATACGCTACTAATTTTTTCTTTCTATTTTCAGAAAATATGTTAGAATATGATTAATACAGAAAAGTGTAATTTTATACAGAATTTATGCATGAAAGAGAAATTTCTGAAATCTATAAAAAGAAGGGATAGCATGAGCAAGTTTTGGACAGGGAGATTTGAGGGGTATTCATTTGATCATTTAAAAAAGGATTTATTATCTGGAACAATTGTGGGGATTGTCGCCATTCCACTAGCGATGTCATTTGCCATTGCTTCAGGTGTCAAGCCAGAGTACGGAATTTATACCGCAATCATTGCAGGGATACTAATTTCTTTATTAGGTGGATCAAAATACCAAATAGGAGGTCCTACGGGTGCCTTTGTTCCAATTCTATTAGGTATTGTTATTTCTTACGGCTATGAAAATCTGTTAGTAGCAGGTTTGATGGCTGGAGTAATGCTCGTCTTGATGGGCGTCTTTAAACTAGGTGTGTTAATTAAATTTATTCCTAGACCGGTGACAATCGGGTTTACTGCGGGGATTGCCGTCATTATTTTTAGTGGGCAAATATCAAATTTTTTAGGCTTAACTGGGATTAAACAGCATGAAAGATTCATAGACAACATGAAAGAGATTGTTAGTCACTTAAACACGTTCAATCTATACAGTGTATTCATTGCTGCGATTTGTTTTGTCGTGATGTTACTTACACCAAAAGTTTTGCCAAAAATTCCAGGGGCACTTGTTGGAATTGTCGTTTCAGCTGTTCTAACGGCTATTTTCTTTAGTGGACAAGTAGCTACAATTGGGTCCACTTATGGGGCGATTCCAAACACACTACCGGAATTCGGAATCCCTGAAATCACATTTGAACGTATTTCAATGCTCATTGGACCGGCATTTGTCATTGCCATGCTTGGGGGAATTGAATCCCTATTATCTGCAGTAGTGGCAGATGGGATGACAAATAGTAAGCATAACAGCAATCGGGAATTAATTGGACAAGGGATTGCGAATATTATAACACCATTCTTTGGAGGCATTCCAGCAACAGGGGCCATTGCACGTACCGCAACGAATATTAAATCGGGTGCTACTTCACCAATGTCTGGTGTGATTCATGGGTTGTTTGTCTTATTAACATTACTCGTTTTTGCGCCATTAGCCGTTCATATTCCTCTTGCTTCATTAGCGCCCGTGTTAATGATGGTTGCGTGGAATATGAGTGAACGAAAACATTTTGCCCATATATTAAAATTAAAATCAGGTGACTCTATTGTTCTAGTCATTACGTTTTTATTAACAGTATTTACTAGTTTAACAGTGGCTGTTGAAGTGGGGCTATTACTAGCAATCATTCTATTTGCAAAGCGCATGAGTGAGATGTTAGTCGTTTCAAAGGTGCTGCCAGATCATGAAAGCAGCAATGGAAAGGTGCTACCTCATGTTGTAAGTCCATCCCATGATTGCCCGCAAGTAAGTATTTATACAATTGAGGGACCACTATTCTTTGGTGCAGCGCAAAGCTTTGAACAATCCATTTTATCATCTATCCATGTCAAGCCGAGTGTACTCATATTACGGTTGACGAAGGTTCCGTTTATCGATACAACTGGGGAGGAATATTTCCGTAATATCGTAAAGGATTTTAAAAGCCATGGTGGAACACTCTTAGTATCTGAAGTTCGTCCATCCTTAAAACAAACGATGGATCAAAACGGACTGACGAAAGAAATTGGCGAACAAAATTTCTATGAGCATACGGGAGAAGCCATTAATCGAGCAATAGGCTGCTTAAATCGAAACGCTTGTCTTGGTTGTAAGCATTTTGCATTTAAGGAATGTGAAGAATTAGCTACGACAAAAATTAGTTAATAGTAGGAGCACAGTTCATAATTGAAGAACTGTGCTTATTTTAATGGATTTAAATAGTCAAAGTATCAACCCAAGCATATTGTTTATCCCCAAAAAGTACGGATTTATCAATGTAATCATATTCGTCTAAATCTATGGTACAGTTGGGGAGCTCGAGAAAATATTTCCCTTTTACATTCTCAATTTTTATATGTATGCCGCTTTCGAGTAAGTTTTTCTTCAGTCGATAAATAGTTGTATAAAGATTTTGTTCAGCTTTTTTCATTTCCAGAGAAGGCCATAGTTTTTCAATGATTTGCCATTTTTCAATGCCGTTCTTACGGTGAAGAATCATTAAGGCAAATAACTCTTCTACCTTAACTGTCGACCACTTTAATCGAACTTCATTATGATTTTGTAAAATACGAATATGCCCTATGAGTTCAATTCTAATATCTTCACTTACTTTGACAATTAATTGATAATTCTTTTTTTCTATTACTCTTTCAAGCGCCTCCTGAAGTTCATTATCATTAGCTGGTTTTAATAGATAATGAATGGCGTTTAGCTTAAAAGCATCAACGGCATATTGGTTATATGCAGTGACAAAAATGATTTCTAATGTTGGACATTTGGTGAGGAGCTTTGTCCCAAGTTCAATCCCATTCATTCCAGACATTTCAATATCCAGAAACACAACATCAGGCTTTAATGTTGGAATTTCTTTAAGTGCGCAAGTAGGTTTTTGAAACTGGCCAATTACAGTAACTAAACCCGTGCTTTCTAATTGCATTTTTAAGAAATTGGCGACGAGCAATTCATCATCAACGATTACTGCTTTGAGCATAAAGAGGAACCTTCCTTCTTAAAGTAATGGTATTTCAAACTTTACCATCGTCCATAATCCTTGTTCACTGGTAACGAGTAATTGTGTACGATAAGATTTCGCTAATCTTTTATTAATGTTGGAAATGCCTATTCCTCGTTCGTTCACCTAAACAGAGATTAATCAAGGCAAAAAAGATACACGATAAAGCGAAAGCAAGGATGAAAAATTCCTTTCTACGATACCTTTCCACGAAAAGATACAAAAGAATATATAACAAACCAATCGTTAGTAAAACAGTAAGAATCGCTAATTCCACTATTCCTTTTTTGAAACTACGGGTGACTAAAGTGCCTTGTTCACCGAAATAAATTGAGTTCGCAATCCCTGCACTAGTATAGTAAAAATCGGATACTTGAATAATTACTTCGACCTGTTGTGTGTCGGATTCAAAGAAAATTAACTTTGGATAATTTCCTTCCATATAATTTGCGTGTTCCTTTGTGACATTCCCCTCTTCGCTTACCAATTCGCCATTAATAAAAATTTTACTTGCACTCCGAATGTTCTGCTTTTTTATTCCAAGAACTTGATCTGTTGGTACGTTGTTAATAACGAGTCGATAGGTGCCAATTCCTTGTTTTTCTGCATTAGCTGACCATTTACCTGGAACATGCATCCATTCTACATTTTCACGAACCCCATTTGTAAAATCATTCGGTTCATATAACGTTCCTTCATAAAACTCCCATTGCCCATCAAGTGAAGTCATCTTGTCATCACGAAATGGCGTTTCATTTAGATTGAGCGTACCTTGTGAAGCGAAAAATGGTTGATCATTATGTAGTAAAAGAACAGTAATGATTAATAGAAGAGCAAAACTGAATAAAAGAAATAGAATTTTCTGTATGTTCAATTGCGTACCCCCAAATGATTCAAGCTCTATTTTGATGTTTAAATTTGTAATAATTTGGTTTAAGTTGCCATTTAATTCATATTAATTATAGAGAGTGTCTAGAGATTAAGTCTATTTAAATTTGAATAGAATGAAAATGACTTAAAATAGAGGGATTTTTAATAACATTAAAAAAAGGGGGAAACCAAAATCCTTGTAAGTTTCTTGTAAGAAAATTTTATTTGAAATGTTTATTTCGATATTTCATAATTTATCTATCCAATTATTAGGACTTAAGTCTATGGTGAGGGATGGTAGTTTGAAATATAAATCTAGTAATAATCAAATTCATATAGCCAATGGGTGTGGTGAAGGTCTATACGTTCTTGTACTCCCATTTCAAACGTGGAATTGGGGAGAAAGAGGATTTCATGTGGAATCCTATAAGAATGGTTCTTCTGGGGAAATTCAAAACTTCGGTGTGTATAATTTAGCTAGTTTGAGTGAGTTAATTAAGAACGTAAATCGGATGTCCTCAAAAACAATTGAGTCTACGAATGGATTCTTTTTAAAAGAAGATTCACATAGTACAAATTCACTAGAAGAAGAGAAAGCAATTCGAGAAAAAATTATGAACTTCCTAGAAAAAGATGCGATCAAAATTCCTTTTGCACAGAATAAAAAATTAGATTGTGATGACAACAACAATTCGTTAAGAACATTGTCGCTAAGTGGATGGGGATCGTTATTTGGTGTGCAAGATGTGACACTCTTTATTGTGACACAAAATCTAACCCGTCAAGCAGCGTTTAAAACAAATTTTGATTGCTCTTGGGTGGTCTTGCCCAACGAGATTGTTAGAGCGGGAAATGAGGATTTTTGGAATACTGATCAAGCCAAAGAAGTATATCAATTTGTAATATTTGGTAGTTGAATAAGAGTAAACGATGGGGCATTTCTCAAATTGAGATTGCCTCTTTTTTCTTTGTATAAAATTTTCCGTTTATGTCGAGAGTGTTTATTATGTGAAAAAAGTAGTTGGTTATGACAAAACATGGTGTGGAATCCAATTTTTATGTTTAAAATAGCCCTCCTTTTTCCATACTATTTTTGTTCAAACCTCTAAGTAATTTTGTGTTAATCATTGAGGTTCGAGTTTTCGATTATTTTGTCTACTATCATCATGAATGACTGTGTTTCTCTATACGAAGCTTGTTAATCTTCATTAAAAAGCCATATTCCTAAGTAATATTGCGCTTGATATTGTCGTATTTTCACTAGTTTCAGCGAATTAGTTCTACTCTTGTCAGCCAAAAAGGATTTTTACTAATTGCTGTGGAATTAAGCGCATAAGAGGAGGCGAACTAACAATATGAACTATGAAATAAATATGCACCTAAATGATATAGCAGTCATCAGGCTATACGGTGAACTTGATCACCATGAAACTGAAAAAATTCGAAACCACATTTCCAAAACGATATTGCAAGGAAACTTAACCACAATTATTTGGAATTTAGAACGTCTAAATTTTATGGATAGTTCAGGTGTTGGTTTAATTTTAGGTCGTATGAGAGAACTAAACGCAGTGAATGGACAAACAATCATTTTGAACCCATCAAATACAATGAAAAAAATATTCCAGTTTTCAGGTCTTGCATCTTTTATGATGGATGGCACGGAGGCAGATGCAATTTTACATGCAAGGGGGATTGTGAATGGATAACGAAATGACGCTTTCATTTGTAGCGATTAGTGAAAATGAAAGTCTTGCGAGAATGGCCATTACGAGTTTTGTTGCACAGCTTGATCCAACGATTGACGAACTGTCAGAGTTTAAAACAATTGTTTCAGAGGCTGTATCGAATGCTATTATTCATGGCTATGACGAGGATGGAAAAGGGTTAGTCACAGTCCATGCAGTGCGAGAGGGCGATATTGTTTCAGTCGCTGTGAAAGACAATGGAAAAGGTATTTTTGATGTAAAGAAAGCGATGGAGCCATTATTTACGTCAAAAGCAGAAATGGAACGTTCGGGCATGGGCTTTACGATTATGGAAAGCTTTGCAGATGATTTGCAAGTAGAATCCGAGCCAAATGTTGGAACGGTCATTACTTTTTCGAAAAAATTTTACTCAGTAAAAATGCCTCAAATTTCGTAAGTCATGTTTTCTGAGTTTCCAACCAGTTTTGTTTCTGTTAGAGCATTGCAGCTTTTAAAAAATTATGGACGCAAATACAGTTGTATTTGATAGAAGTGAGGGGGATGAGGACAATCGAACAGCCGTCCAATGTTTTGTTGACACAGGAGGAAATGCGCGAGCTTATCGGCAAAGCTCAATCTGGTGATGTTGAAGCAAGAAAACAAATGATTGAAGGCAATACACGGCTCGTTTGGTCGATTGTGCAACGCTTTGCTTCTCGGGGAGTAGAGCTTGAAGATTTATTCCAAATCGGATGTATTGGACTAATGAAATCTGTTGATAAATTTGATCTATCCTACGATGTGAAATTCTCTACTTACGCCGTACCCATGATTATTGGGGAGATTCAGCGTTTCTTACGGGATGATGGGATGGTAAAGGTAAGTCGGTCTATTCGCGAGTTAAATTATAAAATTCGTCACGCAACGGATGAATATTTAAAAACGAATGAAAAACCGCCTTCCATATCCGAACTTGCTGAAATTTTAGGCGTAACGCAAGATGAAGTCCTCGTTGCAACGGATGCAATGCGGGATCCGGCATCACTTCATGAACAATTATTTGAATCTGAAGGGGATTCCATTACTTTAATGGATCAAATGAAAGATGAAAAGTCCGAATTGCCGTTTCATTATATTCCGTTAAAGGAAGTACTGACAAAACTCGATAAACGAGAACAAGCCATCATTTATTTAAGATATTACTTAGATTTAACACAAACCGATATTGCAGAAAGGTTAGGAATTTCCCAAGTTCAAGTTTCGCGTTTAGAAAAGAAAATTTTAGCGCAACTTAAGTCTTGGATGGATACAAATTCATCACGAACTACAAAAAAGACGGTGAATAAATGAGTAACAAAATATTTGCATCTTTAGATGAAGCAAAAGATTTTTTGTACGGTAAATTTGGTAAAGATGAGTCCTTCGATATTTGTATTAAGGATCTTCATGTAAGAGATTTACCGATTCTTTGTGTTTATATTAGTGGGTTGGTAGATGGAGCTACGATAACCGTTCAACTAACACCTCTTTTATATGATGTTAGTCATGGCGTAGATTCCAAGCAAGAAATTAAAGATGAGGCAGAATATTTTAATAATCATTTTAATTTCTATGGTAAATCTGAACCAAAAGATAAAAATGAATTTTTACTAGGCGTTTTAAGTGGCCAAGTCGGTATTATTACACAGAGTGGCTATGGGTATGTATTGGAGCTAAGAAGCTATCCAGGACGTCAACCAGATGAACCGGATAATGAAAAAGTAATTCGAGGTTCGCGTGATGGTTTTGCAGAGAATATTATGTTAAACACGGCATTAATTCGACGCAGAATTCGCGATCCTCAATTACGTTTTGAACTGCACAAAATATCTACTTTAGGGCAAACCGATGTGGCCATTGCGTATATGAAAGATATTGTTAACACGAAGCATTTAAAGTGGATTAAAAAAAGGTTGAAAGAGATTCAACATGATGGGTTAACGATGTCCGACAAATCTCTTGAGGAATGGCTTTTTAAACAAAGATTCCACCCGTTGCCTTTTGTTAGGTATTCCGAAAGACCCGATATCGTTGCCGCCCATTTGTTAGAGGGACATATTGCAATTATTGTCGATACGTCTCCTTCTGTCATTATTGTGCCGATTTCAATGTTTCACCTATTACAACATGCAGAAGAATATCGACAAGCCCCATTTATCGGTACAGGCATTCGATTGCTACGATACACAGCTGCTATTTTGACTTTAACTTTGTTGCCAATTTGGTATTTACTCGCCACCCATGAAGAATATTTACCAAAAGCATTGGAGTTTATTGGCTCCAAAGAAAAATCTACATTACCATTGTTTTTACAAATAATCATTGCGCACCTCGGGTTAGAATATTTGCGGATCGCTGCAATACACACGCCAACCCCTTTATCTACCGCAATGGGTTTAGTGGCTGGTATTATCATTGGTCAAATTGCCATTGATGTTGGATTGTTCTCGCCGGAAGTCGTATTGTACACAGCGGTAACGGCCATATTCTCGTTCTCGATTCCGACCTATGAGCTTAGTTCTGCAATGAAGTATTTCCAATTTTTCATTATCATTGCCACCGCCGTCGCAGGAGTGAGTGGATTCTTTATATCACTATTCCTAATATTCTCCTACTTGTGTGCACTCAAGCCAATGCAAGTTCCGTACATGTGGCCGCTTGTTCCATTCTTTCCAAAAGCATTTACACGAGTATTCATCCGTTTCCCAATGGCAGACGATGCAATCAGACCTTATCTTGTCGGTGCAAAACAAAGAAAACGTGCATAATCAATCGTTGCGTGAAAGGCTATTCCTATGATAAAGTTCATCATAAGGTGATTTTAGATTTTAAGAATAGTGTCTAGCTACGAACGCTAGCTCCTTGGCCACTTTAACTTCCTCCTACGCATGCAAGCATGCTAGTCGAAAGTCTACAGTGTCTGTCGGAGCTTAAGCGAGCGTTCTTCGCTTTTCTTGCAACGGGGGAGAAAAATATGCACTTATACGGAACTCAAAAAATTAATGAAAATGGACATTTAACGATTGGTGGAGTTGATGCAGTAGAGCTTGCAAATTCTTACGGCACTCCACTTTTCGTTTATGATCTTGAATTAATTCGCGATCGCGCACGTGGATTTATCGAAACATTCAAAAAATTAGATGTGAAAGCTGAAGTGGCCTATGCATCAAAGGCCTTTTCTTGTGTGGCGATCTATCAACTGGCACAAGAAGAAAACTTATCTTTAGATGTTGTATCTGGCGGGGAGTTATATACAGCAATTAAATCTGGTTTTCCTGCTGAAAGAATTCATTTCCACGGCAACAACAAATCTTATGCTGAATTAGAATTAGCATTTGATACAAAAATTGGTTGTATCGTAGTGGACAATTACTATGAAATTGATTTATTAAAACAAATTTCAGAAATTAAACAACAATCAATGCGTATTTTACTTCGTGTTACTCCAGGTGTGGAGGCGCATACCCATGACTTCATTACGACAGGACAAGCGGATTCGAAATTTGGCTTTGACTTAAATAATGGACAAGCAGATGAAGCGTTCCAACAAGTAAAAGACCACCAATTCCTACAACTACTGGGCTTACATTGTCATATCGGTTCACAAATTTTTGAAACAGATGGCTTTAGTTTAGCTGCTGAAAAATTAATGCAAAAAATTGGTGCATGGAATAAAGAATATGGTTTTGAGTGCACAGTGTTAAATTTAGGTGGAGGCTTCGGTATTCGTTATACGGAAGAGGACAAACCACTTGAACCACAAGTTTATGTAGAAGAGATGATTAAAACGGTTCAAGCGTTTTGTGCAAAGTTAAACTTAAACTTACCTGAAATTTGGATTGAGCCAGGACGTTCACTTGTTGGGGATGCTGGTACATCTTTATATACAGTTGGTTCACAAAAAACAGTTCCAAATGTTCGTGAGTACATCGCTGTTGACGGTGGGATGAGTGATAATATTCGTCCAGCATTATATGATGCAAAGTACGAAGCAGTGATTGCGAATAAAGCGAATGAACAAAAGGAAAGTACATATACGGTAGCTGGTAAACTTTGTGAGTCTGGCGATAAATTAATCGTGGATGCTCGTCTACAAACAGCTGAACCAGGCGATACTTTAGCTATTTTCTGTACGGGTGCATATGGCTATTCAATGGCTTCAAACTATAATCGTGTGCCACGCCCAGCAGTAGTATTTGTAGAGAATGGACAGCACCAGCTTGCAATTCAAAGAGAATCATATGAGAACATTGTGCAGAATGATCTTCCTTTTACACTGAATCGAGGGTAATACAAAATGAAAGTGAAACTATCTAAATGGTGGCTTCTAGGCATTATGTTAGTGTTTTGTTTAGCTTGGGCGTTATTTTATCTTTATGTCATCATCCCAAATACATCTTTAGAGTAAATTACATAACATGGTAGTTTATGGGAATAAAGTTGCATCTCTAGCTTAAATCGTGTAGGATATTTAAAGATGTTGTACCGATAGAAAATGAGGGAATGTTATTCATGTTAATTCGCTATAAAAAATCTTTAGAAAAAATAGCAATGGGTCTTCTATCATTTATGCCACAAGAAAAAGATGTTAAACGTTTGATGGAAACGATTCAAACATATGAACAAGTTGACAATTGGCACTTATTCTTATGGAAAAAAGATGAAGAATATATTGGGATTGTTGGAATTTTAGATGAGGATCATGTTGCGACAATACAACATATAACTGTTATACCTTCGTATCGTGGAGAAGGAATAGCCATCAAAATGCTTAAAGAACTACAAAAAACAGGTCAATATAAAGAGATAAAAGCAAACCAAGATACGGTACCTTTTATCGAAAAATGTTTACCAATTTTAGAAGAGGCAGACGACTAATTTAGCGTCAGCCTCTTCTTCTTATTTTTTCATCCCGTGCTTTAAGAATATCTGAACGATCGCGAAGCATATGTTTATGAAGAAGATATTCTGTAGAAAGTATAGGAAGTTCTTTTATTTTTTCATTAACGATAGTAGAAAGCTCTTTGTTCGTAATGCTTAACTTAATGAGCTGGAAAGGCATATCTTTTTCGATCGTCGCAATGCAATTTTCACAGTCACGATATAATTTCGCATAATCTATAAATGCAAAAAACGGTGATAACTCATTTTTAGAAAAGTTATTTAACGCTTTTTTTAATATTTTTCTAGCACCATTTTTATTATTTCGGCGCCAATGATACATGCCTGTAGCCAATTGGACATATCCTACCAATGGGTGATTTTTATCGCCAGGTGCACATTCTTTCCAATATTCTTCCAATACTTCGTGGCATTCGAAATAATCTTGATTGCCATTGAAATATGTACAATAATCGACAAACAATGAATGAAACAATGGATGCATTCTATACCTCTTTCCTCTATACTAAAATTTGAAATGTAGGCTATTTTTCATTTAGGAATTTGAAAGTCTCCAGTTTTCGCGAGCTGCTTTCGCTTTTCTAAGGATTCGCCTAGTTGAACAACAAACGTCAGGTGGTTGACCTATGTATGAAGTAAAATTAGAAGCCTTCACTGGACCTCTTGATTTATTATTACATTTAATTAACCGTTTGGAAATTGATATATACGATATTCCAATGGCAGAATTAACAGCACAATATATAGATCATATCCATGCGATGAAAGTACTCGAGCTAAATGAAGCAAGTGAATATCTTGTTATGGCGGCTACACTTTTAGCAATAAAAAGTCGAATGCTTCTTCCTATCCATGAAGGAGAAATGGAAGATGCTGAATTCGAAGTGGACGGACCTGATCCACGTGAAGAACTTGTAATAAAATTAATCGAATATAAAAAATATAAAGAAGCCGCAACGGAATTAAAAACCCTCGAAGCAGAGAGAGCTCAAGTGTTTACGCGTCCTCCAAGTGATTTATCTGCTTTTACACCTGATGAACAACTTGCTCTCTTTGATGCAAATGTGAATGTTTACGATATGTTAAGTGCCTTTCAAAAATTACTTCGTCGTAAGCAACTGAAAAAGCCGTTATCTACTCGAGTAGCGAGGCAAGAAATCTCTGTAAAAGCGCAAATGGTCGCTGTTATTGATTCATTAAAACTACATGGGGGGAAATCTAGTTTTTCGGACCTTTTTCCTTATGAAGACAAAGCAACGATTATCGTAACCTTTTTATCATTACTCGAGTTAATGAAACGCCATGTTGTCTTTGTTGAACAACAACATAACTTTGAAGATTTAACCGTCACTTTGCAGAAGGAGGCAACTTTAGATGAACTTGAACAAATTGATGAGCAAAATTGAAGCCCTTCTTTTCGTAGTTGGTGATGATGGTTTAACAATTAACCAATTATCTAAAATTTTAGAAGTGGAAACGATGGAAATTGAAGCGGCCCTCAGTGAGCTCGAAACGAACTATAATGACAACGAAGAACGAGGTATTACGTTAAAGACGTTAGCAGGTACATATCAAATTACAACAAAACCAGAAATGGCAGAAACGATTAAAAAGCTTGTAGAAAATCCAAATAGTCATGTACTTTCCACAGCTTCATTAGAAGTATTAGCCATCATAGCGTACAAGCAGCCAATTACAAGAGTCGAAATTGAAGATTTACGCGGTGTAAAAAGTGAACGCCCAATTCAAACCCTAATTTCTCGTGCCCTGATCCAAGAGGTTGGACGAGCAGATGGGACTGGTCGTGCAATTCTTTACGGTACGACAAAAGAGTTTTTAAATTACTTTGGACTAGAAAATATTAAAGAACTTCCTCCATTGCCAGAAGGTGAACTACTTGATGATAATGAAGAAACGGATTTATTTATGACAAAGTTCCAAGAAGCATTTAATGCGGAATGAGAAAAGTATAAATCGTTTCGTTTTGAATAGCGACTAGCTACAGGCATGAGCTTAATCGAAAGAACCTTCAGAGCTTTCGCCAGCGCCTTTCGCTTTTCTTATAGTAATTTGTAAAAGGAGTGGCTTATTGAAAAGGTTGACCAAACTATTTTTTGCTAGTATTTGTTCGTTTTTAATCTTTTTTTCTGTAACACAGGCGGCAAACGCATCTTATGCTGTCATCGATGCGGATACTGGTAGGTTACTATTAGGTAGTAATGTGCATCAACAAATGCCAATTGCCAGTTTAACGAAAATGTGGACAGCTCTTATAGCCATTGAAAATAATGAGTTAGACGAAGAAGTTGAGATTACGAGACAAGCAGCACTTAGTGAAGGTTCTTCTATTTATTTAGAACCAGGTGAAAAGGTAACCATCGAAGAGCTACTATACGGATTAATGCTTCGATCCGGCAATGATGCAGCCTATGCTTTAGCTGAGCACACAGGTGGTTCGATTGAAGGCTTTGCAGATATGATGAATGAAAAAGCGTATTTATATGGATTAGATAATACGTATTTTACAAACCCATCCGGCCTTCATAATGATTTACATCTTTCTTCTGCCTATGATACTGCCCAAATGTTACGTATTGCTATGCAAAACGAAAAATTTAGAAAGATTGCTTCAACTATCAATTATAAAAGTCCTTCAAAAAACGGAGTAACGTGGCAAAATAAACATAAATTACTTCGTCAACAAGTAGGAGCGTTAGCAGGGAAAACAGGTTTTACAAAAGTAGCTGGACGAACATTAGCAACCTATTTTGAAGAAGATGGCAAGAAGGTAGTTGTCGTGACGTTAAGCGAATCCAATGACTGGCAAGTACATAAATCGCTTGCAAATAAAGTATTTTCAGAATACGACTATGTGACAGTAGCGGAAAAAGGGGAGTATAAAGCGACAGAGGATAAAACAATTGAACTAAAAAAACCGATTAGTATATTGTTAAAACCAGAAGAAGAAAAAGAACTTCAAAATGTTTTACATCTTTCAAGAAAACAGGACGAGTTTGGCATTTGGCATGTCATGTTAAAGAATGAAAGTATATACGCAACAAGAGTGGATATCAAGTAATGGAAAAAATGTATAAAAGATGAAACCTTATTATTTAAATAACGTTAAACTCTTTTAGGACTGCACATTAAGCAGTCTTATTTTTTGTATGTTAAGCACAAACTAATTTACAAGTAATAAGAAGTCAGATTATTTTGAGTATAATTTTTTTTACATCTTCAAATAGTATTATATGGAATAATTTACAATTGCGTGTGCCGTTGTTGGTATTCAGGAAAATTAATCTGTACTTTTTTAAAATAATGAAATTACTTATGAATTAAGCTATTTTCCTTTAATATTGCGACAGATTGTGACATAATTTTCAACAGATTCATAAAACGTGAAATGGACAAGGTGAGATAAAATGGAAAGATTACAAAAAGTGATTGCTTATGCGGGCGTTGCATCGAGACGAAAAGCCGAAGCATTAATTCTAGAAGGAAAAGTAAAGGTCAATGGGAAGGTCGTAAAAGAATTAGGAACAAAAGTTTCCACTTCTGACACAATTGAAGTAAATGGGGTTAAACTAGAAAAAGAAGATAAAGTATACTTCTTATTATATAAGCCGCGTGGTGTGATTTCTGCTGTTACAGATGATAAAGGACGGAAAACAGTAACGGATTTATTCAAGAAACATGTAACGGAACGTATTTTTCCTGTAGGACGCCTTGATTATGATACATCGGGCTTATTATTACTGACAAATGATGGGGAATTTGCTTATCAAATGACACACCCTAAATTTAAAATTGATAAAACCTATATTGCCCGTGTAAAAGGTGTACCAACAATTGAAGGATTAAAAAAATTACAACGTGGGATTAAATTAGAGGATGGCAAAACAGCCCCTGCAAAAGTGAGTATGACTTCATTTGACGAAAAAGCTGGAAAAGCAATTTGCGAAATTACCATTCATGAAGGAAGAAACCGACAAGTACGTCGCATGTTTGAAGCGATTGGAACACCTGTAGTGAAACTAAAAAGAGAGCGTTTTGCCTTTTTAGACTTAGGTGGTCTTGTTCCGGGTGAATACCGTCAATTAACAAAGCATGAAGTAAAATTGTTACGTGTGCTTGCAGATACTGGTAAAATCGATTAACACTGAGTAAGTAGTGATAACGTTCAAACTTTAGTCATAATCAAGGGAAAAACAGAAAATGAAGTTTGCTATAATAGAAAAGATTTTATAGTTTTTGTAGGAGGTAACCGATTGTGGATAAGAAAAAGAAACGTTCTATTACACGTGGGATCATCCTTGTTGTCCTACTTGCTGCAATTGTGTACACAGTTTATAGTTCAGCAACAAAAGAAGAGGTTGAAGTTCTTCAAGTAGGCGATGTGGCACCAGACTTTGAACTTGTTGATTTATATGATAGTAATCTAAAACATCGACTTTCTGATTACGAAGGAAAAGGAATCTTTTTAAACTTTTGGGGTACTTGGTGTGAGCCTTGTAAAAAAGAGATGCCTGCGATGTCCAATCAATATGCCATCTATAAAGAACAAGGTGTAGAAGTGTTAGCAGTAAATATTGCCCAAACTGAATTTGAAGTGAAAAGTTTTATTGAAGGTTTAGGTGTTCATTTCCCTGTAGCAATAGATGAAACGAAAGACGTCATGACAACTTATAATGTCACTCTATTACCTGCTACCATTTTAATTAATCCAGAAGGTAAAGTAGAAAAAATTATTACTGGTGAAATGAATGAAACGCAAATTGCTTCATACATGGAATCAATTAAGCCAGAACAGGAGTAATAGATGATGGAAAAAATCATTTGTGCTTGTGGACATGAAAATCCACAAGGTACCAAACTCTGTGAAAAATGTGGACGGCCTCTAACCGAAGAGGAAAAAGATCGAAAAATTGTAGATATGCGCTATGATGGAATCGCTATTCGTTCAAAAACGCGAAACAAATCGATTATCGATAAGATTTGGAATTTCTTTTCGAGTGTAAAAGTTGGCGTTTCCCTAATTATTATCAATTTAGTCGCTGCATCAATTGGGACAATTTTCCCCCAAGAATTTTATGTAGGCGTTGCCACAGAAGCAGAACGAGCAATTTATTATGAAGAAACATATGGTTCCCTCGGTAAACTATATTACCAACTAGGACTTTCCGATGTTTATAGTTCATGGTGGTTCCAAATTTTAGTAGGGTTACTTGGGATTTCGATTATTATTGCCAGTCTTGACCGAGGTATTCCTTTACACAAATCATTAAAAAATCAACGAGTGAAACGTCATGAAAGCTTTATGAAACGTCAACGTGTCGTTGCAGCAGGTCCAGTAACGGAAGGGGACTCTTCTAAAACCCTTGACTTAGTTGAAGAGCAAATGAAAAAGCTAAAATACAATGTTCGTCGTGAAGGAAATGCTATTTTAGCAGAACGCGGTCGTTTTGCACGTTATGGCCCATACATAAACCATGTAGGATTAATTGTTTTCTTACTTGGTGTCATGTTAAGACTGTTACCTGGTTTTTATGTGGACGAGTCCATATGGGTACGTGAAGGTGAAACGCGTACAATTCCAGGTATGGATGGTTACTTTATTAAAAATGAAAAGTTCATTTTAGAAATGCATGATAATGAAAAAACAGAAGCGCAAATTCAGCAAGGAGTTAATGCTGTTGCGAAAAACTATCAAACGAATGTGAAATTATACAAACAACCGGAAGATGCAATTCCTGGACAAACGGACAATTTAGAACTCGTGAAAGAATATTCAATTCGTGTAAATCATCCACTACAACATGAAGGCTATTCATTGTATCAAATGGATTTTCGTTTAAATGAATTAAAAGCAATGAATTTCTCCCTGACAAACAAAGCGACAGGCGAGGAATTAGGGGATGTTAGCGTGGATTTAACAAACCCTCAAAATGAATATGTCATTAACGAACAAACAAAGGTAAGTTTATTAGGATACTATCCTGATTTCAGTGGATTTAAAGACGGGGAACCACAAACAGCTACATCCACTCCGAATAATCCTGCATTTATTTTCAAAATGACGACGCCTGAACAACCAGACGGAGAAGTGAGTTTTGTTGCGATTAAGCAAACCATTGAACCGAATGGTGATAATGCATATAAAATGAAATTTAAAGGTGTTGAAACGCGAAATATGTCCGGTTTAACAGTTCATAAAGATCGCACAATTCCAATTTTATTTATCGGTGGTATGATCTTTATGTTAGGTGTAGCTATTGGTTCGTATTGGAATCATCGTCGTATTTGGGTAGAGCAATTACAAGATGGTTCAATCCGTCTTGCAGCACATGCAAATAAAAACTGGTTTAATATTAAAAAAGATTTGAATACTATTACAGAATACGCACATTTACCTCAATTTATTGACCAGGTAGAAAAAGAGGAAGAAGAAGGTCAAAAAGAAAAGGAAGGTGACAACACCTTATGAATTTAATTGATTTAAGTGGCAATTTGCTATTTGTAGCGTTTATTGCTTATTTAATAGGTACGTTCCTATTTGGTGGTGCTATTAAAACATCGAAACCAGATGGAGCGGAAAAACGTGCAAATACTTGGGGAAAATTAGCTATTATCGTAACAATTATCGGGTTCCTAGCACAATTAGGATACTTTATTACACGTTGGATTCATACAGGACATGCCCCTGTAAGTAATATGTTCGAATTTACGACAGCATTTGGTATGTTTATCATCGGTGCCTTTATTTTAATTTACTATATGTATCGATTATCAGTGCTTGGCTTAGTTGCATTGCCTATTGCACTTTTGATTATTGCTTATGCAGCAATGTTCCCGAATGAGGTTACGCCACTCGTACCATCATTACAAAGTTATTGGTTAACAATTCACGTAATTACTGCTGCTCTTGGGCAATCGGTTTTAGCTATTAGTGCTGTGGCTGGGTTAATTTATTTATTAAAAGCTGTTGATCCGAAAGTAAAATCAAAAGGTCGCTTTTGGTTAGAAGCAGTGCTTTATTTCATGGTACTTGTCATTGGATTTGTCGCTGTAACAGTCATATTTAGAGGGATGGGCTATGAAGCTGCCTTCACGTATGTGGATAAAAACGGTGCACAACAAGAAATTATTTATAACATGCCAGCCGTCTTTGGTATGAACGAATCAGAATTGTTAACAGATAATGTAATGGAACCGTTAGCAGAAATGCCACCTGTCATTAATGCGAAAAAGTTAACAGTTGTTTTCTGGTCATTTATTGCTGGATCAATTCTATATTTATTAATTCGATTAGTGACTCGTAGACGAATTCTTGCAATGTTACATCCATTAGTTCAAAAAGTGAATCTAAATTTACTAGACGAAATTGGTTACCGTTCTGTATTAATCGGGTTCCCTATCTTTAGTTTAGGAGCATTAGTATTTGCGATGATTTGGGCACAGGAAGCATGGGGTCGCTTCTGGGGATGGGATCCAAAAGAAGTATGGGCACTTATTACATGGTTATTCTATGCAGCATTCCTTCATCTTCGTTTATCAAAAGGTTGGGAAGGCAAAAAGAGTGCTTGGCTTGCCCTAATCGGTTTTGCCATTATTCTATTTAACTTAATTGTTGTAAACCTAGTAATTGCTGGTTTACACTCGTATGCTTAAATAATGTAAAAGTTCTTCTCTTATTTAGGGAAGAACTTTTTTTATGAATAACAGTTGATGAATTTCTAATATTCGTCTTAGCTTGGCTAATATTGTGCTATGTTTGGCTAATAATCCCCCTAGATTCGTGAGATGTTTTCCATATTATTGATGAATTATGATATTTTCTTTAATTTTTCGACACGAAATTGTACAATAGAATAGAGAGAAAGAATTGAGAGGGGTAAAACCTATGTCTGAAAATATTTCTGTATTAGTAGTAGATGATGAAGATCGCATTCGCCGTTTATTAAAAATGTATCTTGAACGAGAAGGCTATGATGTAGAAGAAGCTGAAAATGGGGAAATGGCACTCTCAAAAGCGTTAGAAAAAGATTACCATTGTATATTATTAGATATAATGATGCCTGAAAAAGACGGGCTTCAAGTGTGTGCAGAGTTACGTGAGAAAAAAATGACGCCAATTATTTTATTAACAGCAAAAGGGGAAGAAGCAAACCGTGTACAAGGGTTTGAGCTAGGGGCAGATGACTATATTGTAAAGCCTTTTAGCCCACGTGAAGTTGTATTACGTGTTAAAGCCATTTTACGTCGCTCGATTGCATTTTCACCTGTTTCAAGTCCATCCTCATCAAAGGATTTAGTTGTTTTTCCACATCTCACAATTGATCATGATGCGCATCGTGTAACAGCGGATGGAACAGAAGTTAACTTAACACCGAAAGAATATGAGCTTTTATACTTTTTAGCAAAAGCGCCAGATAAAGTATTTGATCGTGAACAATTATTGAAAGAAGTTTGGCATTACGACTTTTTCGGTGACCTTCGAACTGTCGATACCCACGTGAAGCGTTTACGTGAAAAATTAAATCGTGTTTCAGAAAATGCTGCAAAAATGATCGTGACAGTTTGGGGCGTAGGGTATAAATTTGAGGTTGTCAATGAATAAAATATGGAGAAGTATTGTCGGGAAGCTATGGATTACCATATTGCTTCTCGTTTCATTTGTTTTATTTGTCTTTACGGTATTAATGCTAGAGTTCTTAGAAGATTATCATAAAGAAAAAGCAGAACAATCGTTAAACCAAACTGCCTCCACGATAGCAAGCATTGTTGATAATTATGATTTGGAACAGTTAACCGATGAAATTATTACCGAGATGTTAACAGAAGATACAAATGCTTTTTTAGCATCGCCAAATCGAGAAATTGTTTCAACGTTCCACGTAGGTAATCATAAAGAAGAAATTCAAAATAAAATCATTGAAAATAAAGCATTTGACAATATATTTGAAACAAATGAGCCAATTATTAAAGAAATGATTTTACCATCACAAGTTGAAAACGAAAAGATGGAATCCTATATCGTTCTAAGTTATCCATTAAAAAGTGAGGGTGAGCTACATGGGGCGATTTTTATTTATCAAAATCCAAATGCCCTTCATAAAACTTCTCAACAAACAACGAAAATCGTATTTTTATCAGCTTTTATCGCGTTTGTCTTAACAACATTTTTTGCTTTTTTCCTGTCTTCTCGAATTACATGGCCACTTCGAAAAATGCGCGAACATGCCTTTGAGTTGGCAAAGGGAAAATTTGATGAGACATTGCCAACTACTCAAAATGATGAGATTGGTCAATTAGCTGTTGCATTTAATCAAATGGGTAGACAGTTAAAGCATCATTTAGAAGTGATTAATCAGGAAAAAGAACAATTAGCTAGTGTTTTAACATCGATGACAGATAGTGTGATTACGTTTAATTTGGACCGAACAATTTTACTAAGCAATCCACCAGCGGATCGCTTATTACAAAAATGGTTTATTCGGAAAAAATCGCAAGAAGATAGCCCGATTCCTATTGAAATATTGGATATGCTTGATCATGTACTTTCTTTTGAGGATAAGCTAGAAGAAGATCTTGAGATGGACGGCTCCTACTATCGTATAACATTTAGTCCGTTAAAAAATAGTAAACAATCGATTCGTGGAGCGATTGCGGTAATTCGGGATATGACAGAGCAAATGAAACTAGAGAAATTACGTTCAGACTTCATTGCTAATGTCTCCCATGAACTTCGAACGCCAATCGCGATGTTGCAAGGCTATTCGGAAGCGTTGTTAGATGATGTCGTAACCGAAGAAGAAGAACGCAATGAAATGATTAAAATAATCTATGACGAATCTCAACGAATGGGTAGACTTGTGAAAGATTTATTAGATTTAGCGCGGATGGAATCAGGTCATACTACGCTATTTAAAGAGGATGTCCCAGCTGTCCATGTGATGGAACGGATTACACAAAAATTTGCGCAAGTGGCAAAAGAAAACCATGTCCAATTGCAATTCCACACAACTTTATCAAATGAAGTGAAAATTAATTTAGATGAAGATCGTATTGAACAAGTTCTGACTAATTTAATTGATAATGCCATCCGTCATACACCGAAAGAAGGTAGTGTAACAGTATCGCTTGAACATGAATTATCCTATGCGAAAATTCAAGTAGCAGATACAGGCGAAGGAATACCACAAGAAGATTTACCTTTTGTATTTGAACGTTTTTACAAGGCAGACAAAGCGAGAACAAGGTCAAAAGGTGGTACTGGTTTAGGCCTTGCCATTGCGAAAAATATTGTAGAATCGCATAAAGGAAACATTCGAGTGGATAGTATAGTAGGAGAAGGGACAACCTTTACGTTCTATTTACCACTTTAACGTAAGCAGGGGATTTAGTTTCCCTGCTTTTCTTTTAATGTCTAGCTGCAGCGGCTAGCTCCTCGAAAACTTCAACTTCCTCCTACGCATGCAAGCATGCTTGTCGGAAGTCTCCGAAGTACACGGATGTACGAGTGCCGACAATGCCACACGATGTGGCGTTCTTGGCGGCCAGTTTTTTTCGGAGCTGGGCGAGCCGCTTCCGCTTTTCTTTTAGATTATGAGCTGTGATTGAAACTTTTTCACCATAAACACGACAAATTCATAGAACGGGGGTGGTGTGGGTTGAAAGAATCCATTTTCCATTCGTTATATGATCGATATCACCAAGATGTCTTTCAGTTTTTAATTTATTTAGTAAAAAATCGTGGGGTAGCAGAAGATTTATCCCACGAAGTATATGTTCGAGTGATTAAATCCTATGAACGCTTTCAAGGTAGAAGTTCTGAAAAAACGTGGCTCTTTGCGATTGCAAAAAATGTAGCCATTGATTATTTTAGAAAACATGCAGTACGATCAGCCCATAATTTCGACGCCTTTAATTGGGAAACTGAACAACTGGTTTCTCCGATGAAATCGCCGGAAAGTTTAGTTGAATTAAATGATGAAATGAAACAACTGCTTGGGGCTTTGGAGAAATGCACAGGGGATCAAAAAATGGTCATCATTATGCGTTATTTCCAAGAGCTTTCGATTTCAGAAACCGCAGCAATTTTAAATTGGTCGGAAGGTAAGGTCAAAACAACCCAACATCGCGCAATAAAACAACTAAGAGAACTGCTAACAACTTCAGAAGAAACGGAGGCGAATCATTATGAATCATGAAAAATGGGACGATGACAAAATTGAAGAACTGCTATCGAATGTACCAAAAATTCATGATCATCGTTCTAAAGATGATGTGTTCAAGCGCCTACAAGATGAAGGGGTATTTGAGGAAGAGTTGGTACCAATGAAACAAAAGAAAAAAATCAATTGGTTACCATTTATTATATCAGTTGCTGCCATTCTAGTTCTTGCGATTGTAGGTACGTCCTTCACGAAACAAATGAACCAAGAAAGCTTGGACAGTACGGCACAAGAAGCAAAAGAAATATCAAATGACGCATCAAGAATAATGGATACAGGGATGGAAGAAGAATCAATGGGCTTGATGGCAGCAGAAATGACGAATCTAAGTACAGCTGTTTACCCCGACGAACTTGAAGGCAAAACTGTATTTCAACTAGGGTTAGCAAGTGATGCAGCAGACAGTGTACCGGTGACTGTGCTAATTCCGAATGAGCGGATTCAACAGGACTTTGGCAATACAAATCCAACAGGTGTGGCATTATATAATCAATATGCCGAAAACTTCAATGAAAGTGCTATTGGATTTAGGGAATACCATCCATTTGTCGGGAATATTTCCGAGCAAGGGAACCAGGTTATCCATACACTGCCAAGTAACCAGCCTTATGATACCGCATCTGCTTCTTCTGCAACGTATACTGCATCACTATTTGACACGTTCCATTATTACTATGATGAAGTGTTGTTGCGTAACGAAGATGGGTCAATTTTTGAATTCAGTGAAGCCGGGGAGCCAAGTAAGCCAATCCCATTAAAAGCAAAAGGTCAATTTAATTATTTTAAACATACGCAGGCAGATGGATCCGAATATTTAACACCAAATTTTAGAGTTACTTATAAAACGGTAGAAGAGGCACTGATGGCAATGAAGGAAGAAACGAATGATATATACAAAACGGTCATTCTACCAGAAGTGGAGTATGAAATATCTATAACTGAAAATGTTGTAGTAGTAACGTTCACAAAGCAACTAGATTTAATGAACTATGATCAAGGTGATGCAATGCAAATGATTGAAGGAATACTGTTAACTGCTTCAGGCTTTAATAAGCAAGTTCTGTTCAACAATATCGCACAAATCGAATGGCAAGGTTTTAACTTTGCCGATCCATTACCGATGCCAGTCGCGCCAAATGAAATTCCGTACGAAACAGTTTTCCAATAAACAATTGAGTGGGGGTTACTTCCCACTTTTTTTGTTGATCAAATTTTAAAAACATTTTGTGAGTTATATCACCCTTTTGAAAAGTACTATTTACAATACCTCATTTTCGAGATATAATTGCATTGTAATACCAATTAAATATTGATTCATCTTCGGGGCAGGGTGAAATTCCCGATCGGCGGTAATAGAAATCGCATTTTCCGACCATTTACTTGGAGGATTATGCAATATGTTTTCTTCAGCCCGCGAGCTCACTTTGAGCAGGATTTGGTGCAATTCCAAAGCCGACAGTATAGTCTGGATGGGAGAAGGTGAAGGTACGGTCTTATTCGTTCTCGGAATGAAAAACTGTATGTAGAGTATCAACAGTACAAATTTTTGTATTGTGACTACTTTTATTTGAGTTGTCTATTTTTAGAAACTCTTGTTTAACGTACAATTTTTTAATTCTCTTTTAAATGTGCCTATTCTCCCTTATGCTCTTATTGCATAAGGGATTTTTATTTTTAAAAGAGGGGGATCACGAATGGACGGACCTTTCTTCTTGCTTAGTTGAATCAGCAAAGAGGAGAGATTTACAATGAAAAATCAAAAGCTCAAGTTACGTTCATTCGTAACAATCGCGATGTTAAGTAGTATTTCATTTATTTTAATGCTACTAAACTTCCCGTTACCATGGTTCCCAGTGTTCCTGCAAATTGACTTCAGTGATGTACCACCGTTAATTGCTGCAATCACAATGGGTCCAGTTGCTGGTATTTTAGTAGAATTGTTTAAAAACATTCTCGACTGGATTTTCTCGGGCGCACCAACTGGAGTACCTGTAGGACATATGGCAAACTTTATGACAGGAGTTTTATTCATTTTACCTGTATATTACATTTACAAAAAATTCCCTACATTAAAAGGGTTAGTTGTTGGATTAAGTGTAGGTACAGTAGTTATGTCATTAGGTATGAGTTTACTAAACTACGTTGCTTTCTTACCGATGTATACGTACTTCCTTGGTTGGGGAAGTTTTGACATGAAAGAAACAATTGTACTTGGTATTTTACCATTTAATATTGTTAAAGGAATTATGTTACTATTTATTGTGGTGGTCTTGTTCCGTACAATGAGAGTATGGATCGAAAACCAACGAGCGCAATATTTATTATAAATCATATAAATCAAAAAGCTGTTCAATGAGTTTATAACTTGTTGAATGGCTTTTTTGTGTTTTCAGAGGTAAATAAGCGAATGGGGGAAGTGATTTCCGTGTTAGCTTTTAATGTGAATTATGCCCAGCAAACATTTTACTATGCGGTTACTGTAATGACGGGAATCCTTGCCGTAGATAGGTTTGCCCTTTATCTAACATTGAGATGAAAAAAATCTAAAAAACATATGTTAATTTAACTAACATTAAATTGATATGTCACATAACATAATATACAATAAAGTCATGAAAGGGAGGAGATGTCGATGAATCGAGAGTTTCGAAGAGCAATGCCGTTACTCCCTATAAGCATGGTAATGCAATTAACGGAGTTAACCGCGAGACAAATTCGATACTACGAGGAACATAAGTTAATTGAGCCCGCAAGATCAGAAAGTAACCGTAGAATGTTTTCTTTAAATGATGTTGATGCACTATTAGAAATTAGTGAACTTCTCAACCAAGGAATTAATTTAGCGGGTATAAAAAAGGTATTTGACTTGAGGAAGTTAAACAATGTTAAGTCATCTAACAAAATATCCATTTCAGATGAAGAACTTCGATCAATATTACGCGAAGAAATTCAACAAGCGCAAATTATGCAAAAAGCAAGTTTAAGACAAGGTGAAGTATCTCGTTTTTTCCAAGCAAAGGGCGAGTAATTAATAATTAACTAAATTAAAAGATTAGGAGAGTGTAAAGTATGGCGAAGTATACAAAAGAGAACATTCAACAAATTGTAAAAGATCAAGGTGTAAAATATATTCGCTTACAGTTTACAGATATTTTAGGGACAATTAAAAATGTTGAAATTCCTGTTAGTCAATTAGAAAAAGCGTTAGATAACAAAATGATGTTTGATGGTTCTTCAATCGAGGGATTTGTAAGAATTGAAGAATCAGATATGTATTTACATCCAGACTTAGATACATTCGTAATTTTCCCATGGACAGCAGAAAAAGGAAAAGTAGCGCGTTTAATTTGTGATATCGCAAATCCAGACGGCACACCGTTTGCTGGTGACCCGCGCTCAAATTTAAAGCGTGTTCTTGCGAGTATGGAAGAACTAGGCTTCACAAGCTTTAACTTAGGACCAGAACCAGAATTCTTCTTATTCAAACTAGATGAAAAAGGCAATCCAACATTAGAATTAAATGATGATGGAGGCTACTTCGATTTAGCACCGACAGATCTAGGTGAAAATTGCCGCCGTGACATCGTGCTTGAATTAGAAGAAATGGGCTTTGAAATCGAAGCTTCCCATCATGAAGTTGCTCCAGGACAACATGAAATTGACTTTAAATATGCGAATGCAGTAGAAGCTTGTGACAATATCCAAACATTTAAATTAGTCGTGAAAACTATTGCACGTAAACATGGTTTACACGCAACATTTATGCCAAAACCATTATTTGGTGTAAACGGATCCGGAATGCATGCGAACCTGTCATTATTCAGTGGGGACAAAAACGTGTTCTTTGATGAAGATGGGGATTTACAACTATCAAAAACAGCTCACCAATTCATGGCAGGGATTATTAAACATGCAAAAGGATTTACGGCTATTACGAATCCATTAGTAAATTCATATAAACGTTTAGTACCTGGTTATGAAGCACCATGTTACATTGCTTGGTCAGCTCGCAACCGTTCACCTTTAATTCGTATTCCTGCTTCTCGAGGTTTGTCAACTCGTGTGGAATTACGTTCAGTTGACCCATCCGCAAATCCATATTTAGCACTAGCGGTTTTATTAGAAGCTGGTTTAGATGGAGTTCGCAACGGCTTAGTACCACCAGCACCAGTAGATCGCAACATCTACGTGATGAATAGTGCGGAATTAAAAGAAAACGGGATTGAAAGTTTACCAGGTTCACTTTTAGAAGCATTATCAGAATTAGAGAAAGATGAAGTAATCAAAGCGGCATTAGGTGATCACATCTATTCTAATTTTAAAGAAGCAAAAGAGATTGAATACGATATGTTCCGCACGGCTGTTCATCCATGGGAACGTGAGCAATACATTAAAATGTACTAATCAAAAGTCCAACCGTTTCTTCCGTAGAGACGGTTTTTTCTTGTCTCAATAACAGAAAATCATGTTACTAGATTTCATTCATATAGTAGTAAAAAGTGTTGAAGGGGTGTGCTGGTGGGGAAGAAATTGCTTTCTCTTAGTATTACAATCTTTCTTCTTAGTGTCATTATTTATACAATCTATACGAATCTAAAAGAATCAACGAATAAAAGTGTAGAAGTGAGGGAAGAGGATCTTTTACAGGAGTTTGTTGATATTCCAATGGATGATACGACGATTACATACCAAATGATTGAGGAACCTGTCGTACATGACCATGAAGAACATGCACATGGGGAAGGAAATTTACCGTCAGAAGTTCGTACGTTAAATAGCGAAGCACCAGACTTTAAGCTTCAAACGTTAACGGGTGAAACCGTGAAACTTTCCAATTTTAAAGGCAAAAAAGTGTTTATTAATTTTTGGGCAACGTGGTGTCCACCATGTGTTGACGAAATGCCTGAAATTGAAAACTTCTATAAACATCATTCAGAAAAAAATAATGTAGTCGTACTTTCCATTAATTCAACAGATTTAGAAACGAATAAAGCATCCATTGAAAAATTTGTACAAGATTTTCATCTTACTTTTCCTGTTTTGCTAGATGAAGAGGGAGCTGCGTCTTATGCCTATCAAGTTTTAACAATTCCGACAAGTATTATCATTAATGAAGAGGGTAATTTAGT
The DNA here is from genome assembly GCF_003977595.1 of Lysinibacillus antri. GTDB lineage: Bacteria > Bacillota > Bacilli > Bacillales_A > Planococcaceae > Ureibacillus > Ureibacillus antri. The sequence goes on along the minus strand of NZ_RYYR01000005.1, from coordinate 33,100 downwards.
GGAGCAAATTATTGGTCCGGTAACAGAGGAAATGCTCATTGATAAATTGAGTTCATAAAATTGTTCGAATCGTTTGTTTCCTTCTGTAAGAAAATCTATTATGGTGAGAGTAAGGAAAGGGAGGTTGTTTTATGGAAGTTCTTTCTACACCCTATGTATTAAAAGAAAAGGCAAAGCAAGTAGGGAAAGTTTTTGGACAGGAAAATTTTGATGTGTTAAATATTCAATTAAAGACTGGCGAACAAGTACCAACCCATCACGCAGATTGTGACGTACTCATCATTGTAAAAAGTGGTGTCGTTACGTTTACGGTTGAAGAAGAAACGGTCGATTTAACAAGTGAACAAGTTCTTTATATCAAGCCTTTTGAAAAACATGGCTTAGTAGCAAAAGAAGATGTGGATCTAATTGTAATGAAAATAAAGTAAGTAAGAAAAGGACTCTTTATGTACACAACACGAAAGAGTCCTCATTTATTATCCCATAATATTGTAACCAGAATCTACGTAAATTGTTTCACCTGTCACGCCGCGTGATAGGTTACTTAACATTACAACAGTCATGTCGGCTACTTCTTCTTGGTTTGTATTGCGTTTTAATGGTGCTGTTTCTTCGATTTTGTGAAGAATCGTATTAAAGCTTGGTACACCTTTTGCTGCTAAAGTTCGAACAGCGCCTGCTGAAATGGCATTGACACGAATATTTTCAGCGCCTAAGTCAGCTGCTAAATAACGCATGGATGCTTCAAGAGCCGCTTTTGCTACACCCATCACATTATATCCATCAAGTACACGATCCGCACCTAAATAACTCATTGTCACAATGGAGCCGCCTTCTGTCATATAAGGACGAGCTGCATTGGCTACCGCTACTAAAGAATAGGCACTTGTATCTTGTGCAAAAGCATAGCCATCACGAGACGTCTCGACAAAACGGTTCTTTAAATCTTCTGCATTGGCAAAGGCTACTGAGTGGACAATTCCGTGAATAACGCCAAATTCTTCTCCGATTTGTGCAAATGCTTTTGTAATGCTTTCATCGCTATTAACATCACATTCTACTACCGCTGTTTTATAGTCTGTATAGTTTGCTAATACTTTTTCAATTTTCCCTTTTGATCGTTCTTTTCGATAAGTGAAAATTACATTCGCGCCTACTTCTAATAGTCTTTTGGCAATTCCCCAAGCAAGGCTTCGTTCGTTTGCTACACCCATTACGACTACATTTTTATCTTTTAATTGTAACAAATCCATGAAAATTTCCCCTTTATATTAAAATGTTATATCAGTTATTAGTACCAACTACTAATAAAAGTTTAACAGTAATTACGATGAAAATCAATGAAAAGAATTATGACTCGCAGGAATTGGTTTGGCTAATATTGAAGTGAGTTTGACTAATATTTCTCTTCATTTGGCTAATAAGTCAGCACATTTGGCTAATATCCCAAGCGATTTGGCTAATAGTCACTTGCTTCCCTCCAGAGAACAAATAAAAATACCCTATAAGAAAGACATTTTACTGTCTCTCCTATAGGGTACATTTACTATTCGTATTTTAAAGCATCGCCGTCAAATGATTCGTCTGCAACCTTAATTGAATCAGTTGGACAGCCTTCAAATGCATCTTGCATATCTTCCAGTAGATCTTCTGGAACTTCTGCTGTTCCCATGTTATCATCTAAAATAACGAAGGCAATCCCTTCATCATCGTAATCATAAATATCCGGGGCTGCAGCACCACAAGCGCCACAAGCGATACATGTATCTTTATCTACAATCGTATATTTTGGCATAAATCTTTCTCTCCTTTTCTACCTGCGCTCCAACAAAGCTTCTTTTCTATTCTAAATCTGTTTAATTTACTTTTCAACCTAAATACTAAAATGGAGGATTTGATTTTGATATTTCGACAAATTCTTTTGCAAATTTTCCACAAATTCAAACAAGAACGAACGATTTCTGCACCTTTCCACTTGCTAAGGGGCAAGCGTTCTGGGCAAACGATCCAAGATGTGGGCATTTTTCAATTACATATGTATTTTGGCATTTTACCAAAACTTTCTCGCAAAACCTATGATGAAGAGATTTCTAAATTAATAGAGGAACAATATATGACAGTTTCAGACGAAGGATACTATATATTAACAGCGAAAGCAAAAGAAATGAATCAAACTGTCGATCTACCTTTCAATGGCTGGCAATATCGTGGAAACGAACATCTCTTTTTTGCACGTCTGTCGTTAGTAATCCAAAGCTTATCCCATAAGGCGTATAACCAAATGTCTTTTTTACCCATTCAAAAAGATCCGCAAGTCCAAGAGTGGGTAAGAAAGTTTCTAATTTCACATCATTATCAAGAGCGAGATTTGCAACAACAACTATACGAGGAAATCATTGTCAGTCTTGAACAAGCTCCAATCGAACAGCATGCAAAAGTAATTGTGATGAAACGGTTAACGGGTTATAAAATCGCGGGCTATACATGGCAGCAATTAAGTATTTATGAAAATAAATCAGAAATGGATATCCAATTCATATATATTGCTTGCTTACATGCCTGGCTAAATGGAATTACAGATAAAGAAAGTCAGTTTCCCTTACTAGCTGCTATTGCCGAACAAGTGCGTGTTGCTATGCCGCTAAGTGGATCGGCTTATCAAACGGCACAACTTTTTCAACAAGGATACTCCATTGAGCAAATTAGTCAATACCGAAAGCTAAAAAGGAGTACGATAGAAGATCATATTGTAGAAATTGCGATGAATAATCCAAGGTTTGATATTCGTTCATTTATTACGGAGGAGGAAATTCATCAAGTAGTTAATGCAGTGGATGATTATAACACGAGAAAACTTAAAATCCTTCATGAAGTAATGCCGAATTTATCTTATTTTCAAATAAGATTAGTTCTTGCAAGGGGTGAAACCGTATAGTGGAAATTGAAAAAATATTAAAGGAACGATTTGGTTTTTCTACTTTTCGACCTGGACAAAAAGAAGTAATAGAGCAAGTGATGGGTGGCAATGATGTAATTGCACTTCTTCCAACAGGGATGGGAAAATCATTATGTTATCAACTACCTGGGTATATTTTTAATCAACCCGTACTCATTATTTCGCCGCTTTTGTCATTAATGCAAGACCAAGTAGATCAAATGAAACAATTCAAGGAAAAACGAGTTGTTGCACTGAACTCTTTTATGAATCCCGAACAAAAGAAGCAGACAATTTATCATTTAGAACAATATCGGTTTATTTTTATTTCACCTGAGATGTTGATTCAACCGCAAGTCCAACAAAAATTAAACACGCTACCGTTAGCTTTAATCGTTGTCGATGAAGCACATTGTATTTCACAGTGGGGGTTTGATTTTCGCCCAGATTATTTGAAAATAGGGGAGCTTTTTGGCAATCATCGTCCACCAATACTAGCTTTATCTGCTACTGCGACGAGTAAAGTGTTAAAAGATATTGAAGTGTATTTAAATATGAGTCAACCATATAAATATATTCATTCCGTGGATCGACCGAATATCCATTTAGCAAAGTATTCATTTTTAGAAAAAGAAGACAAGTTGGACTGGATTTTACGTCACGTTTTAGAAACAGAAGGACCTGGCATTATCTATACACAATCCCGTTCGAAAACAGAGAGTATTAGCGAACTTCTATTGCAACATGGTATTGCAGCAGCAAGCTATCATGGTGGGAAGGATCAATTAGACCGTCAATTTATCCAACAACAGTATATTGATGATTCCTTAGATTGGATTGTTGCAACCAATGCGTTTGGGATGGGTGTCCATAAACCGAATGTACGTCAAATTATACATGAAACCATTCCGGGCAATATGGCTAATTATATGCAAGAAATTGGGCGAGCTGGACGTGATGGCAAAGATGCTGTGGCGATTTTACTTTATGCGGAACGTGATGAGGAATTTGCGAAATTTGTCGGTATAGACGATCTCCCAAATGATCATCATATTGAACTTTATGAAACCTATCAACTAAGACAAGAACCACCTAATCAAATGATCCAAAATGGTGAAATCTCTGAAACATCCTTTCGAGTATTACAGTATTGGATGACTCAAAAATCAGCAAATGAAGTAAAAGAACTCTTTCAAACGATGAAATATGAAAAAATGCATGAAGTAGATGAAGTAATGAAACTAGTAAAAACAGAATGCTGTATGAGAGAAATTTTAGTGCAATATTTTGGGCAAGAGCTTGAGACGAAACCTACTAATTGTTGTACAAGTTGTGGGTTAACTTTAGAAAATCTACTATTACCACGTCAGCAAAAGGACCATGTTGTCGAAGAAACTCCTTGGCAGAAAAGGGTTGCTAAAATACTAGGAATTTCGTAAAGCTCTACTTCTTTTCTCCTTTTGTCGACAAAAATCTATGAAAATCACTTTTACCAGCATTTACTTTTTAAAGAAAATTCGTCATAATTAGATACAGTAAGTTTCATAAAGAGGTTCAAGGATTTTTGAATCGATTGAGAGATTTACTAGTTTACTCTTCTTCTTATGTAGTAAGTTTTACTGCCCGTTACGACGGGATAAAGATTGTTGGAGGTGGTACTCATGAGTAAAGAAGATTATCGAGAAAAATTTGAAGAACATCGACAATTAATCGAAGTAGAAGAAAAAAACTCGAGAATGTCACGCACTCGTAGAAAAGTTAAAAAGAAGAAACGGAAAAACCCATTAATGAAACTTCTTTTGTTTGTATTTATTGGGATTCCGTTAGTGGTACTCATTTATGTATCCGTTCTTTATACGCCTAAAGAAACAGAAGTGGTTAAAGATAACCGAGGCGGATCTGTCGTTGAAGTTCAAAAAAATACTACGGTTTCATCCAGTGGGAAAGAAGAGCCGCAACCAGTCATTAACGATGAAAAAGAAGAAGACAAAAAAGAAAAAGCTGATGAACAAAATAAAATAGAAGATGTAGCAAAACAATCAGAAGCAGATGCAGCGAAACTAGCAAAAGAGGCAAAAAAAGCCGAATTGGAAAAACAACAAGCGCTAGAGAAACAAAAAGAGCTTGAAAAACAAAAGGAACAAGAAAAGAAAGAAAAAGAAGCTTCTCAAAAAGTACATACGGTGCAATCCAATGAAAATTTATTTAGAATTGCAATGAAGTATTACAATGACCCAAGTGGTGTAGATAAAATTAAAGCAGCAAACGGCTTAGGTTCCGATAGTATTTCAGTTGGACAAGACCTAATTATTCCGTAAGTAGTGCTAGTCTTAGACTGTAACAATCTCGGTTCATCTCGGGGCTGTTTACAGTCTTTTTTCTTGTATCCAATTGTCGGCTAGTGTCTGTCGGAGCTTGCGCGAGTGCCTTTCGCTTCTCTAAATTGCTTTAGTTTATAAAATAATTTAAAATAACATCATTCACAAAATAGGTGGAATTGTAAAGACGGTGGTTCGTTTATACCTCGTCTTTTTGTTTTGGAACGGAGGGTCAGTTGGATGATTGTCATTTTACTTATTGTCCTAGTTGTATGTATAGGGCTTATAATTTACATGATCAAACAAGCATTTGAAAATAATGTGTTACACCATGACGTTCAACTCATGGGTGAAAAGGAGCAAGTTTCACTCTTTTTTATCTCAGATGTACATGTGCGAAAAATTAATGAGCAAATGATCAAAAATATAAACAAACCCATCGATGCAGTAATTATTGGTGGAGACTTTGCAGATAAACGAACGCCAATTGAGCGAATCTATCAAAATATTAGCATCCTTCAATCACTTGGTCCTGTTTATTTTGTTTGGGGCAACAATGACCGAGAAGTTGGGGAGGAACGATTACGCACAATTTTTAACGAAACGAATGTTACCATTATCGAAAACGAGTCATTCTTAATGCCAAACATGAAAAATCCTTTTCGATTAGTAGCGATTGATGATACATCTTCAAAAAATGCACGCGTCGATTTAGCATTCAAAGGGTGTAAAGAGCATGACTTAATTCTTTTTATATCCCATGACCCTCAAATTTTTAATAAAGTATTACAACGTTTCCATCCAATGATTATGCTCGGTGGTCATCTACACGGTGGACAAATTCGGATTGGTCCGTACTCTATGCATCCCCATGGTTCCTTTAAAGTTAGAAATGGAAAATATGAATTAATAAGTAATGGTTATGGTACGACTCTATTACCGATGAGATTAGGAGCCAAACCACAATGTCACATAATTGACGTAAACTTTATGAAGTAATTCAAGCCAAATGATTGGAAAATAGGATTATAATGAAGATAGGTATGTAATTAAGGAGATGTATGAAATGCAAAATGTTGATGCCATTATTGTTGGAGGAGGTCCATGTGGTTTATCCGCTGCGATTGAATTGAAAACAATTGGACTAAAGCCAATCGTGATTGAAAAGGGCAATGTAGTGAATGCACTATATAACTATCCAACTCATCAAACGTTTTTTAGTACGAGTGAAAAGTTAGCGATTGGGGATGTGCCCTTTATTATTGAAGAGCGAAAACCTCGCCGTAATCAGGCACTTGTTTATTATCGTGAAGTTGTGAAAATGAAAAATATCAAAGTCAATCGTTTTGAAAAAGTAGAATCTGTAACAAAAGAGCAAAATGGTCTTTTTACAGTCCAATCTGATCAATCAATGTACTCTACTCCCTTTGTAATTATCGCAACGGGGTATTATGATCAACCAAATTATATGAACATTCCTGGTGAAAATTTAACTAAAGTCTATCATTATTTTAAAGAGGCACATCCGTTTTTTGATACAGATGTCTTAGTAATTGGGGGCAAAAACTCTGCGGTGGATGCCGCGTTAGAATTACATAAAGCAGGTGCGCGGGTGACCGTTTCATACCGTGGAAGTGATTATTCGCCAAGCATTAAACCTTGGATCTTACCAGAATTTGCAGCTCTTGTTCGAAATGAAGAAATCACGATGCATTTTAATTCCACTGTGAAAGAAATTCGTGAACATGAGGTTTTACTAAACAGTGACGGTAAAGATGCAACGGTTAAAAATGATTTTGTGTTTGCCATGACAGGGTATCATCCAGATCATCAATTTATTCGTAACATGGGTGTCACGATTAATGAAGAAACAGGTAAGCCAACACATAATCCTGAAACGATGGAAACAAATGTCGAAAATTTATTCATTGCTGGCGTGTTAGCAGCAGGGAATAACGCCAATGAAATATTTATAGAAAATGGGAAATTTCATGGCGGCTTCATAGCGAATCATATAAAAGCAAAACAAAATAGTAAATAGTAGGAAGGGGGCTGTCTAGAAAGTTATACTTTCTGGACAGCTATGCTTCTAATGATATAATTTCGCTAAAAATCTGTGCTCCTGCGGTAGTAACAATAAATTGTTACATCCTCGTCGCAAAGGGGGCGTTCGAAAACTTTTCGAACGCCCCCTTTTTCGTGTTTCATGTAATTCGTAAGTTATATATGGTAAACAAATCAGAATTAGTAAACTATTTATTGAGTTTTCTAAAAATATTGAAAGTTGAAAATGCTGAATATAAAATTCAATTATCAAGTGAAAGCGCTTTAATAAAAAGGGCACATGTTTCTGATTATTATATAAGGGAAAGTAAAATCAGTAGTCCTTGAACTCATTAAAGTTCAATTTATATATAAGGGGTGTCTAAATGTCAATAATTACACGAAAAGTTAAAACAGGAAATTATGAAACATTGATCTATGAAGGTGGAAAAGGGAATCACGAAACGATTATTTTCTTACACGGCAGTGGACCAGGAGCAAGTGCTACATCAAATTGGAGAGATGTACTTCCACAATATGTAGATAAATTCCATGTAATAGCACCTGATATTATTGGCTTTGGTGATACAGACCATCCGACACAATACCCTGAAAACGGTGTTGAATGGATGAATTGGCGTATTCAGCAAGTGTTAGATTTAATGGAGGCTTTAGAAGTAAAGCAAGCAAATTTAGTTGGGAACTCGTTAGGTGGAGTAATTTCTTTATTCCTTGTCATGGATAGCCCGAAAAGATTTAACCGTGTTGTGTTAATGGGAGCTGGTGGCGGATTAACGGAACCAACGCCTGAACTCGCAAAACTAGCAAACTTCCATAAAGATCCTACGCCAAAAGCTTTAAAGAATTTATTAAGCTGGTTCTTATATGACATGACCGGAATGGAAGACAAACTCGATGCCATTGTAGAAGAACGTATGGCGCTATTTAATCGTCCGGATGTTCGAAAATCTTATGAAGAGAACTTCACCAAGTCTCACCTATCCGATATGTTAATCCCACCTTCTGCTTTAAAACGAATGACAAATGAATTTTTATTGATTCATGGACATCAAGATTGGTTTGTTCCATTAGCAAGTAGCTTATATGTGCTGGATTATTTAGAAAATGCAGAACTGCACGTATTCAAACGATGTGGTCATTGGGCTCAAATTGAACAGAAAGATCAATTTATCAAATTAACAAAGGATTTCTTTGAACAAGCAAAAGAAGTTAGCCGAGTATAATTCATTAATTTTGGGGAGTGTGAAAATATGGAACAAACGGTAGTAGATACTAGAAAAATGTTAGTAGAACGGGCAAGGAAATTAATACCGATGTTACGTGAATGTGGCTTACAAATTGATCAAAATAGTGAATTACCAAAAGAAGTTGTAGAAAAATTGCAGCAAGAGGGGTTAATGAAAATATTACGCCCTGAAATTTTTGGTGGCTATCAAACCGATATGCGCACGTATATCGAAGTTGTTACTGAAATATCAAGAGGAAATGGTTCAGCGGGCTGGTTTGTATCATTAAGTAACATTCGCGATTATATGATTTCCTATGCATTTGGTCGGAAAGCATTGGAAGACATTTTTGGACCAAATCGGGATAAGGATGTTATTTTAGCAGGGAATTTTAAACCGATTAAAATCGACATCGAAAAAGTAGATGGTGGTTACTATATAAAAGAAGCGCAATGGCCATTCGTTTCTGGTAGTCCTCATGCAGACTGGTTGTATTTCGGCTTCCCATTGGCAGACGAAAATGGTGGGGTAGAAATGGCCATCATGGTCGTACCAAAGGAAGATGCAACAGTTCTTGATGACTGGAATGTAATGGGCTTAAAAGGTTCAGGAAGTAACAGTGTGAACTTAAAAGACGTATTTGTTCCAGAACATCGCGTTTCCTTAGATCGACTTGCTCGGGCTGGTCACTACATCATTGATGAATTAAAGGATGTTCCGTTATATCAAACACCATTTGTTCCATCATTAACACTATCGATTGTAGGTCCTGCATTAGGTATTACAAAAGGTGCAATGGATTTACACATGGAACGAGTATCACGTGCTGGAATCGGAAACACCTTCTATACAAAAATGAATGAGGCACCGGTAACCCACTTACAAGTTGCTGAAGCACAACTAAAAATTGACCTAGCCGAGCTTCTATTACATCGCGCAGTAGATTTATTAGATGATTATTCGGAAAAAGGTCAAAAGTTGACGATGGAAGAAAGCATAAAAGTAAAAGCAGACTTTGGCTACGTGAATCAATTATGTAAAGAATCGATTGATTTAATGACGGCTGGAGCAGGTTCCGTATTCTCCTACAATGGAAATTTATTCCAAATATTCTATCGAGATTTCTTATCGATGCATTTACATGGCTTTATTACACCATCCAGTTTAGTAGAAACATATGGACGCGTTATGTGCGGTTTAGAGCCAAACACATACTTTGTTTAAGCAAATGAAATAATTGCAAGGGGATCAATTTTATTAATTTCATATAATCAAGGGGGAAATGATTGATGAGTACAATTCAAACACCTGAAATTGCAAAATTAGGACATTTTGGCTTAGTAACAACAGATTTAGAAAAATCACTATGGTTCTTTAAAGAAGTGATTGGTCTTGAAGAAACAGAAGTAAAAGACGGCGTGCATTACCTAAGAGCTTGGGGAGATTTCGAACATCATACAATGTATGTTCGAGCAGGCGATGAACCGCATGTCGACCATATTGCTTGGCGTACAAAAAGAGCCGAAGACGTAGATGCGTTTGCTAAAAACCTAGAAGAATCAGGTGTCGAAGTTCGTTGGGTAACTGAAGGTGCTGAAGCAGGGCAAGGCAAAGCATTCCGTTTTGAGCTACCGAGTGGTCATACGCAAGAAATCTATTTTGAAATGGAAAAAACGTTGGCTTCAGCTGAAAGTCGTTCGGTATTAAAAAACCAATCCCATAAATCTTGGGCTCGTGGTGTATCACCAAGACGTATTGACCATGTGAATCTATTAACTTCATTATTAGCCAATGAAGTTGCAGATTTCTTACAAGAGAAACTTGGCTTTAAACTAAGAGAATGTGTTCAATTACCAGATGGAAATTTAGTTGGTGCATGGCTAAGTGTTACACCATTAGTTCATGATATTGCGATTAGTCATGACCCATTTGCACCAACGACACATCAAGTACACCATGTTTCATATTGGTTAGATAATGCACAAGACTTATTACGTGCAGCGGACATTTTAAAAGAAAATGGCATATTCTTTAAAGGTCCTGGTAAACACGGAATTTCACAAGCGATGTACATTTACGCCATCGATCCTGGTAGTGGATTACGTGTAGAGTTATTTACGAATGGTTATTTAATTTTTGAACCAGATTGGGAGCCAATTGTATGGAGTGTCGATGAAATGGATATCGGCTTCACATATTGGGGCGATCAAATGGACAATAAACCAGAAAATAATCCAACAATCAGTGCGCAGGAGAAAAAATTAATTAGGGGCTAGATACTAGCTCCTACAACTTGGGAGGTTGACAAAATGGAAGATCGTTTATTTCGTGATGCAATGGGGAAGTTTGCAACAGGTGTTACAGTTGTAACGACACAATTTGAAAATAACACGTATGGAATGACAGCAAATGCTTTTATGTCTGTTTCTTTAGATCCAAAACTAGTGGTCGTATCAATCGGTCATAAAGCGAATTTTTTATCAAAAGTGAAAGAAAGTAAAAAGTTTGCAGTGAACATCTTAGCAGCAAATCAAAAACACTACTCACAAGCTTTTGCTGGACAGTTAAAAGAAGAGATTGAAATTGAATTCAATCAACTAGCTGGCTTACCGGTATTAGCTGGTGCATTAGCCCAAGTGAGCTGTGAGGTTGTGGCAGAACACGTTGAAGGCGATCACACTTTATTTATTGGCAAAGTTCTAGACATTAAACTAGAAGATGGCGAACCGCTTATTTTCTACGCTGGTAAATATCGTGAACTAGTAGAAAACGAAGTAAAAGCGATCTAATTAGAGGGGGTACTAGGATGAACATTGAAACTGCTGCAAACGCTCTTTTAAATGCAGAACAGGAAAGAACAACGATTGCCCCTTTCACATCCTCAACAGATATTTCTGCTGAGGATGCTTATCGTATTCAGTTACTGACGATTGAACGAAAGATTCAACAGGGTGCAACACTTAAAGGGATGAAAATTGGATTAACGAGTAAGGCAATGCAAGACATGTTAAATGTGTATACACCGGATTATGGCCATATTTTAGATGACATGGTCTATGAAGAGAATGAACCAATTGAAGTAGATAAATTTATCCAACCAAAAGTAGAATTTGAAATTGCCTTTGTATTAAACCAAGATTTAAAAGGTCCGAATATTATAGAAAACGATGTATTGCAAGCAACGCAATATGTTGTGCCTGCCATCGAAATCATTGATAGTCGCATTGAAGACTGGAAAATTAAATTTGAAGATACGGTGGCAGATAACGGTTCATCTGCTGGGGCTGTTTTAGGTAAAAAGAAAACACTTCTAAAGGGAATTGATTTAGCAGCTATTGAAATGAAGGCATTCAAAAATGGCGAACAATTTGATTCTGCAACGGGGGCTGCTGTGTTAGGAAATCCCGTAAAAGCAGTCGTCTGGTTAGCAAATGAACTAGCAAACTATAACATTTCCCTTCGCAAGGGAGATTTCGTTTTAGCAGGTGCTTTATCAAAAGCAGTTCCTTTTGAGGAAGGCGACCAGTTTTCTGCAGATTTCGGCGTGTTAGGAGAAGTATCGATTTCTTTTGCCAAGGCAGGTGTCAAAAAATGAAAAAGTTAAAAGTCGGCATTATCGGTTCTGGAAATATCGGAACGGATTTAATGTATAAAATTGAGCGAAGTGATGCCCTTGAAATGAGTGTCATGGTCGGGATCGATCCTGAATCAGAAGGGTTAAAGCGCGCGGCCGATCGAGGATACGTAGTCATTACGAATGGTATTGAGGGGTTAATGGAACATATCGAATTAGTCGATATCGTATTTGATGCCACAAGTGCTTATGCTCATAAAAACCATAGTGATTTATTAACAGCGGCGGGGAAAAAGGTAATTGATTTAACACCAGCAGCAATCGGTCCATTTACCGTACCGCCTGTAAATTTAACAGAACATTTCGAAAAAGATAATTTAAATATGGTAACTTGTGGTGGTCAAGCAACGATTCCAATGGTTAAGGCCATTTCAAGAGTTGTCCCTGTTGAATATGCAGAAATTGTGGCAACCGTTGCAAGTAAAAGTGCTGGTCCTGGAACACGTGCCAATATTGATGAATTCACCCGCACTACTGCAAAAGCAATTGAACAAGTGGGCGGGGCTAAAAAAGGGAAGGCAATTATTATTTTAAATCCTGCAGAACCTCCAATTATTATGCGTGATACAGTTCATGCATTAGTTGAAGAGGAAGGTAAGGAAGAGGAAATTATCGCTTCTATTGAAAAAATGGTAGAGGAAGTACAAACGTATGTACCAGGTTATCGTTTACGAGGTGTTCCTCAATTTGATGGAAGAAAAGTATCTGTATTTTTAGAGGTAGAAGGTGCAGGCGATTTCTTCCCTCCATATTCAGGAAATCTAGATATTATGACAGCAGCCGCAGCACGAGTAGCCAATGAACTTGCAAAACAGTTAGCAGCTGCAAAAGCGTAGGAGGGACTAATATGAAATCACGATCTTTTGAACTATTAGATGTTACACTTCGAGATGGTAGTCACGCCATGAAACACGCCTTTACAGTAGAACAAATCCGCCAAACAGCGCGTGGATTAGATCAAGCGGGGATTGGTTATTTTGAAGTTTCACATGGAGACGGTTTAGGAGGCTCTTCATTACAATACGGCTTATCAAAAGTCCAAGAATTACAATTAATTGAAGCCGCAGCAGATGTATGCGAAAATTCTAAGGTTTCTGTATTGCTTATACCAGGTATAGGGATAAAGGAAGATTTACAGGATGCCGTAAAAGCCGGAGCAAAAATGGTTCGTGTAGCCACACACGTAACAGAAGCGGATGTGGCAGCACAACATATAGCGCTAGGTCGAGAATTAGGTTTAAAAACAGTCGGCTTTTTAATGATGGCGCACATGGCACCTGTGGAAAAAGTGGTGGAACAAGCAAAATTATTTGAAAGCTATGGGGCGGAAGTAGTTTACGTTACCGATTCAGCGGGCTACATGTTACCTCAAGATGTAACGGAGAAAATTGCCGCGCTAAAACAATCAATTGGTTGTGAAATTGGCTTCCATGGTCATAACAATTTATCGATGGCAATGGCGAATACTGTTGCAGCGGTTGAAGCAGGTGCTACTTATATTGATGGTAGTTTAAGAGCTTTAGGCGCAGGTAGCGGGAATACGCAAACAGAAGTCATGGTGGCAGTATTAGAACGACTTGGATTTAACACAGGCGTTGACCTATATAAAATTATGGATGTAGCAAACGAGATCGTTGCGAAATTTATGCAACGACCACAAGAGATTACGGGCTCCAGTCTGATTATGGGCTACTCTGGTGTGTATTCAAGCTTCTTACTCCATACACAAGCCGCAGCACAAAAATTTGGTGTTGATGAGCGTGATATTCTAGTAGAATTAGGTCGACTTAAAGCAGTGGGTGGACAAGAAGACTTAATTTATGATGTAGCTCAACAGATTGCCTTAGCAAGAGTGTAATATCCAATTTAAACTCCTTCAATCTTTTGAGGGAGTTTTTTTAAAAGAGTTGATTGTAAAAGTTATCAAATTGACACTTCATAGATCCTTCATACCTTTCCACAAACGTAAGCAATTCATTGAAATTAATCTCCGTGTCTCTTAAACATTTCTTGAACAATCGTATAGAAATCATCGTAAAAGATTGCATTAAGTCCTACGTAAACGATATATTAGTCAATTCTTCTTATAATAAAAAGTTAATAAAAAGAAATGTAACTAGTTTTTGTTCTGAAATCTGTTTTAAGTAAGAAAGGACAGGCGCTTTAAATGTTTTTTTAAGAAAATAAGTGTAGTAAAAAGTCTTAGTTTACTTTCAAAAAGTAGTATAAAAGTATTTGAGTTTTGTAAACTTGTTGTAAATATTTAACTTAGAAAATATTATTAAGTTAGTATTTGAAGGCGTTTTATTTCTCGTTGATACTAATTTTGGCTAAAGGAGTGATTGCCGAAATATAATTGATTTTTACTTTTGCAATGATATTTAAGTGAAAAACAAGGGGGTTTGTTCATGAGTAAGGTAATTAATCGAAACTTTTTAAAGTTCTTAATTGTCATTATTGCTTTCCAAGACGTAGCAGCCGGTGTTGCAGGATCTATTATGGCGGACATTATTGCTGCTTATCCAGACTATAATCCAACGGTTGTTATGCTTGTAGCAACTTTCCCTGGTCTCATTCAAATTGTGCCTGCATTGTTTTACGGGAAATTATCCTCTATTTTTAGGAAGAGAACACTATTATTCACAGGTTTAATTTTGTTCATGATTGGTGGGATTATGCCATTCTTCATAGATAGTCTTCCATTAATCATTGCCTTCCGTGGATTATTAGGACTTGGTGTAGGGATTACAATGCCGTTATCGGTGGATATTATATCAGACTTCTTCGATGGTCGTGAACGTGATTTCTTAATTGGTTTCGGTACTTCAACAATTGCATGTATCGGTGCGATTTTCTTCCAATTAGGTGGCGGAATTTTAGCGGATATGTATGGCTGGCAATATGGATTCTTAACGTATTTATTCCCGATTTGGATTTTAGCATTAACGTTCTTGTTCTTACCTGAACCAGAGAAAAGACAAAAGTTACAAGAGACGAATGTTCAAAAAGTTAAACCCCCTAAAGTTATCTTCGGCGTTTCTTTAGGTCAAGTGTTCTTTTCTGCTTTAATTTTTGGCTATGTAACAAATATTTCAGTAGTGATCGCAAGTGAAAATCTAGGAACAGCTACACAAGCGGGCATGGCCATTTCTGTCTTTACATTTGGAACGTTATTGGCTGGCTTTGTCTTTGGTCGTGTAAAACATATGATTCCTGTATCGTATATTCCCGTAGCAGTTTTCTTAACTGGTTTAGGGATGGCTATTTGTTACTTCTCACATAGTTTAACTATGATCTTTATCGGTAGTATGATAGGTGGAGCAGGTATGGGTATCGGTCTACCAGGAGTATTTGCACGTGTTGCAGAAGCTACTCCAAAAAATAGCACGACATCTTATGTTGGTTTAGTTGTTGCGGCACAAGGAATTGGCGGTATAATGGGACCATTTGCTTTTGGGGCTATTATAAACATGTTTAATCAAGACATCGGTCGTTTCCCACTTCTTGTAAGTACGATAGGTTTATTTGCACTGGGAGTGGTTTGGTTAATAGCCGTTAAAGTAGCAAAACCAACTGATACACCAGATATTAAAATAGATAACCTAAATAATGAAGAAGAGGTATCCCCTGCGCTTACAAAATAAAGTGGTCATTATTACAGGGAGCACATCAGGCATAGGAGAAGCAACAGCAAAACTATTTGCAAAAGAAGGCGCAAAAGTCATTGTGACAGGTCGTCACGAAGAAAAAGGGAATGAAATTGTAAATGAAATAATAGAGCAAAATGGAGAAGCGCATTTTGTTCAAGCAGATATTACTGAAAATGACAGTTATCAAAAGATTGTGAATGAAACACTCTCAAAATATGGTCAAATTGATATTTTAGTCAATAACGCTGGAAGAATCATTGAAAAACCATTCCTTGAATTTACTGAAAGCGATTGGGATTACTTTATCAATAAATAGATAATAAAAATGCAAATCTTACTTCGGTAAGGTTTGCATTTTTACACGCTTAGAACGTTGGCTATTCAAATGATGTTTCTAAATTTTAAATTGGCGAACTAATCCATTCAGTTTTTCAGATAATTTCGCAAGTTCATCGGCATTATTGGCTACCTCTTCCATTGAGCTGCTTATTTGTTGGGACGAGGCAGAAGTTTGTTCTACGCCTGCAGCTGACTCCTCAGAAATAGCAGCAATTTCTGAGATAGATCCATTTATTTTTTCACTATTTGAAGCAATACTAGATAAATTTTCAACTACTGTATTAATATTGTTGGTCATTTCTGTTATAGCTGAATTTATTCCAGTAAAAGTTTCCTGAGTCTTCATTATTTGGCTAGTTCCTTGTTGAACTTCCGTATATCCATTCTGTAATGATTGCGTTACTGTACTAGATTCATTTTGTATACCATTAACAATTCCTGTTATACTTGTTATTGACGTTGATACTTGCTCAGCAAGCTTTCTGACTTCATCTGCAACTACGGCAAAACCTTTCCCATGTTCACCTGCTCTTGCGGCTTCAATTGCTGCATTTAACGCTAGAAGGTTGGTTTGATTAGCGATTTCTTGAATAACAGAAACCAATTTTGATATTTCTTGTGACTTAACATCTAAGCCCTGTACTTTTTGGACTGCCTCTTGTACAATCTGGTCAATCTTAGCCATTTGATTGCTAGATGCTTCCATTAATTTACTGCCTTCATTAGTCATTTGAAAAACTTCATTTGATGCTTTTTGAATGCTCTCTCCATTTGTATTAGTTTCTTGAATTGAAGTTGAAAATAACCCCATAAAGGAGGCTAGTTCACTAGTAGTTCGAGCTTCTGATTCTGTACCAGCAGCCAATTCATGCATAGTATCAGCGATTTGTTGGGAACCAGCATTCACTTCAGTAGCTGATTGAGTTAGCTCCCCGCTTTGACTTGTTATTAATTCAGAGGCAACATTTATTTCACTTAATAATTTGCGAATATTGTTACTCATTTCGTTTGTAGCAACAACTAGTTGACCTACTTCATCGTGTGATTTGGTTTCTAATGGCTCATTACTTAAATCACCACTTGAAATTAACTTCATTCGGTTCATTACTTTTATAATTGGCTTCGCAATGATAGTGGAGGTAATCAGTGCTGCTGCTATACTAATCAAGATAATCAAAATGATTACTATTGTAGATATAACTAGTGTTTTTTTTCCATTTGCTATAACTTTACTTTCTTTTTCATTAATGGTATCTCGACTTTGTTCTGCTAATTCTTTATAACCCATTACTATTTCTCGTATAACCTCGTTTTGTTCTGCTAGATTTTGTCGAGCTAATTCTATATTCCCTTTGTCATACTCTTCAAAAACTTCTTTTGCAACAAACTCTCGCCATTCAACGGTCTTTTTGATAAGTTGGTCAAATTCTTCTGAAGCTCCGATCTCTCTAACCATTGCTTCATAACGCTTACCCTCTTCTGTATACTCGTTAAATCGGTCTTTATAATCATTGCCATATAACACATAACCCCGGGCATTTGCTATTCGATCAGCCATTGTTTTAGCCATTCCTTCATTAGCAATTAATAGTGGCAGCTCTTTCTCTACAATGTTTTTAGCTTCATCATTGCTCTTCTTGATTACCGAATAATTATAAGCCCCAAATAGAACAACTAGTAAAATAACTAATGAAAATCCTAAGAGCATTTTCATTTTTATACTTTTAAAATTAAATCGTTTTTTCACTTCATGCACTTCACTTTCTTATAGTTTGTATTCCATAGTTGCCTAAAATAAACGCTTAAGTCCCCCAATTAATTGCTTGTTTTACCTAGTTTTCTAGTAGAAGCTTAGTTATCCATATGTAAAAATTTAAATTTCGTTAAAAGAGGCTTGCTAATAAAATTATTTGTCCATTTATTAAATAGCTTCTATTTATTATTAAAAGTTTTTGTTGTAAAGTCGAAAAACTATTAAATTAGCACTAGTATTTAATCTTAAAGCTTTTTTTAATTGTGATAATATCGTCCTATATTAGGCATATAAGACAATATTATAGCAAATTATAATAAAATAACAATCTATTCGAAAAAGAAAGAGAATTACTACATATTCACTTCCTTAGGTTTGTTACTAACTATTCGTATTTATCTTCGAAGCGTAGATAAAACGTTCCTCGATTAATATCTACTTTTTCCACAATTTCGTTGATCGTAATTTCTTGAAAATCCTTTTCTTCGATGAGAGATATACATGCATCAAATATCGCTTTTCGTGTTTTTCTTTTTAATAGCTAAGGGTGTTAATGGTGTGAAGGTATCAAAGCGTTTAGGACACGCAAACGCGAAAATCACGTTAGAAACCTATGCTTACCTTATTCCAAATGAGATTTATCTTCATTCAGCAGAAGAATCCCACTTCTATAAGTGTGGGATGAATGAATAAAAGTAACGATTTTAGTGGGGGTCAAACCCCGACTGAATGAAGATAAAGCCCCAGGCGGATTTAACGTGGATAAAAACCAATAAAAATTAACTAAAAATGTTTAGCAACATCAACAATTTCTACTCTAGTACTATAAAAATCAATTGTGTAATATTTCAGTATATTTAGAAATTAATAGTATTTGAATAATTAGTGAGATTTATTAGGGGATCTGAAAACGCATACATTAAACCGTTTGGAGGAGCTAGGATGGGAAAACCTGAAATCGCAAAATTAGGTCATGTAGCAATTGTGACATCGGATCTGGAAAAATCGTTATGGTTTTTTAGAGAAGTGATTGGTCTAGAAGAAACAGATGAAGTTGATGGTGTTCACTATTTAAGAGCATGGGGAGATTTTCAACATCACACATTGTCTCTAGAACAAGGTGAAAGTGGCTATTTAAAGCATATTGGGTGGCGAACGAAAAACAAAGAAGATGTGCAACAATTTAAGCAATTACTAGAAGAAGAAGGCGTTGATGTAACGTATCTTCCTAAAGGCGCAACACCGGGCATTGGAGAAGCAATTCGTTTTAAATTACCAAGTCTTCATACATTTGAGCTTTATTATGATGTAGAACGACCACCAGTTGCAGAACATCGCAGGTCGGTACTAAAAAATCAAACTTATAAATCCTGGGCAAAAGGCGTTTCACCTAGACGCTTTGACCACGTGAATATCCATACGTCAACAGAAGTGGATCAAACCTATGACTTTTTACTAGAAAAATTAGGTTTTAAATTACGCGAATATTTAGTAAACGAAGAGGGGAATACGATTGCAGGTTGGATGAGTGTCACACCACTTGTTCACGATGTCGCTGTATTATCCAAACCAAATTTACCAACACCAGCCAGATTACATCACATTTCCTACTGGTCTGATGATACGCAAGATATTTTACGAGCGGCAGATATATTAAAAGAAAATGGTATTCAATTTATTGGTCCAGGGAAACACGGGATTTCGCAAGCGATGTACTTATATGTGATGGATCCTGGAAGCGGTTGCCGTGTGGAATTATTCACAGGGGGTTACCTCATCTTTGAACCAGATTGGGAACCAGTGAAATGGACAATGGAAGAACGTTCACTCGGAAATACGTACTGGGGAGACTCAGTACAAGATAAAGAGTTAAATAATATTACGATCGAAGCTAAATAATGAAAGTGGAAGAGAGGGGAAGTTAATGAAAACAATTGAGATTAATAGCACTAACCTAAATGATTGGAAAAACAAACTTCCAAAACATGTGATTGCTCTAGGTTTTTTTGATGGGCTGCATAAAGGGCACCAACAAGTCATTTTGAAAGCGAAAGAAACTGCAATTCAACAAAACTTACCATTATCGGTCATGAGTTTTTTCCCGCATCCAAAAAGTGTGTTATCAAAAGGTCAAGCAAACGTGGATTACTTAATGCCGCTTTCCGAAAAAGAAAAGCAATTAGAGGCGATGGGTGTTAATTATTTTTTCATTGTTGAATTTAGTTTAGACTTTGCCTCTCTTACACCAGAAAAATTTGTTTCAGATTATTTAATTGATCTAGGCGCCGTTCACGCTGTCTGTGGATTTGATTACACATACGGTCAAAAAGGAGCCGGCAATATTACAACGCTAGCTGAACATGGTAAGGGTTTACTAGAAGTTTCTGTTGTACCGAAAGTGGATCTTTGTGGAGATAAAATTAGCTCCACTCGAATTAGAGAATTACTTACACAAGGTGAAATGATGTTTATTTCAAGACTTTTAGGTAAGCCGTACAAAGTTAAATGGGATGCAAAAACGGGATTATATCCTTTTTACACTCTCCCAACTCTAGGATTCTATGAAGTAATTTTGAGTCTTAATGGTCGAACACAACAAGGGATTATTTCTGTTTTGAGTAATCAAAATATTGATTTTGGAGAAATGCATATTCCTACAACAGGAAGCTTTACAATAACATGGCTTCGTGAAGTGAGAATTGATAACTATAAAGCAATTAGTTAAAGGATGAGACGATGACAAAAAATAAACAATTCAAATCATTATTAACACAACCAAATGCGTTTATATTACCAGGAGCTTATGATTCAATGACGGCTAGATTAATAGAAGAGTTCGGCTTTCCGGCTTTGTATGCGACTGGTGCGGGTATTTCAAACGCACAGTTAGGATGGGCTGATGTAGGGCTTACAACGGTTACGGAAGTGGCAGAGATTGTCAGTCGTATGTCAGATGTAACGACGATTCCGATTGTTGTCGATGGCGATACCGGGTTTGGAAACGCTATTAACGTCTTACGTACAATGAAACAATTAGAACGTGCAGGCGCTTCTGCTATTCAACTAGAAGATCAAGTTTCGCCTAAAAAATGTGGTCATTTCAATGGCAAAGAGGTGATCTCTAAAAATGAAATGGTCAATAAAATTAAAGCGGCAGTTGATGCGAGAGTCGATGTGAACTTTTCAATTATTGCTAGAACCGATGCAATTGCCGTTAATGGATTGGAAGATGCGATCGAACGGGCAAATGCCTATAAAGAAGCAGGTGCGGATGTCATATTCGTTGAGGCACCTACAACGATTGAGCAAATGAAGGCGATTACGGCAGGTGTGCCAAATGTCCCGCATATTATTAATTTAGTAGAAGGAGCTAAGACACCGCTCATTTCTTTAGAGGAGGCACAAGAAATTGGCTTCAAAATTGTGCTTTGTGCGAATACGGTCTTACGTTCAGCCATTAAAGGCGTACGTGAAAGTTTAAAAGTATTACAACGAGATGGTTCTCAAGAAAATATCCATGACCTAATTTGTACATGGGAAGAACGACAACAACTATTCAAGCTCCATGAAGTGAAAATGTGGGAAGAAAAATATTTAAAAGAGCATGAGGTAGAGGAGGTTCAATCGAAATGACAAATGAAATCGACTTCGATATCGCCATTATTGGGTGTGGCGCTGCTGGAACGGCTGCAGCATTAGCAGCGGCAGAGAAAGCGAAAGAACAAAATCAAAACTTGAAAATTGCCATTTTAGAAAGAGCCGATTTTGACCATCGTGGAGGCAATACAAGATGGACTGCGGCATATATGCGAATGGAAGACATCGATACGCCCGCTCCAAATTTCGTCGAAGATATGCTTGTCTTTTCCGACCATTATGGGGATAAAAACTATATCGAAACCCTACATCAAAACGCAGGACCTACTTTACGATGGGTGGAGTCAAAAGGAGTGGAATTTGATTATTTGCCAACGATGTTTTTAACTGCCTCAAAGCCAAGGTTATTGCCAGTTGGTGGAGGCCGTGCAATTATTGATAACCTTTCGCTACGGGCTAGAGCATTAGGGGTAGAAATTATTTATGAAGCGACAGCTTGGAACCTTTTATTAGATGAGACAGGTGCAGTAGAGGGCTTGAACATTCGCATTAAAGGTGGAGAAAGTGTTGAACTTAAAGTAAATGCTGTCATTTTAGCTGCTGGTGGCTTCCAAGGTAATCAGGAAATGATGGCTCAATATATTGGTCGTGATGCACATAAAATTCCACCGGTTTGTGAGGGCGGCTATTTTAACAAAGGTGAAGCAATCCGTATGGCACTTAATCTAGGTGCTAAAGGTGCGGGGCAATGGGATTCGTTCCACGCTGAACCTGTTGATCCACGAAGTAAACGAGAAGAAGCGGGCGTAATGCTATATCCTTATGCTATTTTAGTCAATCAGGAAGGTAAGCGATTTACAGATGAAGGGTATACAACGATTGATGAACAATATGAAGCGGTTGCTAGTAAGATATTTTATGAATGTACGGATCACGTTGCCTACATGATTACCGATCAAAAAATGTTTGATATTCCAAACTATGAAGAAGCACTTCAAACAGAGCAACCAGCGATTGAGGCAAATACCCTTGAGGAACTAGCAATAAAACTAAACATACCAGCTGAAACGCTTGTTAATACGGTAACAGAATTTAATAAAGCCGTTCAACCAGGTGAATTTTTATGGAATAAAAAAGATGGAAAGCAAGCAGTAGGAATCACACCTCCTAAATCAAATTGGGCAATTCCAATTGATCAGGCGCCATATATCGCTTATCCAGTGATTTCTTGCAATGTCTTTACAAATGGAGGGATTGCAACAGATATACAAGGACGTGTTCTTTCAAACGACAACGATGCCATTCCTGGTCTGTATGCTGCCGGTGAAATGACAGGACTTTATTACGGAAAATATCCTGGAGGCACTTCGGTATTGCGCGGATTAGTATTTGGGAAACGTGCTGGTGAACATGCAGTAGATTATGTCGCGTCAAAAGAAAAATCGTATTCATAACGAGGAGTGTTGTCGATGGAGTTAAAAGGAAAAGTAGCCCTTGTTACGGGAGGGGGCCGCGGAATCGGTCGTGAAACAGCCATTTTATTAGCTTCCCATGGTGCGGATGTTGCAGTTTGTGCACGAAGTAAAGAAGAGTGTGATGAAGTTGTACAAACAATAACAGGAAAATACGGTACAAAAGCAATGACCGTTTTATGTGATGTTGGGAATGTAGAAGAAGTAAAGCGAACAGTAAAAGATGTGAGTGACCACCTCGGCAAAATTGATATTTTAATCAATAATGCGGGCGTCATGCTGTTAAAACCATTTGTTGAAACGACCATTGAGGAATGGAATTGGGTACATGACATTAACTTAAATGCACCGTTTTATTTTTGTAAAGAGGTTGTGCCAGACATGATGACGAAAAAAGACGGGGTCATCATTAATGTTGGATCGATTTGGAGCACAAAAGGAGGCCCAAACCGTAATCCTTATATTACTTCTAAACATGCCATTATCGGATTTACAAAGGCGCTTGGTGAAGAGTTAAAACCAAATGGCATTCGAGTAAATGCAGTATGCCCTGGCCCTGTAGATACAAGAATGATGCATGAAATTGTTCCAGGATTAGATACATCTAGTTGGCTAAAACCAATTGATATCGCAAATGTCATTGTGGATTTAGTCTTACCAAAATCCGTTGCTATAACGGCAACGTCTATAGAAGCTTTTGGAGCAGGTCAGCCTGTCTCGGTTAGTCAAACGAACGCGCTATTAACAAAATAAAGTGAAACTTCAATCCGTGGGGGTTTCCCACACCCCACGGATTGTTAGTTGAACCAATCGGGCTTTTATGGGCAGTTAATCTCCCACTTAGCCACTTTTGTTTCATTTAAATCTTGAAGTGGGAGTGTTACTGCCCGTTAATGCGGGATAAAATTTATTTACAAAAAGGAGAATTTATTATGACGGAATTTGTAACGGCAATTGAATCAAAAAACATTAGTTTAGAGTTTGCAAATAAATTGTTAGAGGCTGCAGTAGAAAAAGGGAAAGAACTAGGGATTCCTTTTAGTATTGCGATTGTTGATAAAGTAGGAAATCTAAAAAGCTTTGCAGCGATGGATGGGGCACCAGTACTTAGTCTTGAAATTGCTCAAAACAAAGCATTTTCAGCAGCAGCTTATAACCGCGCAACCCATGAATGGTACGACCGTTTAAAAGATGATCCACCACTATTACACGGAATAGTTCATACAGATCGCCTTGTTATTTTTGGTGGTGGCTATCCAATTAAACTAAATGGGGAATTAATCGGTGGAATCGGAGTAAGTGGAGGACACTATTCACATGATATGCAAATTTGTGAGGCTGCACTTGAAGTAGTGAGTGAAGTTGAATCAAAGGTTGTGTAAGGATGGGGAAAAACTTTAACATCATTATCGTCGGTGCTGGCATGGCAGGCTTGTGCGCGGCAAATGAAGCAGCAAGTCTAGGTGCAAAAGTATTAGTGCTTGAAAAGGAAAAAGAAATTGGTGGAAGCTCCTTACTAAGTGGACGCTTTATGGCATTTGCCGAAACTGACCTCCAAAAAAAAGAAGGCATTCAAGATTCTTCTCAATTATTAATCGATGACATGCTTGCGGTTGGTGAAGGGAAGAACGAAGCACATCTTGTGGAAGCTTACGGTAAATCCCAACTCGAAACGTATAAATGGTTAGTCGAAAAGGGTGTGGAGTTCCATGCCGTTCGAGCAGCGAGTGGTCATACTGTACCAAGAGGGCATACGATCACGCCTCTTCAAGCCATTACAACTTTATATAATCAGGCCATTGCGACGGGGAACGTGACAGTGGTTGTAGAAGCTGCGGTTAAACGACTCCGAAAAAATTCAGATGGTCGTATTCAAAGCGTCATTTATGAAAAAGACGGACTAGAATTTGTTGTGAAAGGTGAGCAAGGTGTCATCCTGACGTCAGGTGGTTTTTCTAAAAGTAATGAGATGCTCGAATCCTTTGCGCCCCAATTAAAAAATGCTTTACGTATTGGCGGTAATGGGAATGTCGGTGATGGCATCAAGCTAGCTTGGGAGCATGGTGCGTGGGTAAGAGATCTGCCTTATTTACAAGGAACGTATGGTTTTCATCCAACTGCGGATGGACCTCGTAAGTCACAAGCCCATGCATTTTATAAAGGTGCGATCATCGTGAATAAATTTGGCAACCGCTTTGTCAATGAATCCATTTCGTATAAGTTAATTGGAACGGAAGCATTGAAGCAACCAGACAATACGAGTTTCCAAATTTGGGACCAAACGATTATGAACGAAAGTGTGCCTGGCGATGCATTATACGATTTCGATAACTTATTGCAACTAGGTTTAATCGAGAAAGCGAACTCATTAAAAGAATTAGCTCAATTAATTGATGTGCCGATTGAACAACTAGAAAAAACAATTGCTAAGTACAATGAGGACGTGTCTAAAGGTGAAGATAGTGAATTTGGTCGTAAAACGTTAACCCATTATTTTGGAAAACCTAAACAAATTAACGAAGCCCCATTTTATGCAATGCGTACAACGGCAGCAATGTTAGCGACTTATGCAGGCGTAGCAGTAAATGAGCAGGCACAAGTACTAAATCCTTTCAATGAACCAATTGACGGGTTATATGCAGCTGGTGAAATTGCTGGTGGCTTTCATGGTGCCGGCTATATGACAGGTAGTTCTTTAGGTAAAGCTGCCATCTTCGGAAGAATTGCAGCAAAATCTGCATTAGCAAAACTAGTAACCAATTAAGTTTTTTAGTAGGGAGTGAACGCATTGAAAATTTGGCATCAAAGCTTAACGTCGATCGAACAGGTTCCACAATACCGCGATGCAGTCATTGCGCATATTCAAAAAGTGGCGCGTCCAGATGTGGAAGTTGTGTTACATGGAATGAGTAGCGAGACGTATCCAACTGATTATCCGGGGCATTTTATTACGTATTCGTATTTACAAAATCTGCATCGCGAGCAATTTATCCGTAATGCACTCATTGCAGAAAGTGCAGGATATGATTGTATGTTTATCGGGACAATTCCAGATGTGGGACTACTTGAAGCAAGATCTCTTGTGGATATACCTGTCATCGGATATGGCCAAGCATCCATGCATATCGCGTCAATGTTAGGAGATAAAATTGGAATTGTCAACTTTTTAGAGCCTTTACAAGATCAATTGCGATATAATGCTGGCCGCTATGGTTTAGCCCAAAAGCTCGGTCCAATCGTTCAAACAAAAGTTGGCTTTTATGATATTTTAGGTGGTTTTAATAATCCAGAGCCTGTCATTGATAGCTTTATTGAAAGTGCAAAAATAGTGATTGAACAGGGAGCAGATGTCATCATTCCAGGAGAAGGACCGATGAATGTTTTCCTAGCGACGCATGGCATTTCAAGAATTGATGATGTTCCAATTGTCGATTCCTTTGCAGCAGGGTTAAAAATGTGCGAATCGTTAACAGATTTAAAAGAAAAATCAGGTGTTACGATGACAAGGAAGGGCTATTTCAATGCAAAACCGCCTGAAGAAGCAGTGAAAAAACTGCGTGCCTTTTATGGTCAAGAAAGTAATATTCATGAAGGACTCGATTTTGGACTTTCTGTAAAATCAAAAGTCTAAATAGTGTGAATATTGTAATGTTTTAGTTATAATCAAATAAATATGTTAGAAAATGACTTTTACTTTTAGTAGAAGTCATTTTTTGGTAAATAGTTTCTATTAGAACTCTGTGAGGTGTTGGTTTTGCTAGACTTGCAAACATTTGATAATTTTGAAGATAAAACTTTATCAACAACTTCTGCTACATTTGGTTTATTACGAAAAGAGTTAATCAGTAACTTAGGTATGAAAAGAGCAAAAGCCTTTCTTTTAAGATATGGTTGGAATTTAGGGGTAGCCCACGCGAAAGAAGTATTAAAATCACCTGGACCAATTGAAGAAATGTTAAATAAAGCACCCAATCTTCATTTACAAACGGGTCAATTATCCGATTTAAGTTCAGAACGTACTTTAATATTGGATGAAGATGGGAAAGTAGCACATATTTCTGCTACAGGTAAATGGT
Organism: Lysinibacillus antri; assembly: GCF_003977595.1. Taxonomy (GTDB): domain Bacteria; phylum Bacillota; class Bacilli; order Bacillales_A; family Planococcaceae; genus Ureibacillus; species Ureibacillus antri. Next base: position 6,036 of record NZ_RYYR01000005.1, on the reverse strand, counting down.
TCGATTCCTTTGAGGTATTGGAGCATGTTCGAAACCATGGAAAATCCACTCATCCTGTGTGTCATACATTAACAGGATTCGGCAGTGGATTTACCTCACTTGTTATTGGTAGAAAAGTATTTTTAAAAGAAGTGAAATGTCGTGCAAAGGGCGATGATGAATGCTGTTATGAAATGCGGCTCTTAGAAGATTGGCACGATGACATGGAAATGTTAGAAGAGATTCAATTATATAAAGAAAATAATTTTATCGATGAATTAAATTTCACCTATGAACAACTCCTTGACCAGAAAAACTATATCGAGAAAGTATCAACCTTTCATGATACGTTAACGTCAAAACTTTCGGATGGTGATTCGATTGAGGAAATTGTCAATACAGTTCATGAAACATTGAATATCCCGGTTTCTATTGAAGATTTAAATTTTCAACCGAGGATTTTTACTGGATTAGATAAGGAACAGTTCCAACAGTATAGTGACGATTTCCATAAATCCATCACAAAAACAAAGAGTGGGAAAATACAAATTTCTTCCTACAATAAAACGTTCATCATACGTGGGAAGTTACACAATCGCATCGTGACACCGATTATTGTACAAAAACAAACAATCGGCTATATTACCTTTCTCTATTTAGATAAAAATATCGTTAATCTTGATAACGATTTTATGTTTATACAACGTGCAGCAACCTCAGCAGCTCTTTATTTTTTAAATGAAAAGACAAGTTATGAAGCATTAGACAATATGAAGGGCTATTATTTTGAACAAATTTTATTAAAGCAATATTCATCAAAAACGAGTGCCATTTATCGGGGCTATTATTTAGGGATCGATTTAAAAGAACCGTATTATATTGCCACATTAACTGCAGAATCTAGTCAACTAGATACTTCGAAATTAGATTTTTTAGATAAAGTCATTCAATCCATTACCCGCTATTTAGATATGCAAAGTTATAAAATTTTAATTACCCAATATGAACATCAAATCGTCATGTTGTTTCCAAAAGTAGAGGCATTGCAATTAAAAATTGAAAATATACTTAAGCTATTAAATAATCAGTTTCGATTTGTTCAATTCCGCATTGGACTAAGTGGCGAAAGTGAGGATATCGAAACAATAGATGAAAGTTTAGAAGAATCCCAAATTGCTCTGCGCTTAAATACAGATGAGCAAATCGTCTACTTTGAAAATGCAAGTATCGTAGGATCGTTAATCAATTCCAAAAATATGATGACCATTCGCCGTAAAGCGCAAAAGGAATTAAGTCCAATTTTCCAATTAAAAGACCAAAAACGAGATGAACTATTAAAAACGATTTATATCTTTTTATTGAATGGTGGCAATCTACAGCAAACCATTAGTGATCTCTCTCTTTCGATGAGTGGATTAATGTATCGAATATCCCGTATTGAAAAATTGTTAAATAAAGAATTACGAAATCCAATCGTCGCTTACGAGTTATTAATTATGTTAGATGCTCTAAGAATTTTAGGCGATATCGAGGTATAAATAGAGGGGATTCAAGGGAGCACATTTAGGAAAGTCGTGTGCTCTCTTTATATTTTAATGGCGCGAAGAAAAAATACTTCTTTATAATAGGGGAAGGGTGGATGATTAATATTTTTTTAGAATTTACTATTTATACTCAATGAGGTGAAATTTTATTGGTTACGTTAAATGAAGAATCCCAATATATAAGGTCGATCTATCTTAAGAGAGAACAAATAGCATCTTATGAACATTTCCCACTTAATCTTTTATTCATTCAAAATTTTCAAGAGTTAACGTTTCATCCAAATGTAACGTATATTGTTGGAGAAAATGGGATGGGTAAGTCCACTTTACTAGAAGGCATTGCCGTTGCTTTAGGATTCAATCCAGAGGGAGGTACGTTAAATTTTAACTTCTCCAGTTTTGACTCTCACTCGAACTTAGACGAATACCTCCGTATCGTAAAAGGCATAAATAGGGCAAAAGATCATTTTTTCTTTCGAGCGGAATCTTTTTACAACGTCGCAACAAATATTGAAGCGTTAGATAGGGAACCAGGACCTGGGCCGAAAATTATCGATTCTTATGGAGGCAAATCACTCCACGAACAATCGCATGGGGAATCATTTTTTGCAGCGTTTATGGAACGTTTTCAAGGAAATGGCTTATACATCTTAGATGAGCCAGAAGCTGCCTTGTCACCATTAAGGCAAATGTCGATGCTCGCTAGAATAAATGAGCTCGTTAATCAAGGGTCTCAATTTATCATTTCAACCCATTCACCCATCATAATGGCGTATCCAAAATCGAAAATTATTCAGCTCACAGAAGAGGGCATGAGTGAATCCACATTGGAAGACACACAACACTATTCCATTATGAAGCAATTTTTTGAAGATAAAAATCGGTTACTACACCATCTTTTTCAATAAGTCAAATATCCGGATAGTCATCTTATCGAGCGCCCCATTCTAGAATAAGACTCTATAAATAATTACATGTTACTGCCGAACTGAATATTTCAGTAAAGTTAATTGTAACTTTTTGGTATTTCATTCGTATTAAGAGGTGAGATTGATTAGGGGGGATCATTTGAAATATTTATTGATGGGATCTTTTTTAGCTTTGTTAGGGGTAGCGGTGTCTTTTTTAATTTGGAATATTGAAATGGTTATTCCTATTACAAGTGGTATTGGATTCTTTTTCTTTGCAATAGCCTTTATTTTATCAGGAGTATTTGTAAGTGGAGATCGAATGCGTGCTAATTTGGCTACGGAATCGGATGAAGGTAGAAATGAAAGAAATAAAATCAGTTTTCATTCAGCTTTGGTTGGAATTCCGAGTATTGTGGTAGCATTATTATTTTATTTATCGAACTAAAGGGTAGTTCAATAAATCGCATTTAAGATTTTCAGCAATAGGATAATTTAACCTTACAATGAGTTGAATTGAAGAAGGAAGGACAGTACATATTTTTACCCGACTAATATGTACTGTCCTTTCATTTTTAAGGATTAATCTTCTATGACAGCATTTCCTTGTTCCCGTAACTTTTTTAAAGATGAAACCATATGATTTATTTGTTCATCAGAATGCCTTTCCCACGAGCCTAATTCAGCTATGATTTTCAACGGAGATTTAGACCGATACGAACGTGTTGGGTTTCCAGGAAATCGTTTGTCTGTTAAGTTCGGATCATTTTCAAAATCGCCTAATGGTTCTACAATATAAATTCTTTCTTTTGATTTAGATGTTGCTAATTCAGCACCCCATTTAGCAGCATCTAATGTTGCAGTAAAATATATATAATTAGATTTCTTATCTTGATAATTCGATAAGTGTTGTGGTTCTAATAACTCTCCAATTTTTAATTCTGCTTTAGTACCATGAAAAAATGGACCTTTATCTAACACATCTTTTTTGTCATTCATATCGATACACCTCTCAGATTTTTATATTTATGTACCACAGTATAGGATAGGATTTACAATGTTAAGAAAATTTTAATATCAAAAGGGCTAATTTTTCAATTTGATGCTGAGAAATTAGCCTTTTTATTGCTCCATTAAAGTACCATTTTGTTGAATTCATTCTAAGATTAAGTTATTAAATCATAGAAAAAAATTATCAAAAATTGTACAAATTGTACAAAAAATTAAAAAACATTATACAAACATTATACAAATCTATCTTTCTTTGGTATAGTAAAATATACCAATCATCTTAAAAGGCGAAGGTAGTAGAACAAAACAGTAAAGTTTAAATATATGAATGATTGAGCCAAGCTCATCGAATATTTGCTGAAATGAACGATGAGTGGACAGCTAATGGATATTAAATCTTGTTGAGTATTAGAGATAGATAATGGAATAGTTAATCATTGTGAAAATAGAGGATGTTTGGTGATTTGGTTAATTTTCTTGTTTTATTTGTCATACTTTTTTGCACAGTTAAAAATCAGTATAATACTCATGGGTTTTTATATCTATTTTATATTAGGCTCTTATCGAAAGATTAGTAAGTAAATTTACAAATAATCGAAAAGGAGAATGTGAAATGGGTGTATTTAGATTTACAGTTTCAAAGAAGTTATATGTAGGTTTTCTATCTATAATTATCTTTCTTGCACTTTTAGGAGGAATATCAATTATTGGTATGAATGCCATTAATGAAAAATCAACAGAAATTGCTGACAATTGGCTTCCGAGTGTTAAAACAATTAATAATATTAATTACCTTACTGAACATATTCGAGCACTTGAATACAGCTATAGCTTAAAATCTGATAAGAGTGAATTAGATAAAATAGAAAAAGAGATAAGCGAGACTTTATCAGCTATAGATAAGGCATTTGAAGAATATGAAGGGCTTATACTTTTAGAAGAAGAGCAAAAGAACTTTAATGAATTAAGGGAAAAGTGGTCAAGTTATGAAGAACTACATACTAATTTTATTGAGATTGGTTCTAAAATGGATGTAGTAAAAGGTGCTGGACCTATAGATGGTGAAAAATTTAACGAAACGAATGAACAAGCAGAGGCGTTATTTTCTGATATGCAGAAGAATTTAGATGCTCTTGTAAAAATAAATGATGATGCTGCTCAAAAGGCAAACAAGGAAGGCGATAATACCTTTGCAAAATCATTTACACTTATTTTAATTATTTTTATAGGTGGATTAATTTTAGCGCTTGTTATTGCTTATATTGTCTCAAGAATGATATCTAAACCACTTGAACTTGTTAATAACAATATAAAAGAAGTAGCAGATGGTAATTTAACAATTGAACCAGTAAATGTTAAAAATAAAGATGAAATCGGTGAATTAGCTCAATCCTTTAATGAAATGACAAGTAATTTGAGAGATTTAATCCACCAAGTTACCCAAACATCGGAGACACTTGCTGCATCATCGGAAGAACTTCTTGCAAGTTCTGAACAAACATCTCAAGCAACAGAACAAATTGCAATTTCTATTCAAGAAGTAGCAAGTGGGTCAGAAAACCAAGTAAATAGTGCGAGCTCTGCAGAACAATCAGTTAATGAGATTTCAAAAGGTATGGAACAAGTTGCGAACTCTATCCAAACTGTATCGGATTTAACTATGGCAACGAATCAAAAAGCAGAAGTTGGAACAGTTGTCTTATCGGAAACTGTGACGCAAATGGAAATTGTTCAAGAAAACGTGAATCAAACAGCCAATATTGTTACTAAATTAAGTGAACGTTCAAAGGAAATTGGTACTATTTTAGAGCTGATTTCAGGTATTGCCGATCAAACAAACTTATTAGCATTAAATGCTGCAATTGAGGCAGCTCGTGCAGGAGATCATGGAAAAGGCTTTGCTGTTGTTGCAGATGAAGTTAGAAAACTTGCTGAAGAATCGAGTAAAGCAACTAATAATATTCAGTTAGTGATTCAAGAAGTTCAAAAGGAAATTGGCCAAGTATCACTTTCAATGGATGAAGGTACAAAATCTTTAAAAGCAGGTATGAGTAAAGTACATGAAACTGGAAAATCCTTTAATGAAATTGCGGAAATGATTGAAGGGATTACGAGTCAAACTCAAGAAGTATCTGCGGTTATAGAAGAGGTAAACGCAAGCACTGAAGAAATGGTGCAGATGATATCTGAAATCGCAAGCGTATCTATACAGTCTTCAAAAAATACACAAAATATTGCTGCTGCTGCAGAAGAACAAAATGCATCAATGGAAGAAGTTTCAGCTTCATCCAATGCATTAAGTCATATGGCTCAAGAACTTCAAGTAAATGTTTCTAAATTTAAAATTTAAAAACTGAGATTGTTATAGATAAATAGGTTTCTAAATGGTTCATCCGTTACTAACTAATATGTCATTTGAGATTTTTTAAAAAGTAAAAATGACGATAGTATCTTTGACATGAAGAACACAAGCTTATAATCAAAGCCGAAGTGGTTTAATTGAACTGCTCCCTGTCAAGTAGACAGTGAAAATAATAAAAATGCTTAGGCGGCTTGAGCCCTGTATTCTAGGGGGCTCAAGCCGTTTAATGTTT
>NZ_RYYR01000049.1 GCF_003977595.1 Lysinibacillus antri | reverse complement strand
TTACTGCTTCAATTTTTTCTTCCCTTGAAAATTTAGCCAAAAGAAAAGCACCTCCAAATTTTAGATTTTGTGTCTAAAATTTGGGGTGCAGTTCAAAAAGAGCTCTCTTTGCTTTCAAAATATATGGCTGGGCAAATGTCGATATAGATGAGGAGACGTTAAGAAAAGTTTAGAGAAGAATTACTCAGCTATCTAATTAAAATCGAAAAAATGCAAATTCATTATATGAAAAGGCGCACTATCTCAAATTAGTTTCGATAGCTGATTTCAAATAATTAATGGATTTTCTCCATAAAAAGATCATATCCATTTTTTAAAATAAGAAGGGATGTTACAACAATAAAGATTATTCGCACATATTTCGTTCCGCGCCCTAATGCAAATTTCGCTCCAGCAAAAGCCCCCATAATCATCGCTACGCCCATAATGAGGCCATATGAATAATTAACTGCATCAAGAAATAAGAACATGATTAGTGCAGCGAAATTGCTTGTGAAATTTAGGAGCTTTGCGTTCCCTGAAGCTTGTATAAAATCAAACCCCATTAAGACAAAAGCGAATATAATAAAGGATCCTGTACCAGGGCCTAAAAAACCATCATAAAAACCAATGGCAATTAACGCACTGATAAACAGCACTTTTCTTTTCTTTGTCATTTCCTGCCGTTTTTCAATACTTCCCCAATCTTTTTTAATGATTGTATAAATCAAAACAACTACCAGCATGATGAAAATTAGCGGCTTGAGTAAATTAGGTGAAATAAAATTTACTGTAAACGCCCCAACCATTGATCCTATAAAAACTAGCGGTACAATGGGTCCTAACAATTTAAGGTCAATTTTTCCGGCGCGTAAAAATGTCAGCATACTTGTTAAATTTCCTAATGTCGCTGCAAGTTTATTCGTGGCGATGGCTGTTGCTGGTGGTAGTCCCACAAATAATAATGCAGGTAACGTAATTAAACCACCACCACCGACAATTGAATTTATAAAGGCTCCTAAAAAACCAAAAGCAAATAGAATAATGACTATTGAAATTTCCATATCCCCAAACATAAAAACACTCCCTTTAGTTACTACTTGAATAGTAACTAAAATTAAGTTTCATGTAAATAGTTCTATTAATTTTGGTATGATAATTATAATAATAGATATGGAGGGATATCGTTGAACAATCTAATACAACAATTAAAAAATATGAACTTTAATGAATATGAAGCAAAAGCATATATATCTCTTGTTAAACTAGGGACTGTGACCGCTTATCAAGTCAGCAAAGATTCAGGTGTTCCTCGCGCTCGCATTTACGAAATATTGGACGTTCTTGTGGAGAAAGGGATCGTAATTAAAGAAGAAATTGATGAAACGATGCAATACTCTCCTTTACCAGTGAATGTATTTTTACAAAAAGTTCAAGCCAATTGGAGTCAGAATTTTAAAGATATTAGTATGTCCTTAAAAGAAATAGAAAGAATTGAAACCATGCCAACAAATCGTGTTATGACACTTAAAGATCAAGAAACGATTATTAGCTATTGTCAGACACTATTAAAAAAAGCAAAAAAACGTATTATGATTTCAATGTGGAATGATATGTATGATGTGTTAAAAGAAGATTTAGAAGAAGCTGCGAAACGTGTTGATATTAAAGGACTGACAATCCATGTTGAGAACCCAATCAGTCAATTAGATACCCATCGTTTAACTCAATATACACAAGCACCAACTACTGAACATTGGTTTATTTTATCTATCGATGCACAAGAAATGATTTATGGACCATCTATAGAAGCACGGAACTTAGCATTTTATACAAATGATCCAGTTCATATTTATTTATTAGAAGATTACATTTGGCATGATGTCTTAGTCAATCGCATTGTAAAAAGTAGTAAAGAAGATCTTGATCAATGGATATCTGTAGAAAGAAAGATGTTTTTTGAAAGTTAAATTTTTCTCATAGCTACCTGCACGACGAAGCTATATTCCAATACAATCCTTACAAAACCGCATGACTTGCCCGGAGCTTAATCTTCATTTAGCTAATATTTATTTGCTCAATGAAAATAAAAATCCGAGAACTTTATTTTAGCTCTCGGATTAGGATTTATTGAATTGTATCTTACTCTTTGATATTGTGAACCTTATTCAGATTCTCCATCTTTATTGTAATTGTACTTAGAAGGATCTACGGGTGTATACTCTGTTGGCATATAGAATCTTAGTAAGTCACCATTCACCACTTGATCTGATAATTGCAATTTATAATCCACTTCATTTTTAATCGCTTCAGCCAATTCTAATTGACTCTCATCTATTAGTAAACCTGTTTTATTATCATAATATTTTTCGTCGATTGAATAAATCGTCGGGCTGACAAAGCCGCCATTTCTAAATGGAACAATATCGTTATGTTCTTCTGATAATAAGTCTGAACCGAATTGAATAAAGTTTTGAGAATCAATTCCTAGTAAATGTAATACGGTTGGTAGAAGGTCAATCTGGCCACCATAAGTATGATTAATTTCGCCTTCCATACCTGGAACATGAATAAATAATGGAACACGTTGTAAATTTGTACTTTCGTATGGTGTAATTTCTTTTCCTAGTACTTGTTCCATTGCTTTATTATGGTTTTCTGAAATACCATAATGGTCACCATAAAGAACAATCATACTATTCTCATATAAACCAGACTCTTTTAATTGCGTAAAGAACTGTTCAATTGCTTCATCTGCATAACGTGCCGTTTGGAAATAATTATCGACACTTGCATCACCTGTATTGCCTTTCTCAATCGTTGCTAAGTCTTGATTAAGCTTATATGGATAATGGTGCCCTACCGTAATAAATTTCGTATAGAACGGTTGTGGTAAAGTATTTAAAAGGCTCGCTGATTGTTCAAAGAATGGTTTATCCAACAATCCATATTCAGCCATGTCTTCTGGAGCACTTGTGTCATAGAAATTGGCATCAAAAAATTTATCGTATCCAAATGATTTGTAAATGGTATTTCGATTCCAGAAAGTTCCCCCATTACCGTGGAATACTGCGGAAGTATAACCATGATCTTTTAATATACCAGGAGCTGCTTGGTACGTATTTTGTCCCTTAGTAATAAAGGCAGATCCTTGAGGTAGTCCATATAAAGAATTTTCTAGCATAAATTCTGCATCCGATGTTTTACCTTGTGCTGTTTGATGGAAAAAGTTATCAAAGTACAATGTATTCGGATCTTTTGAAAGTGAATTTAAAAATGGTGTAACTTCTTCACCGTTTAATTTATAGTCGATAATAAAGTTTTGCATCGATTCTAAATGTAAATAGATAACGTTCATCCCTTGTGCTGCACCAAAGTATTCTGGATTTGGTTCGGCATAGTTCGATTTTGCATAGTTAATAACCTCGGTCATATCATCGCTATCCGCTAAAGCTCGTTGTGAAGATGCCTTAATCGTTTCAACAGCATCATACATTGTATAGTTATACATACCTAAATATTTCACAATATAGTTACGATCAAAACCACGCGTTAATAATTGCGGGCGATCCACTTCAGCTAGTCCTAAATTGACAATGGATACTAGTAATGCGAAAGCCATCACAGTCACTGTTTGCTTCTTGCCAAATCGACTTGTTTGTTTTTGGATTTTATTTGAGAAACGTAAATATACGATGACAAATACATCCACAAAGAACAAAAGATCATAAGGTTTCAATAAAGAAAGAACACTACCACCTAAATCTCCAAAATTCTGTGTTTGGAAGATTGTCGGTAATGTTATGAAATCACTAAAGAATCGATAGTAAACAACATTCGCATATAAAATGAATGAGATAAGAGCGTACATTACTACTAACGATGTGTATTTTCTCTTTCCTTTAAATAAAAAGGCAATTCCTAAAAATAACATTGCTGAGCCTAGTGGATTAATAAATAAAAGGAATTGTTGTAAGATTCCTTCTACACCAAGATCAAATTGTGTTGTTTGCGTGATGTACGTTTTAACCCATAACATCAAAACAGCTAAAAAGTAGATCCCTATAAAATTGTTTACGAGAAAGTCTTTTTTATTTATTCTTTTCATTTTTGCACCTCTTTTACTTACATAATTAAATAATATTTATATTAGTTTTGAATTATATTATTTTACGATAATTTCAATAGCTTATATATACTAAGCCCAAATCCGACTTCTGTCAAGCTAATAATATAACGAAAAACAAATAATATAGTTTCTTCAGTTGTAAGTATTGAAATAAAAATATTCAGCAAATGTTAGGATCATGACGAACTATAATCGATTATCTCCATAGTGTTCTTGTAACATAGTACGATTTATTATGCTTATGCTGATTACTTCTTCTTTCTCTTCTTCTCCATTACCGACATATGAAGTGGTCGGCTGATATTACATCCATCTCCTGAAAACAACTCGTTTCTCTTATCTTCACCATCTGCATGTTGGCTCCACTTGTATCCATTAATCTCAGAATTACTTTTCAGTTAATTGTTTTATACCAATCTACAAAAATAGTTATTAACAAATTTTAATAATTTTAAACATGACATATTATACGTTTTTAGGCATAAATATGCTCGAAAATGTATTGATTTCAACATAAGTTAACTCTATAATAATATATTATAAAAGCATTACAAACTCACTATTAAATTCAATATATTGTAATTTCAATAGTACTTTTATATCCAATTTGTATAAGGGGGAATATTATGTCTAAACCAAAAAACAAGGTACCATTTTCAATTAGAAAAAAGTTAATTACAGTATCGATTCTTTTATTAATTTTCCCAATGGCCATTTTAGGAATCATTAGTTATCAAAAGAGTTCGAGTAGTTTAGACGAACTTGGAAAAATAAATTTACAAAACAGTGTCAATATGACCATTGAAATGATCGATTCTTTAGCAAAAGAAGTAGAGAAAAATAATATTACATTAGAAGAAGCCCAGGAAAAAGTACGAGTTGCAATCCTTGGGGAAAAGAATGAAGAAGGGAAACGTCCAATCAATTCCAATATTAATATCGGGAAACATGGCTATATTATGATTCATGATCAAGATGGGGTTCTGGTTGCACACCCAAGCTTAGAAGGAGAAAATACAATTGAGTATGAGGCTTCCAATGGATTTAAATTTGTAAAAGAAATTTTAAAAGTCGGAAGTCAGGGGGAAGGATACGTTTATTATGATTGGCCGCACCCTGAAGACGAAAATAAACGTGAAAAGAAAGTAGTTTATGTAAAGAATTATAATGAGTGGGGCTGGACAATCAGTGCAAGTACATACCTTTTGGATTTTAACGCCCCTGCAAAAGAAATTCTTAATATCATTCTTCTTTTTACAGCTTTCACTTTAGTAATCGGTGTAGTCATCATCTGGAGTTTTGCAAAAAGTATTTCCAATCCTATTAAACTTGTTACAACTCGCATGGACACGTTGGCAAGTGGTGATTTAAGCCACGAATTACTTCAGTTTAAAGTAAAAGACGAAACAGGTAGACTAGCTGATGCTATGAATAAAATGCAAGTAAATATGCGAGACATGATCCAAAATATATCCAAAGATTCTCATGTTATTTCCGATCATAGTAACGAGTTAACACAAGCTACATTTGAAATGAAACAAGGTTCTGAGCAAATTTCAATTACAATGGAAGAACTAGCAAGGGGTGCGGAACGACAAGCTGATAGTTCAAGTAACATTTCACAAATAATGGCTAGCTTTGCTGAAAAGGTTCAGGAAGCTCATGAATATGGTGAACTCGTTCAACAAGCGGCTAAAGATGTACTGATAATGACAAATGAAGGTAGTACATTGATGGAGTCGTCATCAAATCAAATGAAAAAAATTGATCAAATTGTACGTGACTCCGTGCAAAAAGTAAATGAGCTGCACATTGAATCACAGGAAATTTCAAAATTAGTAGTGGTGATTAAAGCCATTGCTGAGCAAACAAATTTGTTATCGTTGAATGCTGCAATTGAAGCAGCAAGAGCTGGTGAACATGGAAAAGGCTTTGCTGTCGTTGCAGATGAGGTGAAAAAACTTGCGGAACAAGTCGCTATTTCTGTTACCGACATTACGGGAATCGTATCGAATATCCAAAATGAATTTAGCAATGTAACCGACTCGTTACAAAATGGCTATAAAGAAGTGGAGCAAGGAACAAGTAAAATCGAAATGACTCATAAAACGTTTACGAACATTAGTGAATCATTGAAGGAAATGGCAAATAGCATTCAGTATATTTCATCCAATTTAACGAACATCGCATCGAGTAGCCAAGAAATGAGCAGTTCTATTCAAGAAGTGGCTGCAATATCTGAAGAAAATGCTGCCGGCGTTGAACAAACTGCAGCAGCGTCACAACAATCCAATAGTTCCATTGATGAAATCTCTAATAGCGCTGAACAGTTATCCAAATTAGCTGAAGATTTAAGCGATCTCGTTTCTCAATTTAAAGTTTAAAGATTGAGGCTGTCCTCATAGCCATTAAAATAAACCATCCAAAAAGTAATTATCTTCTTTACTTTTTGGATGGCCTTTTTTATTTAGGTTACCTGTTGCAATAGTACTTAAAAATAAATACTCATGAAAGGTCTAGATATTCCTCACTGCTATGCTGGAAAGGTAAATATACCTTTATACAGCCACAGTGACTTTATTTTCAGCATCTTGATTAAGCGAAGAAAACAATTTCTCTACATCACTTCTTAGCGCTACAAGATCGTTTGCTTCCTGAACTAGTTTTTGCATTGTATGTAATTCTTCATCGCTAATTTCTACAAGTTCTTCAAACATTTCAACAGATTCCCGAGAAATCGAAGCAATCTCTTTAATAGCTGACATAATCTGCTGAGAACTAGATGATAATTCTTCTGTACTTGCAGAAGAATTTGAATTATTTTCAGCAATAAATTGTGTGGTAGATAGAATTTTTTCGAACATAGTTCCAACCTCTACTATGTTCGTATTTGTATCTGCAAATTCTTCAGTTCCCTGTTTCATTGATTTTACAACTATATCCGTTTCTTCTTGAATATTTTTCACAATATTTGATACTTCAGCAGAGGACTGACGCGATTGTTCGGCTAATTTTCGAACTTCATCAGCGACAACTGCAAATCCTTTGCCATGTTCTCCTGCACGAGCTGCTTCTATCGCCGCATTCAATGCTAATAAATTAATTTGCTCTGAAATCCCTGTAATTACTTTAACAATAGTACCTATTTCTTGAGATTGTCCTCCTAGTTTATTTATTCCATTAAATGTTGTATTTATTGTTTGATTAAACCGCTCCAATTTCTTAAGAGAATTTTTTAACTTCTCGTTTCCTTCCTGAGTCAATTCAAGGGTAGTATTCGATTGTTCTGAGATTTGATTTGATCTCACAGATAGCTCTTCAATTGCCTTAGTGATGTCTTCCATAGATATAGAGCTTTCTTCAGTAGCTATTAATTGTTTCTGCAATCCCCTGCCTACCTCATCTATTGCCGCTCTTACAATATCAGCTTTCTCAGAAGCTAATTCACCATGTTCGGAAAGATTTTCTCCTTTTTCATGTGCATTTTTTGCAAATAAAAGAACCCCTTCTCTTACACGACTTAAAAATTCAATTAATTGATTAAATACTGAATGATTATAACTTCTTTCATCGACTTTGCTAATGATATTACCTGCAGATAGTTCCTTCATTCCTTTGATAATCTCGTTATTTATATGCGAATGATGTTTCAGCGTAAAATATCGGTAAGCAAAATACACAGATGTTCCTAGTAAGATAACAATAATTCCTAACAATATAACTTCCATAATAATTAAACTCCTACTTTTCTTATTTTATTGATGATGCAAAATTTAGAGCTCTCTTATGATGATGTATGTTCCATCAGCTAAATTTACAGGAATCTTATTTAATCTACTATTATTCTGATATTTATGAACAATAAAGTTTCCTTTTACATCTACATATTTTTTCATCTTATGATACTTTTCCATTACACGTATTGATTTTGGATTTGTTGCTTCTCCCAGAACGGCCTTCAAGCCTTGTGAAGATGCCTTTGTTATTAGTTTATTTCCTAATTGCTGAATAATTTCGTGACGGTCATATTCAGCTATCACTCCTAACATGAATAAATGCAACACCTCTCCATCCTTGATTTCTGTTCCATATCGTTTTTTATAATCTTCCATGAAACGTTTATCCACATCTTCCAAAACGCGCAGAATAACGTTCATATCATAAAAAGATCCTTCAAAAATATCTTCGCCAATAATTTCCGGTGCATTTATATCTCCAGCAAGCACACCAACAACATTATTATGAATATCGTGAGCAACTGCGCAATATCCCTGATCAACCGTAGAATCTAAATAATCTTTCGTAAAGTTATAGAAATCTTCATATCCTATATTTAATTGGCCTACCATTGGCTCCTGTACCCATTTTCCTGAAACATTCACTCCAACAAATGATCGCGCTAAACAATCTGCTGCTTTTTGTATTAAATCCGTTTCTTCCTTTGTAATGATTTTAAATGAATATAATTCTAGTGTTGTTTGCACTTATTTACTTCCTTTCAAATTAAAATACAGTTATTTCAGGACTATTATTTTATAGCTTAAGATACACCATCGATTAATGTACCTGAGAACTCAATTCTTTCAAGTGCATTTCTAATTTGTACTTGTGCAATTTTAGATGAAGGTTTAATTACAAACACGTCCTTAAAACCTAAGGAAGAATAAAATTGCATCGTTTGCTCCAACTGCGGTACAACTCTTGACGGGACTGGTGATTGGTGAGTCCCATCAATAACTAATATATAAGTTTGTTTTGAAACTTTATTAATCGTATCCTGTAAATCTACTAAATAATTTTCCGCATCTTCTTCTCTAATTAATCCGTACACCTGCACATGCAATTCCCTCTTGGCTTCATAAATTGCCATTTTATATTTCTTTTTGTCTACTACTATCATCTCTAATCCCCTTTTTCCTATATTCTGTTATCCTTCATTGACGACATTCGCACAATTTCTATAAGAGCCTATAAAAAGTCAATTACCCCACGAAATAATTAAATTTGTGGATTTACTTTCGATACTAACAATTGGGCATATCCCTTACTTTTAGTTAAACAAAGAAAAAGCTATCCCAAATAAAAAGAGGGATAGCCAAATAAACTACTTAATATCTTGGCAACCCGACTATCATTATCCAAGAGGATTTTAGACTCGTAGCTTTGCGTCCTTACCTTTCGATAAGTTTGCCTTTTTCAATTTAGGAAAACAATAATATTCTATACTCCTATAGCATTATATAGAATATGTTAATTTTTGTCGATATTTGTATTTTTATCTAAATTATATTAGATACATTAACAATTTATAAGGTAAGCCCGAAATACAAAAATAAGCGCACCTTTTCGGTACGCATGACAAATAGCCGTCTATCGCGAATTTTTCGGATAGATGGCTATTTCATTACACATGTTGTTTTGATATTTTTGGACCAAGGCATGTAATTATTTAATATCTCAGGTTGCTGATGAATC
>NZ_RYYR01000048.1 GCF_003977595.1 Lysinibacillus antri | reverse complement strand
TCTACCAGTGGATAGATGAAAGAAAAATCAATGGCCGCTTCGAGCTTTCTTACAAGATGGTTTTGTGGTACAAGTTGGTCAATCGTAATCATCTCTAGTTGATCGCGTTCGTTTCCTTGGTTTTTCGTCATCATATCCATTCACCTCAATGTTTATTTAGCAAGTAGTTGATTGTAGTGCAGGTGGCGACTCCTGCGGGAAAAGCGTGACGGCCGATACCCCGCAGGAGCGAAGAATGAGCGACGAGGAGGATTGGCCCACGCCCGCGGAAAGCGTCCACCGAAACGGAAATCAACTGACTCTATTCCTAAGACTATTAATTATATTTTAAAAGAAAAAAGACTGTAGGCAAACTCGAAATTTATCGAGTTTGTCTACAGTCTGAACACTCGCTAATCTTGAGCGAGTGTTTTCTTCAATTTAAACCTTTATTGGACTTTCGCTAAATGACGAACGATTTGACCATAGTGCCCGACTACATGCTTAACAATTAAATGATCGACTAAGAAGGATAATGGTTTACCGTCAAAGTTTGGGTTATAGCTTGGTGCTGTTTTTTCTAAATCAGCTTCTGTAACTTTTCCTAGTGCCGCTTCTACTTTTGGTACTAGATTTTGAAGTCCAGTGATGCACTCGTCTACTTTAAGCGCTGCAACAACACCTTCTTCTACCGCTGCTAAACGACGTACATGTTCATGGTTACGTCCCCATTTTGCACCAGGAACGACTAATAACGCTTCTAAGTCTGTTACCCAGAAATCCACCGCTTCTAGAACATGAGATACAATTTGCATCGCTGACCATTCTTCTGTAGATGGTTTTACATAAAGCGTTTTTTCGTCCGTATTTTTTAAAACGGTAACGATGTCTTCAATACTTTGTTTAAATTCTACAACTTTTTCATTAATCACAGCTGATGTCATGTGATACGCCTCCTCAAAATTACTAATAGTGAACTATCGACACTTTAATGATAAACTATAATTTGAATTAATAATAGAAAATTTATATGTTAAAATTGATATTATTTGAATTTTCTAAAGAAATGCGGCGCGGGCTCGCCCAACCGCGAAAACCAAATAAAAAATTGAAAGGAATCAACATCATGAAGAAATCGCCATCAACTATTGGATCACTTGTTCATGCGATCAAGATTATTGATATTGTCGCCAAAAGTGAATTTCCTTTAAAATTCACAGAAATACAAGAACTTTCTGGTATTTCGAAAAGTAATCTTTACAAATATATTAATACTCTTTCACAAATGGATCTGCTATACCGCGATAAGCAAGGACATATTTCATTAGGTTATAAATTTCTTGAATATGGCAATGCTGCGCTGAAAAGTAACGACATCGTGACCAAGCTAACACCATATTTTAAAGAAATTAGTAACTTAACCAATATGTCGACTTCTCTAACGGTTTGGTTAAATGATACACCGGTGATTACAAACATTTGGAATACAAATTATGGTTTAAATATTGGTGCCCAAACTGGTACAAAGCTTCCACTGCTATCTGCAGGAGGGAAAATGTTTGCAGCCTTTGGGAATAACGATGAAATTAAACAATGGATACATAATGAAATGAAGAATCATCCAACTTTAGACGCCAAAGCTTTCCAACTAGAATTAAAAGATATCCGTCTAAAGAAAATCGCCTTTGCGAAAGAACCACTTGTTAATCATGTTTCATCCTGGAGCTTCCCTATTTTGAATTACAAAAATGAATTAATTGCAGCTGTGGCGATTATCGGCTTCACCGAAGATGTTCCACAAGATCATTCATCGCCTCTTGTTCAACAAGTGTTAAAATTAGGAAAAGAAATGTCTTCTGTCTACGGATATAAAGAAAATGAAATAACTTTTTAGCATCTAGATTAACAGGTCGATTCCATATACATTCTAAAACCTTATACAATTATGAGAAAGAATAAAAATGCGCTAGAGTTTGGCTCTAACGCATTTCTTTTTTTGCGTAAAATTATTTTACACGTGTGTAGTTTTTGTTGAACCATCCATACAGGAAGTCTACAACGTTATAGTCAGTTGCTTGGTGTTTTTCAAAAATATGGTTACGAAGTGCAATTGTAATTGGGTCTTCTGCATGGATGATTTCTCCCCATTTACGTGCAGTTGTTTGTACCATTGCAGAACGTGGAATACGAACTTCTTGGTAAGCTTTGAATGCTTCTTCGTAAGTGTCATGTTCTTTTAATTTTTCACCTAATACAAATGCATCCTCTAAAGCTTGAACGCCACCTTGTGCTAGATATTGAAGCATTGCATGACCAGAGTCTCCTAATAGAGTGATATTTCCTGTTGTCCAGTTTTCGATAGGATTACGGTCAAACATTTGCCAACGGAATTGACGGTTAATGAATTTTAATGCGTTTTCTACTTGTGGATGACTACCTTCGAAACGACGAGTTAGCTCTTCTGGAGTACCCCAGTCTTCTACAGATGTATCATATGATTTAAATACTACTACTTGGTTGTATAGTTCACCACGACGAACTGGATATTGAACTAAGTGTAAGTTTGGTCCAACCCACATAATTACATCATCTAAATCAAAGTTATCATTTCCTGCGATTTCTTCAATTGGAAGAGTACCACGGTATGCTACATATGATGAGTTTACTGGTGCATCTTCAATAAATAATTTACGAAGGTTCGATTTTACTCCATCTGCACCAATTACAGCTTCTGCAGTAAACTTCTCACCGTTTTGATTAATAATTGTTGCAGTCTCGCCATCTTGTTCTGCAGTTTGAATGATTTGATTTGTAAAGAATTGGATATTACCTTTCTTTTGACAAGCTTCATAAAGAACTCTGTGTAAGTCAGAACGGTGTAAAACGATATATGGCTGACCAAATTCTTTTTGGAAACCTTCACCTAGGTCAAGTGTTGCTAATTCTTTAGCTGTATATACATCTTTTAATACTAAGCGTTGTGGTAATACCGCATGTTTTAATACTTCTTCTTTAACACCTAAGCGATCTAATACTTCTAAAGCATTTGGTGCTAATTGAATTCCTGCGCCTACTTCTCCAAATTCTGGTGCTTGCTCAAACACAGCTACAGATTTATTTGTTTCATTTGAAACCGATAAAGCTGCTGCTAAACCACCGATTCCTCCACCAACTACAATGATATCGCTTACATTACCCATATTATATAACCCCCAATAGTTTATTTTTGTCTACAAATAGAGAACTGTGTTTCCCTTATATAAAAACTGTATAACATTTTATAATATTCCGTCAATAGAAAATTTAAAAAATTTGAAATTACTAATAAAGTCAGATTTTAGATTATATTTCTGCTATAATATCCAAAATCATATAATTAGGGTGAGAAAGAATGACTACTGAAAATAAGCCGGCTGTAATTCAATCATTGCAAATTGGATTGAATATATTAGAAATCTTAGCCAAAGAAAAAGAACCACTGAAATTTACAGACATTCAAAATCTGACTTCCATGACAAAAAGCAATCTATATAAATATTTATCTACTTTAAGTCAGTTTGGTATGATCTATCGTAATCCACATACAAATACATACATACTTGGCCATAAACTCGTTCAGTTAGGAAACGTTGCGTTAGGACAATCTTCTATAATAGAAGTTGTCATTCCTTATTTTAAAAAAATAACGGAACATACAAGCCTTACTGTTTTATTAGCCGTTCCTTCTATGCAGGGACCACTCATCTCCTATATTGCAAGTGCTGATTATGGAATTAACATCGGTGCGCAAATGGGGACCCATTTACCACTCGCTTCTTCTACTGGTGTCGTTTTCTCAACTTTCGAAAAGGATATTCATTTGAAGGATTGGGAAATACAAGAGCTATCGAACTTTACCGAACGTGAAATAGAACAATTTAATATAGAAAAAGAAAAGACGCGTGAATTATTTTTTGCTTCAAAAACTGAACCATTAATTCAACATATCTCTTCTTTTAGTGTTCCAATATTAAACTTTAACAACCAACTTTTAGGTGCGATTACTGTGGTCGGTATAACAGAAACCGTTCCTAAAACAGTGGAAGACCCAATCGGCCAATACGTTTTACAAATTGCAAAGGAAATTTCCCAGTACTACGGTTTTACAAAATAAAGTGAAACTTCAATCCGTGGGGGTTTTCTTCATCCCCCACGGATTGTTAGTTGCACCAATCGGGCTTTTACGGGCAGTTGATCTCCCACCTATCCTTTTTGTTTTACTTAAGTCTTGAGGTGGGAATCCTTACTGCCCGTTAATGCGGGATAAATTCTAAATTTAAGAGCATTAAGTTCAAAAAGAGCTTAATGCTTTTTCATTTTTTCTCAACTCACATTTAAATAAGTTCAAAGCAAATAATTATTTTTCTGAAAACAAATAATATTGACATTCTTTTTAAAACCTATTAATCTTTTTATATAAATAGTGAACAAAATTTTTCATTAGTGAAAATTAGGAGGCCAACAATGAAACTTATAAACTATACAGCAGCAGGATTTACACGTGCAGGTGCAATCGTTGATAACAAAGTAATCGACTTAAACTACGCTTACCAAGCACAATTAAAAGCAGAGGGTAAATATCGTTTCGAGCAAATCGCAAATGCATTTGTACCTAACAATACAGATGAGTTATACCAAGGCGGTAAAGAATCATTACAACTTGCTCAAGGTGCGATTGATTTCATTCTAGCAAATCCAGAAAGTTTTAATAAACAAGTCATTTTCAACATTGAAGATGTAAAAGTTGAAGCACCAGTTCAAAAACCTGGGAAAATTATTTGTGTTGGTCATAACTACCGCGAACACATTTTAGAAATGGGCCGTGAATTACCATCAAACCCAGTTATTTTTGCTAAATTTGCAAATACAATTTTAGGTCCAGATGATGACATTCCATTCTACCCTATCTCTGATCAACTAGACTACGAAGCAGAGTTCACTTTCGTTATCGGTAAACAAGCGCGTAACGTTTCTGAAGAAGATGCTCTTGATTATGTAGCTGGTTACACAATTACAAATGACGTTACTTACCGTGATATCCAACGTCGTACACTTCAATGGTTACAAGGTAAAACTGTTGATGGAAGTGCGCCAATGGGTCCATACCTAGTAACTTCCGATGAACTACAAGATCCATCTGGTTTAGATGTTGTGTTAACTGTTAATGGCGAAGTTCGTCAAAAAACGAATACTGCAAATCTAGTATTCGATGTTAAGAAACTAGTATCATTCTTATCAAACTTAATGACATTAGAGCCAGGTGACGTTGTATTAACTGGTACTCCTGGTGGTGTAGGTGTTGCAATGAACCCTCCAACATTCTTAAAAGACGGTGACGTTGTTCGCATCGAAATCGACAAAGTTGGAGCTCTTGAAAACAAAGTAAAAGCAACAGAAGTAGTAGCAACTGTTTAATGGGTTGAATGGGTTGAGTAGTCTTGGTACTACTCCCCTTTCTTTATAAAAATAGCGTTCATAGAAAAGGAGAATGTTAAATGTCTGAAATGAGCCAAGAAGTTAAAGAGTTTATGAAAAGTTCAATTGTAACCGATTACACAAAAGATATTCAACAATACAACTTAGGTCCACTTTGGGAAGCTATTCCTGAAATTATGAACCATACGCCAAAGCCACAAGCGGAAGCCTATCTTTGGAGCGATGAGTTAATTAAAAAGAAAATGTCTGAAGCTGCAGAAATCTTCACTCCAGAACGCGGTGGTGAACGCCGTGCGATTTACTTCCAAAACCCAGGTTTAACTTATCGTCAACCATGGGGCTGGGCTTCTACAACTCAAACGATTTACGCAGCAGTTCAAATGCTATTACCTGGTGAAAAGGCTCCTTCTCACCGTCATTCTCAAAATGCTATGCGCTTTATCTCTGAAGGTTCTGGTGCTTATACAGTTGTACAAGGCCAACGTATTTTCATGGAAGAAGGCGACTTCTTAATCACGCCAAAAGGCTTATGGCATGGTCATGAACATTTAGGAACAGAGCCAATGATTTGGATGGATGCGTTAGATATTCCAACTGTTTATGCAATTGGTGGTACTTTCTTTGATCCATATGAAGGCGGATTACAAGAACCAAATATTCCTGATAACTTTACAGAAAAACGTTACCGTGGTGGAATGGTGCGTCCTTTAGGTGACGATAAATTCACAGTTGCTCCACTTGCAAACTATAAATGGGCTCGTACTGTTGAAGGAATCAAAGGCTTAATGGAATTCGATCCAAACCCACACCATGCATTTACGGTGGAGTATATTAACCCATCTACTGGTAAATCAGCGAATCCTACATTAGGAACTCGCATGCAACATTTACCGAAAGATTTCCATACAAAAGCATTACGTCATACGCATTCTACTGTTTACCAAGTTCATCAAGGTTCTGGTTACTCAGTAATCAATGGTGTTCGCTTCGACTGGAAAAAAGGCGATTACTTCGTAGTGCCAAACTGGGCTTGGTATGAGCATGTAGCAAGCGAAGACTCTTACCTATTCTCTGTAAACGACCTGCCAATTATGGATCGTTTCGATTTAGAACAAGAGCAATTCTTAGAAGAAAATAACGGTCACCAAAAAGTAACTGGTGAATTTAAAGCAGCATTCCGTTAATTATTAATCTTTTAAATATGGGTAGAACTCAGAGCACAAATCTGATAGTTCTACCCTTTTTATGTAGTTTCTCTAAGTAGAACCTTTGTTTAGAATAATAACATCATTTTAAATTTTATAATTTTTCTAAAATTAGTAATTGACGATAGTGTGACATTTTTATATTATATGTGTAACTAGTTTACTATTTGAAGAATCTATTTTAGGGGAAAACGTTTATTTCTTGTTATTTTGGGGAAAAAAGTAGAAATCATTCTATCAGTAGAAATCAGAAAATATTAAATTATTAAATAGTAGCTAGCAATATTGTTATACTAATATTTGGTATTTAGACTAATAGGATCAGTTGAATACATAGTATTTTGTTATTTTTTTGCAACCTATTTAGTCTCTATATATAAAAAAGAAACAAAGGGGGACTTCAAATGAAACTTAAGAAGTTTATGTTTATGTTAATTATGACAGCGCTTGCAGTTGTACTTGCTGCTTGTGGTGGGGACAAAGAAGAAACAAGCTCAACGCCAGCAGAAAGTGGTAAAGAGAGTGGTGGAGAATCTCGTACATTTAAAATTGCACACGTTGTTCAAGAATCTCACGTGTGGAACGCTACTGCTGTTAAATTTGGTGAAGAATTAGAAAAACTTTCAGATGGACGTATGAACGTTCAAATCTTCCCTGCTTCTCAATTAGGCGCTGAAGCAGATATGGTACAACAAATTGAAACTGGAGCAGTAGAATTCGGTTTCCTTACAAATGCTTATATGAGTACTCGTGAAGACTCATTAAACTCTTGGTTCATGCCTTACCTATTCAATAACTTAGATGAAGCTGTTGCAATGCGTGAATCTGAAGAAGCAAAACAAATGTTAGAATCATTAAGTTCTCAAGGTTTACTAGGACTTGACTTTATGTTCGCAGGTAACCGTCACGTTCTTATGAAAGACGGCTTTGCTGAAACTCCTGAAGATTTAAAAGGTAAAAAAATCCGTATCATTGGTAGCCCAGCGATGCAATCTTACTGGGAAAAAGTTGGTGCTGGTCCAGTAGCTATGCCATTACCAGAAGTTTATACTTCTTTACAAACTGGCGTAATCGACGGTATTGATATTGACTTAGATGCTTTAGTAACTGAAAAATATTATGAAAATGCAAAATATTTAACTTTAACAAATCAAATGACATTCCCAACTGTAATTGTAGTAAGTCAATCTGTTTTTGATCAATTACCAGCGGAAGATCAAGAAATCGTTAAACAAGCTATGAAAACTGCTGTTGATTGGGGCGTACAAGAAGCTGTTGCACGTGAAAAAGCAAACTTAGAAACGCTTAAAGCTGCAGGTGTTGAAGTTTTAGAAGATATTGATAATGCCCCATTCCAAGCTGTTTCTGACGAAGTGAAAAAAGAATTCTCTGATAAATCTGAGATCGTAAAATCATTTATCGAAACAGTTGAAAGCAAATAATCTATTAATCTTGTAAGTGTCAAATTAGAATGGGACTTTCTCACTTATTCATAACAAGCTGAGAAGTCCCGTTTATTCCTTATCATCTAGAATTTCGAATATTTTAAAACGATAGAAGGTGTAACTTTGAAAGTAATCAATAAAATAAGCGACATAATATTTAGCATTGAAAAAGTGTTAGCAATCCTACTTGCTTCAGTGTTGCTCATTTCATTAGCAGCAGGAGTACTTTTCCGTACATTAAAGTCTCCCCTATTCTGGTCAGATGAGTTAGCAATCTTTTGTTTAATTTGGATTACGTTTATCGGTGGTAGTATGGGTCTTAAAACAAATGCTTCTCCTTCCATTACAATCGTAACGGACTTACTACCAAAAAATGCGAAAAAGGTTATTCTAGTTCTAAGTAACTTAATTTTATTAGTATTTGTTGGTTATCTATTATTCTTAGCTTACCAATGGATTTCAATGCCAAATATTATGGTTCAAACATCAACAGCCATGAATATGCCAAAACTGTACTTTTACTTAAGTATTCCTGTTAGCTTTATATTTATGGTAATTCATGTCTTTAACAATTTACTTCTTTCATTCAAAACAGTTGACGAGGCGGGTGACCTAACGTGACAATTGCTCTAATTGCATTTGCTATTTTGCTACTTTTAGGTGTACCAATCGCCTATGTTTTAGGGATGACAACGGTTATTTATATTTTTGCTACAGATAATTTAGGGTTAGTTCTAACAGTTCCACAACGTTTATATTCAGGGATGGAAAACTACGGACTACTTGCAATCCCGCTATTCATGCTTGCTGGGGAATTAATGAACTCTGGTGGTATTACAAAGCGATTAGTAAACGTTGCTAAAACGTTCTTTGGTCATTACCGTGGAGGTTTAGCATATGTAAACGTTATTGCGAATACGATGTTAGCGGCCATTATTGGATCAGCCACTGCACAAATCGCTATGATGAGCCGTACGATGGTTCCTGAAATGGAGAAAGCAGGTTACTCAAAGCCGTTTAGTACTGCTACAACAGCTGCTGCTGGTCTTTTAGGTCCAATTATCCCACCAAGTATGATGTTTATTATTTATGGTGTTGGTTCCGGTGCTTCCATCGGCGATATGTTCATGGCCGGTGTAATCCCTGGTTTATTATTAAGTCTTTCATTCATTTGTATCATTGCATTTATTGGAATGAAAGCTCAATGGCCGGTACAGAAAAAGGCTTCAGGAAAAGAGATGATGACTTCTCTTATTAAAGTTTTACCTGCCCTATCAGTTCCAGTTATTATTATTGCTGGTATTTTGACAGGTGTGTTCACAGCAACTGAGTCTGCTGCGATTGCCTGTGTTGTTGCAGTGATTGTTGGTTCTTTAGTGTATCGCGAATTAAAAATTTCCTCCATTCCAGGAGTTTTATCACAAACAGTAATTACAACAGCTGTTATTACAATCCTTATTGCAATGGCGAACATTTTTGGATGGATGTTATCTTTTGAGCAAGTACCACAACAAATTGCTGCATGGATGGTAAGCTTATCAGATAGTCCAATAGTATTCTTACTACTGGTTAATATTTTCTTACTATTAGTTGGTATGTTTATGGATGGAATTGCGGCGTTAATTATTTTAGTACCAATCTTTATGCCGTTACTGCCTACATACGGAGTAGATCCAGTTCACTTCGGTATTATCATTTGTATTAACTTAACAATTGGTATTTTAACACCTCCTGTAGGTTCAGGATTATTTATCGCTTCATCGATTACGAAAGTATCAATTGGTAACTTAGTAAAATCTTTATGGCCATTCTTAATCATCGCGCTTATTGTGCTGCTTCTATTAACTTATATTCCAGCACTATCTTTATGGTTACCAGGTTTATAATAGAATAGTAGAAGAAAATGCAACTCTTTCTAAAACACCTTCTTTTATAACAAAAGCCCAAGATCACCTTACTAAGAGGATTCTTGGGCTTTTATATCTACGTTTAGATTACTCCTAATTCTTTACCAACACGCTCATAAATAGCCAATGCATCATCTAACATCGCTTTTGTATGAGTTGCGATAGGCATGTTACGAACACGTCCAGTACCTTTTGCTACTGTTGGGAACACGATTGCCTTTGCATATACTCCTTCTTCTACAAGACGTTTAGAGAAGGTTTGCGTTAATTTTTCGTCCCCAATAATACAAGGTGTAATCGGTGTTTCCGAAGCACCAATATTAAAGCCTAATTTCTTCAATCCTGCTTTAAGATAGTTCCCATTTTCCCACAACTGGTCATGAAGTTCTGTAGAGTCCATAATCATCTGTAAAGCACGCGTAATGGCTGCCACGTCACCTGGAGTCACAGCTGTTGAAAATAAGAATGGACGAGATCGAACCTTTAACCAGTCAATTAAATTTTTCTTGCCTGCAACGTATCCACCAACGACACCAATAGCTTTAGAAAGTGTACCAATTTGGAAATCAATTTCTTTTTCGAGACCAAAATGTTTAACCGTACCCTTCCCTTTTCCAGTAACCCCAGAACCATGAGCATCATCAACATACGTAATTAAATCAAATTCTTTCGCGATTTGTACAATTTCAGGTAACTTCGCAATATCTCCATCCATTGAGAACACGCCGTCTGTAATGACCATAATTTTATTGTATAGTCCAGATTCTGTTGCGTCTTTTGCTTTTTGACGTAGATCTTCCATATCCGAATGGTTATAAGCAATGATTTTTGCCTTTGATAAACGACACCCATCGATAATCGAAGCATGGTTCAATTGGTCCGATAAGATGGCATCATTTTTATCCATAACTGCTGAAATCGCCGCCATGTTACAGTTGAAGCCCGATTGATATGAAATCGCACTTTCCGTTCCTTTAAATTCAGCTAGCTTCTCTTCTAATTTCACATGTAAATCAAGTGTACCATTAATTGTGCGGACTGCTCCTGCACCTACACCATATTGATCAATGGCTTCTTTTGCTACCTGCTTTAACTCTTCATTTGTAGCTAATCCAAGATAGTTGTTTGAAGATAAATTGATTAATGTTTTGCCATTCACTTTAATCGTGGGACCATTCGCACCTTCTACGGCATCAATTTCATTATATAAGCCCTGTTCATGTAAGCCTTGTAAATTTTCGTTCAGAAATGTATCTAAAATTTTAGACATGACTTCATCTTCCTTTCGCTTAGAAGTTAGTTCGATTTTAGCATAAGTAGCAGTAAGTATGCACTTGTATATCGGTCATTATGTAAACTATTATGTTATGTATTCTCTCTTATGGTTATATAGTTTTCATAATCAATTTCCTACGATTAATTGTCTTATCTTTAAATGATTATTATACTAGGATTGATAGCTATATATCACATTATCCAAAGAAATTAAATAGCTTTAACATAAACAATCATCTATTTATAGAAAGTAGTGTCAGTATATCCGTTTCCATTATCGCAACAGTCATTCTATACTATTACTTGGCTTTGTTTGTTTTGTTTCCTTTAGAATTGTCGTATTTAATTTCGTATTCAAGAGAAGTAAACGTCCCCTATCCATGTTTTACGATATTACACTATTCCTTGCGACTACCCTATGGATAATTGGTATTCGAGATATCATACGGCTCCACTATGAATTAACAACACTTTGATTTGCTATCGTACTTTATTTAGTTGCAATTTGTGATTTTTGCTATAATTTTCATTTAGTTAAGAAATTAAAAAAGATCGGAATGAGTGGCTAGTTTGGATTCTCCTGTATATTCGTTGATGAATATACAAAGCATATGCTGTGTGTAATTGTTGTGAATACAAAATGCACATGAATGTGTATCAGTCTTATGAATGAGATAAAATATATTTTCAAAATTTCCAATATAATGCAGAAAAAACCACTGAAATAATTTTCAGTGGTTTTTTGCCTAGCAACGTCCTACTCTCACAGGGGGAAGCCCCCAACTACCATCGGCGCTAAAGAGCTTAACTTCCGTGTTCGGTATGGGAACGGGTGTGACCTCTTTGCCATCATCACTAGACTATTTAGTTGATTAATATAAAACTGGTGAGCCATGAAGGACTTGAACCTTCGACCCTCTGATTAAAAGTCAGATGCTCTACCACTGAGCTAATGGCTCTAAAA
Organism: Lysinibacillus antri; assembly: GCF_003977595.1. Lineage (GTDB taxonomy): Bacteria > Bacillota > Bacilli > Bacillales_A > Planococcaceae > Ureibacillus > Ureibacillus antri. The sequence continues at coordinate 416 of NZ_RYYR01000048.1, read as the reverse complement.
TAATATGATAAGTAATTTAACTGCTCTTCATAAATTTTAGAAAATGGCTGGGGTACCAGGATTCGAACCTGGGCATGACGGAATCAAAATCCGTTGCCTTACCGCTTGGCTATACCCCATTAATATATAACTATTTTCGTGAGGTAGCTAATTGGAGGCGAACCCACGATCAACTAAAATTTAAAGAATGGTGGAGGATGACGGGCTCGAACCGCCGACCCCCTGCTTGTAAGGCAGGTGCTCTCCCAGCTGAGCTAATCCTCCTGGGTAGTTATTGAAATTTTCATTCTTTCAAAACTGGATAAAGACATTGATTGCGTATTCAAGATTTGGTTAAGTCCTCGATCGATTAGTATTCGTCAGCTCCATGTGTCACCACACTTCCACCTCGAACCTATCTACCTCATCGTCTTTGA
>NZ_RYYR01000047.1 GCF_003977595.1 Lysinibacillus antri | reverse complement strand
TTAAAATAAATCGATATAATACCCAAAAATCCGGAAAAATGACAAAAGGCTTTCAGAATGAGACCATTCTGAAAGCCTTTTGTCGACAATCTGAAAGCTTATAAACGTTAGTTTATAAGCTTTGTCTAAGACTATTTAATTGAGTAATACTTAGTTGGTCGGCCGACTGTACCATATTTTAAATCAATTTGAACTTTTCCTTTATTCGCTAAAAAGTCTAAGTATTTTCGAACTGTAACACGTGCCATACCGACGTTTTGTGCTAATTGCTCCGATGTGATGGAACCGTCTATCTCGTTTAATGCATCTAAAATTTGTTTCATCGTAATGTCATTTAATCCTTTTGGTAAAACTAAATCCGCTTCTTGTTGATAACCGAACAATTTATCAATGTCTTCTTGAGCAACAGTGGTCGTGTTTGAGATTTTTTTCGTTGTTTGGTAATAGGTTTGTAAAGCTTTTTCAAATCGTTCAAAACGAAACGGTTTTACTAAATAATCAACAGCGCCCATACGGATCGCTTCTTGTACGGTTTTTGTATCTCTAGCTGCGGTTATCATAATAACATCGCAAGGAATACGTTCGTTACGTAGTTTTTGAAACAAGTCGATACCTGAAATGTCGGGTAAATACATATCAAGTAATACTAAGTGTGGCTTTACTTTCTTGATTTGTTCAAATGCCTCTTGACCGTTTTGAGATTCTCCAATGAGCTGAAACTGTGTCATTTTCTGTAGGAAGCTTTTATTCACATCCAACACCATTGGATCATCTTCTACAATAAATACTGAAATTTTTGTCACGAATGGATCCCCCCTGCCATAATCGTAATTGTTGTTCCGATCCCCACTTCAGATGTAACTTGAATTGTTCCTTTATTTGATTCGACAATTTTCTTAATTAAGGCCATTCCTATGCCATGACCTTCTTTTTGTAGTTTTGTCGTATAACCATGATTAAATATTTTGTCAGGTGAGCCGGCTATCCCAATTCCACTATCCTGAATTTCTATAAATAGAAACTGTTTATCTCCCTGAATGACGATATTTACGTCTCGCGTTTCTTTTGTTAGACATGCTTCCATTGCGTTATCAATTAAGTTACCGATAATCGTGACCATATCACCGCTTGAAAAACCTGTCATAAAATCAACTAAATTGGATTCTTCATCTACTATTAACTCTACACCAAGCTCTTTTGCACGGGAATGTTTACCTAGTAATAATCCTTGTAATGAGTAGTCATGAATTTTATCACGTAATTTTTGTATAATTGCTTCTTCATCTGTTATTTCATCGATAATTAAACTAAGGGCATCTTCATTTCTGTTTAGTTGAATTAAACCCGCAATACTATGTAATCGATTTAATGATTCATGATGTTGAGCACGAAGCGTATCGACTAAATCTTTCACACCGGTTAATTGTTCTGCCAGTGTATGTGCTTCTTGGCGGTCTGTAATCATGATTAAGGAACCGGCATTTTTATAATTTATTCGAATTGGAAAAGTACGGACTAAATACATTTGTTCAAACATTAAAAGTGGGCGATAACTGTGATGTTGTTCGCCTTTTTCTTCGGCTAACCAAGTATCTTTAAATACTCTTTCAATGGTGCCATCTTTTCCGAAGTAGTGTGTATATTGTCTAGCTAGACGATTAATAAACGTTATATTGCCATTTTCATCGGTAGCGAGAATCCCAACATCCATTGCTTGCATAATGGCCGATCTTTCTTGCACCATCCGAGCAATTTCATAAGGCTCTAAATTAAGTGTTTGTTTTTTGATATGTCTAGCGATGAGAATAGATCCAAAAACACCAATGAGAATTCCCCAAAAAAGAGAGAATAAAATATCGGATTTGTACTGTTCGACTAGCATATACCATTTTGGTGATAAGATTCCTACATTGATCACGCCGACTTGTTTTGTTGCTTCACTGTTCATAATTGGAACAAAAGCGCGGATGGAAAATCCCTGAATTCCGAGCGCTTTTGAAATGTATTCATGTTGAGAAGAAGCAGGATTTTCATCGATGTTTTCTAACATAGTTCCAATCTTACTTTCGGAAGGGTGAGAATAACGGACACCATTCATATCGAAAATAACAATATAATCCACATCTGTTGCTAAACGTATCCGTTCTGCAATGGGCTGAATTACTTCATAACCTTTTTGTGTGCCAACCGTTTCTTGGACATCCGTCATTTGTGCAACTGTTCTGGCAATCGCAATGGCTCTGGCTCCAAACTCCTTCTCAAATGCACCGGCTATATTATGTATCATCATCGCTCCACTTGTAACGATTGAAAAAAATACGATGATAAACGAAAAGATGAACATTTTAAATTGTAATGAGAGTTTTTCCATAAAGTTTGCTGACACCCCCATTATAGTAGACGATAAATGCTAATTTTTAATAATTGAAATTTTATTCTGTCATTTCTCATATTAGATTAGTATATAAAAAGGAAGCTGTAGAATAAAGAGCATCAAGGGAAAAAAGTAATTACCAATAACTGTTACTAAAAAAAGAACCAAGTGAAATTTGCATCACGTGGTTCTAAGAATTCTATTTTAAAGTAAAGCTTTTTTGAATCGTTCAACGCCATCTTTTACTGTTTCGAATGGGCATGCTACGTTCATACGTAAGAATCCTCTACCAGCCTCGGTATATTTTGTACCAGGTTCAATGGCAAGTTTTCCTTTTTCAAGTAAGCGAAGCATCATTTCATCTTCTGAAAGACCTGTATCACGATAGTCTATCCAAATAAGATAAGTAGATTGAGGTTTTGTGACGCGAATGCCTTCTAGTTGATTTAACTGTTCTACCACATAGTCCATATTATTTGAAACATAGGCAATCATCGCATCTACCCATTCTTCACCTTGTTCATATGCTGCTTTTACAGCTGCAGCCGCCAATATATTTAAATCATCACGACCATGTTCAGCCTTATTTAAAGCTAATTTATTACGAAGTTCTACATTTGGAACAACCATCATCGCAGCGTGGATGCCCGCAATATTGAACGTTTTAGTTGGGGCAATACATGTAATAATTTTTGCTTTATCTGCATCTTTTACTGTTAATGTTGGGATGTGTTTAAATCCATCAAATACAATGTCAGCGTGAATTTCATCTGAAACTAACAGCACATCGTATTGAATACATAATTGAACAAGCTTTTCTAAATCCTCTTTCGACCATACTTTTCCACCAGGATTGTGTGGGCTACATAAAATATAGACTTTTACACCTGTTTTAAATTGCTCTTCAAGATCAGCAAAATCATATTCAAAATCGTCGTCTGTCGTAATTAAAAGATTTTCCACTACTTCACGTTTTTGTACGGAAGGGATACTAAAGAATGGGGGATAAATCGGTGTTGAAACACAAATTTTATCTCCAGGTTGTGTGAATGTTTCGATAATTGTTGCTAGTGCTGGAACGACACCTTGATGGAACAGGATTGTATTTGTGTCAATTGTCCAATCATGACGACGTGAAAACCAATTTTTAATTGAATCTTTACAAGCATCGCTTACGTAAGAGTATCCAAAGATTGGATGGTCAAGTCTTTCTTTAATGGCATCTGTAATTACCTGTGGAATGGCAAAATCCATATCCGCTACCCACATTGGTAAAATGTCTGAAGCGTCTGCTATTTTAAATTGTGCCTTATAACGTTCTTTAAAAAGGTCCCACTTTAAACTATTCGTATTTTTTCGATTGTGTAGTTCATCAAAATTAAACAAATCTATCACTCATTTCTTTTTTATTAGGATGTCTAGCTACAGGTGCTAGCTCCTCGGCCACTTCAACTTCCTCCTACGCATGCAAGCATGCTAGTCGAAAGTCTCCAGTGTCTGTCGGAGCTGGACGAGCGCCTTTCACTTTTTTATTATGTAATATATAATAGCATAGTAAATAGTAAAAATAGGGTGGAAGCTTTGGAAAATATTATAATGAATCAAAAGGCTATTGCGCTTTTAAAAAAGTGGGACCCGTTTGAAGTCGGTGTTGATAGTTATGATGCAGAGGCAGCTGATGTCGTAGCGGCTCTACAAGGTATTGATGATCCTACTAAACTAGCAAAGATCATTCAAAATGTTTATGAATACTCTTTTGAGCAATGGATCCCTTTTGAAAAATGTGTTGCGATTTCCTACAAGTTAATTGCAATTAAGTTTGAAGCAAAATGTATTATATAAATAAAAAGAGGATCTCCTTTAAGTAGGAAATCCTCTTTTAATTTATGCTTTTATGCCATCCATCAAATTTGATGCAGGCACTTCTAATACTGTAGAAAATTTTAAAATCGTTTGAATAGAAGGAATGAGCTCGCCTCTTTCATATAAAGCTAGTTTTTCAATTCCTACTTGTGTTTTTTTAGATAAGTCCTCTAATGACCAATTCTTTTCTTCTCGTAAAAACTTTAATTGTTCATGAAATTTATTTTTCATCTATGAGCACTTCCTTTCTTTTAATACACTAGTAATTCTTATTATATTCGGAAACCCTTTTGAATTATCCGAATATTTTGTCTAAAAAGCGAAAATTTTTTATAATCTTTCAAAGTGATTTGTCAATATTTGCTTGAATGGTGATTCTTTGTTCAGTTTCATATCATATGTTATAATTTAACATGACATTTATGTAGATAAAGAAAGTAGGAAGTGCCTTATGCCAAAAAAATATGAAGTAGGTGAAGTTGTAACAGGCAAGGTAACTGGAATTCAACCTTACGGGGCTTTTGTAGCGTTAGACGAAGAAACACAAGGGCTTATCCATATTTCAGAGATCACATATGGTTTTGTAAAAGATGTAGCGGATTATCTAAAAGTGGGGGACGAAATTCAAGTGAAAATTTTAGATGTTGATGAGCAATATGACAAAATTAGCTTATCAACTCGTGCGTTACAAGAAATACCTACTCAAAGAAAAAAAGAAGTACCAAGAAAGACATTACAAGATCGTGTAGACGAAAGTGACGCAAACGGATTTAAATCGTTAAAAGACAAACTACAAGACTGGATCGAACAATCAGGTCATTAATACAAAAAAGGTGTGTGGCATAACGCTACATACCTTTTTTGTTGTAAAGAGATTTCATGAGTTCTTTTATTAAATGAATATATCAGTTTCGAAGGTTTAATGTAGTTAGCTTGATATAGAAGTCGCGGCCTACCACTGTAAGCCGCGTACTATATCCAGAAATATTAGTAGGTGTAATTATATGTGAGCGGGTCTTTCACAAAGCACGAAGACAAGTCGTAAAGCCAGGTACAACATGGCTTTGCGGCTTGTGTGCTAAGCCCGCTCGCATCAACATCAAAGTATAAATTTAAAAAGTTATTAGAGAATAGTTAGTTCATATTTATTTTTTTAACTTCCGAAGTCGATATTGTAAATTTTGTCGACTCATACCAAGAGCACCTGCTGCTTTTGTAATATTGCCCTCGTGCATATTTAATACCGTTTGAATATAATAATTCTCTGCTTCTCGCATATAGTCTTCTAGTGGAAGGAGTTCTTTATTTGACTGATTGATGAAAAAGTCCGGTTTACGTGTAGTTTGATCGAGCTGTTGAATTTTAAAACGAAAATGCAAAGGCAACATTTCAGATGTAACGAGTTGTTCATTGGTAATCATTGACGCAATTTCATCTAACAATAATTCCAACTCTTTTAAGTTTCCTGGCCATTCATATTGAAGAAATTGTTCTAATACGTCATCAGAAGCACCTTGTATGTTTGAGTTGAAACGCTCTCGGTGACGGCTAAAATAATCCTGAACAAAAGGTTTAATATCCTCTTTTCTTGCTTTAAGAGGTGGTATAGATATCGTCATTGAAGCGAAATAATAATAGAGGTCCTTTAATAATTGACCATTGCTAATTAGATCAATTGGGTCATCTCCAATACTTCCGATGATCATATGTTTTCCTGTTGATAGTGTATTTAAAGTTTCAAGAAGTTGGTTTTGCATCGGTAATGATAATAGTTCGATTCGCTCAAAGAAAAATGTGAAGGACTTTTCATAGGTTAAGTAACTTTGGATCTTATCTATTATGGATTGATTTGTTCTTCTACTAAATAACGTAACAAATTCATCATTGATAGGATTGAGCTCATAATGAATACTTTCTGCCACTAAGTCTTTTCCAGTACCGGACTCACCTATAAGTAATACTGGAATGCGAGCATGTGCAGCTTTTTTCGCCGTTTCAATCACTTGATTCATTTGTTCAGAAACAGAAGTGATCACATCGAAGGTTAATGGCTCACCATAACGTCTTAAAGGTTGGTACACTAATTTTTCAAGGGAGGTAATATCTCGCGCAAATTCGATTGCACCAATAATTTCACCATTATGTAAAATCGGAAACGTATCATTTATTGTCGTTATTTCATGACCGTTTTTATTCCAATAGGTTTGTTTCACATTCATTTCCTTTACACCCGTTTGTAGAACACGGAGTAATGTACTGTCATTTTGTTGGAACATAAAGATATCTAAAATGGATCGTTCAGAAATATCTTCAATATTGTAACCTTCAATTTCTTTCATTTTATTATTGTATAAAACGGTATGACCATTACGATCAACCGCGTGTATTCCTACTGATACGTAGTCGACGGCATATTCGTAAAACTTAGTTAAGTGGTTAATATTAGAAAACAATTCATTCACCTCAAAAAATTCAACTTTTTAGTAATTATCACTTGAAAAACGCAACAATCTTTTGCATTATTATATATAGAAATACGGATTTGGCGCAAATATTTTTTGCACTTATGTTTTTTAATGAAAAAACGCATTCTAAGCATAATGATCTTAAGGAGGAATAATTATGATTCCATACAAATCTGAGCCATTAACTGATTTTTCAAATGAGGCAAATCGTCAAGCATATTTAGAAGCTTTAAAAAAGGTTGAAAGTGAACTAGGACAAGATTATCCATTAATTATTGGTGGCGAACGGATTACAACAGAACAAAAAATTACGTCTTATAACCCATCAAATACATCAGAAATCGTAGGAAATGTTTCTAAAGCAACGCAAGAACTTGCTGAAAAAGCAATGCAGATTGCTGACTCTACTTTTAATTCATGGAAAAGAGTAGACCCACGTATCCGTGCAGAAGTTCTTTTTAAAGCAGCAGCCATTGTGCGCCGTCGTAAATTTGAACTTTGTGCATGGTTAACGAAAGAGGCAGGAAAACCTTGGCCACAAGCAGATGGTGATATCGCAGAAGGTATTGATTTCTTAGAATACTACGGTCGACAAATGTTAGAGCTTGCTGAAGGTAAACCATTAGCAGAAAACCCAGGTCAAATTAATAAATACTCTTATATTCCACTAGGTGTTGGTGTTGTTATTTCACCATGGAACTTCCCATTTGCAATTATGTTAGGTACAACAGTTGCGGCTGCTGTAACAGGAAACACAGTTCTTTTAAAACCAGCTTCTACAACGCCAGTTATTGCTTATAAGTTTATGGAGATTATGGAAGAAGCAGGTCTTCCTGCAGGCGTTGTAAACTACATTCCAGGTTCTGGTGCTGAAGTAGGGGATTATTTAGTAGATCACCCACGTACACGTTTCATCAGCTTCACAGGTTCACGTGATGTAGGTCTACGTATCAATCAACGTGCTTCTGTATTAAACGAAGGACAAATTTGGATTAAACGTGTAATTGCTGAAATGGGCGGTAAAGATACAATTGTAGTTGATGATGATTCTGACTTAGAATTAGCAGCTGAAGCAATTGTAACAAGTGCATTTGGCTTTAGTGGTCAAAAATGTTCAGCATGTTCACGTGCTGTAATTGTTGGCGACCATGCTTATGAAACGGTACTAAATCGTGTAGTAGAATTAACGAACGAATTAGTAGTTGGCGATCCAACAAACGTTGAAACGTTCATTGGTCCTGTAAATGATGCAGGTGCATTTAAGAAAATTACAGAATACATTGAGATTGGTAAAGGAGAAGGTCGCTTAGTTGCGGGTGGTCAATCAGACGATTCGAAGGGCTACTTTATCCACCCGACAGTATTTGCCGATGTTGATCCACAAGCTCGTATTATGCAAGAAGAGATTTTTGGTCCAGTATTAGCATTAACAAAAGCTACGAACTTTGACGAAGCAATTGATATTGCAAATAACACGGTTTACGGTTTAACGGGTGCAGTTATTTCAAATAATCGTTTTAACTTAGAAAAAGCTCGTGAAGATTTCCATGTTGGGAATTTATACTTAAACCGCGGATGTACAGCGGCAACAGTTGGATATCAACCATTTGGTGGCTTCAACATGTCAGGTACAGATTCAAAAGCTGGTGGCCCAGACTACTTAACACTTCATATGCAAGCTAAATCAGTATCCGAAACTCTATAATATTAACAAAAAATTAAAAAGCAGGCGTTTAATGCGTCTGCTTTTTTTACAAGATATAGAGGAGGAGCTAATTTTCTTATAGTTGATTTAGTAGAACTAGTTCATTCCTGCTTTCTTTTAGAAATTTCTTTAATTTTTGTTTAGAATCTTCGTAACATAAAAATAATAACTATTAAATAAAGAGTTCAATGTAAATGTTGTAAGCATTTAACAGTTAAGTGTGATACAATGTTTGCGGTAATGACAATTATTATTATAAAGAGGCGAGTTGACATGTCTGAAAATTTAAATCTATTTACATCAACTCAAGATGTAATCAAAGAAGCGTTAAATAAACTGGGTTATGATGAAGCAATGTATGATTTATTAAAAGAACCACTTCGTATGCTACATGTTCGTATCCCTGTTGATATGGATGACGGTACAACAAAAGTATTCACAGCTTACCGTGCACAACATAACGATGCGGTTGGACCAACAAAAGGTGGAGTACGTTTCCATCCTGGTGTGAATGAAGATGAAGTGAAAGCCCTTTCGATGTGGATGACATTAAAATGTGGTATCGTGGATTTACCGTATGGTGGAGGTAAAGGTGGTATCATTTGTGACCCGCGTCAAATGTCAATGCGTGAACTTGAAAGATTAAGTCGTGGATATGTACGTGCAATAAGCCAAATTGTTGGACCTACAAAAGATATTCCAGCGCCAGATGTTTTTACAAATGCGCAAATTATGGCATGGATGATGGATGAATATAGCCGTATGGATGAGTTTAACTCACCTGGATTCATTACTGGAAAGCCGATTGTACTAGGTGGTTCACAAGGTCGTGACCGTGCAACTGCTGAAGGGGTGACAATTGTTATTCAAGAGGCAGCGAAAAAACGTAATATTGAAATTAAAGGCGCACGTGTTGTGATTCAAGGGTTCGGAAATGCTGGTAGTTTCTTAGCGAAATTTATGAGCGATTTAGGTGCAAAAGTGATCGGGATTTCAGATGCTTATGGTGCATTACACGATCCAAACGGTTTAGATATTGAATATTTATTAGATCGTCGTGATAGTTTTGGTACTGTCACTACATTATTTGAAAATACGATTACAAATCAAGAATTATTAGAACTTGATTGCGATATTCTTGTGCCAGCTGCGATTGAAAATCAAATTACTGCTGAAAATGCACACAATATTAAAGCGAATATCGTCGTAGAAGCTGCTAATGGTCCGACTACTGCAGAAGCAACTAAAATTTTAACTGAACGTGGTATTTTACTTGTTCCTGACGTGTTAGCGTCAGCAGGTGGTGTTACAGTTTCATACTTTGAATGGGTACAAAACAATCAAGGGTATTACTGGACGGCTGAAGAAGTTCGTGAAAAATTATATAAAAAGATGGTTGATGCATTCGAAAACGTTTATACAACAGCAACTAGCCGCAATATTAACATGCGCTTAGCTGCATATATGGTTGGGGTGCGTCGTACAGCAGAGGCTTCTCGCTTCCGTGGATGGGTTTAATCCTATAAAATGTGCTATGTAAGGTAATACTTCTTACATAGCATTTTTTTTGTGAAAAATGTTTTAACTTTAAAAAAGAGGTGTCTAGACGAGTGAATAGTTTCTCATTTTATAATCCAGTTCGTTTGCATTTTGGTAAAGGACAAATAAGCCAACTTGAAACGGAATTACCACAATATGGGCAAAATATTTTAGTTGTTTATGGTGGAGGTAGTATTAAGAAAAATGGCCTCTATGATGAAGTGATGGCCATACTCAAAAATTTAAAGATGAATGTTTTTGAATTGAGCGGAGTTGAACCGAATCCTCGTGTTGAAACGGCACGAAAAGGAATTGAAATTTGTAAAAAAGAATCCATTGATATTGTGTTAGCAGTAGGTGGAGGATCTGTTATTGACTGTTCGAAATTAATTGTGGCTGGTGCGAAAATTGATGAGGATGCATGGGATATTGTTATCCACAAGACAGCTATTGTCGATGCACTACCTTTAGGGACAATCTTAACAATATCCGCAACTGGTTCAGAAATGAACGCGGGATCGGTTATTACAAACTTTGAAACGAAAGAAAAGTACGGTTGGGGGAACCCTCTTGTGATGCCGAAGTTTTCAATTTTAGATCCGACGTATACTTTTACTGTACCAAAAAACCATACTGTATATGGCATGGTCGATATCATGTCCCATGTGTTTGAACAGTATTTCCATGACGCAACGAATACACCAATTACAGATGAAATGTGTGAGGGTGTGTTACGGACAGTTATCAATACTGCACCAAAGTTAATAGAGGATCTAAATAATTATAAACTTCGTGAAACAATTTTGCTTGCAGGGACAATTGGATTGAATGGTTTTTTATCAATGGGTTCGCGCGGGGATTGGGCAACACATAATATCGAGCATTCTGTATCAGCGGTATATGATATTCCACATGGTGGAGGCTTAGCGATTTTATTCCCAAATTGGATGCGCTATAATGTAGCGGTAAATCCAGAACGTTTTGCAGGGCTTGCTACCCGTGTATTCAATGTGAATCCTAACGGGAAATCCACTGAGGAGATTGCTAATGAAGGTATTAACCGTTTAAGTGAATTTTGGAAATCGATTGGCGCACCAAGTCGATTAGCCGACTACAATATAGACGACTCTGAACTTGAAACATTAGTTGAAAAGTCTATGATTAATGGACCTTTCGGAAGATTTAAAGTGCTACAAGCAGAAGATGTACGTGAAATTTTGAAAATGTCTTTATAAAAAATGAAACCTTGCGATGAAAATTTCGCAAGGTTTCATTTTATTTATTTTGATTTGCTTTTAATTGTTGTTTTTCTTTTAGATGGTGTTTCCATTCTGTAATTCCATCCTCTTCATCAAAAGATAGCGTCACTTTTGTTACACCTTTTTGGCTCATAATTAGTTCGACAAGATGATCACGTACATCATCTAAATAGGCAAGGGACTGATTCGGGTCAGTTTCAGCAACTAACTCAACATGTAAAAATTCGCCTTCTTTCACTACTTCGAGTCTTCTGATGTCAGTAACATGGGGATCTTCCATCACTAAGTTACCGATATGAATAAGCATCTCTTCATCTGTTTCACCAATAGCACCGCGAGCGTTATCAAGGAATACCCGTCCAACAACATAAAACATCATAACCCCAATAATCATGGAAACAAGGCCTTCTAAAGCACCCCATCCAGTAAAGTATGCAATGATAATGGCTAAAAAGGCTAATACGTTACCAGAAGTTGCGACTAAATCTTCCATCCATACAAGCTTTGTTGCTGGCTTTGCTCGATTTAGGTAAGCAACAGATTTAGGAACTGCTGCAAACCCTGCTTTTTCAACACCAGCTTCATGCAAAACTTCGACAGCAGCTTTATGCAATACAGTTGCTTCTAATACGATACCGATTAACAAGACACCTAAAGCAATTAGTATTCCACTTGAATCTTCGGAAGGATGTAGAAGATGATGCCAACCTTCTTTTATTGTTTCATAAGAAAGTATAGCAACGATTAATACAGCACCTAAACATACTAAGTTGACGACACGTCCAAATCCATTAGGAAATCTTCGTGTAGGCGCTTTTTTTGATAACGCAGAACCAATAAAAACGAAAAACTGGTTGGCAGCATCACCAAGGGAGTGCATCATTTCCGCAAACATGGCGACATTTCCTGTAAAGAAATATGCAACACCTTTTATGATTCCTAAAAATAGATTGACTAATGAAGCAATAAGAGAAGGTTTATTGCCACCTTTTAATAATTTCAAGATTTCTCCCATTATGTTTCCTCCAATTATCCTAGGTTTTCAATTTCGATTTTCTGTACATAAGGTAGTGTGTGCAATGTGTGGTAAATTGAAATCGTATCTGTACGAAATAATGTGGAAAATTTAATATCAACTTCGAATAATACTTGATCAGTTGAAACAGGGATGTCTTTTATTCGAATATGTTCAATAAACATATCATTTTCTTTCATAAACGTGAGTAAGCTATGAATGTTTTCTTCTTCTGATAAGCGCACCTTCAAAGAAAGTTCTCTCATACGTAATCGTTTTGGGCCAATTTTTAATAGGAATGGTGCGATTAATTCAATACCAATTACAACAATCACAACTGTTACAAAAGCTTCTATATAAAAACCTGCCCCCACGGCTATACCAATTCCAGCAGCTCCCCAGATCATAGCAGCAGTTGTTAATCCGGTAATACTATCGTTGCCTTTACGTAAAATTACCCCAGCTCCTAAAAAACCTATTCCGCTTACTATTTGTGCAGCTAATCGTAGAGGGTCCATTGTAATATTAATATCGTCACGAGCAGGTGTACTATAGGCAGCTTCAATTGAAATAATGGTTAATAAACAACTAAATGTTGCAATTACCAAACTTGTTTTCAATCCAACAGGTTTCTTTTTTAACTCCCGCTCAATCCCGATAATTAAACTTAGTGTGGCAGCAACGACTAGTTTTACTACAATTTCGTATGAAAAAGGTTCGTTTAAAAACATTATGTCCAATTTATCCCCTCCTTTATATTGATTCTATTGGCTATCAATGCCAAAATAAGTTTAAAATCTTGTTTTTAAAATATAGCAAATAAATATGAATGGGGATATAAGAAAATGGAAAAACCACCAATACACCCATATATTCCTATAATTATAGGAGTTATATCAATCTCGTTATCCGCTATATTAGTTAAATTAGCTAATGCCGACGCGGGTGTCATTGCATTTTATCGAATGTTGTTTTCAGTATTAATTATGAGTCCTATATTTTTTGTAAAGTATGTACATGAAATAAAGTTACTTGTAAAAAGGGACTGGATCTTTTCTTCTATTGCGGGTATATTTTTAGCCTTTCACTTTATCTTATGGTTTGAGTCGTTAAACTACACCTCGGTTGCAAGTTCAACAGTTCTTGTCACGTTACAACCGCTATTTGCTTTTATCGGCACGTATTTCTTTTTTAAAGAGAAGCTAACGATAAAGACAATCATCTCGGGTGTCATTGCAGTATTCGGCAGTTTTTTAATTAGCTGGGGAGATTTTAAAATAAGTGGGACTGCATTTTATGGTGATATGTTAGCGTTAATTGCATGTGCCCTCATAACAGGCTACTTACTTTTTGGACAAGATGTGCGTCAACGAATCTCTTTGATCACCTATACGATGGTCGTATATTCAATAAGTACAATCTGTTTATTCTTCTATGTACTTATTAAAGGGGAATCTTTTGGTCCGTATCCTACGATGGATTGGATTTGGTTCTTGTTACTTGCTATAATTCCAAATCTATTAGGTCATACATTATTTAACTGGGCCATTAAATGGGTAAGTACAAATGTAATTTCGATTGCGGTCTTGTTCGAACCGATTGGGGCAGCGATACTAGCTTATTTTGTATTTGCCGAAAAACTAATCATTTCACAAATTGTTGGTGGAATCGTTGTCTTATTAGGTATTACATTGTTTGTAGTGGATATAAAAATCTTCAAAAAGTTTCTAAGTCGTTCAAATAAATCATGATGTTTTGAAGATAGTTAGTTATATTATTGCGCTGATGGTTTTTATATTAATAACATTTGGATGGTTTATAGGAGAAATTTGAAATGAAAATAGATGAAGTGCTATAAATTTTTTATAAAAAAGCTTGATTACTAATTTTAATTATTGTATATTATTACTTGTCCTTAACAACGAGTCATCAAAAGAGATGGAGTTGAGGATAAGTAATCCTTTGAAAACGATTCTTAAGTTTGTAAAATAAAAAGTGTTGACATGATACTTTGATATTTGTTATTATATAAGAGTTGCTTTTGGAAAAAGGTTACACAATGAACTTTGAAAACTGAACAACAAAACGTTAATGAAATAAAGTTTCTCATTAAGTTGAGAAACGAAATTTGGACATCATAATTGATGCCAGCAAGAAATTTGAGCTAATCAAAGTTTCTCTTTTATGGAGAGTTTGATCCTGGCTCAGGACGAACGCTGGCGGCGTGCCTAATACATGCAAGTCGAGCGGACCTTTGGGAGCTTGCTCCTAAAGGTTAGCGGCGGACGGGTGAGTAACACGTGGGCAACCTGCCCTATAGTTGGGGATAACTCCGGGAAACCGGAGCTAATA
>NZ_RYYR01000046.1 GCF_003977595.1 Lysinibacillus antri | reverse complement strand
TTCGTTTTACCTTTAGAAATCTCTTGAGTTTATTGTAAAAGAAAAAAGACTGTAGGCAAACTCGAAATTTATCGAGTTTGTCTACAGTCTGAAGCTAGTAGATGTACTTTACATCTACTAGCTTCTATAAACTTTTAAACGGTAAATAGATAATATATTCCTACAATGATAAATAATACACAAACAACCATTAATACTTTTGCTAATTTTTCCATTTTATTGCTCCTATAATATACTCGCACCAATGACAAAGGATAATCCTAAAGAAATCGTAAAGGAAATAAACCCAACTGAGCGATTATCATTCGCTATTTCTTCATCTACATTAAAACGTGGTGTAAGAAATTCAAAAAGTAGATAGGCAAAAATGAGTAATACAAACCCAAATAATCCCCAACCAATCATCTCAAGTAATGTTGAGTGTCGTTCAATTGAATATCGAAAAATATTACATATACCAAGTATTTTCCCACCTGTTGCTAGTGAGACAGCTACGTTTCCTTTTTTTATTTCATCCCAATTTTTATACTTTGTAACAACCTCAAACACGACCATTGATACGATTAAACAAAGTACAACAACACTAAAATATCCTGCTGTTTCCACTAAAGGATGTTGCCAAAAACTTGAACCTAGCACATTGTCATCCCCTTTTTGTATTAGGTAGAGGGGATTCCTCCACCTAATGAATTAAAAAACTTTTATTTTAATTCAACTACAGTGACTCCAAATCCACCTTCTCCAGCTTCACCATAGCGGAATGACTTCACGCGCTTATGCCCTTTTAAATAGCTTTGGATCCCTTGTCTTAATGCGCCTGTTCCTTTTCCGTGAATAATGGACACTCTCGGATAATTTGCAAGAAGGGCATCATCAATATATTTTTCTGTTCTAAGGATAGCATCTTCATACCGTTCCCCACGCAAATCTAATTCTAACTTCACATGACTATTACGGTTTCTCACATTCGTCATTGCAACCGTTTGTTTTTCTTTATCTGGTTTCACAAACTGTAAATCAGATTCTTCTAATTTCATTTTTAAAATACCAATTTGAACTACCCATTCGGTTTCTGAAACTTTATCAATTAATGTTCCTTTTTGACCATAGCTAATTACTTTTACCTCGTCACCCACTTTTAAGTTTTGTGAACGTTCCCGTAATTGAGCTTGTTTTTTAAGCACTGGGTTTTCTTTTGGTGCCGCTTCATCTAAACGTTTTTTCGCCTCGATGATTTCATGATCTTTTACTGCCTTATTTGCATTTTCACGCATTTGGCGCAGCTCTGCAATGACTTTTTCTGCTTCTTCTTTTGCTTGATCAACTATTTTTCGCGCTTTATCTTTTGCCTTTTTCTCAAGGTTTTCTTTTTTCTCATCGTACGTTTTGATACGTTCAGCTAATTGCTCATGTAGTTCTTTCGCTTCTTCTAGTAGAATGTGCGCTTCTTCTGCTTCTCGCTCTGAACGTCTTCTACTTTCTTCTAGGGAGGCAATCATCGACTCTACTTCATGTCGATCTGTTCCAGTGAAAGACTTCGCTTGTTCGATAATTGATTCTTTTAAACCGAGACGTTTTGAGATTTCAAAGGCATTGGAACGTCCTGGTACACCAATCAGTAAACGATACGTAGGGCTCAATGTTTCTACATCAAATTCCACACTTGCGTTTACTACCCCTGGACGATTGTATCCATACGCTTTTAGTTCAGGGTAATGGGTCGTTGCCATAACTCTCGCACCACGACCGACTACTTCATCCAAAATCGAAATGGCTAGTGCTGCTCCCTCTTGTGGATCTGTCCCTGCTCCAAGCTCATCAAATAAGACAAGTGAACGGGAATCAAATTTACTTAAAATATCCACAATGTTCACCATATGAGAAGAGAAAGTAGATAACGATTGTTCAATGGATTGTTCATCCCCAATGTCAGCAAATAATTGATCAAATACAGCCAGTTCCGAACCATCTAATGCGGGAACAGGTAAACCGGCTTGGGCCATAAGCGTACAGAGACCAACCGTTTTTAATGTAACAGTTTTACCACCCGTATTTGGACCCGTAATAACGATGGCCGTAATATCACGACCGAACTCAATTGTATTTGGAACCGCCTCTTCAATAGAGATTAGTGGGTGTCTAGCCCGAACAAGTCGAATATACCCATCTTCATTCATTTTAGGCATCGTACACTTATTCGCTTGACCGTACTTCCCTTTTGCCAAAATGACATCGATATCCCCTAAAATTTGAACAAGGACGAAAATATCGTGACTTACCTCTTGTACTTTTGCAGAAAGGACCGTTAAAATACGTTCAATTTCTACTTTTTCCTTTATTTTCAAACGGCCGATTTCATTGTTTGCTTGGACAACGGATTCAGGTTCGATAAATAATGTTTGGCCCGATGAAGATTGGTCATGCACAATTCCACCATAATGGCCACGGTATTCCTGTTTAACTGGAATTACAAAACGGTCATTACGAATCGTTACAATGGCATCAGAAAGCATTTTAGTAGCGTTTGAACCGCGCGTTAAACTTTCTAATTTTTGACGGACCTTTGCTTCTTCTGATCGAAGAGATTGTCGAATCGAACGTAATGTTGTACTTGCTGAATCGAGTACTGCCCCATTATCATCAATACAATCATTAATTTCGTGTTGTAATGCTGTTAGAATTGGGAGCTGTTCTTTTCTTTCAATAAAATGAGGGATTTGAATATCTCCCTCTTGTTCAAGATCTTCAATAAAATTGCGTAATATGCGACTTGCACGAATCGTACTAGCAATTTCCATTAATTCAATCGGACTTAACATCCCACCGATTTGCGCTCTTTTTGCATGGGGGCGTACATCAAAAATACCGCCCATTGGTACATTTCCTTTTACACGTAAAATGGATAGCCCTTCATCCATTTCTTCTAATAATTCAACAACTCTTTCAAATTCTGTTTCGGGAATTAATTGTTCAATTGCGTTTTTCCCTAAAGTTGATGTGCAGAAATTTGCTACCTGCTCACGAACTTTATCGTATTCTAATGTTCTTAATGCTCGTTGTGCGATCACTCCCGAACACCTCCTGCTTATGTCTCACTAATACTTTACTTGTTTTTTCTAATAAAAGTTTCAAATTGTTCTTTTGACCATGTATTGACAACTAACTCTTTCTTTAACCATGCTTTTTGCGCATACTTTGTCCCAATCTCCATAAAGAGCAGTTGTTCGATTGCATGGGCATCCGTATTAATGGCGATTGGCACGTTTTGTTCCATTGCCATCACTAAATGTTCGATACATAAATCTAGACGATACGGATTGGCATTTAACTCTAAAATTTTTCCATATTCACTTGCCCATTGAATTAATTGGGGTATATCAGGATTATAACCTTCACGCTGCCCAATAATGCGACCGGTTGGATGGGCAATCATGTGCACATAAGGATTTTTAATTGCCGTAAAGAGGCGCTCCATTATTTTTTCTTGTGGCTGTGAAAAACTGGAATGGATCGAGGCAATGACAAAATCAAGTTCACGTAACACTTCATCATCATAATCGAGGGTTGCATCTGGCAAAATATCCATTTCCGTTCCTGCATACAATGTGAAATTTGGATGGGACTCATTAAATTGATAGATTTCTACTCGTTGATTTTTTAATCGCTCTGGCGTTAATCCATTGGCCACTTTTAAATATTGCGAATGGTCCGTGATTACCCCATAAGCATAGCCGCGTTCAATTAATGCCTGGCCCATTTCTCGAACAGTATGGGCTCCATCCGACCAAGTTGTATGCATATGCAAGTCCGATACAATCGAATCCATTGTTACTAGACCAGCTAATTCATCCAATCGTTCTAATTCTTTCCCTGATTCACGCACGGTTGGCGGAATAAAAGGTAAATTAAAATGGGCGAAAAACTGTTCTTCCGAATCAAATGTTAACACTGCGCCATCTGGTTGTTCCACACCATATTCACTAATTTTCTTTCCTTGATCTTTCGCAAGTTGGCGCATTCGCACATTGTGATCTTTTGAACCTGTAAAATGATGCAAGGCTGTCGCGAATTCTTTTTCTGAAACTAATCGGAAATCCACACTCACTGGTTCTTCACCGTCTAGTATAACCGATACTTTTGTCTCCCCTGCTGCAACAACTTCTTTGACAACAAGCTTTGTTAACAACTGTTCCTTTACTTTTTCAGGTTGTGCTGTAGCGACAATAAAATCAATATCCTTACTCATCTCGCTCACACGGCGATAACTACCAGCTACAGAAAATTTCTGAATTTCAGGAATGTCTGTTAGTACATGATGAATGTCAATGACAACGGTTTGTAGATACCAAATTGGTAGACGTTCACTTCTTTGACCGAAGTTTTCGAGTTCTTTTAAAATTTTTTCTTCTGATTTAGCTCCAAAGCCTGCTAGTTTTTGAATGTCGTGATTTTCACAAGCTTCTTTTAGTTTTTCCGCGCTATCGATCCCAAGCTCACTATAAAGCTTTGCTAGTTTCTTCCCGCCTAAACCAGGTAGTTTGAGTAACGGAATTAATCCTTTAGGCACGACTTCTTCCAACTCTTTTAATTGAGAGGATTCCCCTGTCTCAATTAATTCATGAATAACGGCTGCAGTCCCTTTCCCAATTCCTTTAATTTTCGTTATATCTTCCATTTCACTTAAACTGCGCTCATCTAACTCAAGAGCATTGGCTGCTTTACGAAATGCAGATATTTTAAATGGATTTTCACCTTGAAGTTCTAACATCAGTGCAATTTTTTCGAGCGTTTTAATCACGATTTTTTTATTCATTTCGTTAATACCTCCGTTTAAGTAAATTAATCCGCGAAAAAGGAAATGCCCCAAAAGTCGCTTTGGGACATTTCCTACTTTTAGAATCGTTACTGCTTATAAATATACCACCAATTTTGTACCAATTTCGTTAGGATTGGGGTATGTTCTAACATTAAATTTGCAATGAATGAACTGCCCATAAAACTTTGAACAGAAGCAATTGGAATTAATGCGATGACATACATTCCGATAAATAATAGGAAATAAAATTCTACAAAGCATAATGCAGCTCCAAGTACGCGATTGACAGAATTTAATATCGGGAAGTACGTTAAAAAATCAAAAATCGATGCAAAAATTTGCAATGCAATTTTCACAGCAAAGAAAATGATGGCAAAGGCAATAATTCGGTAAAAAGTTTTATCAACATCAAGGGCATCTATAATCAGAGTCAAGGATGTATCTTCTGTTATGCCAGGATATGGTATCCAAAGCACAAATTTATCCGCTAGTGGTTTATAATAGATGTAAGCCACAATGAGTGCAATAAAAAAGCTTGAAAGGTGAATGGCTTGTACAATAAAGCCACGTTTTAACCCTACAAGTAAACTAGCAGCAAATACTAGTAATAATATGATGTCTAACATGAACTTCAATCCTTTAATTTTTTCAATTGTTCTTCGAGCTGTTCTACTTGTTCTTTTAATTTTAATAATTCATGAACTGTATTCACAGCTGTAAGTACTGCAAGCTTTGCGCTATCCAATGAAGGATTATGTACGTTTATTTCTCGCATTTTATCATCAACTATGGAAGCAACCAATCGCATGTGACCAGTCGATTCTGTTCCTACCATTTTATAAGAATGACCATAAATTTCCACGGTTATTCGATTTTTTTCCTGTATTTGTTCAGCCAAAGCAATTCCTCCCAAAGCGTAAGCAAAAAAACAATTGTGAGCAACAAGCAGTTTTAAGTAGTGTTGAGCAGTTCCTTCCTACTTTGTGGAATGAACGACCCAAAGAGGCGCGATTTTGGTTAAACTACCAATCCGTGGTATTCTCAACTTGGATTGATGTTTCACTTCTCCTAATAAAACAATTTCTATGAGGCTTACAAACTTTTACTTCTAGCTTGACACGATTTCTATTAGATTAGAATATATTTGGAAAATTATTAATAACATCATACCATGAAACTGTTTTTAATGTGAACATCCAACAAAGAAAGGGACGAACTTATGTCGAATATTGTGTTACAACTGTCAACAGAGATCCAAAATCAAATTAAAACCTTTTATGCTTCCTCCACTGTCGAGCGAAATGCACCCGGCGTGATTTTTGCAGCAAAGCTTTCAGACACAGCCATCACCATGTACAAATCTGGGAAAGTGATGTTTCAAGGAATAGGCGCAACAAGAGAAGCGAGTCGCTGGGGTGAAGTTCCCTCTAAAGCACCCACATCGACTTCAACTACTATTTCTTCTATTAAAACAAAAGGAGACAAACTACCCGCTAATTTTGCATCCATGTCGGTAATTGGATCAGATGAAACAGGGACAGGGGATTACTTCGGACCCGTTACTGTAGCTGCTGTCTTTGTGCCGAAAGATAAAATTGAACTCATTCAAGAACTTGGTGTGAAAGATTCAAAAATGTTGAATGATCAAATTATGCGAAAAATTGCCCCAGATATTATGTCCGTTTGTTCCTATAGTATTTTAACGTTACGAAATGAAAAGTATAATGCGATTCAAGAAAAAGGCTATTCTCAAGGAAAAATAAAAGCGATGCTGCACAATCAGGCATTAAAAAATGTATTGGAAAAAATCAGTCCTGAGAAACCAGAGTATATTTTAATTGACCAATTTGCTGAACGCGATACGTACTATAAACATATCCAAAAGGAAAAAGAGATTGTTACAGAGAATGTTCTATTTTCTACAAAAGCTGAACAATTGCATGTAGCTGTTGCAGCTGCATCTATTTTGGCCCGTTTCGCCTTTTTAAAAGAAATGGACCGATTAGCAGGGATTGTTGGTTTTGATTTACAAAAAGGCGCAAGTGGAAAAGTAGATCAAATGGCCGCGAAAATCTGGCTAACACGTGGAGAAAAAACGTTAAAATCTCTATCGAAATGGCATTTTGCTAATACCGAAAAAGCGCGGAAATTGGTTGAACAGAAGCGAAAGTAAATTAAATATCCTAAATGAAGTTAAAAAGGGTATCTAATAAATCCTTACTATAAATATAGTATCTCTTAAAATGATAACAACCTACTCTGTAAATATATACTTACGAAATATCGAAAAATTATCGTTTAGTGAGAGGACTAAGCACACAAGCCGCAGAGCCAACTTGTAGTTGTCTCTACGACTTGTCTTTGTGCTTGGTGAAAGGTCCTCTCACATATAGTAATGACTACTAATACTTTATGTATTTTTCGCGGCTTACAGTAGTAGGCCGCGTCTTCATAATTTACGTTACACTACTGGAGTTATATAAAAAACTATAACCTATTAATCTAGGTATCTTGTTGTTGATTGAAGCGAAGGTGGCGACTCCAGTGGGAAAAGCGTGAGCCTTGAGACCCCACAGGAGCGAGGGACGAGCGACGAGGAGGCTCAAGCCACGCCCACGGAAAGCGTCCGCCGTAGCGGAAATCAACAAATTCCAAAAGTAAAAATGTAGAATTCAAATTTTCACTGAATTGTACATTTACCCCTTTAAACTGCTCCCTTTTTTATAAATCCCCTAATCGAATAGGTCTTACAGGTGCTTGTGCTTTTTGTAACTGTGTGATCGAGTTGGTCCCTACTTTTTCTTTTAATAGGTCTCGGAGGATGGGCTGACATGTGCGACCTTGACAATAACCCATTCCTGCTCGAGTTCGTTTTTTTACGCCTTGAACACTCGTTGCTCCCTCATTAATGGATTGTAAAATTTTTGCTAAACAAACTCCTTCACAACGGCAAATTAATAGATCCTCCATTTACGTATCCCCTATAACAATTGAATAGGCTTGCCATTTTTCCTCCATGATCTTTCTTCCCTCCTTTATATGGGGAAGGAATGAAATGGGAGAAGCGTTCCTTGCAATTTCTACATTGTGATATGCATCGTTTAATTGTTTGTCGTCAATTTTGCCTAAATCAAATAATAAACTTGATGCGGCAAGTTTCCCCTGTGCCATCGCAACCTTTGCCCCTTCAATCCCTGTAATGTTTCCTGCTACGTAAATTCCTTCAATGGAAGTTTTCAAATATTTATTATGTAATGGGACAATGCCTCCTAATTCAGGTATATCTACTAAAAGACAGTTGGCTATTTGTGAAAGATCCACTAATGGCAAAAGTCCACCTGATAGACAAACTGTATCTACTTGTAGCTCTGTCTCTTTCCCTACTAGCTTTCCATCACTAGTCATAGCTTTGACAACAACACTTTCTACTTCGGTTTCTCCATTGATACTTGTAATTGCTTTTCTTAAAAAAATGGGCAAACCATTCAATTTCAAAAAATTATATTTTAAAAGTTTTAATATAATCGGTTTAAACTTTCCTTTTGCAAGTTTACCACCCATGCGAAAAATAAAGTTTGGGGCCATATTTGCCACCATCCCTAGTTTCCCTAATACTTCTTCCGGATTGCTCTGTTCATTCGTAAGATGAGAAGGTGGTGGTAGCATCATTCCCACTACATTCATCCCAGCCTTTTTCATTTCCATGGCCACTGATATTGAAAGTGGGTCAATTCCTACAAAAAGAATGTTTTCGCCAATTTTTACGTGATGTAAATTCGTAAAGGTTTGGGCAGCTCCAACCGACAATACCCCTACTTTTTGCCATCCTCGTATAGGAAGGGCCTTTTCAATCGCACCAGTTGCTAAAATAATAGAATGAGTATGTATTTCTTTTACTTGATTATTTGATAGAAAAAGAATATTTTTTTCAATTTTCCAAACCGTTGTATTATAAAGAATTGTTACTCCTAACGACTCTGCTTCCAATGTAAGTTGTTGTGCAATGATTTTCCCGTCCCACATCTCGCTCTCTTTTGATGTTGTATCCTCGTATAATTGCCCTAATAGGCGCCCCCCTGATCGATAGTACTCATCAACAACGATCACATTCAATCCGTGTTTTGCTAGCTCAATAGAAGAAACAAGTCCAGCAGGTCCAGCCCCTACAACTACCACATCAGCTTTCATCTTGCATTTCTCCAATGGTCAAATTCGACTCACTAATAATGATCATGTTGTCTTCTAAACACGTTAAACATGTTCGAATATTCCGCACATCATTAATCGTTGCCCGACACTCATAACAATGCCCGATGCCACAATAAACGCCGCGCATTTCACCCGTCACCTCACATTTTCGAATAGCGCGAATTCCATTTGCAAACAATGCAGCAGCAATTGTGTGCCCTGCAATTCCCTTATACTGCTTGCCATTAAACGAAAAGGTAATTTCTTTTTCCATAGTCATCTCCTTAAGAGGATGATTAACTAACCGTATTCGTTGAAAAGCGATCAAAACGATATGGCGTTAAATCAACGTCAATATTTTGTCTTGTAACGAGTTTTGCAGCGAGTTGACCTGTTATTGGAGCTAATGCCACACCATCTCCTTCATGGCCTGCAGCGATAAA
Organism: Lysinibacillus antri; assembly: GCF_003977595.1. Classification (GTDB taxonomy): domain Bacteria; phylum Bacillota; class Bacilli; order Bacillales_A; family Planococcaceae; genus Ureibacillus; species Ureibacillus antri. The sequence continues at coordinate 6,461 of NZ_RYYR01000046.1, read as the reverse complement.
TAAACCATGGATGGAAGGGATGTCACTCAGTATTGGTAAATTATCTGGTGTATGTGGTCGAAACCCTGCAAAAGAACGGATCAAATTCGTATGCTCTAGAATAGGAAATGCTGCAACTGCTCTTTTAGCAATTGCTCGTATAATTTCTCCTTTCACTGTAGGATCAAAACCAACAAACTCCCTCGATCCCCCAATGAGTAAGGTTCCACTTTTTGTTTGACTAATAGCAAGACCTACTCCAACAGTAGATGGATCATTGTCTATCTGTAATTTCGCAGCGAGATAAGCGCCACTTAAAATATTGCAATCAATCATTCGAGGTAATTTTTCTGTTACTAAAATAACCCCTTTTCGAGGCTTAATTGGTATATCTAGATCGATGGTATTTAGTAAATGTTTTGTCCACACACCGCTACAAAGAATGACACTATCTGCATAAATTGCTCCATTAGTCGTTTGAACTCCTTGTATTTGATTATTTCTTATAATTAATTCAACCACTTCAGAATGTAGATGTATTTGCACATTATTTTTATAGGCAGCCTTTGCAAAAGCAAAGGCTGTATGCATCGGATTAATTTCTGCATCCTCTTCGCACCACGTAGCAGCTAGTATATTTTTCGAAATATGAGGATTTTTCCTTCTTATTTCTTCTCCCGATAAAAGTTTGACCTTTAAACCAACTGCCTGTTGTTGCTTCACTCTTTCTTGTAAAACGTTTAACTCCAATTGATTTTCGATTAGTATCATGCCGCCACCATTATGGTATTCCAAATCTTGTTGTAGCTCCTGCTCTAGCTCTTTATAAATCATTGCACTTTGAATCGCTAAATCTAATGCAGGACCTACCTTTTTAGACTGCAACATAATCGCTTTATCACAAGCACCGGACGTACCCGCTGCAATATCTTTTGCCTCAACTAAAATCACTTCTACATTTTGTTTCGATAAGTAATAGGCAACTGCTGTCCCTATAATCCCTGCACCGATCACGACGACTTTTTGTTTCAACGTTTAAACCCCCAACAAAATGCAGTTTCTCAAACCACTTGTTAGGTTATCTTATGCACAGTCTATTTTTAGCGTTAATTGGTTGCTCTTTTATTTGGTAGAATGAAGGAAGCGATGATTGTTAATAATGTTGAAACAAGAACACCCCAAAGGATGCCAAATACGACTGAAATAATAGCACCTGAGACTAGACCAATTCGGCCGCCCCATACAGAAACCTTGCTATTATGCTTACCCATTTCAAATTGTTCTGTTTTTCGGGCTTTCCACAACAACCCAACAATTAATACTGGTACGACTCCCCCACCTGTCATCGTGTATGCAAAGGCGAAGAGACTTATTATTGATTCAGAATAGAGTGCGGCAAGAATAGAAAATGCACCAACTAACACAACGAGCCATTTGGAAATGACAATTAATTTGCGATCTTTGATTTCTTTTGAAAACGGGATAATCAGGTCATTTACGATAACAATTGCTGCAGAGTGTAGTTGCGAGGATGCACTTGAGATAGCTGCTAAGAAGATTAATATGAAGAATAATAGGGCTGCGGATTGCGTCATTTCATTTAAAATTAACCAAGGAATTGCATTTCCAGCTTCAATATCGGGATTTATGGCTTTAACAATCATCCCCGAAACGGATGCTAAAATGGTAAAGACAATGGCTACGATTCCACTATAAAACATCGCGCGACTGGCTGCTTTTGGATTTTCGGCCGCAAAGCATCGTTGCCAATAAACTTGCGCTGCTAACACACCAAAACATCCTGTAATAAATAATGTCACAACTTCCCAACCAGAGATACTTAATTCGGTTAAATGACTTGCATTTACATCAGCCAGCATCATTTTTAATTGTGAATAACTAAAATCAATTTTGGCGTAAACTTTAATATAAAACCATACGGCAAGACCTAGTAATAGTACACCTTGAACAAAATCTGTCCAAACAACCGACAGCATTCCACCAATCGTCGTATAAATAATAAACACGGCAGAGAAGAAAAAGATAAGTGGAATTGGATCGGTCCCTGTAAACACAGAGAATAGATGCCCCATTCCTTTTGCTTGCCCACCAATCCAAGCAATCATAATAGCCGAGGTCAATATCCCAATTATTGCGCGGGAGACTTTATCTCGTAAAATTAAATCATTTAATAATTCTGCAATACTTTTATACGTAAATTTCGCCGCAAAGCCCGCAAATAGTAAGGCAAATAAAATTTTCGATCCTTGCTCCCCAATAATAAATATAATATTGGCGATACCCGTTTCAAAACCTTTTGATGAGTGCCCGACAAAGTTCCCCACACCCATAATTGTTGCAATGTCTGTAAATAAAATTAAAAAGAATGGAAGAGTCCCACCTGCAATCGCAAACTGTAAAAAACTTTCACTCGACTTCTTTCGGAACCTTAGTGACATGCCAATAAAGAATAAACTAAGGGCAATTGTGACAATCCACGTCCAAGTAGCTAACAAGTAATCCCTCCTTTTCATTGTTATCTATTTTTATGCCAAATTTTCAACATTTATAAGGGAATTTTACATCAATTACGCCTCGGCGTAATTGCGTCCAGATTTCGGACTCGTGTTTACACGAGTCAACTCCTTTACGAAATCTGTGACATCCGCCTGGGGCTTTATCTTCATTCAGTCGAGGTTTGAACCCCACTGAAATTGTTACTTTTATTCATTCATCCCCCACTTATAGAAGTGGGCGTCTTCTGCTGAATGAAGATAAAAAACCATACTACTAAAGGAATAATCCAGTAATAGTACGGTTTTTCAGCAGTCTATTTTTTTATTTTACTAGTTTACTAATTGCTTTAAATGTTTCCCCTTTAGCAATTTGTTGCATTTCAAATAAAGCCATTTCGACATTTGTCACTTTTCCACCTAGTTGGACAATTTTTTGAAGTCCAATTTGGCTATTTAAAGCTGTTCGGGAAGAAACACAATCGGCTAATACTTCCACTTCGTATCCATTTGCTAAAAGATGTGCCGCCGTTTGGTATACACAAATATGGGTCTCAATCCCTGCCAATAATACTTTTTTACGACCTGTTGCTTCTAATTGCTCCACAAATTCAGGTGTATCATAGGCACTAAATGTAATTTTTTCAATCGGCTGTTGTTCTGTTAGATGTTGTGCAATTTGCTCTACAGTTGGCCCAAGCCCCTTTGGATACTGTTCCACCCATAGGACAGGAACATCCAAAAGTTTTACTCCTTCTGTTACCATGGCAATATTGCGAATAACAAACTCACTATTATCAACAATTTGCGCTAATTTTCCTTGAATATCAATAAGTACGAGTACTGTATCATCTTTTTGAAGCATGGTCATATCCCCTTTGTATAAAAGTAGTTACTTACTCTATTATTATATACAAAATAAATTCCAAATCTATGAAATACTCGCGTTATTCTAGCAAATACTCGCACTTTTTGGAAAAATACTCGCAGTTTCGTTCGATTTACTCGCACTTTTTGATACAATAACTAATGAGAAAGGATGATTCATTTGTTACGCCTTAGTTGGTTAATTAGTTTAGGGATTTCTCTGATTGGTTTCTTAATCATCGGAAACTTATATAGTGTAAAAATAGAAGAAGGCTCTGGGAATTTTGGATTTGTCGGCATTATTTTTGTTGTGCCGTTTTTATTACTCAGTTTGTTTACAACGTTTCGGTATTTTTTAGCTGTAGCTCGAAATTCAGTGGATCGATTGATGAAAACACTCTCAATCGTGAGTGGGTTTATTTTCATCGGCATTCTAATTTATTTTGTGATTGATTATAAAAACGCGATTTATTTGACTTTAAGTGATTCTTTATCTGACCTTCCATTAATTAATGAACATACATATACAGTTTTCCTAAATTTTTATACGTTTGCCTTGATTCATGCTATTGTTGGTTTAATTGGTGGGATTGTTGGCCTTACGAAAAAAAGATGATTTCTGCTTCGCAACAGAAACCATCTTTTTTAGTTTATTTTAAATGTGTATCAAAGAATTTCACCATTGCATTGTAAAATTCAATACGGTTTTCTTCGTTCATGAAGCCATGTCCTTCATTGTCTTTCACCATGTACTCCACATCTACCCCTCTTGCACGTAAAGCTTCTACAATTTGATCTGATTCTTGTTTATTCACACGTGGATCATTTGCGCCTTGAGCTACAAATAATGGCGTTTTAATCTTATCTACATGGAATACTGGTGAAACCGCAGTTAAAAGCTCTTTATCTTTTTCTGGATGTCCTACTCGCTCATAAAACATATTGCGTTGTGTTTCCCAGTATGCAGGAATTGTTTCTAATAATGTAAAGATATTGGATACCCCTACATAGTCAACCGCTGCTGCATAAAGATCTGGTGTAAATGTAATTCCAGCTAATGCCGCATAACCTCCGAATGATCCACCGTAAATACCGATTTTCTCAGGGTTTGCAATTCCTTGATCAATTGCCCATTGTACGCCATCTGTAATATCATCTTGAATTTTTAGACCCCATTGTTTATTTCCTGCATCCATAAATGCTCGGCCATAACCAGTAGAGGAGCGGAAATTCACTTGAAGTACAGCATAGCCACGATTAGCTAGCAATTGTACTTCAGGATTGAAGCCCCACATATCACGAGCCCATGGACCACCATGAGGGATGACAACTAATGGTAGATTTTCAGCGACTTTATTTTCTGGTAAAGTAAGATACCCATGAATTGTTAGACCATCGCGCGCTTCATACGAAATTGAATTCATTTCTGCCATATCATTAGGGTCTAACCAAGAAGCAAGCTCTGCTAATTCAGTTAATGTGTCTGTTACGGAATCATAGTAATAGTATTTTCCGTAAACTTTATCGCTTGACACATTGACAATAAATTTCGTCATATCTTTGTTGTAATCGCCAATGCCAAACTCACTTTCACTTACACCTAGTTTATCTTTCACTTTATTAAACACTTTCTCAAAATCACTATCTAAAAACTCATAGTGACCTTTATCTGTCATATAGACACCAAAAAGAATTTTATCTTTTGTTGAACTATAGATAGCATTACTAATATCTACGTTTGGATTTGATAAAATGACTTTTTCTTTACCTTCTAAATTATATTGCACAAGCTCCACTTTATCGCGTTTTTTATTTGAAAGCATATAGATCGATTTGTTATCTTGTGAAAAGGCGATTGGTGTTACTGTATCCCCTGCTTCAATCGTAATAAACGGCTTGAATTCTGCTTCTTCGGATTCACGGTAAAGAACTTCCCCTACAACGCCATCTGAAGCTACGGCCATACGAACTTGTCCATTACTATCGGATAGCCAAGATTGAATATTACCAGGGTTTTTTGCCACTAATTTCGTTTCCCCAGTTTTTACATTTAATTTATAAACATCGAAAACAGTCGCGTCTTCTTTGTTCATCATAATTAAAATTTCATCTTTCGCATCTTTTAATATATCAATCGGGTACGCCACCACATTTTCATAAGGTGTTAAATCTTTCTCTGTTCCACCATTAAATGTAGATGTGTAAATATGGTAGTTTTCATCGCCACCATTATCTTTTAAATATAAAATGCTATCATCTTTCCAAATGAACCCTGCGATATCGCGATCTGTTAAATTCGTTACACGTACAGGCTCTTCCTCGCTATTCATTTTCTGTACAAAAATATTTAAGCGATTTTCCCATGCTGCTGCATAAGAAATATAGTTTCCATCTGGAGAAAGTTGATAAGCTAAGTTACCAGGATTTTTCATGAAATCTTCTACCGAAAGCTCTTTAACTCCCGCATTATCAATCTCTTTATTTTCTACTTTTTTAAAATTATCAAAGATTACTTCAAGTTCACTTTCAGAAACTGTAATTCGATTAGTTGGGATGCCATCAAAAATACCTAATTTAGCGGCAGTTTCCTTATAGCTTTGACCTTCTTTTTTTACACCAAGTTCATTAAGTAATACTAGTGCAACTTGTTCTTGTGTAACTTGAACGTCCATATTTTCAAACGTAATCCCTTTTAGCCATTCATCAATTACCGCTTTTCGCATGAAATCAGAGCCGTGTTGGTACGTTAATTCTGTCACCGCTTTTTCCAAAAAGGCTTTCGTCGTCACCCAAGAATGTTGATTGGTCGACACGGTAACCTTACTCTCTACTGAACTATCAACTGTAGTCGTATTTGCTAGTGCTGATAGAGGTAAAGTGAATAATGAAGCTGCTATTGCTGTAGTTAAAACTTTTTTTCTCATATTAATCCTCCTTTTCTGATATCTAATACGTTTCGGAATTAGAAATAGTTTCATCTATATCCAAATTTTTCTTAAATTTATAAAGAACAAAAACGCTAACGCGTCTTTATGTACGACCCAAGCATAATTATTCGCTTGGGTCCTTTTTCGCTTCAAACATTTCACCGTTACAATACGG
>NZ_RYYR01000045.1 GCF_003977595.1 Lysinibacillus antri | reverse complement strand
TCGATGATTAAATTGCATATCCAACAGCTCCCTTCGATACTATTTTACTAGGAAAAGTTATCCACAGGGCGGAATTTTATAATTTCCTAAACAACAAAAAAACACTTATCCCTTCTTTAGAGATAAGTGCCCTAAAAAAAGATACATGCATCCAAAAACCTGTACCTTTTTGTATAATTCGTGTGCGATTTAATAAAGCTATAAGAAAGCACGCAACAGGTTCGGATAATTATATTTAGTTAATGGCATTTTTTCGATCATTTTCATTATCCTTACCTCCTCTTCCTTATAATTTTATTTTGCCATTAAAGAGTAGCATAACCAATTTTTGAAAGTCAATAATTTAAGTGATTTTTCGTATAAATGGCTATTTTCTATTCTTTACATTCTATTAATTTTTACTTTTTATGAATCTAAAAAATTCAAAAAATTCCTAATTATTTTTGGTATCTTAGTTTGTATTTTTTCTTAAAATATTTTATCATGGAGTTATTATCTAATTTTTTACTATAGGAGGTGTACTCTTTGTTCGCACCCCTCATTTGGGTCTGTGACAAAGATCGTATTTGGACGTAGACATAGGAGAGTTAACCATTAAGTTGGCAGCATTTTTCTTGCTAATTGCTGCTACGGCATTTTTCGTTGCAACTGAGTTTGCAATTGTAAAGGTAAGAACAACACGTATTGATCAGTTAGTTGCAGAAGGCAATAAACGAGCAATAAAAGCTAAGAAAGTTATTTCGGAATTGGATGAGTACTTATCCGCCTGTCAATTGGGCATTACCATTACTGCCCTTGGTTTAGGTTGGTTAGGTGAGCCTACATTTGATATGATGTTACATCCATTATTCAAAATGTGGAATCTAGATCCTAGAATTTCTTCATTACTTTCGTTTATCATTGCATTCTTACTTGTGACATATATTCACGTTGTCGTAGGAGAATTAACACCAAAGACGTTTGCCATCGAAAAATCAGAAGAACTTACTTTAAGACTTTCAGGACCATTAATTGTGTTCCATAACATAATGTACCCGTTCATTAAACTATTAAATGGTTCAGCACGTAAATTATCTGGATTGTTCGGATACAAAATGGCATCTGAATCTGAAGTAGCCCACTCTGAAGAAGAACTGCGCCTCATTTTAACAGACAGTTATAAAGGTGGCGAAATTAACCACTCTGAGTACGAATACGTAAATAGTATTTTCGAATTTTCTGACCGTACTGCAAAGGAAATTATGGTACCTCGAACTGAAATTGTTAGTATCGAGAAAAATTTAACTGTTAAAGAAGTTTTTGAAGTAATGGGCGTTGAACAATATACTCGATACCCAATCACAGACGGCGATAAAGACCACGTGATCGGTTTAGTAAACTTAAAACATTTATTAACAGCATATATAAAAAATCCTGCAAACGGTAACAAACCAGTACTTGATTATATGCAACCAGTTATCCGTGTGTTTGAGACTGTTCCAATTAGTGATTTATTACTTAAAATACAACAGGAACGCATTCATATGGCGATTTTAATGGATGAGTATGGCGGGACATCTGGTTTAGTAACCATCGAAGATATCATTGAAGAAATCGTTGGAGATATCCAAGATGAATTTGATGACGATGAAATCCCAGAAGTACAGGAAATTAGCAATGGCCATTATATACTCGATGCAAAAATGTTAGTTGAAGAAGTAAACGATATGTTAGGAATTGAAATTACCGATGAGGATGTCGATACAATCGGTGGTTGGTTCTTAACGCAACGCTTTGACGCTGTTGAAGGTGATAGCTTTGATTTTGCAGGATACGAATTCAAAATTAAAGAATTAGATGGTCACCATATCCTTTATTTAGAAGTATCTAAATTACCTGAACCACAAGCGGATTCAGAAGAACAAAACGAAACAGAAGAACAAAAATAATTGAATTTAAAATAGTGAACGACTTTCCATAATTAGTGGAAAGTCGTTTTATCATGTTTTGAAGTTTTGCCGGGAGGAAACAAAGTGGAGCTTTATACAAATTTACGAGCAGGGGAAAAAGGAGCATGGCTTTCCATTGGTACTTACCTTTTACTTAGTTCAATCAAATTAACAATCGGACATTTTGGTTCATCAGAAGCTTTAAAGGCAGATGGGCTAAATAATACAACGGATATTATTGCATCCATCGCTGTATTAATTGGTTTAAAAATCTCTCAAAGGCCTCCCGATTCAAATCATCAATATGGACATTTAAGAGCAGAAACGATTGCTTCATTAATTGCATCTTTTATTATGATGATTGTTGGTATACAAGTTTTAGTCAGCTCAATTACAAATTTATTCAACCCTGTACATGAAACACCATCCGCATTAACCGCCTTAGTTGCATTAGGAAGTGCAGTTATTATGTATGGTGTATATCGCTATAATTTAGCCCTTGCCCAAAAAATAAAGAGTAGTGCAGTTAAAGCGGCCGCATACGATAATCGTTCAGATGCTTTGGTTAGTATTGGGACAGCCGTTGGGATCTTCGGGGCAATTATTGGTTTCCCTATTATCGATACCCTTACCGCCCTCATTGTAGCCCTGATTATTATTAAGACCGCAATTGAAATTTTTTGGGAGTCGGTGCATACGTTAACGGATGGATTTGATATTGAAGAATCTGAAACATTATCCGTTTTAATTAATAATGTAGATGGTGTGATTGATTTAGTCGATTTTAAAGGGCGCACCCACGGCAATATGAGCTTTATTGATGTGACAGTGACCGTGAATCCTTACTTAAATGTGTGGGAAAGTCACCGCATTACTGAAAAAATTGAGTCAACGGTGCATAAATCGAACCCGCATTGCATGGTTCTAGTCCATATCGAACCCCATGAAATACCGCGAGCCGTTGAAGAAGATTATCATTTCTAAGAACAGCGCTCTTGTTCAATCAACTTTTCTTTACTAAAAAAGTGCTGACATCTTCATTTGGTGTCAGCACTTTTCGAAATTCACCTCAAATAAAAAAACAACCTTAAATTGTAAAGTTGTTTTTTATAATCTAGTTTTCAATTGGTCCACTTACTTCAGTTAATCCATGTTTCACTGCATACAAAGCAGCTTGCGTTCGATCTTGGACTTCTAACTTTGTAAAGATATTGGATATATGGGTTTTCACTGTCTTCTCCGTGACAAACAAGGAAGAGGCGATTTCTCGGTTACTTTTCCCCTTTGTCAATTCTGCCAAAACATCCTTTTCCCTTGGTGTTAATGTATTTTTCACATGGGGCAAGTTCTCTTCTTCTCTCAAAGTTTTTTCAAGTTGAGAATTGGCAACTGGATGTAAAATATTTTCCCCACTCATAATTTGTCGAATGGAGTTTACTAAGTCGTCTGGCTCAATATCTTTTAGTTGATACCCTGCAGCACCTGCTTCAAGAGCTGGTAATACATGATCCTTATCAGAAAAACTTGTTAACATTAATATATTTATAGCCGGCCATTTTGATTTAATTTTTCTCGTTGCGGATATCCCGTCCATTTCAGGCATCACTAAATCCATTAACACAATATCTGGTTGCAATGCTTCAACAAGCTCTACTGCTTCTAGTCCATTCTTTGCTTCACCAACGACTTCTATATCTTTTTGGGTTTTTAAAAAGAAAAGTAACCCACGACGTACAACATGATGGTCATCTACAATTAATACACGGATCATACTCTTCCCCCCTAATATGGTAATCGGATTAATAATTCTGTCCCTTTTCCAATCTCACTTACCCAATCAGCCGTTCCTCCCACTGCACTGGCCCGATCTTTAATGGACTGCAACCCAATAGATAGTAAGTTTCGCTCAAGGTCCATCACAAATCCGCTTCCTTCGTCTTTTATGACCATTAAAACATCTGTAGAAGTAACTGTTAAATAAATGGTTGCTTCTTGTACTCCCGCATGTTTTCTTATATTATTTAATGCTTCTTGAGCAATTCGAAATAATGTTTCTTCTATTCGTGAAGGAAATTGTATAACGCCCGAGACATTTACGATTAGTTGGATATTTAGCATTTCCGCATAGGCTTTAATTGCTTCCAGTAACCCACTTTCTAAGCCTTTTGGTCTCAATTGCCAAATGAGGGCTCTCATTTCTGTAAGGGCGGATTGGGTTAGTTGTTGTATTTCTTTAAAGGTTTCTTTTAATTCTTGTTGTTCACTCATTTCAATGCCAGCACGAGCGGTTAATGTTACTGAAAAAAGTAATTGATTGACGGAATCGTGTAAATCTCGTGCTAGTCGATTTCGTTCTTGTACGAGGGCAATTTCTTGTTCTTGTTTGGTTAGATAGATGCGCTTAATCGCTGAACCCATTTGAAATGCAACTGATTCAAGTAATTCTAGCTCTTCATCTGAAAAACTCACCGTATGTGCTGAGGCAACATTTAATATCCCAAAACGTTCCTCTCCCGATTGTAATGGTACTGTTGCATGATGAGTAATGCCTGCGTGATCACCGATATTTTCCTCAATGGCCGCTTCAATTCGTTGGCATTCAATAATGTTCGTAGCTTTCTTTAACTCATTATTCCGATATCTCGAGACACACCAGCATCCACCTTTTCGTAAATGTTGACAATCATTGTAGCTTAACGCTTCAGGAAGATGTTCATGGGCAATCAATTCAGCTTTCCCCTTATCATTAATAAAAAAAATCCAGCCCGTTTCAAAATTAGTCCCATTTAAAAATTTACTTAAAGCACCTTTTAACATTGGAATCATATCTGTTTCTTCATTTAACAGTTCGGCAATTTCCTTTAATATCGTAATATTGGATTGATCATTAATGGTCATGCTATTAGCCCCTTATTATTAACTATAGAATTATCATATCATTGAACGAATATATACTGCATTTGATGACCCCTCATACTTTTGAATGAACTATTTTACAAATCTCCCAATAACTATTTTCAATTTATGGCAAAGTATGTGGTTTATATGTGTATAATAGACAATGTACTATGCGTTACAGGGGGAAAAATCATGCAAGTAGCAAATGCATCGAATGCTTACCGTTTAGCATACGAAACAATTCGTAATCAAATATTAACTGGAGAGTTAACTGGTGGTACGAAACTAATTGAAGAGCGGTTAGCGCAAAAAATTGGCGTTAGCCGAACACCTGTTAGAGAAGCTATCCGCCGTTTAGAACAAGAGGGACTCATTCAAGAAAAACGAGTGTACAAACCAACGATTGCAGATATCATCCATTCTTCTGAATTTCGAACATTAATAGAATGCTATGCGATTAAAAAAGCAGCTAATAATATGTCAGAGGAAAACTTAAAATACCTAAAACAAGCCGTTCTTGATGCTAAAACAGGAAGTGTAGAAGAAATTGTAAGCGCAAACAATCGATTCCATAGCCTTATTATTGCGGAATCTAATAACCCTATCATGATCCAAGAAGCTAAAAAGATGGATGCTATTTTTTATTTATTTAATCGAACTTTAATCTTAAATAAAAGACCATTACTATATGAAGAACATGTGCAGATCTATAAGGCAATTGAAGCGAGAAAACCAGAATTAGCCTCGCGCTTAATGAAAGAACATTTAGAATGTGATTTACAATTCATGCTCCGATATACTAGGAAATATAAGTGAAAAACTATTCTATAAAACAAATTAATTTACTTATATATAGGAACAATTTATAATCAAAACTGACATCCGCTTGAAACTTTATCTTTATTATGTACGTTTATATTTTACTTCTATCCACATCTCCCACTTCTATTAGTGAGAGTCTTTTTTACGCAAATAAAGATAAAAGAATTTTAAGGAGCTCCACTATGAATAAAAAATTAGAAAATAGTTTGCTATTTATTTGGCTTGTGTCATTAGTAGCAACACTCGGATCCTTGTATTTCTCTGAGGTTCGTCAGTACGAGCCGTGTGAATTATGTTGGTATCAACGTATACTTATGTATCCAATCGTTCTATTAACAACCGTTGCATACATACAAAAAAATGTTCGAATTGCCGTTACAACTGCTGTGTTTTCATGTATTGGTGGCGCAATTTCACTTTATCACTATGGCATTCAAAAACTGGACTTTCTAACAGAATCAGCACCAACTTGTGGACGAGTTCCTTGTACTGGTCAATATATTAATTATTTAGGATTTATTACAATTCCATTTTTAGCATTATGTGCTTTTATTTTGATCGCGGTTACTAGTTTTTATATGATTAAGGTTTTAAAGGAGGAAAAGTAATTTGAAGAAGTTAGGCATTATTGGTGCAGTAGTCATTGTACTATTCATCGCGATTATTTTACTAACCAACCTATCCAATAAAGATAAGTTAACTGATAATCCATATGGTACAGATAATTTAAGACAATCCACAATTGATTTATTAGACAATGAAAATTACCAAAATATTATTCTACCTGAAGCACTTGAAGAAAAGATTGCAGCAGGTGGACCAGTTGTGGCCTATATGTTCAGCCCTGAATGTCCACACTGTATGAAAATGACACCTTCACTAATGCCGATTGCAGATGAAGTTGGCGTTCAAGTCGATCAATTAAACATTTTAGAATATGATAAAGGCTGGAATGAATACAACATTGAAGCAACACCTACATTAATTTACTTTAATGAAGGAAAAGAAGTAAGTCGTCTTGTAGGTGATTACTCTTCCAACGAGCAAGTCATTCATGATTTCTTAGGACAAGTAACAAAATAATGATATGATAGGACAAGGTTGAACGTATAGCCTTGTCTTTTTTATTAGAAAAGTGAAGACGGCTCGCCCAGCTCCGAAAGGCACTGGAGACTTTCGACGAAGCATGCTTGCATGCAGAGGAGGAAGTTGAAGTGACCGAGGAGCTAGCCGTCGTAACTAGACATCCACAGTGGAGGTTACAACATGTTTCAATATGAAATTGTACACAACAATTTAACTGTAGAAGAATTATTAAGAACAAAATGGCGATTAGGAAAGAAAATTGTACATGAGCTTCGGATGGCAAAAGCTGTGACTTTAGAGGATGGAACACCTGCTATTTGGTCAGAACCATTAGCGCCTGGAACAATGCTTACGTTTAATTTTGAAATCCCAAAATCAAACTATGTGCCAACATCCGTTTGTGGGGTCAACATCCGTTATGAAGATGAGCATTGCTTAATTGTTTCCAAACCAAAAGGAATGGCAACACACCCGAACGATGAGTGGGATACGGATACATGTATGAATCATGTAATGGCACATGTTCAAGCAAATGGCGGTCATTACGCAGAACATGTCCATCGATTAGACCGCGGGACAAAAGGACTATTACTCGTAGCAAAACATCCAATTGCTAAATCCATCATGGACCGAATGATTGAGGAAAAAACGATTATTCGAACATATGAGGCGGAAGTACAAGGAAATATCCGTCAAGAAAGTGGCACGATTAATGAACCAATTGGAAAAGATCGTCACCATGCAACGCGTCGTGTCGTTTCACATTCTGGTCAGCACGCCGTTACCCATTTTGAAGTAGTGAAACGTTTTAAACAAACATGTGTTGTTCATTTAGTGTTAGAAACGGGACGTACCCATCAAATCCGTGTTCATTTGGCACATATCGGGCACCCAATCGTTGGAGACACAATGTACAATGCAAGAGAAACGGCTTCTGGCGATTATGAATTACATGCCATTCAACTTGAATTTGAACATCCGTTTTTAAATAAAACCATTGTGGTAAAGGATATTGAATCCAAATAATATGATCGACATTCAGCTCCCACTTCTAAATGTGAGTGCTGAATGTTTTTTTATCTAAAAATCGAAGTGGAACGTATCTGGGTTTTGTCCAAAACGTTGATCTTTATTAATATGATTAATTTTTGCTAGTTGCTCGTTCGAAAGTTCGAAATCAAAAATTTGCATATTTTCTTCGATACGAGTTGGTGTAACGGATTTTGGAATTGTAATAATATCTTGTTGATAATGCCAACGAAGAATCACTTGCGCTGCTGTTTTCCCTACTTCGCTCGCGATAGTTGTAATGACCTCATCTTGTAAAATGCCACCTCGACCAAGTGGCGACCAAGCCGTTACAGCAATATTATGTTCGTTACAAAACGCTCGTAATTCTACTTGAGAAAAATATGGATGTAATTCGATTTGATTGACCATTGGCTGTACATTCGCTTTTGCAAAAATCTTTTCTAAATGATGCGCATGGTGATTCGATACACCCGGTACACGGATTAACTTTTCATCGTATAGACGTTCGATTGCACGATATGTGTCAACGAGTTTATCCTCAACCGGCCAGTGCGTTAAATATAAATCTACATATTCAAGTCCTAAATTTTTTAAAGACGTTTCAAATGCACGTAACGTGTTGTCATAACCTTGGTCATTATTCCACACTTTTGTCGTCACAAAAATCTCTTCTCTTGAAACATTAGCGTTTTTGATTGCTTCCCCAACTTCTTTTTCGTTTCCGTAAATAGCCGCCGTATCAATTGCGCGGTAGCCAACTTCAAGCGCCTTAGTCATTGCCAAAATTGCTTCTTCTCGGTCAGTCATTTTGTAAACACCTAAACCGAGATATGGCATTTGTACACCATTGGATAATATTTTTGATGGAATAATCGTCAAAATTGTCACGTCCCTTACAAAATTTTCTTTATTCGAAGTACAGTTTAACAAACTAAATACAAGTGCTCAAATTTGTCGTCCTCAATTTTTAGTTTAACTTCTATTAATCTCTCATAAAGTTTTCTATAATCCCTTCTATTTTGTTACCGCTTCCATGTTCTAACAACCCTATCTTCTTAATATATTAATATGAAGGACTATTTTCACTCTTTTTTGTATGTTACTGGATATCATTTAAGGAGCTGATAGTTATGATGGAAACACCTTTATTGTTAACTAGTTTTTTAAGTCGGGCAGAAAGATATTTTCCTGAGAAGTTGATTATTTCAAGGACAAGCGCAGACACGATTCACCGTATTCCCTACAAAGATTATGTAAAACGTACGCGCAAATTAGCTAATGCCTTAACAAAGCTTGGCATGACACGTGGTACAAAAGTAGGTTCTTTTGCTTGGAACCACCATCGCCATCTCGAAAGCTATTTTGCCGTTCCTTGTGCTGGTGCAATTTTGCATATGATTAACATTCGCCTATCACCAGAACATATTATTTACGTCATTAACCATGCCGAAGATGAAATTTTACTGATCGATGGTGACCTGTTTCCTCTATTCGAAAAAGCGATTCCTTTCTTAAAAACGGTTAAACATATTGTTGTCATGCAAGATAATAAAGAAGTTCCAAAATCTAGTTTCCCAAATGTCTATTCGTATGAACAATTGTTAGAAGAGGCTTCCGATGAATTTGATTTCCCTGAAGATTTAGATGAAAATTCTCCTGCTGGGATGTGTTATACAAGTGCAACGACCGGCATGCCAAAAGGGGTTGTCTATACTCATCGCGGTTTAGTGTTGCATAGTTTAGCGCTCGGCTTAGCAGACAGTATGGGACTGCGTGAAAAAGATGTGGTAATGCCGGTTGTTCCAATGTTCCATGTAAATGCTTGGGGCATGCCGTTTGCTGCGGTGAATTATGGTACAACACAAGTATTACCGGGACCAATGTTTACTCCTGGATTACTACTTGATTTAATTGACCAAGAAAAAGTGACGCTAACTGCTGGTGTACCGACTATTTGGTTAGGGGTATTGCAAGAACAAGAAAAAAATCCGCGTGACATATCATCTTTACGCGCGGTGGTATGTGGTGGTTCTGCTTCTCCAAAAGGGCTGATTAAAGCATTTGAAGAGAAGTATAATGTGCCATTCGTTGTAGGCTATGGCATGACCGAAACTTCACCAATTGTCAGCTTATCGAATTACACTTCTGCAATGGAAGATTGGTCGGCTGAAGAAAAACTGAATATCCGCGCAACGCAAGGACTACCCGTTCCTTTGTTAAATACAGAAGTTGTCAATGAAGCCGGCGGTGTACCTTGGGATGGCCAAACAATGGGCGAACTACGCATTCGTGGTCCTTGGATTGCGAGTGAATATTATAAAGATGAACGAACGTTGGATGCTTTTAAAGATGGATGGCTATACACAGGGGATATCGCTGTCGTTACACCTGAAGGCTATATAAAAATTACTGACCGCACAAAGGATTTAATTAAGAGTGGCGGTGAGTGGATTTCTTCTGTC
The DNA here is from genome assembly GCF_003977595.1 of Lysinibacillus antri. Lineage (GTDB taxonomy): Bacteria > Bacillota > Bacilli > Bacillales_A > Planococcaceae > Ureibacillus > Ureibacillus antri. The sequence goes on along the minus strand of NZ_RYYR01000045.1, from coordinate 7,564 downwards.
GATTTAGAAAATGCTTTAATGACTCATGAAGCAGTGTTTGAAGCAGCAGTGATTGCGATTCCCCATGAAAAGTGGCAGGAACGCCCATTAGCTTGTGTTGTTCTGAAGGAAGGCAAAACTGCGACGAAGGAAGAACTAATTAGTTATTTAGAGGGACAGTTTGCAAAATGGTGGCTTCCGGATGATGTGGTCTTTATTAATGAAATTCCGAAAACATCAGTAGGCAAATTCCTAAAAGCCAAACTGCGAGAAGATTTAAAAGATTATCAGTTGAATTCGTAGTGGCGAAGTTGAGTTAAGTAATTTTGAATAGCCTAATTAAGATCAAAATCTACTTTTCCTTTTTAAGGAGAGTAGATTTTTTTATGAAAATCATCGCGGGTATGAAAAACACTTTGAACAATTTTAAACGCTATTTTGCTCTTCATCCGGCTTATGAAGAACATTTCGAGCAAGTTTTCCTGCTGTTTTGTCCTTCATCAAGCTTATGAACGACCGGGTGTGCTATTTTCACTAACGTTCGGGCTTTCATCACGCTTATGAACGACCGAGTGTGCTGTTTTCACTAGTAGTCGGGCTTTCATCGCGCTTATGAACGACTCTTTGAACAGTTTTCACCAGCATTCGGGTCTTCGTCGCGCTTATGAAGAACACTTCGAGCAAGGTTTCCCGTCATTTTGTCCTTCATAGAGAAAGCAGTCTATTCAAAAAGCTAGCTCACGCTTAATTGAGCTAGCCTCCTCACTTAGTTTTTCTTTGTATAACTTTCTTTTTCATCATTATCATTATCTAAATCATCAAATTGAATCGGATCAGGAAATCGCATATCTTCTTCTAGTTGTGAACCGTCGCGCATACGTTCCATTTGCTTCCCTAGCCAAATTAAGTCACCCATATTATTCGTCATATGACCGCTAACTTCTTGTTTGTGATTGTCCATTTTTCTCTAGCCTCCTAACATTACTATTCCCATATAGTTAGATTTGAACCAGTTTCGACATAATTTTTGAGTAGTAAAGTGTCTATAGATAGGCTATACTAAATTGTGAGAATTTATATACATGAGGAGGATACTTCCATGAATTTAATTTTAATTCTTGGCGTATGTGTAGCTTTCATTACTGCTATCTTAACTGCTGGATATGAAGGAAACTATACAAAAGAAAAATAATCTTCATACATAAAAAGGACTGATAACTTTGTTGTCAGTTCTTTTTATTTTACATAAAACACATCTTTAGTGGGTAATGTAATTTTAAAACTTGACTAATTTAACTGCCGAAAATATACTTAGTTACATAAAGTAAGTTGATAACCAAAAATAATTAAGGAGGCTTTCATCATGCCTACTCATTTTCATAAAAAACCAAATACGTATGTTTCCCACGTTCAAATAAAAGTTTCCAATTTAGAACGCTCCATCGAATATTATAAAACAATCATTGGTTTTGATGTCCTGGAGCAAACGAATCAAACAGCAGTATTAACTTTTGATGGTGCTACAAGTATTTTATCCCTAGAAGAAGTAGAAAATGCACTACCATTAGCAGGAGGTCAAACAGGTCTTTATCATTTTGCAATTTTACTGCCTACACGTAAAGACTTAGGAAATTTCCTACAACATGTAGCTGAGAAAAATATTCGTATTGGTGCGGGGGATCACCATGTAAGTGAAGCGTTATATTTATATGATCCAGATGGCAATGGCATTGAGGTATATATTGACCGTCCTGAAGAGGAATGGATTTGGTATGGTGACTCCACTGTACACATGGTAACGGAACAATTAAACGTTCAGTCCATTATGGCGGATGGTAACGGTCAGTGGAAAGGGCTTCCTCAAGGGACAGTCATGGGGCATATTCACCTATCTGTTTCCGATTTAGAAGCAACAGAAAAGTTTTATACAGAAGCATTAGGATTTGAAGTAGTAACACGTTACGGTGCACAAGCTCTATTCATTTCCACTGGCAAATATCATCACCATATTGGATTAAACACTTGGAACAGTGGCGGCGGTGTCAAAGCTCCTGACAATAGTGTTGGGTTAAAATCTTATACCCTTGTGTTAGATAATGCAGAACAGGCTGAAAAAATTAAATCTAATTTAACTGCAATGGGTGCTAAAGTGGAACAATTTGAAGGTGCTCCAACATTCGGCGGTGCGCAAGCCTTCTCAACAGAAGATCCATCCGGCATTCGTATCATTTTCACTCTAGAGGGTGAATAAAATAAAAGCATTCTTACAATTCGACTGTAAGAATGCTCTTTTTTACTTTAAACCAGGGAAATTTTGTTGGCGTAATGCTTCATAAATGATGATGGCGGCTGTATTCGAAAGGTTTAATGAACGGATATGATCACTTTGCGGGATTCGCAAACATTTGTCTCGTCTTTCATACGCAAAGTCCTTTGGTAATCCCGTCGTTTCCTTTCCAAACATAAAATAAATGTCCTGCTCTTTATTACTGAAATCATGATTTGAATAAGGTTCATCGCTATACGTTTCGATTAAATAAACTTCCCCATCCTTTGAATACTCTAGAAAATCCTCTAAACTATCATGATACACAATATTAACAGCATGCCAATAATCCAATCCCGCACGTTTTAACATTTTATCGTCTGTAGAAAATCCAAGTGGACGAATTAAATGCAATGATGTGTTCGTTCCGGCACAAGTACGTGCAATATTTCCAGTATTGGCTGGTATTTCAGGTTGATATAAAACAATATGTAATGGCAACGATCTACACTTCCCTACGTAACTTTTATTTTTAAGCTTTCAATAGCGCTAGTCCTTTTTCAATTTCACAAAGGACGTCCTTATTTGTTTCCTTTTCCTGTGCTTTGAGTAAAATCGCTTCCGCATCAGGTCCACCGATTTTTCCAATGGCCCATGCTGCAGTCCCTCGCATAACTGGGCGCTCATCTTTTTTCATTATATCAATTAAATCTGGAATGGCTGTTTCTTCTTTAAAATGGGCCAGGGCGATAATGGCATTCCGTTGAATTGGTTTTTTCCCTCGCCATGAACCTGACATATAACCAAATTTCCCTTTAAATTCTTTATTCGACATATTTAATAATGGCTGTAGTAACGGTTTAGCAAGTTCAGGGTCTGGCTTAAATTCCTCATGAATCCAATTCAATTTCCCTTTATTTTTCGGACAAACGGTTTGACACGTATCACATCCGTAAATGCGATTGCCAATTTTTGCTCGAAATTCATCCGGTAAAAAATCCTTCGTTTGTGTTAAAAAAGCTACACACTTCCCCGAATTCAACTGTCCTGCTTCAACAAGTGCGCCAGTTGGACAAACATCTAAACACAATCGACAATCCCCACACTCATTTTCAATCGGTGTATCTGGTGCAAATGGGATGTTTGTAATCATTTCACCTAAATAAACATACGAACCAAATTCAGGTGTAATAATCGAACAGTTTTTCCCACTCCAACCGATCCCTGCACGTTCTGCAACTGCGCGGTCAACTAACTCTCCTGTATCTACCATCGATTTAATTTGTACATTCGGAACACGCTCTTTTAGCCACTCTTCTATTAATTGAAGTCGTTCACGTACAGCCACATGATAATCAATTCCCCATGATACGCGGGCAAAAATCCCTCTTCTAGCCCCTTTTTTCCCAACAGGCGCTTCCTCCATTTTAGATGGGTATGCAAGAGCAATGGCTATAATACTTTCGGCTCCATCTAGAAGGCGAAGGGGTTCTGTTCGCAACTCGATATTGGACTCTTCAAAGCCAGATTGATAGCCTAATTCCTGCTGACGTTTTAACCGATTTTTCAATTCAAGAAAGGGAGAAGCGTGGGTGAAACCGATTTTATCCACGCCAATAGATTTTGCATATTCGATTAAGTCCGATTGCAACTGTGGTATTATCATTTCACTTTCCACTCCTTTGTCTGTTAATATATATAGAAACGAGTAAAATTTTACCCAAATTTGAAATAGTAGGTGATTTACAATGAACATTTCATTAAACGACTCACTGCTTACTACGAATGACCAATTCAAAATCGGCATTATCCATTATACCAAAATTGTTGTATCAGAATCTCCTCAAATGATAAAAGGACGCACACAACTTTATCAGGAAAACCTCTATTTAGAACTTCAGGAAACCCCTGTAACAGAACGACCTGGGATAAGCGAATGGCGTAAAGTGTGGAAATCGTTTGGAGCTGATCCGAATCGATACCGTCATTCTGCAGAAAGTTTAATGCGTCGAATTGCAAAACAAAACTATCTAACGCCTTTTCATTCTGCGGTCGATTTAAATAATTTCTTTTCATTACAGTACGAAATCCCAGTTGGTATATATGATGTGAATAAACTTCAAGGTGATCTTGAAATTGCATTAGGTGATGAGGAAACCGGCTACGAAGGATTAAACGGGCGCTATAATTCATTAAAAAATATAGTATACAGTAAAGATCGTGAGGGGGCTTTTGGAAGTCCGTTTGTTGATTCTCAAAGAACGGCCGTAACAGAAAATACGGTAGAAGCCATCCAAATCTTTTATTTACGACCATCGTTAGCAGAAACAGAATGCGAGCAACTTCTTCATTCAGCTGGTAACATGTTTACGCAAATTAATGGTGGCGACTTTACAGCTTACGTACTATCAACGAACAACCGTAGTATTTCTATATAGGGAGGGTTATAGATGAAAAAGATTCCATTAGCAGAAGGGGTTAAGTTAAAAAGCATTTTAACGAAAAAAATACAAGAACTTATAAGTGAAATTCATTTAGTTGCCCATGCCATTGTAGAAAAAGGAGAAAAACCAAATCCATCAGGTAGATCCCTTGCAGAAGTAGAGGCAGAACTTGCACAAGTACGGAAAGACTCCAGAACGTTGGACAAGCTCATTTACCGTGCTAACATCGATAATACGATCACATTTAAGGATGAAGAGTTGCCGATTGTAGAAGCGATTGAACTTGCTTCACAATTACGTGCAGATGCCAGCCTGTATAAAGATCTTGGGAAGTCAGAAAAAGAACGACTGTATCATAGCACAGGAGATAGTGTCATTTTCTATCAAGTCGCAATGTACGAGCCGTCCGATTTTCGCAATCGTGCCAATGAGCTAGAAAAAGAAGCTCATAGATTATCAAACTTAATCAATGCGAAAAATTATCAAGTCGAAATTGAATTTGATGATTCGAAGTATTTTTAAATAAGAAGCTCACAAAACCTCCTCGGTGCGGTGAGACTCCAAGCCGAGGCATAACGTTTCTGTCACTTTGCCAGCCGTGCAAATTTACATTAGTGTCAACCGATCACCTTTAACCTGTTACTTTTGTTACCTTTGACTAATAACCAACTATAGTAAAGCATACAAACAATAGTGTTTTTAGTGATTTTGAAATCGACAGACGTTATGAAATAGAAGCCGTCCCTTTATGGAGACGGCTTCTTACTTTTATTCCACACCTGGTAAAATGCGTAATGTTTTATAAGTCGCATCAAGAATTGCCTCTACCCCTAGTGGAACAGCGATATTCGGTTCGCAATGCCCAATTTTAAAGCCTGCTAAAGTTGGTTTATTAAGAGGTTTTAAATACTCTTCAAAGATTGCGTAAACATCCTCTAGTTTTGCGCCAATTTCTAGCTCCGTAAAACTTCCAATGGCAAAGCCTGCTGCTGCTTCTAATTTTCGAGCAAGTCGTAATTGATTGAGCATACCATCAATCTTTTGTAAAGGCTCACCAATTTCTTCAAATAAGATGATTTTATTCGTTGTATCCATTTCATATTTCGTGCCGAGTGTACTCACCAGCCGATGCATATTCCCACCAACAAATTCTCCACGTACACTGCCAGGAACGATCGTGTGAAGCGGTGAAATATTTTCATCATATTGGATTTCTAATGGTCGAAACAATTGTTGAAACATTCTTTTCGATAAATCGGATAATGATTTTTTTGTGACAGACGAAAGCATCGGACCATGGAATGTGACAATATTGCAATACTCATGAAAAGCATTGTGGAAATACGTTACATCTGAAAAGCCCCAGAAGATTTTCGGATTTTCCATCAACAGTTGATAGTCAATTTTATCCGCAATCCGCGCAGCCCCATAGCCACCTCTTAAGCAAAAAATCGCTTTAATTTCAGGATCATCTATCATTTCGTGTAAATCATTCGCTCTTTCCTCGTCTGTTCCTGATAAATATTTCCCTGTTAACCCAATTGTTTTCCCTAATTTATACTTTAACCCAAGTTCTTCTAAAACTTTGAGTTGATCTGGTAGTTTATCCATCGCCAGTGGACTACACAATGCTACTACGCCTACCGTATCCCCCACCTGTAATCGTTTCGGACGAATTTTCATTTAGTTCCCTCCATTTATAAGAAAAGTCAAACACTGTTCGACCTTTAAACTCAAGAAATTGTTATGTAAAGATTGTATCATAGTTAGATTCCATAATCTGAAAATAAAGTTGAACTGTCAATTACTATATAGATATAATGGAAACGTTATGGAAATCAACTAAAGGAGGCTTCACAATGAAATTTCCACCATACGCCTTACTCGTCTTAGCCACATTACTTTGGGGTGGTAATTTTGTCATTGGACGTGCTGTAACTGGAGACATCCCTCCTTTTACCCTTGCCTTTTTAAGATGGTGTCTGGCATTTTTCGTATTCTTTCCAATTGCATTTAAATATGTAAAACGTGACTGGTTAAAACTGAAGGAACATTGGAAGATTGTACTTGTTCTAGCTTTCACCGGGGTTGCAGCCTTTAATACACTTGTTTATATTGGGGTTTATTCTACTACTTCAATTAATGCATCATTAATGAATTCCACTACCCCTATATTTATATACATACTTTCGTTTATTTTCTTAAAAGAACATTTATCGAAAAATCAAATGATTGGAACTGCGATTTCGTTAATCGGGGTCATTTTTATATTAACGGGTGGATCTCTTGAAACGCTTATGCACTTTTCCTTTAATAAGGGCGATTTAATTGTCCTCGTAGCCGTATTCTGTTGGAGCATTTATTCATTACTAATTAAACAATACGCAACTCGACTTCCAGGGTTCTCTACATTTTTAGTTAGTATTGCAATGGGGGCAATCATACTTGCACCCTTCACAGTGTATGAACTAGCAACATTAGACAGTCCTATTGTATGGTCTACTAAAACAATCAGTGCCATTGTTTATGTAGGGGTTTTAGCTTCTATTGTGGCGTTTTTGAGCTGGAACACAGGAGTTGTCAAAATGGGGGCAAACCGCGCAAGCATTTTCTTAAATCTCATTCCTGTTTTTGCCACAATTTTTGCAACGATATTTATAGGAGAACAACTGCAACTCGCTCAAGTAGTAGGGGGGCTTGCTGTTATTGGCGGGGTAATCTTGACTAATCGAAAATAATACTACCTTGGTAAAGATAAAAGGCTTTCAGAAACTCTGAAGGCCTCAGATTGTCGACAAAAGGCTTTCAGAATGGTCTCATTCTGAAAGCCTTTTGTCATTTTTCCGGATTTTTGGGTATTATATCGATTTATTTT
>NZ_RYYR01000044.1 GCF_003977595.1 Lysinibacillus antri | reverse complement strand
AAACATTAAACGGCTTGAGCCCCCTAGAATACAGGGCTCAAGCCGCCTAAGCATTTTTATTATTTTCACTGTCTACTTGACAGGGAGCAGTTCAATTGATTTGCTTCGGCTTTTTCTTTGTTTTTAATTAACAAAACCTTAAGTCATTTTGTTTTATGAAACTTTGCCAATGAATACTGACATACTATTTTGTCCCTTATATAATGTTTCAAATGATTGAAAGGAGGGACAAACGATGGCAGAAGCGGTATTTAAACGTAAGGATATTATCTTAGAATTTGGCGTTGTTGAAAATGGTAAAGCCGAAAAAAGACGTATAACGCTATCAAATGTTCGAGATGATATGACCCCTGACGAAATTTATCAAGTCGGCATCGTATTAGGAGATTTAGTAAAACATCCTTTATTAAACATCGAACTAAACTATGCCCAATATATTGAAAACTAAACTAAAACCATCATAATCAAGGAGGTGACATAAATGGCGGAAACTAAAACTATTTTGCAGCTGGACTTTATTAGCCATGAAGGCAAAACCGTATCAATTAAACTTGCGGATCCACGTGAAGATTTAACAGCAGAGGAAATACAAAATGCAATGGAGCAACTAAATAATACAAGGGTGTTATATAAAATTCACGGTGCATATTTTGTCCCTGCGAAAATCAAGGGAGCAAAATTCATTGATACAGTAACAAATGAATTCGACATTGAAATTGAATAAGGGTGTATCCAAGCGATGGCATTTATCACAGTGCTTCGCAAACAATAAAAATCAACTTTTTGGGATACTGTCTTGGAAATGAGCTTAGCATTCTAACCTCATTTTCTTGACGGTATCCCTATTTGTATTTCCTTAGCGTACAAAATTTCCGAAATGTTGGCTGTATCCTTGATATAATTTGCAGTCCGATCTAAAGCAGGAACCCTGTCATTAAGTCTTTAAAAGCTTTTTAAAACGTTGTAGACGCTTCCTAAACGTGTTTTTCATAAATGGTAATATTTAGGTATACGACAACTTTTTAGAGACCTTACAAACAAAAATAAACATGTTTTAGAAGCCTTTAGCAGTGACAAACAACTAAATAAACATAAGATCAGCTAGGTTTAATTACCTAAACAAAGGGTAATTGCTATACATAATAAATTCTAAATATATCCATTTTTCGTTGAAATTTTTAACATCCAAAATCAAAAGGAGATAAAAAGATGAAAAATTTCCGTACATTTGAACAAGCAAAACAAGAATTAAAAGAACTTCAAGAATATATAGATCTCATTGAAAACTACCAACCCGAAAATCTTACTCAAATTGTTGTATTTTCATATACTCTATTTGGAAATACCAAAGAAACAGCAACCTTCTTAAATAACCAAAACTACTCCATTGATGGACGACCATTTGAAGCAAACGACATTAGTGATTTGATCACAAGTCCACCTGCAAAAAATGATTTATTACATAAAAAAATTAAATCGCTTTATTTAAAAAAGAAACGTGCTAATCACAAAACAGTTATAACTTATAATCCTTATCAATATCACTAATCAAACTAGACCCCTTACAATGGAATCTTATCCTTTTGTAGGGGAGTTAATTTTTAACTAATATCACAATTAAATCAATATAACTCATTTCTCTGCTTTCCCAACATATTGGATTTTAATAACAGGAATACAATCAAATTCAGAACCATCTTTCATCTTGATTCTCATTAATCTTCCTACATTGCCATACCCTTTCCATTCAAAGAATAATACACTATGTTTACTAAAAGGATTTCTTAAAACTTAATTTCTCATCATCTATCCCAATAACTCTCAATTGTTTTATTACCCCTAATCAATTAACGAATCCTATACTATATCCCTTAAATATCTATATAAATCTAAATAAACTTATAAAATACTATTCTCCACATTGTTTAATATAACGCCCATATCAACACGCTATAACAGATATATCATCGCCTGGCAGGGGCCGAGATGTTCTCCAAGGGGGGCTGGGTTTCACCCTTCACGCCCCTAAACATAAATAATAATCTCTTTATCCATAATATTTTTTAATATTAATTAATAAATATAAACCTTCATAACCAAATTCATGGACTTCTACAGATACTTCAGTAATTAACTATGTCCAGTAAATTGTTACATAAGAACCGTTATAAAATAATTAATAATAAAATTTTGTTTATGGAATAACATATAGTAAGCATACTCGTAGACTATAGCACGATATACTGCAAGATATGCTTGTGCTATATACTAACCGTATGTATATATTTATCCATGATATATCTGTTATAGCAGCCTTATCCACAACATCCCTATGACGTAATTAGAAATATGTAAAGGCAGAGTGGACTATTAAATTAGCCTATGCCCATCTTGGAAGTTTCCTTGGTGGTTGATGGGGTGACGACGTCTAATTTTTCAAGGTACAACGTTAATAAATCGTACCCTGCAATTGGTTCAATTTCACCGATCCATTCGTTTACGACTTCTTGTAAACCAATTCGATACATACCTTTTCTTTCTGATAGTTCCACTGCCTTTTTTAAGACATACTGAAGAAACAGGCTGATTGTTGTCCAACCCGTTTTGGCGTTACGGCCTTTGCCTTTTGTTGTTTTTAATAGTCTTTGGGATTGTTTTAAAACTTCGTTTAATGTACTTTTTGGGATGCTAATTGCCTCACAAATCTCTTTTTGGGAACGCCAAAGAAACATTTCGGAGCTGGATTTTTGAACCGAAATGTACGCAATGATATCTTGTTCCCATTCTTCATAATGACTACGTTCACGGTCTTTACGCTCTTTTTTAAATTTGTGCCAACCACCCTTGTAATTAAATTTCACTGGGATGGCTGAGCCACCTCTAACGTACGCCGCTAATAATGCCTCGATGTACTCTTTACTCGCGCCTTTATATCTTCCTGAATACGCCGAGTTTAATAGTGTTTCTACTTCCGTTAAAGAAAGAGGATAGTTAAGATTTGAGTTGTATTCATCTAGAAAGTCAAATGTACGCTCCTTTTCCCAACCTTCTGAAAAGCACACTAAAGCAAGCGTAAACATTGCGTTGTTTCGCCCCAGTTGCCCTTTCTCACCTTTAATATCAACAGCGGAAATCAGCTTAGAAAACCATTCTGATTGTGTCACAGAAGTCGTTGTGAATTTCGAAGGCACCACAAATAAAGGTCGTGCTACGTCGTCATCTTGACGACGGGACCAGTCGATCAGGTGTGCCATATGATAGGTTTGATCAAGTTGTTGCCATACGATGTTGTCTTTTTTCGGGATGCGGAAAAAACCAAAATCATTGCAGAAAAGGTCTGCACTGACGGATTGCAGACTTTTTTTCAAGTTATCAGCAATGCGTTTTGCAACAGTTAACCCACGGAAGTTTTGCTTATTTGAAATAAATAGAGGTTCAGAAAGGACAAAATACACTTGGTAGCCACGTTCAGACTCCACAATTAACGTAGGCGCACCGATACTTTCATCCACGCACGTTAACAGGATCTCTTGCACACTATGTTGCTTCGTATCAATGTCCACGACGAATGTGTTGATTTGAAGCAAATTCTTTTCTTCAAAGCCGTGAATCTTCGTTCGTTTGTCGTCAGAATACCCAAATTGACGGTACACATTAGGCGTGAAGTGCGAAAGCCCAGCAGCATCTTCTAGAAGCGTTTCTTTTGATGTGACAATATAGCCTTTCACACCTGTTGATGTAAAGTCAGCTTTCGAGCGCACGACAAAGATTGCCCCTTTTTTATGAAGCTTGTCCGCTTTTTCAGCTTCGACACGAGCTGGAAGAGTTGCTTTGGAAAATTTCGTTTTATAAGTGGTTAAACCTTCATGAAGGATTGTATTGTATATATCGATTAATTGATTAGTAGACGCAAAAATAGCCACGGATATCACCTCTTGTATAGATCAGTGAATGCCAGTAGCTATCAAAAAACCCTTTTTTCGGGTACAAAAAGTACCCAAAATCGATTTTTCAACATAAAATATTGAAAAATGAATTTTAGCTTGTTATAATCAGTACATTAATTATCATATATGATAATATAACCGTTTGTGTTACCAGCACTTCGGTTATAACATACTGCTCTAACATTCACCTGTTTAATGGATTTAATTGATTGCTACCGACATTCATTTATTTTCATTACGTTTGTTAGGCAGATCGTGTAAAGTCATTCCAGTCCGACCAAAGACTGTTAGGAATGACTTTTTTAATTTGCCTTGGAAATTTATTTAAGACTATAAAACCATAAAAATAATAGCTTGTAAACTAGTGAAAAGCTAGATTTTATCTATGTTTATCGAATTGCTGGAAATTTAATTTTTCGATACTTTTTGGTTTAAATGACCTTAAAAAGCTCCCATAATTGTGGATGCTTTTCCATAAAAGTCTAAGTAAAATTGGCAGTAAAACTCATGAAAAAGATAGCACCATTTACTACAATGCATAATTAATCCAATTCATACAAATAAGTATAATACATTCATAATTTTGAAACCCCTCCCCTCTAGAGGAAAATGCACCACTTCAAAAGGTGCCTTGAGCCTTACAGCCACAAGGGATTGAAATTTTTTCGAAAATTTTTTGCTATGCGGGTTGGGACAAAAAAATGCACCACTTTTTTTAAAATGCACCACTCTCCAAATGGATTAATATGTACTCTAAGCCTTGGTACATCTATATTCTCAGCCACTTCTCTATTCGCACAAAGTACACGGGTTCGTCCGATTTTTTTCAAAAGTGGTGCATTTTAAGTACACGGGTTCGTCCCATAAATGCACCACTTTTTTAAAATGCACCACTCTCCAAATGGATCAATATGCACAATAAGCCTTGGTGTATATACATTTATGGTCATTTTTCTATTTACATAAAGTACACGGGTTCGTCCCATAAATGCACCACTTTTTTAAAATGCACCACTCTCCAAATGCACTGCTATGTAAGCTAATCCTTGATACATCTACATTTACACCCATTCTTCTATTTACAAAAAGTACACGCGTCGGTTGGGATTTTTTCAAAGTGGTGCATTTTAAATACACGGGTTGGTCCGAGAAATGCACCACCTTTTAAATGCACCACTCTCCAAATGCACCGTTATGTACGCTAATCCTTGATATATCTACTGTTTTAAACATTTTTCTGTTTGCATAAAGTACACGAGTTGGGCTAAGTTTTTTTCAAAGTGGTATATTTTATATACACAGGTTGGTCCAAGAAATGCACCACTTCACCAAAAAGTGGTGCATTTTGATATAATGAAGGAAACCATAGATACTAGGTGGTGCATTCCATGGATTATGAAAAGATATCTGATACCCTATTGTTAGATTACAAAACGCTAAAAGTAGCATTGTACGAAGAATGTAAGTCGTTATTTGAGGACTATCCAATACTCCTTGACCTGTGGAAACAAGATGCCTATACGACTTCAGAGTTAGAAATCGAGCGTCAAGCACCCGATCATTTGTTAAGTGATAGTTTTACAGACCTTTATAAACTTTTTACAGAGTCACTCTATAGTAATTACAAGCTCACGAAACGTCTGATTAAATTTGCAGTCGAAAATTATCGGGACTCCATTATTGAAAGCCAAATGGGACATATTCAATCGCTTGTCGTGCCCAATCAAGATGAGAAAAATGATTTAAAAACTCTTAAGACGATTGCGGACCAAGAATATATCTATACAAATGCTGGGACAGAATATCATTTAATGCGTGATATCGTTACAAAAAAGTCTGATTTTAGTGAAAAGGACACCGGTTATCTTGGAGCTGAATTAGTCGATAATCAAGGTCTACTACATGGGTTTGCCGAATTACGACCTGTCCCATTAATTCCATCTAAAGGCGATGAGGACCAAGCTTACTGGCTAGATCTAGTTGAAACCACGCTAAACTCTTTAGACGAATTAACCGCAGATATCTTTGATTTAATTTCTTATCTTTGGATGACATCTGAAAAAGATAGTGAAGGATTTATTAATTTCCATAGCGATGACGCACTTATGCTACGGTATTCAGATAAGTCTGTCCCACCGGAAGAATTAAAATTTAAAGAACGCGATCGTTTTAATATCATGCGTCGTGTAGCTGCACTAACAAGCGTTTGGGTTGCTTTAAGTGATGGATCGGAGCGAGTAAAAATCGTAAATACGAAAGACCTTGAAAAAGATAAATTATATAATTTCCAAGATTATAAAAGGATGTTTGAAGTTGGAAGTGTTCGTATCGCATTTGATAAGAAAAGCGATGAGCCTAAAGGAATCTATTCACTTCAAATTAAGCCATCATCCTTACTTCAGCCTTACTTAGATGGCACTAAGTCATCATTAGGAGTCTTAGATTTAAAAGTCTTTCAATACAGTCACTTTAAACAACGCGAACATAAACGACTGACACGATACCTTAGTCGACAATTTAAAATCCGTTCGATTAGAAATACCATACAACAACCTTTTAAAATTTCTACCCTGTTAAAAGAAATGCATTTAGCAAAGCGTCTAAACGGGAGCCAAATTCGAGATAAATTTGAGGAAGTATTGGATGATTTAATGCGGGACAATGTAATTGAACAATGGTACTACAATGAGGAAATCGATGAATCTAAAGTAGGTAAACATGGATGGATAAATAAGTATTGGGGAAATATAACAGTTACCATCATGCCACCATCAGAAATAGTGAATGAAAATAAACGATTACGAAATGGCAAAATTTTACCGACGCCTATACAACCTAACCATAGAATTAGTGAGGCTACAAATTCTATACAAGATGCTGATTTTATTGAGGTTTCCCTCTCTGCTGGGACAACCCAACAAGAGGCTTTTGTATTTGATATCCCCGATAATGTAATTGAATTATCACCTGAAGCTATGAAACAACGAATTACTATTTTAGGATATTCGGTTAGAAAGGCTGCTGAAGAAATGGGCATTTCCCATAGCACCCTCTCTCGCTATATCAACAATAAAACAAAACGGCAAAACAAAGAAAACGATCAAAAAATGATACACTGGTTGACGATGAATAGTTGAGAGAAATGAGTTATTTAATAGGCGATAAAACGATTTGAGTTTTTAGTTGAAGCAAAATAGATATTTTGAGACTAAGGGTAGCCCTAAAATAGGGTTACTCTTTTTTTCATAATCATAATAATCCAGTTAAACGACTATTTGATTGAAATATATTATGAAAAAATTAAATTAAATGTAAATAATATCCTTCTATTTCCATCAAAAGACCAGTAAAATAGAAAAATATAGGTAAAAATTTACCAAATAATCATTAAGTGTTAACCATTGTGGAGGTGAACACACTTTTGCTTTCTGTTAAAGAACTGATAAGTAGAGCTGATGAAATTACAGTACAAGAAATTATAGGTAACCAAACTATTAAAATTTTAAATTTGATGAACAATGGAAATAGCTATACTAGTAAGCTTAAAAAAATTATTTTAGATCTTCATTCAGAGGAAAAACTCCTTACTGACAAAAAATTCAGAGACATATTAATAGATCTTATGCGGCCTGAAGAAATTAAAACTGTAGCTAGAATTTTAGGAATATATAGCCCTCGTGATGAAATATACGCTGTATATGAGAGAGTAAAAAACTTAAATTTCAGGAAAAACTCCGAACATTATAATTTGCTTTTATCCGTATTTGATGTAACCCAGAATTATGTATCTACCGAACAAGAGAAGGAACCAATAGTAACCGAGGTTACTGGAAACTACCAACTTTTTGAGCACCAAAGAATTGCTGCTGCACGAGTAATGGCTATTCTGAACTCTGGTCATGAAAGAGTTCTACTGCATATGCCCACTGGTTCCGGGAAAACAAGGACAACAATGAATATCATAGCGGACTACCTTCGTATGAATGAGAAAAAAATAGTTATTTGGTTAGCAAATACCGAAGAATTATGTGAACAAGCTGCATCTGAATTTGAAAAAGCATGGTCCTTTTTAGGAAATAGAGAAGTTTCTGTTTCAAGGCTTTGGGGAAGTTCTGAAATTCAATTAAACTCACTTCATGACGGGTTGCTAGTGGCAGGTCTACCTAAATTAATTAGTAAATATAGGGATCGCAACGGAAGAAGCTTTGTGGGTTCTCTAGCTAAAAAAGTTTCACTAATTATTTTTGACGAAGCTCATCAATCAGTTGCGCCTGTATACAATGAGATAGTGAGTATTCTTTTAGATATTGGAGAATCCAAAAAGCTAATTGGTTTGAGTGCCACTCCTGGTCGTAGTTTTGAAGATCAAGAAGCTGACTTAAAGCTAGCCCACTTTTTCCATAAAAAGAAAGTTAAGCTAGAAGTTGCTGGCTATGATAACCCTGTAGATTACTTAACCGACGCTGGATATCTAGCACAAGTAACTTTCAAACCTTTAATTTATGAGAATGAGAAACCTTTGTTAACTGAAAAAGATAAAGCAGAATTAAAAGGCGTTCTCGAATATCCAAAGCAAATACTCAGTAAGTTAGCCGAGGATGAGAAAAGGAACTTGCTGATTATCAATGAGGCAATCCGTTTAGCCTCAAATCATAAAAGAATTATTTTATTTGCTCCATCTGTCAATTGCTCTAATATTATTTCTTTTATATTAGAATCACAAGGCATTCATTCTAGATCTCTTACAGGAGAAACAGATAATCAGACACGCAAAAAGATTATTGAAGATTTTAAAAATGAGGATAATTATCCAAAAGTATTATGTAATTATGGCGTTTTAACAACCGGTTTTGATGCTCCTCGTACTAGTGCTGCCATAATTGGAAGACCCACAATGTCATTAGTACTCTACAGTCAAATGGTGGGAAGGGCTATTCGTGGAGTCAATGCAGGTGGGAATGAATTTGCCGAAATTATAACCGTAATTGATCAGGATTTACCTGGCTTTAGATCGGTGGCTGAAGCATTTGAAAATTGGGAGGTTGTATGGAATGACTAACACACAAAGTATAGATCAATCTTATGTACCAGCACACTTAGCTATTGAAGCAATGAGAGACAATGGCTATAAAAATACAGCATATGCAGTTGCAGAACTAATCGATAATTCTATTCAGGCAAATGCTAATTATGTTCAGATAATGTGTAAAGAACAGGATATATTAGTTAATCAAAAGAAAATCCCTAGACTAACTGAACTAGCTGTATTAGATAATGGGGATGGCATGGATGCAGAAGTATTGCAACTTTGCTTACAGTTTGGGAATGGTACTAGACTTGAAAGGTCAAAACGTACTGGTATTGGAAGATTTGGAATGGGCTTACCTGCATCTTCCATATCACAATGTACGCGTGTTGATGTATGGAGTTGGCAAGATGGTGTCGAGAATGCCCTTCACACTTATTTAGATATAAAAGAAGTAAAAGAAAAGAAATCTGCTGAAATTCCACTACCAACAAAAAAGGAAATTCCATCTATCTGGAGAAAAGAAGGTGTTATTTTCCAGAAAGCAGGAACATTAATTGTTTGGTCTGATTTAGATAAATTTATGTGGACAAAGGCACAAACGTTAATAAACCATTCTGAGTTAATAATTGGAAGAATGTATAGAAAATTTTTAAATGACGAGCGTATTAAAATAGATTTTACAACTTTCAATACAAGTAGACCGAGTGATGAATCGATACATAGATTTGCATTACCAAACGACCCACTTTATTTAATGGAAAAAACCAGTTGTCCAGCACCGTATAATGAAACTCCAATGTTCGAACCATATATGGGGACATCAGGTTATGAGACTACTTTTGATGTTCCATTTAAAGATGAAGTTCATCAAGTATTTGTTAGGCTTGCACATGCCAAAGATGAAGCTCGTGAAAGTGATGGTGCTTCAGCTGGTTCTAAACCTCATGGTAAACATGCTAGTGGTAACATTGGCATTTCTATTCTTAGAGCGGAACGAGAACTAGACATGGACACGACTCTAGTAAACAATTATGATCCTACAGAACGTTGGTGGGGTATTGAAGTTGAGTTCCCACCATCGCTAGATGAACTAATGGGTGTTTCTAATAATAAACAAGCTGCAAGGAATTTTTCTGATGTTTTAAAAATGATAGATGATATGAAAAAAGAAAAAGGAAAGAGTCGAACTTTTCTTGATATAAAAGAAGAATTTGAAGAAGAAGAAGACCCGCGTGCTCCTTTACTTGAAATATGCAATCATATTAATAAAATGCTAACTCATTTAAGAAAAATAATCGTTAAACAAAATGTAGGAAGTAAAGCCACTATAAATCAAGCTAAAAATGAAAAAGTAGAAAAGCAAGCAACCGATGTTACAAATTATCGTAAAGAACAAGGTTTTATTAGTCAAAGTGATGAAGATGAAAAAAAACCTACTGAACAAAGAAAAGAAGAAATTACTGAATCGTTAGTAGCTAGTGGTGTCGATGATGAAAGTGCAAAAAAAGTAGCTCAAAAAACAGTAACTGGAAACTCTAAATATAATTTTATAGAAAATTCATTTGAAGGTAGTGCCTTTTTCACGGTACGTCTTAGCGGTGGTGCCATTAACGTTATTATTAATAAAGCACACCCTGCCTATGAAAATTTATTAGAGGTACTTAATGAAACTGTCGAAGAAACTAGTGTTTCACAACTAAAATCAAGATTAGATAAAGCATCTATGGGCTTAAAGTTACTTTTAGCTGCGTGGGCAAGGTATGAAGATGAAACTCCCGATGGATTACGTAGGGATCAGGTACAAGAGGTTCGTGAAGACTGGGGTAAATATGCTAAGCAATTCCTAAAGTTCTAGATATGGAAAATCTAATAATACATTCAAAAGAAATTTTCCCATTTCTTGAAATTAAATTATCAAATACTAAGAACCAACTAATCATTGTATCGGCATTTGTAAAAATCGATGCGCTTGAAAGAATTGATCAATGTATAAATGCCGATATTGAAAAAATTTTATTATTACGTTTCAGGAAAATGGATTTAATCTCTAAAGCTACTGATGTAGAGTTATTTGAGTATTGTAAAAACAATGGTTGGAAGATGTATTTTAATCTAGACCTACATTCTAAAATTTTCGTTTTCGATAAACAAAGATTTTTTATAGGAAGCGCAAATGTTACTTTATCTGGTTTAGGCATTTCTGATAAATCAAATATTGAAAGTGGCGTAAGTGGTCCATTAGAACAAGATGATTATTCAAGATTACTAAGCTTCTTTGAAATATCAGAATTAATGACGGATAGGATTATGAATGCCTTCAAAAACCAAATCCCTGCCACATCTAATTCTGAAGCTACACCTGAGTGGAATCTAAATGGGTTAAACATATTTAAAGTTGGTTCTCCTAAAAAATTATGGGTTTCTGAATTTTTATCGAGTGCTAGTTCATTTGATGTAAAAAGTAGTGATTTAAAACTATTAGGTTTAACTAGACCCGAATCTTATGACGAAGATATATTAAAAAAAAGCTTTATGAATTTGAAATGTTATAAATGGCTACTTGATTCATTTGAAGATGAAATATATTTTGGAGAATTATCATCAAAACTCCATAACTCACTAATTGATGATCCTAGACCCTATCGAAAAGATGTAAAAGATCTGCTAACAACATTACTAAATTGGATTACTGAATTGAAAATAGATGATATTATAATTGATCGCCCTAACTACTCGCAAAGGATTAGAAAGACTAGTATTGAAAGGGCTTCTAATATCGATTTCTAATTCCCAACAAAAGCATACAAAAATATTTCTTACTAGGAGGGCACTCAATGAATGTAAATAAAGCAAAAATAAAAAAAACCAACGAAAGATCGAGCGCTCTTAGTATTTTAAACGCAGGAAATCTTGATTCAGTTAGCGAGCGTAAGCCTGTTCACGTAGCAATGTTTAGTGGTGGTGCTGCGTCGGCTTACGTTGCTTACTATATTGTACAAAAATACGGGAAAGAAAATTGTGTACTATTCTTTACTGATACGTTATGGGAAGATATCGATAATTATAGATTTATGGAAGAAGTAGCGGAATATATCGGTTTAGATATTACTTATCGTACTGATGGTCGAACGCCAGAAGAAGTGTTTTATGATGTTCGATTTTTAGGTAATTCACGCATGGCTAAGTGTTCGGAAGAATTGAAGGTACGCCAAACATTAATATACTTAGAAGAGCTTCGAGATATACATAACTTAGAACCTATCTTATACTTTGGTATTGGGCCACATGAGCAACATCGGGCCGTCAATCTTCAAAATTTCTATGAACACAATCCGATTGAACCTATTGCAACACGTTTTCCTATGATTGAAACGTTTAAGGAAGACTTGGATACAAAAAAAATCATCCGTGATGAATGGAAAATTGCTCTTCCTCGAATGTATGGCCTTGGATTCTCACATGCAAATTGTGCTGGACGATGTGTACGTGGTGGACTTGGACATTACGCACTGCTTTATAAGGTTTGGCCAGATCAGTATTTGGAACAAGAGGCAATGGAAGAACGATTCCGTGAAAAGTTTAATAAAGATGTTTCGATTTTAAAGCGTAATAGTAAGGCTTTTACTTTACGTGAATATCGTGAACTCATGGATCTGCATGGCATTGAAAAATATCTTAGTGAAAAAGATGATTCAATTCCTTGTATTTGTTCATACTCTTAAATTTAAAATACAGCCATTCGACTATCCGAGTGGCTGCATTCTTTACTTACACTTCTTTTAAAACGCGATATAAAATGTATTTTACTTCTTCCGCATTCATCGTTCTACCACCAGCTGTTACTATTCGTTGCAGCTGATTATAAATCGTATTCCCTTTAACGGATAACTCCATTTCCTTAATTGTAGAAATGACTTGATCTCCCTCAATTACTCTAATCATTTCAGAATCCACTACAGTTAATAGTTGTGTTAATGTCGCAAAATATGAATCATACGTAACATCTGACCAATCCTCTAATCGAACACCAACCACTTTTATAATAAATGAATCCAAGTTTTGTTCTTGTTCTAAGATGCCTACTAATTCTAATAATTGAGGTGATTTTTGAATAGTAATCGCATGTTTATTTCGTATTTCTTTAATTTCTTGGACATCAAACGCAACTAGAGTTTCCTGTAATAATTGTTTCTTAAATTCTTCTACAAAATCCTCTAAGTACTGTTTAACCTCACGATATTGCTCTTTTAATAATCCTAAATTCACGAATTCTTTACTAGCTACTAATGGATCTGTTTCGCTTGAACGGATGATTTGTTTAAATTTTAAAATCTCTGCCGGTTGTTTATTAGTGATTTGTGTAAATCTAGGTAACTTTAATAACCATTGATTTAATTCTTTAAACAAAATGTTTGGAGGAATTACATTTCCCCCATCTAAATAAACTTCATTTAAGTATTGAAGCGACTCTGAACTTTCCTCATCTAAAGAATAAACTTCATACTCATAAAATTCAGCAGCCTGTTCAAGAATCTCATATAACATTTCAGCATTCATCTCAGGAAGGCTAAAATCATTTGAATAAAACGCCATCTGATGCCACTTATCTTTAAGTAAGGCGACAACAAGTAAAGGTACTAATGGAGCACGAATTCCGAATGGTTCTGATAAAGCAATCGAATATAAACTATAAACAGAGTTTCTCTTCGTATTTTCGAGTTGTTCTAATAGTCTCTTACGCAATTCGGTAAGTTCGTAGACAGTTTGATTGTCTAAGTCAACAAAATCAAAGTTTAAATTTTTGAAAGTTGTCGCAAAGATTAAGTAGTCTGGTCCATTCCCCGTTAACTCAAATGTGCCATCAAATGTTTGTTGTAAAATTTGCTCTAAAATACTAATAGCCGATTTACGTTGAATGCCCATAACCGAACGCTTATTAAAGCTTTCATTACGGACTTCTGGAGTATATGGGAAACGTTCAAACATCCATTTATCTAAGAATGATTCAAATTGATATACACTGTTAAACGTGATCTCTTTGCCAGCCCAATAGTAACGAGCATCCTCCCCACTAAATTTCTTCAATGGGTTCAATATTTGTTGTATTACATAGGTTACTGTCTCAATTCGAAGCGAAATTTCCTTCTTCAAATTCGCATCCTTTTGCAAAATCTCTGGCATCTCCAGCATTCTATTCAATATTAAATATTGATTAATATACTCACTTACTTTTGAGAAATCAATATTGGTAACACCAAACAATATATCGTTATTTGTGTATTGTTTGATTTTTTGTTCCACTTGTTCTCTTTCATTTTTATTTCTTGTTATCACGTATAAAAGCATTCCATCTTCATATAAACCTACTTCGAATGGTTGCTCTCCAATGATAAATTTTGTTTCAATGTAACGAGTCATACTTTTTGCATTGTTATAGCCCAATGGAATGTAGTATCTTTCTCCAAATAAGTTTTCAACTGCTTTAATACGGACTTCATCGTTTAAAATTGAAGACATTTCCACTTCTTTATAAACGTCTTCAAATTCTACTAATGCACCTTCATATAACTCGTATGTTTTACTAAATGGATTTAAACGCAACAATTTTACATGTATTAATTCTTCAATAACTTGTTGTGCTTGATCTTCATCAATACCTAATGCAAATTGTAAGAACTCTGGTGTAATTGCAAAACGATTATTTAATATGTTTAATAATGTCGCTAATTTAACGGCTCGTAAAGCTATTTCTGATACCTTATAGCTACTCGCTAATCGGTAAAACTTCATAGAATCGAGTGTTAAAATTATAGAATTATCGGGATAGAAGTATTCAAATAAGTGATCCGCATAATACCATGTTCCTTTTACGTTCTCTAATTCAAATTCATTAAGGAACATATATAAAGTTCGATCATTTTGACCAAGTAAATTTGATATCCCCGGTAATAGCTGTATTGTTAAAGGATGAATCGGCTGACACCCCTCAATGATTGTTCCCTCTATTTCCTCAGTTGTCATATCTGGAAAAAGATTATATTTCATAATTGAGTAACCCAATTGTTCATAATCGTTCGCTAAAAACATATTTGGCTTATACTCTTTAGATTTGTTGAGCAGTTTATGAGCTGATCGATAAAAAATAGACGAATCACTTTCTAATCGATGCTCTAAAAAACGTTTCTCTACACGTTCTAATTCATCCTGCGTTAAGTTTGTATTTGCATTTGCATATTGTTGTAAACCTGTATGCGTAATCATGAGTAAGAATGCGTTTTGTTGTCGATTAACTAACTCAGCCAAGTCTTGTATATGTTGCATAGTAGAATGGATTTTAGCGTTAGAAACCGTCTGCAAAAACCGTCCAAATTCATCAAACACAATGAATAATCCTATTTTCTTTTTAGTTAGCTGATCAAAAATATAATGTAACTGTTCGATAAACTCGATTCTATGAGGATTATGATACGTAGTTCCAAATGCAATATTAGGATATATATTTTTGAATAGTTGAATCGTTTTATCAGGTTCAAATTCATAGATTAATTGTTCTTTAAATTGATTAATAGTGTACTGCAATTTTTGAAGTTCTTTACCAAAACTTATATATACATCGGGGAATTTTTGCTCCCAAGTATCAATTAAATCTAAAATATACCTTGTATCATTCTTATGGGCTAAATTAATTCCATTTTCTTCACATTTCTTTTCAATACTATCTAAAATAATTGACTCAAAGTCGCCAGTTTTGCCTGTAATCATTACAGGTATCCACTTTATTTTATTTTTTGCTAATGTCACTCTTATGTTTATTTCGAGTTCGGGGCTTACCGTATGTACATCTTGAAAGAATTGTTTTATCTCTTTATTAAATTTACTTTGTGTCAGTAAAGATGTAGTCATCGCACCAACTAACGATTTCCCCGCTCCATATGGCCCCACTAATAAATGGGCATGTTGCTCCGCCTCAACTAAATCCTTAATCATTCGATTCATAATATCTAATTGCTTTATATTAGGGACATAATTCTCAAATAATTGAACTTTCCCAATATCGTACATAATATTTATACTTGGTTGAAAACTCATTATTTAAATACCTCGTTTTCGTATGCTACTTTCATTTCCTCTAACCATGATTGTTCTGTGTTTAATCGAATTACATCTAATCGATTTGTCCTTGTGAATATGATCGGATAGTATTTTCGCACTTCATCTAAATACTCAACAATGGTATCTCGGTTCAAGTTAAACACTTTCCCCCACAATTCTTCACCATTAATTAGATCATTCAGACTTACCTCTTTTTTGTTATGTTTCTCTGAATACTTTAAAAGAGTTATATAAAGAATATTTGCCATTAAATTATAAGCTGACTCTGATTTAACATAATATGAACCTGTTGTTTGATGGACTAATCCTAATGATTCAAACGGACTTTTAATCACATCTTCAGGGGTTTGATTACTATATTCTTTCGCTGTATAAAGTTGAATAAGACAATCCACATCACGTTTTAATGAGTTAATTGAAACCTCTTTTTCGAAGTTTTCTTTTACCCATTGTTCTAGTTTTTCTAAAAGCAATTGTTTCGTAAAAACGCGCTCATTAAATATATTAAAGAACCAATACCAGGCTGATGCTTCATTTTTCTCGGTTACTAGTAAATAATGCAGGATATATAAGGTGTACCTAGTCTTTACATATGGATCATACTGGAATATAAGTTTAGCTAAATCTGTCATGACTACTTCTGTTTTAGTAGACTTTTTATCCTCTGTTAATTGGGTTGCATTTAGCCAATACCTAATGGATTTGGCCATATTTTTACCTACACCTAAAATTTCAAAATGCTCTGGATCATAGAAAAAACGATGATTCTTTTCAACTTCGATTAAACCTTTAGTAAGCCACTGTTGTCTTAAATAGAATGTTTGGTGTTGTCCAAACCCCATCTTTAAACGCCACCTTAAAATCTTTATTTTAAATTTCCAATTAATACAATTTTAACCTAAAAACTACCTAAATAAGATGCTTATTTTAAAGAAGTTCTATATTGTTGTTTTTTATATTTATTAAATGACTCATTTGTAAAATTTCGGTTAATACTAACAATATCTAAATGCATCTTAGAGGTGACTATCATGATCTATGTTGTGAACGGTAAAAAGTTAGAAAATGGACAAGCTGTTAGGGTGTACAGAAATATTAGGAAGAATATCTTTTCAATTCAAGACAGGAAAACACGCAGAATAATCGCATATGCAGATAGCCTTCTTTTAACCGATGTAGAAATGAAAGTTGGACGTGCTGGACAGCTGAGAGTGCGAAAGGAAAGACAAAAAAACATTCATGCTTTTATTGTTGGAAAGTTTCTAGAAAACGACAATCAAGAAGTAATTATGAAGGATAACTGGAAACCGGTTTATTATAATCCTTATAAAACAGATACATTTATAAATTTAGAAAACGGGGAGCCTGTTTATAAAGCACCAAGAGGCTATCTCGAAGATGGAAAGTGTTTTATTGCAATAGAAGAATAAAAAATAAGAACCATGTTTATTTAACAAATAAACCAGCTACCAATTCAACATTCGGTAACTGGTTTTTCTTGTATATACCCTAACTCGACTGCAATTATATTATGCTCCTAATATTGAATAAATAGTATTACCTTTTGGATCAATCGTTTCATAACGATAAGGGATTTGACAAAAAATTAAACCTCTATGTTTTAAAATCAACTGCGACAACAAACTTTTTCGTTTGCTGCCGCAATCGCTTTTAACATAGATGTGCATCTCTAAAATCCCAAGCGTGGCGGATCCCGGACGCCACCACGTTGCGATTTAAGAGCTGCATTTTTTGTCAAATGTTCGCTTTTAATAAGGAGTTTCAAATAGAGAATTTATTAGTATGCAAATTCTATTTATCTAAATAAGCTTTTAACGCATCTTCTACAATTTCTATCATCGTTTTATTTTCTAGTACAGCAACTGATTTTAGTCTTCGGTGAAGATCTGCGTCTAGCTCGAATGTAGCCTTTTTTACTTTTCGTTCAACCGTATTTACAGGTTTCTGTATTTCACGTTCTTGTATTCCTGTCCTTACAAGCTCTTGTGTTCCTGCACTTACAGGAACCTGTATTCCTGTACTTACAGGTTCCTGTATTTCTGTATTTACAGGTTCTTGTATTCCTGTACTTACAGGAACCTGTATTCCTGTACTTACAGGTTCCTGTATTCCTGTACTTACAGGTTCCTGTGTTCCTGTACTTACAGGAACCTGTATTCCTGTACTTACAGGTTCCTGTGTTCCTGTACTTACAGGTTCCTGTATTCCTGTATTTACAGGTTCCTGTATTCCTGTATTTACAGGTTCCTGTATTCCTGTATTTACAGGTTCCTGTATTCCTGTATTTACAGGTTCCTGTATTCCTGTATTTACAGGTTCCTGTATTCCTGTATTTACAGGTTCCTGTATTCCTGTATTTACAGGTTCCTGTATTCCTGTATTTACAGGTTCCTGTGTTCCTGTATTTACAGGTTCCTCTGCTTCCAATAGCCTTTTTACAACATCTCTGTTCCCTCTAGGCTTTGGTGGTTCTTTTGGTTGTCTGTTGTATTTATTTTTTATTGACACGTTCAAGCAACTCCTCTACATATGATTCGTGTTGTTCAGTTGCTGCTTTAATTTCTGGATTATCATTTATGCCATAAACGGATAATCGTCCAATTGCAGCTCTTCGTGAAATGACTGTATTAAAAATTAAGTCTTCGTATTCTTCGCGAACCAATTCAACTAGTTCTTTGCTGTCTGTTCGTCGTGCATCGGTTAGTGTAGCTAAAATACCTGCAATCTTTAGATTTGGATTTCCGCTATCAATTGCACCATCAACTGCATCCATAAAACGTGGAATAGCATTATAGCTGAATTTAGCTGTTTCAAATAGCATCACAACATAATTACTTGCCATTAATGCATTAACAGTTTGCATACTTAGATTTGGAGGTGTATCAATTAATATGAAATCATAATCCTCTTTTATAGAAGAAATGGCTTCTTTTAAGAATTGAGTTCTAGGAGTTTTACTTCTGTGATCTGCAATCAACACAAGATAGTCGTCGGCAGGCACATAATGTAGGTTATCTGTTGCAACTTTAATATAATCCGTCACATCTCCATCGACCATGGCCTCTCGAATGGTTTGTTGATAAAAAACTTCTAGGTCGTCATATCCACTTATCAATTGTGTTAAATTTCCTTGGCTATCCATATCAATAGCCAACACTTTATATCCTCTTTTCGCTAAAAGATAAGCAGTTAGTCCACATGTTGTTGTTTTTCCTACTCCACCTTTTTGTAACGAAAAAGAGATCACTGTTGCTGTCATTCCTTATCACCAGCCCTTTTAAGGATAAACTTATTATATAAATATGTATGCATACCTGTATTCCTGTATTCCTGTATTTACAGTTTCCTGTAAATACAGGAATACAGTTTTATTTAAAAGTACGCTCAGACGAATCGAGAAAGATAGTCCTTCATGCTTTCGCTTAAAAAATGCTTAGAAATGCGATCCGAAGCTACTATATTTAATCAAAAGCAAGTCGTGGAACTACTAATTAATTGTTAGCTACCTCTTTTATTAAAAAGTAGATTAACATTCTCCATCATCGATCACGGTATTTATAATATCATATTTGTATTTTGCAATGAAAGGAGACATGGAATTGCAATTACAGAAAGGCACGATTGAGGAGGATCATAACGTTACTCTTATGAAACATCTTCTATTCCGCAATTAGACCAAATTGTTGAACACTAGCCACTAGGTGTTTGTGTTAAAATGTAAATAAAATACAAATTAGATGTTTAAAATGAGCGCATATAGGAGTTAGCAACAAATTAACAAAAGAAAGAAGCATTTCCGGTTATAAAGTAATTACGAACTGGTTTAACTGACACATTATACTTAGAGCTACTTCATGAAATACAGACGAGGAGGAGTTACTTTGGATATAAATAAAATGAAAGCTTTATCATACGAAGAGTTACGTGCTTTATATAAGCTTTTCCTATATAGCCAGGACATTTCAAGATCTACCATAAATACAGCTTATGTGGATACTTTCTATCTCTGGAGGAAAGAAAGCAAAGAAATGTTTTGGAATACAGTGAACGCTATTGATTTTGAGAATGAAGCAAAAGGCGCATTAATAAAGACTCTTTCCAAGAACTCGACTGGTAATGTTAATTCACTTGTTAATGGTTACTTGTCTCATCTAAGAAGGTTTCGTTTATTTTTAGCTTCTAATGGAACTGCTGAACTAGCTGTAACTAAGCAAGAAAAGAATGTTAAGAGTACATATACTCGTAAGAAGAAAATGGACATTGATGTTCCATACCCATCAATCGAGCAGATTGAGTTTTATCTTTCAAAGTGGAATGGCCTTGAGAACTACCATCTACAGGAGGTTGCGCTTAATAAACTGTTCTTTGAACTATGTCCGAAGAATACAGATGTTATCGATATTCTTTTAAAGGCATCAACGCTAAATGACTTTTATAGTACGAACATTTTCTCAATCTATCCAGTGGCTAAGCATATATGTAGTCTGGATATTGATGCGAGACTTAAAGCCGGTGATGTTACCTTGGTTGGAGATATCCAGTACGTAACTATCGGTGAGACAAAGAAGAATTTTTACTCCTTTGCCTCTAAGTATTGTAGTCATCATAATCCGATTGATTATCCAATTTATGATAGCTATGTCGATGAGGTGCTTCGTTATTTTAGAAATCATGATAGTTTCTCTGATTTCCAAGACAGCGATCTGAAGGACTATGTTAAATTCAAAGTCATACTGATTGATTTCCGTACCTTCTATGGCTTGGATAAATATAACCTGAAACAAATTGATCAGTATGTCTGGTTGCTTGGGAAGAATTACTTCCCGAAGAACTACGGAAAGAAAAAGAGTAATGGAGTTGTTTCAGTTAACTGATTCGAAATAGGAGTCGCTTGGAGTGCGTCTCACAGATAGGTTTAAAGGAGGAATTAGCAATCCAATACGAGTATATATGATGAATGTGTTAGTTAATATTTGTACCTAACTAAGTGGGTCTTAGTTGATAAAAAATCTACAATCGAGCGCATTTATTGAGGTGTAAAAGTCGAATTTAATTCGGCTTTTTTTTAAAGATTACTATTCACTTCTATATACATCCGCCTCTTCTGTATTCCTGTATTCCTGTATTCCTGTATTCCTGTATTCCTGTATTCCTGTATTCCTGTATTCCTGTATTCCTGTATTCCTGTATTCCTGTATT
>NZ_RYYR01000043.1 GCF_003977595.1 Lysinibacillus antri | reverse complement strand
TTTTCGTTTTACCTTTAGAAATCTCTTGAGTTTATTGTAAAAGAAAAAAGACTGTAGGCAAACTCGAAATTTATCGAGTTTGTCTACAGTCTGAAAGCTTATAAACTAACGTTTATAAGCTTTTTTCTTTGTTTTATAACAGGTGAAATAATATGAAATTTGTTATATACCACAAAGACCAAAATGTCCAATATCACCACAATATTGTGAATAATTCAATTTCTATTATGATGTAGTTATTCGCTATAAATCTTGTCGGGAGAGGATTTTCATGAAACGAATTTATGGAATTATTGCATTTTTATTTATTTCCATAATATCAGTCGTCACCCTTTCCTCCTGTCATTCAGAACAATTCCCGGTGGACTACGAACAATTAGGTAGTGATGAACGAATTGTTATTCGTTTTTCACATGTTGTTGGTGAAGATACACCAAAAGGAATGGCGGCAAGAAAATTTGCGGAGCTTATAAAAGAACGTAGTAATGGCTATGTAGAAGTACAAGTATTTTCAAACGGTATGCTTTATAAAGATGGCGAGGAAATGAATGCGCTTACTCGTGGAGATATTCAGATGATTGCACCAGCTATTTCCAAACTAACAAGCATCGTTCCTGAAGTATCTGTCTTTGATTTACCCTATGCGTTTTATACGTTAGACGAAGTTCATGAATATGCAAAAAGTAATGTAGGGAAAAAGCTTACAGACAAGTTGAAAAATCATAACTTAATGGCTGTTGGATTATGGGATAGCGGGTTTAAACAAATTAGTAATAGTATTCGCCCAATTCATCATTACTCCGATCTAAAAGGATTAAGAATGCGTATTATGCCGAGTGACATTTTAGCGAAGCAATATACAACATTAGAAGCCCATTCAAAACGAACAGAGTTTAATACCGTATTTAACCAGCTACAACAAGGAAATGTAGATGGTCAAGAAAATACTCTTACAAACATTACGAGCAAAAACTTTTATTCTTTGCAGGACTACTTAACAATTAGTAACCATGGATATCTTGGCTATTTTCTATTATTCAATTTAGAGTTTTGGAACGGTCTACCCGAAGATGTTCAACACCTTTTAACAGATACGTTAAAGGATGTCGAACAGTGGGAATGGCAGCTTACAAAAAAAATGAATGACGAAAAATTGTTAGAAATCGAAAAGTGTGATTGTATCCAACTACACTATTTAACTAGTGAGGATCAAGTAGTCTGGGAGGAAAAATTACAACCTGTTTATAAGTTTTACAAGGAACATTATAATGATCAATTTATTAATGCTCTACCGAAATTCCAAAAGAATTAACAAATTTACTTTGGTTATAAAGAGTTTTTCATCTCTTTTAACAATATATAACTAAATCTAAGGGGGAAACAAAATGAAAAAGTGGCTTTTGCTAACGGTTATTAGTGCACTTGTACTAGTACTAGCAGCTTGTGGCGGCAAAGAAGAAGGTAGCGATGCGAAATCAGCTGACGAGTATACTGCTGACAAACCATTAATTATCAAGTTCTCACACGTTACAGCAATCGATAGTGTAAAAGGTAAAGCAGCAGATAAATTTGCTGAATTAGTAAAAGAAAAAACTGAAGGTAAAGTAAAAGTTGAGGTTTACCCATCTTCTCAATTATACGGAGATAATGACGAGCTTGATGCATTAGTTTCTGGGAACGTACATATGATCGCTCCTTCTGTAACAAAAATGGTGAAAATCGACCCACGCTGGCAATATGTTGACATGCCTTTCTTATTCGAAAACGATGAGCATGTACAAGCATTCTTTAACTCAGATGTTGCAAAAGATTTAATGAACTCTGATCAATTATCAGCAAACGATATTAAAGGTCTTGCTTTCTGGCCAAACGGATTCAAACATTTCTCAAACAATAAAAACCCATTAGTAACTGTTGAAGATTTCAAAGGTTTAAAATTCCGTGCTCAAGCTGGACAAGTTTTAGAAGCACAATTTAAAACTTTAGGTGCAGGTTCTGCAACAATCGCATTCGGTGAAACGTATGCGGCATTACAACAAGGTACTGTTGACGGTGCTGAAAACCCATATAACAACTTTGACACAATGAAATTCTATGAAGTACAAAAATACTTATCAACATCTGCACACGGTCGTCTTGACTATGGAATCTTCGTTAATAAAACATTCTGGGATTCAATTCCAGCTGACTTATTAACTCAAGTTGAAGAAGCTCTTACTGAAGCAACTACATTTGCTCAAGAATTAGCAGCTGATGAAAATGCGAAATCTTTAGAAAACGTAAAAGCTTCTGGTGTAGTAGAAGTTTATGAAATGTCACAAGAAGAACGTGACGCTTTAAAAGAAGCATTACAACCTGTATACGAAGAATTCAGCGAAACAATTACTCCTGAATTAATCGAAGGTATTGAAGCTTTAAAATAGTTTTATCTACGAGTGCCGAACTTTTCGGCACTCCACTTTTTTAAATAAAAAGGAGTGAAATAAAAAATGCTACAGAAAATTTGGTCGTACTTTGAAGAAATTGCTGCGGGAATCGTTTTTGCAGTCGGTATCTTTTTAATTTTCTATGGAGTAGTTATGCGCTACATTTTTAATGACCCACAAGCATGGGTTGAGGAAATTGCACGTTACTCAATCATTTGGGGTACGTTCTTAGGATTTGGAATGGCTTTAAAACATAATCAACATATTCAAGTTGATATTTTATTCGACAAACTTAATAAACCAATGCAATTTATTCTAAATATTGTAGCGACAACTTTGAGTATTGCATTCTGTTTGATTTATACATATTACGGTTTCGTACTTGTAGAAAATCGTTACTCTTCTGGAATGGTATCACTTGATGTAGGGATTCCTATGTGGGTTATTTACCTAATACTACCAATTTCAGGCGTACTATTCTTACTTCGTTTCATCGAGAGATTAGTAAACATTCTGCGTAGAAAGGATGAAGAGTATGCTAACCCTCTTAATTAGTTTCTTCGTTTTAGTATTTTTACGTGTACCCGTTGCGATTAGTTTAGCATTGTCTACAATTTTCGTATTATTTATGTCAGATTTCAATATGAACATGATGCCACAACGTATGTTCACAGCCCTTGACTCCTTCCCTATGATGGCGATTCCAGGATTCGTTTTAGCTGGGGTAATCATGGCGCGTGGTGGTATTTCAAAATATTTAATTGAAGCATTGCGTTCATGGGTAGGTCACTTACCAGGCGGTTTATCCGTAGTAACAATTTTAGCTTGTGCGATTTTCGCCGCAATTTCCGGTTCTTCTCCTGCTACAGCTGCTGCAATCGGTTCAATTATGATCCCAGCAATGCTAGCTGCAGGTTATGACAAAAAATACTCATTAGGTCTTGTAGCTGCTGGGGGTACGTTAGGGATTTTAATTCCTCCAAGTGTTCCATTAATTATCTATGGTATTACATCTGAAGAGTCTATTGGGAAATTATTCTTAGCAGGTGTTATTCCTGGACTAGGATTAACAGCTGTATTAATCATCGCAGCAATTTTCTATGCTAAGAAAAACGGCTTCAGAGGCGATGCTAAAGCTTCTTGGGGTGAACGTGGTCGTCGTTCTTTAAAAGCAATTTGGGGCGCATTTTTACCAGTATTAATTTTAGGTTCGATTTATTCTGGTGCTGTTACGCCAACAGAATCAGCTGTAATTGCTGTTGTTTATGGTTTAATCGTATCTGCATTTGTTTATCGCGAATTAAAATGGCGCGATCTTCGTCCAATCTTTGTTGAATCAATCAATGTTACTGCGATGATCTTCTTAATTATCGGTGCTGCATCATTATTTGGTTTATATTTAACAAATGAACAAGTTCCACAAGAAGTTGGGGCATGGATTTCTGAAAGCGGTATGAATAAATGGACATTTATGATTATCGTAAACATTTTATTCTTTATTTTAGGAATGTTCTTAGAAGCTGTATCAATCATTTTAATCGTACTACCAATTTTACTACCAATCTTAGCTCACTTTGATATTAACCTTTATCACTTTGCTATTATTATGGTAATCAACTTAGAGCTTGGTATGATTACTCCACCAGTTGGACTAAACTTATTCGTAGTAAGTGGTATTGCCAAAGAAAAACTTGGCGTTGTAGTTAAAGGGGTAATTCCATTCATTATTTTAATGATTTTATTCTTAGCCGCAGTTGTAATATTCCCACAAATGTCGCTATGGTTACCTTTTGGAAGCGGTGAATGACAATCTGAAGAAGGTGTTCTAAATGTACACAAAGGGGTATGAATTAAAAGATAAACAGTTTTGGATTGTTGTGATGAGTTTAGGCCTTGCATCGATGTTTACCTTTGCAGCCTTTTACTCATTTCAACCTCTCCTCCCTGTCTTAACGAAAAGCTATGACATCTCTGTTTCCTATTCAAGTATGTCAATGTCTATAACAACAGTTTCACTCATAATCGGACTAATTGTTTTAGGTTTTTTGTCAGATCGAAATGGACGAGTTTTATTTATAAAACTGTCCATTTTTCTTTCTATTCTGCCATTTATCATCATTCCGTTTATGGATTCCTATTTTATCATTGTCGTATTACGTTTTATACAAGGGTTTACGCTAGCAGGAGTACCAGCAGCGGCACTTGCCTATATTGGCGAGGAGATTGATGCGAAGTCAAGCTCCCTTGCAACTGCCCTTTATATCTCAACGAACGCACTCGGTGGAATGATTGGGCGAATTGTTGCTGGGTTTGTAGCAGAGCGTTACAATTGGCAATTGTCGTTAAGCTTGATCGTCATCTTCGGAATCATTGTGCTAATCATCGTGCTGATTACTCTACCTAAATCTAAAAATTTTATATCTAGAAATAGAAGCTTCAAAGAAGACTTAATCGGCTTTAGCTACCATTTAAGAAATCCCGCGCTTCTTTTAATGTTTGGCCTTGGAATTGTGTTACAAGTAACGTTTACAGGGACATGGACATATTTACCGTTCCATTTATCTTCCCCACCATTTTCGCTATCCCTTGAAACCATTTCATACATTTACTTTGCCTATGCATTTGGCATACTCGGTGCCCCCATTGCGAGTTGGCTATCCAATCGCTTCACATTAGAAAAAATACGCGTAGTGGCCATCCTAATATTAATTATCGGGGTTGCTTGCACCTTGCACGCTTCCTTACTGGTTGTATTAATTGGGTTATGTATTCTTTGCTTTGGCTTTTTTACAGCCCATTCACTAACAGCAGCTTCCGTCAGTAGAACGGCTACACACTTAAAAGGAAGTGCCTCTAGTTTATATTTAGTTGCTTACTATATTGGAGTCGCATCGGGTAGTACACTAATTGGACCTTTATGGGATTTATGGAAGTGGCAAGGCATTATTTACTTCACACTTGCATTACCAATCATTTATTTAGTGTTCTTACAATTTTCATTGAAGCTTATTCAAAACAAACACGCGAACTTAGCATATAGAAATACTAGTGAATGAAGTCCGCTCACAAATTAATACTTTATTAGAATATTAATGAACAATTTAGAATTTCACATGAAAAGGAGAGGTACCGTCGTGATACCTCTCCTTTTCTTTATTGATTTGTATTTTGTGCATTTTGTTGTCTTTCACGTAAAATGCTTTCCTCAAGCGCTTTCGTTTTCATTTCTTGCTTTTTCGAAATTCGCTTAAACGCCATTAAGGCAACACCACAAAGCGCAACGACAAAGATTAATTCAATAATCGCCGGGATATATGTTGTTTTATCATCAGGGAAAGATAAAAAACTAAATAATAGTAACTGATCCATTATATGGTCACTTCTTTCAAGAATTATTCGATTACAGTAATCGACTCTATTTTAACATCTTCAAGTGGTTTATCGCGCATATCTTTTTCAACGTTCGCAATTTTGTCAACAATGTCCATACCTTCAACAACATGTCCAAATACAGTATGTTTGAAGTCTAACCAAGGAGTACCGCCCGTTTTAGCATACTCTTCTACGATTTCTTTTGGATAACCTGCTTGCTCCATTTGTGCAATCATATTATTTGGTGTATGTTGCATTTGTACGATGAAAAATTGTGAACCATTTGTGTTTGGACCGGCATTCGCCATTGAAAGCGCACCACGTAGGTTAAATAGTTTTTCATTGAATTCATCTTCAAATGAATTTCCCCAAATTGACTCTCCACCCATACCTGTACCAGTTGGGTCTCCACCTTGAATCATGAAGTCTGTAATTACTCGGTGGAAGATGATTCCGTTATAGTAACCTGATTTTGCATGACCTAAGAAGTTTTCTACTGTTTTTGGTGCATGTTCTGGGAATAGCTTTATTTTAACTGCACCTAACGTTGTATTCATTTCTACTAGTACTTCACCAGGATTTAATTCTTTTGTTAATTGTGGAAACATAATGTGAGTCGCTCCTTTAATTAAAATCATTGTTTTTTTAAGGTTTTTCCTTAGAACAAAATCTCTTTTTATTCCTCGTTACAGTGTACCATAATAAGTTTTATTTTTCTGCTAATAACCTGCTCATACTTTTTACCGAAAAAGTATTTTGACGATGTATTAAAAGAATATGTCTAGCTCTACTAGGGTTGTCCAGAAAGCATCACACTTTCTGAACAACTATACTTCTAATGATATAATATGGCTAAAAATCTTTGCTCCTTCGGTAGTAACAATAAATTGTCACAATCCTCATCGCAAAGGGTGCATCCCAAAATGATATTTTCGGATGCACCCTTTATTACTTATGACCCTCTCTCCTTTTTTGAATATATGGTATTCTTCATGTAAGGTCTATTTTGGAGGAATATTGAATGAAACAAGTAGTAGGATTTCTCTTCATTATTTGTTCGTTTCCATTTTTATTTTTTATCAGTCGTGAAATTTGGAATGAGATTGCCGTTGCAAAAACTTATGAAGAACAAATACACAATGAAATACAACTTCCTGAAATGAAAAGTCAGTTACCTGTAACGATGGTTGATCGAAACGGACAAATTTTTAGTGAAGAGTACGTGGAATGGAGACAACCACTCCCTTTAAAAGAAATCCCTGAAGTCGTCAAGCAGCTTTTCTTACTAAGCGAAGATCAACAATACTTTGAACATATAGGATTTAACTTAAGTGCTATTACTCGAGCCGTTGTGGTTAACTCCTCCGAACAATCGATCGAACAAGGTGGAAGCACCATCACCCAACAACTTGTACGCATGCGCTATCTATCAGAGGAAAAAACGTATGAGCGGAAATTAACAGAATTGTTTTATGCCTATGAACTAGAGCAAATGTATGATAAAAATACAATTTTAGAAATGTATTTGAATGAAATTTATTTTAGCAATCAAGTATACGGGATTGGTGCAGCGGCTACTTATTATTTTCAAAAACCTTTAGCCCAACTAACGATACCGCAAATGGCCTTTATTGCAGCTATACCAAATAATCCATCTCTGTACGATCCTTTAATACATTTCGATAATACAAAAGCAAGACAAGAAAGATTAATTGATTTATTAGCAGAGAAAGATGTCATTACAACCGAAGAAGCACAATCCTTTAAGCAAGAAGCAATTGCCTTAAATTTAAAATCGAAAATTCAACAGTACCCGACTTACAGTACATATGTCATGCATGAATTAAAACTTTTAATTGCACAAAATGATGGATTTAATGAGCAATTACAAAAAGTCCAAACGAAAGAAGAAGAACAACTCATACAAGAGCAAATCAATCAGAAATTCAACCAGCTTTTACAATCCGGAATTATGATTGAAACCGCATTACATCCTGAAAAACAAACAAATGACGAACAACAAATCAATGCAATATTAGGATCTGGTTCTCTCCAAGCGAGTGCTGTAGTGATTGATAATACAACCAGGGAAATCGTCAGTCTGTATGGTGGAAAGGATTATAAAAAATTGGACTTTCATCGTGCCTATCAAGGTACCCGTCAACCTGGATCGGCATTTAAACCGCTAATTGTTTATGCACCACTTTTTGAAACAACAAATTATACACCTAACTCCATTGTTAGTGGTGGTCGCTTTTGCATCGGGAACTTTTGTCCACAAAATTATGGTGGTGGCGTTTACGGAAATGTTTCTATCTCAACGGCATTTCGACATAGTTATAACACCTCTGCCCTTCGACTGTTCCAACAAATCGGTCTTGAGACAGGTTTTGGATATATAAACCGCTTTAATTTCAAATCGATTGTGGAACAAGATAAAACGTATGCAGCAGGGTTAGGTGGTTTAACGTATGGTGTCACAACATTAGAAATGGCAGATGCTTATACAAGTTTTATTGATGGTACGTATAATCAGGTTCACAGTATTCGCCATGTAAAAGATAAAGATGGAAATATTCTTTACACTTGGCCTACTGAAAGGGAAAGAATATGGAGTGAGCAAACAGTTCGTTCTATGCGTTCTGTCCTACGAGATGTGGTGACGAGCGGAACGGGTAGAGGTTTACGAAGCAACTCATCCTATCTTGGGGCGAAAACAGGGACAACAAATGACTATAAAGATTTTTGGCTCGCTGGATTAACGAATGAGTACACGACAGCCATTTGGATTGGTTACGATACACCCAAATCAATGCAAGCTTTAGAAAATGACCAAATCCATTTTTCGATTTTTAATACGATTATGAATTAAAAAAATGAGGAGCGATTATCAACATCGCCTCCTCATTTTAATTTGCAAAAGGTAAACTCGCTAAAATGCCGTTATATAGCTTTAACACGACAAAAAGGATCAGTGTAACAAAGATGGCCCAAAATAGGACTTCAAAAAAGATTAGCCCGATTGTTCCTTGCATCGAAAGAAATTGACTCATTTTATAGACGTTATAAACAAAATATACTAATACCGTTAATAATAATACAATCACTAGAATCATAATGGATTGAATACCAAAAGCTGATGCAAGTGAGCCAAAGAAGAAAATGACATAACCACCGCGAGCAGCACTAATCGTTTCCCCCACATTATCTTTCGAAAAAAAGAGCATCCCCACTTCATGGATGGTTTCCCCAATTAATTTCAATGCAGAAAATAGCATAAAAAAACAAAGTGAAAATACAATGAGTAACAAAATTCTTAATTCTAAATCTGATAGAAATTCGCGCATTCCAGCATAGACACCAATTGATGTTAACACTTCTAATGAAACACCAACTGTATAGATTCCAAACGTCAAACTGAACAATAAAATCGTGAATAATGGTAAATAACCGTACAAATATGGATTTTTCATGACAATTTCCTTCAAAATTTATTTTTTCTACATATATATATCGACGAATAATTGCTAACAATTAAGAACAGATAAACCGTGTAGGCAAGTGAATTCACCTAGTATACATGATATAATATTGAATGTTCGAGAAATTTATTATTTTTTCTTTTAATTTTAGAAAGGGGGATTATTTTGTTTCTAGTTTTATGTATGTTTATTCCGTTAATCGCTGCGCTATTTATGCCGTTCTTCTTTAAGAAGATTCGCTCCATACATACAGGTTGGTTCGTTTTAATCGCACC
Source organism: Lysinibacillus antri (assembly GCF_003977595.1). Taxonomy (GTDB): domain Bacteria; phylum Bacillota; class Bacilli; order Bacillales_A; family Planococcaceae; genus Ureibacillus; species Ureibacillus antri. The sequence continues at coordinate 15,105 of NZ_RYYR01000043.1, read as the reverse complement.
ACTATTTTTGGTAATTTTTTACGCTTCGTATGTTCCTATAATTTCCAAAGGGGAAACGATTATAGCGCAGTTCGATTGGATTCCTTCACTTGGTATTTCCTTTGTGTCGTATCTTGATGGATTAAGTTTATTGTTTTCTTTACTTATTTCAGGAATCGGTGCACTAGTTGTCTTATATTCGATTTATTATTTAGATCGTACGAAGGAACAGCTTCATAACTTTTACATCTATTTGTTAATGTTTATGTCCGCTATGCTTGGTGTTGTCCAATCCGATAATATGATTACACTTTATTTATTTTGGGAGTTAACATCGATTTCCTCCTTCTTATTAATCGGTTATTGGTACAACCGTGACAAATCACGCTTTGGCGCACTTAAATCCACGCTGATTACAGTCGGCGGTGGAATGATGATGCTTGGGGGATTTGTTCTTCTATCCATTATGGGAGAAACATTCTCCATTCGTGAATTAATTGAAATTGCACCTGAATTAGCGACACATGATACGTTCATCTTCGCACTTATTTTAATTTTACTCGGTGCCTTTACGAAATCTGCACAGTTCCCATTTTATATTTGGTTACCAGATGCAATGGAAGCACCTACACCTGTTAGTGCCTACCTCCACTCAGCAACAATGGTAAAAGCTGGTATTTATTTAGTAGCACGCTTTACTCCCATCTTTGCACTGTCTGAAGTATGGATTTGGCTTGTTGCCGGAATTGGTTTACTCACATTATTCTGGGGTTCATTCTTTGCAGTTAAACAAACCGATTTAAAAGGGATTCTAGCATTCTCAACGGTTAGTCAGCTAGGATTAATCATGTCTTTATTAGGTGTTGGCGCAATCGCCTACCATGTAGACGGTGCCCAAGATACGATTTTTAAATATGCAGCATTCGCAGCCATTTTCCATTTAATTAATCATGCAACCTTTAAAGGTAGTTTATTCATGATTGCAGGTATTGTAGACCATGAAACAGGTACACGTGATATACGGAAACTTGGCGGACTTATGAGCATTATGCCTGTAAGTTTTACAGTCGCTTTAATTGGAAGTTTTTCAATGGCCGGTTTACCTCCATTCAACGGTTTTTTAAGTAAAGAAATGTTCCTAACGGCTATGTTATCTGTGAAAGAGTTTGATTTTTACAATTTCTCTACATGGGGAATTCTTTTCCCTGTCATTGCTTGGATTGCAAGTGTATTTACCTTCATCTATAGCTTTTACTTTGTCTTTAAAACATTTACAGGAAAATACAAACCCGAAGAATTACCAACTAAACCACACGAAGCTCCGATTGGTATGTTAATTTCTCCAGTTATTTTAGCATCTTTAGTTGTCACAATATTCTTTATTCCAAATGTCATTGCGGATACATTTATTAAACCTGCTGTGGTGGCCATTCAGCCGTTCCTTTATACAAACCCTGATCAGGTAGATATTCACATTTCGGCTTGGCACGGTTTCCAACCAGAATTATGGATGACAATCGGAATTATTGTAATTGGGTTCCTGCTATTCCTAGTACTATCCAAATGGCAAAAGATGTATGAAGCATCTCCTCCTAAGCTAACGCTAAATAATTTATATGACTTTATCGTATATGAATTTAGTGATAAATGGATGAGAAATTTCTCGGGTCTTTACATGACAGGATCTATACGTGGTTATTTAGCTTATATGTTTAGTGGCATTGCGTTCATCGTAATCGGCACTTTATTTATTAAAGATGGCTTTAAAGTTACCTTTGTTGGTGCTTCACCAATCCGAATTTCACAATTGTTATTAATTCTTGTATTAGTGATTGGTACGATTACTACTGTATTTGCAAAATCTCGTATGACATCCATTATCGCATTAGGTGCAGTTGGTTATACGGTATCGCTATTCTTCGTTATGTTTAACGCACCTGACTTAGCTTTAACACAGTTAGTAATTGAAACGATTTCGGTAGCTTTATTCTTGTTAGCTTTTTATCATTTACCAAAGTTCCAAAAGGTTGAAGAACGTACTCGCTTCCGTTTTGGGAGAGCTTTTGTATCGATTGCCGTAGGGGTCATGGTTACTTTAGTAGCCTTATCAGCCCATTCACAAAAATATATCGAGTCCATCGCGAAATATTACAAAGAAACGGTTTATTCCCTTGCTGGTGGCGGAAATATTGTAAACGTAATTTTAGTAGACTATCGTGGATTTGATACTTTATTTGAAATTACAGTACTTGCTATTGCGGGGATGGCGATCTATGCAATGATTAAATTACGACTGAGCAAAAAAGGAGGGAAATTATGAAAACAAATGATGTCATATTACAATTTACAGCGAAATTAGTGTTTTTCATAATTTTCTTCTACGCTGTTCACATTTTCTTTGCAGGACACTATACACCTGGTGGAGGATTTGTCGGGGGTTTAGTTACTGCCAGTGCAATCGTTTTACTGGTCATCGCATTTGATATTAAAACAGTACAATCGATCATACCCATTAACTATCTTTCTTTAGTTGCAGTAGGGTTAATTATTGCGGGGGGAACGGCAGCATTCTCCATGTTTATGAATGAACCATTCTTCACCCACTATTTCGATTATTTTTACTTACCCTTGATCGGTAAAACATCGCTTCATACGGCTGCTTTATTCGACTTAGGGGTCTATTTGGTTGTTGTTGGTGTTACGATGACCATTATTCAAACGATTGGGGAGGATGAATAATGGAAATAATTATGGCTTTTGTCTGCGGCTTTCTCTTTATGGCTGCAATCTATTTAATTTTATCACGTAGTTTACTGCGTATTATTATTGGGACAGGATTATTAAGTCATGGTGCTCACTTACTTATCCTGACAATGGGGAGTTTTAAAGGCAGTGCACCACCAGTTTTATCAGACGGTGTAACAGACTATGTCGATCCAATACCCCAAGCGCTAATTCTAACAGCAATTGTAATTAGCTTTGGTGTAACCGCATTCTTTTTAGTACTAGCATACCGCGCTTACCAAGAATTACAAACTGATGATATGACTTTAATGAAAGGAAGTGAGGATCATGAATAACTTCCTTTTACTCCCAATAATCATTCCATTTTTCTTCGGTATGATTTTAATGTTCGGTCAAAAAAAATTAGCCTATCAGCGTATTACAACATTACTAGGGTTATTAATGGCGATAATTGGCGCATTGGGATTAGTCTATAAAGTACATGCAGATGGTCCACAGACAGTGACATTTGGTAGTTGGCCAGCACCATTCGGTATTACAATGGTGTCCGATATGGTTTCAGCATTGCTTGTCACGACAACTTTAATTCTAGCATTCTTTATCGTATGGTATGGATTTGAGTCTATCGGGAAAGAGCGAGAACGCTTCTTCTACTATCCTGGTGTCATGTTTATCATTACAGGAGTAAATGGGGCTTTTACAACAGGAGATATTTTTAATCTTTTCGTATTCTTTGAAGTATTATTAATGGCTTCTTATTTACTCATCGTCCTTGGCGGTGAAAAAGCGCAACTTCGGGAATCGATTAAATATATTTTAGTAAACGTCATCTCTTCTGCGTTTTTTGTTATTACAGTAGCCTTCCTCTATTCAGTTGTTGGGACATTAAGTATGGCGGACATTGCTTTAAAGATTACTGAAATTAACCAACCCGGAATCATTACTGTCATTGCTGTGTTATTTTTAATGGTATTTGGGATGAAAGCAGCGATCTTCCCACTGTATTTCTGGCTACCTAGTGCATATTCAGCACCGCCAATTCCAGTATTAGCATTGTTTGGTGCACTACTGACAAAAGTCGGCGTTTATGCCATTATGCGTACATATACGCTCTTCTTCACACATGACTTAGCATTTACCCATGAATTATTGTTGATCTTATCAGTCATTACAATTATCGCTGGGTGTATCGGTGCATTAGCACACTTTGATGTGAAGCAAATTATTATTTATAATATCGTCATCGCAGTTGGGGTCATTTTATTCGGTGTTGCACAAATGAATGAAGTGGCATTACAAGGCGCTATGTTTTATTTAGTTCATGACATGATCATTAAAGCGGCCCTCTTTATGTTAATCGGAATTGTGATTTATATATCAGGGACAACAAATTTACGCAAAATGGGCGGTTTAATGAAAACGTACCCAGCTCTAGGATGGTTTTACTTAATTGCAGCACTAGGGTTAGCAGGCGTGCCCCCATTAAGTGGTTTCGTCGGAAAGTTACTCATCGTACAAGGTGGTTTCCAAGCAGACAATATATGGTCTAGTATTTTCATATTAGCTTCAAGTCTAGTTGTGTTACTTTCTGTTATGCGTATATTTATTTATGCATTTTGGGGCGAACAAGGGCAAATTTCTAACGATGTAAATAAAACAACTTACAATCGTCTATTTTTCCCAACAATGATACTCGTATTTATTTCGATCTTGTACGGGGTTGGAACAGAGTGGATCACAACATTAATGGGCGATGCAGCAAAAATACTTGTTGATCCATCCATTTACACAGATGCAGTAATGAAAGGAGGAGAATAAATGTCCTTTCAAATATTACTAAACGTATTTCTAGCCTTTTTATGGATGTTTTTATCCTCAAATTATTCGGTATCCCGATTTATTATCGGGTACTTACTAGGATTATTATGTATTTTAGCAATGCGACGATTCTTTAAATCTCGACTTTATACAGATCGTGTTTGGGCAGTAATTAAGCTTACCGTATTATTCATAAAAGAATTAATACTCGCAAACGTTTCAGTTCTAAAACTTGTATTAAATCCAAAATTAGAACTGCAACCGGCATTTTTCAAGTATGAAACGACGCTTACACAAGATTGGGAAATTACCCTTCTTTCAAGTTTAATTACACTAACACCTGGTACGGTCGTTGTGCATGTATCAGATGATTCAAAAGCGCTCTTTATTCATGTAATTGACAGTGATGATATCGATGAGACAATCGATTCAATTAAAAATTCCTTTGAAAAAGCGATACTGGAGGTGAGCCAAACATGACCTATTTTTTATGGGCAGCAGTTTTAATAATCGTTTTGTCAATGATTGCCCTTCTTTATCGTCTTGTTAAGGGCCCAAACCCATCTGACCGTGTAGTGGCACTTGATGCGATTGGTGTCGCACTGATTTCTTTAGTTGGTCTTTTATCCATCGTAGTGGAGACTAGCTTCTTTTTAGAAATTATTTTATTACTGGCGATTTTATCATTTATCGGAACAATTGCCTTCTCTAAATTTATAGAGAAAGGAGATATTATTACTCGTGACAATTCTCGCTAACATATTAATTGTATTCTTTATTTTAGCCGGCTTACTCTTTATTGTTGTCTCAGCAATTGGTCTATATCGATTACCAGACTTGTATACGAGGGCACATGCCGCTTCAAAAAGTTCTACTTTAGGGGTTATGTGTATTTTGATTGGTGTATTCTTTCACTTTTGGTTAAAAGAAAATCACTTTAATCCAGGAATACTATTAGGGATACTTTTCCTATTTATCACTGGACCTGTTGGGGGGCATATTATGTCTCGTGCCTCTTATTTGGCTGGCGTAAAACCTTGGCCTGGCACAGTTCGAGATGATTTAAAAATAGAAGTTGAAAAAATGAAAAAAGAACAAGGGATTAAATAAATTCCTTGCAAATGAAGGAAAGCGCGAAAAATTTCGCGCTTTTCTTTTTTCTTTTAATAGTAACGACCGTGTCTTCCTCTACGTGGATAATGAGGATAGTTATATCTAGGATAATGATAGTATGGATAAGGCTGATAATAGTACGGATAACGATAATTATTTGGGTAAATAACGTTCCCTAGAAGACCACCTAAAAATCCTCCGATAAATGGATAACCAAAATCACCGAAACCACTGTATCCACCATAATAATTAACCATATTGTACCTCCTTTTCTTTTGTAACATATGTTTCAAAAGAAAGGAGTGTTGAGCTATTCGCCTATTTTTAAAAGGATGAATTGCTCTCTTCCCCTAATCGTTCAATAAAAGTAGCTAACGTTCGAACCATTACACCCGTACCGCCTTTTGGACCTAAGTCATGAGGGGATGCGGCATCTGAAGTACCTGCAATATCTAAATGAATCCAAGGTAAATCACCGACAAATTCACCAACAAAACCACCTGCAAAAATCATATGACCATCACTACCTGGTGAATTATTTAAGTCCGCAATATCGGATTTGCGAATACGTTTTTTATCCTTTTCAGTAAGAGGCATACCCCAAACGAATTCTCCTGTTTCAATACTAGCCTCAATAAAGGCATCAAAAAATGCTTCATTATTTGTTAACGAGCCGGTCTTATCAAAACCAAGCGCCGTAATCACACCACCTGTTAATGTGGCTACGTCAATTAAGTAATTAGCGCCCTGTTGTCTAGCATAAGATACCGCATCTGCAAGTACGAGTCGCCCTTCCGCATCTGTATTTAAGACTTCCACTGTTTTTCCACTATACGTTGTAATGACATCATCTGGTTTAAATGCCTCACCAGAAATCATATTATCCGTTGCCCCAATAACCGCCACAACGTTTTTGTTTGGTCGAACTTCTCCAATGATTTTCATCGCACCAAGGACTGCAGCAGCTCCACCCATATCGCCCTTCATACCAACCATACCTGTTTTTGTTTTAATGGAGTATCCCCCGGTATCGTAAGTGACACCTTTTCCAACTAAGCCCATTACCTCTTCCCAATTGTCCGTTGCTTGGTATTTTAACGTAATGAGACGCGGCTCCTCTTTAGATCCTTTATTAACGCTTAAAATCCCGCCCATGCCTAGCTCTTCTAATTCGGCTTTGTTTAAAATTTCTACTTCAAAGTCATATTGTTTAGCTAACTCTTCTGCGTAGTTAGCAAGGTCTGTAGCCGTCAGTAAATTTGGTGGTAAATTGACTAAATTTCGCGCTTCATTGACTGCATCTGCATAAATTTTACCTACTTTATAACTCGCAACAATTTCATCAATATCAGCTTCTGTTACAAAATGAACGGCATCTAAATAAGTATCGATTTCATTGGATGTCGTTTTGTAATGTGGAATTTGATAAAACCCTTGCCCTGCACCTTCTGCAAAAAGAAAGGCTACATCATTTTCATCAATTGGACTCGCTGTAAAGGACTCCAACCAAATCGTAAATTCATTGGCTTTTATATTTCGTAGTTGCTTCCCTACTAAGCCAAATGTTTCACGTAAGACATTTTCTGTTAATGTTTTTGTATCGCCAAGACCTACAAATAAAACACGTTTCAATTGTTTGTTAGAGCCTACATACGGTAGTTTCGTCATTTTTTTTCGATCTGTATCGATATCACCAGAACGAATCCATTCTTCAAGAGATTCACCAAAAAAGGAAACAAGCTTGTTCCATCCTTTAATATGGTCGCAGTTTTTTTGAACTCCCACAATGAGAAGTTCCGTATTAATTTGCTCAAATGACTTTGCTTCTTTTACAATTTTCATGCGATTCCCTCCAATATCATTATTATAGTCCAATTTACGAATTTTTCGAATTAAGATCGCTGATTAATTGAATTTGAATGAATTGGATATGCTATACTTGGTGCAATAATAGCGAAAGGTAGGGATTGTTTATTTTGGAATTATTTTATAATGCCCCACTCATTTTATCTTTGTTTTCCATTTTATTTGCACAATTTATCAAAGTACCGATTTACTTTCTAGTGTCCAAAAAAATAGACTGGTCGTTATTAACTTCGACTGGTGGCATGCCAAGTTCCCACTCTGCTGCAGTCACAAGTCTAGCAACAGCAGTCGGTTTTGAAACAGGACTCGATTCCCCTACCTTTGCCGTAGCTGCTATGTTCGCGAGTATTGTGATGTATGACGCAAGCGGAGTTCGTTATCAAGCCGGACAGCACGCCGTCATCATTAATCGGATGCGTAATGAACTTACTTTATTCTTCCGTGAAGTTAAACATTGGCCTGAAAAAGATGAAAAAGAAAAGCTTGAGGAGTTAAAAACATTACTGGGGCATAAACCAAGTGAAGTCTTCTCGGGTGCCTTTACCGGAATTTTAATAGCAGTGGTGTTTTATACGTTAATTTTATAATTTACAAAAATAAAAACAGTACAATGATGTGACTCGTTGTACTGTTTCGCTTTTTTAAAACATTCGATATCCAGCTTTTCTTAAATAAATCATGACAATTCCTGCAACAATCGCACCTGCAAAGCCACCTGAAAGAATTGCAATATCAACTACCTGTAGCGCTTGCAGTTTGTCCAACAATGCAGGCCATGCTGTGCCCGCTTTAAAAATATAATCTAAGAAACTTACTTCATCTACAATGAATATTACAACTACCGGATAAACGATCGCCATTAACCAAGTCATACGAAGAAGCATATTTAATAAAAAGCCTATGCCAAAAAACATGACAAAGAAAAGTACGACTGAGATAATTAATTGCACTATCGAAACTGAGCCACTCATATTATGTATAACCTCCGTTTTCCTCTCACTAGTTTACATGATATATTTAGAGGTTTCAAATGAGGAATACAAAATGGGGCGCTGTTTTAAACAAGGAATTTCCGATTTTGACAAAATTGACATACGACATAATGTGAATGAAGTGTACGCGCTTTAGGAACGCTACTATTTTTCACTTATTACCTGTTAAGTCCTATGTCAAATCCGCAAACTTTACTTCCGCCCTTATTTATTAAAAAATAGCTTATACGTTGAATATTCGAAAATTTCTCCTGGATTAATTCCTTCCACTTTATATAGCTGATGATGCATGAGTTCATGACTTGCCATTTCGCGTAACATTACCGAGGATTTCGGACTATTTGCAAGATATTCAACGGATAACCATTTTGCTTCAAAAAGTTCTTCTTCTTGGATTTGAATCGATTGTGATGGGTGCAATTGCTTACAACAAAAGATGGCCATGTTGTCACTAATTTCGTTCCGGATCACACCTGAGCGAAAACCGATTAATCCAGTTACTTCACAATCAATCCCAGTCTCTTCTTTTATTTCGCGAACAACAGCTTCATCCGCGGTCTCTCCAAACTGAACAAACCCTGCTGGCAAAGACCAAACCCCTTTTAACCCACTATATTTCTTTTTAACAACGAGCCATTTTCCTTCTGAATTTGTGACAACTCCCGCCACTCCAAGCCATACTTTTCCACGATCTTTCGTCATCCTATCACCCTTTGTAAAAAACTATATTATCTATTATATCGTTTCAGGTGCCTTGTTAGGAAATCGAAGTGCGAGTATTTTGCGTGAAAGTGCGAGTATTTTGGTAAAAACCGCGAGTATTTCCCTTAAAACCGCGAGTATTTCACTCAAATTCGGGTCGATGAACAAAAAAAAGGAATTTACTCATTAGAAACTCTAACAAGTAAATCCCTTAAAAATCTTTATTCACAAACTTCCGGTGTACCTTCAATCTTAGCCGTTCTAAAAGACGTTCCACACCCACATGAAGCAATGGCGTTCGGATTATCGATGGTAAAGCCTCCACCCATTAAAGATTGCTTATAATCAATTTTCGTACCCATTAAGATTGGTGCATCCTCACGGGAAACAAGAATTTTTAATCCGTGTTGTTCATCTACAAAATCATCGTCACTTTGCGATTTGTCAAAATTCATACCGTAAGACAGCCCACTACAACCTCCACCATGCACAGCAACACGTAAAAAAGCACCTTCTTCTTCATTGTGTTGTTGCATTTCTTTCACACGAAACGCTGCAGCCTCCGTTAAATCAATCACATGTTTTTCACTTGTCATCCCATTCACCTTCCTTCTGTTATAATGATAGCAAGGAGAAAACTAAAAATAAAGTTTTTGGCTTTCAATTTTCCTAATTGCTCCGAGTTAAATTTCTTTTAAAAATAGGTAAATATAATTACTATTCCCACCATAGACTTGCTATAATTGTTTTACAAATTTTTTTTGAGAGGTTCGATTTTATGGAAATATCCCCCTTATATGAGAAAAAAGTTGAATGTCTTTGCTGTAAAAAGACATTTGCTACACCAAAAGTACGGACAAAATCAGTGAAAGTAGAACATACCGATACAGATTTTTGTCCTACTTACGCGGATTCGACGGTTAATGCATTATACTACAATGTATTCGTCTGTGAGTACTGTGGGTTTTCGTTTACAGAAGACTTTGTTAAATATTTTGCCCCTGGTGTGCGTGAAACCATTCAGGAACAAATTTCAAGTAGATGGGTCCCTAGAAGCTATAATAGAGAGCGTACGGTTTTCCAGGCACTTGAGGCATATAAATTAGCTTATTTTTGTGGCATATTAAAAAAGGAGAAATCTGTTTCACTCGCAGGATTGGCCCTTCGTATCGGATGGATCTACCGCACCTTAAAAAATGAAGATCAAGAAATGCGTTTTATTAAAATCGCACGTGATCTTTATATGACTTCTTACTCAACAGAAGACTATGCTGGTACGCAAATGTCTGATACGCGTATCATGTACATGATTGCCGAACTCTCTAGAAGAATACTAGACTTAGATAATGCCACACGCTTTTTCTCAAAAGTCATCGAAAATCAACGCGTCGGTGGAGAGGCAAAGCTAGTTGACATGGCAAAAGAGCAATGGCAACTTGTGCGGGAATTACGAGAAAAAGAAAGAGCAAATTAAAAAAGCCAACGTTTACAGTGAAGAGTAAACGTTAGCTTTTTTACATTAAAATACTTGCTCTACTTCAATAATACCTGGTACTTCTTCAAGTAAGGCACGCTCAATACCAGCTTTTAGTGTAATTGTAGAACTTGGGCAGCTTCCACATGCACCTAATAAACGTAAACGTACTATGCCATCCTCCACGTCTACTAGCTCACAGTCGCCACCATCGCGTAGTAAAAATGGACGTAATTTATCTAAAACTTCTTGTACTTGTTCTTTTTGTTCTAATTCAGTCATTTCTCTCGACTCCTTTCATTAAAATTATTATAATGTGAAAAAGTGAAAAAATCCATTATTCCGTTATGAAAGGTTGTTATTCTATGAATGAAAATAATACCATAATAGAAATATTCGGTGCAGATGTAATTTGTGCTAGTTGTGTAAATGCACCTTCTTCAAAAGATACATACGAATGGTTAGACGCCGCGATTCAACGAAAGTATCCAAACCAACCATTTGAAATCCGTTACGTAGATATTGAACAGCCATTGGATAATGAAAGAGATCAAGAGTGGGCAGAGCGCATTCATAATGATGAATTTTTTTATCCACTTGTGTTAATTAATAATGAAGTCATTGGTGAAGGGTATATCCAAATCCAACCAATATTCTCTTGTCTTGAAAAGTTAGGTTTTAAGCCTGTCGAATAATTAGTGAAAGCAGCATCCAACTCGCGATGCTGCTTTCTATATTATGTGTCAAAATTCTACGATTATTACTTCATTATGAATCATTTTGTCGTTTGTACATCCAAAGTAAGCCTGATTTCATAAGTCGTGCAATACGTCCTGTTACTGTCGTATCAGCAAGGTAAACAAATCCTTGTTTTTTACCTAACGATCCCATGAAGCCTTTTAATTTAATAGCAGGTAATTTTTCAGGTAGTGGCTCGTTATTCCAGCGAAGTTTTAATACTTTTACAACGCGTTCAGCTTGTTCTTCTGCAAGTTGTGCACTGGCAGGTAAATCAGAAGAAGCACAATCTCCAACTACAAATACATTTTCATCATCAACTAAATGATAGTGCTCTGTAATAATTGGACGTCCTTTTTTGTCTTTTTCAGCATCCATATCACGAACGATTTTTACTGGTTGAACACCTGCCGTCCAAACAATAGCATCCACATCAATCACGTCTTCATGATTGTAAAGGTGCATAGGTTCCACTTTTGTAATATTTGAATTCGCAATTACTTCTACATCATGTTTCACAAACCATTCTTTTACATAATTACTTAGTTTTTCAGGGAAGTCACGTAAAATACGGTCAGAGCGATCAAACAATTTAATTTTTAAATCTTTACGACTTTCACGTAATTCACTCGCAAGTTCAATACCACTTAACCCTGCGCCAACAATACCAACTACAGATCCAGGTGGTAATCCACATAACTTCTCAAACGTTGTACGTGATTTTGCAATAGTTTGGATACTAAAGCTATTTTCTTCGGCTCCGGGTACACCATGATAGTTATCCTCACAACCTAATCCAATAACTAAATCATCATATGGTACCACTTGACCGTCTTCTAATAGTACCGTTTTTTCTTTTCGGTCAATTTTTTCAATTTCACCGTAAACAGCTTGTAATCTTGGGTGTTCTGGGAAATTCACTCGTATCTCTTTATCTGTTGAAGTTCCAGCTGCTAACGCATAAAATTCCGTTTTTAAACTATGGAATGGTGTTCGATCCACTAATGTAATCATCGTATCTTCTGGAAAGTTACTCGGTAATAGACGTAGTAATACGCGCATATTTCCGTAACCGCCACCTAGTAATACTAGTTTCTTCATAATATATAATACTCCCCTATATTTTAGACAATTTTGATTATTCTCAAAATCGTTCACAATTTATTCATAAATAGTATAGCTTATTGTGAGAAGTTTCACAATATCTTAATCTCACTTTTTGTGAATTTTTTCACAAGAACATCATACGTTGACGAATGGCGCAAAACAGAGTAGCATGACATTGAGTGAGGTGACACTAGCGCATGAATCCATTAGTAGAATTTTGCATTAGCAATCTAGCAGCAGGCGCTCAACAGACATATGAAGCATTAGAGAGAGATCCAAACATTGATGTACTAGAATACGGTTGCTTAAGCTATTGCACCAAGTGTGATCGATCTTTATATGCCCTTGTAAACGGTGATGTCGTTGAAGCAGATACGCCTGAAGAATTAACGAATAAAATTTATCAATATATAGAGGAAAATCCATTGTTTTAATGGATTTCCCTATTGATTTAAGAGCCATTCTGTTTTTTGAAATGGTTCTTTTTGATTTCTAATATTAAAGTAAATTTGGCTAATATTCTTCGCACTTTCGCTAATAATACCTTAAGTTTGGCTAATATCTCCGCGAAAGATACAAAAACAAAAAAATCCGCGCACATGATTAAACGTGTGCACGGATACAATTAATTGAATTCATCTAGATTTTCGACACAATAAGTTGGTTTTCTATCCTTTTTCAATACTTCCTCAGTACTTGTTACACCTGTATTGACGTGAATGGTGTCACAGCCGAACTGAATGCCACAAAGGATATCGGTATCATAATTGTCCCCAATCATCACCATCTCCTCTTTTGAAAAGCCATACTCATCTTGAATGACTTGTAACATAACGGGAGAAGGTTTACCAACAAATACTGGTTCAACAGAAGCGACATTAGCAACTAGTCTTACAAATGAGCCATTCCCTGGTACAAACCCATGCTCTGTTGGGAATTTAATATCTTCATTCGTTCCGACAAGCCTTGCCCCATTTTGAACAGCAATGGACGCTTTCGCCAATTTCATATAATCGATGGTTCTATCAATGCCCATTACGACTACATCTGGTGTCTCATCCTCTACATCGACAAGTTCGATGCCTTCTTCTAGCAATGCCACACGTAAACCTTCCGAACCAACAAATTGGATTTTCCCCTTGCGAAAATGCTGGGACACATATTTCGCTGTCGTTAAAGCACTCGAATAGATGCGATGTGGTGAAACTTCTAAGCCAATCTGATTGAGTGCTTCTTGTAATTGCTCACGAGTTTTCGATGAATTATTCGTAATTAAATAATAATCGATCCCCTCTTTTTGCAATTGGTGAATAAACCGAATGGCAGAATCAATGGCTTCTTTTCCACGATAAACGGTACCATCTAAATCAAAACAATACGCTTTGTACCGCTTCATTATTCATTCTCCGGTAAAAATGCCGAAACTGGGCCAAGTTCATTTACTAAATAGTTTGAAACAAGGCTCGGGAATTGTTTCATCGCTGGTAAACTATTCGTTAACACCTTTACCAACTCTTCATTATCGACTTGTACAAATTCTCGAACTAACATTTTACGTAATGCGACAACTTCTTTTAATGGTTGTTCCATCTCGTGTGTAATGACTTTTTCATCAATGAGAATATCGATAATGTCATCGTAGCTACCAGGGTCACGCATAATGAAGCCATCGATAATTAAGTTGCCTACATCCATCATGGATTCCATAGCGTTATGGCCAATACGTTGCAATGCTAACGTTGTGATATCATCCTTTAACCAATTGCTTTCGTTTTCGAACGTTGTTAAGATGTGTTCTAAATGGTTAAGTGTAATTGTTATTTTATTGCGGTCTACAAAATACATGGATAAGATCCTCCAGTCAAATCTTAAATAGTTGATAGTCGTTTCTTTTCTATAGTAACATATCTGTAGAACGAAGAAGGAGTACAAAACAAAATGGAACGTTTTTTCTTATATGATGATGTAGAAGACACAAAAACGAGGTTCGTCAGCTTTACAGGCAAAACATTGCGCTATGATTTAGCTATTATGCAATCTACTCGTTTTTTTGGTAAAGTGCTAGTTTTAGATATGCAATTTGGTCGATTTGCCATCATCGGACCAGATGACCTGGATGAACCGGGTTACTTAGAACACGTATTTAACAAAACCGAACAAGAAGCAGAAGATTTACGAGAGTATTTGACGGAATTGTTGGGGTAATTGATTTCAAATTTTTTTATAACAAATACAGTAGTAGTTCCATGTTAAAAAACGCGGCCTACCACTGTAAGCCGCGTATAAAATCAAGAATCTTTTGTATGCGCTACTACATGTGAGCGGACCTTACACAAAAGCACTAAGACAAGACGTAGAGACAACTACAAGTTGGCTCTGCGGCTTGTGTGCTAAGTCCGCTCACAAAGTTCTACTTTTTTAGAATACTTATTAGCAACTCATACGAGAAGCATAAAAAACACCGCCCATGTAAAAATGAACTGCACCCCAATTGTTAGACAAAATCTAATAATTGGAGGTGCAGTTTTTCTATGTCTAAATTTACTTTAGAAGAAAAGTTAGATGCCATTA
>NZ_RYYR01000042.1 GCF_003977595.1 Lysinibacillus antri | reverse complement strand
GATTCATCAGCAACCTGAGATATTAAATAATTACATGCCTTGGTCCAAAAATATCAAAACAACATGTGTAATGAAATAGCCATCTATCCGAAAAAATTCGCGTGATAGACGGCTATTTGTCATGCGTACCGAAAAGGTGCGCTTATTTTTATATTTCGGGCTTACCTTTAGATCACCAGATCCAAAGGGGAAAAGTATTTTATCTTTTCAAAATCAAGCATAAAGTTTCCTAAAATAAAATAAAGCATAAAGCTTCCAAACGGAAATTTTATGCTTTACGTCACAGACACTCAGTGCAATTTTATACAATAACCTGTATGGAGACGGCGGGAGTCGAACCTACCATCTCATTAAACGCTATAATGCCAAGGTTTTCAAGAGTTTATAGCTATTATTGAAAATGTTTGACTACGTTTTTGACTACGTTTATTAAAAAACTAAGTTGTGGGGGCAAAATGTTTTTATCAATAAACCGAGAGTTTGATCAGCTAGTTATTCAAGGAATTTATTATAAGTCTACACTGTCACCCCCACTTACACAATCAAAAGCTCCAATAACTACTACTTAAATCAAATAAGCAATAATACCACTTATTAATGATATTATTAATCAGTCACTCCTAACTATAAAACAGTACTCTGTGAAGACCGCTTAATTTTTCCATACCGTTTTTCCTGTTTCTAAAGGAAGAGCCCTAATAATCTCTCTAAATGCTTCAAGTTGTGAAGTTGGTTCTTTATATACATATTTTTTTAACAAGCCAGGAATTTCTCCAGTTTTTCCATTAGGATCTTTTAATGCCAATGTAATAATAGCAAACTTGTCACCTTTTTCTTTTTGTTCATCTATGGCATAATCTACTTCGTCCTCTAGATAATCTTCATCTTTAAATGATGGCGTAACAAAAAATATCGCTGCACATGACTCTTTAAAACCTTGGTATATCCCTCTATTCAACTTTGTTCCAGCAACCATTGCGTCTTCATCCAGCCATGGATCAAATCCTAATTCTTTTAGTAGTTGAAAATATTCCCTAACTAGTGGTTTATCTGCACCTTTATGACTTAAAAAGATTTTTTGGGGGGCGTTAACTTCAATCTCTTTCTGTGTTGCTGTGAAACTCACTATAAATTTTGAGTCGTCCAATGCGGGTTCATAGTTAGGCTTAAGAATAATATAGCTCTTCATCCATTTACATTCTGAAAATACATTAAAGTTTCTCTTAATTTTCTCAAGATCAAATATAAAATTACCATCTTCCGCATTTATCCAATCAAATTCCTTGGACAGACTAGTAACTTTTAATAAATATTCCTTCTCTGGTATATGTTTAAAGTCTAGTATGAAATCTATAGACAATCCATCATATTCATGCCAAGGTTGATGATCCATTTCTTCTATTTTATAGCCATCACTAGTAGTTGCTATTGTTATTTTCCTCATATTCTTCTCCTTTATTAATATATAATAATTTTTTATTTGTTTTATAAATATAATTTGAAAAGCTTTTAATTAAGTTTTGATACATCTTAAAATCAATATAATCACTAAACTGAATTACATTAGGAAACCTAAGTGTGAGAGCAACATTCAATTTAAGAGGTTGGAATTTAATGTATCTAATGTAGATATTGTTAAATTTAATGATGTTTCTGTATTCAAAAGTTTTATTTATAAAACTTCCAGTAAAGGTTTCTGTCTCAAACTCAGAAATGTCCTCACCTTCAATATTTATTTCTAGGAGGTTATCACTAAAATTACTATTAAATATTGAGTCGACAAAATATTTGTTTGTTACAGGTATTTTAGATATATACTTACTTAGTTTTGACTCAATTTTTTCTAGTAAAGGTGTATATTCGAATACATCTTCAACAAACATCCACATCAAATTATTTATGATACAAAGCTGAATATTTCCATTATTTTCATAAGTATGAAAAGAAGACACTCTATTATATAGATTTTTTTCTAAGATATTTACATTAAAATAAATCCCTTCACTTTCCTCAATTTCATCTATAAGTCTTCTAAGCATTATCCAGAAATTTTCCTGATCCTTGAATGCATATAGCATAGCCTCATAAAAAAAATTATCAGTTTTTTTCATTTTAACTAAGTCCTAACAATTTTTTTATGTTATCCTCATTCCTTAATTGTGACTGACCATAGTTTGATATGAATACGCTAGTAAGCTCACTGTATGCATTCTTAATAACATTCCGAATATTGTAATCGCTATTTTTAATAAAAATTCTTAGAAAACTTTTCCTATCATTTATCATTCCTACCGTAACAAGTTGTTTTCTAATATACCCCTCATTATCCACATGATTATACTCAATTTTAAATTCGATATCATAGATAATTCTATTACTAAGTATTAAGTCCTTTACAACTTTATTTTTGAGTAAATCTCCTCCACCATAATTTTGAGAAACTATTTTGGACTTTGCATCTTTCCTATTGATAGTATCTTCGTGATCAAGAGTAATATTTACACATTCAAAACCACTAAAAGAAGAACTTGGTGCATCTAATTCTAATAAAATATCGAGTAGTTTAATAGTATTTGGATGAACAGAGTTCTCTTTTTTAGCTCCCGTAAAGTCATCATTAAAAGTAAGACTGAGATTTTTACTCATCTTTGGAGGTGTTATATAAAGCTTTTCAATATTCAATAGCTCTTGCAGAAACTCTTTAATAATTGTTTTTATTGCATGATAAATTACAGTATTTGTTGTTTGAACATATACAATACTTTTGTCAAAGTACACCTGAACCTTTGCTCTTTTTTCGTCGTTATATTTTATACTAAACATACTTTCTTGATCAAAAATAAACTTATCAGTATGTTTGGTTACTAACAATGTAGCACTCTGATTATTCAATTCTAGAAACTCAATCCCTTTATCATCCTTAACCGCATTCCAGCCTTTCAAAAATGTCTCTAGACCTTCTTTGGTAATATTGAGAGTATCGGCTCCAAAAGAGAAAAAGAAACCATCTGTGCTATCAATATCAGGATTAAAAGCCTGACTTCTTAATTCATTAAATAATCTTTCACTAAACATTCCTTGTTTAAAACTATAAATGAGATATTGTATTAACTCCGTTTTCTTTTTAATAGTGTCATAATCAGTAGAAATATTAAAACTTCCTAAAATATTTAAAATCTCTACTTGATTTAAGGTATTTAATGAATGGATGATAGTATTCATTTGTTCATCTGTTGGATTAAAAAAATTATTATTACATTCTTCACCCTCTTCTCCCAAATTTACATTTATTACATCCCTAACCAATATTATCCCCCCACTTCTCAATATATAAATATACCATATAATTACCAACCTATCTGACTACTATCTAATAAAAATTCAAGAATTAGTATCGGTGTTTTATTCGTCTGTTAATAAATAATATTTATTTTCTCCTGGAAGGGTATTTATGTTTGAATTTGTATACCAAACCATATTGATATGTTACTCACACTCTCTAACTTTCTACTTCTAGATATGCAATCCATTCTTAAGGAAACATTTTTTAAAAATATATTTCACAAAATTAGAAAAGCGTAATCTTGATGTGCAAAAGAATAAGGTCCTAATAAAAAAACATTTAAACTTTTAAATATAAAGCTATAATGTAATTAATTTAACTTTTTGAAATCCTTATTTAACTAATTCCCCCATGGGAGTAGATAAATAGTTTTTTCTTTACACCTAATGCTGCCATTGTGCCATTTAAATTATTCATTAACAAAAGTAAGTTCCTCGTCAAAATCTTTTTCGTAATAACTGAGTAGTTCTTTGAATGTAACGAGAATACCCGCTTTCCTTAAAGCCTGTTTTCTTACTTTAAATAACTTATGTAAAATATCAATTTTCCCTTCAAATTCTCCATAATGCAAATGACGGTGACAACCTGCGCATAATGCTACGACATTCGCTTCGGTATCTATATTCACTTTGAACAATTTTTGATACTTCAAGGGGATTAAGTGATGAACTTCAACATAGTTTTTCCCTGTAGACTTAGAAATAAAATCCTTATGCTCGCTATTTACATTACATTCATAGTTTGCTTTCTCTAACGCCACTAGTTTAACAGCATCTAAACGAGAATGACGTTTTATCGTTTGTTCCAACACGTAACCATCTTCCGTTACATTCACGTTGTTGATATCCTCGTCTTGAAGATACTCGTTTGTATATGTCTCTAAATATAGTGAAGGTATTATTAATGGCCTTGGCGTTGTAAGACGATTTTTCTCAATTAAATGGTCGTACAGTGTATGGAATTTCGCATTGTACACTTCAGTTCTTAGAAATGTGGTATTGGGATAAGAATACCCATTATTTCCATATGCCAATCGTGTATTAAACTGTTTATGAAGCATATAGTAATGATCCTTGCTGACATCCCCATGCTGAATACTAAGTTGATAAGCCATATCCATCATGCCACTGTAAAAGATATCATCCGCTTCGAGTTCTGGATTTTCAAACAATTTTTTAAATTTTAAAAATCGACGAGTTATATAGTGTCGTTCTTGCATGGCTAAATAGTTTTCTTGTTTTCCTCTTTTAACTTTTTTAAAAATATAAGAAGATTCTAAATGAAATGGAAATCCTCCTTTTCCATTATCGTTTAAAAGTCTTTCTTGACTATCAGCTTTGTGTAAGAGGTGATATAATTCTTCACTAATAAATATCTTCCTGCTGATGATTACACCCTTATCAATATTTTCAAGGGTTGCTATATAGTTAACCGAATTCCCTGTTGTTACTCTTTGCAAATGGTCTAATGTAAGTGAAAAGATTTCAGTAAATTCCCTACCTTTCATTCCTTCAAATAAGGCTAGTAATATAGCTTGATCTGTATAATTAGGTAGCTTTTCGAGCATTTCAAATAATTGTTCTCTTGTATATCGAATCCGTTTCGAATCATCCACCATTTTTTGGGCTAATTCGGTTTTATTTATTCCTTCAAGTGGATTTGGATTATCATGAATTCCTTCTAACCTTGCCCATTCAATATAATTGTATACTGTCGAAATAACACCGCTTGCAGTGGTAGAAGAAGAAAAATCCTTTCCTATAGCTCTTAATCCAATCAGTAATTCAGCTTCATCCATGTTAAAAAGGTCTCTATGAAGTTGTTTTTCATAAGGATGTAATTTTGATAACTGATATTTTGTAGTTTGTATCGAGTTCTCATTTGAATAATTTGCTTCTATAAATTGTTTTTTATAATCTGTTTGCGTGATTTTTGTCATGATAACTCCTTCTTCACATTTTCAATATTCTCTTATACTAAACTGTAACATTAGTTTAAGAAGAATTTTCATAATCTATCCTAACAAAAATATTAATTAAACTTACATACCATAATTGATGTTGTGGGTGATATAACATAATAATTGAAATAAAATATCACTACAAATTTCTGGATCTTTTTCTATTCCATTGGTATAATATAATTTATAGAAATTGAGTAGGTGAAGAAATGACTCGCAATAACAATCCAAATATGGCAACATTCAACCAGTATTTAACTTGCAATTCGATAAGATTCAGGGACTATTTACCCCAAGTAACTGAACCGTTTATAGATCTTATCGTTACATCGCCACCATATTGGGATATGAAACAATACGGAGAAGTTGAACAAACAGGCTTTAAACAAACTTACGAAGAATATCTAGATGACATTGAGCAGACATTTGCAACACTTTATGATTTGTCCAAAGATACAGCTACTCTCTATGTAAACAGCGATACTATAAAAAGAGATGGAAAAATAATTCGTCTACCCGATGATATCGCTAAAAGATTAGAAAGCATTGGTTGGATTCATAAAGATATATTAATTTGGGATAAAGGTAAAACTTTACCATGGTCTCATAAAGGACAAATGAGAAATACATTTGAATATATACACATGTTTGTAAAATCTGAAGATTACAAATATTACATTGAAAGAATTAAAACCGTAGATGAATTGAAAGAATGGTGGGTAGATTATCCTGAAAGGTATAGCCCAGAAGGAAAAGTTCCAGATAACATTTGGGAGTTTACTATTCCAACCCAAGGAAGTTGGGGAACTAAAAAAGATTTTGGTGATAAGGAATTTAAACATGCTTGCCCTTTTCCACCCGAAATGATGGCTAGATTAATTAAATTATCATCAGATGAAGGCGATGTTGTTTTTGACCCTTATGCTGGAACAGGCATTTTATTGGCAACTGCCGAAAACCTAAATAGAAAATATATGGGCCTAGATACAAATCCAGGCTACAAAGAAATATTTGAACATGTTACAAAGCCCCTAATTAAAGAACAAATTGTTAATATTAATCAATATTATGAATATCAGGAGAATTTAAAAAGGCTTTTAAACGAGGCAATATATAAATTAAGAATATTAAAGTTTCCAAAAGCAATGATTAAAACCTTTATTAGAGAACAAAATCAATCCTTTCCTTTCGTATGTGCTTTTGCTATAGAAGAACGATACCAATTAACTGATAATGAAAGAGCAAACAAAAAGATCGGTAAAGCAAGCTACTATTTTATATTAAATCCACATTCTAATAATAATGATAATACTTACACGATCTTAAAGGAAATGAGCGAAAATGCGCCATTTTCTAAGTATGGACTAATTCATGACATTCATTTAATTACTATGGAAGAAGCAATTCAGCTATTTCAAGAACAAAATGAAGAAATTTATCTATATGTTAATGCTATAGTTAATAATTCGATTAGTAGTATTTCTTTTGATGAATATCTTGAGCTTATACAAAATGAAGTACTCATTGAGAAGTACTGTAATAAAGGAATACCTCCCATTTTCAGTAATGTAAATATTACATTATCAGATTATGAGGAGATATTGCCTGATAAATTTAAAAGGAATGGTTGAAATATCATTCCTTTATATCTAAACTATTTAACTCTTTCAATGTGAAAATGATCTTTACATTCTCCCAAGAACCATTACCTTGGTTAGTTGGTATATGCTTAGCTATCGCATTTTTGTCTATTATAAATATTTCAGGCGTTTCACTAAGTATCCATAAATGAAACAAATAATTCTCCGAGGTTTCGGCTACATTCCATTCATTCCTTGTTAGATAAAATGTGAATGTGCCTGAAACATTGGTAGACGTTTTTACCTCAATCCTTAGTGGTGTAGACTCTTCCAAGCTAACAACCGATAATATGTCAAATCCAGATAAATTTGATTCGATAGATTGCCATACTGGTTCTTTATTTACCCTTTTTCTTTCATATTCTAAAGACAATTCTTCCCCAGTTCTTCCAATTTCCAATTGTGTATCTAATTGCTTTCCTCTAACTGCCAAAGCAAGAATATCCCACCATTCAATTACATCTCTATCATATGAATTAATTAACTCCGCTTCTTTGAAACATTGCTTTACATCAGAAGGGAAATATTGAAATGCTTCTTTTCTGCCTTTATGAATAAGGTATGACCAAGAAGGCTTAACCATTTCAATTAAGTGTTTTAATTGAACTCTTAAGGCATATAACATATCCTTTTGAGTTAGGATTTCATTACCTTTTACAGTAACAGAAAGATTCCCTTCTAAATCAAGTTGAATCCAATTAAAACTTTCCGCGACTTCTAAAACAATTTGCGAAGACGTTGATTCATATCTATTAAAAGCAGCCGAAAATTCTATTGCTTTAATTTTCGTATCACTGATGAATTGCAAAAACTTTTGAACTGAATAAAGAATACCAACTGAAAACACCATAATTATTGTCCTCGTAAATGATTGATAAAGTCTAAGATATCATCTTCGTTTAATCCATTATCAATCTCTTCATCTGAATATTCAGGTTCTATCATAATTGAATCGTCATTTAGAACATCGGACATTACATGAATTTTATTAGTTAATCTTCTATCAACCGAATCATCTACACTATCAGGTGACACAACCATTTCTACAATCGTTTCTTGATCTGACGATAACCCTAATCGATGTATTCGGTCAACTGATTGTAAAAAATGGGCCGCATTATAGCTACGATCTAAATAAATAGCATAATGACAAACTGTATGAAGACTTATCCCTTCTCCAGCAGCCGCTGGATTTGCCACTAATACAAAACAGTTCGGGTCGTCATGAAATCTTTTAATCTTCGCTTCCCTTGTATCACTTTCATCTTCACTACCAGAGTCAACTCCACCGTGAATAAAATCAGCTCCTAAATCACTTAATCTATTTGATATTTGTTCAATACTTTCAACAAAAGTAGACCAAATTATTACCTTTTTACCTTCACTAGCGAGCTGTCTTGTACGAGTACAAACGTAATTAATTTTAGGGCTATCTCCTTCCATTAACACATCTTTTAATAATTCATGATGTTGGAAATCACTATCTGCTAATAATGAAGGATTTGATGCTACTTGGAGTAGCCGTAAAGCACTTTTACCCATTGTCCTTAATTTATTTCTATCACGAGCTAATATAATTTCCGCTTGACGTAGTTCCTCGTCTCTCATTAAATTATATAGCCTACGTTGCGCTGGACTCATTTGTACTGTTGTAAAAAAATACCTTGGTATAGGTAAACCTAATTCGTTTTTAGTTGTCCTCACATAAATTGGACGGATATGCCCTACAACTGAATCCTTATCCACTTTCACTTCTGGATATAAGAAGTTAAATTGTGAAACAAGGTCTTCAGTCGAATTAGGAAGTGGTGTTCCCGACATTATTAACTTTTGTTCTGGAAGATGGGCCAAACTTAAGACTGCCCTACCATATACACCACTATTTCCACGCTTAATCCTATGACTTTCATCTAAGAACATAAAAAATGGAACTGTACTTAAATAAGACCCTACTTCCGTTAGGACATTAGGAAGTTGTTGATAGGTTATAACCATAATTTCTGGTTTATCTTGTAATAATTGAGCCACATTTCTTGAACCGCCACGTAACCTAACTACATTGGGGCTATCAGGCATACATATACTTAATGTTTCTTCCCAAGCCGCAAAGGCATTCTTCGGCGAAACAATTAGAAGTCTTGTATTTTCTACTTTTTTCAAACAATACAAAGCAAGTGCTTCAGTCGTTTTACCAGCACCTGGAACAGAAAATGTTGCACCTGCTGGAAGTGAAGTTAACCTAGTCACATTTCGTAATTGTTGAGGTGTAAGTGTACGTTGAAAGCCCTTCTCGGCTAATAAAATTTTTATCTCATCCTCTGAATATTCTTGGTGTCCTTCACCCGCTTGGCGATATCTATTTTCCCTAGATAATGATAATTTCAACAATCTTGTTGCTTCTTCATCTGCAGTAAGTTTAATTTTGTGTTTCCTTATTAATCTATTAATTAATGGACGTGTTGATAAAAAAGACCACCATGGCATGTTAATTGTTTTTGTAGTATCAAAAGATACATCTTCACCATTTTCCTTACACAATCTACATAATTCATGCCAACCAATATATTGTTCATCATCAGTAATTATTCGAGCCGAATGTTTATCCGCTAAATATTCAATATGCAACATTTAGAGTTTCTCCTTTAATTCTGCAACGTGGGCTTCAATAGATTCTAATTGCAATTCTATACCATCACGTTCAGTATTATCATCAAGCATATTTATTGCATCTTGTAATAGAGTATTTGCCCGTTGAATCTTTTGGATAACAGTGTATCGTTGCTTTCTATCATCTTCAGCATCAATCACATCTTTTGCTATTTGAACTATATTTTCCCTATTCTCCTCTTTGTCTATCGTTTGAGCTAAGTTGATTAAATCTTCTTCAAAATTACTTCCACCAAGTAAACCATCATCTAAATCGTCACCATCCATTGTCAGATGTTCTTCTAAAGGGAACTCTTCTTGAGCTTTTTCAATGATGGTATCAATATTATCGGCAATTTTAGGTATAAACCTATAAATTATTCCCATACCTGGTAAACGATGATCTATAACTGAAAAAGATATTGTTTGAAAAATATCCTTTTTATCCTCATCATCTAATTTCCTTCTTCCCTTTACAATTGCTTCAAAAGCAAACTTCGTATCATCCTGAATTAGATGATATTGTTTTGCTTGATTACGAGATTCAAGATACTGATCTACATAAGTTAATAAAAGAAGTAAATCCTCAATGAAATCTTTTTTCTTATCATAAATACTTGCTATTTTTTCTGTTGTAAAATGCTTTTTATCTCTTAGTGAACGGTACATGCAGCCTTCTGCTGTCCAATTATAATCCGCTTTTATATCTTCAGTAATTTGCAGTTTACCTTCAAGAATAAGGATATCCTCTTCAGAGCAGGGTGGTAGTATTATGACTTCAACATGTGAGAATTTAGTCGGAAGAGTTCCTTCATCTAAATCTTTCTGATGTAATTCCCTCATTGAACATAATCTACGATTCCCGTTTACAACAAAACCATTATTATCTAAAATTAATGGCTCTGTTTGTTCATGCTTTTGGAAATAATCAATTAAATCAAGCCCTCGAAACTTCAACTGTGTTTTTAGTATTTCATGTTGTGCCTCATGAGCATCTTTCAATTCTAAATCTCTTTCGAAAAAGTCATCTGGTAAATTATGTGCAGTATAATATTGTTCTTGCATATCTTGTGTACGTCCGTTTGCTAAACGGTACTTTGGCATACCTATATCAACTTTGAATATAGGAAAGAATTTTCTTTCATTTTGAAACTCAAGTGGATATTTGTTTTGATCTACAGTTACACCATTTAATAAACGGTCAATAATTTCTCTTCTTCTAGGATATGACCAACCTAATTCCATTTTCATTTATCTCCTTTCATTCTTCAATACCAATTACATGTATCGGTATTGTGATGATCTTTTTATATAAATCCAACTCTCGAATAAAGCGCTCATAATTTGCTAAATTACCACCCATTATTTTAGCTGCATTATTTGTTGGAATTATAACTATTCCAGAATCAATCTTTCCGTTTAAATAAAGTGTCTGAAGCTTAAGCATATCAGCATAAAATCTTCCTACATTACCCGTTTGTAAACATAAACCAACATTATCTTTCATTGAAGTTATTGTTATTTTATTAGATTTATCAACTTTAATTTCTTCTGACCATCCTTGTAATTGAATCTGACGCTTTATAGTTTCACGTAAACTAGGAGCACATCCTTTTTTTATTTTAAATTGAATAGTTTCCGATGATTCAATTAATGGCTGTAATACGTTATCAGGTATTGCTTGTGCACCCAAATGATGATTGTATGTGAATAATTTCATAGTTTGCTACACCTCTTTAATTTCGGGGCTGATTACTTACTAAAATTTTACCATATATTTAAATCTTTTATGCCTTAATTCGTAACAAATGAAATAAAATTCTTCCTTAATATGTAAGTATTTAAACCGCAATTTCAATAGATTCTTTAACAAAAATATACTCGTTTTGAAAATGCTCTGTTAAATCAGCAGTATCTAATAAATGCATAATAAAAGGAGCTCCAAATTAAACTGGGCCCCGTAAAGTTACTAATATGATTTTCTATTCTTCTACTTTTGATCTAACTAGTTCTGATTCTACATATCCCCGCATTCCAGTTGAAATGATTTCGATATATGATTGTGTAAATCCTGAATCTATAACCGTAACCATTTCTCCTTTACTGCCAGCAAATACACGACCATTTTCCATCATTCTTATAATTGCATCACCGTTATCTGCAATATAGTAGCTTATTAATTCGTCAAAACTTTCTTCATCAATAGCTAAAAAAGTATTTTGAATTAAATATCCATCTTGTCCATCAACTACTACTGAGGGTTTAGCAACTTCATTTTTTTCGTCATCAGCACATGATTCAAGAATTAAAATACCGATTGCAAATACAATAAAAAAGAGTATCGCAGTTCCGCAACCTAGCGAATTTGAATTGCTCATTCTTCCATTTCCTCCTGGTGTAAATCTAAGTTGTTTTTATGATAAGGATTTATCACCTACGATTCAAAAATAATCAGTTATACTCCCTTGACATCCATTAGTCCATTAAATACCTAGTGATTTACTAATGCACTGTCACCTAACTAAATAACAGGATTATTTAAACCGCCTTTTAATTTCTTTATATACAAATCTTTTTCACCGATTAAAGTCATTGCATCCCTCAAATCATTTTGTGTAAGTTCTAATTGCCGTCTTAGCTCTAGTACTTCTCTTTTGTATAGGGTTATATCTTTTCGATGCTCTACTTCTGCTTCATCTTGTATTTCCGTCATTCCTAACTTTACTTGAAGATCACTTTTCCACTTTCTTACACTATTAGCGTTCACACCATATTTCTTTGAAGTAGCAGTAATATTATTTGTACTTATTGCTTCTCTAGCTACCTTTTCCTTAAACTCATTTTCATATTTAATACTCATATATCCACCCACTATCTAGTAATAATCAATATGTATATAGTATATAGTTCGCCAAAAATGATATCAATAGTATATATTTTTAAAATATCATGCCCATAGTCTGTTGGTCGTCACCTATTGTCTAGCTATCGTTATTTATGAGGTGATGGTTATGGAGGAAATTGTACAAGTTGTAGGCGAAAGAATCCGAAATTTCCGCAAAGAACGTGGCTTAAGCCAAGAAGAGTTAGCACATCAGGCTTCCTTGCATAACACGTACATTGGTCAATTAGAACGTGGGGAGAAAAACGCAACAATTGAGAGCCTATATAAAATTACCAATGCACTAGGAATTACGTTAGAGGAATTGTTCCACAATACTCAAACTGGTCCAAAAGCAAACAGCTTAGAAATCACACAAATTATTTCACTATTGGAGAATAAGTCGAAAAAAGATCAACATACGCTTTTACAATTACTCGAACTACTTGTAAATTGGAAAGATAATAATTAAATCGAAATGATAGATTTGGTAAATATAGTTAGCAAAAGGATTTGTTACTTGCGAAAAGAATGTACCCTAAGCCAAAGAGAACTAACATATCGTACTTACGTGCATAACACTTATATTGTATAACTTGAAAAAGGGGAAAAGAACGCCATAATTGAAAGCCTTACTAAAATTACTATCGCAATAGATATGTCATTAATTGAACTTTTTTGAAGATACCCCCACCAAAAGTACTTAGCTTTAAATAAGAGGAAATAGTACACCTATTAGAAAAACGTTCTGAAAAGGATCAATAATCGGTTTTAGAATTTATTAGATATTTAATTGCATGGAAGCATAATGAACAATATTTTACTGAGTGGAGGTACTATTGTTGCGTATTGGTGCGCGGTTAACTAACTTGAACGCACCACACCTCTACATTTCTTATCATTGAGAGAGTGACACTAGGTTATTTATAATAAAAACCTATTGTTTTTGACGACAAAAATTAACGTAGATTTCTACAATATAAAAACATGTACAACCTATTCGAGCATTAGGTGTACATGCTTTCTTTTTTTAAAATTACTGCATTATGACGTTCTACTTCAACACGGTCTACTTTTTAATATTTATGGTTATTCACTATAACTATACTTTGTAGACTTAATAACCTATGAAATGGTACATCGTGGACGTAACGTTATAGTTTCTCTTTCCCGCCTCCCATCTAATTTTAATACTTACCTTTAAGTGATATTTTAATGATTTCTTCTTTAATTTCTTCTACCATATAAATGAATAAAAGTGTCCTATCCATTTCTCGACCAAAACCCTAAACCCTACGCACACTAACAGTCTACCCGCCCATAACGGATATTATGAGTGATAAAGTCACTATATAATTAATCCCCTCGATAATCTTCATTAACCTCATAAATTAATAATCATATTACTAAATCATTTTCAAATTATTATTACAATTTTCATAAACACACTAGTGGACATTTTTAGCGGTTTGATACACTAATGCTATAAATCCACACCACACACCAAGTACATTATCAGATAGCGATGGCGAAGCTAAATAATTTTAATATGTATTGAAAAAATGCGGGTCAATAGATTATTATTCATAAACTATACTTCCACCTAGTATCATGCTTTTTGAACACAATTAGAAAGTTTAATACAAATTTAACCCTTAGATTTTTTATTTTTTCCTTTTATGTAAAAGTTGTAGTATTAGAAAATAGTTATCTTATTTATATAATGATATTTATATATGATATTAGTATGTTTGAATTTTAGAATGTTAGGTTTTCAAATATTCACTATCACTTTCAAAAATGCACTACTATTAATCAAATCTGAATTTATGTATGTAATAAACGAAAGAAAAAGAAGCTGCCATTATCGACAACTTCTTTATACTCATTACCTTTTTTAAAATGAAAAATCCCCATCTCCTTCATGCGAATATACAACCTCTTTATTTTTTTTTATCATTATCAGCTTCTTCCCATTCACGAAGCCATTCTTCTAACTCAGCCTGTTTATCTAGATTCAGATTTCTTGAGCTTTCTTTATTGTATTTTCTGTAGGATGATTTCTCTTTATTTTCTTTTTTATTAACATTACTCTTTTTATTTTCATCTATTTTCTCCTTCCAATTAATTTCAAGTTCTATAGAAAACGATTTGCTTACATATTGAGTTATTAAATTGAGTAACTGTTCAACAGAAGACTTTACTTCAAAATTAGCTACTAAAAGGCCGTATGGGTCTTTCTCCGTAAACTCATCTTTTTTATTAACATTTACAAACTGTAATAGTTTATTACCCCAATCACCACTAATATCTTCAGGAATTTCCTTATTAATTATTTTTGTAGCAAAATGAAAAGTTTCGCTTAATAAAAGATAGGGATTTCTATGAATTGTGAATAGGGGGATATATCTCTTTTTCTTCCCCTTTCTCCCATGTGATTTAATAAAACCTTTTTCTTCAAGCTTTTTTAGTGACTTACTAACAGATGAAGAACTAACACCAAGATACATCGCTAGTGTTTGTTGTGTAGGAAAAGCACACCCCCTCTCTTCGTTGTACAAGCTATATATTTCGAAAAGTAAAAGCTTTTCCTCCTGACTTAACCTTAAACAACGTCTAATACAATGGGGGGTAACTACATAACCCAAATTAGCAGCAACATTTATGTCTGTCCCCTCATTTAATTTCTTCAAATAATTAACTAATAACATAGATTTAACCTCCAAGTAATTTTTCCTGGGTTGATCTTATAAAAAGCCCCCATTTTATACATTACAACCTCTAAATGCATACGTTAGCCTTATACGATAGAATGCTTTAGTAGTTAATTAGATAAAAATTGGTCTATTTGGAAATTACATATCTAAATTCGCACCACTTTTCGTCAAAAATTCCCCAGCGGTATTACACGCCCCCCACGAAACATAATTAAAAAGCCTTTTTAGCTAGGTATAGGGGGGGTAAATACAAATGTTTTAAACCAAACTACTATTTTTACCTATTTGAGTGCATTTTCGTTTATACTGGGTCCTTTGCTAATTAGCATTACTTTCTTCCTCGATAGTTTTATTCAAATTACTTCTATAAATATTGATGTGCATACCATCTATTAATGAATAAACCAATGCTATAAAACGAGCGATTTTAATTTCACTTTTTATTTAACTCTCCTTTTCGATCCTCGTATGAATGTAACGTAAGACAATTTAAAACATTGCGGGGGATTAAAAAATGAAAAGTAAAGGAGAAATACATATGAATGTAGATATTACTAACCGAGAAATAGCAATTGAGGAGTTGATTGTAGATGCGGTTAATAAAGCAATACAAGTGGCTCAGCATCAATTTATTGAAAGTGGATGGATGACCCTAAAGGACGGAGCAAAGTACGCTGGTGTCTCATATAACACGTTTATAAAGTTTCGTGTGATGGGATTGAAGGTGTGCGAAGTAGATGGCGTAAAACGAGTGTCACGTAAAGAAATTGATAGCTTTTTAGAACGTCATAGTTTCTAAATTATATAATTAAAGAGGATTTTCTTTTAGTTTCGATTATAATATCACTAGAGGTAAATCCTCTCTTTAATCAATTGCCCCCGCAACTGATTCAGGAGGAATTATCTTGGCAAAGAAAAGAGTATCACCCATTAAAGATTACACACTCAAAAATGGTGAGAAAAGATACGAGTTCCCAGTATATTTAGGTATTGATCCGTTAACAGGGAAACAAATGCGTACGATGAAGCGGGGCTTTAAAACTAAAAAAGAAGCAGAGTTAGAACTAGCACGTATAAAACTAGCTATTGCTAATGGTACGTATCATAAAGAGCGGGCGGAGACATATCAAGAAATATATGACCTGTGGGTTAAACACTATGAAAAGACTGTTGAAGAAAGTACATTTGTTAAAACAACAGGCATTTTCAAAAATCATATACTACCTGCTATGGGTGATTATAAAATTGAAAAAATTAATGTTGATGTATGTCAAAAACATATTGATGAGTGGGCGGAAAAACTAAAGAAGTTCCGTACAGTGAAATCATATGCTTCAAAGGTATTAGTTTTTGCAATGAAGCGTGGTTATATTCAAACAAACCCGTTTACTCTTGTAGATATGCCAACTAAAGCTTCTAAAAAGGATGCTGTAGGTGAAGAGGAAAAGATAGAAAATTTCTACACTCGTGAACAACTTAAAAAATTTCTATCATGCTTAGAAAAGGAAAGTAACTACAAAGCATACGCCCTTTTCCGATTATTAGCTTTTAGTGGTATGCGTAAAGGTGAAGCATTAGCCCTTACATGGAATGATCTAAATTTCAAAACAAATGAGCTACGCATTAACAAAGCCCTTTCACGAGGTAAAGATAATCAGCTATATGTAAAATCTACGAAAACAGGTGTTGCTCGTACTATTAAAATGGACGAAAAAACAATGACCATTTTAAAAGAGTGGAAGAAAAAGCAAAAGCAAGATTATTTAGTGTTAGGCTTTAATACAATGCAACCAAAGCAGCTTGTATTTAGTAATGAACAAAACGAATACTTGCAACCTACAAAAACTCGCAAATGGATTTTACATGTGCAGAATAAATACGATCTTGGCACAATCACAACACACGGCTTACGTCATACGCATTGTTCGTTGCTATTTGAAGCAGGTGCTAGTTTGAAGGAAGTACAAGATCGTTTAGGTCACAGTGATGTACAAACGACAATGAACATCTATGCACACGTTACAAAGAAAGCAAAAGAAGAAGCGATTATGAAGTTCGCCAGCTACATTGAAATGTAGTTAGGCGACTTCGCTTCAACTACATTTTTGACTACGTTTTTGACTACGTTTTTGACTACGTTTTTGACTACGTTTGATTGATATTCAATGAAACTGTATGAAAAAGCAAAAGTGCCAAAACCCTTATATATCAAGGATTTTGACACTCAATGAAATCATATGAAATTCATTTATGGAGACGGCGGGAGTCGAACCCGCGTCCAGAAACTCCAATACTCAAACTTCTACGCGTGTAGTCTGTCTACTTGCAATTCGCGTGGCATTATGCCGACAAACAGGCGTCTTGCACGCTAGCTTGGAAATCTCTTGTCAGTGACTCAAGCGGCACCACTAACCGTATCCCACTAAAGTTGAGCCCTGCGTTGTCTACATGGGCGATAGACAGGCAGAGCGCTACGAGCTTACGCTGCGAAAGCTAAATTTTGTTGTTTGCCAGTTATTATATAACTTCCGTTGATGACGGAGCCGAGACCTCCGACGCGCAGCTCAAGCTTGAACCATCCCTGTCGAATCCGTAACGTCCCCCTATAATAGAGAGATGTGTAATAAACACATACGGAAAAGGTTGTTTAAGCCTTTTACTACTCTGGCAACTTGTAACCTTATTATAGGATAAAATTGATTAAACTGCAACCTATCGCATTATTCCTATGTGACCTTTATTATCCATCAGTATTAAAATAAATATGAGCTGAATTACCTTAGTATTGGTTCTTCGCCTTGAAGACACGTTCCATTTCACGTTTTGCTTCTTTCTTCTTCAAGTCATCACGTTTATCGTAATTTTTCTTCCCTTTACCAAGTCCGATTAATAACTTAGCGTAGCCGTCTTTCACATACATTTTTAGTGGCACAATTGTATAGCCTTCTTGTTTTGTGGCACCTAGTAATTCACCAATTTGCTTTTTATGAAGCAATAATTTTCGTACACGTAATGGATCGTGGTTAAAACGGTTCCCTTGATCGTATGGACTAATATGCATGTTGGAAATCCATGCTTCCCCTCTACGAATTTGTACGAAGGCATCTTTAAGTTGCACTTTTCCTGCACGAATGGATTTAATTTCTGTCCCTTGTAATACCATTCCTGCTTCATACGTTTCTTCAATAAAATAATCATGACTTGCTTTTTTGTTTTGCGCTAATACTTTTCCTGTTCCTTTTGCCATAGCCTACACCTCACAACAACACTCTATTAGAAAATAATACATTTAAAAATAGAATATGCCAAGTGTAAGATACCACTCACACTTGGCTTATCCTTAACGTTTTTTCGGTTTTTTCTTTTTGGATTTTTTCGCGATACCTTCGTAAAACTTTTGCTTTTGTTTTACTTTGCGACCACCAGTACGGGATTCGCCACTGCTTTCACCTCGACGACCACGACCGCCTCCGCGTGACTTGCCATCTTTCGCTTTTTCGTCATCTTTTTTACCATCACGACGACCGCCTTTACCAGAGCCTGAGCCAGCATGAATCACTCTCGGTGCCGCTTTACGAATGCGACCATTAGATTTCACCATGCCCACGATTTCAAAATCAATGGACGATTCTTCAATGACTACGTTGGCAACACGTACCTTTACCTCATCCCCAATACGGAATTGACGGTTTGTATGTTCCCCAATCATGATCATTTGACGTTCATCGAAATTGTAATAATCGTCAGTCATGTTCGTAATGTGAACAAGTCCTTCGATTGTGTTTGGCAATTCCACAAAGATTCCGAAGTTGGTGATAGAAGATACGATCCCTTCGAATTCTTCGCCAATTTTATCGGACATGAATTGCGCTTTTTTCAAGGCATCCGTATCACGTTCTGCATCGACTGCTCGACGTTCACGATCTGACGTATGCTCGGCAATTTCATCCATCACTTGTCCCCATTTAAAGGTTGTTTCCTTAGACACATCGCCTTCGATTAAGTACGTACGGATTAATCGGTGGACAATTAAGTCCGGGTAACGACGAATTGGTGACGTAAAGTGCGTATAGAAATCAGTGGATAAACCAAAGTGACCAATGGATTCTGGATAGTATTTCGCTTGTTGCATCGAGCGAAGTAACATCGTCGAAATTACAGGTTCTTCTGGCATACCTTCAATTGCTCGAATGATTTCTTGTAATGCCTTTGGATGTACTGAATTTCCTGAACCCTTTACAACTAATCCGAAGTTCGTGACAAACTCAAAGAAACGTTGTAATTTCTCAGGCTTTGGATCTTCATGGATACGGTAAATAAATGGTACCTGCATCCAGTGGAAATGCTCTGCAACTGTTTCATTGGCAGCTAACATGAATTCTTCAATTAAGCGCTCTGAAACAGTACGCTCACGAAGGACAATATCAGTTGGCCAGCCTTCTTCGTTTACAAGAACTTTGGATTCTTTGAAATCGAAGTCAATAGCACCGCGCTCCATCCGTTTTTTACGTAAAATGGCAGCTAAATCGGCCATATCTTTAAACATGGGCACTAATGGTTCATAGCGTTTTAATAATTCTTCATCTGGATCTTCCAAAATTTTATAAACATCCGCATACGTCATACGCTCGGTTGTTTTAATGACACTTTGGAAAATTTCATGTTGCACCACTTGTCCGTTTTGGTCGATTATCATTTCACACGATAATGTTAAACGGTCGACTTGTGGGTTTAATGAACAGATTCCATTCGATAAACGGTGTGGAATCATTGGGATAACACGGTCTGTTAAATAAACACTTGTCGCTCGTTCGTATGCTTCTGTATCAATAATCGAGCCTTCTGTCACATAGTAACTTACATCTGCAATGTGAACGCCGAGTTTATATGTGCCATCTTCATTTTTCGTAACGGTT
This sequence comes from Lysinibacillus antri, assembly GCF_003977595.1. Classification (GTDB taxonomy): domain Bacteria; phylum Bacillota; class Bacilli; order Bacillales_A; family Planococcaceae; genus Ureibacillus; species Ureibacillus antri. Next base: position 5,033 of record NZ_RYYR01000042.1, on the reverse strand, counting down.
ACCGCATCATCCAAGTCTTTTGCATCCGCACCATCAATTGTAACAATCGTTTCATTGCGTAAATCACGGCGTCCGACTAAATCTTTTTCAGATATTTCATCTGGCACTTGCCCTGCTGCATCCACGACTTCTTGTGGGAAATCAGGTGGAATGTCGTATTTATAAAGGATTGATAAAATATCCACACCTGGATCGTTTTTGTGACCAAGAATTTTCGTAATCATTCCGGTAGCAGATTTGATATCATCTGGCCAGTTCACAATTTCTACAACAACTTTATGGCCATCTACTGCACCAAGGGAATCTTCTTTTGTTACGAATATATCCATATTCATTTTTTTATCATCTGGTACGACAAAGCCAAAGCCTCGATTTGCTTGATATGTACCAACAAAAGTAGATTTTCCACGTTCGATGACTTTGATCACAGTACCTTCTCTTCGGTCACCTGATGATTCTTTTAATACACGAATTAAAACGATATCCCCGTTTAGAGCACCATTAATTTCATGGGGCGGGATAAAGATATCATCCATCCCTTGTTCTTCAGGTGTTACAAATCCAAAGCCCTTTGGATGGCCAATAAATTTACCACGTAGTAAATTCATTCGTTCAGGTAAACCATAGCGATTTGAACGTGAACGTACGACAAAGCCTTGATCTTCCATTCGAACTAATGTTTTCACTAATTCTTTAAATTCATCTGCATCTTCAAGTTCTAATACTTCTTCTATTTCATCGACTTTCATCGGTTTATAATCATCTTGTTTCATAAGATCTAATAGTCGATGATGTAATTCATTATCTTGTGTCATATATATTTTCCCTCCTTTTTGCGATACTAAAGATTAAGCTTCCCAATCAAGTGATTCTAAAAAGTTTAGAACGGTTTCATGTAATTGTTGTTTTTCTTGATCGAGCGTAATAACATGTTTGGAATGTTCAAACCATTTTATTTCTTTCTTTAAGGATTCCACTTCATCATAAATAATATGAGCAGAATTAGGATCAATAACCTCATCATTTTTTGACTGAACGACAAGGATCGGTGCATAAATCATATCGAGTTCACTTCGCACATTAACTACGAGTTGTTGGAGCTCTGGTAATGAAGGCATTCCTTTAGTACGAATCGCCTCTATTTCTTGTTCGATTTGCACCTCGTCTTTTCCTTCAAAACGTTTATAATCATAGGCATATTTAATGACGCCCTCGAACATTTTATCTGTTGTTCTCATCGTCATAGGTGAACACATCGTCACAATTCCTTTTAAAGGTTTCTCCATGGATAGTTTTAATGAAAACACACCACCAAGCGAAAGACCTGCAACAGCAATTTCTGTGTAGCCCGCTTCTTTTAATGTTTCATAGCCTTGTAAAACATCTTTCCACCAATCATTTGGTGCCGTTTCAATTAACTGTTCTGGTGGTACGCCATGACCTTTATAGTGTGGCGCATGACAGGTATACCCATTCTTTTCTAAGAAACGGCCAAGTATTCGTACATCGGAAGAGCTACCGGTAAAGCCATGTAATAATAGCACCGCGCGTTTTCCTGCTTCAAAGAAAAATGGTTTCAATTCCGCATTTCGCATCATATTGCCTCCAAACGTTCATCCCATTGGCAAATAATTTGCTTTTATTCGCAAAAAACTATGCATTCCTGGCAAATAAAAACGGATCACATGCATAAAACTATTTACCATGGTAGGGAAATTTTAGCATTCAAAGTTTAAAATAAAACACCTAACCTGAATTTGGTTAGGCGTTGGAATTATAATTTATTAGAATTTAACGATTGCTAAAGCTAAGATAAAGAATAAAACTGCTAATACGATAGTTATTCTATGTAATACTAAATCCATACCTCTTGCCTTCTGTTTACCGAAAAGTTGTTCAGCCCCACCTGAGATGGCACCTGATAATCCTGCACTTTTACCCGATTGCAATAATACAACGACAATTAAACCGATGCTTACGATAATCAGTAGTGTTAATAATACTGTATGCAATTACTCCACCTCCTGAAATAGAAACTTCACAACAGAGTACAGTATATCAAATATATACTGAAAATACAAGAATTTGGTCAAAAAGATTCTTGACTTTTCTATAGTCCACCACTTACTTTACATTATTTACATAATTTATCAATTGCTTCACTCTAACTTTATAGTAACTTGTTAATCTGCAATTGTTACGAATAAACATTAGGAGGAGCATTTATTCATGAAGATGAAGGAATCAAAGAAGAAGTGGCTTTCATTTGCTTTAGTCGGAGCTCTAGCAGCATCATCTATTAGCGTTTCTGCTATTAATAAGGTAGAAGCGAAGGAGAAAAATCCTAAAACAGAACAAGCAAAAAATGTAATTATGCTCGTGATGGATGGTAGTAGCGATAATGTGAGTACAATTGCACGTTGGTATAAAGGTGAAAGTTTAGCACTCGATAGCATTTTAACAGGGGCTGTACGTACTTACTCTGCTGAATCGGCTATTACAGATTCTGCTCCTGCTGCCACTGCCCTTGCAACGGGAAATAAATCAAACAGTGGTTATATTGGGGTGTTACCTTCTCTTGTGACAACACCTGGCGTGGAAGCTGTAGCGAAAGAAGATGCATTCAAGCCTGTAGCCAACGTATTAGAAGGAGCAAAACTTCAAGGCAAAGCAACAGGGATTATCTCGACTTCTGAAATTCAACATGCGACACCTGCAGGATTTTCTTCCCATGTAACAAGTCGTAAAAATTATGATGATATTGCAGAGCAGCAAGTCTATCAAAATATCGATGTTGTACTAGGTGGCGGTTATCAATCTTTAAAAGAGACTCGTAAAGACGGGGAAGATTTATTAAAAGTCATTGAAGAAAAAGGGTATGATTATGTGTCGAATCGTAATGAACTTTTATCTTCTACATCGGAAAAACTTTGGGGAAGTTTCGCGCCAAGTGCCCTTGCTTATGATTTTGATCGTCAAATTTTAAAATCGGACGAGCCAACAATTGCGGAAATGACAGAAAAGGCAATAGATACTTTAAGCAAAGACAAAGACGGCTTCTTCTTAATGGTGGAAGGAAGTAAAATCGACTGGGCTGCCCATGCCAATGATCCAATTGGTATGCTATCTGATTTCTTAGCGTTTGATGATGCAGTTGCTGAGGCATTAGAATTCGCGGAAAAAGATGGAGAGACATTAGTCATTGCGTTAACGGACCATGGAAACAGCGGGATTACAATTGGGAACGTCAATACAGATTCGACATATGATACTACACCTGTTTCAGCCTATATTAATCCTTTAAAAGAAGCAAAAATGACGGTTGAAGGTGCATTAAGCTTATTAAAGAAAGATAAATCGAATTTAGTTGAAGTTGCGGAAAGTTATGGATTAACGAACATTACTGATCAGGAATTGGAAGCTTTAAAGAAGAGCGAAAATCTAGGAAAAACTTTAGTTCAATTACTATCCACTCGTGCAAATATCGGTTTCACTACAGGTGGTCATACGGGGGATGATGTATTCTTATATTCATATGGCCCAGCAAACCCAACTGGATTAGTGGAAAATACGGATTTAGCTCACTTAATGGCTCGTTCAATGGGCTTTAGTTTAGGTGATTTAACAAATGAACTGTTTGTGAATGCAACGGTAGAATTCGAAAAACTTGGTTACACAACGAAAATTGATGTAGCTGACGAAAAAAATCCTGTATTTGTAGCAGAAGGCAAAAACACAATCATTACCATTCCTGAAAATAAAAATATTGTCTATGTGCAAAATAAACAAAGTAAAAACACAAAAACGCATGTAGTCAATTCAGTAGCCGTATATAACGATAAGCAATTCTTTATTTCAAAAGAAATGTTAAAATTATCCAAATAATGTCATGAAAGCTGCTTTTTTCGGAAGCAGCTTTTATTTTTGGTAGGAATCTATTAAAATGCTTTTTAATGGAGGTGAAAAATTGATCCTACTTAAGCGTGATCCCCCTAAAAAATTGTTACTCGCAAATGCTCTTTTACGACGTTTGGATCCCAATCACGAGTTATTTTCTTATTATACAAATCTTTCAAATCGATTACAGGCTGGATTCCAAGGCGAAAAACGAGTTGACCGGCACTGGCTTGAAATCACTAATCTCGATAAGCACTATTTACTTTTTAACTATGAATGTTTCAATGAATTTGGCTTTCCCCACCAAATTGACACGCTTTTACTTACTTCTAAATTTCTTCTTATTATTGACATCAAAAATATCTCTGGTCGCATTGACTACGACGAGGACAAGCATCAGCTCATCCGTACCAATATAGATGGCTCATTCGATAGCTTTTCAAGTCCCTTTGATCAAGTGATACGTCATGGCCAATATTTTACTCGAGTCTTTAACCAGTTAAAAATACCCTTGCCAATTGAATGTGCCATTATCAGCTCAAATCCATCAACTATAATCGGAAATATGCCAAAACATCCCCTATTTTTTCATGTTAGCGGATTACGTTTTTATATCAATAAATTAGTTTCTAACTATGATTCTGTCTTATCTGCGCAAGAAATGGACAGGATTTCGAAATTCTTAATGGCTAACTTAAAGCGTCAAGAACCAAAAGTAGAGATTCCCATTGAACATTTGAGAAAAGGGGTTTTATGTGAAATTTGTAATTTCAAAGTTCAAATGCAGTATAGGCGGGGTACATGGTGTTGCTCTAAATGTGGAGTTCGAAATAAAAAGGCCATCTTCCAAGCATTAGATGACTATCGTTTACTAATTAACGACCGAATTACTAATCAAGAATTTCGCGATTTTTTTGGTGTTCATTCTGTATATACCGCCTCAAAAGTTCTTTTACGGCTTGGTTTACCAACTGTTGGAGAGAATCGAGGAAGAAATTACCTAATTCCTGAAAATATTATTGAAGGAGGACCATTCTGACCTGAAGTGAACCCAAAAAGTTAGACATGAATATTAGGCAGCTACTTGGGCATGAGTTCGGTACTGTACTGGACTCATGCCTTTTAGTTTTACCTTA
>NZ_RYYR01000041.1 GCF_003977595.1 Lysinibacillus antri | reverse complement strand
TCAAAGACGATGAGGTAGATAGGTTCGAGGTGGAAGTGTGGTGACACATGGAGCTGACGAATACTAATCGATCGAGGACTTAACCAAATCTTGAATACGCAATCAATGTCTTTATCCAGTTTTGAGAGAACGAACTCTCAACTAAATAGTCTAGTGATGATGGCAAAGAGGTCACACCCGTTCCCATACCGAACACGGAAGTTAAGCTCTTTAGCGCCGATGGTAGTTGGGGGCTTCCCCCTGTGAGAGTAGGACGTTGCTAGGCATATGAAAAAACACGACTTTTAGAGTCGTGTTTTTTGTATTATATCGGCGTTATAACGGTGATATAGCAGATGAATTTCCTCTATTCAAAGCTAATTCGCGTTGGTGATTAAACGCTTTTATTGATTGGCGCAAAATGAGCATCGTGAATTTTATAGGATAATCCCCCTCGTAGAATTCAAGGGTTTTACTAATAGCTTATTAGAATTAATCAAAAGAAATCCTAAGAGAATGCTAGGTTGATATAGCTGCTATATCGTGTGAGGTTTAACCCTCTTTTTTCAATGCCCACTTCACCATATTCTTTTCGAGTGCTGTTCGTTGCATCTGTACTTTTTCTAACACCTTAATAGACGCCACATTGTCCTCCAGGCATTCGGCAACGATGGTTTTTACGTGATCAAAAGAGAACGCCCAATCAATTAATGCGCGCACAGCTTCTGTTGCATAGCCTTTGTTTTGGGCTGAGGGGACAATGCCATAGCCGATTTCCACTGTGTGATTCGCATCGGGTTTGCCTTTAAACCCTATATCCCCAATAATGCTGCGAGTTTGTTTCTCGATCACGAGCCATACCCCCCAGCCAGTTAGTGTAGGGTCTTCTTTTAATTCCGTTATATACATCGAAATATGTGGGCCGATTTCATAGTCATCTGCTGGTGCACTGCTGTGTAAGGCCTCTTCCGTACAAGGGATGAGCATGAGTCGTTCTGTTTGTAATTCCATGAGCAATCTCCTTTTTCGCTAATAGTCTTCCTGATATAGCTGCTATATCAGGTGTTTTAGCATGATTCATTTGGCGTGACTTCTTTTACCATGAGGATATGGGGGATACCATCTTCCATAAAGACGTTGGATGCAGTTTGGTAGCCAAGTTTTTCATAAAACCCTTCTGCATGTGTTTGGCCATGTAATTTAACTTTAGATATGCCTTGTTTTGACGCGATTTCCTCTAAGGCATGGATAATCACTTTTCCTAGACCTAATGATCGATATGGTTTTAAGATACAAATTCGTTCTAATTTTCCTAAGCCTTCCACCTCTCTAATTCTACCTGTTCCAACAGGTTGTTTATCGGAATAAACTAAAACGTGTTCGCACTGTCCATTCAGTGTATCAAATTGATCATATTCATCCTCTAATGGGACACCTTGTTCGTTTACAAATACTTCCTTTCTTATCTCAAATGCCATCTGTAATTCCTCAGCCATCGTAATTGTTTTTACATTCATAGGATTCATTCCTTTAAATAATTGTTTTGTTGTAAATACAACAAATTTTCGCTACATTAAATGTAGGATATTTTTATAGTATTTGCAACAAAAAGTTGTACGAAGGGAGTGCGTTATGAAGGAAATTCTTCGGGAAATTGGGATGATTGCACGGGCATTGGATTCAATTAGTAATATCGAATTTAAAGAGCATAATCTGACAAAAGGACAGTATTTATATCTTGTGCGCATCTGTGAACACCCCGGCATCATTCAAGAAAAAGTAGCCGAGATGATTAAAGTTGATCGAACAACAGCAGCTCGTGCAATTAAAAAACTAGAAATCAATGGTTTTCTTGAAAAGAAAGAAGATGAACAGAACAAAAAAATTAAAAAACTCTACCCAACTGAAAAAGGGAAGCTTGTTTATCCATTTATTAAACGTGAACACGAGTATTCCAATACCATAGCACTAGATGGATTTTCCAAAAGTGAGATTGGAACGATTTTCGATTTGCTTCAACGAGTTCGAAAAAATGTGGAAAAAGATTGGGAATATGTAAAAAAGGGAAATAAGCGAAATTATTAAGGAGTGATTTAGTTCATGACGACGGAGATGAAAACATGCACAAGGGAAGATCTAGAAACCCTTCAAACAGTTAGTATCGAAACATTCTATGAGGCATTTCAAGAGCAGAATTCACCTGAAAACATGACAGTCTATATAGAAAAGGCCTTTACCGTAAACCAACTGGAACAAGAGTTAGCGAATCCTAATTCCCAGTTCTTTTTTGTTACGGTAGATAATGACGTAGCGGGCTATTTAAAAGTGAACATGGGAGAAGCTCAGTCAGAGGCAATGGGGGACAAATCACTTGAAATTGAGCGAATTTATCTAAAAGCCCAATATCAAAAACAGGGACTTGGCAAGTTGTTATTCAATCATGCGATGGAAATAGCCATAGCGCAAAAGAAAACGAACATCTGGCTTGGCGTATGGGAAAAAAATGATAATGCGATTGCCTTTTATGAGAAAATGGGCTTTGTTCAAACGGGGACGCATGCCTTTCAGATGGGAGATGAGAAACAAACGGATTTCATTATGACTAAATCACTCTTGTAACGTAATCGGGGATTTGTTCGTCTAACATGATAGTTTGCTTAAATAATAGAGAATAAGGATGATGATGGATGAGTCAGGTAGAACAATTTTGGCAAGAGTTTTGTGTAGAACATCAGAAAGAAGGACTGATATATAAGGCAGCCTTTCAATTTGGCGCTTCTGCAGATTGGTTAGCAGAACTAGTAGTGGAAGGGAAAAAAACGGCGACTACTTCAGGATTTCTATTTTATGAGTTAGAAAACGAAGCTCTTCCTCAAGCTGGGGAGTATTATATTGTGTTAAATGGTCAAGACGAACCCGTCGCTGTCATTCAAATCCAATCCGTAGAAGTGTTGCCGATGAATGAGGTGACGGAAGAGTTTGCTTTAGCAGAAGGGGTAGTCGATTATCCATTTTGGTGGGATGCGCACGAAAAGTTCTTTACGGAAGCGTTAAAAAGTTATGAGATGGAATTTTCGCCTACGATGTTAGTTGTTTGTGAACGGTTCAAAAACGTCTATTCAAAATAAACGAGTCTTGTAAAGGTAGAATAACTACACTGAATATAGAGGACAGGGGGCTCTTTCATGGAAGCAATTGTAGGGGTGTTATTAAGGACATTGGGTTTGTTTTATCCGTTATTGTTAGGTGCGATCCTAGCGTTTGTCTATGCATTGTTAAAGCGTTCGTGGGTATGGATGTTGATCAGTGCTCTTTTACTTTATCCGGATGCATGGTATTTCAGTGGATACCCGCCATTTCCTTGGGTAAAATGGGTTCCTTTCATGCAAGTGATTTTGGCGCTCAGGTTTTATTTAAATCGAAATAAAACATTGAAGTCAAATCTATAAACTCGGTGTTATAACGCCGCTATATCAAGTGGAACACGCACTATTATGGGTATTTTTTCATTATTGTTGAAACTTTCTTTAACAAGGAAGTGTCTATTTCAAGGAAGCGTTATGAAAAGTTATGGTTGAGAGAGTAGGGGAATGGGATGGAGCGAAAAATTGAAATCTTTCAATGTGAAGGGATGTCGATTGAATATTCAATCATCGGAAAAGGTGAACCGATATTAGTCCTGCATGGGGGGCATTCGAATTGTTATGAGGAATTTGGGTATAAGCATTTAGTCGAAAATGGTTTTTCTTTAATCACACCGTCTAGAGCGGGCTATGGAAGGACATCTAAAGCGGTTGGGGAGAGTCTTGCCGTTGCGTGTACGCATTATGCGAAATTACTTCATCAGTTAAATATTGAAAAAGTACACGTCCTTGCGATTTCCGCAGGCGGTCCAAGTGGGCTTTATTTTGCGGCCAACTACCCAGAGCTAGTGTCCACGTTGACCTTGCAATCGGCGGTGACGAAAAAATGGCTGACACCAAAGGATTTGACGTATCAAGCGGCCCGAATTTTATTTAATCCGAAAACAGAGCGATTGACATGGGGGCTTATTGCGTGGATGAATAATCTTTTTCCTCGATTCATCTTTAGACAAATGTTTCCTTCTTTCAGTAAGTTAAATTATCGTGAAGCGGGCGATATCAAGCAAAGTGATGTGGAAGCGATTAGACGAATGAATAACCGACAACGTTCAGGAGAAGGTTTTTTTATAGATATAAAACAAGCCAATGAAATCAAGCGTGATCATTTAAGAAAAATCAGTTGTCCTACGTTGATTCTGCATAGTCAATATGATGGTTCCGTCTCATTAGAACACCCGCATTATGCCCATCAACACATCCCATCGTCTACACTGTACCTACTTGAAACATGGGGACATTTAATTTGGCTAGGTCATTCATCTACTATGACAGATGAAAAGATGATGCAGTTTCTAAAAGAGAATGAGGTTGAAATCAAGGCGCTATAACCATTATAGCACCTTGTTTTTGGCTGTTAATAGGGTGTAGGAGATAAGCAAAAGTGAGGTGGCTGCAGTTGAAAATTTATGCTGTTGAGGATGTGCCGAAAAAACACATCATCGAATTCTTTTCGTTGCATTGGGGAAGTCCTCAAATGGTGATTTCGAGTGGGGTGTATGATTGTAGTACGCTAGATGGGTTTGCAATCTTAAACGAAAATGCTCAAATTATAGGATTAATTACATACATTTTAGAGGACAATGAATGCGAAATTATTTCATTAGATAGTATCGAAGAAGGAAAAGGCATAGGGACATCTTTAGTACAAGCTGTAGAAACGCTCGCGACAGAGAAAAATTGTACACGTATCAAACTAATTACTACAAACGATAACTTATTCGCTTTAAAGTTTTATCAAAAGCGGGGCTATGTGCTCTCCCGAATTTTAAACAATGCCGTAGAACAAGCAAGAAAAATCAAACCGGAGATCCCCGTTATTGGTCATGATGGCATTCCCATTAGAGATGAAATTGAATTGTTGAAGGTATTGTAGGGGATGTGTTAGACACGTGTGATAGTTGTTATATCACTTATAACAGGCGATGCGTTTAGTTCTAGTTGTCAGGATTAATCAAGTTCTTGAGGGATTTAGGACTAAAATTAGAAGATATAACCGTTATAACGGCAGTTTTTGAATCGGGGGATGAGGATGGAGATTACACTTGAGCTATTGAACAGAGATGATTTTGAGAAGCTCTATGAATTTGAGCTAGAAAACAGAGCGTATTTTGAAGAAATGGTCCCGAGTCGTGGGGAGGATTACTATCACTTGGACACCTTTATCAAGAACAATAACGCCCTGCTTATAGAACAAGCACAAGGAATATCGTATTTGTATCTAATAAAAGATCTGAATGGCGTCATTGTAGGAAGAACGAACCTAGTCGATATCGATAAAGCGCAAGGGAGTGGCCATGTTGGGTATCGAGTGGGAAAAGCCTATACGGGAAAAGGCATCGCAAACAACGCATTGGCCCTTTTATTAGAAAAAACATATCAACTAGGCATTAAGCAAATTTTCGCGAAGACAACGACACATAACATTGCCTCTCAAAGAGTGTTGGAGAAAAACGGATTTTCGCACATCCAAACCGAACAAGAACATTGGAATGGTGAATCGTTTGTTCAGTATAGATGGAATGGGGGAGAGATGTAAATGTGGGTAGACGAGAAGGAATTCACGGTGAAAAAGTTCCATTATGTGATCAGAACGGCAAGTGAAAAAGACGCGAAACAATTAGTGAAAGTTCGATGGCAGATCGATGGTGAAACGGAAAATTTAGATCGTGAACAAGGAGAGGCATATCTAGATGAAGCAGGCTTTTTAAAAATCATTAAGAATGACAGAGAAAGTCGGCGAAATCTCTTTTTAGTTGCGGAAGTGAATGACCAAATTGTCGGGTTTTCTAGGTGTGAAGGAAATGGATTAAAACGAACGGATCATAAAGTAGAATTTGGGGTTTGTGTGTTAAAAGATTATTGGGGCTACGGAATCGGTCAAAATCTTTTAAACGAATCAATTCAGTGGGCAGACATCAATGAGATTAAGAAGATTACGTTAAATGTGCTTGAAACCAATGAGAAAGCGATCCTCCTTTACAAAAAATATGGATTTGAAGTCGAAGGAATTTTACGACAAGACAAGCTTCTATCGGATGGACATTACTATAATACGGTGGTCATGGGACGCTTGCAAAATCAGGTGCTATAACCGTTATAACAAGAAAAGCAGCTTCTAGTTTAGCTGCTTTTCTGGGTTTCTCATGGGGATGAGATATTCTTATGGTAAGTTTTCAATCAACGTACGGACAGCATTGGCTGAATCGTGTAATGCTTCTTGTTCATCCGATGTGAGATCAAGTTCGATAATGTTTTCAATACCTTGCCCTCCTAGAACGGTTGGGACGCCAAGACAGATGCCGGTATAGCCATACGCACCTTCAAGGTAGGCGACACTTGGGACGATGCGTTTTTGATCGAGAATAATGATTTCGGCCATTTTGGCAAGGGCAGCAGCGGGGGCATAATACGCGCTCCCTGTTCCAAGAAGGCTGACGATTTCGCCTCCTCCTTTGCGTGTTCGTTCCACAATGGCATCAAGTCGTGATTGGGGAATCACTTTCTCAATGGGAATCCCACCGACATAGGAATAACGAACAAGTGGAACCATTTCGTCGCCATGTCCTCCCAACACAAAACTAGAAACATCTTCAATCGCGATGCCTAATTCTTCGGCAACAAACGTATTAAATCGTGCTGAATCGAGAATACCGGATTGCCCGATTACGCGATGTTTTGGAAATCCTGTTTCTTTTAAGCACACATAGGTCATCACGTCTACGGGGTTACTGAGCACAATGATGATACTTGTTGGGGCGTATGTTTTAATATTTTGCGCCACTTCTTGCATGATGGAGACGTTCATCGTGACGAGATCATCCCGGCTCATGCCAGGCTTTCGAGGTAAACCTGCTGTGACAATGACTAAATCCGCCTGTTCGATCTCCCGATAATCGGCTGTACCTGTGATTTGGCTATTCAATCCTTCAATCGAGTGGCTTTGGAATAAATCCAGCGCTTTTCCTTTTGTGGGGCCTTCTGCACTCGGAATATCCACGACGACAATGTCCCCTAATTTTTTCTGAGCTAAGTAGAGAGCCGTGGTCATCCCGGTATGACCTGCTCCAATAATGGCGATTTTGTTGCGTCGAAAGCTCATTTAATTTCACTCCTTTGTGGCGTTGTCAGTTGAAGAAATAGTCGATGTTTTCTTCCTTGTTCGTGGTGCAACAGACTCTTTTTTTGGTTCAAACATCCGAGCGACTTCTTGATCTGGACGTGGAATGACATGAGCTGCTAGCAATTCGCCTACTCGACTAGCGGCATCTTTTCCCGCTTCGACCGCCGCATTGACTGCCCCGACATCTCCGGTAATGAGAATTGTTACAATGCCACCATCAATCATTTCTTGTTTCAAAATGGATACACTCGCTGCTTTGACCATTGCGTCTGCTGCTTCGATGGATCCAACTAATCCTTTTGTTTCAATCATTCCCATAGCTTGCGTCATGTTTATTCACCTCTAACTTCCTTCGAATCAATGATGCCGATGACAACTGCATCAATTGGTAAGGGGGTACTGGCAAAGATATAGCGGGTAGAACCACCACTCGTTACTAATACTTCATCGTCAACGCCCGCCCCGATGCGATCTGCCACAACGAGTTCATGGCGGATCGGTTGGTTATTGGAATCGATGGGTTGTACAATGAGTAACTTCAATCCGTTTAAATTTTCTTCTTTCCGTGTGGCCCAAACATTTCCGATAACACGTGCAATCATCATCGTTTTTCACCTACGCTTCTTATTGTCTGACTAATGTAATCCCTTTTCGTCTCGCTGCATCCTCTGCAAGAGCCGTCACAATGGTCTTTTTCGGTAAGAGCAGTTCAGGGGTGGTTAGCTTCAGTACAGCTTGTTCTGTTAAAACCTTCTTTTGATAGACAACCAATTCTTTCTTTTGTTCGGGTGTTGAGGCTTCTTTTTTGATCGTTGGTATCGGCTGATTCGTTTCTTCCTCCGAGATGATTTCACCATAGGAGCTTCCTTGAATAAAGGCAGCGTTTCCCTCATCGGTATCAATATGCATTTCCAATCGATAGCGCTCAGAGACTCGTATTTTCACATTGGTAAAAATAACAGGTCGAGCAGAATGGGCACGAACATTGATGGATTGCCCCTCTGTAACGTTGAATCGACGCGCATCGTCCGGAGACATATGAATATGCGAAGCGGCCACGATACATCCTTCGTGTAAATAAATACTTCCTTTTGGGCCCACAATGGTCACGGGTGCTGAGTTTTGGATATCTCCTGAAAAGCGGAGTGGTGCGTGAATGCCTAATTTCCGAGCATCCGTTAAGCTCACTTCCACTTGCGTTAAATCACGTGCAGGGCCGAGTACTCGAACGTTTGAAATAGCATCTTTTGGACCAACAATGGTGACTTGTTCCATCGCCGCAAATTGTCTGGGTTGGGAAAGTTCCGATTTTGGTGTCAAAGTATATCCTTCGCCAAACAAATGCTCAATGTGCTCTAAACTTAAATGAACATGGCGTGCGGAAACGGCAATCGGGATTCTTTGATCAAGCGCTTCAGTCGGTGTAGTACTTTGGTTCAGTTGGGTTAAGACTTGTTCAACAATGGCCTGGATAAGTTGTTCGTCCATCCTCCTTCCTCCTCTCTTTCTTTTTTGATCAGTTGTCCCATCGCACCTTGTGTAAGGGAAGCGGCATTTCCTTCGTCGGTATCGATGTGCATTTCGAGTTGAAAGTCCGGTGAAACGCGAATGGCGACCTGATGAAAGGTAATGGTACGTTCAGAGTCGACAAAGACATCGACGAATTCACCGTCCATCACGCCAAAATCAGCCGCATCCTTAGGCGTCATATGGATATGTGCCTGGGCAATAATGCAGCCTTCTGTTAACGTTACTTCGCCATAAGGACCAACGAGTGTAAGGCTTTCACTATGTGCTAAATCGCCAGAAAGTCTTGTAGGGGGACGTAACCCTAATACAAAACTATCGGTTTTACTAATTTCAACTTGCGAAACACTTCTTGCGGGACCTAATACCCGAACGCCTTTGATTTCTGCTTTTGGCGTTCGAAGGGTAAGACGTTCTTTTGCCGCAAATTGCCCTGGTTGCGATAGGTTAAAATCAAATGTAAGCGTTGCATGGGGTCCGAATAATTGGACAATATGGGCGTCACTTAAATGGACGTGACGAGCTGATATACCGATGGGCACGGTTGTTTTTATGTTCATCTCCATCCCTACCAATCTATTGGTCTAGCTTTGGTAAAATGAATTCAAGTTCGTTATGTGGACGTGGGATGACATGGACAGATAATAAATCACCTACACGTTCTGCAGCGGCTGCCCCTGCGTCTGTGGCTGCTTTGACTGCACCGACATCCCCTCGTACAAGAACGGTTACAATACCGCCACCAACATGGACTTTCCCAATTAAATTAACATTGGCTGCTTTTACCATCGCATCAGCTGCTTCAATTGCGCCGACTAAACCTTTTGTTTCAACCATTCCTAATGCTGTACCTTGACTCATAAATAATTCCTCCTTGTTTAGTGATTAATTTTTTTTAATACTTCTTCGACAATTTTGGCGATGACGTCTTCACTGACTGGTATATTAGATGTTTGGGACACAACGGATGTAACGACGTCATTTATTGGAGAAGCAGGGATTTCCACTTCTTTTACGCCATAGGACATTCGTTTTGTTAACATCAGATGTTCCGCTGAAATATTGTCAGAAGTGATATTGCCGCCGAATGATCCGCATCCTAATGTGAAGGACGGTCTTAAATGCGTTGTCCCCCCAACAGCGCCCAATGTGGACATGGTATTGACCACAATACGTGAAACCGGTAATGCCAGTGAGAAATCTTTTGCCAGTTGCTCGTTTTCTGTATGAATGGATAAGGTGTGGCCTCGTCCGCCTAAATCTAACAGACTACTACATAGATGTTTTGCTTCCACATGATCTTTCACACGATACACGGCTAAAATGGGTGACAGTTTCTCCAAAGAGAAGGGAACATCTTTTCCAACGCGTGATTCAAACCCGGCAATCACTTTGGTTTCTTTCGGGATGTTAATGTTCGCAAGGGCCGCAATCGTTTGAGGCGACCTGCCGACGATTTTAGGATTTACTTTGCCGACTTCAGGTGAAATCACGTTTTCCATGGTCTGCTTTTCGGCATCGTTTAAAAAGTAGACATTTAATTTTTTTAACTTTTCGATCGCTTTGTCATAGATGGCCTCGTCTAAAATTAGCGCTTGTTCGGTTGCGCAAATGGTGCCATAATCAAAACTTTTACTTTCCACAACATGTTTTAATGCCCGGTCTAATTTGGCGGACTTTTCGATATAAGCGGGTACATTTCCAGGACCAACGCCATATGCTGGTTTGCCCGAACTATACGCCGCTCTTACTAAAGCGCCACCCCCCGTTGCTAAGATGACATGGGTTTCGGGATGCTTCATTAGTCGTTCTGTCGCTTCCATCGATTTTTGCGTTAAACATTGGATAAGTCCTTCTGGCGCCCCCGCTTTTTTGGCAGCTTCATCACATAAACGTAACGCTTCATTTGTACAGTTAACCGCATACGGGTGAGGACTTACGACAATGGCATTGCGTGTTTTTAAGGAAATTAATGTTTTAAAAATAGCGGTGCTCGTTGGGTTCGTTGTAGGAATAATGGCAGCCACGACTCCATAGGGTGTTGCGAATTCGACGGTTTTTTTCTGCCGATTTTCGTTGATGATCCCAACTGTTTTTAAAGCCTTAATATCGTCGTATACCCCCCGTGAGCCCACTTCATTTTTCATCTTTTTATGTGCAACCACGCCCATGCCGGTTTCTTCAACAGCTAATTTGGCTAAATACTCGGCGTTTTCGTATGCTATGTCTGCTATAGCTTTGATAATTTTGTCTACTTGTTGCTGGTCAAAGGTCATAAACTGAGCTTGTGCTTCATTGGCTAGTCTGACTTTTACATCGACCTCTTCAAGTGGACCGATTTGACTTGTCGTCGTTTTTAAAATTTCAATCATTGTTCACCCATCCTTTCTTGCTATTCTATTGGCTGCGATGCAATTTTCTCGATGGCTTGTCGAAAAGCTTCCGCTGCTGCTTCACATGCAGACTGTGATCCACTAAGCAGTCCGCCACCAAAGTTCGTTTCAGATGGAGGACCGTAAAAGACTTTTAACTCTACATCTGCCGCTTTCAAAGCTGCATCAATTCCGACTACTGCCTCTAGTGGTGGGGCAATTAAATAGGCTAACGCACTGCCAACAGGGACATTGGCTGTTTTCGCTAAATAACTCCCACAGCTTGATACTGTATGCGCATAGATGGCGTGGTTACCTAAATACCCCACTTCCTCAAAATAGGCGTCAAAGGTTACTTTTTGTTTAATGGCTTCAAATGCGCTATTGATTTCATCGGGGGAAGAGCCGGCTACGATGCCAATCATTTCACCTGACAAAGGACCTGATGCATGAGCTGCCCCTGCATAAAAACTTTTCGCATATACCACTTCGACATCGGCTTTCTTTGTTGCTTCATCAATGGCCGTATAGCCGACGTCATCAATGGTGAAGGTGACAATGCCGATACTTTGGTGTTGTGGGGTTAACTCTAACGCTTGGGCGAGCTGATCGTTTACTCTGGGAATAGTTTTCATCGCTAAAATCTCCGCATATATACGTGCGCCCATCGGTACACCTCCTAGCCTTCTTTTTCAACTAACTTGATACCGCTTGCTTCGTATCTCAAGATCTTTTCGATAATCGTTCCTAAAAAAGCACCGGCTTCTACAGGGGGGATGCCACCTTGATGAATGTTTGATACGACGGTACGATCGGATTCAATCGTTCCATGGCGTGGTTGGTAACAAATATATGCACTCATCGATTCGGCTGTGACCAATCCTGGTCGTTCTCCGATTAAATAAATCACGACAGTAGGTTTTAGTACTTCGCCGATATCGTCCATTAAGCCAACTCGCCCTTGTTCGATATAAAAGGGTGTGCCCATCGCTAACTGAAGGCTTTCTAAACTTTGTACTAACGAGAGATAAACATTTTCTAAATTGGCATTAATGGCTTTTGCGCTTAGCCCATTGGAAGCAATAATTTGCACTTGCGGTTGTATCATGCAGCGACTAAGCAACAGGTCTTTTGCATGTTGAGTTAACTTTCTGCCTAAGTCCGGTCGTAAAATATATGTTTCTTTATCGTTTTCTACTTTCGTTTGGATGGTGAAAAACCCTAATTTTTCGAGTAATGATGCATCAACTTCTCCGTAGACGGAATCGACGGCCGCCGCATGATCCAATCGAAATTTTAAGAGCGATTTCGTGAGTGGTCTTGGTCCAGAGCGTCCAATGCCAATCCGTGCAGGGGTTTTCCTTCGTGCATTCGCATATTTTTCGTCGAAATCTTCGAAAAACTCTTTCGGTGCAATTTCTTGTATGGGAATGAAACCGTTACTTGAAAGAGAACTGTTGTCCCGGAACGGTTCAGAAGGATTCCGTATCGAAATCATTGGCTTGGTATCGTGTTGTTGTTGTTCACTTAGCGTTTCGATGACCATTTTTGTAATTTGCTCAATCGTTTGGGAGTCCATAATTCCACCTACCTTTCAAAAATTGTTAAATCTCCAGCGCGTGCACTTAATCGCCCATTTTCGTAAATCCCCATTTGGACAAGCCAGTCATAAAATGCAGGAGATGGTTTTCGATTAAACGTTTCTTGTAATGTGGCGATATCATGGTAGCTCATTGATTGATAATTGAGCATCACATCGTCGCCAAGAGGAGCTGCAATGATAAAGTTAACCCCGGCTGTCGCAAGGAGTACGCCCAGGTTTTCGTTATCATTTTGGTCTGCTTTGATATGGTTCGTATAACAAATATCCACGCCCATTGGAATGCCATGGAGTTTTCCCATAAAATGATCTTCTAGGCCAGCTCGAATGACTTGTTTGCTGTCATATAAATATTCAGGACCGATAAAACCGACGACGGTATTGACGATAAAGGGATTGAAATGACGGGCAAATCCGTAGTTTCTCGATTCTAATGTCATTTGGTCGATGTCATAATGGGCATCGGCAGACAGTTCAGAGCCTTGTCCGGTTTCAAAATAAAAAGTATTAGGACCGGCACTCGTGCTCTGCTTTTTCATTAATTCATCAGCTTCTCGTATCAGTTCAGCGGAAATCCCAAAGGAACGATTGGCTTTTTCGGTTCCAGCAATACTTTGGAAGATCATATCGGCCGGTGCACCTTTCCGAATCGCTTTCATTTGGGTTGTGATATGAGCAAGGACACAATTTTGAGTGGGAACTTTCCACTCATTCATAAATTCCTTTGTGCCTTCTAAAATCCGTTTGACGCTTTCCACTGAATCATCAACAGGATTGATGCCAATGACCGCATCGCCAACACCGTACGAAAGACCCTCTTTTAACGACTCTAAAATGCCATCTAAATTGTCTGTGGGATGGTTCGGCTGTAGTCGAGAGGCAAGGGTTCCTTTTTGTCCAATCGTAATATTGCATGTGGTGATAATTTCAATTTTGTTCGCTGCATGGATTAAATCGAGATTGGACATTAATTTCGCCACGGCGGCAATCATTTCGGAAGTTAATCCTTTGCTGAGTCGCCGCAACTCCGCATTTTGGACATCGCTCCGTAAAATATATTCACGTAATTCTGCGACAGTCCAATTTTGAATTTCGTTATAAACGACTTCATTGAGATCGCCATCAATAATGCGTGATACTTCATCTTCTTCCATTGGGATGAGTGGGTGATTTCGAATCTCTTTTAGTAGCAGTTCACTTAAGACTACTTTGGCCGCAATGCGTTCTTGTACGGTTTCGGCAGCTAACCCGGCTAATATATCGCCAGATTTCAACTCGTTGGCCTTGGCGAATACTTCTTTTAAATGGTGAAATCGATACACAATACCACCTAAACTTGTTGAAAGGTTCATAGAATCCCTCCTTTATGCTTTATGAAATGCGAGTGTTTTAACAACGACGGGAACGACCCCTGAATGGACGGGCTTCCCAATATCAATATAATCACTGGTGTTGACATAAATTTGATCAATACAAATGATGTTTTTCGTGCTTGTTTTTCGTTTTAATGTTTGGCCAAGAACCTTCGCGTAATCGGATTCTAAAATCACTATAATCGTGTTACTGCTAGACCAATGTTGTAAGATGCACTCAGCCATTTGCCCAATATCATGAAACTGTAGATACGGAATGTTTTTTAAATAGAGGGCGTAATGGGTTTCTTCGCCGTCGATCTGATAAAGTTGTTGGGCTGTTGAAATGGCCTCTCGAATTTTTTCTTCTATATTTGCGTGTGTGTGTTGGAAATCGCATGTGTATACCGGGATATTTTTTAATGGCAACAAGTGTTCGTTTACTTCGATGGTGGAGCCACTTACTTCCGTTGATTGTACACCTGCGCCTGTTACGGTCGCTCGGACAGTTTCAAGTGGCTTTAGCCATTGAAACGCTTGTAATGACGAATCTTGCAAAAGGGCGTGTGCAATTTTTTCGCCAATATCGTCAAATGCATTGGATGTTTCAACTTCCTTCAATTCCGGATACAAAAAGCGCGCGACACCTCCTGAAAACATAAGGCAGTCAATGTGTTCTGACCAATTCGGTACGTGTCCGAGAAGGAGAGGGATCTTGTCCGTATCTTGTTCGCCACGTAACACGGCTTTTAAACTGACTAGCATGTTTTCGATGACCCATTGCTCGGTGGCGGGATTTTGTGGTGAATTTAACCGTATCGTTCGTTGATGGTTTGCGAATAAGCGTTGAATGGCGGGTGCGACACTAATGAGCCGACCTTGCGCATATTCCATCAACCTGCCTCCTAAATGGAGTGTGACAGTACCGATAACCTCTCCATGCTTTAAAACCGCAATATTGGTTGTCCCACCACCAATATCAATATTTGCGATGACTTTGGATGTTTGTTTCGAGTAAGTTACGGCGCCAGATCCTTTTGCCGCTAACACGCTTTCTAAATCTGGCCCGGCTGTTGCCACTAAAAATTCACCTGCCGCATCAGATAAGTAATGGATCAGTTCGCTAGCATTTTGTTTTGTGGCGGTTTCACCGGTAATTAAAATCGCACCAGCTTGAATATCGCTTGGGTTGACATTCGCTAATTGATATTGTGAAAAAACAATTTGCTCAATTTGTTTCGCATCAATCGTAGTGTCATCGAGTAAAGGCGTTCTAAAAATCGGACTTTTATAAAGGACGGTTTTATCGATAATTTCCACTCGTGGGACATGGGTTCGGCCCGCTGTGTTTTGCAACACAAGTTGACTGATGATAATTTTCGTTGTACTTGTGCCGATATCGATCCCCGCACTTAAAATCGTGTCCGTTTGTTGAGCCATCCTTTACCCCTCCTTTAAAAGAAAAGATGCGGATCCTTCGCTTGTTCCACATATGCTTTCATTTCATTAATTGTTTGACATTGTACAAGGCGCCGAATATGCTCTACTCCGATGTTTTCGATGGCAGAGGTCACTACAATTGGTGCCTGTCCAATGGCTTCTTGTAAAAGGGTTGTTGCGCGTGTTATATCCGCTATATCAGCGTCACATTTGGTAATGACACCAATCGGTAATTTTGAAATTCCTGTTGCGAAAAAGGGTGGGAAATTCGACAATGTGCGCGTTGCATCTTGTAAATAAATAATGTGTGTTGCCTCAAAAGACGTGGCGATAATGTTTTTGTAGAATAATGGATTTTCCAAATATTCACCAGGTGTGTCAATAATCCAGTCTTCATAATTGAGCGCCTGTGTTTTCACTGCATCGAGTGATTTCTTTAAGAGCGCCTTCGTTAACGTAGATTTTCCAGAGCTTACCGCACCGATAATCATTAATTTATTCATTCGTGTCCCTCTAGGATTTTGTTATTTTTGAACCGGTGTACCCTAAGTTTTCTTCTAAAAAACGGTTAATTTCGATGAGCGCCATTTCAACTTCTGACACACTCCCAACGATGACGAAGCTCCCTGTAAAGCGATCTAAAAATCCAATCCGAACATTCGCCGCTTTCGTTGCAAGATCCCCCGCAATAATCACGGTTTCACTAGGTGTTAACGTCATAATGCCTAATGCACCGGACTCTTGAATGCCGAGTTTCTCTAGTAAATCACGGTCTGGATTCGCAATGACGTGACTAAGCGTTAGTTGCTTCCCTGGTACAAACTCTTGTATGAACCTTCTTTTTTCTTCCGCGATTGTCATCACCTTCTTTTCTTACGGTCATTCATTCTTCCCTTATCTTATGATAGTGTGAGGAGGCGAATGCCCAGTTCCTTACGCGAATGTCAGTAAGTTATGAAATTTCAATTAACTGATAAATACTAAATTAATACGTAAAAAATAAAAAAGCAATGAATTACTAAAATTTTCAGATTTTCATAGAAAAGAGACGTGGGAATAGTATTGATAGACCAGTAATTAAGTTATAGTAAAATAGATAAAAGGTGCGAAATAAAGCTAATTAAGGATGTTTTATAGGTTTTTTAACTTTATTAAAATAATAATTTTCCTCACAGATGTTTTGCGGTTTTTCTCGTATTTTGTAGTGAAATTGCACAAATCTGCTTTTGAAAAACATCTTTTTTTTAAAAATGTTCAATTTTTGTAAAAGACTGAATATTGTATATTTTTAAAAAAGCCAAGGGGGTCACACACATGCAAACAAGTGGAAAAGTGAAATTACCAGAAGGGAAAAAAGTAGCAGTTAATATTGGCGTCGATTTTGATGCCGCATCAGTATGGTATGGAACATTCAATAAAATCTCACCGGCATACCTAGCAAGGGGCGAATTTGGAGCAGAAGTTGGAGTACCAAGATTATTAGACTTATTTAAAAAGTATGAGATTCAAACAACTTTCTGTATTCCAGGTCACACAGTGGATACACACACAGATGTCGTGAAACGCATCATTGGCGATGGTCATGAAATTTGTCATCATGGCTATGCGCACGAAAATCCAACTGATATGTCTTTTGAAGAAGAAGAAGCGATTCTATTAAAAGGATTAGAAGCGTTAAAGCGAGTAGGGGTAACGCCAGTCGGATATCGCTCACCGGCTTGGGATTATAGCCCGAATACATTAAAACTATTAGAAAAACACAACTTTAAATATGATAGTAGCTTAATGGGGAATGATCTACATCCATATCGTCCACGTGAGGTAGTAGTTGATTTTGATAATGGCAATACATTTAAAGAGCCAAGTGATGTAATCGAAATTCCGGTATCTTGGTACTTAGACGATTTCCCAACACAAGAATATGTAATTGGTGGCGGTGAAGGAATGCGCTCCAACACAGAAGTTTATGAGCGTTGGAAATCCATTTTTGATTACGCTGTTAACAATTTAGACGGTGCTTGCTACGCGCTAACGGTGCATCCACAAACGATTGGACGAGCACACAACATTCAGATGCTTGAAAACTTAATTATTTATATGAAAGAAAATGGCGCTTATTTTACGACGTTAGAAAATATCAGCAAATCATATTACGAAAAATAAATCGGAGGTGAACTCAATGGATGTAAAAATTGCAAATGTACAGTTTCAGTTTAAAAAATATGAAAGTTTCAGTGATTTTGAAAAGCAAATTCTAGGAATCTTTGAAAACGTACCAAAAGATTGCGATTATGTGTTGTTTCCAGAACTGATGACAATCGGCTTATTAACGACATTTGAAGGGTATGAAAACTTTACAAGTGCCGATAACGATAAGTTGCATGTCTATCTAGAAGAGTACATTAACTTGTTTAACTCGATTGCAACGGAAAGAAAACAAGCCATTATTGCAGGAACAACGATTGAAAAAGAAGGCGAACAGTACTATAACACTGCCTATATTTTTGATGGGAAAGGTAGTTATGCCAAACATCGAAAAACGCATATTTTCCCTGCAGAAGCAGCATGGAAAACACAAGAAGGCGACGTGTTAGATGTGTTTGAGATCGGACCAGCAAAAATTGCCGTCGCAACCTGTTACGAAATTGAAATTCCAGAGATTCCGACGATTTATAGTCGAAAAGGTACTGAAATTATTTTTTGTCCGTCTTATACGTTTACGGAGCATGGATTCTGGCGAGTGCGTCATTGTGCCGAATCCAGAGCAATCGAAAATCAAGTTTACGTCGTGCATTCCCCGATTATCGGAAATATCGAAGGGTCTGTAGAGCCAGGGTTTGGGAAATGTTCAATCATCACACCATGTGAGCCGCCTTGGGTAGCTGATGGGATTGTCATTGAAAGTCAAGTTGATACAGATGATGTACTCGTAGCCACGTTAAACATCGATACCCTTTACGATCGACGAGCAAACGGTGTCGCGACGACGTATAATGACCGATTCCGAAGAAAAGCGTTATACCAAAAATATGAAGAGGTGATGAAATGAGAAAACACTTACTATTTTTATTAACAATGGTCCTACTCGTACTGGCTGCTTGTAGCAATACGGGGGAGACAGTCAATACATCCGCACCAGCAGAAGGTGACAGCAAAGAAGCAGCAAGTGGCGATAAAAACGATATCGCAGTTGCCTACTTCTCTGCAGGTGCAAGTAACAACTATTTACAAACAGGGATTCAAGAAGTAGAAAAAGTAGCGGCTGATTATGGCTGGAAGGTAGATGTGTACGACGGTGGATTTGATCCATTAACACAATTAAACCAAGTGCAAAATGCGGTAGCACAAGATAAATACGATGCATTCTTAATTGAAGCTGTAGATGGAAATCAACTATGTGATATTGTCCAAAGCCAAGTGCTTCCAAAGGGCATTGCGGTATCAGCCATCAATATTGAACTATGTGGCGCGATTGATGCAGCAGCAGAAGGCACATTAACGTTCGTTGGTGGACAAGGTGTCAACATTTATGAAGACATTTATAAAAACATCGTGGAAAACAATCCAGATGGCGGAAAAATTGCGGTGATCGGTGGTCCATCAACAGGTACACCATACTTAAATAACATTAAAGGAATGGAAAAAATCATTGCACCAGATGACAAATGGGAAATTGTTGGCCCATTTTCAACAGACTACACAGCCAACCAAGCATTCCAAGTAGCACAAAACGCAATCCAAGCAAATCCAGATTTAAAAGTGATTTTCTCGAACTACTCGGGTATGACAAACGGTGTAGTAGAAGCGGTAAATGCAGCTGGTAAAAAAGGCGAAATCAAAATTTACGACTTTGGTGGCGATGAGTGGTCATTTAATGCGATCAAAAATGGTGATATCGAGCAAACGGTGATTATGTTACCAAAAGAAGAAGTTCAACGTGGAATGGAAGCAATTAAATTACACTTTGAAGGAAAAGACGTACCAACTTTCTACGATTTAACAACAGAAGACATTCTTCCAGGGACACCTTATGTGAACAAAGACAATATCGGAGACTTTGAAGCAAAAGGATTACCTGAATATTAATGTGAGGGGGGATTTTATGAGTAGAGATTCAAACTTTATCCTCATTCAAAACTTGTCAAAGAAATTTGGGGATTTTTACGCAAACCAAAACATTAACATCTCTATTCCCCAAGGCGATTGTCATGCGTTTATTGGACAAAACGGTTCTGGGAAATCAACGCTCATCGGAATGCTTTCTGGTCGAATTACGCCAACAGAAGGACAAATTTTCGTAGACAATGAGGAGCTCCATTATGGAGACCCTCATAAGTCTAGGGAAATCGGGATCGCAACCATTTTTCAAGAGTTAACGATCATACCAGAAATGACAGCGTTAGATAATGTATTTCTAGGCTATAAAAAGGATTCGAAGCTGTTTGTGAACAAAAAGCAACGCGTGCAACGTTTTAAAGAACTCGCTGACATGTTAAATACGACAATTTCACCGAATACATTAGCGAGCAGTTTATCCATCGCCGAACAACAAACGCTCGAAATTATGCGATGCTTAAACTTAAACTCGAAAATTTTAATTTTAGATGAACCAACGTCTTCCTTGGCCCAGTCTGAACGTGATGCACTATTAGAAACGTTGTTAGGGTTAAAAGAACGAGGCATTACTATTATTTATGTGAGTCATCATCTCAATGAAATTATGCATATTTGTGATTCGTTCACGATTTTAAACAGTGGGAATGTCATTGAACATACGACGATTGATGGATGGACGAAGGAAAAAATCGTTCACAGTATGCTTGGGGAAGAAGTCGATAGCGATTTTAAAAAGCTGCTCGATTCCGAATATCCGAACCAACAACCGTTCGATGAAGTGTTATTTACCGTTGAAAATCTAAGTAGTTTTGACTTTCTGAAAAACATTTCCTTTCATATTAAAAAAGGCGAAATCTTAGGATTAGGTGGCCTAGTTGGATCGGGAAGAACGGCCATCGCAAGCACATTATATGGACTTGGCGCCAAAGTACAAGGGAGAATGATACTCGAAAATCAAGAAATTAATATACCAAAATCACCAAGAGAAGCCATTCAACGAGGCATTGTGTTAGCTCCAGAAGATCGAAAGAAAATCGGGCTCCATTTAGATTTCGAAGTCCATGAAAATGTGAACATCATTGATTTGCCAAGAACGGGGAAAGCGACGTTCTTCTCGAAAAAAAAATCGAAACAGTTAGCAAGAGAGTATATGCAAGATTATAAACTGACAAGACCGATCGAATCACGAGTGAAAAATCTGTCAGGTGGAAATCAACAAAAAGTACTCCTTTCCAAAGTGACGAGTGTCAATCCGAAAATCTTAATTGTAGATGAGCCGACAAGAGGCATTGACTTAGGTGTGAAATTGGAAGTGTTAAGAAAATTAAAGGAATTAGCCTTAACGGGTGTGAGTATTATTGTCATTTCCTCTGAACTAGAAGAAGTGGTTGCGGTTAGTAATCGGGTACTCGTTGTATCCCAAGGAGAAATTGTCAATGAGTTAGAAGGAGACAATATTTCCGTGAATAAAATTATTGAATCTTCATTTTTAGAAAGGAGTGAAGTACATGGATAATAATTTACTACAACAAGAGTCCGTTAAATTATCCCCACTGAAACAAATCAACTTTAAAACGTTATCGTTAAAATATGGGGTAGTGGTTGCGTTTCTTACGCTAATCGTCGTATCGTCCTTTTTATACACAGGCTTTTTAAACCCAACAAATATTTTCAACATGTTAAGCCAGCTTGCCATTATCGGGATCATGGCTGCGGGAATGACCTATGTCATGATTACAGGTGGACTCGATATGTCGGTGGGGGGGATTTATGCCGCAACAGCCGTAGTCGCAGCGAGTTTAGTCGATACGTCCTCCATCTTAGTAGCCGTGTTAGTCGGATTATGTGTTGGCTTAGTTTCCGGTTTAATTAATGGGGTGCTTGTAACAACATTAAAGGTTCCACCGTTTGTTGCGACATTAGGAACAGGTTCGGTCTTTACGGGATTTGCTTTAGTGTATTCCAATGCCCAACCATTTTTCGTGAAAAATCCGGATTATAAATTTTTTGGATCGCATTATATCGGTGCAATTCCTGTCTCTGTCATTATTATGTTCGGAATATTCATAATATTGGGGATTTCATTAGCTTACACATTGTATGGGAAATCCCTTTATGCCGTGGGTGGAAACAAAGAAGCAAGCCATCTGGCAGGGTTAAAAACGAATAAATTAATTTTAAGTACGTACATGATTTCCGGTTTATGTGCCTCGATCAGTGGGATTATCTTATCTTCTCGTTTAGCACAAGGGCAAGCCAATATTGGTGCTTCGATCACGCTTGATGTCATTGCAGCAGTCGTAATTGGTGGGACATCGTTATCAGGTGGTCAAGGTGCGATTTGGCGAACGTTTATCGGTGGCAGTATTTTAATTATGATTTCCAATGTACTAGATAGTCTTTCCATCAGCAGTTATTGGCAACAAATTTTTAAAGGGTCCATCATCATCATTGCGGTAATGATCGACTTTTACGGTAGAAATTATCTTCAAAATAAAGGAGGATCCTAATGAGATTACAAGACAAAGTAGCCGTGATTACCGGTGCAGGCAATGGTCAAGGATTAGCAGAAGCAACGTTATTTTTGAATGAAGGGGCCAAGGTTGTCGCAACAGACATTAACCTTGACAACTTAAAAGCATTAGAAAATCAATATAACGAAAACGTCCTGATTCTTCATCATGATATTTCCAAAGAAGCAGACTGGGATGCAGTAATTAACAAGACAATGGAACAATTTGGTCGGATTGATATTCTCGTAAACAATGCCGGTGTTCCATCACGTGCTTCCGTACAAGACGAAACATTAGAAGGTTGGAACCTCGTTATGGATATTAACTCAACAGGAACATTCCTAGGGGTTCATAAATGTTCGAAAGTTATGATGCAACAACAGTCTGGAAGCATTGTGAACATTTCTTCGGTATATGGCATTATCGGGGAAAAAGGGTATGCCTCCTATCATGCATCAAAAGGAGCGATTCGTAGTTTAACAAAAGCCTCTGCGCTCGACTTAGCAGAATACGGCATTCGCGTTAACTCTGTTCATCCAGGCATGATCGAGACAGAAATGACACGAGACTTATTTGAAGACGAAGAAAAGTCGGTATGGATGAAGGAAATTACTCCACTACCGGCATTGGGAAAGCCAGAAGATGTCGCGTATGGCGTGCTTTATTTAGCAAGTGATGAGGCGAAATTCGTTACTGGTAGTGAACTGGTGATCGATGGTGGTTGGATCGCAAAATAAAAAATGACATCTGAAGGAGAGATTTTATGCAAGAATGCATTATTATCACAGGTGCAGCGACAGGAATTGGAAAAGCGACAGTAAAAAAGTTTCATAGCGAAGGATATACCATTATCGGTTGCGATATAAATGTCGAACAAGGTAGGCAATTGGAAGTGGAATTTGGAGAAAAGGTCATGTTCTTTGAATTAGACGTTACCAAAGAAGGAATGTGGGAAAATTTAAAAAACTATATAATAGAAAAAAATTATCATATTAAAGCGTTATTTAACAACGCCGGAATCTTCATTATGAATAGCTTAGAAGAGACAACCGAACAAGAATACAATCAGATGTTTGATATTAATGTAAAAGGGTGCTTTTTCGGTCTAAAATACATCGCCCCAATCCTCTATCAACAACAAGGTGGGTCCATTATTAATGCTTCCTCTAATGCGGCTTTATTTGGCGCAAAAGGGTTGGGGATCTATGGCGCAACAAAAGGGGCAGTCCGGACGCTAACAAAAAACGCCGCGATGGAATACGCCCCGTATGTGCGCGTCAACTCCATTCATCCGGGATACATTCACACGCAAATGATCGAATATGCGGCAAAAGTATCGAATAAAGAGCCCATTGATCAAGCAAAATTTGTGCCGTTAAAACGCCTGGGAAATACAGAAGAAATTGCGGAATTGGTCTACTACTTAAGTAGCGACAAAGCTTCCTATATTACAGGAAGTGAACTAGTCATCGATGGTGGTGTAGCAGCTGGTCAATCAATTTGGGAAGAAGAGTCATAAAAGAATACAAGGTGGTGGGACTATTTATTATTTACCAATTAAATATAAATATATGATCCTTGCCACCTGCGTCTTTATCATCCCGTATATTATTTTAATGTACGGTTATATTGTTCAAACCGAAAATCAACAAGAAGAAATCTATATTAAAAGTAAATTAGAAACATTAAAGAAAACCGACTACCTTTACTCCAGTTTATCGAACGAAAGTGTAAATAAAGTGGTTTTTCATGAGTTACTAATCTCTAGTTTAAATGGTTATGCAGACATTATTGTTTTAGATGAAAGCAAACAACATGTTTTGTTTACGAATAACAATCACATTGTCACAAAACCAAAGTATTTTCGCGCGTTAGATGAGTCCGCATACAAAGCGTATAAAATTGAGTACCTTAAGGTGGATCGGGTGCTGATGTATTCGTATGACAAAGAAACGAAGAAGTATTACATCATCATCGAGCCAACGAAAAATGCCTTTGACGACATTAAACAAAACTCTCAAAACATGCTGATGGTCATCGCATTATCCATTGTTTTGTTACTTGTTATTATTTATATTTATTCGAATAAAATCAGTTCAACCTTATATACCTTAACGGATATCGTCAAAAATTACCGAAGTCAAAATATATTGCCACAATCTGAAATTCAGTCAAACACAAAATTTTATGATGAATTGTATAAAATCGAAAATGAAATCTATGAAACGATTAATTATTTAGTAGAAAGAGAAAATGAACAAACGAAAGCGTTTTACAAATCCAAGTTAGAAAATTTACAAAATCAAATCAACCCACATTTTTTATATAACACGCTTGAAAATATTAACCAACTTGCGATGATGAATGATATAGAAGATATATCAAAGCTAAGTAGAGGTTTAGCGAATTTATTTCGCTATAATACCGAAGATCGAAACCCTATTACTACAGTGAATAAAGAACTTTATATTATTTCGGAATACATCAAAATTATGAAAATCCGATTTCCGAGTATTGAGTATCATGTCCATATCCAGGACGACGATTTGGTCGAGACGGAAATGCTGAAATTTACGTTGCAGCCGATTGTTGAAAATATTTTCAAACATCAATCAATCCGAGACCATTTTGAAATCAATATCGATATTCATGCATGGGACACCCATCGAATTATTGAAATTTACACGAACCAGTCTATTGATATGGAGATTGATTTGAGTAAAGTGAATCATTCCATTAATCATGAAAGAGAAGACGGATCTGGTATCGGTTTATATAACGTGAACAAACGAATTCAGCTACATTATGGAGACGATTATGGTATCTATTTGAAGATGCGAGAAAATCGAATTCTTGTTAGTACTGTAGTATTGCCGCTTTAAAGGAACGATACTTTAAGCTTAAAGGGGTGAAAAACGATTGATGAATCTATTTATATTAGAAGATGAGGCGTTTATCCGGGATGGTTTGGAATTTTATTTTAAAAAGAACTTCAAAGAACAATTGAATATTTTTTCTTTTTCGAACGGAGAGGAATTGATGAGTACGTCAGACGAGTTGGTTCCTGATATCGTCATATCCGACATTAATCTTCCAGGCATCAATGGCATTGAAACCGTCCGTTCATTGCAAGAACAATACGACTTTAAAGCGATTTTTCTTTCTGGTTATAACGACTATCATTATTTACGCTCAGCCATCCATTTAGGTGTAGAAGATTATCTGTTAAAACCAGTGGATTACGTGTCACTAAAAAAACTCGTACTATCGTATATTGATGATAAACAGAGTAATTTATATGAGAAAAACAAACGCTTCTTAATCAATATGATCAACAACAATCCGTTAAATGAGGACGTAGCACAACAGGTAAAAGAGTTGGAATATGCGTATTTTCATGTGTCCCTTCACTCCTTTTATAAAGAGTCGAGGGTCCCGATTAACGCAATTGCGTACACCATCCCTTTATTTGATGAAGAAATTATCGTCGTCAATGCAATGAGCAAAGTCAATTGTACGTGTAAGTATTGCTTCTCCTTTCATGGGGAAGAAATTGAGCGTTTATCAAAATATGTGAAGGATTTACTATTGCTAAAAGACATTCATATGAAACAAAAAGAGCTCTCTCACCAATTTAATGACTTCTTTATTAACTTTAATAATCCAAACGAAATGAAAGACTTGCTTGAGAAATTGGAACAGGCAACGACGACAAAACAAAAATCTGATATCATTCTTGTCTTTTTAATCCAATATATGAGTAATTTTAAAGACTTGAGTAATTTTGATTTGTTGAAAAAAATTGCGAACCTCTCTACGCAAAATTATTTGACTAACGAAGATATCGAGACCATCATCGCCAACTATATAAAACCACTCATTTTAAATCTCACAAAAGATTCTTCTTCTGAGAGTTTATTTACAAAAGAGGTTATTCAATTTATTGATGTGAATTTTAAAGATCCGGCGCTAGACTTGAATTATTTATCTTCTATTTTCAATAAAAGTAGTGCGAACCTCAGTATTATCATCAAGAAAGCACTACAAAAAAACTTTACCGTCTATTTAAATGAATTGCGAATTGATCAAGCCAAGCAATTGCTGGCGGATACGAAAATCAAAATCAATGATGTCAGTCGTGAGGTAGGATATAACAACGATGAGTACTTCACCAAAGTGTTCAAAAAATATACCGGTGTCACCCCGCTAAAATTTCGTAACTTGCATACCCCTTAATATAGATTGGAGCGTCAATGATTCATGGTGCTCCTTTTTTATGTATAAAAGTTGCTAGAATTGGAAAGTCTATCACTATCCCCTTAGTAAAAATAAATTGTTTTGTTTGGTTGAGCTGTCCAATCTGGATGGCTCTTTTTTTGTTTTTCTCCATTTTTAGACACGGATTGTCTGTATTTGTAGAACGATTTTTAAAGGAATAAACACGTTTGTTTCGAATTGTCTATAGTTGAGGGCAATATTGTAGCAGATATCGCTGTTATAACAGATATAACAATGGATTGATGTATAGACTTAGAAATATTGATAATAGAAATGGAGAATTAGAATGAACCAGCATAGCACACTTGATATTCAAATCATGCAGTACATCAATAAGTTTATGAAAAATACACAGGGAAAAAATCCAGAAGAGACGAAAGTGGAAATTAGCGGGGAACTGTTAATTATATTTTTAAAAGGCACGTTGGAAAAAGTAAAATATCCAATGGTAAGTGACGAAAGAAAACGGGGCCTTGAAGAAATTGTAGGTTTAAAAATCATTGATAGTTATGATTCTTTCACGATCGATCAAGAAGCCGCATGCAGTGTTTATATATTTGAAAAAACCATTAAAAAACCACAAAGAAGGGTTCCGGCATGTTAGTCAAAGTTTGTATGAAACGAGGGGGTGCTATGAGATTTTTGTATAGCATGTCCTCGTTTTATTTTATCCAGTCATATCTCGGAACCCCCTATCTTGTAAACCTCTTGTTATGGAAGTGATGCGTGCTATAACTGATATATCACTGTTTCAAAAGAAAAATAGTTTATAGAAATAGTTAAATCAATTATAGTGTTTGCAAGGGATTTTCACTTCGGGGGATTTTTAATAGGGGACTATCTATTAATCAAGTAAAAAAACGTAATAATGCCACATTAGAATCTAACAAATAATACATTTCGCCGAGACAAAGCATGATATGCTCCCCAATAGGTAGACAGATGAAAAAACAAAATCTGTTTATCTATTGGGGGGTATTTTTTATGGGGCGAAGTAAGCATACGATTGAA
>NZ_RYYR01000040.1 GCF_003977595.1 Lysinibacillus antri | reverse complement strand
AAACATTAAACGGCTTGAGTCCCCTGGAATACAGAGCTCAAGCCGCTTAAAGCATTTTTATTATTTCCACTGTCTACTTGACAGGGAGCAGTTCAATGTCCATTACGTGTTTATTAATATTATTTTCCAGAGAAGCGTTTTAATTGATCGCCAATTACATCACTAAATGAAAAACCGGATGCTTCCTCTGGTAATTCATAATCAATAACTTCTTCTTTTGCTTGATTTTCTTGAAGATCTTTAATACTAAGTGATAAACGTTTATCATTAGCATTTACATCAAGAACCTTTACCTCAACTTCTTGACCTTCTTTTAACACTTCATGTGGGGTATTAATGTGCTTGTGGGAAATTTGAGAAATATGCACTAACCCTTCGATGCCAGGGAACACTTCAACAAATGCTCCAAATGAAACTAGTCTTTTCACTGTTCCTGTTAACACAGCACCTTTTGATACGTTTTCTTCAATATTTGACCATGGTCCAGGTAAAGTATCTTTAATTGATAATGAAATTCTTTCGTTTTCCGGATCGACCGATAGAACCTTCACTTTCACAGACTGCCCTTCTGAAAGGACCGAACTAACATCATCAATATGTTCATGAGAAATTTGAGAAATATGAACTAACCCATCAACGCCGCCAATATCAACAAAAGCACCAAATGTGGCAATGCGCTGTACAGTACCCTCAAGGATATCACCAGACTTAATTTCTCCAAAAACAGATTTTTTCTTTGATGCTTTTTCTTGTTCAAGTACTGCTCGATGGGACAAAATTAAACGACCTTTTTCTTTATCAAGCTCTGTAATTTTAAAACTTAATGTTTTACCTTTGTAGTCTTCAAAGTCCTCTACAAAGTGATCTTCCACTAGTGATGCAGGAACGAAGCCACGTACGCCTAAATCAACAACTAGGCCGCCTTTCACAACATCTTTTACCTCTGCTTCAAAAATTTCACCCGTTGCAAACTGGTTCTCTAACTTATCCCAAGCTTTTAAAGCATCCACTTTGCGTTTTGATAACACAAAGTTCTCTTCTTCCACTTTCGTAATCATTAGTTCAAATTCTTCTCCAACAGATACTACATCAGAAGCTTTTTCAATATGCAAGCTTGAAAGTTCACTAATTGGTACAATACCATCATAAGGTGCACCTTCAATGGAAACAATTACTGCTTTATCTTCAACTTGAGCAGCAACACCCTTCACAATATCTCCTTCACGAAACTCTTGGTTTACTCCTAAGTTCATTTCTTCAGACATATGTAACCCTCCTTCGCATCTTCCAATTTCTATTTTATTCGAATTTGTATATAAAAACAAAAAATTTTCCTCAAATATCAAAAAATTCTAAATGTTACTCCATTTTTTGTCTAGCTAATGCCAAAATTTCGTTTGCTGCTTCTTCAATCGTTAAATGAGTTGTATCGAGATAAATAGCATCTTCTGCTTGAATTAATGGAGAAGCTTCTCTTTCACTATCTAATTGATCGCGCTTAGCAATTTCTTCTTGTAGCTTTTCAATGGTAGAAGGGATTCCTCGTTTTTCATTATCAATGAATCGTCTTCTTGCTCGTTCCTCAACTGATGCAGACATAAAAATTTTAAGTTCTGCATCTTTTAAAACATGCGTTGCGATGTCTCGTCCATCCATAACAACGCCCCCACTAATCGCTAATTGTTGCTGTTTCGCAACAAGGATTTCCCGTATATTTGAATGTGCAGCAACTTGGCTCACATTAGCGGTCACTTCGTTAGAACGGATTAATTGCGAAACATCTTCCCCATCCACAAATACAAGTTGTCCACTTGGAGAAGGTTTCAAAATAATAGAGGTATTTAATACAAGTTTTTCTAATGATTTAGCATCACTTAAATCTATGTTTTCTAACATCGCTTTATACGTTACTGCTCGATACATTGCACCTGTATCGATATAAGTGAAGCCTAAATTTTCCGCAACAATTTTCGCAATTGTACTTTTTCCAGCTCCTGCTGGTCCATCAATCGCAATTTGAATTTTTTTACCCATAATATCCCTACTTTCCACAACATTGTACCATATGAGTCCTATATTTTCTTATTTGGAACTTAGAAAAGCAATACTACTGCGCATCATAGATAATAAAAAAGCCGCTATTTATAAATAGGGCTTTTAACTTTAACTTATTTTGCATTTTTTCTGTTTAGTAGCTGACGTTCGAAACAGAATCGGACAATATATTGTTTATCTAAATCGTCCGTTTCAGTAA
Organism: Lysinibacillus antri; assembly: GCF_003977595.1. Lineage (GTDB taxonomy): Bacteria > Bacillota > Bacilli > Bacillales_A > Planococcaceae > Ureibacillus > Ureibacillus antri. The sequence goes on along the minus strand of NZ_RYYR01000040.1, from coordinate 25,835 downwards.
ATTGTAAGGATGCTAGTTTTTTGTTATCTTTTTCAAAAACTCTCACTACATTGGCATCCGTTTTCACATAGCGAATATCCCCATTTGTATAAGGTAGAACAATCGTTAAATGAATTAAATCGCCATCTTGAAACGGAGGAGTTGTCCGTAATTGAAGTGCCATACCACCTGCACTTATATCATCGGTAACATACTGATAAAATGAATCATTCACTTGTACAGCAACATCTGCAGGCGTATTGACACGTACATATTCTCGCCGCTGTATTTTTATAAATTCCTCATCTGGTGGACACAAAATCATAATTGTGGGAATGTTCCCTTTTCTTCTACCCAATACTTCAGTATTAAATGCATAGCTAATTTTATCTTCTGTCATAAAGGAAGCACGAAATTGAGCTCCATCTACTAAAAACGCGGTCTTTTTTGTAATGGCATTTACTGGATAGTCAATAAATATTACATGTCCTTCTTGTTCTACAACTTTACAGTGATATTTTTCTACTTGCTCTGTATTTGTTGTTTCTAACGTTAATGAAGTCCCGATTTTTAGTTCCATCTGCCTCGCCTCGCACAATAATGATAGTTTTATTATTGCACGAATTGAGCTAATTTTCTAGGTGTTTAACATATTTTTCAATCTATGGCATATATTCCACTTTAATCACGTCATGATTTTCTGCATCTACTACAACTCTAAATGTTTCGTTTAATTTATTATCAAATCGTGCAATGACTTCATAGCAGAGTCGTAATTGGAAGCCTTCATTTTCAGTGTAAATCATTCTTTCCTCTTCAATAAATGTACCTGGGCGGAAGAATGTGTTCCAATCAACTGGATTCACTGGTTGATTTTCATCTACAGTTTCTTTTTGTACATACTCCATTGCATTAAAACCAAGGAGCTCTCCACTATCCTTTGATACTTTAAGTTGAATACCATCTGGATAAACAAGAGCTTTATGTTTCCCCGCAACTCTTGCCAAAGAAATATGCCATGCATCATGATTTTCACGCATTTCTACTAGTTGAAGATCTTTATAGCCTGCACGTTCTAAAAACTGGTTCGTTAAATCTTTTATTTGTTGTTGTGTAATCCCTGTTTGTTCTTGCACTGGTCGTTCCGATAAGAAGGATAAAATATGGCCACCCTTCACCGTAATATCTGCATAACCGATTCTGCTACCTTTTACAAATTGAATATGATAGAAAGGATATGGGGCATCTTCTTTACTTTGCGTCACCGTATAGGTTGCATCCTTTATCCCTGGTAAAAGCAGCTCTAATTTATCAATTGCTTGATCTTTCGTAATTTCTTTGTCATTTAAATTTTGTAGTTCTTGTTTCTTTTTCCAATCCGATTCACTAGCTGTTAATGGGAAATCTGTTTCTGTATAAGATTTTAAGTTTGCTGAAACGTTTTTAAATGGTGATTCTTTCGTTTCATTGGCTGCCACATTTGCCCATTTTTTAAAGTCCCCGTCGTTTTGATAATAATTCGATGTAGCCACAGCCCATTCATCTGAAAGAGCTTGTAAATTTTCATTAACGGTACCCATTTTTTTATACCATTCATCATAATCACCATTATCCGCGACGTATTTTGCCTCTTCTCCAATATTCCCAACATAGCGTAACCAATCATTCGCCACATCGGTACTCAAGGGTAAATTACTAATAGAGGAACGAAATTCATTACTAGTTCGCCAAATATTATCTAGTTCTTTTTCAAGAGCTTCCTGGTCCTGAAATAGTAATGATTGAGATACGGATTGTTGAAGACTTGTCAATTTTTCAGATGCCTTCGTTAAAGAATTCGTATATTGCGCATGGACGGTTTGCTGTAATTGGGTGTTTTCTTGTCTTACATCATACGCATATAGCCCCAACGCTAATATCACAATTGACATTAAATAGATTGCACTTTTCATATGGTCCCTCCTTTAGTGGCAGAATATATGTTCACCGATTTGCTTTATTTGTGGTCTGGACCAAATCCACTTACTTGTCGCGGTTTTTGGGTTAAAGTAATACAGAGCATTTTCAGTAGGATCCCAACCATTCATTGCATCTAATACAGCCTCTTTTGCACGTTCATTTGGCGTTAACCAAATTTGCCCATCCGCCACGGCAGTAAAGGCACCAGGCTGGAATATGATATCAGAAATTGTATTTGGGAATTCTGGTGATTCCAAACGGTTTAAAATGACTGCCGCAACTGCCACCTGTCCTTCATAAGGCTCTCCTCGTGCTTCACCATAGACCGCGTTGGCCATCAATTGTAAATCTCTTTCGGAATACTTTGTTGGAACTTGAACATCTGAACTTTTAGAGGAACCCGCTCCGGCTTTGGTTTGTTGTGCTAGTGGGGTTCCACCATAATGCGTAAATTGATTACCTGCATCCATTTGTTGTTTTACCCATTTTTCATTGTATTGGGTTGCATTGACTAATTTTGTTTTTGTTTTACTTCCTGCTTTTCCGTCAATATCGAGTTCAAACTCTTTTTGGAAGTTTCGTAAAGCCCAATAGGTACCATAGCCAAATATCCCATCGATTTTTCCGTTATAGTACCCTAACCATTGTAGTCTAGCCTGTAACTCTACAACATCATCTCCAAATGAACCACGCTCAATCAGTTGGCTAGAAAACGCATATGTGTCGGTTGGTGGTTTCACAAAAGCAAAACTTCCAAGCAATAAAATGATAGTCATAATTATACTTCTTACCATTTATTTCACTCCTTTCTCATAGCATGTAAAAAACGAAAACTTTTATACGTTTTTCCTGTGAGAAGATCGTTTTCTTTATAATTATTACTATTTTTTAATTCAGGAGATCGGCTTTATTAAAAGAAAATAAAAAGCAACTTCTATTTTCATTTGGAATGAAAAAGAGGTTGCTTAGTTATGTTTCTGTTCATATAAATGTTGAACCAAATGCTGGTGTGCTAGCTTTACTTTACGGAGCGCAGTCCACCATAGATATAGCATAAATGGAGCAATTAAAATTACCCAATACCCTTTAAAAGTTAAGATTGAATTGTAAATGAGATGTAAAACGAATGGAATTAAAATTGAAAGAAGCAAATACTCAATTTCTTTATCATTTTTTTGAAATTTACTTTTGCCAAAATAATATCCCATCACAACGCCAAATAAGGCATGACTTGAAACAGGTAAAAGCGCTCTTATAAATGCCGTATCTATTCCAAAAGATAATAAATAAAGGACGTTCTCAACCGTTGCAAATCCTAATGAAACACTTGCCCCGTAGAGAATTCCATCATAGGGGTCATCAAACTCAACATGTCGAAAAATAAGTAAAAATATGACGAGCCATTTAAAAAATTCTTCTAATCCACTGGCAACTAATACATCCCCTAAATAAGGGTTTGAAAATGCCCCTTCCTCTCGAAGTACATACTGAATAAACATAAGGGGAAATGTGATGAGCGCACCAAAAATAAATGTTTGGAGCAATGTTTTTCTTGGCTCTGTTGCCATTTGATTTCGCAAATAAAAATAACTAAATAATGCTAACCCTGGAGCAATGGCTGCAGATAAAAGTAGAAACATTGCCGACGCTCCTTTCTTTAACAGTATGACTTCATTATATCATTAATTACTTCATAAAAAGTTTAGAAATTTACAATAATATCCTTACCACATTCCAAACTGCAAAACAGTTATTTTTTATTACGAAATATATTCATTCAATCAACAGGGTGGTTGGCATAATATTGACGCTTATTGCCATTACTTTGTTTAAAAGCATTCATTAAAAAAGGATATACACAGTGGCATATCCTGAATAAAGAAAATTATCGCATAAAAGTTTCAAAGTTCTGTGCTTGATTTGCTAGCATCAACATTAATTTTAGACGTGCTTTTTTTGGATGAAAGTCCCCGCCCATATGCACTCCTAATTTCTTCAAATTATTCGCACTTCCATAATAGTCGTAGGATGGGAACACACGTCCTTCATCTGTTGATGTTGTTAATACGATTTTCGTTCCTTTGTTACTTAATTTTTCAACCGCTTTTGTCATTTCCGGTGTAATTTGACCACGACCAGAACCTACTAAGACAACCCCCTCAACATCCGACTCCAATAGAAAGTCTAAAAATTTGGAGTTTGCCCCTAAATATGCATTTACAATCTCAACATAGGGATAATGATCTTTAATGTCGTAATATTCTTTGTTAATTGGTTTTTGATAAACATTAACCTCGTCATTATCAATATACCCCAACATTCCATAACCAATTGCTCCAAAGGCATCAATGCTTGAAGTGTGTACCTTCTTCACATATTTCGAATTGAAGATTTTCTCATTAAAGACAACACACGTTCCAATATTTTTTGCTTGCTCATTGGAAGCTACTAATAATGAATTTCTCAGATTGGAATAGACATCTGACCCAACATCTGCAGGAGATTTTTGAGAACCAGTTACAACAACTGGTCTTGTATCATCAATAGTTAGTTCTAAAAAATAGGCTGTTTCTTCTAAGCTATCGGTTCCATGCGTAATAACAACACCGCTTACCGATTGATCTTCAAACACTTTTCGTACGGTTTGATTTAAATGATTCAAATTTTCAAAAGTTAGATGCATCGATGGAAGTTGAAATAAATCGATCAATTCGATATCAATCTGATCTTCCAGTTTACACATCTCTAAAATTGCTTCCCCATTTAACTTCCCGGATTCTAACATATTAAATTGATTTCGTTGGCTTGCAATTGTCCCACCTGTAGTGATTAAGACGACCTTTTTTTTCATATAAAACACCTCAAACCTATTATACATAATAAGTTCGTTTTCACACTATTATAATTCTAATTTTGTCATGCATTACTAATTTTTGGAAAAAGTCTATTTTCCGGTGATTCTATAGGACTTATGCAAGATTAAGTGTATATTTCACTTAACTTTTATTATGTCGTATGTGTAGTATCGCTTTAATTTGTTACTGATGAAGATCAAAATTATTGAAAAATTTGCTCAAAATGGTTTTCATCACATCGATGAACACCAAAACTGATGAAATAATTACTCAAGATGGTTTTCATCACCCCAAAACGAAAAAGGAGATCCAAAAAGGTTTTCTATTTTCAAAAGAAAAAATCTACTCCCTAAAGAGCAGATTTTTATACCCAAGTTAAAACTAAAATTAGATATTGTATCATTTTGATGACAGTCAGAAGTATGTTTTATACGTTGATGTTAGAAGTTAGTCTAGTCAAAGCAAACTTTGCCGCATTTGCTCCAGCGATTTTTCCAAACACGGAACCTGCCATAAGTCCTGCGCCTCCAGGGTAGTTTGTATAAAATAATCCTCCGACTACTTCTCCCGCAGCGTACAAACCATTCATTTTTTCGTATAAGAGACTTTGAACTTCTGCCTGTTCATTTATTTTCAAGCCCCCATATGTAAACGTAATTCCACATGTTACGGCATACGCTTCAAATGGGGCTGTATCGATTTTATTGGCCCAATTACTTTTTGGAATTGCCAGTCCCTTTGTACAACGACCATCTTTAATATTGGGATTAAAAGCGACAGACTCATCAACTGCATCATTATAGGCTTTTATTTCTTTTAAGAAGTTTTCTTTATTTAGCTCACTAATCTTATCTGCTAATTCTTCGAGGGTATTGGCTTTCACTTTTGTTACTTTGCGTCCTTTATATTCTTCTCGTAAATACGGCGATACTTTTGCATCGAAAATTTGCCATGCACAATTGTGTGGCTGTTCCATTATGATTTTTCCGTATTTTGCATAGGTATAGTTTCGAAAATCTGCTCCTTCATCGACAAAACGCTTGCCCTCTGCGTTCACCATTATGCCAAATGGGTAACTTAATTTTTGGAAACCTTCTTCAAAATCGGGTAAATAGCGATCACCTGTGACAGAATGGGCCTGTGACCAGTTACCAGCAGGAAGAGCCCCGATGTTTAAAGCCATCTGGATTCCTTCGCCTGTGTTGTAGCGACTACCCCTTGTATGGACAAGATCCCATTTTGGACCAAGGTAACGGGTACGCATTTCTACATTGGCATGAAAACCACCAGAAGCGATAATGACGGATTTTGCTTTCACTCTTTTTGTTTTACCTTTTTCCTTCATCACCACCCCAACAATACCATCATCTGAATGAATTAATTGTGTAGCCATCGTGTCATATAAAATTGCAATGCCTAAATTTTTAGCCTCTTCATGAAGGGCATCTACTAAACCCTGCCCCCCACCGACCGATTCTAACACCATGCCACCCCAAAACTTAAACTTGCCGTCTATTTTAAATGCTTGTCTCCCATAAATCGGAATAAAGCGAATGTGATGAGAGGTTAACCATTTCATCGTTTCATAGCTTTTTTCTGATAATAGGGATGCTAGTGTAGGGTCTGTTTTATAATTGGTCATACGGCAGATGTCTTCATAAAACTCATCCTCTGTATAACTTCCGAAATCAGTTATTTTAAAATCTTCCTCATCCAGGTCTGGAATTAATTGTTTGATGTCATCGTTATTGTTGTAGGCAAATCGAATGGATCCATGGGTATAGGTAGTATTTCCACCCTTTTCTTTTTCCGGTGATTTCTCTAATACGATGGTTTTCGCTCCGTTTTCTCTCGCCGATATTGCTGCGCACATCGCCGCATTACCAGCACCAATGACAACAACATCTGCTTCATAATGGAAGTCTTGAGTCATAGAATTCAACTCCCTTTTCATATCAATTGATTAAATTTTCCCTGTAAAAAATGTTTGAATGAGTGTATTAAATTGGTCCTTCATTTCTAATTGCGTCCAATGACCACATTGACTAAATACATGCAGTTGTACGTTTTTTAAATGCTCCACCAAATAATAACTCGAATCAATAGAGCAAACTTTATCGTTTAATCCGTGCACTAATAACACTTCATTTTCAATTCGATTTAAAGCCACTGTAGGAACTGGTACTGCAGCCGTCGAAAAGATCGAATTATTCGAACGTCTTACTTCTTCTCTCATGGCATTTTCGAAGCGATCATCCGTTAATGATTCAATAACTGACCACATTTTTTCCACATCATAAACAAACCAGCTCATAATTTGTTGTAAACGTTTTTTCGATGGATTGTCATAAAAGCTTTTGGCTCTAGCAAGCTCTAGACTTAGTTTCGTATTTGGTGTTCCGCCTGGGCCCATTAGAACAACCTTGTCAAATCGTTCTGGATATTCTAATAACAACTCAAGTGCAATGGAACATCCTAATGAGTTCCCTACAACATGGACTTTATTCAGATTTAAATGGTCGAGTAATTGAATCATTTGTTTCACCCACTCGTCCATCCATGCTTGGCGATTTTTTAATGGCACTTCTGGATGGCTACTATTCGCAAATCCATATAGGTCTGGTGCTAGACATTGAAAGCTCTCGCCGCATTCTTCAAGTGCTGGTTTCCAGTTTGCAATGGAAGTTACACCTGGGCCCGAACCATGTAAGAATAGGATAGTTTCTGCATTGTTTTCACCTGAACGATTTAAAAACGTTACAAAATCAGTAGTTCTAATTTGCTCACTTGTAATATGTGCCATTTTTCGTAACTCCTCTCTTCTCTACATTGCTTCAATTGTGGTTTTCACTAATTCTTTTTTGGAAATACTGTCACCCCAATACGTGTTACCAAATGCTCGTTCGGACTCGCTCCATTCAACTGGTTCCCAATCTGGTTCGAAAATTAAATAACTACCTGTAAACAGCTCCACCCTTGCGCCACTTCCTGGGTCACAAACATATAAGTAAAGTGCTTGTGAAATGGCATGTTTTCCAGGTCCAACAAAGTCAAAACCATGTTCCCTTAAAATATCTGCAGCACGTAAAATATCTTGAGAATCATCTACCCAATAAGAAAGGTGGTGTAGTCTAGCTGGAGTCGGTGTTTCTTCTTTTTGGCGAGACACTAATGCAACATCATGCACTAATGGTGTTACACTCATCCAGCCTGCTAAAATATCACCATTGTCACCTTTAAGAAGTTCTCGCATATTAAAACCTAAAACATTTTGCATAAACTCATAGGCTTTTTTCGAATTGGCAGAAGTATGAAGATTGACATGATCAAGTCGTCTTGGTGATACCCCTTTTGCCCACGATTTATAAGTTTGGTTTTTCAATACAGAACGACGATGTTCATCTACGGATGGTCGTTCCACATCGTAATAAAGTTCAAACGTATGCTCACTAGGTACTTTGAATCGAATTGCTTCCCCGATGCCTGGAGTTGTCCAAGGTGCGATTGCTTCTACTGGTACCCCTTGTTGTTGCAGAAGTTCTTTAAACTTTTGTACATCTTCTTTCCGTTTCGTTCTCCATCCGATATGGCGAACATATCCGCGGTCTCCTTGTTCAATGGATAAGGTATGATGTTGAAAATCTCCCCACGCACGTAAATAATGAACACCATCAATAACAGTTGTCTCTTCTAAACCGATGACATCTTTAAAAAATACTAACGATTTCTCCAAATCCGCAGATACTAATGCAATATAGCCCAATTTTGCAATTTCTGGTTTCATTTCTATTCCCCCATTCAAATAAGAATTTTTAGGTCGTTTTGAAAGGAACTTGGTTAAACCAAATCCCTCTCAATGAATCTATTACATTTTGTAAACGCATTCATTTTGTATTAATTAATAGCGAATCGCATTTGTTTCTAAACCAGCTAGCACACGGCCGTAGTTTTCAATTGTAATAATTGGTGATAAAGAACGATGAGAATGTAATGTTAGGAAATCTCGAATAACACGTTGCATTGGATGACCATCATATACAAAACCAGAACCGCTTCCTGATAGCAATAGATCAAGCGCCTCTTTTAATAGTTTATTTGCATATCCGATATCTGCTAATGCCTTCACTCGAGCTTGTGGCTCCATATACTTCTTTTCATTTGCCCAGCGATCCAGTTCATTTGCTAGATTGTAGAAATAATGTTCTGCTGTTTCTACCTTTAAAGTAGCTTCAGCTAGAATGGCATGTGTGCTCGCAGCGTCCTTTACATATTCAACACCCATATGAGCCGCCTTACGATATGGAAGTGACTCTTTGAAAATATCTAATGCATTTTTCAATACCCCTAACCCGGATAACCCAAGGGAAAGAATTAAACCTGGGAAAAGTGCTGTATGATACAGTGCGATATCACGTAAATGTGTCGATTCAAAGTTTCCGTTTAACGCTTCATTAAACGATGTCACACGATGTTCTGGAACAAAGACATTCGTCATTTTTACGCTATTACTGCCAGTCCCTCTTAAACCTAGCGTATGCCAGTCATCGATAATTTCTAATTCTTTAAACGGAAGCGTCATTAACTTTTGGTCAACCATAACACCCTCTTCATTATAGATAGGAAAGCCGAAGTACCCCCATGTCGCATGTAAGGAACCAGAACAGAACATCCAGTACCCTTCTTCAATTAAATAGCCACCTTCCACTTTCTTCACAACACATTTTCTAGGTTCATATACACCTGCAAATAAAACGTCTTCCGGATTTTCACTAAAGATTTCATCATGGGCTTTTTCTGAAAATGATTCAGCTACCATTAGTTCCCGTATTCCACAAAGAGCTACAATCCACCCCGTCGATGCACAACCTCTCGCAATTTCAACAACGGCTTCGCTATAGGTTCTTAAATCTAGTTCTAGACCACCATACCGTTTTGGTCGTAACATCGTAAATAACCCTTTTTCTTTTAGCTCTTTTATTGTAGCTTCTGGAATACGTCTAATTTCTTCCGTTTCCTTCGCTCGTTCTCTTAAACTGACGATCATTTCACGTGCAGATTCAATTATAGTACTTTGCTTTTCAATCGCTGTATTCATCCTACTACACCCCTTTTAGTTATAATGACTGCTTGTTATAAATTTACGGTTTATTGCACCGAAAAGTAAGCATAAAAACCATTGAACTTTAAAAGGGGTTTTCAATAAATTTTATTGGTTTTTTGTAAGAAAGGCGGAAGCGCCCTCGCTCAGCCCTGAAAGAAACTGGAGACTTCTGACAAGCATGCTTGCATGCGTAGGAGGAAGTTGAAGTTTCCGAGGGGCTAGGGCGCTGAAGCTAGACAATCAGAAAAGTGGAAGGCGTTCGCCCAGCTCTGAAAGCAACTGGAAGAATCGACAAAAGGACGCTTTTTGTCCTTGAAGGCGATTCTGAAGTTGCCGAGGAGCTAACGCCTGCAGCTAGACAAACAGAAAAACCAGGCAAGTATCAAACCATGCCCGGTCCTCAGTCATTTATCTTATTGTGCTAATGCAATTTTTATATGAGCTAAGTGATGCTCTTGGTGCCAAGCTAATTTTGCTACTTTCGTTGCCACAGTAATTTTCCCGTTGATCTGGTGAGTAAAGAATCGATCTAATTGGTCTTCCGTTAAAGTCTGCCCTAACGATACAATGCGTTCATTGATCCCTTCTAGCATTTTAATCGACGTTTCTACAGGAAGCTTTGTATCCGGCTGAATCGCCCACTTTTCTTCATTAAACGCCGGTACTGTTGGATTATCATCGGTTAAAGCGAGCTTCAGCCGTTGATACATGTTTAACTGAGAATCGGCAATATGATGAACGAGTTGACGAACGTTCCACGCACCTTCACGATACGTTCTGCTTAATTCCTCTTCATTTAATGAGCCTACCGTTTCTCGTAATCGAGTCGTGTAAGTTTCAATTTGCTTTAGCCATTCTTGTACGTTTTCACGTGTTGCCTTTTCAGGAACTTGTAATTGTCCAATTGGGAAGCGTACATCCATTTTTAAATCCCCCTATTAAAATATAATAAAAAGGGCTACACATTGATGTAACCCTTTTGTGTTTGTTGAATTAATTTTTTACTTCTTTTTCCTCAAATAACATTGTTCCGTTTTCTTTTAGGCTTGTATGGAAAGAAAACGCTTTTTCAAGAATGTGTGGTGTTTGACCGCCGACTTTTTCTTTTGCTTCTTCAAAGTAAGCACGTAATTGTGGGCGGTACGTTGGATGTGCGATTTCAATCAGCTTTTCTGCTCGCTTCACTGGTGGCAGTCCACGAAGATCCGCATATCCTTGCTCAGTTACAATCACATCGACATCATGCTCTGTATGGTCAATATGCGATACGAACGGAACAATCGCTGAAATTGCCCCATTTTTCGCTAAAGACGGTGTTACGAAAATTGTAATACGCGCGTTACGAGCAAAGTCGCCTGAACCACCGATACCATTCATTACTTTTGTACCACTTACATGTGTAGAGTTTACGTTACCATAAATATCTACTTCCAGCGCCGTGTTAAATGAAATAATACCTAAGCGACGAATAAGTTCTGGATGGTTAGAAATTTCTTGTGGTCTAAATACAATTTTATCTTTATATTTTTCTAAGTCCTCCGCTAATGAATCTACACGCTTCTTCGAAAGTGAGAACGCAGTAGCTGACGCAAACTTCACGACACCTGCATCAATTAAGTCAAACACACCATCTTGCAATACTTCAGAGTAAACTTCAATATCTTTAAATTGCGATGTCTTCATGCCATTTAATACAGCATTTGCAACTGAACCTACACCTGATTGTAATGGAGCTAAAGATAGAGGTAATTTGCCTGCCTCTACTTCTTTCGCGAAGAAATCTAATAAATTATTCGCGATTTGTTGTGTTTCTTCATTTGGTTCAAATAATGGTGAAGGAATGTCTGGCTGTTCAGATAACACAATACCTCTTACTTTTGCAGGATCTACTTTAATACCAATTTCACCAATACGTTCTCCACATTTGTACAATGGAATTTCTCGACGATCACCTTGCTCAGCTAAAACATAAATATCGTGTATACCTTCATATGCACTTGGAGCAGTCGTGTTCAACTCAATGATAACGTTTTCAGCTTTTTCTACAAAAATAGGCGAGTTACCTACTGAACCTGTTGGAATAATGTAACCATCCTCTGTAATTGCTGCTGCTTCAATAATCGCATAATCGATTTTACCTAATGTTCCTTTGCGCACCTCTTCAGCTACATGTGATAAGTGCTGGTCGATGTAATACATTTCACCAGCATTAATTTTCCCACGCATTGTAGCATTTCCTTGGTAAGGAACACGTAAATTAATAATTTCAGCTTCAGCCATTGATTGGTCAGCAGTTGGTCCTAATGAAGCACCAGTATATAAGTTGACCTTGAATTTTTCATTCTGTCCGCGCTTAGAAAGTGCAAGTGGAAATTCTTTTGGCTCACCAAATAGTGTAAATCCACTCATTCCAAGGTTCATTCCGTCTTCAATCCAAGAAGCTGCTTCCTCTGCTGAAACAACCTTGTCTAAAAACGCCTCATTCCTGATAAATTGGCTTAAATCTTTTCCCATTAACAATCACCTCGTAGTAGTTTTGTTTAACTTCCTTACTCTGTAAAATCTTTGGGGTAAAAATTCAAAACATTATTGCCAATCAAAACTCCATTCACATATTTTTGTATGAGTTTCTTGTCTACCATTGTAAGGTGAACTCCGACGTTCGTCTATTACTTTATTTCTATGGTAATGATAGAAAAAAACTATAATATAACACTATGCAGGGAATTAATGGCCTCTTTCTCCGTGTGAAAATGGAGTTTTTCAATTTCACGTACTAATAACTTAATATATTCCCGTGCAGCATAATTAATTAAACAGTTTTTTTTCATGATGAGATAAACTGCCCTAGTTAAAGATGGATTTTCAATATGTTGGAAGAATAAATCTTCTGTATCATAAAATTCGTATAATGTACGCGAAACAATACTACAACCTACACCACTTCGAACTAGATTTAAAATAGATTTTATACTAGACGTTTCTACTATTGGCTCTAATTGTTTACCAATCTCAAGACTCGTCTTATTAAGTAATTTTCTACATTGATGGATACTTGGGAATAGAATCAGTTGTTCATCTACCACAGAAGAAAATGAAACTTTTTTTTGCCCTTCATTTTTCTGATTACGAATGAGATAAAATTCTTCATCATACAGCTTTGTCACATGTAACAGATCATTTGGATTTAGCTGAAAATCAATACCAAAATCCGCTTTATTTTGTAATACGGCTTTTTCTACCTGATCAGTTGTTTCAATGATCACTTTAATGTTCGGATATAGCTGGTTAAATTGAATACATAAAGTAGATACTAAGTCTGTTATTTCACCCGGTAACACGGCAATTTTCAGTTCCCCGATTTCGCCTTTCGAATATGCTGCAATTTGAGTGGAAATATTTTGTAATGAACCTTGAATATTCAATGCTTCTTGTTGGACAATTTCTCCAACCTTCGTAAGCTCAATTTTTTTGCCAACACGATTAAAAAGTGGATAGCCTACTTCTTTTTCAAGCATCTTAATTTGATGACTTAAAGTAGGTTGCGAGATTTCTAGTTTTTCAGCTGCTTTCGTAAAATGTAGCTCTTTACTTACCATTAAAAAATACTCTAAATGTCGTATTTCCATATGACTCCAACCTTTCTTATGCACTTTTTATCTTTATTTACAAATTTATTAATCAAGCATTCGCACAATATATTTCCCTTCAAGTTTTATACCTTTAGGAAAGTTATTTCAGCTCACTTATGTCTTATTTTTTCTCTGCTAAATCCTTAAGCAACGATATGATTTCTTTGTTTTGTTCGATTTGAATTTCGCTATTTATGCGAATGATCCGAACCCATCTTAATAGCAACGCCGCTAACAAAATAGGTATTAATGGAAACAATAATCCGACCATAGCTACTTCGCTTCCAGAAAAACCCATAACATCATCCCCCTTACACCCAATTTTACCATAAATAGACTTTAGTTCTTGTTTAAGCATTCACCATACGACCTTAAAAACAAAAAAGCACTTATCCTCATACAAGAATAGTGCCTGACTTTTGATATTTTGGAACACTTAAAATCACGGAACAGAATTATTTAAGACGGTTCTCCAAGGATTCGATTGCCAATTTAAGCGCAATTAAGCGGCGTTCGTTTAAAGTTTTTTGAGCACTACCTCCTTTTGCTTTTGCTATCTGTTTTTCGATAGACGGCATGACACTTTGTAAAATATCTTTAGAAGTTAAAATGATCTCTTTATCATAGAAAAACTCTCCCCCATTCCAAAAGGCGTTGAGGCTTTCTAAACCGAGTTTTACAGCGTTTCGTCTCTTTTTGACAAGGGTTGTATTTAAACCTTTTTCTGTCATGCTTTTATAAGCAGTTGAAAGTTTATTAAAAGTCGACTCCAGGGATTTAATGGACATATCCTGGATTTCTTTGCTAACAATTTTCATCTATACGAACCTCTGCTCTCTTATTTAAAAATTCAACAGTAATAGGGGCCTTAAATGCAGAAATAGCACTATTGAGCACTTGAAAAGAGTTTTCTAAAGATCCATTCTATAACTAAATTTATGAATAAATAGGTAGCTCAACAATAAACGTCGTGCCTTCATTTTCTATACTTTCCACCTGTATATGACCTTCATGTAATTGGATAATTGTCCAAACAATTGACAACCCCAATCCTGTTCCCTCAATTGTACGTGAAGAATCTGCCCGATAAAAACGGTCGAAAATCCGGTCAACTTCTGAAGGATTTAAACCGATTCCTGTATCTTTGAAACTTACGATGATTGAGTCTTCCGTTTCTTCCAGTTCTATTTCAATACTTCCATCACGTTGATTATATTTAATGGCATTTGTTAGTAAGTTATCCCAAACATTGTTGAGTAAAGATGGGTCCCCTATAATATTGACGTCAGGTAAAGAGTAGCTTAGCATAATCCCTTTTTCACTTACTTGCCATTGATAATTTCGTATCAATTCTTTTATTTGCTCACTCACATTGAATGCTTTTTTTTTCACAATATCATCACTGCGATCTAACGAGGCAAGGAGTAGTAGCTGTTTCGTTAAGTTCGATAACCTTCTAATCTCATCATGGATAATGGAAACGTACTGTCCTCTCTCTTCTACAGTAATTGACTCATTTTCTAAGAGCTTTGTATATCCTTTTATATTCGATAATGGTGACTGAATATCATGAGAAATATTTGAGATGAATTCTTTCCTCACGTCATCTGCTTGTTCTAATTTTCTTGCCATGCGTAAAAAACTATTGGAAAGCGCTCCTAACTCATCGTGTCGAGTAATATCAAGTTCAACATTAAAATCGCCCTTGGAAAGTGATTTTGTAGCGGTTGTTAATTTTGAAATCGGCTTTACTAAATATTTCGTACTAAAAAGGACCAGAATGATGCTCAAAAGTATAGTGAATAATAGTAACCAGGCAAATAAAAGATGCATTTCATTAAAAAGAAGTTTAATATCGGGTCGGATGAAAAGGGCATAGTTTTTTTCATCATATGTAAATGGAACCCCTATTGTATTCTTCAATTCATTTGCAAAAAACCCTGTTACAAACGTTTCTTGTGGAAAATTAAGGATCCCATGATACGTATTTTCGTTTAATACGCCCTTAATCGTTGAAGGAGAAAGACTTTTATCTCTAAATGCTGCCCCCCAAAAGGCTTCTTCCCCCACATCATTAATTAGGTAGATTTGATAGCCAACCGAGGAAATATGATCTAAGTGTTCTTCCAAGTCGAGTTTCGGATGTTCTTCAATATATGTTGAGACTGATTGCGCAATTTTTGTGATTTTTTCATCATTCTCAGGTTTTAATACTCGCTGATAGTAGGTATTGGATATTAAAAAACTAAAAATACTGCTCAATACCATGATTCCAATCGTAATAACGATGAATTTTACGTAGAGTGTTTTCATGATCGATTAGCCTCTAGTGAATACCCAACCCCACGAACGGTTTTAATTTGAAAGTCATCTGTTAATTTCGTAAAACGTTCTCGTAATCTTTTAATATGTACATCGACAGTGCGTTCATCTCCTTCATAATCGATTCCCCAAATTTGTTCAATGAGGTGATCTCTAGAGAAAACTTGCATCGAATTGGACATTAGAAAATACAAAAGCTCAAATTCCTTTAATGGTAAAAGAAAAGTTCTGTCCTCAATCTGAACTTCATAGCTCATTTTATTTATTGTTGTACTTCCGATGCGAACAATAGGTTCCTCTGAGTGATTGTCATATCGCCGCAATAAAGCTTTTATCCGATAACTTAATTCTCTTGGTTCAAATGGTTTCACTAAATAATCGTCTGTACCAGCTTGAAATCCCTGTTCCTTATCCTCGATTTGATTTTTAGCTGTTAGAAGGATGACTGGGATATTAAACTGCTGTCGAATTTCTTTTGTTAATTCATAACCGTTCATAAACGGCATCATCACATCAACAACTGCTAAATGACAGTCTTCCTTATGAAGGATTTCTAAAGCGCTAATTCCATCTTTTGCTTTGAATACTTGATAACCTTGCTCAGATAAGTGAATGGATACAAGGTTTAAAATATTAATATCATCATCCGCAACTAAAATCTTTGTCATATTGGTAGCTCCTTACGTTCATGGCGAATTGAATATCAAAAATAGCCCAGTATAAATTAACGGGGCTATATGTAAAATTATCGTTTAATGTTAAGCGTTCTCCTTTAATTCATAGTTTAATCCTGCCTCTTGCATAATTAAACCATCACTCATTTTAATGATGTGATCTGCATAAGAAAGCATCTCTTCATCATGGGTAACAATTAGCGTAGTAATGTTCAAGGTTTTCGTTATATCTCGAATTAAATCCATTATATCTTTAGATCTTTTTGAGTCTAGACTTGCAGTAGGTTCATCTGCGAAAAGAACTTTCGGTTTATGAATAATCGCACGAGCAATGGCTACTCTTTGTTTCTCTCCACCTGATAATGAGGAGGGATATGCCTGTTTTCGATGGTCCATTCCAACTAATTGTAGAATTATTTCAACTTCTCTTTTTTGTTCATCTTTCTTTAATTTCGTTTCTGAAACATCTAGCATTAACATTAGTTGTTCTTCTACTGTAAGAAAGGGAACAAGGTGTGCAAATTGAAAAATAAAACCAAATTTTTTGGATCGTATTTCTCGAATTTGCTCTTGATTCATAGTACTTAAATTGTTCTCTTGGAATAGTACCTGACCATCTGAGGCAGATTGAAGTCCTGCTGCGATTGTAAGTAGTGTACTTTTACCTGAACCTGATGCACCTACTAATGCTGTAATTTCACCTTCTCTAAGAGAAAGATTTACACCTTTTAATATTTCTTCCTTCATATCCCCATTAGTAAACGTTTTTCTCACCTTATTCATTGTGAATAAAGACATATTACATCTCTCCTTGTTGAATCGCTTGTAATGGTTCGATTTTTTTAATTTGTAAGCTTGCGATCGTCGTGCCAATAAAGCCAATCACGAAGAATACCCCGGATAATATCAGCGTTGTTTCAATAGACAAATGAAAAGGCATTCCTTCAGGTGCAACCATGTTAAAACTTTGGCTAATTGCAATTGACAGAGCTAGTGAAGTAAGGGTAATAAACATCATTTGTGTCCACATCATTGTAAATAATCGACTTGTCTTTAAACCAATTGCTTTTAAGATGCCATATAAACCAATCTTTTGAACATTCATCATGTAGAAAAAGATTGCAAACAACATGCCACTAATAACGACTAGAAACCATACAATCATAGTTAACGTCATTTGTTCTGCGTTATAACTAGGTATTGTTTTCAAAAATTCTTGCTTTGAAAATGATTGTAAACCTGTAATCTCTTGTGGAGCATTCTCTTTTGGTATAAATACTAATTGCATCTCATCAACTCGATACAGTTCTTTGTAGTTCTCGATATTAATAAATGCAACGGCTGCATGACTAAATTTCGATTGGTCAACAAACCCTTTTACAATAAACTCACCACTAAATTGAGGGTTCGTTAATCTATCTCCAATTTTGACTCCTTTATCTTCCATTGAGCGATCTAATAAAATTTCACCGGCTTTGACATCCTTAAAAATTTCCGACCCGGTTGACGTAACAAAAACAACACTTTGTTGCTTGTCATGTTGATCATTCAAAAAGCCCATTTGAATAGAGAATGCGGTAGCGTCTTTATAATCGTTAATTAATTCTTCCTGCATACTGCTATTGATTCGAGATAGGTTATACGTTTCTTCTGCTTCAGCATTCATGTAAAATTGTCCTTCTGGTAAATCTTTAATTAATGAAGCATTGTCCTGTGATAAGCCATTCGCTAAGCCTGAAATAATAAAAGTTAATAAACTAACGAGAAAAACGATGGAACCTAATATTAAAAATTTCACCTTATTTTTCTTAATTTCTTTCAATGCAAGATTCATGTTCATCCTCCACCTTCTTTTTGACATCCTTAGAATACACTTCTTAAATGAACGGAAAATGAACGGATGATTACATTGTTAGCACAATATAAAAAAGCGACCCTTTAAGAATCGCCCCCACACTAGCTCTATTTAATTAACTACCACATGTGCTTTATTAAGCGAATTATGATTCTGGGTATAAACATTAAGATGTTCCAAGCCACTTCAAATAAAATCGAATCCCTAAGCTCAATTAAGATTTCTTTAAAAAAGCTGTTCTGCTTTTTTTTATTTTTCATCTTCTAACTCCCAATAACTTAATAGTGAAATCAATTATTAAATTGCTACTTCCCAACTTAAAATTTTTGTGAATTTTATACCTATCGTCTCCTTTCTAATTAAAGAATCCATTCAAGGAATTTTGCAAGAATGAAAAGTGGTACTCCAACGATTAGTGTACCAGCCATAAAATAACAAATACTTTTAACAATATCAGAGACAGCTCCAGCGAAATCATCTATAAATTTAAGCATTTCTATCGCTCCTTTATACTGAAAATTTCCATTCTCTCTCACGCTATTTTAATACTTTTTATTGAAGAACAATGCTGTTTTCTGAAAAAAGTGCGGGCTCAAAAGAAAACACCATTCAACAGAAAACATAATTTTAAGATGTAGAACATTACATATCTTTTACCCTTTATTATTGAATCCTAAAATATTGACATCCGAATAACTCTACTAATACTTTTACATTTTTCAACACACAAATCTATTACTAAATCACTTTATTTGCCAAACTATTATGGAAAATTTAGAAGTAGATTACTTTTTACAGGATAAGGCTTGTTTATTACTAGTGAATATAAATAAGCTTAACATAAGATTCAAACTCATTATCTAATTAGGGATTATTATGACATTTCCAGTTTTAGAAGGTAAAGTAGCGATCGTTACAGGTGCACCAATGGGTATGGGTGAATCAACAGCGAAACTTTTTGCGGAGGCAAAGGCGAAAGTTGTTATCGCAGATTTCAATGAAGAAAAAGGTTGTCAAGTGGCAGAGGAGATTAAAGCTGCTGGTGGTGAAGCTACCTTTGTAAAAGTAGACATTTCAAATTCAGAACAAGTTCAAGAAATGGTAACGTTCACAGTTGAAACGTATGGAAAAAGGGTAGCGACACAGAATATGTCTACTGTGACATAGATGGAAATCGGGAGTCTGAAGAATATTTTATGATAGCAGCAGATATAGAATTTTCAATTTAAGCTAGGTGTGCACTGTCCACTTTCTGAATTGAACCTTGCATCTGATGCTGATTAATACCTGGACTGTGTTAATCTATGAAATAACTGATGATAAGGTATGACCCTGTTAAAACAAAAAATAAGCCGATCCATAACCGACTTACTTTTTTCTTAAAGAAGATCTTCTTTAGTTTAATAGCTACCACACATTTATATGAAGGCAGGTCCTGTATAGAATTCATATTCTTTTGAAATTTCCTCTGAAGCTTTCAATAAATGATTCGCTATTTTTTGAAACTTTTCTGGTCTCAAACGATGTGCTGGTCCAGCAATATTAATCGCTCCAATTGCTTGTCCATTTGCATTTAATATTGGTACAGCTAATGCATTTACACCGTCATATTTTTCTTCCACACTAGTAGAATAACCACGTATACGAACCTTTTTAATTTCCTCTATAAAGCTCTTTTCTTCTATTATAGATTTCTTTGTTCTCGGTGTACGCTCTTGCATTAATATCCGTGTTAATAAAGAATCGTCACTAAAAGCAATTAATGCTCTTCCTAAACTTGAACTATAAAGTGGTGTTTTATCTCCATTCATTGTCATAAAACGAAGTGGATGGCTACTTTCAACGCTTCCGATTATTAGTACATCTAAATCATCCACAACTCCAAGCTGCGTTGTTTCTCCCGTAATCTGAGTCAATTCTTTCATCGTATCTAAAGAAATTTGATATAAGTCGTTTGATTCTGTAAAAAATTGCCCTAACGAGAAAATGGTCGGTCCCAAGCGATATTTCGGTGAATTCGTATCCTTCATAACAAAACCCTCAGTTAATAGTGTACGTAAAATTCTACTTACAGAGCTACGATGGATTCCCAATAATTCTGCAATTTCTACCGTTCCGAGCATAGGTTGATCTTTAGTAAATAGTTTTAGAAGTCGTAAAGCATTATGAACAGATTCTAGTAAGTCATTTTGAGGTTTCAATTAGCCCACCACACTAAACATTCATTTTTAAAATCAAATCGAATAAAATAAATAATCCTACCCCAGTAGATACAGAAGTAATCAGACTAGGAATTAATTTCTCCTTAGCTAAAAGCCATAAGAACGCAAAAACAAATATTGGTGACGCTAAGTAATATTTTACAAAATAAAGCAAAATAACAAAACCTATTAAAAGAAGTGTTACCACGATAATATTTTTTAAGCTAGAGGATGATTCAACCTTCTCTTCGTGTTCTATTCCTGCTCTTATTATTTTAATATTTTTAATAGCTTGATATATAGAAGCTATTAATAAAATAATGGATACAAAAATTGGAAGTAATCGAGCTTTTTCATTGTATCCAAAAGCCATCCACAATGTTAGTACACTAATTAGGATCATTATAACATTTATTATAAACTCTTCCTTTTTCAATTTAACTACTGACATTGTTAACACCTCTTTTTCTGCGAATAAAAGGTAAAATCAATACTAAAATCGTTATAACAAATAATCCCATTGAAATTGGTCTTGTAAAAAATCCAATAACCCCTACTGAATCAATTGTTTGATGAAAACTGCGTTGCATTAAATCCCCTAGTACAAGAGCAATTACTAATGCAATTCGTGAATAATTATGTCTTACCATAAAGAAACCAATTATACCGAAGATAACTGCAACAACTACATCTGCTAACATTAAATTAGAGGCATAAGCTCCTATCATTGCTAATACTAGAATTAGAGGTGCAATATATGTTGTTTTTACAAGTGTTACTTTTGTTAATTGACTTGCTGCTATAACACCAATCAGTGTGGAAGCTACTGTTCCAATTACTAAAGCATAGATTAACAAAAGTGCTATATTTCCATTTTCCAACAGCATTCTAGGTCCGGGCTGTATACCATGTAATGTTAAAGCTCCAAGTAAAACGGCCATCTCTAAACTACCTGGGATACCGAAAGTTAAAGTAGGTAGAAGTGCTCCACCATCTTTTGCATTATTAGAAGACTCAGGTGCAATAACGCCTCTAATATCTCCTTTACCGAAGTTTTCTGGATTTTTTTCAGTACTTACAGCTTGCCCATAAGCTACATAATTTGCTACTGAGCCACCTACTCCAGGTATGATTCCAATAACCGTTCCAATGAGGGAGCTTTTTAAGAATAATTTAAAGTTTTGAAAGATGGATTTAAAACCATCAAATACGTCTTTATAAGAATTTTTTACATTTCCACCACTATCGTCAATTGTTCCTTTTTGAGAAAATAAAGCTACTGCTTCAGAAACTGCAAATAGTCCAATAATCATTGGAACCAGTTGAATCCCATCCCACAAATAGTAAGAACCAAATGTATAGCGTTCAATCCCCGTTACCGGATCTAATCCGACAAATGCCAGCATTAATCCAAACAATCCAGCAATTATTGCTTTCCCCATATGTTCCTTATCAATAATTGCAATCATTGCAAGCCCCATAATAGCCATCATAAAATATTCAGGATATGAAAAAAGCATTACCAAGTTTTTGCCGAATGGTAGTAGCATTGTTAAAATGATTGCTCCAAAAATTCCTCCTAATGTTGATGCCATAGCCGCTGCTCCAATGGCATAACCCGGTCTTCCTTGCTTTGTTAACTGATACCCATCAAAGGTAGTTGCAGCATTAGTTGGAGTACCAGGCGTATTAATTAAAATAGATGTAATAGAGCCACCGAATGTAGTTGCCGCAGCAGCACTAATTAATAACATAATTGCTTGACCTGAATCCATCGTAAAAGTAAGTGGCATTAATAATGCTAATACTTGGGGACCTCCTAATCCCGGTAGAATTCCAAAAATCAAGCCCAATAGAGCTCCTAAAAAGATAAATAATAACGATTTAAAAGTAAAAACTTCAGCCAATGAAGACAAAGCCATATCTAGCATTACGATTTCCCCCCTTGAAGAAAAGAAGAGATACTCAATTTAGCATCTCTACTTTTGTGATAGTTTATTTATCTTGCATCATTAAATCTTTAAAAGACATCATAGCATTATAACCATCATTAGAAAGCTTCTCCGCACTTTCCCAATTTGAAGAATTAAATTCTAAACCTGCTTCTTCTGCTTGCTTCATATAATCTGGATCAGCAACAGCTTTATCAAATGCTTCACGTAGTAAGGTTAATATTTCATTAGGAGTACCGGGTGTTGCAATGATTGTACGATTCCCCATAGTAACATTTAGTAAATCTCCATAACCCAGTTCACCAACTGTTGGGATATCCGGGTAGTCAGTAGCACGCTCTTTACTATGCATAACAAGTGGGACTAAATCTCCTGATTCAATATAATCAACTGAAGACGTATAAGGGAATTGAACAATGTCAACATCTCCACGTACTGCCGCTAATAATGCTTCGCTAGAACCTTCATGGGTAATAATGTTTAAGTTAATTCCTAATTCTTCAGCGAATGCCATTAAACCTAATCCATCAGTAGACGAGACGCTTACTACACCTGCATTTACAACATCAGCATTTTGTAAATCTTCTATTGTTTTATACTTTGATTTTGCTGAAAGAGTAGTAATATAATCTAAGGTCGTAATATTTCCTACGTACTCCATATTCAATAAGTCATATTTTGCTGTATCCATTACTTGATTGGCATAGTGTCCTGGTAAGTTAGCCAAACCAATCGTATGCCCGTCTGGTTTTGCACGCTCAATTTCTGATAATCCTACGTTCCCTTCTCCACCAGGAGCATTTTTTACAATGATAGTTCCATCATTAGGAAGGTATTTCTCCATATATGGTGCAATTAAACGGACTGAAGTATCAAATCCTCCGCCTGGACTATACGGTACAACAAAAGTAATTTCTTTAGATGGAAATGCACTAACATCCTCAGAAGATACTGCAACAGTCTTACTTTCATTATTATTACAAGCAGCTAAAATCAATAAAACTAATCCCAAAATTATAGATAACAGCTTAGAGTTTTTCATGAACATACACCCCTTGATTTTATTTTTTATCCCACCTGTATTTAAATTACAAATTTATCGAATGTAGATGTAATAAACAAATCTTCTAGTTTAAACTTTTTAGAAATTAACCCCTGATCATAGGAGTACTCCACCATTTTTTCTAACGTATGTCTATTTTCTTCAATACCATAAGGCCAGAACATTTCTCCCATCACAGCTTTAGTTTCTTGCATATGGTTATTAAGCCATGGTAGTGAAGTTTTTAATGCTACTGTCTGATTTAAGTCTGTGAAACATTTCTTCTTTGCTTCTTCAAAAGCTTGATATAAGTTTTGTGCTACCCAAGGATATTTTTCTAAAATTTCATTTTTAATTACGACTGTATGCATAATTGGAAAAATACCTGTCTTTTTGTAGTATTCTTGTTCCACTGTTTTATAATCTTCAAACAAACGTTTAACTTTATGAGGATGAGTTGTAAAGCTTGATGGTGCACGAGCTGTAATTAATGCATCAATTTCTCCATTAAGAAGCATTTCATTTAGTGTTTGGTTTTCACCAATATAATGAAGCTCTATATTTTTAGGGATTTCAATTTTTAGTTTTTCAACACGACCAGGCGTTTCCTCTCCACCTTGATACCAAATGAGGTCTTCTGGATTAACTCCATATTCATCTTTTAAAATACCTCGAATCCAAAGGGATGCTGTAATCTGGTATTCTGGTACACCTATTCTTTTTCCCTTTAAATCTTCAGGACTACTAATCCCTGATTCGGTGTTAATAAATATTGACGAGTGTCGGAAAACACGTGATGGGAACACAGGAATCGCTTTATAATCACATTGATATTTATCCATATTTATCATGTATGAAGACATCGACATTTCTGAGATATCGAATTCTTGATGGCGTACCATGCGCCAGAATGTTTCTTCGGCCTCATTCGGTAAATAAATTAAATCAATTCCTTTTACTTTTACTTCTCCATTTTGTAATGCTTTTGTTCGATCATAATCCCAACAAGATAAACTTAGTTGTAAATTAGCCATTTATATCCCCCTCATCTCTTTCTTTTTTCTAATTATATAGAAAAGTCTGATTTCATTTCCTCTTATATTCTCGTATAAAGAGAAAGTATTTCGAAAATTCTCTCTCAAAGAACGAGTTGTTTAAATGAATGTACAGTGAAACGTGAAAATTTCGATTAGCATGGAGAAGGTAGAAGGTCAAACTACAATTACATGAGGGACAATTCAATGAATATATCTAATTTTTTGTTTAAATTTTGAATCTACGAATAGAGGAAACTAGTGTCGTTTTAGTCTTTTACTGGGGGATATCAAGGAGTTGATAGCCTTGGCAGCCTTTGTTGATAAATAAGATAGAGGAAAAATTAGAAATTTAAATTATTTAGTAGAGATTAGAGCCTAGATATGGAACCGATCAATATCTGGATTTTATTAGTTTGTAAAATGATATAAATACCGATGAGTTACGATACGATCAGACGTAAAAAAGAGCCGAATTAAATTCGACTCACTGTACGGTTAAAGCGCCTTATTATTGAACAAACAGTAGTAACTCAAATATATATTAATCACCAAATGCAAAAATTAGCTCTAACTCGCAAACTAATTCTCCATCTACAGTGGCAATACCTTTCCCCTTCCCAATAGGTCCTTTTAAACGTGTAATTTCAACCTCAAGACGGAGTTGGTCACCTGGTTTAACTTGTTGTTTAAAACGACATTGATCTATACCAGCTAAAAGTCCTAATCTTCCTTGGTTTCCGTCTTTTGTTAACATCACCACAGCACTTACTTGAGCTAATGCTTCGACAATTAATACACCTGGCATAACTGGATAATTCGGAAAATGCCCATTAAAAAAATTCTCATTTATTGTAACATTCTTTATACCGACTGCTCTTTTTCCTTCTTCCAATTCCAAAATTCTATCCACTAAAAGAAATGGATAGCGATGTCTAATAACATTCATAATACTTTGAGTATTTAACATTATTTAATCCTCCATAACTAACAATTTATCCACTCTATTTTAACACTTGATACTAATAGTAGATATTAGTTTTTTCTATTCAAGAATGGTCCGTTCGGAATAAAGTAAGTATCATTACTGTTAAGTTTTGAAACAATAGTAATATAAAAAAGCCGAAGCGAATTTGATATGCTCCCCAATAGGTAGACAGATGAAAAAACAAAATCTGTTTATCTGTTGGGGGGTATTTTTTATGGGGCGAAGTAAGCATACGATTGAA
>NZ_RYYR01000004.1 GCF_003977595.1 Lysinibacillus antri | reverse complement strand
TTGCGCAAAAATCCGTCTTTCGTTTTTGGTCGTGTATAAGGAAGTGCTGGTTGAATATCCTGTTCAAATAAGAATTTCGTAATAGCTGGTGTTTTGTAAGCAGCATCAGCCGCAACAGCAAGTGGTTTTTTCACTTTTTCCATGATCTTTTCAACAAGAGGTTGTAGCATATGACTATCGTGAACATTACCAGGTGTTACAAGCGTTCCAAGTATAAATCCATAACGATCCGCAGCAGCATGGAAAGAATACGCAAACTGCTTTGTTCGTTCATCTTTCACGTAGTAACCACTCTCTGGATCGGTTGTGCTTTCTTTGATTTCCTTCATTTCTTCTTTTTCAAACTTCTCTGGAGGGAACGGCTTTTTTCCATGACTCACACGGTCTTGATTGAGTTCTTCTTGTAACTTCGCTTCATATGCACGAGTTTCTTTGCGGACCATCTTCTTTTCGAATTTGCGTTTATTCGCACTCGCCTTCACATGAGTAGAATCAACGAAAACATGGTCCGGACTCAACAAGCCTTTATCCGTAATTTCTTTGAGAATTCGATAGAAAATCTGTTCAAAGATATCTGTGTCCTGAAAACGACGGACATAGTTTTTCCCGAAAGTTGAAAAGTGAGGTACTTCTGTATGGAAGCCAAATCCTAAAAACCAACGATAGGCCATATTCGTCTCAATTTCCTTTATAGTTTGACGCATCGAACGAATCCCAAATACATATTGAACAAAAGTCATTTTAATTAAAACGACCGGGTCAATACTTGGTCTACCTAATGTAGAATACAACGGTTCTACTAGTGGATAGATGAAAGAAAAATCAATGGCCGCTTCGAGCTTTCTTACAAGATGGTCATGTGGTACAAGTTGGTCAATCGTAATCATCTCAATTTGATCGCGTTCATAATTTTGATTTTTAGTCATCATATCTATCACCTCTAGCAGTTTTCGTTTTACCTTTAGAAATCTCTTGAGTTTATTGTAAAAGAAAAAAGACTGTAGGCAAACTCGAAATTTATCGAGTTTGTCTACAGTCTGAAGCCATATCATAGATATGACTTTTATCTCTATTTTTACTTATTTTTAAGTAGTGAAAAAACATTTGTATCATATGGTACTCCATTTTGATACATATAATGTTTTAATACTCCTTCTTTTTGAAACCCTATTTTAGTTAACAATTTATTTGAAGCCTGATTTTCAACAAAAACAATTGCACCAAGGCGCTCCAAACCGAGTTCTTCGAAACTAAATGAAATAACCTTTTCAACAACTTCACTTCCGTATCCTTTGCCCCATGCATCGGGGAAAAGTGCATAACTTATGTTTGCTCTTTTATGTTCGTGGGACCAATCTTGTATACCAATAGTGCCGATAATGGTTCCTGTTTCTTTTGACTCAATTCCCCACTTAATTCCACTCTTACTTTCAAAACTATTTGAGAAATTTTGAATTATTTGTTTTACTTGTTCAATACTTTTTAATGGTTGTTGACCATAAAATCGCAATACTTCATCATTTGAAAAACAATTTAAAATAATTGATGCATCTTCTTCTACTAATTCTCTTAGGACTAAACGTTCAGTTTCAATTACAGGAAACATTTCCTCACTCCTTTTACTTTAAACTCCCTTTTAAGAGTTGTACTTTTTCGAATATCCTACCATTTTTTTGAATAAAGATTTTTTTTAATTATACTACAAATAGAAAAATTTTCCTTTGTTTTTTTTTAAAGCCACAAACTTTACGAAAAGAGCCTTTGAAAAAAAAGCGACTGCTCTTGTTTAGCAATCGCCATCTTTTTGAAATCTCGGTAGATTTTTGTGGATTACAACGATAAGAAATATGCAAGTTTATACCTTAACTAAAATTATTCAATCAAAAAATTGTTCGTATGTATTGTTCATTCTTTAAATTCTCAATATGATGCAATTCAATTTCTTCAATATTAATCTTTCGTTTTTTTAATTTCTGGTTATATTCACCTGCCCAAAAACGGATTAATTCAGCTTCTTGCTCTTTTTTTATAGATTGTTTCAAATAATTTAATAAATCATTTAAAAACACGGAACTCCAATTTCCCTCGATGCAGTAAATATGAGGTTTATTGTTATAATCCTCCAAATCATACGGTGGATTGCTCCATTCAAATATATTTAACTGTCCAGAAGCTGATTCGTCTGGTGCGTGTAAAATCATTGCATCGTCAGGCATTGAGTGCCACATCTGTTCTGGTGTATCTTCAGTAATTGGATATAATTTTTTTAATTCTTTTACTGTAATTTCTGCAATCCCAGTACAATCAATTATTGGTAGAGGTTTATTGGCTACAAGTACAGAATATAAAGTCATTGGCTATCTCCTTTTTCTGGGAATAAAGATTTTCTAATTTGTCTATTTTCTTGTTGTTCAACTTTTCTGTGCATCTTGTACAGATATTGAAGATAGACTGATTTCATCAAATGTTGTGTTGTTCTGTGATTCGTTTGGCTGTAACTTTTGAAGAATACTCGCAATCTTAGTATTGTTTTGATAACTAATTAAATCACCATATTTAAAAAATTTTGATGCCCTCGCCTCAAATTCAGCAATCCAATCTCTTTGACCGAATTCATTTGCCTTTGTTTCATATAAACTAAAATCTGGTGAAATTTCCATGCCGTTTGCTCGAATGATATGCCCTGCATTTTGAATCAAATCACGCTTTGCTCGCTCATAATCAAACGTCATTATAGCTACTTCTTTTAAGGATATTTCACCTGCTTCGTATAAAGAGTTCGCAATTTGAACGATCCCGTCAAATGTTGCATTTCGAACATTATATTTTTTCGTGAGTTCTTCATATACATTACTTGTTGGTTCTGCTTTTGTTGGATTTAGTTCTACTTTGGAATCCGCTAAACTTGTTCAAAATTCTCTTTATTTTGTTTAGTTGTCGATATGACATTTGTGATCGAATGACCTAATGCTTGAATTTCCAATTTATTCACCCACTCCATCATGCTATTTTAAAGTGATTGTTGTGTTAAATAAAATTACAACAAATTCCCTTTATAACGTTTTATTATTTAAAGCTCCCTCTTTATATCGGTATACAATAATAAATTTCCATATTTAACCACATTATATATTTGAATAATAATTAAAGATAGGCTATTAAAACATAGTTTTCCGTTAGCATATTGATTTTCTTCGTGAATATAAAAACTTACATGCAGTAGTATAGATCACATTAACGTTATTTAATTTTATAAAACCCTTCACATAATCACTCTATTTCATGGAATAATATTACATTACATATATTTCATATTTTCCACGTACCAACTATGTTGTCTACCGTTTTCCCATCAAAACTTACACCTTGCATTTCCTACTATGTGTAGCAACAACTTAGTTGGTTTGCCAATCTTTTCCTCGACCAACATCCACCAACCCTTGCCCCACCTGCTCCCAACCTACTTTCCAAACTATTAAAACTATTCAAAAAGTACAACTTAGTACGTTCGCCAAACGCTCTTTTTTCTCTCTCTTTTTCCCCCACCTTCTTCCAACCCTTCAAAATCGCAGACAACATAGTTCTTCCATAATTTTAACGCAAAAAAAGTGCCAATCCCTTGTGGTATAAGGAATCTGACACTTTGAACTGACGTTTTTTCAGTTGTTTTTTCCGCTTCTTTTTGCTGTTGCAAAAGGACTTAGTTGTTCGGTGGGTGGACTAAGTTGTGCGTGAACGAACTAAGTTGGGGGTACACAGAATCTGACACTTTCTAATACAATTATTCCGCGAAATAAATGAAGCCGAGCGCTCCCGGACCTGTGTGGGTGCTGATAATTGGTGATGTGAATTTTACTTCGATATCTGTAAAACCAGTTGATTTAATTAACTCCATTAATGGATTTCCTAAGTTCTGTAATCCATCCGCATGAGAAATCCCCACTGCTTTTACCGTTTTTCCTTTTGTATCTTCTGTAAATTGTTCAAAAAGATATTTCACGACTTGCTTGTGGCTTCTTGCTTTTGAGACCGGTGTGTAGGAACCATCATCTAGCGTGGCAATTGGTTTAATATTTAATAAGGAACCGATCATACCCTTTCCTTTCCCAATGCGCCCACCTTTAATTAAGTTTTCTAACGTATCCACGACGACGAATAGACGTGTATTCTTTCTCACTTCGTCTAATCTTGCCACGATTTGTTCTACGGTTGCACCTTCATCTCGCATGCGTATGGCTTCACGCAGCTGAATCGCTAAAGCAACTGCAATATAACGAGAATCAATTACCGTTACATCCGCATCGGCCATTTCCGCTGCTTGTCTGGCAGAATCATATGTACCACTCATGGAGCCAGTCATATGAATCGAAATAACTTGATCTCCGTTTTTACCTAGTTCCTCATATAGCTCTTTAAATTTACCCGGGGAAGGTTGTGAACTTTTCGGTAGTTCCTTTGAGTTTTTCATTAACTCTAAAAATGATACGGGTTCAAGATCTTTTCCATCGACATACGTTTTTCCATCGATTTGAATTGTTAAAGGGACCACTTTTATATCATGTTCCATTAATTCTTCTTTTGTTAAATCACAAGTTGAATCTGTGACAATATGAATTTTTCCCATAGGCCTCTCCTTTTATAGCTTATCCAAATATTAATTGAAATACTGCCCACTGTAAACATGACAAATGTAATTTCAACATGTGAAAATCCTTTACTGCCGTGATTTATCACTGTCTTCATTATAGTGAAACAATGTGACATATGATAGTATTATCCTCATTCCTATTGCAGTATAGTTACATCATTAGGAGTGAATATAATGAAAAATGAACAAGCATTTGACTACAAAAACTGGAAAGAGGAACTATGGAATGCGATTACACACGGCATTGGTCTTCTTTTAAGTATCCCAACATGTATCGTACTTATCTTAATGGGTGTTCAATCTGGCAGTACCGTCGAGATCGTATCTTATTCAATTTTTGGCGCATCGCTCGTCCTTTTATTTGCCATGTCGACTCTACTTCATAGTATGCCCGAAAAATTCAAAAAAGTTTTTTCCATATTAGATCATTCATCTATATATGTTTTAATTGCTGGCACCTATACCCCATTCCTATTAATTGCGATTGATGGCGTATTAGGTATTGTTTTACTCTGTATTATCTGGGCAATAGCGTTATTTGGTATTGTGTTTAAATGTTTATTTATTCATCGCTTTGAAACAGTTTCTTTACTATTATATATTGCCATGGGATGGTTAATTATTTTTGCCATCAAGCCTCTTTATCAATTTTTACAATTTGATGGGTTTACGGTTTTATTAGCAGGTGGCTTGTTATTTACATTCGGTGCCATCTTCTATGCATGGCGAAAGCTTCCGTATAATCATGCGATTTGGCATCTGTTTGTTATTGCGGGTTGTGGATGTATGGTGGCCTGTGTGGCATTTTATTTATAAAAAATAGGGATGGCTAACATTAGCGCATCCCTATTTTTGTGTTGATTCATCTACCCTCACCGTATCAAGGAAGAATTCAACATGTTCCTTCATTTTATTTTCAATTTCACTTGTATCTTTTTGATCAAAACGTAACATATTGTATTCAGCTAACATCGAAAACATTGGATACTGATATTCTGCTGCTAATAGTGATGGACGAAGGGGTTTAATTTTCTTTTGCATAATTAGTATTTCAAATACTATTTCAAGAAAACTTAATGTATTTTTTATGATATCATTTAAAAACAATTCTCTTGCAATCGAATTCCGATAATGTTCAATGTATATTATTCGCCAAAGTTTTTCATTCTTTGGGTGATCGATATGCTCTTTGAAATTTTCAAAGCCTTTTTCAAAAAACTGTTGTATAGTCGAATTCTTTAATATGTCTTCTAACAATTCGGTTGGCGGTAAAGTTTTAGCAAATTCATTCCGGAACAATTCAAAAATCGTTGTAATGATTTCATCTTTATTTTTAAAGTGATTATACAATGAACTTTCCTTAATCCCTACTTCTCTTGTGATTTCCCGAATAGAGACCCCACTATATCCTTTATGTGAAAATAAATCGATTGCTACTTCAAGAATTTTATCCTTTGTTGTATTGATGTTTGTCAATGGATGTTTTCTCTCCTTTTTCCTGTGCCTGCTCATAGTATGGAAGAACTTGTTTGATCATGATTTCATTAAACTTCTCCTCTTCTTCAAAACATGCTAAATGTCCTGACTTAGTTAGAAGAATATAATGTCTATCTGCTGCCTTCACAAATTCATAGTACTGTTCTATTAAATCAGCAAATACAATACGATCATGTTTCCCAGCCAGCAAAAATACAGGGACATTGAGTGTTGGTACTACATTGAAAAAATTTAAGCTAATAAATTCATCCCAAAGATGGGTGGATGAAAAACCAAATCTTTTCATAAAGGTTAGCTTTTCTATTAAAGTAAAATGCGGACTAAGCATATAGTTCATATTTACAAATAACGCATTTTTCTCGAAAGTTACACCATTAAATTTCGTTAACCACTTTCGTTGAATAACCATATCTTCTATTTTACGGTATACTCCGTTAATAGGAAAACCAATGCTTTTAAGTTCCTTTATAGCTTTTGAGTTTTTCTTCTTTTCGGCTGCTTCTAACGCGTATTGGTAGGATCTTTTTTCTTCTGTTCTATGAATTGGTTGGTTTATCCCCACATAAGCATACAGTAATTCTGGATATTTATGTGCAAACAGTAAGCCTAATGCTGCCCCAAAGGAATGACCCATTAGGAAAATTTTGTTTTTATTATATCTTTTTAATAAATATCGTACTAATTCATGGGCATCATTTAATAGTTGATTCATATTCATACTTTCTGGTGCAATTGCTTGGGAAAATGATTTGCCCGCACCTCTTTGATCCCAATTGACGACGAGATAATAATCTTCTAATTCTTTGTTAAACTTTCGTTGGGCGCCAGTTTGTGGACTTCCCGGACCTCCATGAAGAAAAAGTAAGATTGGAAGATCGTCACTTCTTCCACTAATTGTAATCCACTGATTGATTCCACCAAGCGTTAACTTTTCCATTTTTGAAATAGCACCAGAAACTTTATTTCCACTTTTGTCTTTAAACGCTGGCATATAGCCTCCAACCAATTTTTTTAGCATTAGATCATTCTACTCCTTTTATAGGAAGTTTTTTGAATTCCAAACAAACACTAACGTTCGTTCGTTATAAAACCAACATAACAAACTAACACTTGTTAGTCAACTAGAATTTCTTCTGTTTCACATTTAAACCCAATAACTTATGCAGAGGCTTAATGTATTCCGAAAAAAAGGAAAATATCAACCATATGTAAATATACACTTTTATAGTAAAATTATAGAAATATAATTGAGATGAGGGATGGCAAAGGTGAAAAGGATCACCATAATCATTGTACTTGTGGTTATTGCAATAATTGTTTTACTTCTTACGATTCGTTTCGTTAATCAATATTTAATAAAAAATGAAGCAAAAAAACTTGTGGCCAATGGTGGCATTAGCGAATTAGTGGAGCTTGATGTGAATGGCACAAAACAGTTTTTATTAATTGAGGGAAAAGAAAAAAAGAAACCCATTCTCTTATTTTTACACGGTGGTCCAGGTCAACCGTTTCCATTTGGAGTCAGTGCGAGAGGAGCATTTCCTCAAATAACGGAAGATTTCATAGCTGTTTATTATGATCAAAGGGGATCTGGAAAAAGCTATAGCAAGGATATCCCTCTCGAAACTATGAACATTAATCAATTTGTCCAGGATACGGATGTAGTTGTCAATTTTTTACTAGAGAAATTTAAAAGAGATAAGGTTTTCATAGTAGGTATGTCCTGGGGAACGATTATCGGCACTAAATATAGTAGCGTTTATCCTGAAAAAGTCGATACGTATATTGGCATCTCTCAGTTCATTGATAACAAAGAAACACAGAAACGCGCTAATGTATGGTTAACGGAAATAGCCCAAAACCAAGAGGAGCAAAAAATGCTTAACGACCTTAATTCGCTTAATGCTCCCCCTTATACAGGAAAAGAAGACACATTGCTTTCAAACTATATATCAAAATATGGAGGAGATAATTACAGTGACGAAAAGGTGAAGAAAGCCAATATTTTTGGATTATTAAAATGGTCCCTTATTTCTCCGGATTATACTTTAGTCGATCTTAATAAAGCGATGGTGTCGGGCGCATCTTTTAGTCTAAAAGAAGCAAAGGACCTACAAAATGAGATTAATCAAGTAAACTTTTCTGAAGAGATTCACTCATTACAAATGCCTGTCTATATATTTCAGGGTGTGCATGACAAAGTTACAAATTACGAGCTAACAAAGGAATTCATAGATAAACTGGCCGCACCAGCAGGAAAAGAATTAATTCCTCTTTTGGAATCTGCCCATTATCCAAATGATGAAGACTTCAAAGTAATCTACTCCAAGCTAAAAGAAATTTCAGCTAATAAGGGTAGTTAAGTTTTGACACCTTTAAATATTATATAAATGATTGATTTGTAAAGTAAGTGAGCGTGAAGATCTATGAAAGTTTCAATTGAAGAGATTGATAGAGACCAAGAAGAGGAAATCCTGATTCGATGTTATGAAGTGACCCATGAAATACATGAAATTGTAAACACGATTCATATGGATAACCCCATACTACCCGGCTATTTAAATGATACGATTCATCGAGTTAAACTAAGCGATATTTATTATTTTGAGGCAGTAGATGGAAAGGTCTTTTTTTACTGTAAAGATCAAGTTTTTG
Source organism: Lysinibacillus antri (assembly GCF_003977595.1). Classification (GTDB taxonomy): domain Bacteria; phylum Bacillota; class Bacilli; order Bacillales_A; family Planococcaceae; genus Ureibacillus; species Ureibacillus antri. The sequence goes on along the minus strand of NZ_RYYR01000004.1, from coordinate 189,840 downwards.
AAGTGAAACAAAAGCTTTATGAATTGGAAACGATGTGTAGTAAAAAATGTTTTCGTGCATCTAAATCAACTATTATAAACATCGCTAAAATTTCGACTATCTATCCAACGATTAGCGGCAGATTTGAGGCAATTCTTGATAACAGTGAGCGGTTGGTTATATCTAGACAGTATGTACCCGTGCTTAAAGAAAAACTTGGATTATAAGAGGAGAAGCAAAATGGAACTTTCCGTATATTTGAAAAAAGTAGTTCAAAATTTCTTTATTATCTTTGCCTCAATTATATTGACCCTTACGATTTTAAGGCAAATTTATAGCCCAGAGATCCCATTTGATTTACATTCCATTTATATCATTATGATCTTTTCACTAATTGGTGCGTTAACGGGATTTATTTTATATAGTCCCCACACTTTAAGTGAGCAAAAAACTCGAATTCGGTTAATTATTCATTTTTTCGCATTAGAAACGATTTTAATTTTACTTGCAATTAGAATCGGTCTTGTCAATGGTTTATCAGACGTGCTGATTCTTGCGCTTGAAATAGCCGTAATCTACATTGTTGTTCGTTTACTTTCCTGGCACAACGATAAAAAGATCGCAAAAGAAATCAATGAAGGACTAAAATCTTTTAAGGACAAAATGGAAAACGGTTTTTAGTAGTGATCAAAATGCACTTATTCAAGGAATTGACCAGAAAGTATTACACTTTCTGGTCACCTATACTTCTAATGATATAATGTTGCTAAAAATCTGTGCTCCTGCGGTAGTAACAATAAATTGTCACTATCCTCGTCGCAAAGGGAGGCATCCGAAAAATAATTTTCGGATGCCTCCCTTTGCAACTTACCTGCCTATAAATACAACTTATTGATTTACTATATACTTCCTTCCCTGCATTTTTTATACTGAAGCCACAAAACAAGAAGATTTGGAGAGGGGTAAAGATGTTGGGAACATTACTATTTTTTCTAACAATCATTTTTGAAATTGCTTTTGCAACATATTGTATTGTTACGAAACAAAACCATAAAAAGTTTAAAAATTGGATGAGAATTGGCGAGGGGCTAATTTTCTTCATACTTATAATTTCATCCACGATCACTTGGAGTTTTCGTTGGATATTGCCTTTATTGCTATTTATCTTACTTTTCGCAATGGCAATCATTTCACTAATGCGAAATAGAGATGTTCAATACAAAACCTTTCGCATCGTTCGAAACTTCATTGCCACGACATTATTGATTGTATTAGCATTTGCTCCTGTGCTTTTATTCCCTCAATATAAGATAGCAAAAGTAACTGGAGACTATGATATTGCTACAGCTACTTATACTTATGTGGATGAAAATCGAACGGAGGAATTTTCTGATACAGAGCAGAAAAGATTTGTAAATGTACAGTTTTGGTATCCAGAAACGAACAGTGGCTCCTACCCTCTTGTGGTTTTCTCACATGGCGCAAATGGGGTGAAGGCGAGCAATACTTCAACTTTTAAAGAACTGGCTAGCCATGGTTATGTCGTATGTTCAATCGATCATACCTATCATTCTTTTTTCACAGCTTCAAATGATGGATCCATTACTATGGCCAATAAAGACTATTTAAGTGAAATTAGTAATGCCAATAAAGAGGACTTTTACACACGAGAAGAACTGCACGGACTCATTCAAAAATGGATGACTTTACGAACGGATGATATCAATTTTGTGATCGATACGATACGTTCAAAATCAAAGAAAGAGAATGCCCCTGTTTATAAGCTAATAAATACTGACCTCATTGGTGTATTCGGCCATTCAATGGGAGGCGCAGCAAGTGTTGGGATTGGCAGAAAACGAAATGATATAAAAGCAGTTGTGAATATAGATGGACCATTGTTTAGTGAACTGGTATATGATCAAGAGTCCGATAATTTTATATCAAATAACAAGGAATATTCTACACCACTACTGAACATCTATTCTGATGATGTGTGGGAACAACTTGAAAGCAATTCTACTTATGCGGCGAACAACACCATAGAAAAAAGTGGAAAAGAAGTATACTCCGTTCATTTCCAAGGCGCAAAACATTTAAGTTTCACCGATTTATCACTCGTCTCTCCTATCCTTGCAACCGTTTTGCAAGGAGGGAAAGCGTCCATTGATAAATATGAGTGTATAGAAAAAGAGAATGAACTAATTGTGAAATTTTTCGATCATACATTAAAAAATACTGGACCATTCTCATTTGAAAAAACCTATTAATTTATCGCTAACAAAGGAAAAAGAGGAGCTTTTTAAAATTATCAAGACCTAATTTAATAAAAGATAGAAAAATTAAAGGGTTCTACATATTAGATCTGACTAATATGTAGAACTCTTTCTTCTTTTACTAAAGCCCCCCTTAGTTGAAGAAGAAAACGGTTTATGCCACACTCACACCCGATTGTTTAAGTACATTTTTCACAAAGAATGCAAACCAATTTTGTACAACTTTATCTACCTAAAAATATCTGTACTCCTTATGTAAAAATATATCAAAATTTCATGTGAACGAGATAAAGTTGTTATGCAAAATCCTGTTAGTAAATAGAGTTGAGAACTGAAACTCGGATAATGAACCTGTCCCTGTTTTCCCACCGTCCCCTATTGTCTCTCAAAGTATTCGAGGAATTTTTTTATGAGTCGGGTTTGGTTTCGGTTTTTTGAGTAGATACCACCGAATAAGAGGTGAAAATTAAGAGGATGACCAGTTAGAGGTATAGAAATAATTCGCCCACTTTCCAAATATGGATCGTCCATTAACATCAAACTAGATACTATACTAATCCCCACCCCTTCTGATACGGATTTTTTGATTACCTCTGAGTTAGTAGATTTAAAAATAATATTTAATGGGCCAAAATGTTTTTCAAAATCCTCAATCAGATTGTTATAGAAATTTTTTCCGTATATAACGAATGGGTACTCTCGTATATCAATTAACTGAAGTTCTTTACTAAAAGCCAATACAGAATCTTTCGGAACGATCACATGAAATGTTCCTTGAGTTTGAAATGAGTGAAAAGCAATATGTTCAGGAAATGTGTGTTTAACAGTATTAAATAGCGCAATTAAGCCCAAATCTACTTTGTTTTGATTCACTTCTTCTATTACATCTTTATTGTCCATTTCCATAATCGTTACTTTTATTTGTGGGAAATCCTTTTTAAATTTAGCTAGTGCTTTAGGTAAATACGTCATAAATATACTTGGAACTGTGGCAATCTTTAATTCTCCGATATAGGAAGAAGTTAAAGATTGAACCTCTTCTTTTAATTCATCTGCTTTTTTTAATATTTCAAGGACTTTCGCAATAATGTTTTTCCCTTCTTCAGTTGGAATCGTTCCATTTCTTGAGCGTTTAAATAGTTGAACGCCAAATTCCTTTTCTAATAATGAAATCGATTGGCTGATTGCAGATTGTGTTACATGTAGATTTTTGGCAGCAATCGACATGGATTTAGTTTCAATCACTTCTTTTATGTATTCCAACTGTTCGAAATTCATGGTAATCCCCTTTGCATTAGCTAAACTAATATTATTATTAATAATTATAATTATACATAAAAGTTATTTAACTATATAATCATTAAAGTTAAAATTGAGTCATGTAAGAAAGAAGAGAAGAAATAAATGAAAGAGAAAATTTGGACGAAAGATTTTATTTTTGTGTGTTTAAGTAACTTTTTTGTGTCACTAAACTTTTATATTCTAGCGACCGCTTTCCCCTTATATGTAAAAGATATTTTAAATGGGAACGAACAACAGATGGGCTTGGCCATTACGATTTATTCCCTTGGTATTGTTTTGATAAGACCTTTCTCCGGTATATGGGTAGACCGTTTTGGCAGCAAGAAAATGGCTTTAGTAGGTTTAGGCCTTTTTCTAATCGCCTCCTTCTGTTATTTCGGGGCAATGGGCATCGTTGTTTTTCTAGCAATTCGATTTATTCACGGAATGGGCTATGCGCTTGCCTCAACTGCTACTACTACGATTGCCTCGTCGGTTATTCCCATTTCGCGACAAGGTGAAGGAGTCGGTTATTTTAGTATGTTCATGAGTCTTGCGATGGTAATTGGACCAGCATGCGGCCTTTTTTTATGGAAAGACAAGAACATCACAGTTTTGCTTGTAGCTGCCTGTATAATTTCAGCACTTTCCCTCCTATTTGCAGTTGTTTTGCGAGTTTCACAGCAAAAGCAAATTGGCACTGTATTAGATCAGAACACAGTACCAACTGATAAAAAGAGAATGCATTTTAGTGATTTTATCGAACTAAAAGCTTTGCCGATTTCATTACTTGCCTTTTTACTTGCCTTTTCATATAGCTCTTTATCTGGATTTTTAGCTTCTTTTACTGCTGAAATCCATCAAACTCAAATAGCAAGCCTATTTTTCGTTGTGTTTGCCATGATGATTGTTGTATTTCGTCCAATCGTCGGGAAAGCATTTGATAAATATAAAGAACATTATTTGTATTACCCATCTATTTTATTGTTTGGAATTGGTCTATTAATGTTAAGTCAATCTCATTCCGGAAAGATGGTTTTAGTTTCTGGTTTACTAATGGGTATCGGTTATGGGGCATTATTTTCATGTTTTCAAGCACTTACTGTAAAGCTTTCCCCAATCCATCGCAGAGGTATCGCAACAGCAACATTCTTACTGTTTTTCGACTTAGGCTATGGATTAGGATCTTATTTTATGGGACTGATTGCTTCCATCGTAAATTACAGCATGATGTATGCGGTAGCAGGGATCATTACGTTGTTATCAACTACCTTCTATTATCTGTTCCATCATCGTCCACAAGCTAAACGATCCATTCAAAATCAAGATCAAAATACCAATATCATTTAGGGACAAGGGGACAGGTACACTGTCCCCTCACCTAAATATAGATGCTACGTTGCAAGGTTGGATGTCTATTTTTTGCCACACATTTTCCACCACATAAGGTTCAACCTTCAACCAATTGTCTAGCTCATCTTTTGATGGAAATTCCACAACCATCATTGATCCTATCATTTTTCCACCCTCATCGAGAATGGCTGCCCCATATAAATGCTGGCCATCTTTCACTCTTTTTTCTACTGATTTTAAATGCTCATCTCTTGCCATTAATCTCCTATCGATGGCTTGTTCATCAGTACCATCATAAGCTGTAATTATGTATTGCATTAATCCTAGCTCCTTCCACAATATAGATTTATTTTAACTGGAATCGCAACAGATTTGGACAACTTTTTTAAGGTGGTTTAGCCTATCCACGCTTATTCTTCTAAGTAGACATAGAAATGCTTTAAGCAGTAACAGTATGTCTTTTGAGTATTAGGGCTTTTTCCTGTCTTATCTAAATATATTATAGGTTCCTCTTTTCTTACTAGGAAGACTGTACAAACAAAAAGAAGCCCGCGCACTCACGCATGACTTCTTCTTTTAAAAATTATTTTGTTTCGACTAATTCTTTTTCTTCTACTTCCTCAATCTGTTTTAAATTACCTTGAAGTGCTCCCTTACCAACAAAGGTTTCAATTAATTCTTTCATATCGATTCCTGATGATGCTTTTAACGTTTCTTGAAGCGACCCCATAAGGTTTGTTGCATAGGACGTGACGCGGTTCGCTCCTCCACCTTCCCCATTCCCTGTATCAACAACTGTGATTTTATCAATATTTGATAATGGGCTTGCAATTTCTTTTGCGTATTCTGGCATCATACGTACGATCATATCCAGTACGGCTGCTTGACCGAACTGTTCGAAGGCTTCGGCAATTTTACGTTTCGCTTCGGCTTCTGCTAAACCTTTTAGACGAATAATTTCGGCTTCTGTTTCCCCTTGTGCACGTTCTGAATCGGCTTTGGCTAAACCGTCTAAGCGGATTTTCTCAGCTTCGGCTTTGGCTAATGCTTCAATACGGTATTTCTCTGCATCCGCTTGAGCTAATTCTTTCATTTTAACCGCAGCTGCATTTTGCTCCACCGCATAGCGATCCGCATCGGCTTTTTTCTTCACTTCTGAATCATATTGTTTCTCACGACGTAAAATCTCTTTTTCTTCTAATTCAATTTGCTTTTGACGTTCAATGATTTTGACTTGCATTTCTTGTTCGGTCACTTCTTGTTTCGCTTTTGCCGTTTCTAGTTCGTAAGCTTGGTCCGCACGTGCTTTTGCTTTATCTTGTTCTAGTTTAAATTCTGCTATTTTTAATTGATTTTCTTTTTCTGCTTCTGCGATTTCCGTTGCACGTTGTAACTCTGCTTTTTGTGCTTCCTTTTCAGCTTCGGCTTTCTTAATACGTGTTTCTTTTTCGGCCTCTGCTGTTGCAATATCCGCATCTCGTTTCACTTGCGCAATTCTTGGTTTCCCTAATGACTCCAGGTAGCCATTTTTATCGCGTACATCTTTAATTGTAAAGGATACAATGATCAGACCCATTTTCGCTAAATCTTGAGAAGCCACACGTTGTACTTCTTGTGAAAACTTATCACGATTTTTATAAATTTCTTCCACTGTCATGGAACCTAAAATTGAACGCAAGTGACCTTCTAAAACTTCTTTCGCTTCATTTTCCAGTTCACTTCGATTTTTCCCTAGAAACTGTTCCGCTGCCGTTGCAATTTCAGAAATAGACCCACCAATTTTAATAATCGCCGTACCATCTGCCAGTACTGGTACCCCTTGTTCGGTATAAACTTCAGGCGTTGTGACTTCTAATTTACTCGATAATAAACTTAACGGCTCTGACTGTTGAAATACAGGGAAGACAAATGTACCGCCACCACGAATAATTTTGATACGATTGCCTGATTCATCCGTATGCACATTTTTAGATCCTAGGAAACTACCTGTTACAATCAATGCTTCATCTGGGCCTACCGTTTTATATTTTGCAATATAGACAACTACGATTGCTGCAAGGACAAACAAGACTACCCCAATGACAATAATAATATTTAGCAATTAAAACTCCCCCTAGTTAATATTGAATTGCAAGGACTCATACTTTTTCACATAGACCGTGCCATCTTTCGCTTCAATGATCAATACCTCTTCGTCATATTCAATTGCCTCATTATCAAAGCCTGTTGCCCGTTTTGAAATGATGCCATTCACACTTTCAATGACAATTTCACCAAATCCATCGACAGGGATTGGTACAATAACCCTTCCAACCTGACCTCCAAGGGACTCTTCAGTATAAGCAAGGGAACTTTCCGCCGATCTTATTGGAATGAGTACGAAAAAATAAATAATTGCAGTAATTCCAGTTGAAATGATACTTGCTATAATGAGAACGAATATGGTAGACCACGATGTAAATTTTTCGAAAAGATATGCACCCGCAGAACCAATTGTGATGAAAGAAAGGATTACAGCTGGATCTATTAATGGTACACCTTCAAATGCACCATCTAATATTTCAGAAAATAATAGATAAACAATCGTAATACATCCTGCAAGCACTAATGTGATTAAGTAAATCGTTTCTAATTCAACTCCAAATATCAACAATATTCACCTCCATTCCCAAATTCGTCCTTGTTAATTTATATACGGATGAGAATAGTTTAGGTTTCGAAATTTTTCGAAATTTGCAAAAGAAACTGTTCGGAAATACTTGTCGTTTCTTCGGAGTTACTCGCGGAAAGTTCAGAAATACTCGCACTTTCTCCGGAAATACTCGCGAAAAGTTCGAAAATACTCGCACTTTCTCCGGAAATACTCGCGCTTTTGGGATTACTTACACTAAACAAACAAGTGCATTCACTCAATTTGCGAATGCACTTGTTTTACTTATTTTGTTCGGTCGTAAATACAATACGTAAATGAATAACCATCTGTCGCCTCTACAGGTTCACTTTTCGAAACCAGTTCCCATTTCTCCCCGTATAGTGGGAAGTACGTATCGCCAGGAAATTCATTTTCGATATGCGTAATATAAAGGCGATCTGCAATAGGTAAAGCCATTTTAAAAATTTGCTCTCCACCAATAATCATTATTTCCTCTACATCCCCTGCTAGTTGAAGCGCTTCTTCTAAACTAGAAACCACCTCAATTCCTTCAGCCTGATAGTTTTCATTTCGCGTAATGATAATATTTCTTCTGCCAGGTAGAGGTCTACCAATAGAGTCAAAGGTTTTTCTTCCCATAATCATTGGTTTGCCCATCGTTTGTTCTTTAAAATATTTTAATTCCCCAGGTAAGTGCCAAGGCATTTTATTTTCGTAGCCAATTACCCGATTTTTGTCATGTGCCACAATTAGTGAAATCATTCTCTCGCGCTCCTAGTAAATAATTTTTCTACTCTATTTTAGCCGTTTTCATGCATAATTTTACAAAAATTTTAATATAAAGTATAAATAGACTTCTTATAGCAAAATTCATTCAACTTAAATGTAGCAAAATTTTAGCAAAGGAAGTGGTAACATTGGCTCTAGTTGCTCTAAAAAACTCCATCCAATTAGATGGATTCCCGATAAACACTGAGATTAGCCAGGTTGTTTTTGAGGATCTAGTAAAAAGTAATAGTAAATATATAAACATCGATCATGAAAAGAATTGTATTATTTTAAAACGTTCCTTCTTCAAGAAAAATAAACAAGTAGTGAATGTCACGCGTTTTTATGCAGAACTACAGGACGATGATGTTGTCATGCATTCCTCATTAAAAAACGACCTAATCAAAAATTCTGCATTTGACGACGAGTTCATCCAATCAAACTATAAAAATAAATCCATTGTAATAATTTTAGAGTCTCCACACAATGAAGAATATGAGACTAATACCGAAAAATTGATTCCCATTGCACCTGCTCAAGGACAAACGGGGAGAAAAATTGAACGACATATTCAACATTTAATCCAACAACTAAAATTGTTTCACGTCTTAGAAGAAAACGGTATGTATCGAATTAATATTATCAATGCGATTCCCTTTCAGACATCGCTACATTACATACACGAAAAACCACTCAATAATTATTACCGAGAGCTACGTGATAAAGTATGGTTAAAAATGTGGAGTGAACTGCCCACAATCAAACAGGATTTTTTAAAACTAATGGAAGGGTTAAAAAAGGATTCGATCGTTATAAATGCCTGCCCAAAATCGTTAAAACCTTTTATTAATCAGGAACTCATCCCATTTTCTCAAAGGTATTCACTCTTTGAAAGTAATCATCCCTCTTCAACAGAAGTGTGGACAAAATCTTTGTTTAAGTTGAATTAAGAAATGTGAAGAAGGCATGTTTCACTTCTATAACTTCGGTTAATAGAATACTTAATGTGCTTTATTTCATTAATGAAGCGCAAAACTTCTGGAAAATTTGATTGAAATGGTATTCATCACCTCGATGAATACCATTTTTGCTGGAAAAATTCATCGCAGTGGTCTTCATAACCTTGATGAACACCTTTTCTCCTGGAAAAATTCATCGCAGTGGTCTTCATAACCTTGATGAACACCTTTTCTGCTGTAAGTATCCGTCGAATCAGCCTTCATAGCCTCTATTCCTAACAATGAAAAGGCCGTAGTTAGAATGATGTTCATTCTGACTACGGCCTTATTGCTATTATCCGCAAAAGAAGCAATATCTAGTGCTTCTGCTAGTAGAAAAACTCTTATTAATTCATTTAATTGAGTCAATTTCATATAGAAAGCGAGATTTATTAATAACATTATGAAATTGGCTCAAATGAATGATGCTAGAAGGGAACCATTTTCTCTTCCTTGGAAAGTGATTTAGAACCACTCATAATTAGGGATAGGGCTTCCTCCATACTATAAATGCCTTTCTTTTTCCCCATAATCCACTTCGCTGCATAAATTGCCCCTTGTCCAAAGGCAGCTCGATTATGGGATTCATGGATAATACGAATTGTTTGATTCGGTAGACCGAACACGACTTCATGTTTTCCGACGATGCCCCCAACACGAATAGAATTGACATGTTGTGATTTATCTAATCCTAATTCCTCTGCAATCCGAAGAGCTGTTCCAGAGACATCTTTTTTCCCTCTAAAATGTTCTTCTATAATTTCAATATCCGCATTTGGTGCAATTTTTTGTAGCAATCTGGAGGCTTCCATTAAGAAATTAATTCCAACAGTAATATTCGGAGAGTAGAGTACGGCGGTTTGACGGCTTAATTTTTTTAAATGCTCGATATTTATTTCATCATAATTTGAAATAGCGGAAACGATTTTACTTCCATATTTCACTGCATTTTGATATTCATTTACGGCGCAGGAAGACGAGAAATCAATAATGACATCCACTTGATTTTCTTTATAAAACTGGTCAAAATCTACATCTTCCATATGTAAGATTTCACCTTCTAAATGATTAAATCCTAATAGTTTACTTGCATATTCACCTTTATTTTGAGATGAGGCGCGCATCACCCACTTCAATTTACATTCTGGATCTTTAATAATTTCACTTGCCACAACACTACCTGTTTTTCCAAAACCAAATAATCCTATTTTAATCAATAAAAAAACCCCTTCCAGTTAAAAAATTAGATAAATAAATACAGTTTACAGAGCATCCTCAAAACAAGATATCTACAAATTTAGCACTATAAATGTAATAAATTAATAAAATAGTATTTTTTATCTACTAAAACCTTAACATAGAAATATGACCTTCTCAAGGAAAAAAGCCCCTAAATTTACAATATTCAGAATTAAGAATGCAAAAAAGCATTAGGTTATTACGCTTTAACCTAATGCTTCATCGAATTATTATTGCTAATGATAAATCTCAATCCGATTTCGCGAGCTCTGTTTTGCGAGATAAAGTGCTTGATCTGCCTCGGATATTAAATCTTCAGGTGTTAATGATGTTGACTCCATATTGAATGTAGAAATTCCTAAACTTACGGTTAAGTATTCACTAATCTCTGATCCAATATGGGAAATGCGTAGATTTTCAATAGCACCTTGTATTTGATTTGCAATAACTGATGCGCCCAACGTATCGATTTCCGGTAAAAGAATGACGAATTCTTCCCCACCAAATCTCGCTGCCACCCCTTTTGATTGATCGATTGTTTTTTCAAATACATTCGCTACTTGTTTTAAACACTCATCGCCTTTTAAATGACCATAACAATCATTATATTGTTTAAAATAATCAATATCGATTATGATTAACGATAAAGGAGATGCTGTTTTTCTAGCCTTTTCGAATTCCTGTACTAAATACTCATCAAAATATCGTCGGTTCGCGATTCCGGTTAAACCATCGCGATTTGAAAGGGATTCCTTTTCTTTATAGGCTTCTTTCAGCTTTTGTTCAGCAATTTTACGCTCCGTAATATCAACGAGCATTCCAATGACATACGTTGTTTCATTATCTATATCTGGATAAAGTGCCGATGTAACAATACCCCAGACTACATGACCATCTTTATGATAATATCTTTTTTCTAATTCATAATGGTCAATTTTACCATCTAATAAATCCTTTAGAAGATCCATATTTATTGCCGAATCATCTGGGTCAGAGAATTCACTAAACGTCATTGCATTTAATTCGTCCTCATTATAACCAAGAATTTCTTGGAGCTTCTTATTTGTCAAAACGGGTCTGCCGTCTTGGTCAATTAGCGAAATCCCAATTGGCGCATTTTCAAACAAAGTTCGAAACATTTGGTTACTATTATGTAGCTCTTTCTTTTTTTTCAGATTGATATCTTCTAAGTGCTTTACTTTGTCATATTGTTTACCGCTCCACCAAGCAATTAATAGAATCAATGGCAAACCGATTATTTCAATTCTCTCTATATGTCCGTCTTTCATATAGTAATACGCTATATAAAGACAGTTCGTTAGGAGGACCATGGACAAGACAAATATTCTGCCCTTAAATTTCATTTTAAACACATCCATTAATGACTAAATTATTAATTATCATCATTTAATAATATCGTCTGAATAGTAAAATGTAAACTTATGTTGGAGAACATTTCAATTTAACTAGAATATAAGAATTTCCTTAAGCTTATTTTGAGTTCACGTATTATGTCGGACTTCTTTAACAGAACTTACCATTTCAACAGGAGATTTGATTCGGAAGTTCCCAGACATATACAAACCAAAAAGTACAAATACCGTCCCGATGACCGCGAATTTTGTAATTGGTTCGCCTAATAGAGGTGCGGCTAAAAGATACCCTGCCACTGGATTTAGTAATAACCAATTGTTCGCAATAATGGCATCTTTTTTTAATAAATAAAACCATAGACTTAAATTGAAAATCGACAGTGCAAAGACCGACCAAAGTAAATAGCCGATTAAATGGAGATCGACTGTAATCGATTGACCAGATTCTAAAATTATCGATGGAATAATTAATATGAGCCCGCCAAATACAACTTGCCATGTGTTGATCACAAGAGGTGGCAGGGAAATCTTTGTCTTTTTAAAAATTAGGCTCCCTAATGCCATGGAAATAATGGCGCAAAATAATAATAGAATGCCACCAAACGTCGCATGGCTCCCTACTAACGATGGATAAGATGCAATAAAAAGTCCTATGAATGAAATGATCATGCCTCCCCATTCCTTTAATCGAATGGTTTGTCCTAAAAACATAAAGGCTAGTAGGGCGAAAAGGAGCGCATTGGCCGGTACGAATAAATTAAAAATACCTGATGAAACCGTCTGAAGCGCAATTAAGCCTAACCCTAAAAAGAGCGACGTATTTAACAATCCTAACCAAAATAAAATCCACAATTCTCTTTTATTCGGCACCGCATATTTCCCTTTTTGGAATACGTAAAGGTAGGTTAACAATATAATTCCTGCAATCACAAAGCGTAACGTGGCCAGTGTTAAAGGAGGAGCGGATTGAAGACCAAACTTCATTGCAATCGCTCCAGATGCGTACAATATCGTAAATAGTAGACCTAATAATAACCCTTTCATCCCCATACACGTTACCCCTTTAAAATCAATTACTTCTATTATTGCAAACCTATTACTACTAGTCTATCTATTTGTCCAATATTCTGAAAATATAAAAGACCTTTTTCAGTTGAATGAAATAAAAACAAGAACAGAAATTCACCTATTCATTAGGGGAATTTCTGTTCTTTTCATTGTCATTTTTATACTGCAACAGGTGCTTTAATTGCAGGATGTGGATCGTACCCTTCAATTGTTAAATCTTCAAGCTCGATATCAAAGATGGATTTCCCTTCTGCTGAAATGGAAAGTTTTGGTAATTCCTTTGGTTCTCTTGATAGCTGTTCATTTACTTGATTTAAATGATTTAAATAAATATGCGTATCGCCAAAGCTATGAACAAACTCCCCTACTCCTAACCCACATTCATGGGCGATTAAATGCGTTAGTAGGGCGTAAGATGCAATGTTGAATGGCACGCCTAAAAATACGTCTGCTGACGCTACGTTTTACACGAAACTTTTCTATAAGTTTCGACCCATATCTCTATGGGGACCAGACTATATCACGACCCTTAGCTTTACCTAATAGGGCCCTCTTCTTTTCCACCTGTTAAGTGTACTCTACTCGCTTCTTCACTAGGATTTTTCACCTAGCTATGCTTTCGATAGTCGTTCGGCATTTATTATTCATCAACGAATAAATTTAGCACGGGATTACCTACGTGAGGGTTCCCCGTTTAGAAGAGTTATTCGACATGTATTACTACATGAAGGCGCTCACGCTGAACGCTGATACAATTGACAAGACAATTTACCATCCGCTACATAAAACTGGAAGAATGAATGGCACGGTGGTAAAGCCATGTCATCTACCTCTGCAGGATTCCAGGCAGTTACAATTAATCGGCGAGAATCAGGGTTTTTCTTTATTTGATCAATTACTTTTTTCAGTTGGTCGATCGTATCACCTGATTCAGTTGGCCATGAACGCCATTGTTTCCCATAAACTGGACCTAAATCCCCAAACTTAGTAGCGAAATCATCATCTGTTAGAATTTTTTCATTAAAAATAGCCATTTGCTCATTTAAAATTTGTTCAAATTCTTTATCTTTTGCAGCCCTCAACCCAAAGTCCTTCATATCTGGACCTTGATAGTCATCTGATTCTACCCACTTTTTAAAAGCCCACTCGTCCCAAATATGATTGCTATTTTGTAACAAGTAACGAATGTTTGTATCCCCTTTTATAAACCAAAGAAGTTCACTTGCTACTAGCTTGAATGGAACACGTTTTGTCGTAAGCAACGGGAATCCCTTATTTAGGTCAAATCGCATTTGGTAACCAAAGATGCTGATTGTTCCCGTTCCTGTACGATCTTCTTTTTTTACACCATTATCTAATATGTGTTGTAATAAGTTTAAATAGGTTGTTTCTGGATGTTGCATTTGCTCACACTCCTTGCTTTAATTGTATCATTATAGCTTAAATACAAGCTCAAAAAAAGGATGTCTCTTCATACCGAGACACCCCCTTCAACATAACAATGTTCGAAACTATTTCGACCATTCTCCTTTACGTTATATAATGCTTCATCTGCTTTTTTAATACATGTATAAATTTCACTAGGCTCGGTAATGTATGTTGTGCAAGCCCCTATACTAACTGTTACATAATCCGCTATCATTGATTGACAATGTGGAATGTTCAATTGTTCAATTCGCATCTTTACCTTATTGCAAATCTCTTTTGTTACGACTTCTTCTTTGTCTGCTAGTAATAGAGAAAATTCCTCCCCACCCCAGCGTGAAGCCAAACAATTGTACTCATCTGCAAGGTCATTTAGTATTTCACCGATTTTCACTAACACATTATCCCCTTCTGTATGACCATACGTATCGTTATATAACTTGAAGCAATCCACATCAATCATAATAACGGATACGTAAAACGGAGACTCTTTTGCTTTTATTTGTAATCCCTTTAAATATTCATTATATGCTCTTCGGTTATGCAGATTTGTCAATGGATCCAAAGATGCCTGTAACTCTAGTTTTCGATTTGCCTCACGTAGTTTTTTCGTTAAATTTCTTGTTACTTGGGCTTCCTTCATCATTTCCACTTGATATTTAATGGATCGTTTAAACGAATAATAGATGGATTGCGAAATAAAAAAAGCGATGGGTATAACAGATAATATATAAATGATTTGCAGCTTAAATATATCATTCATTCCGTGTTGCATATAAAGACCACTAAGTAAAATTGGACTCGAAATGGCAAGTGAGATCGCCACCTGCTTTGCTGTTAAAATGAGAAAGGAACTACAGGATAATAAAATTAAAGTGTAAATCAATAAAGGATTATATATATCTAGTTCGCGAGTGGAAACGAGTGCACCAATTGTAATAAATAGCGTGACGTATACACTTACGAAAAATTCCATTTTGTTGATATTTTCATCTTTTACATGCAATTTTCGAATATCAATCAAATAATAGATGATTAAATTGAAAAGGATAAAAACAACAAAATGCATTAGAGTAAAAGATAGTAGATTATCTAGATTTAATATTGGTATGTTCGACAGTACATTCGTTAAAATAAACAAAGATACTATGACAATAGTAAAAACTTTGTTTAGAAAACTTATTTTTTGAAGGTTTTGCTTTAACACTTCCGTCTTCATTAATGTCTGCTCATTATCCATTTCACGGATCATATCGAACACCCCGCCTTTCTACTACTTCATCTTTTATGAAAGAACGTAGATTGTAATAAGTCTAATTTCACAAAACAAAAATACCATAATATAGGATTTTTTTCATTAAATATGCTCTTGTAATGATTAATTTAACTTATGCTAAAAGTATGAAATTTAGAACAGAAATCCATTCCACTAACAAGGACCTTAGTCTCATTAAACACTTTCGAACGCAATAAAATTTGCATAAAATTAAAAAAGCCACCAAATGATTATTTAGTGCACTAGAGACCAAACCAGAATGGATCAACCAATTTTGAGAAAACGGAGTAACTGACGTAGGACTTGACTAAAAATAACTGCAGAATTTAAGTGATGCTCTTATTTTTGGATATGTCGTAGATTGGAATTGGGATAGTAACGAAGAAATATGTATACAATTCAAAAGGCGCTGCTCGAATTTAATGCTCTTGAGCAGCGCCTTTAGTCAAATGAATCTAAATCATCATACAATTCAATTTGTTTATCCAATTGTTATGTTGCCTCCTTTAAGAACTGCTTGTTGTTTTCAATAATTTGAATAATTTGGTGAAGAATTTTTTCTTCAACTTTTGGTGAGGAGTTGACCTCCTTCATAATAATTTTGTTTAATTCCAAAATTGTGCTTACGTCGAGTTTATGTTTCTCTGCTAATTGAAACGCTCGCTCTAACTGACCGGTTATCATCAGCATCCTCCTTAAAATGTTTTCTATTCCTATTTTACATTTTTATGAGAAATTTTTCACCTATATGCGAAAAATTTTTCTTATTATTTTTAATTTACGCACAATTGATCAGATATGTTCAATGAATTACGGGTTTTTATTATTTATATTTTGTCTAACTAATTTCTTTTCATACACAAAAAAACTCTGTACATACTAATTACGTTAATAATATTATTTTCCATTCAGACAATTTAATTTGGACAAATGTAGAGTTAATACATACTACATAATCCAATACAAAATTAATCTTAATATTTGCATGTTTCCTTGAAAATAAAAAAGCCACACTCAAAAGAGCGCAACCTAGATAAGAAGGTTATTCACATTTATTTGGGCAATTTTTTTCAACATAACGTCCTAATATTCTTCCCAATGGATGTTCTTCAGTAGCTTCGACGTCAACATCGACCTTTAAAAGTACGTTACCATTACCACATTCACATGGTCTCCGGTATTCAACTACAGTAAATACACTCCTTACATTCCATAAACCGTACCCCATTAAATTCCCCCTATTAGACTATATTAATTGTTAAAGGGAGTTGCTGTCATTAACATAATTTTGATAATTAAATCAATTTTCTAATAAATACAAAATATAAATCGGACAATATAGTATATAATGGCCTAACTTCCAAAAAGATACCTTCAATATTTCAAAAAAACACCCGCTTTTTATACGAGTGTTCAGCTTCATTTAGAATAAGCATTTAGACGTTTTGTTTTTAATCAAGTTTAATGTCGTAAAGAAATTTCAGTCTTTTTAACTGGCTTGCCGAAGATTCACGTCTTAACAAATAATCTCTTATTTTTATAATGATCCGATTTCTTGACTGCGCTACCTGCCCAATCCGTCGGGACATTTTTATTATTTTAGCTGTCCTCTTTACCCTCAATTTTTCAAAATGCTTAAATGCATCTTCAATACTAGCAAATTTATTCATGCATGCTGCTAGAATAATGGCATCTTCTATTGCCTGACCAGCTCCTTGCCCCATATTAGGCGTCGTAGCGTGTGCAGCATCCCCAATTAGAAGGACTCTTCCGAACGTAAATTGCTTAATGGGCGCAATATCGATAATGTCGTTATGAATAATGGCTTCATCTTTCGTTATTTTGATTAGCTCAGGGATAGGGGAATGATAATCTTTAAACAAAGTAAAGATTTCATTTTTTCTGAATTTGTCAGTTTCTGGATCATTATATGGAGCATTTACACAAGCAAACCAATATACTTTTTCTCCGGCTAGTGGAACAATACCAAACCGCCCATTTGGCCCCCACGTTTCTGAAGCTACGTTCTGATAAAGTTTACTTTGATTTACATCGGTAACCCCCCTCCAACACGTATAACCGGCATAACGGGGATATGAATTAGGGATAAGCTTTTTGCGGAATATAGAATGAATTCCATCTGCTGCGATAACATAATCTGCTGTTGCTTCTGTACCGTCCTCAAACGTTAACCTGACTACATTTTCGTCTTGAAAGAAATCCACGCATTTTTTCCCGCATGAGATGGTATTTTCCTTAAGGTTTCTATGCAGAATTCCATGCAATGCAGCTCTATGGATGGTCACATTATCTGTACCAAATCGTTCACTGATAAACTTCGTATCCATTTTATTTATCTGTTTTCCATTTTCATCATAAATAATCATTGCCTCAAGTATTCGTCCGGCATCAATTACATGTTGATCTAAGCCCAGTTTTGCTAATGCTTTTATAGCGTTGTTGCCTATACCTAAACCCGCTCCCACGGATTTAATTTCTGATGAACTTTCAAAAACGGTGGTCTCTATCCCTGCATTTTGCAGAGCAATAGCCGTACATAAACCTCCGATACCTCCACCAACAATAGCGATTCTTCCTTTAAACCCCATTTCCCCTCACTCCTTCTAGTTGCTATCTAACTATAATTGCTAAAATAACCATTATCTATTTTAACATAAATATCCAATTCCCTTTAAAGTCAGTTCTTTCACTAAATAGGCCTATAATGAAATAAGTAATTCTGTATCAATTAAACTGAGAAAATCTTCTTCAATGTATAAATAGGAACGAAATTAGTTAATCCAATGGGAAGGGCGTTGTATATGCGAAGGTAATAATGTCTTTACATCACCTTTAGCTGAATTAATTTGCATTTGTGTCAAATACATACTTGTAGAGAGATTAGCCCCACTAAAATCAGTATCCCGCAAATCAGCACCAATAAAATTCACCGCTCTTAAATCTGTATTTCGCATATCGGCAGCAATTAAATATGCTCCCCTGAAATCGGTTGCCCTTAAGTCTTTGTCCTTTAATTTTTTTGTCATCCCCGACTTTTGGTGATGAACCTATTTAAGGTATCAATTTTAGGGAATTGGTAAAAATAACTAAAGAGGTGAAAATAATGAATGAGAATATAACCTATCTCCAACTCATAATGGAAACCATCGTAACATTTTTCGTATTATTAATACTCACGAGGTTTTTGGGTAAGAAGCAACTAAGTCACTTAACCTTTTTCAACTATATAACTGGCATTACGATTGGTTCTCTTGCTGCAAATATGATTATGTTAAGTTCAAAGGATTATTTGAAGGAACTCTCATCACTTGTCATTTGGTGTTTACTAACTATGATCATCGCATACATCGGTCTAAAATCAGGTAGAGCGAGAGTAATTCTCGATGGTCAACCTACAATTTTAGTTAAAAAAGGGGTAATAGATAAAGGAGCCTTATCAAAAACGAGATTAAACATTGATGATTTAACTATGATGATTCGACAAAAAGACGTTTTTTCAATTACTGAAGTAGACTACGCAATATTAGAACCTAATGGAACACTTAGTATTTTGAAAAAACCTGAATACCAAAATCCGCAGAAACGAGATCTAAAAATAGAAATCATCCTTCCTACCTATATTCCTACAGAAATAATTGTCGACGGGAAAATAATTGAAAATAATTTAGTAGAACTAGGTTTAAGTAGAGAATGGTTAGATAAACAATTGGAAAAAGCCGGATTATTTTCTATTCAAAATGTCCTATATGCAGAAATTCAATCAGACGGCCAATTATTTATTCAACAAGCTTAAAAAACACCGTTCTTCACAGTTACTGGGAAGATAATTGGATTACAATAACTTTCACGGATAACTCTGCATTTATCATGAACTTTCCCATTGACTGACCATAAAATTCCCTTTCCAGTTCCTCCCTTCTACCGATTAGTTTCGACAAAAGGAAGGAACTACCTTTGATAAGATTTTTCTATAAATATTAAAAGCTAATTAGTGTAAATTTTTAGGGAAATTAAGTTACATATTCAGATCATACACTACTGTTCTGAGCATAAATTGATTAATTTTTCTTTTTCGCTATCAGGACCCTCAATTTTAACAGATAAATCTTTTTGAACCCATAAATGAAGATATCCTAACCTGGATAATGCCTTAGCTTTTTTATTTACTTGTTCTCTATATATTGGAGTTTCGGGCCAAGCAGCTATATAATAAGCATTATCTATATAATTTCCATCTTCCTCTCGCTCCATTAATTTATTGATTTGCTTTCTAACATTATCTCTGACAGAGGTCCTGGGCATAGCGTTTATGTTATGATCAGTATCATATTTATTTTTAACAGACCCTTTAGCCTCAATATATAGAGTAGTACCATCTTTAAAAAGCTCTAAATCAATTCCTCGCTCGTTATTTTTTGCCTTTTTATTAAGGATAAAACCGCGCTTTTTAAAAAACACCTCAATTGCATCAATTAATCTATTTTCAGTAATAAGTAAGCCTTCAAATTGCTTTGTCATAATATCCACCTCTTACTAAATATTATAACAAAATAAAAATCTTACTTTAATTTCCAAAAGAAAAACACCCGCTTTTTATACGGGTGCTCAGCTTCATTTAGGATAACCATTTTGGTGGTGTGTTTTTGGACCAATAGATGTCGCCTAATGTATAATGCGTTGCAAATTGGTCTTCTACTGTATGATAGTGGAAATTGTAATAATAGCCTTCTAATGGGCGTTTTTCTGTTCGTACATGAAAACGAATTAAATCTTTCCCTGTTTGACCATCTGAAATGTTAAAAATTTTTTCACCATATTGTCCACTTGGTTGATTGGAAATTGTTACATATTTAATGGATTCATCGTCTAATCGCGTTAAAGTCATTTCAATTGCTTCTTCTAGCTTTGGAAAAATTTTCTCTTCAAATTCATTGCCGATCACAGGCGCAATTCTTGAACCGAATTTTATGTATGATTGTTCTTTTGCAGCAAACAATAAAGATTCAACGCTTTGCTTTGGAAGATCCTCTTCAAGTGATTCCGGTTCGACTACTGTGAGTTGTTCACTGGAATCTGTCGTAATGCGATCTTGTGTGTTATTGGAGGGTTGTCCATTGTCTAATACATCCCAAATTTCATGATTGGGTGTAATTAAGCCCAATGTTAATAATGCGACTGCAATGACTAGGGTTTTTTGCCACCATTTTTTCATGGAATCACCTTCAATCTCGTACAATTTTGTTAAAACCTTCTATTAATAGGTACGTTTTAATAATTAAAAGGTTTCATCTTTTTCTAATTCATTGTACAATAATATTGTAAATAATAGCGTGTTTTTTCACAGGGAGGTAAATTTTAATGGGAACAGTTAGTATTGGTTTTGGTTTATTATTATTATTAGGTTATTTAACATCTATGTGTTTCACGGACTAATATGCAATAAAGCTATCTATTAGGTAGCTTTTTTATTTTCTCCAAATAATTAGACAAGGGGCGCCCGAAATGAATCGGACACCCCTTTAGTATTTAATAGGTATGCGTATAAATAAATTAAGTCTCAACCCTATCATCAGGGGAATTTTTATAAGAAATGCAACGATGCATTAATACCAACCGCGGTAAAATTTCACTAAACACTTTCTAACTTAAGCAACGCAAACCCTACCTCTTTTACGTCCTTGCAAGCCTTTACTTGCGCCAGTGTGAATAAGTATCTTCAAAAACTTTAGGAAATGCCAAATTTATCTATATGCTACCTAAAATAGCACAAAACTAACTATAACATATATTAGGTGTAAAGTAAAATTCATTGATAGCAATAATCGAAATCTTTACTATAAATTTTCGTTTTGTTGCCTAATTTCATCGCCCGTAACCGCTAAATTGGCTTGTTCCATTTCTTTATGCTTATTGACGGAATTCCCCAATGCGTTTTCTAAATAGGAACCTGTTTCAATTGTTATTTGTTTCTTTTTAGGGGCGGTTGTATGATATTCTTCTTTCCTTTCCACCTTAATCACTCCTTTTTAAAGAGTGTTTGCTATAGTAGAAAAGCTTATACCTGCAACGTAGCCTTATCGATGACACCATAATGAAATTTAGCGGTCAGACGAACATCTCGTACAAATCCAAATTCCTCGAACGCTAAAGACTTAAAATGTGCCTTTAAAACAACACGCCTTTTGGCAACTCGCAATGCTTCCCTTACCCACTCGTTTGTTAGTTTTACATGTCGACCTGCATCTCGTAACGCTTCAAAATTATTCGATTCCTCAATGACTTCCTCAAACATCGGATCTAAATAGACGACATCAAAGGCATTGTCGGATTGAGTGCGCAAAAATTCCACTGCTTCCCGATGAACCACGTGAATTTGTCGCATACAATTCGTTAATGGTAATTCCGATGTATCATATGTTTTCATTCCATTTTGAACAATAAATGCGACATTGGGATCAGCCTCTAAACCAACTACTTTCCCTGAATCTCCAACAATAAAGGCAGCTAGCATCGCTTCAGAGCCAATTCCTAATGTACAATCTAAAATCGCATCACCTTTTTGTAATTGACAAGCTTCTAAAAAAGGATCTTTCTCACCTTTAGCCACTCGTTTCAGACGAAAGGCCGCGGAATTTGGATGGAAAAAGAAAGGACCACTTGCACCTTTTGGATAATACTCATATCGATTTTTCCCTGCCACGATTACGTTGGCATTCAGTTGTTCACTAATTTTTGCCACAGAACGTTTCTTTCTTGGTTCGAATGAAAGTCCTAATTGTTCACATGCCTTATTTGCTAAAGAAAGGGAAAGTTCATCCGGTCTACCTGCTGTTGTAACGATGGTGCGCATTGTTTACCTCTTGTTCTTCATATTTTAATTGTCGATAAAACTCTATCTAATATTATGTTTAACATAAATTATTTCAATATTATATCGCAACTTTAAAGTACAACATTGCACTTATTTTTTTATTGCCCCCATTCCTTCAAGGATGATTTTGGCATCAGCACTTAAATAGTTCAACGTTTCATCCTTCAATAATAATTGTTCTTTTCCCTTTATATTTAGTTTTAATCCACGAATATCAAATCTAGCTGCATATGTATTGATCACATTGATTTCATTTATTTCTTTTTTAGTTAACGGTTTTTCCCCAGAATTATTCTTCTCTAAGATGAATTTCAGTATTTCTCTAGCATTACTTTTTAATGAAGCACGTTCTTTATTCACTAATTCTATATTGTCTTCAATGTATCTTCTAGCAGTCGTAAAATCTAATTGATCCACACAATGATTTATACTTGAAATAATTTCTTTTATATCCATTACGAAAGTCTCCTACCTATAATTTGTTTTACCTATGTAAATATCGGTAGGAAAGTATTAGTTTTTAGAAAACCTTACATATTTTTTCACTTCAATCCAACTTATACAATCCTTTTTTCTGCCACTAAAGTCTCTATTTCTTTATATTGTCATAGAGCTAGAAATATAAAAAGGTCTCGCAAAAGTGTGTTTACTTATGCGAGACCTAAATTTAACGATGATTTGTTAAAGTATTATTGACCACAGGCTTGTTTAAGGACACCTGCTAAATGGTCACGAATTTGTTCCATTGGATAACCTTCAATTTGGTCACGAGGAATAAAGTATTCTAATTGACCATCACGTAAAATGGCAATGGACGGGGAGCTTGGTGGAATTTCATCAAAGAATCCGCGCATCGCTTCTGTTGCTTCACGGTCTTGTCCAGCAAAGACCGTCACTAAATGATCCGGTTTTACTTCGTCAATCGCTTGGCGAACAGCCGGACGAGCTAAACCAGCCGCGCAACCACAAACAGAGTTAATTACAACTAACGATACCCCTTTTGTTGTTGCCATAAATTCATTTACTTCATCCGCTGTCGTTAATTCCGTGAAACCTGCATCCACTAACTCCTGACGCATTGGTTGCACGATCCCTCTCATATACTCATCGTAAGCGTTCATGTTTTCGCCCTCTTTCTTATTTATTCACAAATGTAATTATATCAATACTTTAGAGGAATTTACAGGAACTAGACTTTCTGACTCACAATAAAGGGAACTCCTATAAATCTTAGGAAGTTCCCTTTTGTTTAAAACTATTTAACCATATACACTTGCGCACGTACCTGCTGCTGGTTCGTAATAGCAATGATTTTTGAATTGACCTGCAAATGGTTGACCGTACCAAGTTGGTGGGCACGGGGCATACGGGTTAAAGTACCAAAGTGAATATCTCCCTGGTAGTTCTCGCCAATAATCTAACACTTGCTTTGCTAATCTTTGTTCATTCGCTCGCGCTGGACTATAAAATAAATTCCCCTTTTGAACTGCTTCAAAAGAATAATTTCCACCTTGTACTTGATAAATAACATCTTCAATGGTGCGTACATCTCTAAAATCTAAACAGTCTGCGATTGCACGATTCACAATGACGTTTCCAACATATAGCATCCCTTGATTTCCTTCACCTTCCGCCTCAGCACGGATCATCCTTGCAATTAAGTCAATATCAGCAGGACGGTATTTTACTCTCGGCATTTTTTCACCCCAACAACATGGTATGAAATTTAACCTAGATAAATGTCTACTTTTAATAAAAAGGATAAGCCTTACCATAATATTTCGCTATTTATGCTACAAAAATAGCATCTGCTCAATAATCAGAAACGCTTGACTATTTGCTTTCCAATTAGCGAATGACGATCGTTACCATTAACATCAGATAGACACTCATAACCAATAAACCACTAAGAAGAAAAGATATCACAATGGGCAATTTTTTAAGAAGCGCAAAGATCATTAACCCTATTAAGAGTACGGATACGAAAAAAAACGCTACTGTATTTCCATTTACAACAAAGCCAATTGTGTTACTCGAAGTAATAATATCATCGTGAAAAAGACGAAATAAAGGGGATACGGCTTCATTCGATAAATAGTTACCATGGGGTGGAGCGTGTTGCGAAAATGCCGCTGTAATAGTGAAAATCGTTAATAAAATAAAACTTTCAATACGAATCCAAGGAATTGGGTTGAACAACGGATCTTTAGCAATCTTACTTTTTACAATGAAGCTATTTACCAGTGCATAAAAAATAAGTGGTAGCAAAAATAAATGTTTGAGTAATAACCCTTGTCCATACGAGATCATCCAAGAGGAAATATATTCATCCACGATTACATCCATTAACAATAACCCACTAATCGCTGTCGTCACAAAGCATCCAAAAGCGACGAATGAAAACCAATTTAAAAATTCTCGCCAACGTTGATGATTGTTTGAACACCATCCAATGATTAAAAGAATCCCTACCCACACACTAATTGCCGTTAAGTGAAGAAAATCACTGATAATTCCCATCCACAGATCGAGTGCACCAGCATGACTTGACCACGCAATCGTTAAAATCAAACCAATTGTTAAAACTGTTCCTAAACTAGCAATTGTCTTCTCTTCAAGCGTTCTGACCATAATGATGTGTAGTATTAATACAATTGAAAGTAATAGGGTGAAGTCCCATGCAGTTCCTACTGTATAAGTGGTTAATACTAGTTTGAACGAATCTAAAAAGCCAAAGCGTGGTGACATGTATAAGATCACATTTAGAACCGGAATAAATGCGAAAATTGGCAGCGTAATCGCACAAATCAGTAATACTTTTTTAGATATTTTTAAGTTAGGGCGGTAATCATTTGGAACGATCAGCAGTAGAAAGCTTCCAAGTAATACAGAAAAACAGACATATAAAAACGCTTGACTAATCGTAATGACGAATTCCATTTACTTTTTCTTTCTTTTCATGAAGATGAAGAAGAGAATCACTGCTAACACAACTGCTATAAGAACGAATACAATCATTGTCATAGAAGATGAAGATGTTTCATCTACGTCATCTACTTCTGGTGTGGCTTCTTGATCCTCCGTTAACTGCGCATCTGTTGGTCCTTCAATAACTTCTGTTGTTTCCATTTCTTCTACTTCCTCTACAGGTTCAGATACTGGTACATCCACTGTAAACGTAAATTCACCTTCTAACGGATGACCATCTGCACTAATGATGCTCCAATTCACTTGATAGTCGTCATTTGGCAGTGGGTTAGCCACTGTACCTGTTAGTGTTCCTTCACCAATCGTTATGTCTTGTATGTCAATAGCTTGTCCTGATGTTGAGGTTACTTCGATCAAGCTCCCTTGTTCAATTTGACCTTCAAATGTCAGTACAATTTTATTTAATGGTTCTGTTACGACTTCATTATTGGCTGGAATTGACTCTGCTATTTGAGAGTGAGCAAAGGCATTCGAGGTAAGCATTATTGAGAACAATAAAACTGTAGCTAATGAAAACAGTTGTTTCATGGTAACTCCTCCTAAATAATTGATTAACATATCTTATCAATAAAATGTGAAATTTGTATGAAATAGGCTATATTTTCTAATAGAAACATCAATATAATATTATTTCCAAATTCCCTCATAAGTAAAACATGTTCATCACATTTAGGACAACCGCTTAGTGTTACTCAATAGAACTAGACTGGATCTTTTCATACAAAATAAAAAGGGAATCCTTGGATAGATCCCCCTCTTAAATCGCTTACATTTCTTTTGCCATTTCCTCAATTTCTTCTGCAACGTTTGTTAAATGCTGAATCGTTGTTGAAATTTCCCCGATTGCCGACGTTTGGCTCGTTGAAATTTCGACTGTATCTTTGACGATGTTGGCAACTTGTACAACTTTTTCATTTAACTTATCAATTAATTGTCTAATTTCATTTACCGAATCTGCACTTTGATCCGCCAGTTTTGTAATTTCCTTAGCAACTACACTAAAGCCACGGCCATATTCACCTGAACGAGCTGCCTCAATTCCTGCATTAAATCCTAAAATTCGTGTATTTTTTGCAACATTATTAATCATTTCTAAAATTTTCGCTGTCGTTTCAACTTGTTCCCGCATTTCATTTTGGGCAGCTGATAATTGATTCATATATGTATTAAAGTCAACGGATGAAACGGCTAGCTCTTCTGTTGAAGCGGAAATTTCTTCAGATGAAGCGGCAAACTGTTCAGCTACTTCCAACAGTTTGGATTTTTTATTCGTACTTCTACTTAAACCAATTCCCCCAATTACTTCTCCACGTTTCCCATGAATCGGAACCATGACTGCAGTAAATGGATTGCCATAATACTCTTTTGGGATATCCATTATGACTTTTTTATTTGACCGAATCACTTCCATCATCGGGTCATTGCTATTTAATGTACGTCCTTTTGAACTTGTTACATTTAACTCTTTTGATACCAATTGTTCGAGCACTTTCTCTTTATCTGTAATCGTCACATCAACATCCTCAATGAATAGTTGCTTGATCGTATCTGCATGTTCAACAAAAAATTGAAGTGTTTCGTGTAGTTCGTTATTTGTTTCTATGCCCATATACTACTCCTCCTTATTTTATAATTATTATAGCATCCTTTTTATCCCAATCATTATAATTTTTTTATACTTTGTGACAATTTTTACTAGAAAATTCCACTATAAGATATATGTTTTATCAGATTTATCAGACTTACTTCGTCTATATTTGTCGTGCTTTTTGAAAGATAAAAGACCTTACCATCTAGTGTAGTAAGATCTTCTTCAAATTATTTAAGTAATAATATTTTTTTGATAGTATTTGCCCCACCTACGCGAAATACCATGATAACCACGCGTGTCATCCTCCTAAATTTATTTTATATGGTATTTTTGGAAATCACAAACAATTACGCACACAAATAATCGACACTTTCAAGAAAATTTTGCAAATAAATAGAGAAAATCGTCACTTCTTGTCTTATATTAAAAATTCAATTACAGGTTATCTATTTGCTTTCTAAATTTATTTCAAAAAAAATGTATGAAAATCTGACACCCGTCTATACTATTAAAGATTTCACTTCCAATCCAAGTGACTAGGAGGGTTAACCCGATGAGTGCGAATGATCGTTTTCTCTGAAGGACCATCAATACTGGATTTGCTAGAGCAAGGTTGTAACCAAGCGAAAGCGAGGCAGCGTGTCATGGAGGATGAATAGTAAGTGTAATCATGCCCGGAATTATTTCCGGGTTTTTTTATATTTCCAAAGCATCCTTAAAAAAGTAGCTCACCCGTTTCCGAGGTAAAGCTACTTTTCGTTTTGTTAATCTTTATTTTTTTCCGTACTAGTAAACATCGACATCCTAGCCGTTGCACGCCAGTAATGGTACACGAGGCGATCAATCCATAAAATTGATTCCACTTTTGAGACGGCCACATCTAATTGCGTTTCATTAACGACAGTTCGTTCAAAATATTCATTTCGACGTCTTTTTCGCTCTAGAGCCATCTTTTGAGATATTTGTTCAAACGTATTTTCAATTTCAACTATTTTTTCTTTCTGATCCAATAACTTTTCTACTTCACTCATCGTATCTTGGACTTGATTCATAATGCTTTCATGCAAAGTGACTGCTTCAAATTTTTGTTGCTCTCGAAACACTTTTATTAGCCGACTTACATGATCCAATGTGTGTAAAATATCAATATGCTTATTACGTATTTTAGAGGAATTGGATTGAACAGAATCTAGAAATTGTCGGGTAATTTCAACGGCTTCTTCCACTTCAGCCACCTTTTTTTCGAAATTAGGTGTTACTTTTTTCGTTTGTAAAAATTCCAATAAAACATTTGTTAGCTGTTTCATAAGTTGTACTAACGTTGTGTAGGAAACTTCCAAAGCAGCAGCTGGAACCGAAACTAAATTGGCATCTAAATTTCGTGTTAATGCATTTTCCTTTTCTGGTAATAGTTTTTCCAACAATCGTGCAAATGGTTTAATAAATGGTAGGAATAAAATAGCTCCAATGATACTAAATAACGTATGGAACATCGCTAATCCTAATGTTTCGTCCATCGTTCCAGTCATCCAGATGGAAATAGCTTCTGTTAATTGTAGTATGTATTTGAAGAAAATTGTAACAATGATCGCCGTAATTACATTGAACAATAAATGGGTAGTGGCTGTTCGTTTTGCCGCTATGGACGATCCAATGGAAGCAAAAATAGCTGTTGCTGTTGTCCCAATGTTTTGCCCGATGACTAAATAGGCAGCTTGTTCATAATCAATTGCACCGGAAAATAGCGCTGCTAACGTTGCAGCCATTGCCGCGCTCGAAGCTTGCATAATAATTGTCATTACAATACCAATAATGATTAGTAAAAATATTGACCATATGGAATCCGTTTTAAACGAATCGAAGGAAATCAGTTCTTGTGCAGAATTCATCCCTTGTTGTAGAAGGTCGATCCCTAAAAATAATAGGCCAAACCCTACTAACACACTACCGAATTTTTTTATATTGTACGGTGCAATTAATTGCATAAAGGCACCCACACCTATAATTGGTAGTGCCATCGCTTGTAAACTAATTTTAAAACCTAAAAGCGAGATGATCCACCCCGTACTCGTGCTTCCAATATTTGCACCAATAATCACACCAATGGATTGCACAAAGGAAATGAGACCTGCACTTACAAAGCCGACTGTCAATAATGTAGTGGCGGTAGAGGATTGCATAATAATTGTCATAAATAGACCTGTAAATAACGAAGAAAATGTCCCTCTTGTTATTTTGTTCAGCCACTTTTTTAATGCTTCTCCTGCGATCTCCTTCAAACCATTTGTCAGCATTGACATGCCAATTAAAAATATGCCAATACCACCAAATACGGTAATCAAATTACTCCACCTCCCTTACTTCTTAAATTTACATTTTAACACATTCTTAACATTAAATTCATATTAAAATATGTATTTTAATGGGTACCACTCACGATGACAATCCATTGCCCCTTCTGTTACTAACACACGGATATGAGGATTAAATTGCATCCCCAACAACTCCCTTCAATACCATTTTACTAGGAAAAGTTATTGACAGGTTAAATGTTACAATTTACTAAAATAAAAAAGCATTGGATTGTTTCTAACCCGTTCAGTTGTCTGGTACAAAATGAAAATTAAAAAAACGATCGGGCTATTGATTAGCATACTTTTCAGCAACCCAATTTTTATTGATTTGAAGCGTTTCTTCCTGAATTCATACCATTTTTACCAATCACATTAGTAGGTAAGTTAACACGATGACAATGTTTTTTGTTAGTTGAAAAATGAGTGCTAATTAGCTTGCTAAATGTCCTGTTAAAAGAAACAAAAAACAAATGAAATATCCGTTTGAAATAACGAGGTTACAAACTTTTGTAGGAATATTTTTGGCATCATTGTATAGTATAAGTAGTCTGTTAAATTTTGGGTTATTCAAGTAACGGGCAGTTTTGTTGAATTAAAAAATTGGGTTATTATAATTAATTTACTAGTAGGTGGAAGTAATGATATTGTTTGACAAAAAAGTGATTTTAATTATAGGTTTATTTATTTTAGCGATACTCCGTCTTCCCAACATAATTACTGATTTATTTTATTTCTTACTATACGAAATAACCAATCCCATCACCGTTACCTATACATCAGAATTTTCCGGACTTCCTTTTATGGTAGCTTTATTTTGCTTTACTCCGTATATGCTACTGCTTAAATTTGGGAAGTTTACGGAATTCGGAAAAAAGTTTTTATTTTATGGAAGCCTTATTAGTCTTTTGATAGGCGTAGCAAATCTATCAATCTACACTACTACAACGGAAAATGGTATAACGAAACATTATTACTTTATGAGTAAAGAATATCAATGGGAAAATGTTAATTATGTATATACTTATGTAAATAAACAAACAAAGAGTGGCGTTAATAGAGAATATACTGTTATAACAAAAAAATACGAATTACATTTTAAAGACGGTTCAAAGATAAACGTTTGGGATAACGATATAGACCATTTGTATAACTTACATAGATTACTTGAACAAAAGAACATAACACGAAAGCATTCTACACCTTTTTATCTAATTGATAGAAAAATATATTCTATTGTCAAAGGAGATAAACAAAAAATAAGAGAAGTATTGGGTTTGGATGAGATAATAACCCGAGAGGAAAATATTATTGATTAACTGGTTGATTTAGCCATCGTTTTTTATTTTAATTTTAAACTACTGCTGTTGAACTAAAGGTGAGCTTTTGTCGAAGATTCGAATACCGAAATAAATTAGAAAAGAGGTTGGGACATAAGTAGATTTTTTTAATGAATTCCATTTTACGATTATTAAAATTCGGATAGTTTTAAAAATAGATTGGAGTGAAGGGGTGACTCCTGCGGGAATAGCGTGAGCCTTGAGACCCCGCAGGAGCAAAGCGACGAGGAGGCTCAAGCCACGCCCGCGGAAAGCGTCCCCGTAACGGAAATCAATTTTCTCATTATCAAAAAATCACCATTTCCATAAAAGGAAAATGGTGATTTTTTGTTTTGTCCCAGCCTCTTTTCTTTGTCAAAAAAAGCATCAATACATATGCTAATTGGATTGCTATTTTAGATATAAAAACCTTGCTAATTCGAATGTTTGTACCACTGAACTGAACGGGTTAGATTGTTTCCGATGCTTTCTTATTGTTTAGTTTCGCGGTTTAGCCACGCCACTTTTGTTGTACATAATTATTAATACCCAGAGTCCTCCGACGTCAGGTTATCCAACATTGTATAATCATATTTTTGTAACGGCTTTTCAGCTGGACCTTCTAAAACCTCACCAGTATAGGAGAACCTTGAGCCATGACACGGGCAATCCCAAGAACGTTCACCACTGTTCCACTCCACTTCACATCCGATGTGGGTACAAGTCGTATCAACGATATGCACGTTTCCTTCCTCATCTTTATAAGCTCCTTTTCGGTGCCCATTTACAGTAATGACAGCCCCTTCGTCATTGGCTAAGTTGTCAATATTTTTATCCGAGGTTTCGATCTTCCCTTTAATGAGATGCTTCACCACGTCCGCATTTGAAACAAGGAAGTTTTTTAGACTAGGATGTGCGTAGAAACGTCCGGGAGAATATAAACTTTGATAGGTGTTCTTCTCACCTTTAATGATATCTTTAAACAAAAGGGCTGCAGCTGTTCCATTTGTCATGCCCCATTTTCTATAACCGGTAGCCACCAATATGTTTCGTTGACCCGAAGTGATCTCCCCGATATAAGGGATTTTATCTAACGTAACTAAATCCTGCGCAGACCATCGATAGGCGATTTCCTCAAGGCCAAAAACTTGCTCGCCAAACGTCTCGAGGGCCTTATAATGTTCCATTGTATCCATTCCTTGCCCCGTCTTATGGCTTTCTCCACCTATTAAAATCATTTCTTCATTATTAATTGACGTTGAACGCAGAGAACGTGTAGGCTGATCGGCGCTAATATACATTCCACCAGGGTACTGTTCCTTTGTTTTCACCGCAATGATGTAGGAACGATCGGCGTACATTCTTGTAGAGAATAGACCTAATCCTTCATAGAACGGAAAGTGTGAGCATGACAGAACATAGTTGCCAGTAACGCGTTGTCCTTCACGCGTAAGGACAGTTGGCTGTTCCCCGGTTTCAACATTTACCGCTGTTGTCTGTTCAAAAATAAGGCCACCCTTTTCCTTAATAATGTCAATTAAATGCGCAAGGTATTTAATCGGATGAAACTGTGCCTGATTTTTCATAATGAGTGCCTTTTTAATGTCGATGTTAAAAGGAATGCTATCTACTAACTCTCCATCAATCCCAATTGTTTCATAAGCCTTTGCTTCCTTTTCAAGCTTACTTGCATAATCGTCCGTAGTAGCATAAATATACGCGTCTTCCTCTTGTAAATCGCAATCAATTTGATGTTCTTCTACTGTTTTTCTTATAAAGTTTAATGCATCTGTATTTGCTTCATAATATAAACGTGCCTTACTTCTTCCAAAGTTATGCAAAAATTCATCATAGATTAAATCATGCTGTGCCGTGATTTTTGCTGTTGTGTGACCAGTTGTACCATTTAATAATTTATCCGCTTCCAAAACTGCGACTTTTAACCCTTCATTTACTAAGAGATAAGCAGATGTGAGGCCAGTAATCCCGCCCCCCACAATGACAACATCAACGTCAATATCTTCATTTAATTGAGGAAACTCCGGTAAATCAATAAACTCTCTCCAATATGGCTCAGGATTTTGCGGTAATTTTCCTTCCCCTTGGTTATGTTGAGACATGATAATTCCTCCATATCAAAATTTTTACAAAGATGATACTAGAGTTTCCATTTGTCTATTAATTATTCACGCAATAGAATAAAGAGTGTTTTTAACAATGAAAAACGAGGCAGTGTGTCATAGAGGATAAATAGTAAGTGTAATCAAACCCGGAAATTCAATTTCCGGGTTTTTTATTTTCTACATACTATACATTCAATAAACAGTAGACAGGTAATTTCGACTTTTCAATAAAACAAACTGAATATGTTCTTTAGCAAATTTACATGCCTTTATATAAGTAAATAACTTATTATTAGCATTTATTAGACTTACTGTACCTTCTAAACATATGAGAAATAAGAATAATAGGTTTAGGTAGATGTATCTTACTATTATTCTCTCTTGGCATAATATACTTCGAAAGGAGGTAAAAAATATGCAATATTATAATCGTTATAATAATTATGGTCATAGTGACTATGAGGATT
The DNA here is from genome assembly GCF_003977595.1 of Lysinibacillus antri. Lineage (GTDB taxonomy): Bacteria > Bacillota > Bacilli > Bacillales_A > Planococcaceae > Ureibacillus > Ureibacillus antri. The sequence goes on along the minus strand of NZ_RYYR01000004.1, from coordinate 156,420 downwards.
GGTATGATTCTTATGGAAGACGTCATCGAAGACGAAGGCACCGACAGCACTACCCATATCCATACCCATACTACCCACCCTTCCCAGTATATCCTGTATACCCTCCACGACGACGCAACCGACCTTACTAACCAATAATAATATGAATATTTATTATTTGGGCATTTCCGACTATAGGTCTCATTTATTCGCTTGTTATGAAATGTACTAACTCTATATTTTAAATGGTTTCGTAAGCAATAACCCTTCACTTTTGTATTTACTTCAACTTCAATCATATAGCTCTCTGTTTTAACTTCATCATTGCATAAATAGAATGTTCTCCTAATAAGATACTATGGACTGTTTTCTTAATGGCGGCACAATTAGCATTCAACAACATCGGAATGACCCACCTGATTTAATGATCTAGGAAAAGTCGACCTCCAACACTTGATATCCATGCTGTCGAAGCTGAAGATTAACGTGTATTGAGGTTCACATAAGAAGACTTTTTAAAGTGTTCCATATTCATTTTGACAATGTATTTGAGTTGGAGGCGACCATATGATTACGAAGAAACCAGCTTTATTAACAAAAGAAGATTTTCATACTAGAACAGACTTGCCAAGCTGGCTTTATAAAGAATATGAAACTTTTCATAACACGGTAACGGATAAAACGTTCCCATGTTTTTTTGGAATGAGTGGCGAACAAAAAGGAGAGCTTCGCTATGCTTATATCACTCAAGGTGATTGGGGTAATTTACCAGTTGCATTGAAAGACTTTCTATATTTATTTCAATTACCAAACTACAAGAAACACGGTCTTTTTGTATTTGTAGAGCCTTTCGAGCAAGAAGGTTCTATTGAAGATTACCGAAAGCAATTTTGGGAGATCCTCCAATACTTACATGAAATTGACGAAATAGAATGGCCGGAAGAAAGTCCTCGCGACCCAGAGCACTATTTATGGGATTTTCGATTCCATGGAGAGCCAATCTTCGTATTCGGAAATGCTCCTGCATATAAGAAACGAAAGACACGTCATCTAGGAAATTCGATGGTTCTTGGATTCCAGCCCCGCAAGATATTTGAAGGGTTAGAAGGAACTGAAAAAGGTGGTATTATGTCACGGGAAAAAGTTCGTAAACGTGTAGAAGCATGGGATCAGTTGCCTAAACACCCAGATATCGGCCATTTCGGTGACCCGACGCATAATGAATGGAAGCAATTCTTTATCGGTGATGATATTGAGCCAATTCAAGGCAAATGTCCATTTCACCATAAATCACAAGCATAAAATCAAGCCCAGACATACCCCTTCATTGTTTTTTGATTTTTTACAATGCTTTAAAAATCCAGCTCTACAATCTCTTTAAGCCCTTGATATTTCAATCTTTATACAGATTTCCCACCACCTTTCATCCATATAAAAAAACAGGAGAACAAGAAAAGAATTCCTCACTTCTTTCTTGTTTCTCCTGTTTTTGTTTTACTACTTATTCACGTTCAGTTCCCCATTGAAGCGCAACTTTATTTTCATTTTTGCAGCGGTTGGTTTTGTGAATCATTATTTTTTTCGAAGGAACAAAACATCGCCATCCGCGCAGTTGCACGCCAGTAATGGTACACGAGGCGATCAATCCATAAAATCGACTCCACCTTCGAGAAAGCCACTTGTATTTGTGTAGCGTTTTCTACAGTTCGTTCAAAATATTCATTTCGACGTCTTTTTCGTTCAGCTGCTATTTTTTCCGATGTCTGCTCAAAGATTTTTTCGACTTCAAAGATTTTCTCTTTTTCATCAAAAAGTACCTCTACTTCAAACATCGTTTCATGTACTTGATTCATAATGGTCTTCTGGAACTTAATGGCTTCAAACTTTTGTTGCTCTCTTAAAACTTTGGTTAATCGACTTAAATGATCTAAGACATGTAAAATATCGATATGTTTATTGCGTAATTTTGAAGAATTTGATTGGACTAAATCTAAAAATTTTCGGGTAATGTCAATCGCTTCTTCTACTTCTGCCACCTTTTTTTCGAAACTAGGTGTTACTTTTCTTGATTCAATAAATTCCAACATCGCACGTGTCAGTTGTTTCATCATTTGCAATAACGCGGTATAACAAACCTCTAATGCCGCAGACGGTACAGAAACTAAATTTGAGTCTAAATTTCTTGTTAGAGCATTGGCCTTCTCTGGCAATAACTTTTCTAAAAGCGATGCAAATGGACGAATAAATGGGAAAAATAAAAGTGCACCTATCATACTAAATAGTGTATGGAAAATGGCTAATCCTAGCGTCTCATCAATACTACCCGTCATCCATATAGTAATGGATTCTGTGAATAGTAGTATGTATTTAAAAAAGATTGTTACGATAATGGCAGTAATTACATTGAATAGTAAGTGAGTAATTGCTGTTCTTTTTGCGGCGATTGATGAGCCAATTGCAGCAAAAATGGCCGTTGCTGTCGTTCCAATATTTTGCCCGATGACTAAATAGGCAGCTTGTTCATAATCAATCGCTCCTGAAAATAGTGCCGCTAACGTTGCTGCCATTGCCGCGCTCGAAGCTTGCATAATAATCGTCATGACAATCCCAATAACAATTAATAGCAAAATCGAAAAAAATGAGTCTGTTTTAACTAAATCAAAAGGAATCAGTGCTTGTGCAGAATTCATCCCTTGTTGTAGAAGGTCAATTCCTAAAAACAACAGACCAAAACCGACTAAAACACCACCATATTTTCTTATATTATAAGGGGCAATCAACTGCATGAAAGCGCCCAACCCTATAATCGGTAGAGACAGGGATTGAAGACTAATTTTAAACCCTAGAAGTGAAATGAGCCAACCTGTGCTAGTACTACCAATATTGGCCCCAATAATTACGCCAATCGATTGAACAAAGGAAATTAAACCTGCACTAACAAATCCCACTGTCAATAATGTTGTTGCTGTGGAAGATTGCATAATAATCGTCATGAAAAGACCGGTAAATAAAGAAGACATGGGGCCTCTCGTAATTTTGTTTAACCACTTTTTTAAGGCTTCACCGGCAATTTCCTTCAAACCATTTGTCAGCATCGACATGCCGATTAAAAAAATGCCAATACCTCCAAATACGGTAATCAATACATATCCTCCCTCTGACGTTAGTTTATTTCTGTGTAAACTTATATTCTAAAATACTTTTTTAATAAATGAAGGTTGTTATTCAGAGAGTATGACCCTCCCTCGAGAAAGGTTCCCCTTTATCCATTCGTGTTCACGATAAATGGGAATAAAAAAAGACGTCCAAAAAGAACGCCTTTTTTCACCATATGAATGATGGTCAAACATTATAAGATTTCATTGATGATTTCTTTTTCTTCTTCCTTTAAATAAATCACAAGCTCTTGGCGATAAACACCTTCTACTAAATAATGATCTAACGTGTGGAAATCATATTTATAAGTTCCAAAAGGGAAGGTAACGTTTTCACCTTTTACTGCTGCAAGTAATCCTGCAACATCCGTCGAAACCATTTCCAGTACTTCTTCACCAGTTCTTGTTAAAACAAATACAACATTCATAGTCACTTATCTCCTTCTACGCTCCGACAAACAAAGTCGCTTGGCAAACCCCTATAAAAAATGCAACATTTTGCAACGGGCTGTTGTCATGAATAACTAATGTCATTTCAAATTGGTCGTCCTTAAATTCAGCTTTCCATTTTGCGATGATTTCATTTTCGAATACAAACTCGGACCAATCTTCCATCTCTTTATTAATTTGAATTTTGATTTCACCGTCAGATATATAAAGCTCTGGTATGCCGATTCGCCAATTTTCATAAGAAATAATGTAGGTTTTTTGCCGCTTTGTATCGACTGCTTCATACCAAAGCTTTCCTCTTCGGCTAATTTTTTTTATTATCAATTCTTTTTCATTGTTCGCGTTATATATATCGTATTTTAAAAAATATCGATAATCGAACATGCGATCTAATTTTTGTTTAAATTGATTATCATAAATACGTTTTGAAATGGCTACAAGTTGTCCCTTTTCGTCAAATACTTGAATTTCACCTGTATATTCAATTTCTTTTGGGTGTGTATAGTTATAGTGCATGGTATCTCCTCTTATATGGCGCGTGTCAATTCTACCTTAGATTATACAATAGATTTCATGCAAAAATGAGAAAAAGCTCTGTACGTTTTGCACAAAGCTCGTCCTACTAATCATCGGTATCAATCTTACTCCATGGTGTACCTAGTTTCGGTAATGCAAACCGATCCAATCCATACCAACCCGCAACTTTCCATGCAAGAACTAGCCAAGTGGCAAGGATAAATAAAATCGGATTCGTACTCACTGTACCCGCAAATAAGAAACTGACATTCATTAACGCGCCGAAAAATGCAGCAATTCCTGTTAAAAGGCCTACGATTAAACCAAGCCCAACTAACACCTCACCATAAGCTACGATAAATGCGAACCCTTTTGCATTGGGCAGGACCATATTTTCTAGAAATGTCGCATACCATCCGGCAACATCTTTCGTTTCTGTCGACTTTGCAATCGCGCCTTGTACAAACCCCGCAACTGCAGCTCCCCCATTTTCCCCGATCCAGGCATCATTATGTATTTTTCCCCATCCTGCTTTTAACCAAGCGTATCCAACATATAGACGAACGAGAAGCCAAAAAATGGCTGAACGGGTATCACTAAATAAAAATTGAGAAACTGGATTTTCTTTTATATAAATAATCTCTTTTTTACTCACATTTTCCCCTCCTCTTCCATTATTATAAATAGATAGCTATATAATATGCTATAGGTTCTGGAAATTAAGGTAAATTTTTCAATATCTGTTCACCAATTTGAGAAGAATATTTCATATAAAAAGGTTCTACAGTGGAATTCCTGTAGAACCTTATAAATTGTATTAAATTATCAGAATTGTTTCGGTGCCTGGCACTTTACAATGAAACTAGCGAAAAAAACTCGTCGTACAGGGCACGCAAAATTTGGTTTTCTGATTGTTGTAAAACACCAAATACAAGACTTACTTCCGATGAACCTTGATTAATCATTTCGATATTTGCACCTGTTCTTGAGATGGCAGATGCAGCACGTGCAGCAAGACCTGTATTGTTACGCATTCCTTCCCCAACAATCACGATCATCGAGAATCCGTGACGGAAATGAACATCATCGGCATGTAGCTCTTCTTTAACACGCTTTAAGATGCGTTCTTCAGCAGCTGGTGTTAATTGGTTTGAACGGATAACGACTGATATATCATCCAATCCTGATGGCGTATGGTCATAAGAAATATGCTCTTCTTCAATAATTTGTAGAAGTTTACGTCCAAAACCAACTTCACGATTCATTAAATATTTAGATACATATAATATAGAAAATCCACTATCTGCAGAAATACCTGTTACAGGGCGGCCATTTGGTTGGCGCACTGGTAAAATTTTTGTTCCAGGTGCAGATGGGTTATTTGTATTTTTAACCGTTACAGGGATACCTAATTTAAAAACAGGCATTAACGCTTCATCATGGAATACGGAGAAACCTGAATACGATAACTCACGCATTTCACGATAAGTAATTTCTGAAATACCAACTGGGTCATTTACCACCTTAGGATTTGCAGAAAATACACAGTCTACATCTGTAAAGTTTTCATAAAGATCTGCTTTTACTGCAGCCGCTAAAATCGATCCTGTAATATCTGAACCACCGCGATCAAAAGTACGTAAAATGCCCTCTCTTGTATAACCGAAGAATCCAGGGAATACGACGATTTCGTCCCCATTTCCTAAATCTTTTAAATTGTCATACGCTTCTGGAAGAGCCATTGTACGTTCTGGTAAGTCGTTTACCACTAAACGGTCTTTTGGACTTACATATTTTGCACGTAGTCCAATGGCGTTGAAGTATTCCGCAATTAATTTTGCGTTATTATCTTCACCACTTGCCTTAATATTATCAATAAATAATTCTTGCTTAGATTTATCTGAAGCAACACGCTCTTGCAAGTCTTTTGCAATCACATCACAAACTGTTTGATCTAAACCTAATTCATCTGTAATTTCTTTATATCGATTGACTACATTTTGTAATTTATTCGTTACATCGCCATTGTTTAAGGCTGCATCTGCTAAATCAATTAAAAGATCTGTTACTTTTATATCATCACCATAACGTTTTCCTGGGGCGGAAACGGCAACGATTTTTCGATCCGGATTAGATTTCACAATATTTGCTACTTTTTTAATTTGCTCTGCATTTGCAACAGACGTACCACCAAATTTACATACTATCATTTCACCAAATCCTTACTATTCAAGATTGTATTTTCCGAAAAAACATTTGATTGTTCACAGTGTACAAATTTTATAAACGTACGTCAAGACTATTTATAGAAAACGATAATATTTTTACCAAATTATGATAAAATTTAGTTATCAATTCGTCATAACATTAATATTGGTTAAATCAATAAGCCTATAAGTGGCAAATATAGTTAGCCCCATATATTCTCATCTAATGGCCATTCTTTATAAAACATGTACTTCTTTGTATTTATAACTTTTAAATTCACTATATTATATGTACATCTGTGTATATTGATAGCGTATTTGCCTATCCAACATAAGATTGTAAATTGAAAATAAAACCGTGCACATCGTTTTTTGCGATGTACACGATTTAGTATTTTAATGCTTTAAAGTGCCATTATTCAATTTAACAAACTAATTATATACTAAGTTTACAAAGGTGCAAGGTAGAAATAATTGTAAATATCAAATTTTCTATTATTTAATATTTATTACTTCTATATAATAGATATCCTTTAAACTAAATTCGATTTCTCCTGTATTATTTACTAGATTAATTTTATTAGCATTCGTTGCAATTAACGTACCAAAGATGCAACCTTCCGCAACTTTCACCTTCACATCTTTCCCTAAATATTTTTTTAGATGGAGGTATAATGGGATGCCAAAAAATAAATTCAATAGTTCCGTATCTTTTGTGACAAATTCACCGAAGTTAAATGCCAATTCTCGTCTCATTTCTTGCGATGCATCATGAAATTCAGGGACTATTGCTTTATCATATTCACATTTGTTTTCTCTTGTAACAGAGAGTAAATGTTCATACAAAATAAATGTTGCGGAACCAACTTCATTCATTTGAATAAAATCTCGTCCTGCAGTAGCTAGTTTTCCGATTTTATTTAAAATCTTCCCGTGACAATCCGAACCATCCATATCGATTCGTTCTTGCTCCTCCTCACCTTCGTCTGTATCGCCTTCATCTTCAACTGGAGTAGTGAGGATTTGCGCTTTCACAATTTCCCCTCTCAAATTAAAAAAATGAAGTTGTAATTGTCGGGTATTATTCGGATTACTCTCCGAACCGAGCGATCTGAGCAAATCATTTACTTCTTCAATACAAGCTTGCAATTCATTTAACTCATCAGCAGAAAGAGGACTATTCGGTGAAGTGAATCGAGGTGTCTTTTTTTGTTTTTTACAATTAAAAGGTGAGCCAAATAAATCAACTGGTTTAATCGGTGGCTGATTGTTACTAATGTGATGACTAGCATCGTTTAATTTATGACAGGTACATTTACGATTATGACATGTTTTACAACGTCTCATTTTGAACACCTTCATTCTTTTCTGGTGAATGGGTATTTCGAGCACTTTGCTTTGGTGGTAACGCTGAGAGAATGACTTTTCTTCCCAATATATCCTTTGATAATTGGACACTTTTTATCGCACGGCTAACATATTTTTTCATTGTAGAAAACGCTCTTTTATCGTCACGATTTTCTGAATACACTTCTAATGGAGCTAGCTGATTCGTTTTATGTTCCAGTACTCGGAAAATGCCCCAAAGTCCTAATTCAACATCCCATCGAATATTACCCGATCGATACATATAATCTCCTGCTCTTCCAAATAAACTACCTGCTCCATAATGCAGATGGAAGTCGTCATTTCCTCCGACGGCATATTGACCGCGCACCGAAATAACAGATGAATTAATATCATCTTCACTTCTATTGAACTTATGTCCGTGAAGCACAAATGAACGAGCTCTTGCACGATCAGCAGGGGAAGTTAATCGGAAAATTACTGGATCATTTGGATAGGCTAAGAATACTGGTGTACTTGGATCTTCATAAACTTTGGAACTAAATACTTTGTGAATATCCTTAAACTCTTCCACACGATTTCTAAAAGGTTCGTACCGATAGTTAAACCCTCTTGAGCCTCGGTCTTCAAAATCAGGTTCTTCCTCTTCAGGTTGTTCCCCAAAGAACAGTGGATCTGGATCTATAATCAGCTCACCATTTTTATCAAGCAGTCTTACACCATCATGCATTAAAAGAGCAAACTCTCTAAATTCAGGAAGAAGAGGTGTCGAGATAATCACTTGGCTGCCAGTAGTTACTTCTTTTCTTGATTTTGAATCTAAATATTTTGATCCTCTAGGTTCTGCAATTAACATCCCAAATGCTCCATGGTGACGATGATTTCGAATGTCTGCCATATCCCATAAATTCACACAACCGATATCTTGATCAATGTACCATCGATAGGTAATACTTTCGCCAGGACCAATTGTTTGATCATCATTAAATCCAACCGTTGCCCCATCAGAATGGCGAACATCGTATTGTACGAGTTGCGCATGCATGGAAATACGGTTCGACGGTGGGAAAAACGCATCCACTGGTACTTCCGGATAGCCGTGTATTCCATCATGATGATCTACGCCAGTTAGGTTATTCGTTAAAGTCACTTCCACATATTCCCCAACATTTGCACGAATTATGAGTGGTTCAGGGTTTAGCTTCCCAGATAAAATATCTTTTACGTCTTTTTTCAAGGCAAAGACGATACCGAATGGATCATGATCCCCTTCATCGTTATAATCAATCCTTGTATTTAAGGCTACCACCTCATATTTTCTCACTTTGGCATTCGGTGGGTAATCGTATTGACCAAGCACAGCCATTGGAGGTTTCTTCCCTGTTCGTTTAGGTAACGGCTTCTCTCTTTTTTCAGGAACCTCACGATCAGGTAATGGTTTTAAGTGTTTTACCCTTTTTTCATAGGAGCGGAAGATGCCCCAGTTCCCTAACCAAATATCCTCTAATGTCCCAAAATGATACAGCATATCAAAATCCCCTTCACCTTCCATGTTAAATTCCAATGTGAAGGTTTCAGCGATGACGATATGTTGCTGTTGGTCGAGCTCTGAATCTAAATCTGGGCGCTCCCTATACCATCTTTGTCGGTGAAGATTAAAACTATGCGATTCTTCATGTGCACCTTGAATGAGCCTTACTCGAACAGGATCGCCATTATATGTTTCAAGCAGAGGTGTCACAGGATCTCCATGCACCCACGAGCTAAATACATATGCAGGATCACAATCTGGCTCTTTTAACCGGAATTGGATTGGCTCATTTCGATAGTTCACACCCATTACACCTGGATCATCTGGTGAACCAGGGAAAGGAGGAGGATTTAATGGACATCCATCTTTATCAAACAGTAAAGCAAAATCATGCACAAACAAATTAATTTCTCTAAAATCTGGAATCAATTTATTTGTAATCATCGCCTGTGTCCCGGCGTTTATTTCCTTACCAGTATAAGGGTCTAAATACTCGGAACCTCTTGCTTGTATATTAATGCTAGCAAAAACACCATGTTGTTGATGTTCATTGGCAAATAAATGGTCATGCCAAAACGTACATTTTAATTCCACATCTGCGTACCATTGATATTCAATTGTTTCACCCGGGAGAATGCCAGAATCATAATTCCAACCAACATTTGCACCATCTGCTACAAGAACGTCAAACTTTACGAAATGAACATGCATACCAGCTTCATACGTTCGATTGACTAATTGGAAGGCATTGCCCCCTATCGTTTCAGGCAACTTATTCGTATATCTAAAACGTACCACTTCCCCAGCATTTGCTCGAATAACGAGGGGCTCTGGTTTTTTTCTACCGCATCTTACATCCTCTTCATCTTCCGCTAGAACATATAGGCGTCCTTCTGGATCATGCCAGCCTTGATTGTTATACACAATCGGCATTTGCATTAATACGACATCATAATTCCGAACTGGTGCATTTTCAGGTGCTGGATTGACAAACACTGCACCCGGTACCGCATTTGGCGCAAAATGGTTTCGTTCAATAATTGTCGGTTCTCTGCCATTTTCAATACCTAATGGAGGACGTGGTGCTTTAAATCCAGGAATGCCCGGTATAAAGTTTGGAAAGCCTGGTCGATCGAGTGTGGGTTTTGGCGGAAGCGGTCGATCTGGAAGTGGTTGAAGTGCTTTAATTTGTACACCATTTGGATAACACATAGTGCCATCTTGCAATGTATCAAATGTTCGTTGCATACCCCACATCCCTTCGCCAAAGTGCGGGTATAAGTGACAATGGATAATCGCATCCCCTATTGCCCCATGCAAACTCCCTGCCCCATACATTGGTGAAACCGTAAACTGTGCTTGTGGTGAAATTGCCTGAACATCTACTATTTCTGAGTCCATATCCGTTGCTTCAAATAACCATTGATGCACATGATAATGGAACGAGTGCGTTTCTTGTGTACCACCATGAACAAGGCGAATTTTTATTGGATCTCCTACATACGCACGTAGTATTGGTGTGTCTGGGTCTCCAAAAACCCAGGAATCATGATGAACTTCTTCCCCTTCACAATCCGGACAAACGACCCCTTCTTGGATCAACCGCATGCGATTTCTCATTGGTTCTGCGCGGTAATTGACAAGGTGTGTTGCCTCTGGTTGAAGAGTATGTGGACTAATTGGCTTTTGACCGGTTAAATCATCCACTTCCATTTCATCATGGAAAAACCAACCGTACTCTCGAAAGGATGGTAACAGTGGATTATGAACATCCGCGAAAGCACCGCTATTGATGGGTTTGCCTGTGATAGGATCTGTCCACCACGATCCTCTAGGTTCCACAAACAATGCGCCAAACAACCCATGTACATTGCTTCCTTGCTCACTTGATAGTGGATTACCTAAATCAGCGAAAAAGTGAATTCCTTCTACATCCGCTTCCCATTTATAAAGAATGGTTTCTCCCTTTCCAATAGTTGTATCCTTGTTTAATCCGACAAATGCTCCATCAGAAGTCATCACATCATACTCGACACTTTGAATATGAATCCCCGTATTAAAAGGCAATTGATTTTCAAATAGTACCTCTATTTCATCGCCCACATTGGCCCGAATCACTAACGGTTCAACTTCATCTACTGTTGAAAAAGGATTAAGCTCCACTTTCTTTTTAATTCTACTTTCATTTTCTTTTAATACATACATCATGCCGTCTGGGTCGTGATCGCCAAATCGATTGACAACAATTCGGATTGGAATAGCGACAATATGAAATTTCCTAAGCATGTTTACCAGTCCGAATGTCTGGAATCTTTGGCCCATCCGGTTGTTCAATATAAAAAACTTCAATATCGTCTAAATGAACACGAAATTCTTCATCATCAAGTTCCGTTACATTCGTTACTTCCGCTTTGATCACGACAAAATCGCTGACAACGTCTACGATTTTTCCAATGATTAAAAATGGAAAAGGAAAGATTAACAGTAACGCCCGTTTTCCCGGATTATTTTGAAAATGCCCAGATACTACCGAATAACGAATATCATTGATGTTTGTCATTCCATCCCCGAGTTGATCGGCGATTTTCGCTAAGTCCTCATTCATAGTTTGCATCCTTTCTGTAATTTATTAGATCAGTGGGATTTTTCGATCCATATCAAATTCGGTGAAGAGTGAAATATGCTCAAATGGAAAACTAAGTGGCGTGGGGAATTTATAAAAAGGAGCATTATGCATTTTGATAATCACCGGGTTTAACGTGAGGTAGCCATTTGTTACTTTCACAACTTTCCCCGTAAATATTGGTCGGAATGTTTGCCCTAAAATACTTAATTGTTTACTTTGTGTAACGAGTAAAATCGTTTTTCCTAACATCTCTTCAAATAATTTATTTTCGTCTAAAATTGGTCCTTCCAAAATATTTTCACCTCCCATTTATAATCACCCTATCATATGGTAATTTGAGTAAATGAAATAAACTAAATCACTAATTTTATAAAAGATAGAAATCCTCTTACTTTCTACTAAAAGAAAAAAGTCCTCCTAAGCCATTGGAGGACTCAAAGCTTTTTAAACCATTTAGTAAAAATACGTTCGATAAACGACATCATTCTTGTTTGTTTCATGTACTGAATTTTGTGGATCGGGATTTTATTATTTCCCTTTAATAGCACAACTCCCTTTTGAATATCACGAATTCTGTTGTGATACGATTTTCCAGCGAGAATGATTAATTTTGTCCCCTTCCAGCTTTTTAAATTTGTCTCCAGAAGCTCTTCAAAAAATTGTTGTCTTAATGCTTCTTTACTAGCCACCGTATCACCAAAGTTTGTTAGTAATTTTCTCCTTAGTTCTTGATCAATAACGACATGTTGGTGGCTCCCTGGAACATCGGGTAATCCGAATGGTGTCTTTGCGGAATGGATCGAAGTGAATGGAATCCAATAGCGGGTAAATAACGTTTTCAGCATGACAAAATTTCTACCTACAACCGCTACCTTCCCTACTGTATGGATAACCTCTTCTCCATTTCTCGAATACACTTCCACTAACTGATTTTTCTTTGATTTAAAAAATTTTAATAAAATCATTTGTTTCTTAGCATTCGGCAGTTTTGCCCCCAAGTGCTGCAAATTGGCGCTATGAATATAGTCTTGAAGCATTTTTAATTCATGTAATGGTAATGAGCTTGCAGGGGACGTATAGTGATCTTCTTTCTTGAGCTCAGGGTATTCCTTTTCATAGAGACGGTTCATCTGCATCCTTCCTTTTTTTTAGTTGTCACCAGTCTTAATGCATCATACATACACTGTTAGGGAGGAGTTGATTGATTTGAATCTATTTATTTTGATTATTTTCATAAGCTACTTCTTCGTTAGTGCCGTTTCCTATTCTTATTTATATAAGAAAAAATATTTAATTAGTTATCATCTTGGCATGAACATTGCAATGACAAGTGGTGGCGTGATGGGGATCGCTGTCGGTACATTACTCGGCTATTCGTTTCCAGGTCATTATTCCCTGATTACAATTGTTGCTACGATTATCGCCATTGTCATCGGGGCAATCTTTGGTGCGTTAGTCGATTACCAAACATTATTATCAGGCGTTTCAAGTGGTCTTATGGCAGGGATTATGGGGCCGATGATTGGTGTGATTGCGGATTTGTCTCTCGTTACATTTTGTACGATCCTTGTGTATGCATCCTACTGTTTACTTTGTTTTTCCATTCGCTCTTAATTTATTGTAGCGGATTTAAATACGTGAAAATGGAAACGATGATGAGAATTAAGAGCATCAGTGTAAAGTCTACAACAATCCATTTTGATAAATCCGCTATGTTCATTTTTTTCATTTTCCGTCGAATAATAAATCCCATTCCAATTACGAGACAGACAAGTAGGATTTTAATCAATAGTAATATCCCCCATGTTGTTAAGAGTAGGTTAATAGATGGGGCATAAATTACCGTAATAGAGGTTCCTGTAATCGATAAAACACCTATACTATAGAAGGCCATTTTTGAAAAAATAGGTAAAAACTCGTTGACATACAATGTTTCTTTACGCCAAAGAATGATCAGAAGCGTAAGGCCAGAAGCCCAAAGTGAAGCGGCAAGTAAATGAATACTATCCGTGATCACTAATACATATTTTGGTTCAAACTCAAATGCATGCCCATTTAAACTTTTACTTAGTACGATGATCAGCACCCAAACGACGTCAAACCAAATACTTTTAAATAAAAATATAAACCCTAGTAACGCCATGAAAAGTGAAATGATCCACAACGCGGTAAAAATCGTTTCAAAGGGAGAATCGAATGTAAAGGAGAGGCCATTTAACGAAAAAATATTAAATTGGATTAATATTACCGAGATTAAACCTACTAAATGAACCATTTGGAGAATTGTTCCCCAAAATAAAAACGGCTCTTTTATTGCTTTCGGATATTTATGGATGACCAATCGAAACAAAAGAACCCAGCCAATTACAAGGACAAGCCCAAAAAAATACAAGGCTTTCATAAAATAAATAATCCATTCTGATGCTTGCGGGTAATTGTTTATCGGCTCTGGTTGTGGTTGAGTTTGCGGGACTTCGATTTTGTCTATTGGTGGAACATATGGTTTTGGTATCATTTCTTGTTCACTATGTGTATTAGGAGGTACTGGCTCTTCTTTTACCTTCACTTGAAATTGATAGGATCCTCGAATTGGATGCCCATCGTTTGAAGAAATGACGTAATATTCTACTGTATATTTGCTAGATGGTAATGGGGGGATTTGTATAGAAATTTGTTTTTGCTCACTATCTATGTTTTTTGTTACATACTGAATTTCTTGTTGATTTTCATCGAGTAGCTTTAGTGAAAAATCCTTCTCTACTTTACTATTAAAGATGAGCTGGATCTCTGTTGGTGAAGACTCTTGCGTACTATTTTTAGCAGGAGATTCTTCGGTCACAAATGAATGACCCCATACAACCGAATGACCAAAAGCAGCAAAAAAAAGCGTCATAAATAAAATAGTAATAGGTATTTTAAAGGCTCTCATGACAAAATCCCTTTCTTTTTACTATTATCTATCTTATTCAACGCTTTCCATTTTCCTTAGGTCTTATAGTGTGGTATTTCCTACTTCATCGGATTCACATGCTTCTTTTAACCATTTAATACGATCTACTTTATCTTTCAGTATGGTTACAATCGTGTCATTCTCTTTTTTTATCTCAATATAGTCAATCCCTACTTGATGGATCTTTCCTGTCAGTGTATATCCATTATTGGCTGTTATTTTTACAGGAATTTTTCGATATTTCACTAGTTTATAATTTAAATGATCGGTCAATCCTGCTAAGTTGACATGGAGACAACAACAATGTTTTTTATGACATGTACAAGGATTCGCTTTGATTTGGCCTTTATAGTGAAGAGACAGCATTTAAAGTACTCCTCCTTTCAATGTTAAGATTGCCATTAATATATGCCAAAACACTTAACAGAAAAAGGCCAATGCTATTGATTCACTTTAAACTACAATATAGTGCCTAAATGGAGATAAGATCTTCCTTTTTTTGCAACGCAACAATTTGAGCAACAAGTGCTTCCTTGGAATGGGGCATTGCGATGTTCCCCCATTGTGGATCACTATTTTGTAGCATTTGCGTTACAGAAACAATCCAAGGTTTCTCAATATGCGCCTGTTGTAATAATGCGTCATTCGTAAACAAAGCATCTCGCTCTCCTACATAGATTACCTTACCTTTATGAAGTACAATATAATAATCTGCCCATTCATACACTAAATTAATTTGATGTGTGGAATATAAAAATGTTCGATCATCCGTATCAAGCTTTTTCAAATAATCGGTCAATTGTGTTGAAAAATAATAATCTAGACTACTCGTTGGTTCATCTAAAATTAAAACTTTCGGCTCCATCGCATAAACACCTGCAATCGCCACACGCTTCTTTTGACCACCACTTAAAAAATGAATTGGACGATTTTCTAATTCCTCCAGCTCCGTTAAGGCGATCGCCTTGTCCACTTGTGAAGTTATCTTTTCAATAGACCAATCAAGATTAAGGGGTCCATACAATATATCTTGCTTTACTGTAGAAGCAAATAATTGATGATCCGCTTCTTGAAACACTAAGCCTACTTGTTGGCGTAGCTGCTGTAGTCCACTTTTATTGTACTTTAGAGGCTTCCCTTTAAATAGGATTGTCCCTTTTGTTGGACGTTCTAAGCCCATCAATAATTTAAATAAAGTTGATTTTCCAGAGCCATTTTCCCCCAAAATGGCAATTTTATTTCCAACTGGAATGGTTAATGAAATATCATTAATTGCTTGCGTCCCATCAGAATAAAGAAACGATACGTGTTCAAAGGAAAAATACGATGCAGTCATTTTCATTCCTCCCTATACAAAAATTAATCCGATTGCTACAAATACATAAACAATGAACAAAATTAGTGGTAACCTCTGCCACTTTTTCTTTAGTAAATAAACATCTGGGATAATAAAATGCTCAATATTCCGTGATTTCATCGCTAATGTCATCTTTTCGTAATGAAAAAAGATTGAGCGAAATAACACGCTAATTAATAGCACGAGTGATTGAAAACTCATTTTATAACTTTTGTAACCTAATCTTGCCTGTTGTGCTGTGTAAAGTTGCATTGATGCTTGTAAAAAAATAAAAATAAAACGATATATAAGCTCAATTAGTTCAATAACAATCGTTGGCACTTTACATTTCAATAAGATCGGACTAATTTCATAGATGGGCGTCGTCAAAATTAGTAAATATAAACAGCTCGATGCACTAAAGGCAACTAAAAAAATATTTATTGCACGATCTACATCACTAGGCAAAATATAAAGGGTTGCAAATGGTGTAAACAGATGCCATAACATATCGGTATTTACTTCATTCGTAAATGAAATAGAAACGACGATGGTCACTATACCTGCTAAGCTAAATCCAAGCGGAGCCAGCATCAGTGTTACATACGCCTTCAATGGAATTTTCGCATAAAACACAATGACACTACTCATAACGAGTAGTGTCCAAAGTGCAACGCTATTATTCCTTGAAACCGTCACTATGAGCAATGCACCGATACTAAGTAACAGCTTTTGACCCGCCGCTACTTTTTGAAGTCCATTATGATGAGCGATATAATCAATGTTTAGCATTGGTATTCTTTGCGTACTTTCCGCGCATATAACCTATAAAATAGCCGATAATTAATGCGCCAATGACACCTTGTAGTACGAATAATAAACTTTCTATTTCACCACTTGGCGGCTCCCAAATCGCAGTAAACCATGGCTCGTAATCACTTGCAATTTCTGTAATCGCCTCTTCTGCTTCACCATCTGCTCCACCAAACTCAGCATCTTGTAAAAATACAATCGGTAAAAGCGCTAAAACAACAACTGCTAATAATAATAATAAATTTTTCTTTAACATATTAGCTCTCCTTTACCTTCAAAATACGTAATTTAATAAGTTCACTCATATTGTATTTTTGGATAAAATTCATAATCATAACGGTTAATAACCCTTCACTAACTGCTAACGGAACTTGTGTTAGCGCGAAAATACTTGAGAATTTTTGGAAGGATCCAGCGAAACCTCCAACCTCAGCTGGGAATGCTAATGCTAATTGGAATGAAGTCATTACATATGTACCTAAATCCCCTAACATGGCTGCCAAAAATACCGTAACACTAAAGGATAGACCCCATTTTGTTGCTAATTTAAATACCCCAATCGCAATGAGTGGTCCAACAATGGCCATTGAGAAAATGTTTGCCCCTAATGTTGTTAAACCCCCATGCGCTAATAATAACGATTGGAATAATAAAACGATTGAACCTAAAACACTCATGACAAAAGGTCCAAATAAAATCGAACCAAGCCCAACACCAGTAGGATGTGAACAACTACCAGTTACAGATGGTATTTTTAGAGCGGATAAAACGAATGTAAAGGCACCTGATAATGCTAGTAATAATTTCGTTTCAGGATTCTCTTTGACCACTGTACGGATCGCCTTAACTCCTTTTACTAAAAACGGAAGGCACAGTGCAAACCAAAAAATGGCCCAACCAATTGGTAAAAATCCTTCCATAATGTGCATGGCGTACGCTTGCTTTGGAATAAATAACAATACTATTGTGAAATATGCAAGCTTTGGTACTAATTCTTTCATCGTTTTTTCTCCTTTTTTAGTTAATGATGGTAAAAAGTGTATTAAAAAACACTTTCCAGGAGAAAAGTGCGTTACAAAAAAGCAACAAATATTGCTTATTTTAGCACCTATCCTCGTAGGTTAAATTTCATTATTTTTGGTAGGTCTCCTGGCTTTTCTTCAACACGGTTCTCACCTTCCCACAAATGGATTGCAGTGGTATAAAAGAGAAACGCTCCAAATTACAGTTGCGGGACAGCGACGGACTTTCACCGTCTTCCCTATTAAGCTTTCATAAAAGCACCAAAAATCTATTCTATTGTCGTCATACAATACTATTCCGATATAACAATTTTGTAATTTTCAATATTTAAAATACCTAGATTAATAATAGTGAATCAATGATGATGATGCTCATATCCATATTCTTTTACATATTGACGGAAATTTTCTAAGTCTTGCATCCCTGTTGAAGTTCCATCCATCGCCTGTTGTAAACGCTCTAGCAACACATTTTGTAATTTCGGATGATAACCAAAATAATCTGCAATCACAATTTCAACACTAGCATAGCTAGCCGAAAACTCCTGCGCCATACGTGCCATACGTTCCATTAATATTCCTGTAAATAAAAAGTACGGTAGCATAATGATTTTTTTCGCGCCTAACTCGACACAGCGAGCAATTCCCTGTCCTACAGTCGGCGTTGTTACCCCCATAAAGGCACTTTCAAAAATCGGAACATTCACTTGCTCTGCTAGAATGCTAGAAATTTGATAAAAGCTTTCTTTCGCATCCACATCACTACTACCACGGGCAATCAGTAAAATAGCGGTATGCTCATTAGTAGCGTTTGCATCAAAACCTACTTCCTGTAAACGCTCTTTTAAAATCGTAAAAATTTCATCATGTATCCCAATCGTTTGCCCATATGTAAAACGAATTTCTGGGAATTGATGCCTTGCTTCCTCAATTTCAGCTGGTATATGAAGCTTCGAGTGACCAGCGTGCAATAAAATAATCGGGATTACGTGAATTTCATCTGCGCCAAGTTCAATACACCGTTGTATCCCATCGTCTATATTTGGTGAAGCAAATTCTAAAAAGCATGTTTCTACTAGTAACGATGGATCCATTTTCGAACGCATTTGCTCGATAAATTGGCGCACTTCCTCATTCCCAGCTTCAAGACGACTACCATGTCCAACAAATAACACTGCCGGATGTTTTTTACCCTTTCGTTGACGGTACTTATCAATCCCTTTAATACGTGAATCGCCCCGTAGTCGTACTCCTTGTTCCATCGAATAAATAATATTTTCATAGGAGACATTTTCATGTACAATTGCTCGTGCTGTCTTTTCTTGTTGTACGGAATACCATGTACCTTTTGGATAATCAATGACTACACATTTATCTTTACAACGTCCATTACAACGAGTTCGAGATGTATGAATAACGTCATCCAGCTTATTGATTCGAATTTCATCACGAATTTGCTGTGTTACTTCTTCTGCTCCAGCCCCCATACATGTCGCTCCATTGCAAATTAAAACATGTCGTTGCATAGGGGTTAAATTCCAAGTTGTCATATTCATCCTCCTCGCATCAATTAAAATTGACTGACATTCTCTATATTTATAGGCTCCCAACTTATAATTGCTGCATAAAATTTATGGCGGTATACGATTTGCCCATTTTCCTCCGTAATAAAATTTGTTAGTGCAGCTTTTAGGTCATCTAGCCGGAATGTATCATTTAAAATTTTTTTACTTTGGGCTTCATATAACGCTTCATAGCTGTTATATCGATACGTACGTTCTAATGGAAGCATTTCACAATCCGCATAAATCCCAAGTTGATATAACATATTTACTATTTCAATATAATCACGGCGTGGATATTTAATCTCGTAGCCAAATTGTTGATCAAGTATTACGTAATGTGGTTGAATCGGACCTGTTGTCAATCCAATAATTGCCCGCTTTTTTGCTAATTTGTTCATTTTTAATAATGCTGCATTCATTTCGTAAATACGATAATAACAATTCACACCTACAACGATATCATGGGGTTCTAATTGGGCTTCTTCCCATTTTGCATGGACAAAACGTACTGCTTGATCCTCCATAAAGTACTGTTGTAAATAGCGAAGAACACTTTCCGAACCGTCTACTAATGTTAATTTTTTTACATCCTCTCTTAGAGGAAATGTATAATTACCCCACCCTGGCCCGATTTCTAAACAGGTTACATTGTCAGGAATATGTTGGCGAATCTTGGCATAGATCGGCTTTGCGTGGGCATCTGTTTGACGATACGATTTTTTTTGCATAGATTGGGTCCAAAATGCTTCTTCTAACTCATCATTTGTCATTCGTTCAGGCATATTGCCATGCCAGTCATGCATGCCTTCTTTCCATAACTGTTCAAAATCAATGTGTAAAGGTGATCGTTTCATTTATCGAACCTCCCTTTATAGCCATGTTGTTTTTTCAGAAAATGGTGTCCGCTTTTTTGGTGTTGTGATTTCTTCAGCAGGATAACCAATACATAACGTACCAACTAATTGTTCCTGATGACTTGCACCGATATATGTATGAAGGGCCGTATCATGTACCAACCCAACACCGCGTGTTCGCCAAACCATTCCTAAACCTAATTGTTCCGCCATTAACCAGATCGACATAATCGCGCTACTTACCGCAAATAAATTGTCTTTTGTAGCCCCTTCATCCCCTTCTACCATAGCTGAAGTTACCGCTATAATTAAAGGTGTATTTGTAATAGCCTTCATTGAACTTTCTACTAAATGAGGCTTTGTAGGAAAACGTTTTTCTAAAAACTCCAGTGCTACTTTCTCATACCCTTTTAAACTATCACCTTGCATCACATAAAAATGCCACGGCTCTCGCATACGATCATTTGGTGCATAGGTTGCAGCCTCTAACAATAGCTCAATTTTTTCACGTTCTACTTCACGATCTACAAATTGGCGAATTGCCCTTCGTTTTTTTAATGCCTCTAACATCTTTCGTACACCCTTTCCGTAAACCAAGCAATATCCTCCCGTACGTTTACAACTTCTCCGACTAAAATCATGGCTGGATTTTGAATGGCTTCTTGCTCAATTTGTTTGGAAATTGTTTGTAGCGTGCCAATCATCGTCCGTTGCTTATCCGTCGTTCCCCATTCTATTACTGCTACAGGGGTTTCCTTGTGCTTTCCATGCTCAATTAAACGAGCCGTAATATGTTCGATATTGCCTACGCTCATATAAAAAGCTACTGTATCAATATGACTAATCGCTTGCCAATTGATGAAGTCCTGCCCTTTTTCAGCTCGTCCATGACCAGTCACGATTGCAAAGCTTGCGGCATAATCTCTATGTGTTACAGGAATTCCTGCATAGGCTGGTGCCGCAATACCTGCTGTAATTCCTGGTACTATTTCATAGTCAATATTTGCTTCACGTAATACTGCAGCCTCTTCCGCACCCCGACCAAATACAAATGGGTCTCCACCTTTAAGACGTAGAACCGTAAACCCCGCTTGCGCCTTTTCAACTAAAACACGGTGAATCTCTTCTTGAATTAAGCCATGATTTCCTGGCTCTTTCCCACAATAAATGAATTGTGCTGTTTCTTTTGCATAGTTTAGCAATGCAGGATTCACTAAACGATCATATAAAATAACGTCGGCCTGTTGAATACATTCAAGGCCACGTAATGTTAATAGTTTTGGATCTCCAGGACCTGCTCCGACAATAAATACTTGTGTGCTCATCGTTATTCTCCTAATCTTTGTTGAAGCCACTTCTCACAATCGTCTAAGCGACCTTCCTTTACCCACTCCAATAACTGTGGTTCAAGTAAATCGATTAATAATTGTTTCTTTTGTTCGCCGTCAAACTTGGCTAAAATTTGTTGACGTGCTTGTCCTAAAAATGCTACATATTGCTCGTAATAGTCACCGTACTGTTGCGCTAACTCGGATTTTACTTGACGTGTGAAACGAGGGCTCGCTCCTGATGTCGACACGGTCAGTATAAAATCACCACGACGAACGACTGCTGGATTAATAAAGTCGACACGCCCTTTTGCATCTGCACGACTTAACAGTTGCCAATGTTGAGTTGCTTCTTCAACCATATCGTTTACTTCTTTACTATTTGTCACTGCAAACACTAAAGCCGCATCGTCTAAATCGTGTGGTTCGAACCCTTTTTTCTTCCATTTCACAAGTTGTTGTTCAACATACTCTGCTAGTTCTTCTGTAATCATAGGACTGACAACCACAATATTTGCTTTCGTTGGTAGTAATGCTTCTACTTTTTGTCGCGCTACAGGTCCTCCGCCAACTACTACAACCGTCTTATAGTCAATATTTAATAGTAAAGGGAAATAATTCATCGATCTTCCTCCAAACATTTATGTAGCCAATTTTGGTGAAACTTCTTCATCGAAGGGAATACGTGCAATTGAAATCGTTGCATTCGTGCCTTTCTTTTTCTCTAGCAACCACTCGCTCGAATTGGCATAGCGCAGTGCTGCTGGTTCACATACACCGTAAGCACCTGTATAGTTAAATACCGTTTCAGATGGATTTTTTATTGGGATTTCATTTAACTGCTCTGCTGTATACGTAACAAATTGCCAATTATTTTTAGCAGCGACTTGTAAAAAACCTTCTTCATCTTTTTTCAGGTCAATTGTCGCAATTGCTTTTACACTTTTTTTACTAAGTTTTAGCTCAAGCAGCGTTTCATCAATAAGTTCTTCAATTTCCTCTGCGGACGTTCCACGATTACAGCCCATCCCTAATACGAGGGACTTTGGTCGAAAAATAACACCATTGTTTAGAAGCTCCTCCTCGTAAGGCTCGATTAAACGGTCTGTTATAAGTAACGTTGCATGAGGCTTTGCCGTTAACGCTTCTTCAGTTGAAGAATACAGTTTCAAATTTTCCGGCATAGGTGTATGATGCATCCACCAGTTTTTTTCGCCTGTTTCCTGTACAATCGCTACATGTTCTTCGTTTACGACTGAAGCACTGACTGGAGTAAGCTTCTCTTCTGAATCCCATACCCAACCGAACTTCGCACCAAATAAATCAACAGGAATCGTTTTTTGAACATCTGAAGCTGTCGTAACAACAGGTTGTGCACCAATCGTTTCAGCAAACTCTTGGGTCAATGCATTGGCACCACCAATATGACCGGATAGTACACTTATGACATACTCCCCTTTATCATCGACGACTAATACAGCAGGATCTTTCTTCTTATCTACAAGAAGTGGCGCAATCATCCGTACAACGGCACCCAGGGAAATAATACAAATAATGGCTTTATACTGCTGAAAAAGGGCCGGTAACAACAAACGAACCGTTCCATCAAACAATTGGATATGTCGAGTAGCTTCGTCGCCGTGTTCGAATTTCTTCATATAATAAAGGTCGGCATAAGGGAATTTTTCGATATAGTTACGTGCATGTTCGACACCATGTTTTGTAATCGCCACAAGTGCGTATGGCTTTTGTTGATCAATTTTAGGAATCAGTCCTTTCTGTAAACTAATCATCTTCCTTCACACCTTTACGGAAACCATGTGTAAATGTTTTATCATATAGTTTTGAACGATAATCTTTTTCATGGATGTTTGGATCAAGTGCCCAGCCTGCTAAAATCATCGCATGCTTTCGAATACCATTTGTCCGCATCGCTTCATCTAGTTGTGAAAGTGTTGTACGGACAATTTTTTGGTCTGGCCAAGAAGCACGTTGTACAACTGCAACCGGTGTATCATCTGCCCAGCCTGCAGCTTGTAATTCCTTCATAATTTTTTTCGTTAATGTTGCACTTAAAAACATGGCAATTGTACAATGATGTCTTGCAAGGGCTTGTAATTTTTCGCGCTCAGGTACAGGCGTTCGTCCTTCTGCTCGTGTTAAAATTAATGTTTGTGTTAAATCAGGTATTGTTAGTTCGGCACCAACTGCAGCTGCTGATGCAAATACTGAACTTACACCGGGTACTACTTCATAACCAATATCATGTTGCTTTAAAAGTGCCATTTGCTCCATCGTTGCACCATACATCGCTGGATCTCCTGTATGTAATCGAACAACGGTTTTGCCTGCATTCACTCGCTCCACGATACAATCGACCATTTCTGTTAAATGCATGCCCGCAGTCCGAATAACTTCTGCCTCAGGATGTGCCTCAGCAACTAATTTGTCACTTACTAATGAGTCGGTATACATGACGACATCGGCTGATTGTAGGAGTTTTAAACCTTTTACCGTAATTAAATCTGGGTCACCCGGTCCTGCACCAATTATCCATATTTTTTTCATTATTTACGCACCACCATACAAGATAAATAGTTTAGTTCTGCACCTCGTAGCTCATCAATCGTCCATATTACTTCTTCATCGGACGTCACTTTTGTCACCACGTGTGTACCGTAAAGTAGATTCATATCTTCTAGTAAGTCGATCATATCCTCTAAAACTTTCGCTACTTTAATAAAGACGACTGCATCATGCGTTTCCAATACGCGACGCATTTCATCCATGTCCTCTGTTGCTGGAATCATCGCAACATAATCATTACCATCTGCTAGTGGAATACCTAGACGATTTGCCGATCCGTTAAATGATGAAATTCCTGCTACTGTTTCCATTTGTACTTCAGGATAGGTTTCCTTCATCAGTTTCATTAAGTGAATAAATGTACTAAATAACATTGGGTCCCCTTCCGTAACAAATGCAACGTCTTGGCCCTGCTCTAAGTATGTATAGATCGCCTCAACCGATTTTGCCCACTCAATGCTCAATGTTTCTTCATCTTTTGTCATTGGAAATACTAGACCAAGCATATTCTTTTCGGCTGGGTTAATGTACGTTTCTACAATACGATGTGCATAAGATTTACTACCCTTTAATTTTTTCGGATAGGCGATTACAGGACACTCCTGTAATTTTCGGAAAGCTTTTACTGTTATTAATTCTGGATCTCCAGGACCAACGCCTAATCCATACAATGTACCTAATGTCATTTGTCATTTCCTTTCTGTGCAGTCACTATGAAAATTGGATTTAATGGTTCAAAGCGCGTTAAATTCAAAATAGGCTTACTTTTTGAAATTTGAGCTTGTAAAATCGTTACGTCACACCCTAACGTTTTCAAATGCTTCACGGCTTCTGCTAAATTTTCAATGGTTGCGATGTTCATCACAAGACGACCACCTGGTACTAAACGTGTAATACATGTTTCTAACAAACGTTCCATATTCCCGCCATTACCCCCAATAAAAATGGCCGTTGGATCTGGGAATTCATCTAAACGGTCTGGCGCTTTGCCAAGAACTGCTGTTAAATCCACACGATGCTTTGCTTGGTTGAGAACGCAATTCGCTAAATCGTCCTCATTTTTTTCAATTGCATAAACGGCACCTTCACGGGCAATTTTAGCCGCTTCAATCGCAACTGATCCTGTACACGTGCCAATATCCCACACAATACTATCTTCTTGAAGCTGTAGCTCTTGTAAACAAAGAACCCGTATTTCCTTTTTCGTAATTAACCCTTTTTCCGGCTTACGTTGATGAAACTCTTCATCAGCAATGCCAAGTGCACTTCTCTTTACTGCATGACGCTGTTTTAGTAACACGACATTGAGCGATGAAAACGTTGTATGTGCCATCTCATCCAGTGTCATAAAACGACAGCGTTCATTTTCTCCTTCCAAATTTTCAGCAACGAAAGCATCGTATTCATTCATACCGTAATGCTTTAAATAGTTTGCTATCGCTTGGGGAGTATTTTTTTCATCTGTTAAAATTGCCACTTTTTTTCGACCGTCAATTTTTTGGGCAAATCCTTTTATTGAACGTCCATGAAGACTTACAATATACGCATCTTGCCAGCTTTCCTGCATTTTTGAATAGGCTAACTGGACGGAACTTGTATACGGGTATATTTCTAGTGATAGTTTTTTAGCAAATACGCCACCTAATCCAAAAAACAATGGATCTCCCGATACTAAAATAACCACATTACGTGTTTCTTGTTGTAGGTCAGCAACAAGCTTAGATAAACCACCTTTAATGACCTTCTTTTCTTTTGTAAACTGTGGGAAGAAGGCTAAATGACGTTCTCCCCCAACTAAAACATCACAGTTATTAATCCAGTCGATATATCGAGGCAATAATCCTTTTACGCCGTTATCACCTATACCAATCATCTTCATCCAATTTGTCAATATTCTCAGCCTTTCCTAAACAATCTCCGTTCATGGCATATAAACTAGTGGAAACATTAATTGTCGTATCCATATGCGCTAATGCAAAATAACAACAATTTTTACAAAGTGCTTCAAAAAAGGCCTCATTCCCTTTTAAAATATCCCCGACTTGGGAAGCTGTATTTGCAGTCAAGATCTCACCTAATTGTGCTTCTTTAACACCCACTTTTTCTGCAATGCCTGCTAAAAACTCAAAACTAATTGGCGCACTTTTGGAATGGACCATCATCACACCCTGGGCGACCTTCGAAAACTTACCCATCATGCCAACAAGGGACACTTTAGCAAATTTTTTCCGCGCAATATTTTTTAATGTAAATCCTACGAAATCGCCCATTTCAATAAACGATTCTTCTGGTAGGTCAGGGTATTGTTTCATTGCAAATTTCTCACTACGCCCGCCTGTAGTAATGACAATATGGTCACAGCCAGCCTCCTTTGCAACATTTAACGCTTGTACAATACTCGCCATATAGGCTGAGCTCGAAAATGGAACGACTGTACCACGTGTACCTAAAATGGATATACCACCTACTATACCTAAGCGAGCATTCAACGTTTTTTTGGCGATTTCCTCCCCATCTGGTACCGAGATGATTACTTCCACACCATTTTCTATGGCATATGTATCAATCGCTTCTTGTACGACACCTGTAATCATTTTTTGCGGAACGGGATTTATTGCCGCATAGCCAACTGGTACAGGTAAGCCCGCTTTTGTGACACGCCCTACACCTACACCTCCGTCAAGATGGATACCTGGTTCGTCTATTAAACGTACCGTACTTTGAATACGCGCTTGGTGTGTTGCATCTGGGTCGTCACCAGCATCTTTAATTGTTTCACACATGATGGCATTGCCTTGGATTTCACTAGCCTCCACTTTAAATGTTGCAAATTGTCCCACTGGCAAATAAATCGTCACTTCATCAGGAACATTGCCAGTGACAATTCCTTGTAGAGCTGCCTTTGTCATCGCTGTAGCACACGCACCGGTTGTGTACCCATGACGCATTTGTGATGGATCTTTTTTATTTCGTTTGTTTTGCTCGCTCATCCGCCATAAGTGAGATGGCATTCAATGCTGCTACAGTCACTGTACTGCCACCTTTACGTCCTACATTTGTAATGAATGGAATGCCTTTTAATAAAGCTAACTCAGCTTTTGATTCTGCGGCTGATACAAAGCCCACTGGCATTCCAATAATTAAATCTGGTTTTGCTAACCCTTCTTTAATTAAACGAATTAATTCTAAAAGGGCAGTCGGTGCGTTACCAATAGCATAAATACCGCCTTCTTGTAACTTCGTCGCTTTTTGCATGGAGATAATTGCCCGTGTAGTGCCAAGTGCCTTCGCTTCTTTTGCAACATCTTCGTCTGCGATGTAACAATGTAAATCTCCACCGTGTTTTTGGAATCGTTTACGGCCAGATCCGCTTTCAATCATTTGTACATCTGCTACTACATGACGACCTGCTAAAATGGATTGAATTCCTGCTTCTATTGCATCATCCGTAAAAATCATACTGCGTCCTAACTCAAAGTCTGCAGATGCGTGGATAACACGGCGTACTACTAACCATTGTTCATCTGTAAAGGGGTGCTCGCCCATTTCTTCTTTAATAATTGAAAAACTGTAATCATAAATTTTATCTGGGTCTACCGTTAAAGGAACGAAATCCGTATTAAAGTTCATATTGGCCATGTAAAATTCCTCCTAGTTTTTGAAATACTTCATCAAATGTAGAACATTGATTTACGTATATAATTTTTGGTCTTTTAATTAGAAGAACAGGAATATTTAATTCCAATGCCGCTTCCATTTTCTCATCTACAGACCCCACCTTACCGCTTTCCTTTGTAATAACAAGGGTGGTTTTATATTGACGATACAGTGCCATATTTAACTCTTTTGAAAATGGTCCTTGCATTGCAATAATGTCTCGTTGCTTGATCCCTAAAGAATCGCACTTCTCCATGTTTTCTTTATTCGGCAACATGCGGCATACTAATCGAATGGAATCAATGAATAAGTGCTTCGTAAATGTTGCAAGTGTCTTACTACCGGTCGTTAACATAACGGTTCCTCTATGTTCTCGTGCAAGTAGTGCCGCCTCTTCATAAGTTTCAACTTTCGTCACAAGTGGATGTCTGTACTGTTGTTGGGGGCGTTCATAACGAATGTACAGTATCTGACATTGCTCAGCTGCCATCATCGCGGTTTTTGATGCCTCTTCTGCATATGGATGACTTGCATCAATTACAAGCGATATATTTTTTTGTTGAATCATGTTCTTCATATCTTCTAATGACAAGCGACCAACATGATGAGCAATTCCTTCTTTTTCTAAACTACTTGCTGCAGACTCTGTAACAACTGTTGCAATTAACGGATGTCCTTGACGTTGTAAGGCGACTGCTAATTCACGTGCATCACTTGTCCCTGCTAAAAATAAAATCATGTCACCCCTCCTAATCGCCACATGGTGCTTCTTCAACTTTTATTTTGCAGCTCATATCTTGATAGGTGAAATGGGCAATTTTTTTCACACGTTTGAAATATTTAAACAAGCGTTCATTCGGGTGTGCATGTTCTTTATATTCCTCAATGATTTGTGTTAGTAATGGAATCAATGCATCTGGTTCTAGCCCTTCTGCCACTGGTTGTGCTGCATGGGCAGTTCGTCCAACTGGTTTTGCTCCAATAAATAAATCAAATTTCTTTTTACGATAAACGATACCTATGTCGTCAAACACAGCTCGATAACATGCCATCCCACAACCATTAAAGCCTACATGAAGTTCTTTCGGTAATTTCATCCCACCAAGTGCATCCATAATTTCCTCAGCATACGGAATCGATTCTGCTTTCTCTCCATAACAAAAATCACATGCTTTTAAATTAAATACATCACCCATTGGTAATACGTATAACCCTGATTCACGCAATTGCTCAACAATTGCTTCTGGATGTTCAGTTGGTATTTTCACGTGAAAACGATGATCTGGTGTATATTCTAGCGTTCCATTTTCTCCAACCACTTCTGCTAAAATTTGCATTTGCTTTGGTGTAATGAATTTATTCGCAACCCCAGGTGAAACAGCGAACTCAAAAATAGATTCGATTGCTTGCTGTACTAAAAAATCCCCTTTCACCGGTTCTTTTGTAATACAAGCTAGTGCCAATCTCGCCATTTCAAGAGAAGTTTTTTTTTCAACATTTTCTTCGACTTGCCTTTGTACTGCTTGCGCTGCTTTAATCGCCTCAATTTTTTCAAAACCAGACTTCGCTTCCCCTGTTTCTTGATCAAGCGCCCATGGTTCTGCTTCTTTTTTCAAACGTTGGTGCGGTTTCCAAATTTGCTTGTCATCTCCCAGGGTATATTTCCTTTGATAGCCACGGGGTGTAATGATTTTATTGTCATAAAAGAATGTCGACGAGTTCCCAACTATCACCGTTGTTAACATCCCGATATCATGTTCTAACATTTCTGCTAAATTTGTTAACACAATATTCTGACTATCACGGTAAGCACTTTTTACTAATCCTACCGGGGTTTCAGGCGAACGATATTTCAGTAAAATTCTTTGTGCTTCTACAATTTGACGTGTTCTACGTCCTGATTTTGGATTGTAAAATGCAATCACAAAATCTGCCATAGCAGCTGCTTCAATACGTTTTTCAATGACTGTCCACGGAGTTAAGTGGTCACTTAAACTAATCGTACAGGAATCATGCATCACTGGTGCACCGAGTAAACTTGCACATGAGTTGATAGCCGAAATTCCAGGTACCACTTCTACTTCAATCCCTGTTGCTTCAGTCCATCCTTTTTCGATTAACACCTCATAGACAAGCCCTGCCATGCCATACACACCGGCGTCTCCACTTGATATGACAGCAACAATATTTCCTGCTTCTGCTTGCTTAACAGCTTCCTGTGCTCGTGATACTTCTTCAGTCATACCTGTACTTACAATGGTTTGCGCTGTTACGAAATGTCGAATTAAATCAACGTAGGTTTTGTAGCCCATAATGTGGTTACTTTGTTGTAAAGCATCTACCGCACGTTTTGTTATATGCTCTCGATCTCCTGGACCAAATCCAACAACAAAAATTTTCCCTTTTTGCAAAAATTTTCCCCTCCAACAAAAAAATACCTGTCCTCCCTAGTAGAAAAGGAGAACAGGTATTTGAAATTAATATAAAAAATCGTATTTTCAAAAAAATAACGCACGATTTACCATATTGAATATCTCAATTTCACCTACACTTCTCCCACCGAAAAGTTAGTATGCTTAAATAAGCAGGTCTCCTGGCTTAAACTTCACTTTACTCTCACATCTTCCCATCTTTCGACAGTGACGTTTTGTGATTTCATCCGTTATTACAGTAGCGGGGGCTGCATTAGAATTTCACTAATTTCCCTATTATCTCAAAATTTTGAGCACTTATTTAATACAATATTAATTTATGTTTTTACAATACCATACAATTAAAAGATTTCAACTATTTTATATTAAACTACGATTTAGTGCCTAAATTGAGTGAAAAATATTATGCTTTCTCCGGGTTAGAAAAGACAAACTCCACTTTTTCACCGACTAACTTTAACTTTGCTTTTCCTTTTTTACCACTTTTCCAAGTAAAACGAATTTCCCTTGTTTCTTTTCCCGTTAACAACTTTTTCGCATCAATCGCTGTAATTTTCCCCTTCATAATCGTTTTACTAATGAAAAATTTGCACGCTTTATTAGAACAGGCATATCCTTTAAATCCTTCTATTACGGGTTGTCCGCATTTCATACATTTTCCAACGACCACTTGTTGTTTTTCGGCAACATCCATTTCGATTTGGATGAATCGAGCCGTTGTTTCTTTCACATATTGCTGCATTTCCTGATAAAATTGACCAGAACTTAAACTACCATCCACGATATCTTTTAACTTTTTACTCCAAACCGCTGTCAGAACTGGGGAAACAATATCATGCTGGCCCACACTGTTAATGACATCGATTCCAAATTGAGTTGCCACAAAGGACTTCCCTTCACGCGCGATCATGCCAATGGAAATGAGTTTCTCGATAATTTCCGCGCGCGTTGCAGATGTCCCAATCCCTTCCGCATCCTTTAAAATTTTTTGTAATTCCTTGTCTTCTACAAACCGCCCTGCATGAAACATGGCGTCTAGTAACGTACTATCTGTATAACGAACAGGTGGCTCGGTCATTTTCGATAAAATTTTGGATTGGACAATGGGCAATTGTTGATTTACTTGGAGTGATGGTAATGGATGCTCTTGTTTCTTTTTAAAGGATTCATAAAGAACGGTATAACCTTTATCAATGACCATGTTGCCATTTGCTTTTAAATATTGCTGATTCGATTCTAGTACGACTGCCGTTTTATCAATCACGTAAGGTGGCATAAAGATGGCTAATAATCGTCTCGCAATTAAATGATAGATTTTTAGCTCGTTGGTCGTTAATTTTTTCTTCCCTATCGGCACATCCGTAACTGTAATTGCATGGTGATCCGTTAGCTTTTTATCATCTACATATTTTTTGGATCGCTTGACCGATTCTAACTGTTTTTTATTCGCTAAAATAGATGAAACAACATCCTTGTACTCTTGTAAGCTACTTAGTGTTTGGATATTTCCTTCAATTTGATTCGCAAAATTCGTTGGCAAATGCTTAGATTCGGTACGAGGATAGGTGATGAGTTTTTTTTCATATAAGTTTTGAGCAATTTTCAACGTTTCGGAAGAGGTTAATCCGAAAAATTTATTCGCTTCCTTTTGAAGTTCTAGTAATGAATGAAGTGACGGCGCAAAGATTGTCTTTCTTTCGGTTTTAATATCCTTAATCGTTGCCATATTCCCTATGCTCGCTTGAATTTGTTCGGCTTCTTTTAATTGGGCTACTTTGTTTTCGTTCGTTTTTGGATTAAACCAAAGTGCTTTAAATGTACCAAA
This sequence comes from Lysinibacillus antri, assembly GCF_003977595.1. Lineage (GTDB taxonomy): Bacteria > Bacillota > Bacilli > Bacillales_A > Planococcaceae > Ureibacillus > Ureibacillus antri. The sequence goes on along the minus strand of NZ_RYYR01000004.1, from coordinate 124,241 downwards.
GTCTACTTCAATTTGAAAATACGGCTCTGGTTTAAAATGTTGTATTTCAAGTTCTCGCTTAACAACAATAGCTAAAGTTGGTGTCATGACCCGTCCAATTTTAATAATTCGTCCACCTTTTACCGTTGCCGCTCGCGTTAAATTTAATCCAATCAACCAATCAAATACCGCGCGATACATTGCCGCATTGCGTAAATTGCGAATGAGTAGATCCTGTTCATCGATTAAATTTGTTAGCGCGTGACGAATTGCAGGGTCTGTTGTTTGTGACGTCCAAAACCGTTTGACAGGTAAATTGCATCCAACACGTTTATAAAAGGAATAGAAAATGTTTTCCCCTTCCATTCCGGCATCACAAGCATTAATAATAAAATCATAGCGATTGGCTTTTAACGTTTGTTCAAGCTCCTTATACACTTTATAAGCCGTCTTTTTCACACGGAATTCATAGCGTTCTGGCATCATTGGTAGTAAATTAAGGTCCCATTTTTTCCATTCTGCTTTATATTCATGAGGCTCTTTTAATTCCACCACATGACCTACGAACGAAGCAAAATCGATTTGATAGGGTAGATTCATTGTTTTATACACTTTTTGAATATCACGCATGAGAGATGGCTTCTCTGCGATGAGTAATGCCCTTTTCATTCGAGCAGCCCCTCCTTTTCCTTAGTTTTAGTATAGGTGAGAAGTAATCGATTTGAAAATTAATTTACTAACAGTATAGTTTCTAGAATAAACCAACGCAAAATTTCGCGCTTCAAAGCAGTAAATCGCAACATTTTATAGAAAAATAGTACATAGCTTGATATAATAATTTTAGTTAAAAACTAGTCGAATCATTTGCTTTGAAAGATTCGTTAATCGCACTAAGTTCGCTTTAGTGCAAGGGGTAAGGGGGAAATGTAATGCAAAATGTTTCAAAAAGAACAATTTTATGGATTGTACCAATTATTATTCTTGCAATTTTTTGGTATTTTTATGGTCCACAAAAAGAAATTACGGACAATGAGTACATATCCTATATTAAGCAATCGTCTATCGAGACATCGCCAAATATAAATTTGGAAAATGCATTTGGAAATTATTGTGCTGAAGGAAAATGGGTGTTCTTTAAAACACAAAAAGATCATAATGTCGTTGAATTTAAAGGAGAATGTCCTGTCAATGGCGATGCAAACAGTGTTAATTTACAATTCGTCGTTGAGGATGATCAAAAGGGATATAAACTCGGTGCGTTACTGTTAAATGGTGAGCAGCAATCTGCAGAGCAACGTGAAGATTTTTTAAATATGGTTGTTTCAAAATAACTGTTTCGTAGTCTCAAAATCTATTTTGAGACTACTTTTTATTTTTTTATTTGGTATATTAAAATAGATTATACTAAAGGTAGGAAATTATATGAATATATCAGCTATGATTAAATTAACCATCTCCATGGCCATTTTTGGCTCCATTGGTTTTTTCACCGTGAATACCGGCATCCCCGCGCTTGAACTTGTGTTCGTTCGCTGTATTTTCGCCACAATCTTTTTAAGCCTAATGTGGTACCTCACTGGCGGACATAAAACGGAACAATGGAATAAAAAAGAAATCTATCAAACCATACTTTGCGGTGTATTTCTTGTGTTGAACTGGGTATTTTTATTTAAAGCGTTTGAGGAAATGGCGATTTCGATTACAATTTCCATTTATAATTTGGCGCCAATTTTTGTACTCCTTTTAGGCACTCTATTTTTACGAGAACGATTGACCATCCAAGGTATCATGGCCATCGCTACCTGTTTTGTTGGCAGTATATTTATTGTGGGCATCGGAAACTTTCAATCCATTGAACAATTTATGAACTCTGGCTTTGTTTGGGCATTATTATCAGCCATTTGCTATGCCCTTACGATGTTTACGAGTAAAACTTTGCAAAGCCTATCACCCTATGCAACAACCTTTATACAAACCATTGTTGGGGTTGTCATGCTTTTACCATTTAGTAATTTTGATGTATTTGTCGGCTTAACAGGCATGAACTGGCTATTTATTATTGGTACTGGGCTTATACATACGGGATTTGTGTATTATTTATTCTTTGATAGTATCCGAAACTTACCGACCATTGTCGTGTCTGTACTGACGTTTGTTGATCCAGTTGTTGCGATTTTGTTAGATACGATTATTTTAGATTTCCGACCAACTTTATTACAGACTGTTGGAATTTTATTTGTTTTTGGTGGGATTTTACTCACAGTTTTCAAACCGATTAAAGAAGAAAAAGAAACAACTTACTAAAAATGAGCATTCGCTAATTGTACCCACTACAAGTACTAGAGATCAACCATCTTAAGTGGGTACGACGTGAATATCAAATTCCAATAAGCTTCCATGTTACATTTCTCCAATAAGAAAAGTAGAAAAGCATGAAAAAAATATTACATTTCTTTCACGCTTTTAATTGAGGGATAGCATAATATTCAGCTATTATAATAATTTTTATTTTTCTATTGGGGTTCCATATGTTTTGAAGCGCTCTAACATTGATTCCATTTCTTCCTCTTCCAGGATTACGGGTGTTCCAATGGAAAGAGCGCGGACATATACTTCACTACAAAGTTCAATTTCTTCTGCAATATTAAACGCATCTTCGACATTCACTCCAGCAGCTAATAACCCATGATTAGCTAAAAGTACTGCCTTATTCCCTTCCAAGGCTTTAATGGCATTTTCAGCAAGTTCTTTTGTACCAAAACTTGCATATTCTGCGCACTTTACATTTTTGCCTGCAACAGCTACTAGGTAAGAAACTGCTGGAAGATCTTTTCTTAGAGCTGATAATGTTTTGGCAAATATCGAATGCGTATGAACAACAGCACTTAGTTCCTGACGATTTTTGTATACAGCTAGATGCATAAGTATTTCAGAAGAGGGCTTATAATTTCCCTCAATGATTTTTCCATCTAAATTAACAACTACTACGTCTTCTATATTTATCTCTTCATAAGGGATACCACTGGGACTTATGGCAATTAAACCCTCTTCTCTATTAAAGATACTAATGTTACCACCTGTACCTTTTGTTAAACCACTAGAGAGCATTTTCGTACAATATTTCCTTACTTTTTCACGTTCTGTTTTTAGTCTCATAAATTCCCCTCCTTTACTTAGCTATTAACACTTCAATATTTACATTTCGTAGATCGTTTATCATTGATAGTTGATTTTTAGAAAGGGGCTTATATTCATCTGTTACGACTATCGAAATTTCTGATGCTGGGCAAATTTGGAAAAACTTCACAAGTCCTATTTTGCTTTGATCAACTAACGCAATAATTTTATTGGATTTATTAATCATGGCTTGTTTTGCTTCGCCTTCATCGATTGTAGAATCTGTTAAACCTTCTGATAAAGTTAAACCACGAGCAGAAATGAACAGTTTATTAATATTAATTGAATTCATATACATGGATAACGAAGTACCCATTGTTGATAATGAATTGGCACGAACATATCCCCCTAGTAAAATAACTGTAACATCACTATCAATAAGCTCAAGGACTATGCTCAGATTATTGGTAACGACCGTTAAATTTTTAAAACCTTTTACTAGCTTGCTTAATTCAAAGGCAGATGTACTAGCATCAAAAGCTATGACATCTCCATCTTCAATAAATTTAACAGCTTCCTTAGCTATCAAACGTTTGGCTTGTAGATTTTCTGAAGCTCGTTCTAATAAAGTATCTTCTATTATATTTTTTTGGATGGCTTTAGCGCCACCTAAAACCCGTACTAGTAATCCTTCTGCCTCCATCTTTTCAAGGTCTCTTCGAACAGTCATTTCGGAAACTTTTAAAAGTGTACTTAGATTCGAGATTTCTACGTAGTTTTTCGATTCAAGTAATTCTATAATTTTTTTCTTTCTTTCTATAGGTGTCACTATATCCCACCTTAATTAATTATTTATGAAAAATTGCACGAATTTTCTCTTCGCACGGATGCTCAATAATTCCCTTTTCGGTAATAATGGCAGAAACAAGATGAGCTGGTGTTACATCAAAAGCTGGATTATAGATTTTTACATCTTGAGGTGCAACAAATTGTCCAGTAGGTTTAAGTACCTCACTAGAATGCCTTTCTTCAATTGGAATCTCGGCACCACTTGGGCAATCTAAGTCAATGGTTGGAGTAGGGGTTGCTACGTAAAAAGGAATATTATAATGTTTTGCTAAAATAGCCACTCCTAATGTACCAATTTTATTTGCTACATCGCCATTTGCTGCAACGCGATCACATCCCACGATTACCGCCTGCACCTTTCCTTGTGACATAATTGTAGCCGCCATATTATCAGTTATTAATGTTACATCTATACCAGCATGATATAATTCAAAGGCGGTTAACATTGCACCTTGAAATCTTGGTCTTGTTTCATCTGCAAATACCTTTAAATTAATACCCTTTTCCTTTGCTAGATAAAATGGAGCTGTTGCTGTTCCATATTTGGTAGTTGCAAGAGCTCCCGCATTGCAATGTGTTAATACACCTTGACCATCATTTAATAGTGTCAGTAAATACTCCCCAATGGACCTATTTATCGCGATATCCTCTTGATGTATAGCTTTTGCCTCTTCTAGTAGGAGGTTCTTGAAAGTTAATACATCGGAGGTTTTTATTGATAACCCTTTATCTTTCATGCGATTAAGAGCCCAGAAAAGATTTACTGCTGTTGGTCTAGAAGTAGCCAAGTACTGTGTAATCTCTTGTAACTTTTCCTTTAATTTATCTACATTATCCTCAACATTTTGAATTCCTACATAGGCTCCATATGCCGCTGTCACACCAATAGCTGGTGCACCTCTTACAATCATAGTATTTATCGCAATCCAGACATCTTGCACTGTATGCATAGTAACATAACTGATTTGGTTTGGTAATTTAGTTTGATCCAACAGAACTAATCTATTATTCTTCCATTCAATTGTAACTAATTCCATTTACCAACAACTCCTTCTTCAATCTTTGAATAAGGAATAAGTAACTATCAATATCCATTATATCCTCATCCATGATACAATTTTTCGCAATAGTTAAACATAATCGTTCTGCTAATATTCGTTGATCATTATCTTCAATGGTAGTAATATCCGCTACTTTCGCAAGTCCAATAATTCTTCTACTTAACTCTAATCCTGAAAATGCAATAGAATCTCTGATAATCTCATCTAAATAATTACATAAAACAGATTCATATTTTGCAAAAGGTTCTTTTGATTCAGCTAAAATTTTTAAAGACTTTTCTCTAAAGTTTTGAATTGTATGTTTTAGCGTTTCTTCTACCCATAAAATAAAAGAATCCTCTTTTTGTACAACATGTCTTGCCCATGCAAAAGTTAAATTCGCAATTATATTTCCAGCGTCATATCCTATGGGACCATAAAATGCAAACTCTGGGTCTATCACTTTAATATTTTGATCATTGATAAAAATTGAACCTGTATGCAAATCCCCATGAAGTAAAGCTTGCCCGTGAGTTAAAAATTGCTGTTTCAGTTTTGCAACTTGTATATGCAATTTTTCATCTTGATAAAATTCTTTTTCTATCCAAGTTTCGTTTCCATTAGTTAGAATATTTTGACTTTTGAAATCGATAAATGGCTCCGTAAAAACTAGTTCCTCTGATATTTCGCACAGTTCGGGATTAATAAATTGTTTTTGCATCTTTTTCTTTTCTTTTGGATCTAACATAAAGTCTGTTGTTCGTATTAAATTCTCTGCCATAAAGGTAGATATTTTATCAGAAAAAAAGGAGAACTTCTTGCCGTTTATTAATTCTTTTCTCATAATTTTAAAATCTTTTAAGTCTTCCATAACACAACAGTTCATCACAGTATCATATAAATAAATTATCGGTACTAAATCAGGTGTTTTCTCAGCTTCAAGCATTAAAACTTCTGTTTCTATACGATTCCGATCTGTTGAAAGTACAATACTTTCAGATATTCTTGCTTGAGGTCCTGCTTGTTTGACAATAACCGATTCATTTGTTGCGTTATTTACTACTCGAAATACGTAATTAAGATTTCCATCTCCAATTTCAACACAAGATAAATCTTCTATCTTTTCAAATCCTTTTAGTTTCGTACTTACATATTTTTTCACATGTTCAATACCCATTAAGAAATATTCCGTAAACATCGAAATAACCTCCTATTTTTTTCGACTATAATATGTGGAAGCTAGTGCTAAAGCTAAAACTAATCCTTTAATAATGTTTAAAGAATAATATGGAACAGAAAGCATAACCAAACCATTCTCTAACACCCCGACTAATGTGGCTCCGAATAGTGTACCAATAGCATTAGGTTTCCCATGTCCTGCAAAAGATTGACCAATAAATGCAGCCGCTACAGCAGGCATTAAATAACCAGCCCCAGCATTAATTTGAGCAGATCCAATTTGTGAAGCTAATAGTAAACCACCAATACCCGCTAAAACAGCAGAAAAAATATATGCTATTGTTTTATAACGATTGACTGGAATTCCAGAAAGTTTTGCTGCTTCCTCATTTCCACCTACCGCATAGATAAAGCGACCATGCTTTGTATAGGTAAGGAATAAATGAACAAGTAAAACAATTACAAGCATAATTAATATTATCCATGGAGTTTTGCTTAAAGTTAGGAAAAAGGCAGAAATTGTCCCTTCAGTTGGCGTACCATCTAATCTGGGCATACCAACTGAGATTGAACCTCCGCCTGTATAGGTCATCGCCAGTCCTTCGATAATAAACATTGTTGCCAGTGTAGCAAACAAATCAGGTATTTTAACTTTTACTATTAAAAAGGCATTAAATAAAGCAACACATACAACTGCTACTAATGCCGCTAAAATTGAAACTCCTGTCGGCATGCTATACCAAACAAACATCGAAACTACTACAGAATTTGCTAGTGTTGCAGTAGACCCAATAGATAAATCAAATCCATTAGCAGATAATGAAACTGTCAAACCCACGGCAATAATTGTGACAATGGAGATACTTCGTAATATATTTAAAATATTACTAGTCTGCATAAAGTTAGGAATAGCAATAGTAAAAATCAATATTAATAAAATAACAGCTATAACAATTGCCCAATCTTTCGTAAAATTTATTGCTTTATTATTTTGCACTTTCAACACCCCCCGTAGCATAAAACATTATTTCTTCTTCTGATGTCTGTTTGGTTTCCAACTCTTTCACAATTTCCCCATCATACATGACATAGATTCGATCAGTAATTAATAAAATTTCATTTATTTCATTCGTTGCATAAATAATACCTTTACCGTTTGCCGCTAAGTCTTCTATTAGGTGAAATATTTCACCCTTCGCTCCAACATCTACCCCTTTTGTAGGTTCATCAAAAATTAAGACTTTTGCATCTGTCATTAACCATTTTCCAATAGCAATTTTTTGTTGATTTCCGCCAGATAAATTAGCAACTTTTTGAAGCTCATTTGGTGTTTTCGCTCCTATTTGCTTAATCATCTCTCGAGATGCTACTTTCTCTTTTTTCCTTTTAATAAATCTTAAAACATTAACAAAGGGACTAATATTCGCTATCGTTAAATTTTTATAGATAGGCTCTTCTACAAAAATACCTTCTTTTCTCCGTTCCTCAGGAATTAAACCCATTCCATTTCGAACGGCATGATGGGGTGTTTTATTTTTAATAGAACGATTTTCTAAAATTATTTCACCGTTCAGTAATGGGCTAACTCCAAAAATAGCTTTGCTTAATTCTGTTTTTCCAGCTCCAACTAAACCAGCTAAACCAATAATTTCACCTTTTCTTACAAAAAATGAAACGTCATTTACAAGTCCAGATGAATCCACTAAATTTTTTGCTTCAAAAATAATTTCCCCTACGGAAGTATTCTTTTTTTGATGAGCAGTATCATAGGATTTTCCTAACATAAATTCGATTACTTGTTGTTGTTCAATTTCGTTAATATCACTTTCTTTTACCACTTTGCCATCTTTCATAATTGTTATTTTTTCACAAATTTGATAGAGCTCAGGAAGTCGATGTGAAATAAATACAATACCCTTATTGTGATTTTTAGCTAAATCTCTTACTATATCGAATAACTTTTCCGTTTCAGTTAAACTTAAAGGTGCAGTTGGTTCATCTAAAATAAGATAATTTCTTTCATGGACAATTGCTCTTGCTATGAGAACCATTTGCTTATCTGCTAGTGAAATATCTGACACTTTTTTATCAACATCTATTTGTACTCCGAGGCGTTCTAGTACTGCCTTGGCCTCTTGACGAATTGTTTTCCAATTAATAAAATGCAGTTTTTTATCAAAAATCAGATGATCCAACATAATGTTTTCAGCAACCGATAAATAAGGAACTAACACTGTATCCACTTCTTGATACACAATGTCTATACCTAATTTTTTTGCTGTTTTTGTATCCGTGATTTTAACGGGTTCACCGTTAATAAAAATGGATCCGCTATAATGTGAATAGGCACCTGATAGAATCTTCATTAAAGTTGATTTACCTGCTCCATTTGCTCCAATCAGGGCTTGAATTTTTCCTAATTGCAACTCAAAATCTACGTCATTTAATGCTTTCACGCCTGGAAATTCAATCGTAATATTTTGCATTTCAATCTTCTTTTTTGGAATATCCAAGAATTTCCCTCCCACTGTAAAGAAATAAGACGTCTTACCCAAACATAAGACGTCTCACCCAAGTTAGTCAGCGTACTTATCTCTTAATTTCTGCATCCATTCTTCATCAAAATCATTTGATACACCCCAGCCATCTATAATATCTTTTAAATTAAACATTGTAGTATCTTCCTTTAAATCACTTTGTTTTATAAGTTTAGCTTCAAGATTATACTCTTCTGGTGTTTCTTCCCCAGCAATTTTCTTCGCCATCAAACGCATATTCATTTGACCAATAAGTGCTGGGTCTACTGCTGCAGTCGAGATCCATTGGCTATTTTCTTCTTTCATTAAGTTAATATCTTGATTGGATACATCAATTGAAATTAATTTTATATCTGTACGTTTATTATCCACTAATGCTTTATATCCACCCTTTGCCATTTCATCCCATGATCCCCAAATTGCGTCTACTGTACCTTCAGGATACTTGGCTAAAATTGCATTTACTTTAGATGCAATGTCACCTTGTACATCTTGGAAATTAGTTGGCCCGATTGTCTCTAACGTGTTTATTTCACCATCTGCTTCGAATTGTTTATATATTTCTTCACGACGGTCTAAAGGCGATAGACCACCAAACCATAATTTAATAACATTTACAGGTTCATCCTTTAAATCCGCAATTTCTTGTAATGACAACTGTGCTAACTCATAATCATCTTGGAATGTAGCTGTTACACCCTCAAGTTTTTCTCCATTTTTTTCTGCTACTGTATCAAAAAGAACTACTTTCATTCCTTTATCTACAGCGGGTTTAATCATGTCATAAGAATAATCTTCTTTACCGTGTGAGATAATGATTCCATCGTAGTCTTGTTGAATAATTTGAGAAACGAGTTCTTGAAATCTTGCATCATTATTCTCCACAATTTGAGTATCGACTGTAAAACCTAAAGACTCTCCTTCTTTACGTGCCCCATCTAAAAACTGTTTTGTATGGTCGTCTGATGCTAGATTCCTTAATACAGCAATCTTCACATCATCTTGAACACTTTCAGGTACCCCTTCTAATAATTCAGTTGTACCTTGGCTTTTACTTTCTTCTCCATTACATGCCCCTAAAACAAGAACGAATAGCAACAAGACTAAACCTAGCCTCCGCATCTAATACACCCCTTTTTTTAGCGTTCAAAGAAAGTCCTCTGTAATAAAGCGCTTTCATTGTATTTTTAGAATATTTAAAAAATCGAAGTCTGTCAATATACTTTGTTATTTTTTTTCAAAGATGAGTTATTTTTTTTCATTATTTATAGAATTATATGTTAATATGAACATTCCATTTAAAAATAAATGTTTTTATTTTTCACCAACTTATACATAAAATCACGAATAGATACGAATTGACAAGGTTTCTTAGGTTTCTAAGTGACTTATTTCGTTTATAAGTAAGATATAGCCCCTAAATGACATTTTTTACTGTCAATAGTGATGTTGAAAGATAACTTTCGGTATTCAACAAATTGCAGCAACCATTGTAGATATCTGCAAAAAATAAAAATGCAATTCACCCTCCTAAAAATCCTTTCATTAATCCTTAAAGATATTACTGTGGAAATTGTTCACTCAACAAAAAAACCAACGAAATCTCTTTTCGATTTCGTTAGTTAATTTTCAGAATTGTTTCTAAATTGTGCGAGTGCCAGGCACCATCATTTCATCATTTGCTTCCAAACAGAACCCTTTGCCTCTTCCCCTTGTTCGATACGGGCAATGGCCATTTTCACTTGCAATTTCACTTCAAATTCAAGGTCTTCTTCTGCTTCATGTAAGGCTGGTAAACATTGATCTGTGCCTGTTTCATACAAATACATCGCCGCGCGCCAACGAACGAGTTTATTTTTATCTTTTAATGCTTCCATCATGGCAGGTTCAAATTCAACTAAGCCTAAATCACTCATACAATCTCCTGCAGTTCGTCTTACTGCTGCACTTTTGTCTTTTAATGCGCGGCTTAGTGCTGGTACTACTGATACATCCTCTATCATACCTAAATAAACCGTTGCTAGACGTCGAATGGACATTTGATCATCTTCTAGTGCTTTTTCTAATAATGGAAGGTCCTCAAGTTCTGGGTCCGGAATTTGATCTAGTAGTTGATAGCGTTTATGCCAGTCGTCTGCCGCCTCAAATTGTTCCAACGTTACCTTTTCTCGCTCAACGCTTACCGTATTTTTTGCATTGGCGCCTTCTACAATTTGCGCAATCCGCTCTTCTGGATATGTCGCAACAATTTCCTCTAGCACATTTTCAGCAATTTCTTCTTTTGCTCCGTAACGCACACCAAAGTCAACCCATTTTCTTTCTAGCAAATAATTGTCGTCAAATTTATTGATCTGAACCGAATTAAAGGCTTTTGCAAAACGCTCCCCTGTTGATATGCGATGTTCCGATGCAGAATCAAAGACTTTAATTTGTAGTGGAATGCCTCGAAACATTTGAACATGCACAAACACTTCTCCATAATGATCTACGGTTTGTTGCGTTTGTTCTGTATTGGTTACATCTTCTCCTAATGCTACACGTACATCTGCTAAAATCGTTTCCCATTGGAATTTTGCATTGCGTTCTAAGGCAAAAAAGTCTGCTACCCGATAAATGCCTTTAACCCCATCAATTGCTAGGATGGATTGAATTTGTTCAGGTGCTTCGGAAACATTGTCCTTCGTAAAATTAAAGCTTTTACCAAATGGTAGTTCCTCATCGACTATTATTTTCATTGAATTCGGACTTGGTGTCGGTTCGATTGTAACGATTTTCATCTAATTCTCTCCTTATCCATTGACGATTTCATCTAAATAAGACCATCTCTCAATTAACTGTTCGTATTGTTGATTTAATTGATCTAGTTTTTCTGTTAAATTTTGAAGTTTTGTATAATCGCTACCCGCCGTTGCAATTTCTTGTTCTGTTTGCTCAATCTCTTCTTCTATTTTGGCGATTTGATTGGAAATCGTTTCCCATTCTTTTTGTTCTTTAAAAGATAGTTTTTTCTTTTCGCTCTTTTGTTTTTGTGGCTTAGGTTTCTCCACTTTTATTTCTTTTAATTCTACTTTTTGAAGTGCTGATTGCTTTTCTAAATAATCACTATATATATCTAAACTTTCTTCTACATTCCCTTTACCATCCAAAATCCATAGTTTCTTTGCGATACGATCAAGGAAGAAACGATCATGGGAAATCGTAATGACAACACCTGGGAAATGTTCAATAAAGTCTTCTAATACACCTAACGTTTCAATATCTAAGTCGTTTGTTGGCTCATCTAAAAGTAAAACATTTGGTTGTTCCATTAATAAACGTAATAAATGAAGTCGTTTGCGCTCTCCACCTGAAAGCTTGCCGATCGGTGTTCCATGCGTATGTAATGGGAATAAAAAACGTTCGAGCATTTGTGCGGCAGAATAACGAACCCCTTCTGCATCCGTTATGTCATTGGATGCTTCGCGAATGTATTCAATCATGCGCTCATTTTCATTCATTGGCGGCAATACTTGTTTAAAATGAGCACGTTTTACTGTAGAACCAACAATGACCTCCCCTTGATCGGGTTCAAGCTCACCTGCTAACATGTTCAGCAATGTCGATTTACCATAACCGTTTGCCCCAATGATTCCAATACGGTCTCCTGATTGTAATAGGAAATTGAAATCCTCAACAATCACACGGTCTCCAAAGGCTTTCGCTAAATGTTCCCCTTCAATAACCTTTTTCCCTAATCTTGTTGTAGCAAGTCCCAATTCTAAGTTCGCATCATTGGAACCGCGCTCGATTTTTGCATCTAGCTCTTCAAATCGATCAATTCTCGCCTTTTGCTTTGTCGTACGGGCTTTTGCGCCACGGCGAATCCATTTTAACTCCGAACGATAACGATTTTGTAGTTTCGCTTGAGTAGCCGCATGCATTTCTTCACGGATCGCACGAGATTCTAAGTAATCGGCATAGTTCCCTGTATGACGATATAACGTTTGATTGGCCAGTTCATAAATATGAGTAGATAGTTCATCTAAAAAGTAACGGTCATGGGTAATGAAAATAACAGCCCCTTTTAGTCGTAACACCATCTCTTGCAGCCATTCTGTCGATTGGACATCTAAATGGTTGGTCGGCTCGTCCAATAAATAAAGGTCTGCCGGTTCAATTAACACTTTTGCTAAAGCGACACGTTTTTGTTGACCGCCTGATAACTTTGTCACGTATTGATCGTACATATCAATGCCTAATTTTGTTAATGACTGTTTTGCCAATGCATTAACATCCCACGCTTTGTCGTTATCCATTTGTTGTTGAAGACGGAACAATTGATTTTGTAATTCTTCTGATTCAGGGTTTTGTGATAGTTTTGTTACGGTATCTTCATACTGTCGATTTAATTGAAGAATAGGAGAATCTCCAGAAAAGACGGCCTGTAAAACGGTTTCTCCCTCTTCAAACTTTGGTTCTTGAGGTAAATAAGCAATGCGATATTTATTTGGGTGATCCAGTTCAATTGTATCGGCATCTTGGCTACCCGCAAGAATGGATAGCAATGTAGATTTCCCCGTACCATTAATCCCAATTAGCCCCGCTCGTTCCCCCTCATAAATAGTAAACTCAATATTTTTAAATAGCGTTTTATCGCCCACTGTTTTCGTTAAATTTGATACAATTAAATGACTCATGAAATTCCATCTCTTTCGTTTTAGCTGTTACAACTATGAAACTAAGTTAACAGCATTAATAGTATAATTCTAATTATAAGGGAAATTGTAGAATAAAGCATTAAACTGAAATTATAATGAAATCTTCTTAAGAGGATGAAAGGAGTTTTACTCATGTCTTCAATTTTTGAGTCAATAGAACATGCTCAAGCTCAACTAAAAGAATTGGCGCCAAATCAATGGAACGCTTTTCAACAATTTAATGAACTTGTTTTTAAAGAAGGAGCTTTATCTGTTAAAGAAAAAGAAATCATTGCTGTAGCGGTTACTCATATTACACAATGTTCTCGTAGTACTGATTTTCATACAAAAGCGGCGAAAAAGGCTGGCGCTTCGTTGAAAGAACTTGTCGAAGCAGCCTTTGTTGCAACAGCAATTAAAGCTGGTGGTGGCGTTACACATGGCACACATGTACACAATGCAAAAAAAACAGATGCGAGCGATTTTCTTTATGCTCGTTCTAATTTACAAAACTTAAAATCGATTGGTAAAAATGCTCATGAAGGATTTAAAGGGTACACTCAATTTAATGCAGCTGCTACTACAGAGGGGATGCTAAATACGAAATTAAAAGAAATCATTGCAGTAGCCGTTGGAATCGCAACACAATGTCCTTACTGTATCGATGTTCATACAAAGAAAGCCGAAAATCTAGGTGCTACCAATGAAGAACTGGCAGAAGCTATTATGGTTTCTTCCGTTGTAGCTGCTGGAAGTTCTTTTACACATATAGCGAAGATGATTCAAAGTTACAATGATTAATGTTCAAGATTCTTTAACAAAAATTTAGCAAATGAAGTGAATAATAACCATCCATATATGACACATTACATATGGGAGGTGGAATAATCATGTCACAAATTATTGGTGTTGAACAGTCATTATCAAACGTTGAAGCTGCTTTAAAAGCAAAAGGCTATGAAGTGATTCAACTTCGTAATGAAGAAGATGCAAAAAATTGTGCTGCTTGTGTCATTACAGGGCAAGATGAAAACATTATGGGTATTAGCGATACTGTAACTTCTGGACCTGTAATCAATGCGAGTGGGCTTTCTGCTGATGAAGTATGTCAACGTGTAGAAAATATGCTCCATTAAAAATTTTTAAAGGTGCTACCCTATGAGGTTTTCAATCTCTAGGGTAGCACCTTTTACTTTTTATTTGTAGCTAACGCCTTCCTATTAGGCTTTACCTTCTCTTTCATTTTTCAATTGTTCTAAAAAGATTATCATAAATTTGTGTCGTTCTTCAGCCATTTGCTTACCTTTTTCGGTCGTCATTAAATCTTTTAGAAGTAATAATTTTTCATAAAAGTGTGTGACAGATGCCGTATTTTTCGTCCGGTACTCTTCTTCCGTCATATTGACACGCGTTTCTTCCTCATCATCATAGAGCTTTCTTCCTTTTGCTCCTCCATAAGCAAAGGTACGTGCAATCCCAATCGCCCCAATCGCATCTAAACGATCCGCATCTCGTACAATTTTTGCCTCAATCGTTTTTGCTGGCAATTCGTTCCCACCATTAAAAGAGACACTCTCAATGACATCTCGAATATGTCGCTTCTTTGCTTCTGTTAGATCTAATGTATCAATTAATCGATTTTCTTCATCTTTCGTATCCGTATATTTTTTATCGCTTACGTCATGTAATAACACTGCAATCCTTACAATTTCATGATCTGCATTCGGTTCTGTTGCTAATATAGCTTCTGCATTTTGTAACACTCTTTCTATATGTTGAAAATCATGACTAGCGTCGAATTGGTCATATACGGCCTTCACTGCTTGTTTTAATTGGTCCATCATCTTAAATCATCTCCTTGTTTTAATTATAGTTCATTTTTAACATCAACTTCAAAATCTCTAAACTATTTTCTTAAAGACGGTATTATCTTGGGACTAGCTACAATAAGATAGTATTAAGAAAGAGTTCGAAAGGAGAACAAATAAACTGGTAAAAAATGAGCTTGGGGCATTAGTATTACGAGTAGTACTTGGCATTATTTTTTTCATTCATGGGTTAACCAAATTTCAAGAAGGCATTAATGTGACAGTAGAGCGTTTTACCGGATATAACATTCCATATGCCGAATTTGTTGCCTTTGGTGTAGGAGGCATTGAATTAATCGGCGGTCTCTTTTTAATTATTGGCTTCTCTGTCCGTTTTGTATCCGCATTATTGATTGGCGTCATGATTGGTGCCATCGTGACAGTTGGCTATGATAAAGGGTTTTTAGGCGGTTATGAGTTTAATCTTGCCTTAATTGGTATGGCTACATATTTAATGCTAGCTGGTAGTCGTTTACTGGCGTTAGATAAACTGTTCACAAGCGAGCCGAAGAAAAAAGGGAGAATTGAGTTTAAAAGAAGTTATTAGATATAGAATTAGGTGCGCTTAGCTTCCGAACAATCTACTGCCTTCCGAAGAGCTAGGACCTATATGAAAAAAAGATACAAAATATTATTGTATATGTGGTATGTGGGGACCCTAGCTATAAAGAATTAGCGGCAAATGGTGAACAACTAAATCGTTTAGTAAATCAATTTAAATTATAAAAGAAAACATCTGACCATGTAGTCCTTGGTCAGATGTTTTTTGTTGTTTACACTACTAAGCTCTTTAGCATCGTACATATTTGCGTTTGAACCCAAGTTTCCCTCGATCTAGTTCCTTTTGAATATTTTCTGCGGCATTTAGCACCGCGCTTTTTTTCTTGTCTCGTTTCATTTCGACTGGTCCTACTTCCTTTGCCGTTTCAAGTGCCTTTTCATGGAGCGGTAAATAGGAAATTCCAACAGTATAAAGGAAATTATTCATAGCGGATTTTGTTCGTTCGGGTGCATCGTGAATCGTATTCTTTACCATTTCAAGCATATTAGCGATTTTGCTTTCTGAAAATTCAGCATCAGAGCGATTCCCTAAGAGCCAGCAGTAGCAGCTCCAACCCGCAGACATTCTCAGCTCTTCCCCACTTGCGATCCATTTATCCGCAACCTCTTGTGCAATAGGTGCTTCTGCTAACGTTACAGCCACAACATAATCCGATAACATATAAAAATAAGCATCATCTATCCAACGATCAAAATCTGACTCAGTCATTGCGTTCGGATTCGCAATAATCCCCGCAAAATACATCGCATCATAATTGCCCGTCGCATACAGCTCTTCCACTAAAGGTTGATTGATTTTTATTTTCTTTGCAATTGGCTTCATCGCGCCTGTTGCAACGCCAAATAGCGGTTCATGCGCACCATTAGAAATGTACATTTTTTTCGTTCGTTCCTTGCCAAGTGCTTCAAGTTCCTGCATTACTGTTGTACAATCCATTGCTAGAATGCTCCTTCCCTCTAAATGATTACCGTATCAAGCTACCTATTTAAAACAACCCAATCGCTTCCCCATCTTTATCAATATCCATACGTAATGCGGCTGGTTGTTTCGGTAATCCCGGCATTGTCATGATGTCACCTGTTAAACAAACGAGGAATCCTGCTCCCAATTTTGGAATGATCTCTCTCACTGTTATGACAAAATTTTCTGGTCGTCCAATTAAAGTTGGTTGGTCAGATAAGGAGTATTGAGTTTTCGCCATACAAACGGGTAAAATATCCCACCCAAATCGTTCAATTTGTGCTATTTGTTTTTTCGCATGATCTGTAAACTGAACACCTAAACCACCGTAAACTTTTTGAACAATTGCCGTAATTTTTTGTTCCACTGAATCGGAAGTTTCATATAGGTGATGGAAATTTTGAGGTTGATCCAAAACTTCTAACACTTCTTTTGCTAGAGCAAGACCACCTTTTCCGCCTTCTTCCCATACATTTGTTCGAGCGATGCGGATATTATTTTCTTTTGCCCAGTTTAGAACGATTTCGAGTTCATGTTCCGTAT
Source organism: Lysinibacillus antri (assembly GCF_003977595.1). Lineage (GTDB taxonomy): Bacteria > Bacillota > Bacilli > Bacillales_A > Planococcaceae > Ureibacillus > Ureibacillus antri. The sequence goes on along the minus strand of NZ_RYYR01000004.1, from coordinate 106,931 downwards.
CTGTAATAAAACGATTTAGTGAGACGATTGGTTCAACACCAAAAGCTCGAACCGTGTCCACATGTTTTTCTAAATTTGCAATTCCAATTTCTACTGCTTCCACATTTTCAACAGATAATTCCGATTTTGCAACACCACCATGCATTTTTAACGCACGAATAGTTGTTACTACTACCACTGCACTTGGCGCAAATCCACCTTGACGCGCTTTAATATTCATAAACTTCTCCGCACCAAGATCTGCGCCAAATCCAGCTTCCGTAATCACGATATCGGCTAATTTACGAGCAGTTTCGGTTGCCACGATCGAATTACACCCATGCGCAATGTTCGCAAACGGACCACCGTGAATAATGGCAGGAGTTCCTTCAAGTGTTTGCACGAGATTGGGTTTAAAAGCGTCTTTTAACAGTAACGTTAATGCACCTTCAACACCTAAATCTCGAACAAATACAGGTTCCCTATCGTAGGAATAGCCGATGACAATATTCCCTAATCGTTCTTTTAAATTTTCTAGACTCGTAGCTAAACAGAATATTGCCATAATTTCGGACGCAACCGTAATGTCAAAACCATCTTCACGAGGAACTCCCTGCACTGGTCCACCCAATCCTACAATAACATTTCTTAATGCACGGTCGTTTAAATCAAGAACACGTTTCCAAATAATTCGTCGAGGGTCGATTTGTAGTTCATTTCCTTGATGAATATGATTATCGATTATGGCTGCTAACGCATTGTTTGCCGTTGTGATGGCGTGTAGGTCTCCAGTGAAGTGTAAATTGATCTCTTCCATTGGGATAACTTGAGCATAGCCTCCACCCGTCGCTCCACCTTTAATGCCCATTACAGGTCCTAATGATGGTTCTCTTAAGGCAACCATTACTTTTTGGTTTAGTTGTTTTAACGCATCCGCTAGCCCAACTGTTACCGTCGATTTCCCTTCTCCAGCAGGTGTCGGACTTGTAGCTGTAACGAGAACAACTTTTCCACTCGCTACATTTTTTAATTGGTTAATATCGATTTTCGCTTTAAATTTCCCATATTGCTCAATGGCTTCAAGGGGAATTTGGGCAGATTGAGCAATTTCAGTAATTGGTTTGATTGCAGCTTTATTCGCAATTTCTAAGTCAGTCATACGTTTTGTTTTCGTCATATTACGAACCTACTTTCATTATCATCCTACATATTATTAGCTTACCATTAAAATTAAACAGCTTTCTTTTTTTCGGGCAACTGTCAAAATGTTGACACCTCTTATAGAATAATGTATATTCAATTCGTAATAATCATAAAATTAGAAATGATGCCATTACTATTAATTAGGAGGAGAACGCCTTTATGCACCAAGGTAAAGTAAAGTGGTTCAATAACGAAAAAGGTTATGGCTTTATTGAATGCAACGATGGTGAGGACGTTTTCGTTCACTTCACTGGCATTAAAGAAGAAGGATTCCGTACATTAGAAGAGGGACAAGATGTGTCATTTGACATCATCGAAGGTAATCGCGGTCCCCAAGCTTCAAATGTTGTAAAATTATAAGTAAGGGTACCAGTCGATGATGGACTGGTTTTTTTTATTTCTTTACTATCTAAATTTTTATGTGCGATTTTTGAGACTTTACGTGCGATTTTCACCGTTTTATGTGCGGATAGCTCCTCGTGCACATATCTAGATCATAAAAAACCTTAAAAAGGCACATCACCTTTTTAAGGTTTTCCATCTATTTATTCATTTAGGGGTACATACCCTACCTTCTCTACTAGCTGCTGACCTTGTGCAGATAAAATCCATTCAATCAGTTTATCTACGTTTGGATTTGTAGTACCCGCTGTTACAATATAGAACTCCGAAGCAATGGGATATGTGTTATTTCGGATATTTTCTTTTGTTGGTGCGACCCCTTCAATTTCCAACAATTTAATTTGATTATTTTTCACCATTTCATTCGAGTAATATCGGAACGTAAAGCCAATTGCATTTTTAAAATTTTTATATTGAGACACTTCTTGAATAATACCACCCATACCAGTCACAATCTCTTCCTTCTCAGCTTTCATTAATGGTGTATCCCCCATTAATTTTTGTAAAGCTGTTTGGGAACCACTATCTTCTGGTCGCTGGAATGCGCGAATCGAATCATTGTCTCCACCAACATCCTTCCAATTTTGCACTTTCCCAGAATAAATGTCTTTTATCTGTTCAATTGTTAAACCATCGATAGCATTCTTCTTATTCACAAAAAATACAAATGCCTCTCTCCCAATTGGTGCGAGCTTCATTTCTAACCCAAGACGTTCCGCATACTTCCGTTGAGATTCAGAAGGAGCCGCGGCAAAGATCATATCCACTTCCCCTTTAAACAAGTTCGTATAAGCATCTGGTGTTGTATTGACCATCACTTCGCTCATATATGGATTGTAGTCCTTTTCTGGATACGTCGCTTGCACTATGGCTGAATACAATGGATACAAGGCAGTCGCTCCATCCATCTTTGGTAATTGATCCGTCAACGTTAAGGTTGCTTCCTCATTTAACGTTGTCACTTTTCCTTCTTCAGAAAACGGCATATATTGATAAACATTTACTTCTGCATCGACAGTTGGAATGGAATCTAAATACGCATGTTTTAATGGTGAAATCAGTGTAATGATTATTGCTACACCACTAATTGTAGTAAATACCACTTTTCTCTTTTTCGTTTTGAAAAATTGAAATAAATGAAACACGATGGCCAAATACAATATAATCGCAAAGGTAAATAATAATGGAATATAGTAGTCGTTTCCTGAAAGTAATAACATAAAGAACAACGGAAACAAAACAAAAATAAAACAGAAAAATAATATAATAGCGCTAAAGATATTCATGTCGGCACCTCCTTTTACACCCTTCGACAAACTTAAAGAAGATTCCTCCCATTTTCGAGGATGATCTGTCTTTGTTGGACTCTTTGTTGAATATGTATCTTATAATATAATAATAGATGGTAAAAATACTAATCTATGTAAGGGGTAAGATGATGGAGCTTAAATACACAGGCAAAACAAAAGATGTCTATGAATTAGAAGATGGAAATTTGTTATTAAAATTTAAAGATGATGTAACGGGTGTAGATGGTGTTTTTGACCCTGGAGCAAACACTGTCGGCCTAACATTAGAAGGTGCAGGTCGCGCTGGGTTACGATTAACAAAATTCTTTTTTGAAATTTTAAAAGACAAAGGAATTCCTACTCATTATATTGATGCCAATATTGACGAAGCAACGATGACAGTGAAACCTGCTGAAGTTTTTGGAAGTGGCCTTGAAGTGATTTGTCGTTATCGAGCAGTTGGTAGTTTCTTACGGAGATATGGATTATATGCAAAAGAAGGACAACCTCTTGACGCATTTGTGGAAGTGACGTTAAAAGATGACGATCGCCAAGACCCACCAATTAGTGAAGATGCATTACATATGCTAGATATTTTATCTAAGGACGAATATCAAGAATTAAAGGCTCTTACGCAACAAATCGGCAATGTCGTAAAAGAAGAGCTCGCTAAAAAAGGTATTGAATTATATGATATCAAGTTTGAATTTGGTCGAGTTGAAAATCAAATTGTTCTCATTGATGAAATCTCTGGCGGAAATATGCGTGCATACAAAGATGGCGAATATATCGAGCCACTAGAATTAGAGAAAATGTTTTTATAAAGTGAAACTTCAATCCGTGGGGGGTTTCCTCATCCCCCCCACTGATTGTTAGTTGAACCAATCGGGCTTTTACGGGCAGTTCATCTCCCACCTATTCATTTTGCTTTACTTAAGTCTTGAGTTGGGAGTCTTACTGCCCGTTAATGCGGGATAATTTTTGCAATTTTTAAAAAGCACTACAAGCTCAGGATTGCTTGCAGTGCTTTATTTTTTATAGAAACTAATTTGCTCGCAGTTTTGTTAGTAGATTAATAACAAATAATAATATACCTAAAACAACGATTAATGAGCCAATGATGATTCCAATTGTTAATTCTGCACCTGTTAAGATTTGGATAAATAAAGATCCCTGCATAATCGGTAGCCCAATATTATGAAGCCAAAAATGTGATACAGCTAACTTTGTTTTGCCTACATTCGGATAAACACTATAGATAAGTCCAAAAATCGCCATGGAAACCCATCCTAATAAATTTAGATGAGCATGAACCGATGTAAATGCAAAATCATGAATAATTCCCATCACAAGACCTAACATCACAGCAAGGAAAAAATAAACGCCTGCAATCTTGATGAAACGCACTCCCACTACTTTTCCCCCTTTTCTTGTTGTTGTTAAAATGTATAACTTTAGGATTCGTAATATACATAACTTAAAAAATATTATTTTGATATTCAACAGTGCGATTTAATTGACAAAATTTTTATTTTATTCTATAATTTACAATTATAATATTCGGATGTATAATAAGATTCTCCTGGCCAGGGGAATCTTATTTTTGTTTAGGGGGATTCTTGGATGAAGACAAATGAAGCAAGTGTAACTTCCTTAATGACCGCATTCGGACGAGCGTACCATACTTTATATGACACACCTAAGATTTTTGAGGATACGATAGTAAAAGATTTAATTACCGATGATGAATTTTCGGATATTAGTAGAAATCTAATTAACGGGGTTTCATTTATAAATAAAGAAATCGCTGCAAAGTTTCAACATCAACCTGAAGAAATATTAAAATGGTTTACCCAAATTCAACTTGCCCCAACAACACTATCACGGTCCGCTTTTTGTGAAAGTGTACTATTAAACGAGCTAGCACTCGGAGTAGAACAATATGTCATCCTAGGTGCAGGATTCGATACGTTTGGCTTTAGACATCCAGAAGTAAATGAGACATTAGAAATATATGAAATCGATCATCCCGCAACTCAACAGTTCAAAAAAGATAGATTGGCACAAGCAAATTATCAAATACCCAACAATCTTTATTTTATATCTATGGATTTTACAAAAGGGTTCGATATTCAAAAATTAATAGATCAAGGCTTTTCATTGAATAAAAAAACCTTTTTTAGTCTTTTAGGGGTTTCCTATTATTTGACGAAAGAGGAAATTGCCACTCTACTTAGTGAATTATTTTCATTTGTTCCATATGGGAGTTCCATTGTCATGGACTATGGAGATGCCACACTTTTCGAGGAAACAGGAGTGTATAATCGGGTTCAAAATATGATTCAAATGGCAGCATTCAATGGAGAACCGATGAAATCTTGTTTTACGTATAAGGGTCTCGAAAAAATGTTAGAAGATTCTGGCCTACTACTATACGAACATTTAACACCAGCGACAATTAATGAACGATTCTTTCAAAACCGTTCTGACTATTTGTCTGCCTTTGAGACCATTCATTTTATTCATGCGGTAAAAAAAGAATAGGTTTATAATAAATACCCCTCTCAATCACAAATGCGATTAGGAGGGGTGTTTCTATTTTTTAGCTAGTAATAAATTGATACGTAGCTCCTTCAATCTTCACTTCTTTTTCTTCTTTCGCACCTTTAATGACAATACGTTCTAGTTCCGTTTTTCCTGATTCTTTTAAATGAAAGGAAATCTGACAATTTGGTACCTTTAATATACTAGAAGATTGCTTTTCTTCTACTTCAAATTTAAATATGTTAGCCCATTCTTTTGCGATTGCTAAATCCGTTGTTGAATAAATAATTTCTTCTATCTTTAAGTCCCCTAGAGAATGTGCATCAATTGTCCCTAGTTGTACCAATTCAGCATATCGCTCTTCATCCGTTCCTTCCCACTGAATAAAGAAGGGGAATTCTAGATCATTTTGACCAAAGTGCAACAATTTCCATTTCACCACGGAGCCATCTGGTCGCGTTCTTGAAAAATCATCTGGACCGTATACTGCAAAACCTGCTTCTCGCAAGTTTTCTGCATCTTCTTCAATCGTATCCGTCCGTATAGCAATTCGCGTTAACCCGTTTTCATAATTTCGTTTCTTATACGACTCATGTAACGTAAATGGTTCCGATGCTGATTTTTCCAGCAACGCTTGATCGAAAACACCGATAAATTCAATATAAGATAAACCAAAATAAGATAAGGAATTATACGTTCCCCACATGTCATGTTTTCCTCCATGTACGGTGTGGAGTCCCATCAGTCTTGTTTCACCTACTAAATTTTCAGGCTTGTCCACGAAATGAACGATATGGTCTAATGCATACATAGTTGTTACTCCTCTACTTTAAGTTCACTAAAAAGAATTAATGCTATTGTTCATTTGCAAGGATTTCAAAAAGTTTCTCCGCAGTTCGTTCTTTTCCTTCTATTCGCTCCACTTCACCTGTTGCGGCGACAATAAAATGAGGCTCCTCTGAACCATATAACGAATTCGAACTATTCGCTACCATATAGGTTGCATTTGACGATTCCATTCTTAGCTTCGCACGATCGATGAGGAACTCTACATCATCGGTCGCCTCTAGCTTGAACCCAATTAATGTCGTCTCAGGTGCCCACGCTTTAATTTGCCCTAAAATTTTAGGCGCCTTTTTAAAATGGATAATTGGAGGCTCATCAGAAGGCATTTTTCCCTTTTCTTCCATTAGATTCCCCGATTGATCGTATACTTTGTCAATCACCCAATCTGAACCAGCAGCTGCCATGATGACATAATCAATTTTTTCCGATTGCACAAGGGATTGCACTTTATCACCCAAGTCTTCAATTCCTTCAAACATGATGGTACGCATTAATTCTTTATTTTCTGGGAGTTTAGCAAAATAGCCATGTAAATAAATAACCTCTGCCCCATGCTTAAGTGCAGCTTCCGCTAAATAACATCCCATCGCTCCCTTCGATAAGTTCGTATGACCGCGCACTCGATCCCATTTTTCTAACGTTCCACCACTTGTAATAATTACTTTTTTATTCGTTAAATTTTTCACATGATCACCTATATTAGTTTGAATTTACATATTATTAAGTGTACTAGACTTTGTGAACAATTTCATTAGTCGATAACCAATGCATTAGGACTTCTACAAATTTTTCCGTTGCTGGAGACATTTGCAGTTTTGTCGCTAATCCAATTGTACGGAAACTTTCTTGTTTTATTTTCAGCTTGCGGACGTTTTTCGGTAACTGATCAATGACAAGCTGAGGTAAAATCGTAATCCCTAAGTTATGTTCTACCATCGAAATTACCCCTTTTTCATCAAACAACTTAAAGCGAATCGTTGGATTTATCCGATAACGTTCAAATATTGCTAATACATCATTTGGTCCATTATACGTCGTTAAGATGAATGGTTCTGTTTCGATTTCATTTAAATCAACGGACTCTTTATTGAAGAGCGTACTTTTAGAAGAAACGATACAAAATAACTCATCTTGGAGTAAGGGCGTAAACTGTGTTTGTTTCGTATGCGTTTTATTTAAAAAACCACAATCAATTTCCCCTTCTTTTAGCCATTGCTCGATTTCAAAATAATCGCCTTCTCGCAGTTCAATTTCAATGCCGGGATATTGTCGATCCATTAGTTGGATAATTTTGGGCATCATTTTCGTGGAAATACTAGAAAAGGTACCGATTCGTACTTTCCCTTTTGTTACTCCAATTATTTTAGCTGCCTCTTGTTTTAACATTTCTTCTGCATGAAGCACATTACGAATAGCAGTTAACATGATAACCCCTTCATCCGTTAATGTTACACCATGTTTATTTCGGTGCACTAACGCAAAACCATAGTCCTTTTCTAAGCTTGAAATCGCATGACTGATCGCTGATTGAGTTAGACCTAAAATTTCTGCTGCTTTTGTAAAACTATTTAATCTAGCCACCTTATCTAATATTTCGTATTTAACAAGACTCACCTTCATCATCACCTTTACATGAAAATAATTCATGATAACTATAATAAACATTCGTTTTACTAATTTACAACTCCATTATATATTAAGAATTACCAATATTGATACATCATGGGAGAAGAAACTATGGAACTGAAAGCAAATATTTTAATGGTTATTGTCACAATGTTTTGGGGTTTATCTTACACATTTATGGTCATTGGCTTAGAAACGTTAGACGTATTTAATACGGTTGCGCTTCGAAGTTTCATTGCCTTTGTTATTGCCGCATTGATTTTTTATAAAAAACTTTTCAAAATTAATAAAAAAACGATTTATTTTGCTATGATACAAGGGTTTTTACTCGTATTTACAGTTGGCTTACCAATGTTTGGATTAAGTACTACCTCTGCATCAAACGCTGGTTTTTTAGTAAGTTTAACGGTTGTGTTAGTTCCAATCTTAGCTAGTATAATTGATAAACAGCTACCGTCTAAAACTGTAAGCATCGCGATTATTTGCACAATGATCGGCATTTCCGTATTAACAATCAATAGTACGTTAACATTTCAATTAGGCGATATTTATTGTCTATTAACAGCTTTTGCTTATTCGATTTATATTATTATTAACGGGAAAATTACTAAATCAGTTGATTCAATCTCATTTGGAATCTATCAAATGGGATTCGCTGCTATAATTGGTGGGGTATTTTGTTTATTGTTTGAGTCACCTCAAATACCAACTACTTCATCAGCTTGGATTGCAGTGTTAGGACTGGGTATTCTTTGTAGTGCATTTGGCTTTATTGGGCAAACCGTAGCTCAACAACATACTTCTGCGACAGCTACAAGTCTCATTTTTTCACTTGAACCGATATTTGCAGCGATTTTTGCGGTCATCTTTTTAGGAGAAATCGTAACAATTAAATTACTAATCGGTGGACTCTTCATTTTTGGCGGGAATATCATTGCCCAACTTGAACATTTCCAACACATACGAATTGTTAAAAAAGCAAGCGCAAAAACAGTTTAGTAATTTTTTCTACTAAACTGTTTTTTTTAGTCTATTTTTGAATGATCAAACATATAAATAATAATATGTCTGATATTTCTAATAGTTTTAAATAAACTATCACTTTTCAATTGAAGACAAACTCATTATCATTAACAGTGCTAAGTTTAACTACTAATCGTACTAGAATACGTGAAAGGAAGTGTGTGTACATGGTAGGACGTAATGAACCATGCCCATGTGGAAGCGGAAAAAAATATAAAAAATGCTGCGAAAACAACCAGCAAGACGTAGTGCAAAAGGTGTTTTTAGAAGAAATTGAGCAAGTTCTACAAAACTTCTATAATAGTTATCCGTCCAATGCGGATGTTAAAGAATATTTCCAATTAGTTCAAACGTGGGGACCGACGTTAAAAAATCATTTACAAAGGGATTTAATCGAAGCCATCGCATTAGATGACTTTTTCTTCCACCAAAGAATGGATATTTGGACAAACTATTTAAAACGAACAAAGAAAAAAATGATTCGACCAGCTAGCATTGAATTATTAGATCAATGGGCAGAACCTCGAGCATTTATCGGACAAGTAGAAGCTATTGAAAATCAATACTTACATGCCACTTGTACATTAACGAAGAAAAAAATATACATTCGAAGAGAATCAAATCGACCAATCCCATCTGGCATGCAAGCATTTGCCTTTATACTGCCAGATGGCTCTGGGGAAGAAAATCATTATTTAGCGGTATCGACATTTATCTTCTTCCCTGATACGTACCAACAAGCATTCCAATCCTTTGCAAAACAATTTGATGGAACAAAACAGACTCCAAGAGAATTTTTCAAGGAAAACCATTTGAACTTCTGGAAAAATTTGGTCGACTTTGGTTACAGTGGCGAAGAATATACGCCATTTGAAATTGAAGTAGTAGATCTAACGAAGCAATTTTTAAACGAACGAGGAATTCAATCGACGCGTATCATTGAAATTTTAGAAGATTATTTAGTAGAGAAAAAACCGAAAGCTCGAAAAGCATCCGCCATTGCTGCTGGTGCAATTCGATATGCACAAGAGCGCGAACTGTTCGAAGGCATTACTTTAACAGTAAAAGAAATAGCGGAAAGCTTTAATGTTTCAGCATCTTCATTAAATAAATACTATCAGGAATTATTGCAATTCGATGCTGTGCTAGTTTAAATTTGTGAAATTCAAAAAGACATCCATTTCTCGCTTTTAAAAAGCGAAAATGGATGTCTTTTTTTGGAGCTGTTTCAATTTTTGAAAACTATGAGAATACCACAATCTTACGGGCGATTGATTCTGTTAAACGAGATGCTACCTTTGGAACAGCCCATTTAATAATCGGTGTTAACATCGCACCCGATAATCCGCCTGCATTCACTTCTACCGTACAAGTCATCGTTGTTTTACCGTTAACTTCTTCCGCAGTAAATTGGCCACTTCCTGTAAAATTATCGGATAAACCTTTTAATTCGAACTTAATATTGGAAGGTTCATTCCATTCAATAATATCTACCTGTGCTTGTACTGTTTTTTTAATCCCTTTTACATTACCTTCAAATGTCCAAATCGATTGCTTGTCATTAATAATTTTATGTTCTTTATAGGCTGGTACCGCCGTTGCCCATTTTTCAAGATCACTGACATAATCCCAAACTACTTGTACATCTACTGGAATTTCTACTGTATGTGTTCCTGTTGCCATGATGATCCCCACTTTCACTACGTATAAATTGTAAATTATATGTCTACAAAACAATTATTACACAAAAAGTAGAAATTTACATCATTAAATATACGTAGTAATGCTAAACGGAAGCTCGTAAAAAATTCGTTCATTATATTAAATTTCCGCATCTCGCTATAAAGAACAAAAAGCGAACACATCTATTAAGGACTCCATATCAAAATCTATACTTAACAGCACATTCTACTTCAGGTAGACGTTTTGCGCGGGAGTCGCCATTCCGTTCCATGTGCTTACAGTTTGATTATTTTCATTTAAATCCCAAATATCTCTCAATCAGGACCCTACTAAATATTAGAAGTTTTCTTAAAGATAGAGTGGTATAATCCAACTTTAGTTGGCGCGGCCTACCACTGTAAGCCGCGTACTATATCTAGAAACTTTTGATGATATTCACTAATGTGAGCGGACCTTTCACAAGCACAAAGACAAGTCGTAGAGACGACTACAAGTTGGCTCTGCGACTTGTGTGCTAAGTCCGCTCACAAAGCAACTCTTAACAAAATATTTATCAGTAACTTCCAATGCGTTATCCATCTATCTAAAATTTATTATTTCTTTAAAAATAAAAAAAACGGACTGGCATTATGCGAAATTTACCAGTCCATGCATGTTTATATGTTATTTGTACATTCTACAATTCAAGTGACTAACTTATGCTTTAAACCATCTCACTTTATTTTTTCACTTCGCCAACTAATCTATGAAATAAATAAAAAATAAGTATCCATTATCTTTCGTAAATTTTCATTAATTCTTGCCCAAGAAATTGTAGTTGTTCACCAACGGAACATTGCTCGATGCAAAAACGGTGTGCACCGGATTTACCACGATCTTTTCGTAATTCTGTTTTTACAGGACAGTCATTACAATAAGTGTCCGTTAGTTCGTCGATATCTTTAATAACAGTACTTTTGTTCACATAACTCCCCCTCTTCACAACGTTTCTCTATTTTACTATTTCCGTTTTTCATTTGTCAAAATGGTTTACCCATTTAGTTCTTCTTATATATTTTATTACAGTAAGATATAATATGGTTTAATTTCATTCAAATATTTCAAAAGTGAGGGATTTTTATGTTAGAAATTTATATTGATGGTGCCAGTGCCGGAAATCCAGGACCAAGTGGCATTGGGATCTTTATTAAAGGTGAGGGGCATTTACTAAAATTTAGCGAATACATAGGTGAAACGAATAATCATATTGCTGAATTTACAGCGCTTTTAAGAGCATTAGAAGAAGCAAAAAAACTTGGTTCAACGCTCGTATCAGTTCGATCTGATTCAAAAATCGTCGTTTCGTCAATCGAAAAACAATACGTAAAAAACGAGGAATTCAAACCATACTTAGAAAAAGCCATAACATTATCTGAACAATTCGATTTATTTTTTATCAAATGGGTTCCAGAAAAAGAAAATAAAGCAGCAGACGCCCTTGCAAGAGAAGCCATACAAAAAGGAAAAAGTAAGTAAATCCGGATCGGCTTGTGCACTTATAATGGAATACATGTTGAAAACAGAAAAAAAATTCCCTCATCAGAAACTCTATTTAATAGAACTCTTAATGAGAGAATTTTTTTATGATGTTTGCTTGGATTGTTCCACTTTAAATAATAAAGCGCCAATCGCACCAGCAAAACCGCTATTTGTTAAAAATATTGGATGATGCTTTTTTAAGATTGTATAATTACCAATCACTTTTTTCAGATGTTCGTTATTCATTAAAGTTGAGCCAATATAGATGATCGACTCAGATTTTCGCTCTTCTGCAAATTGAATACTAAGCGTTGAGATTACTTCGCCAACCAGTCCTTGGATCGTTGCGAGTAAATCTTGATCTTTATGTTTTTTATCTTTTAAAATCGATACATTCCCAAAATTACTTGCCGTTAAATGACCCGAAATGGGCGGCTCCATCCCTTGAAAAATATCTTTTACAAATAAATCAATGGATTCTCTACTACCGTCATGGGCCTTTTTTGTGATTTCATTAAAATCTGAAATACCTGTCATAATTGTCGAAAGACCAGTCAACGTACCACCACCTATACCGGTACCACCAACACGAAAATGTTCTGTATCCTCCATATAATGAATAGATGTCCCTGTACCTATATTGGTAATGATCCCTCTTTTTAGTTGATGGCCCTCTTTTTTTAATAAATAACGAACACCTTTAATCGTCGCTTCAAATTCAACTAAATATTGAATGGATTTCATCGTATTTAACACTTCTAATAATTGTTTTGTACGTCCACCCGTTAAACCAATTTCTTGTATATGCGCATGTTGTTCAATCCAATGTTTTACTTGCGCAAAGTCATTAGATGGAAAAATTTTAAATGCCATCTCATTTTGATCATTTATATACGCAACTTTTGTTAAAGTTCCCCCAGCGTCAATTCCAATTACATTTTGCATAAACTTTCTCCTTTTTTTCTCCCTTTCTAAACTTTAACTTTCTTAGTATAATAGTGCAATTATTATTATTTATTTTGCTAAAAAAGGAGCCCTTCTTTTCGTTCAATCGTTATGAAATTTTAACCTCTTCTTTACTAAATAGATTTCGCCTTTTATATTCTTGTATGATATTATTTTGATATTTTTTTATTAATCGATGTAATTCCTGTTCATACGATTGGATCGGTAGGTCTTTAAAAGAAAATTCAGCTAGATTCTCTTCAGTTTTTAATAAATGTTGCAGTGTCATTACTTCAGTTTTTGGAAACGAACAATTATGTAGTCGATTAATACGCGAAAATTTCTTCAAGCCTGAACGCGTAATTAATACTTTACTATTCACGTCCTGAATAATTTTAGTTAAAAATTGTTTTACTTCATCATTTGGATAAATAATCGTCCGCTGAACAATTTCTTTTTCACCATTCTCTAATTTCTTTTCCTCTTCGTGTATGTCAAAGTTCAACTGTTTTTTTATTATTTTCATTTTATCAATTTCGATATTAGACGATGAAACATTCCCCGCAATATAAGAAATACTTAAATCATACGTATCCTCTAATTGTCGCAGTTCACTAAAGACCATTCCAAATTGACTTGTTTGTTGCTTTTCAATTAATGTTTCCCCTTTTGTTGCTTGAAAAATATGAAACAAACTAACTGCATCTGCTAATGCTCTGTGCTGCGTATCCACTGCGATATTGTACTTATCTAACAGCCCACCTAAACTTGGTTGCTCTTTTATTTGATGCTCAATCATATATTTTTGTTGAAAATCAATAATCGGATATAAAAACTCAACATCAAAATAGTTACGGGCAAATTCTTCCTCTAATACTTTTCGATCGAACTCTCCAAAAGTTATAAATATCGTATCTTTACTACACCATTTTTTAAAGCTCATCATAACTTCCCTAAAGGACTTTGCACCTAATAACTGTTCGGTTGTGATGCCTGTTAGCTTTTGAATATGAGCATTTAATTTCGTAAATCGATACGGTCGGATCAGTTCTGAAAACTTTTCCACTTTTCCATCCGGTAGCCATTTAATAGCACCAATCTCAATTATATATTGTTTTCCACGAATCAATGTCGCTTCAACATCAATGAATATGTAAGTATATTTTTGAACCATCATTTCACCTTAACTTTCTTACAAGGTTTACAAACTTCTAATCTATTGTATCGAATCTTAGCCAAAATAACACGAATATGTTATGAGTAAGAGTTCTCTCCAATGTAATTTTATTATCAGTTTCATACATTCATAGTGTAGATGGAGATTATTTTATCACATTTCGTATAGTTTCTAATTTTAATTTCACATCATTTGAGGTACGATAGTATAGATGTATGTAATGAACGGAGGAACAACAACAATGAACGAAAAAGCACTCCTAAAAGATGCGATGCGTGTATTAAAAGCGACGAGCCGTACGTTTTATATACCGATTACCTTCCTACAAAAAGAATTAAAAACTGCGGTTGCTACTGCCTATTTAATTATGCGGGCAATTGATGAAATAGAAGACAATGAAAATCCTCTTGTAACAAAGGAAATAAAGCATTCTATTCTTTCAGGAGTAAGCACTTTATTAAAGGAAGATGCCTTTAATGAAGAAAAATATTTACAATTAGTTGCCCCAGTAAAAGAGTATATGCCAGAAGTCACGTTGCGCTTAGGTGATTGGATTTCTCTTATACCAAAAGGAGCCGAAAAAATCGTCCATGATGCGGCAAGTGAAATGGCTGAAGGTATGGGGAAATGGGCAAAAGCAGATTTCCAGGTTCATACGAAGGAAGACTTAGACGAATATACATATTATGTTGCCGGTCTTGTAGGGGTCATGTTATCAGAGCTTTGGGAATGGAACGCGGGAGTAAAGACGGATCGTGAGTTAGCAATTGGTTACGGTCGCGGTTTACAATTAGTTAATATTCTTCGTAATCAGGAAGAAGATATGCTCGAACGTGGTGTAAGCTTTGTACCAGATGGTTGGACACGATCTGATTTATTTGCGTATGCGGAAGAAAATCTTGAAAAAGCTGATCTTTATATAGAAGATATTCATAAGCGATCAATTTTACTATTTTGTCGCTTACCACTCGCATTAGCGCACAAAACATTAAAAGCTTTAAAAGAAGGTAAAGAAAAAATGACGCGTGAAGAAGTGGAACAAACTGTAGAAGAAGTGCAGATGGATTAAAATGGGGCTGAGGGGATCTAGATCTAATAAAGTCCTTTTTAATAAAAATAATGGCTTAGAATGTTAAAATACACTCTGTAAATATACTAACAGAATTTCGAAAAAAGTTTGTATAGTGAGAGGACTTAGCACACAAGCCGCAGAGCCAACTTGAAGCTGTCTCTACGACTTGTCTTTGTGCTTGGTGAAAGGTCCTCTCACATAAAATAATCCCAACTAAACTTTCTAGAGTTATTGGCGGCTTACAGTGGTAGGCCGCGCTTTCTTAATTTATTCATACTACCGGTGGGTTGTTTCAATAGACTCCAAAAGCAAAATGTACAATTCAAATTTTGATATACTCCATTGTTCTTTATACATCCTTTTGCAAATACATTTGCCGTTCTTCAAAAGGCACCATTTGGCCACCCGTTGACCATACGAGATGTGTAGCATGATTCATTTTTGACGCTAACCCTTTTTCCTCCAAGTACTGTTTCCCCTGACTAATTAATTGAATTGGTCCAAATACTCCTGCATGCGCAGAAGGTTCCATGAAAATATTTTCCTGCTCATACATTGCTTTTAAACTTCGAAATAGAAAACTATCATCGACTGTATAACATCCACTAATTATTGGCTCCATTAATTTGCCAACAAATTTAGAGGCTCTTCCTACTGCAAGGCCATCTGCTTCCGTACTATTCGTAAAGCCAAAATCTTGTACAGAAACTTCATCATGTAAACCGGTCATCATCCCTAACGTCATACATGGTGACTGAATAGGTTCACCAAAGAATATATGAACATCATTTCCATAAATGGATTTTAGTCCATACGCTACCCCACCAGGTGCACCGCCTACGCCACACGGTAAATACACAAATAATGGGTGATCTTCATCGACCTTTACTTTTGCTCGTTGTAGTTGCTCTTGCAGTCTTAATGCTGCTACTGCATAGCCTGCAAATAAGTCACTCGAGTTTTCATCATCGACAAAATAACACCGCTCATCTTCTTTTGCTTGGTTTCTTCCTTCTAACACCGCTTTCGAATAGTCCGATGTATACTCAATTACCGTAACACCATTTTTCCGAAGCAATTGTTTTTTCCATTCCTTTGCTTCACTCGACATATGGACGATTACTTGAAATCCTAATTTTGCACCCATAATCCCAATACTCAACCCTAAATTTCCCGTAGAGCCAACTGCAATTTTATATTGACTAAAAAATTGTTTGAAGGAATCCTCCGCTAATTTTGAATAATCATCATGAAGTGAAAGTAAACCTTCCCGAATGGCAAGGGTTTCAGCTAACTTCAAAACTTCATATATACCTCCGCGCGCTTTAATTGAACCTGAGATTGGCAAAGAATGATCGCATTTTAAGATCAATTTTCCTGGAATTTTAAATCCACGACGACCTTCAATCAGTTTTTTCATGGCAGGAATCTCTTTTATGTCCGACTCAATGATACCTTGTGATGTTTGCGTTTCAGGAAAAGCTACTTTTATATAGGATGAAAATCGATCCAAGCGAGCTTTTGCTTCCTCTACTTCCGTAAATGAAAAAGGAAAATCCGATTGAAGGTGTTGTTTTCGTTCTGAATTGATCCATAACACCGAATGACACCTTGTCATCTCATGTATTAAAGGAAATTTTATTGTGATTTGACTAATTTTTTCTTCATCTATCATTTATTTTCACCCTGTTTCTTAGCTAAAATTGCTCGTTCACAAATTTGTCGAAAATTCCTTTCAAACAAAAAATCATTTTTTTCTGTACGTTTTTTTGGTCCTTTCGTACGACCTCCCGCCTTCCTAAATTTAGCATTTTCAAATCGAAAAGTGAGCAATTGATCAATATTGTCTGCTGTCATTTCCCTTCCATTTTGATCAATGACATTGGCCCCTTTTGCTAAACACATGGCTGCTAACCCATAATCTTGTGTAATGACAATATCATGCTTTGTAACCGTATTCACAAGCTTGAAATCAACAGAATCCGGACCTTTTGGGACAACAATTGTTATTGCATTCGGTCTTTCAATATTATGTGAAGTATCGCAAAACAAGATGGGTTTAATCTCATATTGAGATGATACAAATAGCGCCAAATCAATAACTGGACATGCATCTGCATCGATTAAAAGTTGTAAAATAGCTCTTCTCCTCCTATCGAAAATCGCTTAAAATTATTATATTAGAAAAATATATTTTCTAACAAATATAACCATTTTTTAGTTTACACCAAAATGTGACCAAAAATCTTTATTGAATTGTTAGAAAAATCATAATACGATACATTCAACAAAACAATTTGGAGGTAACAAAATGACGACACAAGTAATTAACCAAAAATCAGCTGCACAAAACTACATTGATTCAGTATTCGAACAATTAAAACAAAAGAACGGACACCAATCAGAATTCTTACAAGCTGTGGAAGAAATTTTCCTTTCATTAGTACCAGTGTTTGAACAACATCCAGAATATATTGAACACAACATTTTATCACGTATCGTTGAACCAGATCGCATCGTATCTTTCCGAGTAGCTTGGCAAGATGACCAAAACCAAGTTCAAGTAAACCGTGGTTACCGTGTACAATTTAGCAACGTAGTAGGTCCTTACAAAGGTGGGTTACGTTTCCACCCAACAGTAAATGAGTCAATTATGAAATTTTTAGCATTTGAACAAATTTTCAAAAACTCATTAACTGGTCAACCAATCGGCGGTGGTAAAGGCGGTTCTGATTTTAACCCTAAAGGTAAATCAAATTCAGAAATTATGCGTTTCTGCCAAGCATTCATGACAGAATTATACCGTCACATCGGTCCAGATGTCGATGTTCCTGCAGGTGATATCGGTGTTGGTGGAAGAGAAATCGGCTATCTTTATGGACAATACAAACGTATTCGCGGTGCGCACGAAGCGGGTGTTTTAACTGGTAAAACTCCTGGTTTCGGTGGTTCACTTGCTCGTAAAGAAGCAACTGGTTATGGTTTAGTATATTTCGTTGGCGAAATGTTACGTGATGCAGGTGAATCATTCTTAAATAAAACAGTTGTCGTTTCTGGTTCAGGAAACGTAGCAATTTATGCAATCGAAAAATTACAACACTTAGGAGCAAAAGTTGTTTCTTGCTCAGATTCAAATGGTTACATTTACGATCCAGAAGGTATCGATTTAAAAGTTGTAAAAGAAATTAAAGAAGTTAAAGGTGACCGTATTAAAACTTATGTGGATTACCGTCCAAATGCAACTTATACAGAAGGTTGTAACGGTATTTGGTCAATTCCTTGCGATATCGCGTTACCATGTGCAACTCAAAATGAGATTGACGGCGATTCTGCTCGTACATTAGTAGAAAACGGTGTAAAAGTTGTGGCTGAAGGTGCAAACATGCCATCAAACCTTGAAGCAATCAATGTCTTCTTAGATAATAAAGTATTATTCGGACCAGCTAAAGCTGCAAATGCAGGTGGTGTAGCTGTATCTGCTTTAGAAATGGCGCAAAACTCTGGCCGTAACTACTGGTCATTCAATGAAGTGGATGAAAAACTTCATAACATTATGCGATCAATCTTCGCTGAGAGCAAAGAAGCTGCAGAGAAATACGGACAACCAGGAAATCTAGTTGTTGGTTCAAACATTGCAGGTTTCGTAAAAGTTGCAAATGGAATGATTAGTGAAGGCGTATATTAATCAATAAATAAATTCTTCATTTTAAACCGGATTCTTCTTTTAGAATTCGGTTTTCTTTTTTATTAATTTAAATTTTTGAATTTTCTATTTCTTGATTGTATGATACAATTTATTTCGAAACTCGTAATAAAAAAATACAGGGCCACTTAATGAAACACCCCCCTGTAAAAGGAGGATATTAGATTGAAAAGAAATGAAGTGCCTATTGAAGAGACGTGGGATTTGTCTGCCCTATTTCAAAACGAAGATCAATTCGAGGATGCCATTAGTAAAGCGATCAATGAAGCAACCATAATAGAAGAAACATTTAAAGGAAACATTCGCAATTCAACTGTTGCTGCACAAGTGATTGAAGCGTATAAAAATTTAAATGCAAAACTAATTCCCATTGGTAGTTTTGCACAACTTTCAATAAGTGTGGACCAAACAAATGATGATGCACAAATGCGATCGTCCAAGGTTGGGCAAACGTTTGCAAAAATCAGTGCACAATTGTCATTTATCACATCCGAATTATTACAATTAGAAGAATCCATACTCCTAGAAACTAAAAACAAAGCACCACAATTCTCCCTTTACATTGATAAATTAATTCAAAAAAAGCCTTATCAACTTCATCCAGAAGCAGAAAAAGCATTGGCTGCATATGGCACAACGTTTAAAGCACCGTATGAACTGTATAACACAACAAAATTAGTCGATATACAATTTAACAACTTTGAAGTAAATGGAAAAAGCTATCCATTAAGCTATAATTCTTTCGAGGGAGATTGGGAGCTTGAAAGCGATACAGCTATTCGCCGAGCAGCATTTGACGCATTTTCAACTAAATTACATCAATATCAACATACGACGGCCAAAACGTATGACACGCATCTAAAAATAGAAAAAACAAATGCAGATCTACGTGGATTTGATTCTGTATTTGATGCCTTACTTTTTGACCAAGATGTGGACAGAACGCTTTACAATCGCCAAATCGATTTAATAACAAAAGAACTAGCACCACATATGCGACGCTATGCAAAGCTATTGCAACAAGTACACGGGCTAGAAAAGATGACCTTTGCTGATTTAAAAATTTCGTTAGATCCAACGTATGAACCAAAGATTTCAATTGAAGAGTCTAGAAATTATATGAAAGATGGGCTCTCCATTATGGGTGAGGATTATCAAAAAATGCTCGACCGCGCTTTCGATGAACGTTGGATAGATTTTGCACAAAACGATGGAAAATCTACTGGCGCCTTTTGTTCAAGTCCATACGGCTATCATCCTTATGTATTAATATCGTGGACATCTCGAATGAATGAAGTATTCGTACTTGCCCATGAACTAGGTCATGCTGGACATTTCTACTTAGCAAATGCCAAGCAAAATCTTTTTAATGCTCGACCTTCGTTATACTTTATCGAAGCACCTTCTACTATGAATGAAATGTTGATGGCAAATTATTTACTCGCCAATTCCAATGACGCTCGATTTAAACGTTGGGTTATTTCTACTATAGTAGCGCGCACTTACTACCATAACTTTGTAACACATTTACTAGAAGCTGCCTATCAGCGCAAGGTTTATGAACGGATTGATCAAGGCGGTAGCGTAAATGCCTCCATCTTAAACAGTTTAAAACGAACAGTACTTGAAGAGTTTTGGGGCGATACAGTAGAAATAACTGAGGGCGCAGAATTAACTTGGATGCGTCAGCCTCACTATTATATGGGATTATATCCTTATACCTACTCAGCAGGACTTACAATCGCTACACAGGTTTCACAGCGTATTCTTCATGAAGGCGATGTGGCTGTACAGCAATGGTTAACTGTATTAAAAGCTGGTGGTACAAAATCACCTGTAGAACTAGCTAAAATGGCCGGCGTTGATATTACAACCGATCAACCTCTCCGTGACACAATCGACTATATTGGTTCGTTAATTTCTGAATTAGAAGATTTAACAAAGGAACTTGAAGCGGGAAAATAAGAGAAACAGACAATTAGTGATTACGTAACGCTTAGGAAGTCAACTTAAGTTAGAAGCCGCGGCCTACCACTGTAAGCCGCGTACTAAATTATGAAAGATGAGTAACAGTTATTCTATGTGAGCGTACCTTACACAAAGCACTAAGACAAGTCGTAAAGACACGTGGCTTTGCGGCTTGTGTGCTCAAGTCCGCTCACTAAACAATACTTTTAAGAATAAAAGCAGAATTTTATTATCTTATCTGTCTACCTAATCGTGAGCAGTTCACTTATTGGATAGCTTCTTCTTTGTATAGAATTACTTCACTACGCTTAACGGTTGTTGAAAGAGATCTGAAACGCCTGTATCAATTGCTGCACTACCAACTGCTTTTGCTACTGCTGGTGCTACACGCTCATCTAAAGATTTTGGAATAATATAATCTTCATGTAGCTTATCCTCTGTAATTAAGGATGCAATTGCTTCTACAGCGGCTAGCTTCATTGATTCATTAATATCCGTTGCGCGAACATCTAACGCCCCTCTAAAAATACCCGGGAATGCTAAAAGGTTATTTACTTGATTTGGATAATCTGAACGGCCTGTCCCAATCACTCGAACGCCCCACGCTTTTGCATTATCATACGTAATTTCTGGGTTTGGATTCGCTAATGCAAATACGATCGGATCAGTATTCATTGATTTAATATGTTCTTCAGTCAGTAGGTTTGCAACTGATACTCCGATGAAAATATCCGCGCCAACAAGTGCCTCTGATAAATCACCTTTTAAGTTTTCAGGATTTGTTAAATGTGCAATATTGTCTTTAATTGGATTCATCCCTTTTTCACGACCACTATAAATAACACCCGTCGAGTCACACATTACAATATTGTTAAATCCAATTTGTAGTAAAATACGCAATATCGCAATACCTGCTGCCCCTGCACCATTAATAACGATTTTCACAGCTTCTTTTTGTTTGCCTACAATTTTTAAGGCATTTTTTAGACCTGCTGCAACAACAATCGCTGTACCATGTTGGTCATCATGGAAGATTGGAATGTTACATTCTCTTCTTAAACGATCTTCAATTTCAAAACAACGCGGTGCAGAAATATCTTCTAAGTTAATTGCCCCAAAAGTAGGTGCAATTGCCTTTACTGTACGCACAATTTCATCCACATCTTTTGTATCTAAACAAATCGGAACCGCATCTACATTACTAAATCTTTTCAGAAGTAATGCTTTCCCTTCCATTACTGGTAATGCCGCTTCTGGACCAATATCACCTAACCCTAATACAGCCGTACCATCTGTCACTACTGCAACAAGATTGCCCTTCATTGTATATTCGAACACTTTCGAACGATTATTCTCTATTTCAATACAAGGAGCCGCAACTCCAGGTGAATAAGCTAAACTTAAATCATAGGAATCTTCTAATGGAATTTTTGACCTAACTTCTAATTTCCCCTTAAATTCTCCGTGCATCTCAATTGCCTTTTTCATAATATCCATTTTCTACCACCCTTTCTTTATCCAACCAATAACTTATATTTTTGTATCATAGTGCTTTATTATATTAAAGTCAACAGAAAATATTGAAAATTTGCATCAAGAATCTTGATTTTACTGCTTTGCGCAACATTTTTATTAATTGTGCAACTTTTCACAATTCTTTTTTCTCCCCAATTTAATTATATTAGTATAATTATGGGTAGCGCTTACATTTTCCAATCCCTTCTATATAGCTTGTAATTGTGTGAAAAACTACACGTTTTGCTTTATCAGACAAAATATGAATCTTTTCACAAACTTCTTGTCCTCACTAGAGAAAAAGTTTTCAAAAAATTCACTTTTTGAACACAAAAAAGACTAACCCTTTTTTTCTTAAGGTTAGTCTTCAACATTTTATGAAAGTTATGAGCTTAAATTAATTCACATGCTCTACAAGTAGTTGTAAAAATTCATATGGAACATACGTTTTATATTGCTCAAGTAGTTCTGGTGTCTCTTTAAATTGTCTTAATGCTTTATTGTATCCATAGATAGTTGTTCCACGTGTAATGGTAAAGCTAACATTTCCTTTTGATACAATGGCACCTGTCCCAGTAGAATCCACTTTGTAGCCTAACGTTTCTGCGACTAATCGAAGTGGGATCATCATTTCCCCATTTACTTCATAGAAATCTTTTTCTACAATGGCATAGGCTTTTTCAATCGCTGTTGGCTCTTTTTCAAGCACGATGATTTTCGATGGCCCAATTTGCATTGGATAACTCTCTAACACTACTTCATAGAAAATAAGTACATCTTTATCCACGATCGCTTCTTTTTTAAGGGATTTACCAGATAAATCTTCAATGACCGTATCATCTGAAATGTTAATAACCGTATCTTTTTTCTTGTTTAAAAACTTTTCATCAAATTGCTCCAAAGCAACTGTTCCCGCTTCTTCTGTCTGAACAATGATCACTTCAGGTGAATAGCGCGGTGGATAAATTAGAATCATTGGTTTTCTCGCATCTACAAAGGCCGTAAATTTCAACCCTTCTTTTAGCTCTGTCACTTTACCTGTATTATCAAAAATTCTCGTTTCGTCATTAAAGTAAAAACCAAATTCCTCATCTTCATTTTTGATCGTTGCAAAGAAGTTCCCAGTGCTTTCTTCTGTGATTTTTGTAATCGTTCCCGTAACAGAAATAAAGTTTACGTTTCCGACTTCTTTCTCACTCTCTTCTACACTAATTACCTCTACATTTTCTGCTTTCGCAACCGGTGTAAGCATTATACTTCCAACCATTGTTGTCGCAAGTAATAAAGCTGTTGTTTTTTTCATGACTTTCTCTCCTTTCAAAGCTTTACGTAAAATTAGTCGTAAAGTTTTGGGAAAGGTTACAACATTAATTGATATTTTTTAATTACTGATCATCTGTTTTGATTCATTGAGAATAGACGTAATGATATGCATCGAATCCCATTCGCCAAAAGATAATTTCGTTATAGGATATTTCCGTTTCATTACTATTTGATGGATTTGACTCGGGTTCATTCCATTCTGATATAAGTCTAGTACCTTTTGTTTAAGCTCTAATAGATACTCCCTCTTTTGCTCGAGCGCTTTTTTTCCGTTTTTGACAAATCCCGCATGACAACAATACATTTCCCCAAAATCTAAGGTCAATACATGCTCAATAGAAGCAATAATTTGTGGTATGCTCTCATTCCTTAAAATGACTTTTGTTCTAGGTTGGACAAATAAGTCTCCCGAAAATAATTGACCCGTATTTCGATTTAAAAATGCAACATGGTCTTTTGCATGTCCAGGTGTTTCAATAACATCCCATTTTGCAGTACGTGAAGAAAATGATGTGGACAATGGTTTCGCTTTAAACGGGTCACGTTTCCCCCAGAAAAGCTTCCGATAAAGCGGATAATCAGAAGGTTTTCGACAATCATTTACGGACATTTCATGAATATAAATAGGAATATTTCGATCTTTCTCAATTAACGCGGCACATCCTGTATGGTCTTCATGGTGATGGGTTATGACAACTTGATCATAATTCTTCGATAATAAAAACGGTGCAAATTGCTTTTTTAAAGATTTTGCTCCCGTATCGATGAGTACACCATCCACCATATAGCTATAGACATTTAGTGTAATCGCATTGAAGGATACCGTACCGTTTGCAAATGATACGCCGTTTATTTCTCCATACTCAACGGATTTTTTTAGCATATTGATCTCAGCTCCTCAAAATTGAATGAATAGCCATTCATTTTTAGCGAATAAAAGTAAAGCGTATAACTCATCATTATACGCTTCACCTTCAAACTATTTATTTCCCCCTACTTCAACATCATATTGCGTAATCCAATCACTAAAACTCCCTACATATAAGCGTAAGTTTTCGTAATTTGCATCCGCTAATATGGCATACAATGGGGATGCTGTCACACCGGAACCACAATAAACGACAACATTCTCGTTTTTTTGCACTTTTTGGAGCAATTCGGCATTTGCACGTAAAGTGTTCCCTTCCTTTAATTGTTCCCAATCAAAGTTAATGGCAGTCGGAATATGACCCGCCACTTTATCAATCGGCTCTTGCTCCCCACGATATCGAACGGCTGAACGTGCATCTAAAAGAACCGCTTTTTCAATACCATCTACAATTTGTTTTACATCTTCACGATTTGCATAAATATCATCGCGCCAATCAATTGTTAAGCTTGTTGTTGGGTAGTTGGTTACTTCATTTGTACGGTTAAAGCCAGCTTGAGTTAATGCTTCAAAGCCTCCATTGACAATAAATACATTAGAAAAATTTGCAAACTGCAACATCCACCAAGCGCGGGCAGCAAAAGGCGCACCTCCTTGGTCATAAATATAGATATGATCTTCCTGCGTCAATCCCGATTGTTCAAACAACTGCTGTAATTGTTCTTTTGAAGGCATTGGATGTCGTCCATCGGGTTTAGCAAGATCCGATAAATCTTGTTCCATATCCCAATAAATAGCCCCTTCGATATGTTCCTTCGAAAACTCACTTTTTCCCCACTCTTTTTCTTGTAAATGAAAGCGGGCATCGATAAAGCGTCCTTCTTTCACTTCCGTTGCTTCTATAAATACTTTCCCCAATGTTGATCCCCCCGTTTTGCATTCGTGCAAACCTAAATGATTATTTAAGTGCTTTCAGGTCACCCACATTTTCTAATAGGTCAGCATAAATTGATTTCCACGTTGCCAAACGACTTTCTTCTTGGAGTAATAAACGTTCTGTTTCAATTTGACTCATGGCTTGATTATATAAATATTCATTTAAATGATTTGCTTCATTTTCTATAAAGTTCGTTGCCCACTTTAACAATTCCTCTTTTTCTAAATCCATATAGCTTTGAGCATCCGGTTTCGTTATTTCTTCTAAAGCAACCTTTAACTGCTCTCGTTCATTCTTTTCGAAAAACGCTTTTGCATTTTTAAAGTAAGATTTCACATGAGCGTATTTATTAAAATCAGCAAATGGACCGTCAAAATCTAGTAAATCAGATTCGTTTGGTTCATATGGAATAAATGAAAAGCTATTATTCAATTCTTTTAATGAACGTACTTCCTCTTTAAATTGTTCATTAATTTTCTTTTGAATAAATTGAACGAGACGGAAATTCGTTACGCGTAATTCTTGGGCAAAATCAAACTTCAATGCACTTAACGTATCCTTTAATGCTGTTTCTAACGCTGTTTGAACAGGCATGGAAGCGAAAGTAGACGGATTGTATGCTTCACGGAAGAAATCTGGATAACGATAGTAAACACGTTGCATTAAGTAATACAGCAATTCATCTAGTTCTTGCTTCATATCACTTTGAAGAATGCTTGTTGACGTCGTACTATATGTTTTACGAACATATTGTTCGAGCTTCGTTAATTCTTCTAAGCGTTCATCTTTACGTTTTAAGTTCTCTTCTGTTTGGTGAATTAACTCCGAGAAACGATGATGCGTCTTTTCAACTTCCTCGTGTAACGCTTGAATGGCAATTGATGCAAGCTCCTCATTTAAGAAATGATGGAATGCCTGTTCAAAATCAGCCATGCCTGATGCGAATTGTTGTTGCTCTACTTTTTCTTTTAATGCCATTAAGCTTGAAACACCATATAGTCGTGGGAAACGAATACCAAAACGTTGTAATTCGTTTCGAACATAGCTCTTTACTTCTTCTTCTTCCTCTTTCGTTGAAGCTAAATCAATCGCGTTAACGATGAAGAACATTTTATCTAGTTCAAATGCATCTTTTACACGACCTAACTGAATTAAAAACTCACGGTCCGCTTTTGCGAAGGCATGGTTGTAATACGTAATGAATAAAATGGCATCCGCATTACGAATATAGTCGAATGCTACGCCAGTATGACGTGCATTGATTGAATCAGCTCCTGGCGTATCTACCAGTGTTACGCCCATTCTCGTTAATTCGCAATCGTAATAGAAATCGATATTATCCACAAAACAAGAACGATTTTCTTCGGCAACAAACTTCTCGAATTCTTCACGGTTTACACGAATTGTTTCCCCAAGCTTTGATTCATAGCTTTTAAAGCCTTGTGCAAAGGCACGGATAAAGGATTTATGCACATTTAAACGCTCATCAGACAGTTGCACTTTAACGCCCTCTTCTGAACGATTAAATGCTTCCTCTAATGATCGAATCGTTAAACCAATCGCTTCATAAGAATACTTAATATCTTCTAAAAGTTGCTCAGCCGTTTTCAGTTGAACATCTGCTGTCTCGTGTGGATGTTCACTTGTTACAGGTTTAATTTTATTGATAGCAGCTGTTGTCGGATTTGGTGAAACAGGTAACACTTTTGAACCCATTAAAGCGTTAGAAAAACTAGATTTCCCAGCACTAAATGCACCAAATAAAGCAATGGTAAAATCTTTTTTCTGTAGACGTTCTACTTTCTTCATTAAGAAGTTAGACACTTCTTCAAAGCCATCTACTTTCTTTACTGAATTAGCCGTTTGAATGGCTGCGCGCACGACTTCATCACCTTTAACATTTAGTGTTAAAGAAGATTGAATCGACTCTACTTCTTCCATTACTTTTTCTTCTTTTGGCGCTAGCATCGATGGGTCAAATGGTCGAATTTCTTTTAACGACTGCTCAAAATTGTTCACCCATGTTTGTTCTTGTATTTTGGATGCAGAACGAACATCTTTAGTCGGGTAAGTAATTTCTTTTTCGGCAAATTGCATCCCATCATCTAATGAAAGAATTGAACGAATAGCATTGACCTTTTTCGACATCGAATTTAGTTTTAATAGAACAGGTGCTGATAACTGGCTCGCGACATCTTGTAATCCTGTTCGTTGACTTGCTTTCCAATCATCTGTCGCGTCCACAAAGTAACGTTTTGTCGCCTCAGCAACTCGATTTGCAAAATTCAGTAGGGCATCCCCTGTTGCAAGAGCATCCGCTTTTACTTGGTCTTCAATTAATGAAAATGGTACGTCAAATTGCATCGCTTCAATTTGAGCAGCATTATCGTCTTTTAATGCCCCAACATCTCGTAAAGATTGCTTCATTAAGTTTTTCATATGACCAATGATTTGAGATTGTAA
Source organism: Lysinibacillus antri (assembly GCF_003977595.1). Taxonomy (GTDB): domain Bacteria; phylum Bacillota; class Bacilli; order Bacillales_A; family Planococcaceae; genus Ureibacillus; species Ureibacillus antri. Next base: position 78,847 of record NZ_RYYR01000004.1, on the reverse strand, counting down.
AACGGTCTTGAATTGCTCATAAACATCTTGTATGCGTTTAGAGCGTTCTTCTTCTGTTTTCTTTTTAGCCGAGAATAGACCGCCTACTTTAAAGCCTGGTTGCTTACTTTCTAAATACAAACGTAATTTATCTCGGAAATCAGCCGGAATGATGGCCGCATTGTTCAGAAGTTCTTTCCGTTTTTCTTTAAATGAATCTTCCCAATTCTCGATTGAAAACATTTCTGTTTGTAATTTTAGCTTTTCATATTGTTCAAGAAGATCCTGTCTATTTTCCCACTCATCATCGCTTAACACATTTTCGTATTCAGCAAACAGGTTTTGCTTCTCTTCTTGTAAGTAGGTTAAATGTTCGCTTTGTAACTTTTTCAATGTGTTCTCTGCCGTTAAAACAAGTTGCTCCTGCCAATCATCCATTGAGTCCATCACAATCTTTTTCACTGTCGTAAAGTCATTGTGTGGATGGTCAAATTCTCTTAGTGATGTGAAGAAGATCCCTTTTGGTTCTACTCCCCATGCAGCAAACGACTGGTGTACAGATTGTTTAAACGCCTCGAATGATAATTCTTGTTCTTTATGTTTATCAATTTGGTTTACAATCAGGTAGACGTTTGGATTGTATTTCATTAATTGTTTTGTAAATTGGAAATTCAATTCAGATTGGACATGGTTGTAGTCCATTGTATAAAAAACGACATCTGCAATATGAAGTGCAGATTCTGTCGACATAGCATGCGCATCATCTGTCGAGTCGACTCCTGGCGTATCCATTACCGTTACACCTAATGGGAGCGATGAATTGCTATGACCGATTTCAATCTGTGAAACGAGCTCTCCATTTTTACTTAATTCTTTTACGGTTTTAAAGTCATACCCAGCTTCAAATTTTACTGGCTTTTCGTGATGCATATAAACAATAGCGAAATCTTCTTCGGATTTATGTACCTTTACGATGTTCGCACTCGTAGGAATTGGACTTGCTGCTAAAATGTCCTCGCCAGATAATGCGTTGATCATACTCGATTTCCCTGCTGAAAAGTGACCAGCGAAACCGATTACATATTCTTTTTGTAAAAGCTTTCGAGCAAATAAATGAAGTTTCTCCATACGTTCTGTATCTTCATTATTTTTATAGATTATGTATTGTATTGCGGATTGCTTTAGCAATTGATGTATTTTATCTTCAAACGAACTCATATGCAAATTAATGCCCCTTTGCCTCAGTTTTGTCACAATTATATACTACCATGATTGTTTCGTAAAATCGGCAAAAAAAAAGAATTAAGGGCAAATAAATCCATTTTCCAACTATTCAAAAAACAGGGGGGGGATTTTAGAGGAGCGGAGATTAATAAAATAGTGACGAATTGGATCATTTAGTTGTCTTTTTTAATACATAAGTACCAACACTCGCATAAATTAAAATCGTAGCTCCAACAAACATGTACACCATCATTTTCAGTCTCCTTTTATTTTGATTTTATAAATTTCTTTTGGCTAGTTTTTACAGAGTTGGACGAACTGTTTTCTCTTTTCTATTTGTCTAGCTACGAACGCTAGCTCTTCAACAACTTCGAAAACGCCTGTGAGGACAAAGAGCGTCCTCTTGTCGTTTCCTCCGCCGTACATGGATGTACAAGTGCCGAAAATGCTACACGATGTGGCGTTTTTGTCGGCCAGTTGTTTTCAGAGCTGAACGAGCGTTCTTCGCTTTTCTATTTGATAATCATTTTCACTTAATTATATTAAAATTTTAGAAAATTAGTCAACTCCCTTCAATATTTTATATACTAGGATGTTAATTTAATGGTAAGATAAAAAAAAGTCGAAAAAAGGGTGTATTTAATTGAATAATTCGAAACATATTCAAACAATATTAAACGGGTCTATCCACTCATTAAAAACAATCCTTCCTATGCAACTAAATTTTCAGTCTCCTTCGATTTTATCAGAACCTTTTATTCAAAAAGAGATGGGTGTATTAATAGGACTATTAGGCGATATAAAAGGGAGAGTCATCATCGATAGTACAACATCAACATTTAGTGCAATTGGTGCACAAATGTTTGGTATGCCTTTAGAAGGGGAAATGTTAGAATCCTTTACTGGTGAATTGGGGAACATGTTCGCTGGGAATTTATGTACACATGTAGGGACACAAGACTTGAATGTAGACATTACGCCTCCAACTGTCATGGTAGGAAATACGAAAATGTTTGGTTTTGACAAAGCATTCCGATTACCTGTAGAAATTGCAGATGTTGGTATGGTAACCATTTTATTTACAATCGATAACGAATAACATTTTACAAAAAAACAATTGAAAATAATGAATTAGCACACTATATTTTTAGTGTGTTTTTTTCACTATTACATACTACTTTCGGTCGCCCAATATTATGAACGGTTAAAATTACTGATTTGTTATTTCAATTATTGAACCTACTGTGGCTATGATCCAGGAAGCTTCTACTTTACTAATCAAAACAAAACGATCTGCCTAAACAGATCGCTCGACTAATTGCTTTTTATCAATTTTTCCAACATGGGTTTTCGGTAATTCACTAACAAAATGAAAGCTTTTCGGCACTTTATAGCCTGCTAGTTGCTCTCGACATAGGAGGACTAATTCATCTTTTAATTGAACGGATACCTCACTAGCGACAAGAAATGCCGTAACCGCTTCCCCCCATTTTGAATCATGCACCCCAACAACGGCTACTTCCTTTATCTTTGGATGTGTAATGAGACATTGCTCCACTTCTTGTGGATAAACATTCTCTCCGCCTGTAATAATCATATCTTTCCTTCGACCGACGATGTATATATCCCCATGTTCATCCATTTTTGCAAGGTCACCCGTTTTTAACCACCCATCGCTTAAGGCGCTCGTTGTTTCTTCAGGATTATTCCAATAATGAGTGAACATATGCTTCCCTTTAATGTATAGTTCTCCAACTTCACCTGTATGGCATAGAGTACCTTTTTCATTTTGAATTTGAATGGCGTTAAAGAGCATGCATTTCCCTACTGAGCCCACCTTTTTTGCAGCTACCTCAGGGGGAATATAAAAATTATTTGGCCCAGCCTCAGTCAACCCATACCCTTCCTTAAATTTTAAGCCTTTTTCCATAAAATATTGATAAATTGTTTTTGGACAAGGTGCACCACCAGATAGAAATACTTTAACGGTTGGAAAGGAGGATTGTTTAAAATAAGTTGTTTCAACCATTGCCTGATACATTGTTGGGACAAAAAGTGAAATGGTTGTTTTATATTCATCAATCGCACGGATGGCCTCTTCCGGTTCAAACCGTTGACCAATGACAACGGTGCCACCTACCATTAAGATTGGTAAAGAAAGTGCGTTTAATCCACCTGTATGAAAGAGTGGCATATAATTCAGTGTGCAATCTGACGGCTCTAATCCCCAACTAATGATCGTATTCATTGCATTCCAATTAATTGCTTCAAACGAGAGAACTACTCCTTTTGGTTTCCCGGTAGTCCCCCCTGTATAGATGATAAGTAATGGATCAGAACTTTTCCAAGATGATGAGTGTGAGAATACGGCACACTTCCCATCGATATTTTTTATTGCCTGTGTATTTGGACATATACGTTTTCCTATAGCCGCAAACTTGTCATCTGTAAATAAAATGGTAGGGGTACAATCATCTAGTATAGACGATAATTCATGTTCACTAAGTCGCCAATTGAGAGGGACGAATATATATTCACCTAATCCACAAGCAAATAATAAAGGAAACAAATCAATCCGATTTTCTGCTAAAAACGCAACACGCTCACCTTTTTGGATCTTTTGATTTTGAAGATAAGCGAGCCATTTTAACGTTTCGATCGACAATTGTTCATAGGTCCATTTTCGATTGCTTTGGATATCAATCAGTGCAATTTTGTCAGGTGTTAGACGAGCTCTTTTTAATATCCAATCTTGGCCACCCAGCATGTAAACACCCTCCTTTCGTCACATCATGATTCCCCCATCAACATGTAAAACATGACCCGTAATATAGCTGGACTCATCGGATGCTAAAAACAAATATGCATTTGCAATATCAGTCGGGTTCCCTAGACGTTGTAATGAAACAATCGATTCCATTTGATTTAAAACCTTTTCTGGCATTTTTTCGACCATACTTGTTTTTGTAAAGCCCGGTGCAACCGCATTCACATTAATGCCTTTTCTCCCAAATTCCTTCGCCCATGTTTTTGTCATTCCTACTACGGCCGCTTTTGTCGCCGCATAATTTGTTTGCCCAACGTTACCATAAACCCCGCTTACAGAGGATGTATTAATAATTTTGCCATAACCTTGCGCAATCATATGTGGAACGACGGCTTGTGTACAATGAAATACTCCTTTTAAGTTCACGTCTAACACTTGGTTAAAATCTTCTTCCTTCATTTTGACAAGCATTGCATCTCGTGTAATGCCCGCATTATTTATTAAAATATCAATCTTGTTATATTTATCTATAACTTGCTCTACCATCAATTTTACACTGGATGGATCTGCTACATTGACTTGAATAAATAACACATCATAGCCTTGTTCTAAAAGCGAGGTTTCGAATTGTTTCCCTGCTTCCAAATCAAAGTCTACAATCGCTACTTTCGCTCCCTGCTGTAAAAAAACCTCTGCCGCTGCCTTTCCAATTCCATTGGCAGCCCCTGTAATAACGGCTACTTTATCTTTTAATCTCACAATCGTCACCTCACGTAAGTTTTGCCATCTAATCTATTAAAAAGTTTTCTATTGTTTGTTGTAATTGATCTAAGTCATCCATTAATGGTGAATGCCCGCAATTGTTTAATTTTACTGCGCTCGCTTTTGTACCAAAATCCTCTATTAGCTCATTCGTCATATGAACAGGCACTACATAATCTCGTTCCCCATACAAAATAAGCGTAGGTATTTGAATTCGATCGATTTCCCCATTACCTTTTGAAGCTTCATTGTCGACATGGCTAATGTTAAATGTATTTAATACATGGTACACATCCGCTAAATTCCGTTGCGTTAACATATCATCAACGTATTCTTCATATTTTTTTTGATTGGGCTTGTTATGGGTATAAATCGCTGCATTCCAAATGGCTTTTAACCCTTCTCGATTTTTCTTATCGTATAGAGCTTGCATTGGTACCGTTTTGCCATGATCGTTTTCAATTTCTTCAATTGTTGTAAAGCGTGTTGAAAAGTTTGGCGATCCATCGTCATTTGTTTTATAAAATGGGTAGCCGCGCGTAGAAGCCGATGCAAGGAGAATGAGCTTGTTACAATACTCAGGATAATCGACGCAAAATTGCATCGCCACTGCGCCACCTGTCGACCAACCTACTAAACTAAAATCTTTTAATCCTAAACAATCCACAAAACTTTTTACATCATCACTAAAATCTCTCATGTGCGACACACGATGATGGTATGAAGATTGACCAAATCCACGTAAATCCGGTGCGATTATCGTAAATCGCTCATCAAACACTTCCATTAATACATCCCAATGTTTTGAGGAGGTCATATTGCCATGAATAAACAGACATAGTTGATCTCCACCAAGTCGTTCACGGTAAGAAAGTGTTTCTCCATTTGGTAGCTCTACAAACTTCAAAAGCTCACTCATTTTTTCAACCCCTTTGTTTTCCCCATTGAACCGTAACGGCCCCCCATGCGTAACCAATACCGGCACTAACTAATGTAACTACATCACCGTCTTTAATTTTCCCTTCTTCTAATGCTAATTTTAAAGAAAGAATTTGATCGATTTGACCAATATGACCGTAGTTTGATAAATAGATAGAATTCTCATCTTGTAAATCGAACACCTTTAATACGTAGTCATGGGCCGATTTTTTCATATGCAGCATCGCTAAATACGATAACTGTGATTCAGTAAATCCACTCTTCATTAAAGAGTTTCGAATAACTTTAATAAAATTATCGAGAGATTTTTGCTCAAGTCTTTGTTTCATGCCTTCTGGGTCTGTCACATCTAACCGGAATAACCCTTGCTCTAACAGGAAAGGCGTTAACGGTTGTTTTGTTCCACCTACCGGGACAATAACATCTTCTGAAAAGGAACCATCTGTAATAATGTCCGATTCATAAACAATATTTTCTGAAGCATCTCGTTCTACTACCAGTGCACCGCCACCCGCACCTAAGTTAAACATAAAGCGAGTTCTCGGATTTTCATAATCAATTAAATCGTGGTTTCGGTAGCCACCTGCAAGTAACACCGTTTGAATGTTTTCATCGGAGTGCATTAAGCTTTTTGCTAATTTCATCGCCAAAATAGCCGTTCCACATCTTAGTTGAATATCAAATGCCCATGCATTGGTAGCTCCAATTTCTTCTTGGATTTTAATTGCTGCTGTCCAAATCGGGTATTCTTTATGTTCTTCCCCAAAATAAATAATGACATCAATCGCTTTTGGGTTAATCTTTGCATGCTGTATAGCTTCTTTAGCTGCCCAAATCGCCATTTGTACCGTATGTTCGTCGTTTCCTGCAATCGTCTTTTCATCAATACCCATTTTCGTTTTCACAATATTCACCGGTATATTCGCTATACGAGCAATTTCTTCACCGGTCATTCTTTTTTTTGGTAAATAGACGCCTAATCCTGTAATTCCCACATTCATTCCGACCGCTCCTTCTCCTCTGGTAAAGGACCTTTACTGACTACGCTTTCGATAGTATGTTGTTGTTTCCATTTTGAGAATTTCGCCATAATCGACCCGACAATTCCTTTTGGGAAGAAAACGACCGCTAAAATGTAAATGATGCCAAAGAAGATGATCCACCGTTCGAAAATTGGGAAATCTCTTGCAAGTCCTGATAAATAATGTTGAGCAAATTCAATTACTACTGAACCAACTAAAGGACCAATTAACGTACCAACGCCACCTATAATCGTCATTAGTAATGCATCCAGGGTGATATCCATCGTCATCATGCTTGTATTCACAAAGCGTAAGGACACGGCATAAAGCGATCCGGCTAAACTTGCAATGACACCCGCTACAATGGATGAAATAACTTTATAATGCAATGTTTTAAATCCTAGCGATCTCGTTCGTTGTTCATTTTCTCGAACCGCGATCAACACCCGTCCAAGAGGAGAATTAACGAATCGGCGTAAAAGTAAAAAGACAATGACTAGACATGCCAATACACAAAAGTAAAAGACAATTCGATCTTTAAAAACTTCAGGTGCTCGAAATGTAAACCCATCATTTCCTTTCGTAACAGTGCGCCACTTTTCCGCAACCACTAACAATAAGCCAGAGATCGCGAGGGTTAGCATGGCAAAAAAGTGACTTTTCAATCGAAGTGTTAGTAGGCCGACAAAAAAGCTAATAATGCCTGAGAGAATCATTCCAATGGCAATTGATGAAATAAATACTGTGATGGTTGGATCTATTTCTTTTAGCATAATGGCCGTCGAGTATGCACCTACTCCAAAGAACATCGCATGACCAAATGAAACAATCCCTGTATAGCCTAGTAAAATATCATAACTCATTGCTAGAATGCCAAAAATAAAAATTTGCGTTAGTAAAATGGTTAGTGTACGGGAATCCGCAACAAACGGGAAAGCGACTAGAGCAACTAGAAGTAGGACAAAAATAATATTTTGCTTGGATAACAACGCTGGTTGATTCATGTACTTTCCCTCCTAATCATTGAAAATAACCCTTGTGGACGGAAAATTAAGACGATTGCCATTAAGATCATATTGACAGCAAGTGATAAATATGGAACATAGTAAGCCATAAAACTACCAGCTAAACCTACTAAAATGGCCGCTAGTAATGATCCGGAGAAGCTCCCCATCCCTCCAATGACAACAACGATGAATCCTAAGATAGCAAATTCCATCCCCATTTCTGCATAAATCGATCCCGAGTAAGGAGCCATTAGCATTCCACCTAAAGAAGCAAGTGCGGCACCTGTCATAAAAACAAATAAGAATACCCTTTTTATATTAATGCCTAACGCTTGCACCATTTCTTTATTCATTACACCAGCACGAACAATTAAGCCAATTTTCGTACGCGTTAATATATAATGGAAAATACCGAAAATAATAAATCCAACAACGATGATAAAGATTCGATATTTGATAATGATGACTTCCCCTACTTCCCAACTACCGGCTAGTAAACTAGGTACCGTTACAGGGATAGCATTCGGACCAAATGCTACTTTAATCATTTCTTGCAACACGAGCATAAACCCTAATGTAATTAATATTTGTTGCACATGATTACCATACACAGGCGTAATAATTAACTTTTCCATAATAAAGCCTAAAATGACGCCAGTTAGAAGTGCCACTACTATACCGATTAGAAAACTTTCCGTAAATGCATAGGTGAAGACGCCTGTATAAGCCCCCCAAACAAATAGACCACCATGGGCAAAATTAAGTACATCCATTAGACCAAAAATTAACGTTAACCCCGCTGCGAGCAAAAAAATTAACATCCCTGTTGCTAACCCATTGATGACGAGACTAATGATTAGATCCATACACTCCCTCCTTAGCCAATTCCTAAATATTTTTGTTTCAATTCATCATTTTGAATTAAATCGCTCATTGCACCAGCATGAACCGTTCGCCCATCATCAATAAGGGTGTACGTATCCCCAATTCGACTCGCCATCATGAAGTTTTGTTCTACGAGGACAATGGTTGTTTGTTTTTTCATTTCTAAAATCGCTTCCATTACTTTCTCAATCACAATCGGTGCCAACCCTTTAGACGGCTCATCAATCAAAATCAGTTTACAATCATTCACAAATGCTCTTGCCATCGCAAGCATCTGTTTTTGCCCACCCGATAAATTTCCGCCTGCTTTTTTCCAAAACTTTTTTAAATCTGGAAAAAGAGTTAACACATACTCCTGCTTTTCCATCACTTCTGGTGTTTCTTTTCTAATGGCAACCTTTAAATTTTCTTCCACCGTTAATTGACCAAATATTCCTTGATCTTCTGGAACGTAACCAATCCCTAAATTTGCAATGTCGTAGGTCGGCTTTTTTGTAATCTCCCTCTCTAAATACGTCACAGAACCATTGGAAGCTGGCGTTAAACCCATAATCGTTTTTAACGTAGTTGTTTTTCCAGCACCATTTCGACCTAGAAGTACGGAAACCTCGCCTTCTTTTGCTTCGAATTCAATCCCCTGTAAAATGTGGAATTGACCGATATGGGTATGAATGTTATGAAGTTTCAACAAGTTCTCCATCATAAAGTCCTCCTAAATAAGCGTTTTGAACAGTAGCATTATCCATAATTTCTGAAGGCGTTCCATCTGCAAGTAACTTCCCATTGAATAACACCATGATGGAATCTGATAAGTCTAAGATCATATCCATTTTGTGTTCAATGAGTAAGATCGTTTTATTTCCTTGATCTTTAATGGAACGTATGACTTCTAAAATGGCTGGTACTTCTTCTAAAGACATGCCTGCAGTTGGTTCGTCGAGTAATAAAACTTCAGTATCTAAAGCTAGCAACATCGCAATCTCAAGTTTCCTTTTTTCGCCATGGGATAACTGACTCGCAATGGCATGAATTTTATTGGAAAGTAATACTTGGTCTAAAATGTCTACGGCTTTTTCTGTAATATTTTTATAATGAGAAAAATGTCTAAGGAAATGGAAACGGATCTTTTCCTTTGATTGCACTGCAAGACGAACATTTTCTAGTACCGTTAAATTCGGAAATACATTAGTGATTTGAAAAGACCTACCTAGTCCTTTTCGAGTTCTTTCAATAGAAGAATATTTTGCAAGGGATTCTCCTTTAAAGAAGACATCTCCTTCAGTTGGTTTTAACTCGCCGCTAATTAAATTGAAGAAAGTTGTTTTTCCTGCACCATTCGGACCAATGATCGACTTGAAATGCTTCTCTGGCATTACAAAGTTCACACGGTCTACTGCTTTATGGCCTCCAAATTGAATAGATAAATTTTCAGTACGTATGATCGGCTCCAAATGATTACCTCCTTTTGCCATTCTGTCCCTCTTAAAATCTTTTATCATAAAAGATTTTAAGAGAAACAGACCAAGTAACTTGATCTGCTCTCTAAAATTTTTAATTCATAATTGGTGGTTCTGTTTCATCTGGTGTTAGTTCGCGAATTAACACAGGAACTGGATAATCCACGCCTTCTACTGTTTCTAAGCGAATTGAATACATTGTTTGTAATGCTTGGTGGTCTTCTTCACGGAAAGTCATCGTGCCTTTTGGTGTTTCAAAGGACATACCTTCCATCAGCGGAATTAATGTATTCCCATCTGCATCTCCACCTGATTTTTCTAAAGCCTCTACAATCGCAACGGCCGCAGAGAATCCACCTGGCGTGAATAAATCTGGCACTTCCCCGTTGAAACGTTTTTTATGTTCTTCTACTAACCAATCATTCACTGGATTGTTTGGTAGTGTGTGATAATAAACCGAGAACCCTTCCATTCCAACTAGAGGTCCCATCATTTGTAGTGCTACGATATCCGGAGCACCCGTTGAAATTTTGATCCCTTTATCTTGAAGTTTCATATCAGCAATTTGATTCCACGGTGAGTTTGCTCCAGCCCACACAACAAATAAATAATCTGGTTTTGCTTCAATGATTTTTTGTAAATTCGATGTGAAGTCCGTAGCTGCTGGATCTGCATACTCTTCTACAACAATTTCAGCCCCTAGCTCTTGTGCCGCAGTTTTAAATGCCGCAACGCCATCCCAACCAAAAGAATAGTCCGGTGCAAAAGTTGCAATCTTCACACCATCCCCTGCAATGGCTGCAGCTGCTGCATATGCATCCTGTGAAGAGTTACGTGCTGTACGGAAAATATATGGGTTAAATTCCGAACCAGTAATACTATCTGCTACGGCTGGTTCAACAATCATAATTTTCTCGTACTCTTCCGCAAGCGGTAATACGGCGAGCGTATCACCAGAACTTGATGATCCAACTAGGAAATCAACAGCGTCATCTTCTAATAGTTTCGTAGCTTTCTGAACCGCTACTTCTGGCTTTGTTTCCGTATCTTCCCAAATTACTTCAATCTTCTTACCGGCAACTTCCATCGTGCCATCTGTTGCATACTCTAACCCAAGTTCAAAGCCCTTTTGCGTTTGCTTCCCATAAGACTCCAGCGCACCCGTTAACGATGCAAGAACTCCCACTTTCACCGTACCGCCTGATTCTGTCGGTTCCTCTGTTGCCTCCCCACCAGTTGTCACCGTCTCCTCACCAGCATCTTTCGTCCCCGAATCATCATTACTACAAGCTGCCATAATTAAGAGTACTAATCCCATGATGAAAAATAATGACCAAAACCTCTTCATTCGATTACCCCCTTACCCAAATTTAAGCGCTTACAAATGCTTTAAATACAAGATAACTTACTTAGGTTACAAAGTAGTTACAAAAAAAGGATGTGTCTCATATGATAGACACATCCTTTTTTTGCGACGAGCATTGCTTGCAAGCGCAGGAGCACATTTTCTTTGGAAGTGTCTCGCATTCTTGAGACACTTCCTTTTATTTGCGACGAGCATTGATTTATCAAGCGCAGGAGCACACAGGCATGGTATCTCGATGGGTTGAGATACCTATTTTTTCTGCGACGAGCATGCTTGCAGCGCAGGAGCACATTTTCTTTGGAAGTGTCTCGCATTCTTGAGACACTTCCTTTTTCGCGACGAGCATTGCTTGCAAGCGCAGGAGCACACACCGGAGATATCTCTTAGGGATGAGATCTCTCCTTTTCCCTGCGCCGAAAGCTTGCGACAGGCGTAAAAAAACAAATTTTATGAAGACCTCTTTAACCAACTTTTCTAGCAGATTCGGTCTTCATCACCCTTATGAACACCTCTTCAGCCAATCTCCGCAATAATTTTGATCTTCATTAGCTTAAAACTCGTACATAATTCATCACCTTACAATCATCTCAAACACCTGCACCGTCGTTTCCATTGGCTCAATATTTAACTCTTCCTCTAACACTTCCACGCATTTTTCATACCATTTAATTGCTTGCGGTCTGTTTTCTAGATGATAGTAAGCAAGCATGAGTAAGCGATAGCCTTCCTCCCACGTATTATCCAGGCGAACTAATTTTTCCGCCCACTGAATTACCTTTTGAAAATCTTTCAATCTCATAAAATTTTGCGCAATTCGCTCCACCACTAATATAAACAAATGATGCAAATCTTCACGTTTACTTTGCAGCCATTCAAACGACTGTAAATCCTCGAGTAAATCTCCTTTATAGTAAGCAACTGCTCTTACTAACCAATCTTGTCCTAGATGCAAATCTCGTTGTTCTAATCCTATATTGGCAAAGCGCTCAAAATACTCCTGGTCACTCGTAAACGCAAGCTTTTGATGTAATTGATACATCGATTGCTTTCGGACAATATAGGCACTTTCATCTCGAGCTTGTCGTTGTGGTTCTAACACTTTCAAACAAGCATTATAGACCACTTTAAAATCTCTGTTCATTGCCTGTTCATCCCCATTTGGCCAAAGTACATGCATGATTTCTTCTTTGGCAACAAAACGGTGACGATTCATATACAAATATAAAAACAATTCCTTCGCTTTTTCCCGTTTCCATTCCTTATCAATTACTTCTACACCATTCCGGAACATCGTAAATGGCCCAAACAGGTGCAATGTAAAGTAATGTTTAGGAATCGGATCCCCTTTTTTATACTGTAATAATTGACTAATATAGTGCGCATCCGCTTCACAATACTCCATATAATAATTGAGCATTTGCAGCACCATTAAAGAATTTTCTGGTCCAAATAACGTTCGTTTTGTGAGAAAAAAATAGTAATTGTACTCACTGCACGCCATGAGAAATTTTTGGAATTGATTCACGAAGTCATCCTGCGTAGTTTGACGAAATGCAATGTAAGCGAGCCAAAAATTCGTTACCATTTCTCCATAGACATCTGGACTTAAGAGAAAAAGTTTTTGTGCTTTTAGTGCACTTTGTTTTGCTTTCTCTAGGTTGTTATTTTCAATATATATAGTTGTCAAAGCTGTCAACAATAAGGCAGATACCCAATGATCTTGTACACGTTCAGTTTCATATAGTCCTAATTTTGTATAAGAGAGCGCTTCATGATTCATTCCTTGTTTGGACTTTACCATTGCTAAACCCATATAGGATTCTGCCTTTGCCCTCGTAATATGAATCTCATCCATTAATGCATTTGTTTTTACATAACACTTTTCCGCTTCATGTAAATTGAAAGGATCTAACAACATCAGTGCATGCCCTTTTCTAAGATAAGCAACCGCCTCTACATATTGCGCATGATCCATTTCACTATTTTTTATACTCATCGTCGAACAGTTCAACGCTTCTTCATTGTCACCCATCATCGTTAAAATAAGTGCGTGTAGAACATCGGATTCGCGATGAGCATCCGTCGTTAATTGTTCTTTTCCTTGCTTTGAATTGATTAATCGTTTCGCTTCAAATAACTTCCCCTGTCGTAACATGATGCGTACATCTAAGTTTCCTTGACTCAATATAGACGGGGGAAGTTTTTTTGTTTGGACTAAGTTTTCCGCCTCTTTTGCTCGTCCAAGATTTACTAGATTTTCAGCATATTGATGTTGAAGCAAATATAAATCGTCCTGTTTTAATTGTACAGAGTCCGATAGTTTTAATGCTTCATATAAATAGGATTCCGCCAGTCCAGGCTGGATGGTATCTAAATAAATATGAGCAATCCCTGTATTTGCTTTTAATACAAAAAATAAATCCTGCTCATTCGTCGCAAGTGCTAAACATTTTTCATATGCCTTTTTTGCCTTTTCATATTGCGCTCTGAATCTTTGACACTCTCCTTCATAAAAATATAAAGGATAATAACGTTCTTTCGTCTGCTCTGATAATTCTTTTAGTCTCTCTAAAAAGTAATCGTATTGTCCCGCTTCTATAAAGTAACTAGCAAATTGAACGAACAACTCACAAATCATCGTTTCATCTAATGATTTAAACGCATGATACAACGCATTGATTGGTTCATTTTTCATTGCGAAATATTGCGCGGCTTTTCGATGAAGTTCATAGTACTCTTTACTTCTTTCTCGTAATTTCATTTCTAAAAATTGATGAAATAAAGCGTGAAAGCGAAATTGTTGAAAACCTATTAAAGGTTGAATAAATACTTTGTTCTGAACAAGTTCGTTTAAATGATGTGTAAAATCTTCATCGTAAAATTCCTTTACTACCTCATTAGAAAAGGTTTGAAAAATACTACATTTCAATAGCGTCTCTTGTTGGATTTCACTTAAATTTTCAAACACTTCTTCTGATAAATAGGAAAAAAAGTCTTGTAGCGATAAACTTGTAATCTCATCAATTGATAAAGTAGAATCATTGGATTGCATGGCGAGTAAAAGAATCGCAATGGCCCAGCCTTCTGTCACTTGATGAATTTTGTCTGTTTCCTCTTCCGAAAGTTGACGACCAAAATAATCCTCAAATAAAATTTGGATTTCCTCATTAGAAAAAGTAAATTCCTCTTCTTTACATTCTACTAAGCTTCCATTCATTTTAAGATTTAATAAGCAATTCCAATTCGGATAACTGCGAGTGGCAACGATAAAATGAATATGGGATGGCAAAAACTCCATAATTTTATTCAAAATATAATTGATTTGAAAAACATGATGAACTAAATGAAAATCATCAATAATGACATACATCGGTTCTTTCACTTTGCAAAATTCATTGACAAAATACAGATATAGTTTATTTAATTCGTCGATTTTAGGGAACATGGAAAAGCTGTCCCAACCGATAATCGATTCACCAAATTGAGGATAAACTCGCTGAATACTATAAAATAAATGCCTTAAAAAAGGTAACACATCATCGTCTTCTTCCGTCACTTGATACCATGAGTAAGGGAGCCTTTGATCGGCCATTAATTGTGAAAGTGCAGAAGTCTTTCCAAAACCAGCTCCACTATGAACAATGGTTAACTTTGCGCTTGTACTTTTTGAAAGCTTTTTTAACAATTTGCTTCTGCGCATATAGTACATGGAGGGGTCTGGTGGAATAAGTTTTGACAACAATACATTTTGCATAACATAACCTCCCAACTCACAAAATATTCGAAAAATTGAATGTAGACTTAAGAAAAAATGCGTCTACTATTATGAAGTAGGCGCATTATCTATTTACTGAGGTTCTACCGGTAAAATCGAAACAAACTCTTTTTTCATATCTTTTTCATCTTCATTTAAGAATATATGAATATCACCATAGTCATTAGAAGTACGAATGAGTCTTCCGATACCTTGTTGAAGGCGGAGTTGCATAAATGGTAACTCTACCTCTTCAAATGGATTTTCAGAAAATGCACGTTTCGCGTCAAATAATGGATCATGTGGTGGGAAAGGTAAATCAAAGATAATCACTCTTGTTAATGCTTCTTCCGGCAAATCTAATCCTTCCCATAAATGATACGAGCATAGCGTTTTGACCGTACCATCTTGGAAATCTCGAACGATGGCTGATAGTTCTCGATCTCCTTCGAAAGCAACTGTTAGACGAGTCATCATTGACAATTTTGATTTAAAGGTTAACATCGCTTGTTTCGATTTAAATAAAATTAATGTTTTTTGGTTGTCCTTTAATAATTGTTCTACCTTTGCTACCTTTTCTCCTTGTTGTAATTCATGTAAATATACTTTCATTACTTCATCATAATCAAATGGAGATGGCACACTAAAGGATTGATATTTTTTAATGCCTAAACTGTACGCAATATAAGAAAAGTCTTTTTTCACCGATAACGTAGCAGATGAAAAAATAATCGGTGTTTTTTTCGAGAATAACTTCTCTTCTAATACATCGGTAATTAATCTTGGCATAATGACTAATGTTTCTTCGCCATCCGTTTCTTCTAGCCAATCCACTGCATCACCTTGCGCAGTAAAGATCCGAATCGCCGCAACATATTGCTCTAAAAATTCTTCCGCCATATTCAATTCATATTCCGGAATCATATATAATTCAGATTCAAAAACGAATTCCTCTAATAATACATCCACATCTTTTATTAATTGTTTTCCAATGGATAATAGTCTTGCGGATTTATTAATTTTTTTACGATCCTCTTCAGAAGGCACGACGTCATCACGTAATTGGTCAAAAAATAGCTCATGGTCGTCTTGTAATCTTTCCATTGCGTATAATGTTTTTTCTCGTACGCCATCTACCATCAAACGCTCTAATAAATTTACAATTGTATGACTTTGCACTTTTACCGTCATCGCTTTTTGTGCGGCATATTCTAATAAATGCCCTTCATCTAGAACAATCATCGACACTTCTGGTAAAAGTGGTAGTTGCCCTTCTCGTTCACGCGACTCTTTTGTTGCTAAATGTTCCATTAAAAAGTCTTGTGAGCAAATAATTAAGTCCGAAGATTTTCGGTAATGCGCACGATGCAACGTTTGACCACAACGATTTCGCATATCACAAACAGAACATTGCATAATCGCATTGTAATTTACTTTTTGCCAATCTTCATCGCTAACAGTTGGGTAATCACTTCTTGCACCAAATGGACTTACAGAAATCATGGAACCTTGTGCATAGACCCCATCTGGAATGGACATCGCCACATCATCAATCCATTCATCGGTTACAACTTTTTCTGATTCTTCAAAGCGTTTTAAACATAAATATTGATTACGAGATTTTGCTAACCGTACATCGATCGTTAAACCTAGATGTTCCGTCAGTTTATAAATATCTCCGCCCTCTTTTACGAGCTGGTCAATTAATGTTTCATCCGCGCATGCAATTAAAGCGGGTTTACCTGTATAACGAGCATAGGAAATAGCAGGTAATAGGTAAGCAATGGTCTTCCCTGTCCCAACTCCTGCTTCTGCAAATAGCACATTTTTTTCTTTTAATGCTTGTTCAATTTGATAGGCCATGAAAATTTGTTCATCACGACATTCAAACCCTTTTTCAGGTAATTCATCGTATAAAACATCGCCCATCCAATCTCCTAATGAGTCGAAAAAGCTTTTTTCTCTTGATAATTCAAACGGTAATGACTGTCTCATATTGATTTCTCCCTCATTTAGCTGTCTATCGAATAGACATTGAAACGGAAGGAGTGATCCTCCTTCCGTTAAATAATATTATTATATTTTATCATTAATTATCACGATTTGATTTTTGACCCCAATATTGATAAAGGTCTGTACGAATAAAACCGTTAAATAGTTTTCGTTTTTTTGTCGCTTTCTTGCCGTATAACTCTTCAAAATTTTCCATAGAAGAAAGCATATACACGGACCAGGTTGGATAGTTTTTCATAATTTTGCCAATTTCACGAATCACTTTTTCAATTTCTTCTTTTTCCCCAATACGTTCTCCGTATGGTGGATTTGAAATAATGACACCATCCGTAAACTTCGTTGTAAAATCGGTTGCTTGCATTTGCTTAAATGTAATTAGATCCGCAAAGCCTGCTTCAAGTGCATTTTCTTGTGCAATTGACACCATACGATGGTCAATATCTGAGCCTATAATTTCTAATGGCTCATCATACTTCGCAAGATCGTCTGCTTCATTTCGTGCGTCTTCCCAAATCTTTGCTTTCATCCATGTCCAATCTTCTGAAATAAACTCACGGTTATAGCCAGGCGCAATATTTTGCCCAATCATCGCAGCTTCAAGCGGAATTGTTCCAGACCCACAGAATACATCTACAAATGGTCTTGTTGGGCTCCATTTTGAAATTTTAACTAATGCTGCAGCAAGTGTTTCTTTTAATGGGGCATCTCCCTGTGATTGACGATAGCCACGTTTATGTAAGCCTGCACCGGACGTATCGATTGTTAATGTAGCCACATCTTTTAATATGGAAACTTCAATTTTATAAGTTGCACCGGATTCATCTAAAAAGCCTAGACGTTTATAGTGTAATTTCATTTTTTCGACAATGGCTTTTTTTACGATAGCTTGACAATCTGGCACACTAAATAGTTTAGACTTTACAGACTTTCCTGATACAGGAAAATTTGCATCTACGGGTAAATATTTTTCCCACTCAATCGCTTTCGTACTTTCGAACAGCTGATCAAACGTATGAACAGGGAATTGTGCAACTACAATTTTCACACGATCTGCTACACGTAACCATAAATTACAACGAGCAATCGCCGTTTCATCGCCTTCAAAATATACTTTCCCATTTTCGACTCTTGTTTCATATCCTAAATCTTGAACTTCTTGTGCAACGATTGCCTCTAGACCCATTGCGCTCGTTGCTACTAGTTGGTATTTTGACATTATTCAATTTCTCCTTGATGTTCATATTCCCATAGTTGTAAAAACTCAATTAACTCATCCATAGGGACAGGTCTACTATAGTAATATCCTTGTATATAATCACAGCCCATTTTTCGCAGAAGATTTAGCTGTTGCACACTTTCAACACCTTCTGCAATAACTTCCATATTTAATCGGTGAGCCATTTGTATAATGGCATCCACAACTGCTTGTTTATCATCTAAAGTAACAATATGCTGAATAAAACTACTATCAATCTTTAAATAATCCAGTGGAAAACGCACTAAATAGCTTAACGATGAATAGCCTGTACCAAAATCATCAATCGCTAATTTAAAACCAAGTTGTTTTAAGCGAACTAGTTTTCGGATCGTTTCCTCATCACTGTTCATGACAGTTCTTTCAGTTACTTCGATTTCAAAGTTTTGAGCAGATGTATTTTCTTTTTCTAATATTTTTTGAATGGATTCTAAAAAGTTTGTTTGTTGGAAATGAATGCTTGAAATATTAATGGCAATTGTTAACTTGGAGTACCCTACTGCTCGAAGTAGTACCAAATCTTCACATGCTTTTTCGAGAATGATTTCACTGATTGGAATAATAAGCCCCGATTCTTCAGCATACGGAATAAATTCACCTGGGGATACAAACCCTAGTTTATCATTTTTCCACCGAACAAGTGCTTCTAAGCCAACAATTT
Organism: Lysinibacillus antri; assembly: GCF_003977595.1. GTDB lineage: Bacteria > Bacillota > Bacilli > Bacillales_A > Planococcaceae > Ureibacillus > Ureibacillus antri. The sequence goes on along the minus strand of NZ_RYYR01000004.1, from coordinate 59,756 downwards.
TATTTTGCTCAATATTTACTTTTGGCTGGTAGTATAATGTGAAATCACGATTTTCAATGGCTTTTCGAATTTCTGTATCCAGAGTAATGACTCGTTCATTATCTATATTTAACTCTTCAAAATAAAATGAAAACCCATTACGTCCGTTTTCTTTTGAAAAGTACATCGCCTTATCTGCACGATTTAATAATTCCTCTGTCGTATTTCCATCATGTGGATAAATACTAATTCCTATACTCGTTGAGACGAATAATTCTTGATGTTCAATGATAACGGGTTTCTCAACCTCACGAATAACTTTCTCCGCAAATTTTGCCGCTTCTCTAGGATGATGAATATTTGTAAGTGTGATGACAAATTCGTCGCCGCCATACCTCGCAACGATATCTTTCGATGTTAACAATCGTTTAATCCGCTTTGCAATCTCCACTAACAATAAGTCCCCTATGGAATGACCTAATGTATCGTTCACTTGTTTAAATCGGTCTAAATCTAAGAAAAATACTGCATGTTGAACAGCGTCTGAAGTCTTTGATGAAGATTCTAATAGGGTATTCATCTTTTCGAGATAAGCAAAGCGATTATTCACTTCTGTTAACGAGTCGGTAAGTGCCCGTTTTTTCAGTTCATTTTCTACATTTTTTCTTTCAGATAAATCTGTAAAAATTCCGCAGTAGTTGATGATTTTATCCTGATCATCTTTTATTTCAATAATCGTTAACCATTCTGGATATGTTTCACCCGTTTTGCGGCGATTCCAAATTTCGCCTTGCCACGTACCTTTACTACGAATACTTTCCCACATATCAAGGTAAAATGAACGATCGTGGACACCAGATTGCAAAATATTTGGACTTTTGCCCACAACTTCATCCCGTTTATATCCTGTTACAATTTCGAAGGCTGGATTTACCATAATAATTTTTTTATTTTCGTCTGTGATCATAACACCTTCGTATATGTTATCAAATATTTTCGTTGCTACCTGATAAGGGTAAGTCAAATTTGCATTATAATTATTTAAACTGAAATTATTAAATGCTTCCCTCATTTGAATTCTCCTATTATTCAAGAAAAGCGGAAGGTGCTAGTGCCATTTCTAAAACAACTGATCGAATCGAATTAGGATCGTTTTTTCCTTGTAAACGATTGTTGTGTGATGTTGAGACTAGCATCTGCAGCTACACTGTTCTAAAAAGTTTTTATATTTTCTTCTTTGCTAAAAGAAAGGCTCTCCAAATTGATGGAGAGCCTATCAGATTGAGCATACGCTATTATGTATAAACATACTTCCCAACTGGAGTATGTTTTAATTCGTTTTGGACAAAGGTTATCTATATCCATCTTACAAAAGTTATATCATAGAAATTCGTAAGCCATGTTTTGTTCCCAAGTACTCAAACGGCCTAAGCCTCGTACGAAATGGGTAGTAATCATCTATCTACGTTGAAGTTTCAACGTCCCTCCATCCGTTCATTTCCTTCAGGAGAGTGCCCCTACCATAATTTGGGTTTCTCACTCGCGGGGTTTACCTCGTTCCACCTTCACCGTTTCCGATGAAGCTCCGTCACTGTGGCACTTTCAGGAAGTGTTAACCATATCACAAGGACTTAGGTCAACTTCTCCGCCGTCAAGGCTTGTACCTTGCCTTACCTTATTTTTTCAGTAAGCACGAACACTACGGTCATCTCAGAGCCGTGTGAGCATGGACTTTCCTCTACAACTTCAAGAGTTGCAGCGATTACTTGAATTGACTATGACAATGAATATTATACTAAAGTTTAATTATAAAAACAACAACCTATTATTGTTATTCGAATAATTTACTTCCAAACACTTCTTTTTCTAGGTTAGAAAGACGTTTTAAAATATCAAAATTTGTATTGCTTGTTGCCTGTTGTACTTGGGGTCTTCTAGTAGATGAATTTTCTAGCTCTTCTTTAAGTCGTTTATTTTCAGCACGCAATTCCTCGACAACTTTTTCGAATGCGTCATAATCTTCCATAACTTGATCTAAAAATTGATCTACTTGGTCGACATTATAGCCCTTCATCGACTTTTTGAATTCTTTTTCTAAAATAATCTTTGAAGTAAATTTTATTTCCATTCACATCGCCCTTCCATGCAATAGGTACATAAAGTAATTATATCATATGACTATTATAAAAGGGATTAGAAGAAATTAATATTCTTTCTGTTCTACTTTCATATGAATCGTCATGGATGAATAAGTTGAAAAATGTCAAAACGTGCGCTTGCCCGGGAAATTATTTTTATAATTTTCTAAATAATAAATTATTTCCTTTGTAGTTTCGATTCAATTCGCTTTAAACGTTTAGTCCATTCTGCTATTTTCTTTTGTTGTTGCTCTTTTTTAAAGAAATGACTTGTAGAAATGTATTCAATACCTTCCATTGTGTAGGCTAATGCTTTATCATATTGGCAATCATAATGTTCATAAATGATCGCCAATTGTTCAAACGCTTTTAGTTTTTCTCGATTATTGATATGCGGTATCGCTTTTTCAAAGGAATTAGCCGCATGCTCAAACTGTTTATTACGTTTTTGATTTATAGCTAAGTAATAGTAAGCTAACCCTGCTTCTTCATCATTAAAACTTTTCGTTACATTTAGTAGTACATTGTCACTTTGTTGAGTATGTTTTAAATCCCCAAACCATTTCCCAATATTCGTATACGTAGTCGCAGCTTCATCTGTTTTGCCTTCAAGTAATAAATTTGTAGAATGAATATATAACGATATGAGCGACAATAAGTCCCATTCATTATGAAAGAGTACTTTCATTAAACTTTCTGGATTGCCACTTTTCACTGCATCTGTATAAATGATTGGGGCCAAAAAACCTGGAATATCCCCGGACCGTTTAAATCCTAGCTTTTCTTCTTCAACCTGTGTTAACTTCATTCTTTCCAAATTATTTTTCCATATTCGTTTTGAACTATGTAATAAGTCAATTTGTCGATGGGTTTTTAATTTTGGCAATAGATGCTGGTTTAAAGTCCACCTTGTTTCTAATTGTGGCCAATCAAAACTTTTTCCATTATACGTAATAACCGTTTTTTTCTGTTGCCAAAACTTCGATTCAAATAAAAATGCAGCTTCATTGGCTGGATCCGCTAAAACATATTGGGTTAATACAAATGCATCCGATTGCGCTTCAAGTAAGCCAATTAAAAAAATATTTGTTCCCACACCTTTTAATCCTGTTGTTTCTGTATCGAAGAAAACAACTTGTTCATCATAACCGATTGAATATGGATGTTCAATGTTTGTCCCTTGCCATTTTGTTAAAGCGTCAAAGAACATACTTAATGGAAAATCGCCATGAACATAATCCATCGGGTATTCTACTTCCCTTTTGAATAGCACACCAAAATCATTTTCGACGATTGCTAATCCAGCCTTTTCCCATCGATGAAGATACTCGGGTTTGTCCGGTTTTTTGAACATTGGTTTTTCGCTCTGTTTATCCACTGTTTTTCCGAGCATTTGCTTTAGTTGCATCATTTTATTTTCATACGACATACAATCACATCATTTCACTCAATAGAATGGATAATACTTTTATTACTTTATGTTTGCTTTCACTCAAACTATCTTGAGCACCAATACAAGATGGACAACCTGTTTGACAAGGACAGTTGTTTACATGCTGGATCGTCTTCTCTAAAATCGGCACTAACAGATCGTAAACTCTTTCACTTAAACCAATTCCACCTGGATAACTATCGTATATAAATAGTGTTGGTTTATTATTATGAACGGCTTTTACTTGCGGAACGACCGATAAATCACTTCGATCACATTGTATATAAAGCGGAATAAAGGAACTAATTGCATACGCAGCTCCCGTTAAAGCGCTCGTTAACATTTCTTCAGACCAATTTTCTGGTAATTCGAAACTTGTCCACGTTGCATTTGTATGCATTTCTAATGGTGGAATATGAATTTTGCCCGAGCCAATATTTTCATGACTTTGGAATTTAATTTTTTTAAAAATGGTCGGGATCGCTAGCAAACTAATATCTCCATAGCTAACACTTGCTGCTTTATACTCTGCTTTTTTATCTTCGTTTAACACTTTTAATTCAACAGCCAAGTTGGCATCTGTAAAATAATCGACATCCACTTCTCGCACATAGGCTTTCTTTTCTTCCCAATCCAACTTCTCCACTTGGAATTGTGTTCCTTGATGTAAGTAGATTGCTTCTTCGTGTAATAACGTCATCGCACTATATGTATCCATCTCACCAATTACTTTTGTTCCAGCAGGGATGGATTGGTCAATGATGACAACATTTTCTTGGGAAGCAGATCTTAAGCTAATTTCATGGGCAGGGAATCGATCACTCATCCAATACCACTGGGAGCTTGTCTTAATGACGACACCTTCTTCTTGTAAAAACTCAAGTAATTGCTGGATATCGAATTCTCCATAACTATCGGTCATTGAAAATGGTAATTCAAATGCCGCACATTTTAAATGATCCATTAGAATTAAAATGTTTTCCGGATTAATTAATGCCTCTTCTGGTGTACTGCCGAGTAAATATTGTGGATGGTTCACGACATATTGATCCAAAGCCGTTGAATTGGCAACATAAATAATTAAGGAGGAATCTTGACGTCTTCCCGCGCGCCCTGCTTGCTGCCATGCACTTGCGATATTCCCTGGATACCCTGTCATAATACACGCTTGCAATTGGCCTATATCCACCCCAAGCTCTAGGGCATTCGTACTGACCACTATTTGAATTTGACCGTTCCGTAATCCCTTTTCGATTGCACGTCGTTCGGTTGGCAAATACCCACCTCGATACCCTTGAATAGAGTCATCCTGAATTTTATTTTTCGTTAAACTTTTTAAGTAGGTCACGAGCATTTCAACTCTGACACGAGATTTCGCAAAAACAATCGATTGAATACCAGCTTCATAGAGTCTCGTAGCTAAGTCTCGTACTTCTAAAATACTACTTCTTCTAACACCAAAAGTCGGATGTACAATGGGTGGATTATAAAATAAAAATGTTTTTTTCCCTACAGGAGCCCCTGAATCTGAAATTAATTCGTGTGTTGTATTCGTCAACTTTTCAGCTAGTTCTTTAGGATTTTTAATGGTTGCAGAAGTGCAAATGAAAATAGGATCACTTCCATAAAATGCACAAATTCTTTTCAATCTCCGAAGTACATGCGCAACATGGCTTCCAAATACGCCTTTATATGTATGTAATTCATCTATGACAATATATTTTAAGTTTTCAAATAGTGAAACCCATTTCGTATGGTGTGGCAAAATACCAGAATGTAACATATCTGGATTTGTCATAATAATATGACCTGCTTTTCGAACTTTTTGTCTTATGGCTGGTGCCGTATCGCCATCGTACGTATAACTTAATATTTCTTCTCCCATTAATTCGATTAAATCATTTAAATCGGTTTTTTGATCTTGTGCTAATGCTTTTGTAGGAAATAAGTAAATGGCACGGCTAGATTTGTCTTCTAAAATTTTTTGTAGGACAGGTAAATGATAACAAAGTGATTTACCAGAGGCGGTAGGAGTAACTGCAGTAAAGGATCGACCAGTTGATGCATAATCAAAAGCTTGTCGTTGGTGCGTATAAAGTTGTTCGATTCCTCGAGCTTGTAATGCCTTTACGATGGATGGGTGAAGTTGATCAGGTAGTGTCGCAAATCGTGCTGGTTTCGCATCTAACGTTTGCCAATGGATGATATTTTGCTTAAGTTCTTCATCGTACATCCATTCGTTTAATAATTCATCAATTGTGCGTTTTTTACTAAACATGTTCATCACCCTCCTCTAAATGTCGTAAAAAGAACGATAATGTATAATGAACAGATTGAATGGATTGTGTAAATCTCTTTTTACTTGTCTCTTTATAGAAGGACTGTACGACAAATTGGTTCATCGCATCCACCACATTGTCAATTTGTACAGGGTGAATATATTTCGGTTTCATTTCATTCATCCACCACAAGGACTGCTCTTTCCAATCCATAAGCAAAGTTTGAACCTCATCTGCATGTGGCTTCACTTCATTATAAAAATCAGGCGATGCGTCAAGTTCTCTTTGTTTATAAAAGCGATCCAGTGACGCATCACATTCATGAAGCAGTTGTTTCGTCAATATAATAAGTTGCATATAAAGTACCTCGTAATCAATCATTTTGTTGTTTTTAGTTTACCAAAAACAACAGCGTAACACTAGTGTTTAGGGGAACACCCATTCTTTACATAGAATTGCTTTTCTGCTAAGCTTATTTTTTGATAAGTAGTCCCTAATTGAGAGAAAAATTGGTCTTGCATTGAGGCGCGTTCATTTTCAATTTTAGCTGTCATCATTTTATCAACACAGTCAATTTGCGAAATGAGCATTTGAATTCTATCCATTGTCATTCCTCCTTTGACTGTATATTTCAGCTTAAATTTCGAAACTCCTTTACACCTGCCAAAACTAGACAAAGGACGATAAAACAACAAAATTTTCGCGCTTTTTCTATGATAAGATTAATTTAATATTCATCAATTACAAGAGGTGATTTAATGGTCATCCGTTATCCGAATGGCAAGCAATTTAAGTCCAATTCGAATGAAATGACAGAAAAAAAGAAAAGAATAATAAAAAAAGAAAAAGACATTTCATTTAGTAATCGAGGAAAAACTCTTGAAGATGAAATTAACGACACCAATATATATTACTTAAATCAACAAATTGCCATTATTCATAAGAAACCTGTTCCCGTACAAATCGTTAAAGTAGAGTATCCATCACGAAGCGCCGCCGTTATTCGTGAAGCATACTTCCGCACACCATCAACTACCGACTATAATGGTGTATGGAATGGCTATTACATTGACTTTGAAGCAAAAGAAACGGAGAATCGAACTTCATTCCCATTAAAAAATGTACACCAACACCAAGTGACCCACATGCAGCAAGTGACAAATCAAAAAGGAATTGCGTTTACAATTGTACGATTTTCATCATTAGACCGTTATTTTGTCGTCCCCTTCAACATTCTTTACGAAGCATGGACAACTATGGAAAATGGTGGTCGTAAATCCATTCCTTTAAATGTGTTCGAAACAAAAACTTTTGAAATTAAGCCTGGATATAATCCAAAAATCGACTATTTATCCGTCATGACGAATTTAATAGTGAACGAAGAATGATAGTTTGTTAAAGCGAGGAGATTAACTTGACCGAAAAACGACGTACACGCGAAGAATTGAAACGCCAGCGTGAACAACAAAAAAAAGCAACAAAAAAACCATTGAAGCAGTGGGTTAAAAGAATAGGCATTATTGCTGTGTTAATTGGTGTAGTTGGCTTTTTAGGTGGCTTAGGATTATTTGCTGTTTATGCAAGCTCTGCCCCAGAATTAGACGAAGAATTATTAAAAGACCCGATATCATCGGAATTTTACGATATGAACGGTGAACTATTTGCAACCATTGGTAAAATCGATCGAAAGTATGTGGAATATGAAGATATCCCCCCTGAAATGGTCGATGCAATCTTAGCAACAGAAGATGTTCGATTCTTTAACCATTTTGGTGTTGATATTCGACGTACAGCGGGTGCAGTACTAGCAAACTTCCGTGATGGCTTTGGTTCGCAAGGTGGTAGTACAATTACACAACAAGTAGTTAAAAACTCATTTTTAAGCTTCGATAAAAAATTAAAGCGTAAAGCCCAAGAAGCTTGGTTAGCAATTCAACTAGAGCGCCAATATGAAAAAGAAGAAATTTTTGAAATGTATTTCAATAAAATTCTTATGTCCGGCAGAATTTATGGATTCGGTACAGCTGCTAAACACTTTTACGGAAAAGAACTTAATGAATTAGAGTTAGATGAAATGGCTTTATTAGCGGGTATGCCACAAAGTCCAAATAACTATAATCCATTCCGAAATCCTGAACGTGCACAGCAACGTCGTGATTTAGTGCTAGATTTAATGGTTCTACATGACAAAATTACAGAACAAGAAGCTGCAGCAGCAAAAGAAATTGATGTGACAAGTCGCTTACTTCCAGAAGAAGAACGTCAATCGGTATCAGGTACTAAATATGATGCATTTTTAGATGTCGTTTTAAGTGAAATTGAAGCAAATGGTGATGGAGAATCACTCGCTGAAGGAATTAAAGTATATACGACATTAGATCCAAACGCTCAATCCGTAGTAGAGACTATTATGAATAATGGCGCAAACTTCCCTACTGAAACAATCCAATCCGGCGTATCGGTAATTGATACAAAGACTGGGCAAATTCGCGCAATTGGTGGAGGGCGAAGTTATGGTTCTGATCGTGGATATAATTTTGCCTATGACCTTAAAACGCGTGCACCTGGATCTACAATCAAGCCTTTATTAGATTACGGTCCTGCAATCGAAAATTTAAAATGGTCAACTGGTCAAACAATTGTAGACGAACGAATGACTTACACAAAATCAGATAAAGTCATCTCAAACTGGGATAATAAATATTTAGGTGCGATGACAGTGCGAGAAGCATTATATACCTCTCGTAACGTTCCGGCTGTAAAAGCCTTACAAGAAGTAGGGACAGATAAAGCAAAACAATTTATTGCAAAACTAGGGTTAGAAGTAGAAAATGTCTATGAATCCGATGCAATTGGTGGAGGGAATGTTAGCATGACACCGATCCAGATGGCTGCTTCCTATGCCGCATTTGGTAATAATGGTGTGTATAATGAACCTACTGCAATTAAAGAAGTTGTTTACCGTGATGGGTCGAAAAAAACTTACAAAAATGAGCCTGTAGTCGCAATGAATGACTATACTGCCTATATGGTAACCGATATATTACGTGATGTTGTTAGTAATAAACGAAACGCATCTGGTACGGCTGCAAATGTTCCAAATTTAGACATTGCAGGTAAAACAGGAACAACAAACTACGATGCAAAGGATTTTGCAGATTACAATTTACCAAGTACGGCTGTACCTGATTCTTGGTTTGCGGGGTATTCGACAAATTACTCCATCGCCATTTGGAGTGGCTATCGTGATCATAAAGAGCCTATTACAACATGGGATGAGCGCCGATTACCACAAACACTGTTTAAATCCATTATGTCTCAAATTTCAGCAGACATTGAAACACCAAGATTCACAAAACCAAGTACGGTGGTAGAAGCAACAATTGAAGTGGGTTCAATCCCATTAAAATTAGCTAGTGAATTTACCCCTTCTGAACGTCGACAAACGGAATTGTTTGTAAAAGGAACAGAACCAGTCGAAGTCTCAGACGAATTTGAACAAAAAGAATTACCTGCACCGTTTAACTTACAAGCAAATTACGGAGTGGGTGGACTAGTCGATTTAACTTGGGAATTTACACCACCAGAAATCGATGAAGAAGATGAGGATACAAACTCAAACATTACTTTTGAAGTATCGATGACTGTCGATAATGAATCCCCTGTTGTCATTACAACGACAAGTAACACGCAGGCGACATTATCAAATATTGAAGCCGGCCGAAATTATACATTCTCTGTTGTGGCCGTATCCGATGATGTACGTAGTCAGCCAGCAACTGTATCCATTTATATTGATAATGCAGTTTCCGATCCTGAAGTCGAGTGGCCGGAAGATGAATTTTATGAAGACAATAACGGAAACAACGGCAATGGTAACGGGAATAACAATGGTAATAATGGAAATGGCAACGGGAATAACGGGAATGGCAATAACGGAAACAACAGCAATGGAGATGGCAACAATAACGATTTAGAAGAATGGTTTGGACCTGGAGAAAATGGCGAAGTCGTTCCACCAACCCAACCAACAAATCCTACGACTGAAAATCAGTAAAATACGAAAGAACGGGGCTGTCCAAAAACAGCCTCGACTAGTTCCATAAATAAAGGGATAATTAACAAGTTTCGCTACTCGTTAATTATCCCTTTTCATTTTGATTTAATTCGGAGGCGAGCAAGACGTTTTCTCATCTCTTTAAATAACTCGTCTAATTGCCGATAACAAGCATATTGAGCTGGTCTCGCTTTAATGAACTGAAACCGCTCCATTCCATTAATCGGTAAAACTTCATACTGTTCTTTTTCGTTCATGACCATTCCATCAGCCTCTGAGCAAAAAATGACACATTGTTCAAATAACGAAATCCCTTGTTCCATTAGAGATTTGGCTTCACCGCTTCGTTCATCATGGGCTTCGAAAATTAATTGACTTAGCTTTTCCCATTGTTCAAAATACGGGTCAGTTTTATCCTTATCAATTGCATTCGTGTTTACGTGGATCATTGTTTCACCAACCCTTTTTTCAGGCGCTTTTGCCCTTCCCGACAATCATCAAGGAGTGGACAAGAACCACATTGCGGATTTTGAGCTTTACAATGGTACCTGCCAAAGAAAATAAGTTGATGATGGGTTTTTGACCATTTTTCCATTGGGGTTTTCTTCATAATCGTTTCTTCTACCTCAAGAACTGTATCTTTTAGACGACATAAGCCAAGCCGTTTTGTTACACGTTCAACATGGGTATCCACTGCAAGCGCTGGGATGTCGAATGCGACCGATAAAACTACGTTAGCCGTTTTTCGCCCTACCCCTGGCAAAGTAACAAGTTGTTCTCGTGTTTGCGGAATTTCTCCATTAAACTCACATAGTAACTTTTCACATAAAGCTTGTATATTTTTCGCTTTATTTCGATAAAGACCGATAGAACGAATGTCATTTTGTAACTCTTCCAATGATACGGCTAAATAATCTTCTGGTGTTTTGTATTTTTCAAATAGGCTTTTTGTTACTTTATTTACTAATACATCCGTACATTGTGCGGATAGCAATGTTGCAATTGTTAACTCGAATGGGTTATCGTGTACGAGCTCACAATGCGCTTCTGGAAACATTCTCTCCATTTCATCTAAGCAATGTTCCCATTGTTTCTTTGTTAGCACGACTGCACCCCCTACTCTCTTTCCTCAAGCCAATTGTAAAATGATACTTTTTGTTGTGTTGTTTCTTGTTGTTGCTGATTTCTTGTTTGTACCGTCGTTGTTTTATTATGAAATTGCTCCGTATGTTTTTCTACTTGTTTTACCGACGTAATGTTTTTCTTTTTCCATTCAAATAAAATCCGATCAATATAACGGAGTGAAAGTTTTCCAGCTAACACGGCTTCTTTTAGTGCCGCTTTAATAATTGCAGGTGAATGTTTATCTATGTCCATCCACATGGAGATTGATTCTATTTCCATCGGGGATAACAGGCGTCCGAATTCCTGTTCGAATAAGGAAAAGATTTCGCCCTCTAAATTTTTTTCTTCCTGTTTTTCTTTTGAAAGAATGGACGCTTCAATTAATTCTAAGATTCTTTCCCAAAGTGGATAAACGGAGTATTTTTCAAATAATTTTCCATTCGCATCGACTCCTTGAGTAATCTCAAGGAAGCCTTTTTGCATCAGTCTTTGTAGCTTTAACGAAATATCATTTTCATTGAAATGCAATCTTAAAGCTAAATCAGTAGGTGTTGGAAATTCATTTTTTTCAGAATGAAACGCTAGTAAGTGGAGTAATAGCAGGGCTTCATCATCTGTAATTCTTAACTCCTTATAATGTTGAAAAAAAAGCTGAGGAATTGTCACATTCCCCTGCTCAGTCCACATTCGGAGTCGTTGATTTTTATTGTTCATAAGTAGACTCCTTTCTTAAACTGAAGGAAAGCGCCCGAATACACGGACGCTTTTATTTGTTCTCTATGGGTAAAGTCTATTTAGTAAACGTGGGAATGGGATACATTCACGTACGTGTTCGGCACCACTAATCCAGGCCACAGTTCGTTCTAAACCAAGTCCAAAACCTGAGTGAGGGACCGATCCTTGTTTACGTAAATCTAAATACCATGCATACGCTTTTTCATCTAAATTATGCTCTGCAATACGTTGTTTTAATAAGTCATAATCATTGATTCGCTCTGATCCACCAATGATTTCTCCATAGCCTTCAGGAGCAATTAAGTCCGCGCATAACACAACATCGTCACGTTCTGGATGTGGTTGCATATAGAACGGCTTAATACCTACTGGGTAGCATGTAATAAACACTGGTTTGTCATAGTGTTCGGCGATCGCTGTTTCATGCGGTGCACCAAAGTCGTCACCCCACTGAATATCTGTAAATCCTTTTTCGTGTAAGAACTTAATGGCATCATCATACGTAATACGTGGGAATGGTGCTTGAATATGTTCTAACTTCGATGTATCTCGCCCTAAACGTTCTAGGTCAATTTTGCAATTTTTCAGCACAGATTGAACGATATACGATACATACTGTTCTTGTATTTCTAAGCTTTCTTCAAACTCACAAAAAGCAATTTCTGGTTCGATCATCCAGAATTCAATTAAATGACGGCGCGTTTTTGATTTTTCTGCGCGGAATGTTGGACCAAAGGAAAATACTTTTCCAAGAGCCATTGCCGCTGCTTCCATATATAATTGACCTGATTGTGATAAGTAAGCATCTTCATCAAAATATTTCGTTGCAAAAAGCTCTGACGTTCCTTCTGGAGCCGAACCTGTTAAAATTGGCGGGTCAATTTTCACAAAACCGTTCATATTGAAAAATTCATATGTTGCACGAATCACTTCATTACGCACTTTCATAATCGCATGTTGCTTACGAGAGCGTAGCCATAAATGACGGTTGTCCATTAAAAATTCAACACCATGTTCTTTTGGTGTAATTGGGTAATCTACTGCAGCATGAATCACTTCAATCGCAGTAACGTTTAATTCACAACCAAAAGTTGATCGCGTATCTTCCTTCACTACACCTGTAATATACATTGATGTTTCTTGAGTTAAACCTTTTGCTGTTGCAAATAGCTCTTCTCCTACTTCTTCTTTTACAATAACGGCTTGGACAAATCCAGAACCATCACGTAATTGTAAAAAAGCAATTTTTCCACTTGAACGTTTGTTAGCTAACCAAACGCCTAATTTTACAGTTTCGCCAATATGATTTGGCATGTCATGAATCATAATTTTTTTCATATTGTTCCTCCAACAAAAGAACTGATTTTTTAATAATTGGAACCTTCTCCGTCTCGAGTTGATTCTAATTTGGCACTATCCGTTAATTAGTCTTGCCATTTTGATTTAACGTAGTTGTCCATACGTCTAACTGCTTCTTCTAATAAATCTAAAGAAGTTGCATAACTTAATCGAATTGTATTTGGTACGCCAAATCCTGAACCAGGTATAACAGCAACATTTGCTTCTGTTAATAAAGCCGTTGCGAAGTCATCAACAGAATTAAAACCTGTTTTTGCTGCCGCTTCTGATACATCTGGTAATAAATAAAATGCACCTTGTGGCTTTAATACTTTGAACCCTGGAATCGCGCTTAGCTTTGGATAGATCACTTCTAAACGTGATTCAAATGCTTGACGCATTTTCTCAACAGAATCTTGAGATCCATTGTATGCTTCAATTGTTGCATATTGAGAAGTTGTTGTTGGGTTAGATGTTGAGTGAGATGCTAAGTCTGTCATTGCATTAATGATTGCTGCATTCCCAGCTGCATATCCGATACGCCACCCTGTCATTGAGTGTGATTTTGCTACACCATTTACTACGATTGTACGCGCTTTAACCTCTTCAGATGTTTCAGCAATTGAGTAATGTTCCACTCCATTGTATAAAAGCTTTTCATAAATTTCATCTGAAACGATTAGAATATCTTTTTCAACTGCGACTGCAGCAAGCTCGATTAACTCTTCACGTGTATAAACCATTCCAGAAGGATTGCTTGGTGAGTTAATGATAACTGCTTTTGTTTTATCTGTAATCGCATCACGTAATTGTGCAGGCGTAATTTTGAAATTTTGTTCTGCATCACTTTCTATATAGACTGGTACTCCCCCGGCAAGCTTCACTTGTTCTGGATAAGATACCCAATATGGAATTGGAATAATTACTTCATCGCCCTCGTTTAAAATAACTTGGAACAATGTATATAGTACGTGTTTTGCACCGATTCCAACGATAATTTCATTTTGTTTATATTCTAAGTTATTATCTCGTAATAGTTTGTCGATGATTGCCTTTTTTAAAGCTGGAAGTCCGCCAGCTGGAGTATATTTTGTGAATCCTTGGTTCATTGAGTCTAATGCTGCATCTAGTATATTTTGAGGTGTATTAAAATCTGGTTCACCTGCACCTAGACCAATCACATCGATCCCTTGTTCTTTTAATTCCTTTGCTTTAGCAGTAATTGCTAATGTAGCTGACGGTGATAATGTTTTTACTCGATTCGCTAGTAGTTCGTTCATTTTCGAAATTCCCCTTTATAAATTCAAAATTCTTTTCCACCATTCTCCATCTTCAAAGAGTATATAAACATAATTAAGATTTTCTGAATCGCTCGTATAGGTAATTTCCCAGACAGGACCCACTTCTTCATATCCTAATTTTGTATGGAGAATTTCTTTTGCTTTTACTTCATTATTTAAAACCGACAATGCTTGATCCTTAGTAATACCGTCTTGCAAAAACACTTCCTGAATCGAATTTTCTTCTAAACTGACCGGAACAAATATTGCTTTTTGTTTACCGTTTTCATCTTCCCCGAACACAGTAACATACGGTTTATTACCATTGTAAACATAGCTATCCGATACTTTTTCAAGCTTTCCAGATGACACTGCGAGTTCTTCTGCCTGCTTTTCGATTTTATTAAACGGAGCATCGGACTTCCATATTACGAGAACAGATATAACAAGGGCTAATGAAAGTAAAAAAACGGAAATGAAAATTATCCAGTTTTTCATTGAATCACCTTCATTGGTAAAGTATTACTTTTCATTGTTGCCAACCTGCTTTCTATCCTTATCATTGCTATTATACCAATGTTCTATCTCTAAAACCATATCTTGTAATGGTAGTTTATTAACAGAAATTTGTGGTAATGCGCGTAAAAATTCTACACCATAAGATTTTGTCTCTATTCTACGATCTAATACAATAAATACACCTTTATCATGGGAAGAACGAATTAATCTTCCAAACCCCTGTTTGAAGCGTAAAATGGCTTCCGGTAATGATAATTCGGTAAAAGAATTCCGTCCTTGTTGTTGAATCAATGAAGACTTCGCTTTAAATGTCGGTTCTTCTGGTGAAGAGAATGGAAGACGAACAATAATGACAGAAGATAAACCATCTCCCGGTACGTCTACCCCTTCCCAAAAACTATTTGTTCCAAACAAGACGGAATGACTAAATTTCTGAAATGATTTTAATAACCGCATGCGACTTCCATTTGTAACTCCTTGTGCAAATAACATGTAATCATGTAAAAGCTCACTTTCTGTAATAAGCTCTACTGTTTTCCTTAGCATGTCTTGTGAGGTAAATAAGACAAAACAACGACCATTTGTTGTACGAACAATTCTCGTAATGGCTAATGCCACCGATTCGATATAATCCGTTTGTGAAACCGATTGAATATCAGGCATGTCCGTTACAATATAGGCCTTTGCACCAGCATAGTAATTTGCTGGAGCTTGAAGTGAGAGAATGGGCACATTTTTGTCAATTCCTAATTGATCTGCAATAAAACGTTCGTTATTCGGAACCGATAACGTTCCTGAAGTCCAAATGACCGCACCCGACTTTCTGAAGGGTTCAAATAACTGGTGAATGGACGCGGTAATATTAATCGGCTTTTTCAATACACGTATACTACCTGGTACATTACGACGGTCGATTTCAATCCAAGTGGTTGAGTCAGTTTCTCCTTGTAAAAACAGCTCTTCCCATTGCGCAACTTTCATTTTAAATTCACGTATCCAATATTCCCATTGTTCCAGTACTAATTGATGTTCAGGTGCAATCTCTTCAACATCATTTTTGAAAGTAGTCGCAATTCGTTCAGCCAAATCAATCCAATTTTGAATCGCATGAGAAACACTTTTCATTAATCCGTTATCCAGCTCAATTTGCGATAAAAACACGGTATGTTTTGTATCTTGTTTTGTTTGGATTGTATAATTTTTCATTTGATGTACAAGTTCTTGCATCGCCTTATTAAATAAATTCGTTACACGTATATACTTCTTTTCTAATTGATTAAACAATTGAAGAGGTACTCGTTGTTTCTTTAGTGCGATTTTTTGAAACCTAGTAAATATTCCATTG
This sequence comes from Lysinibacillus antri, assembly GCF_003977595.1. Taxonomy (GTDB): domain Bacteria; phylum Bacillota; class Bacilli; order Bacillales_A; family Planococcaceae; genus Ureibacillus; species Ureibacillus antri. The sequence goes on along the minus strand of NZ_RYYR01000004.1, from coordinate 43,529 downwards.
TCTGTTGCAAGACCAATTTGTCCAAATAAATATTTCCAATTGGTATACGTGAAAATAGACTCGTCTTGATTGACTGCTGCCTGAATAAATTGATGTGCTTCGTCAATAATCCAACCATCAATTTTTTCAAAGATCGGCTCTTTTCGTACAAGATCTACTAGTATCATCGAATGATTGGTCACGATTAAATCGGCTTCTTCACTTTCACGTATAGCACGGTCATAGAAGTCAAAGTGTGGATCAATTGTTTGGGACTTTTCGTTACTTTTTCGGATTTTGTCAATAAATAATTGACCTCCACCAGAAACATTTAATTCCGTTACATCGCCAGTCTTTGTTTTAGATAGCCAAACTAATACTTGGAGTACCGTTAATGTTTCATCATAAGAAAGATCTTCAAATTTAATCAACTGTTCAAAAGTACCAATATCTACATAGTTCTGCTTCCCTTTTAATAGTGTTACGTTAATTTGACGTCCTAAAATTTCCTCCATTTTAGGAATTTCGTTAATAAGCAATTGTTCAAGTAAATGAGAAGTATACGTACTAATACAGATTTTTCTGTTATTTTGGATTGCATAAATTAATGCAGGAAATAAATAGCCAATTGTTTTACCGATTCCAGTCGAAGCTTCGATGGCGATTTCAGATTTACGATTTAACGACTCCCAAATGGAATCCATCATTTGAAATTGCTGTACCCGTTCTTCAAAGGCAGGAATTTTTTCAGTAAATAATTTGATTTTTTCTTCTTTCGACATCGGATACTGAAGCGGTTTTTCATTTGTTTTTGATCGGGCTACCGGTTGTTGTAGGGCAATTTTATTATAATAAATAATATTTTCTGTATCGATTACCGAACGACGCTTTGTTTGTAACGCATCAAAAAACAGCTGCGATAAATTTGATTTAAGACGAAATGATTTTTTATGCAACTGTTCTAATGTCGTTAATGGCAACGAAATTAACTCTTCCCAACATTTCTTCAATAAATGTGCACATGCTCTAGCATCGTCATCCGCGCGATGTGCATTATCTAAAGGAATATTTAAATCCGCAGCTAAATCCCCGAGTTTATAACTTAAAGATGTTGGAAATAAAATTTTTGCTAATTCAACAGTATCAATTTTCTTTCCGAACCATTTTGGCAACCCCGCTCGTTGAAATTCTGCTTGCAAAAACGACAAGTCAAAATCCGTATTATGAGCAACAAATATGGAGTCTTGCAGCAACTCATAAATATAATCTGCATGTGCTTCGAATGGTAAAGCATCTTTTACGTCTGCATCCGTTATGTTTGTTAAATCTTGTATAAACAGTGGAATTGGTTTTCCAGGATGAATGAATGATGTAAAAGTCTTTTCTATACACCAATCTTTCATAATGACAATTGCAATTTGAATCATACGATCTCCCGAAGCTGGTGAGTGACCTGTTGTTTCTAAATCAACAATTGCATATTTTTGACTTTCCATCATTTTTCTCAACTCACAATGTAAATAATTATAAGCGAATTTTATCATACTTACGGACTTCAGGTCACCCTAAACCCATTACAGAAATGGGTTGTTCAAACACATTTCAAATGTAAAACAAAAATCGCCTATTCTACTATTAGAATAGACGTTTCTATGTATATAAAAAGAGCAGGGGCTCATCTCCCTGCTCATGAAAAAAAGCATTCCGACAATCCGCGTCGTTAATGAATGCTTAGTTTGTAAAGTTATGCACTTTACTTAGGTTTGGCACCTAATATGATTCTATCAAGTGAACAAAAAATAAGCAAGAATTATTTTGGGATACATTAATTTTCGAAAATTTTAAAAAATTAAACTACACATCAGTAATATTAAGTGCTATATTATTTTATATATAATAATACTTTAGCCTCATTTATAGCACATGCTAGAATATTATTTTTAATAACGTATATAGGTGGGTTTTTATGAAAAAACAAAAAAATCTTGTATTACGTCTTTCTCTATTAACTATTAGTATTTTTATTCTGTTATTTGCAGTATTTAGTATCACAACGAATGTACTAGTTTATCGTAATAGTGTTGAACAAAGTGAAATCAATATCCAAGCAAAAACTGAAACTGCTTCAAAGGAAATTCAACAAGTATTCGAAAAGACAATTAGTTTATTAAAGACTGAGAAAGATTCTATAGCATCGTTATATAACCAAGGTGAGTTAAATACAGCTCAAGTGGTGAATTTACAACAACAAGTTCTATCCACAAATGAAAATATTTTAGGTCTTTCTATAATACTAGATCCTAGTAAATTACAAGAAACTAGTGAGAATGAAACCAATTACATTAACAACTCCAATCACTTTGCCCCTTATACTTATAGAGATACAAACAAAATCGACAATATGCCTATAGATGATACTGCACAAGCCGAGTGGTATACAAAACCAAAAGAGTTAAAGAAAACTTATATTACTGAACCATACGATTATGATCTTAATGGAGATATCGTTTCTTTAGTTTCCGTTACAGTTCCAATTATAATAAATGATGAATTTTTCGGCGTCGCTTTAGCCGATTTCACACTTAACTTTCTAGATGAGATTGTTGCTAAAAATGTACCAGATACAGCTTTACAACGTGTTATTTCACCAGCTGGCATTGTCATTTCTGATAGTTCAGGAATGGAAAGTAAACATCAACAAATGTCTAATTACGTTACGGAATGGGACAAGCACTCACAATCTTTGCAATCTGGTGAGAAGGTATCGTATTATGCAAAATCCGATATATTTAATGAAGAAACATTCACATTGCTTACGCCATTACAAATCGATGAAAATATAGGCAAATGGATAATTGAAACATCTATTCCGAAGTCATCTATATTATCAACTTTTAATTCAGTTATTAAAATATCAGTGGTTGCCGCAATATTAATGGCTATTATCCTGGCAGCATTAACTTATTATTTTATCTCAAAAAATTTAAAACCATTACAAAGTGTGAAATTTGCACTAGAAGAAGCAGCAGCGGGTAAATTAACGGTGGAAGTTGAAAAAAATCGCCTTAAAAATGATGAAATTGGCGCAGTTGGGAATGCATACAACTATATGCGTGAACAAATGTATACAGTGGTTCAAAATGTAAGTAATGCCTCTGATCTGATACTCGATCAATCAGAAAAAATGAATCGTTCAGTTGAAGAAATGTCTCAAAGTAGTGAAGAAATTTCTCGAGCGATTGAAGAAATTGCGAAAGGTGCACAAGTCCAATCAGAGGAAATTGACCAATCGAACAGTCAAATGTCCGCTTTAGGTGAAAAAATTGATATTCTTTCAAAACTGTCAAATGAAGTACTCATTAGTATCCAAGAATCGAACAACCAAGCGAAGATGGGAATGGATGAAGTAGAAAACTTACGTCAACAAACGAGTGAAGTAACTACCGTTAATAATGAGTTAGATATTCAAATGGGCAATTTAGAAGAAAAACTTCAAAGTATTAATAAAGTCATGGTATCCATTCAAAACATTACTGCGCAAACCAATTTACTTGCACTAAATGCATCCATTGAGGCAGCCCGTGCTGGTGAACATGGGAAAGGATTTGCTGTTGTTGCTGAAGAAGTGCGTAAATTAGCAGAGCAATCCCAACATGAAACCGAAGAAGTACAAAAAACAGTGTCATCCATCCTTCAACAAGCCGAGCAGACATCTCAAATTGTCCAAAAAAGTAATGTATTAGTGTCTCACCAAAAAGAATCTGTTAGTCGTACAGAACTTGCATTTAAACAGCAACTAACTGCGGCAACCCATATAGAAAGTCGTATCAACCAGTTTATTGAACGCTTAAATGTTATGCTTCAAGAAAAAGAAAATACAATGTTAGGTATGCAACAGATTGTAGCAATTTCCGAGCAATCCGCTGCAAGTGCAGAAGAAGTAACAGCAGGTGCAGCCGAGCAATATAACGAGATGGAAAAAGTAGCAATTATGATGAATGAATTAAAGGATTTAGCCCATGAATTGAAAATCACTACACAAAAATTCACGTTATAACACCCAAAAAGTGTACCTTAGATCAGCTATTCTAAGGTACACTTTCAAATTAGTTAAGAATGAATCGCCTTCCAAAAAACTGCTCTAGCAGCATCGCCTATATGTTCACTAACGGTTGGGTGTGGGAAAATCATTTTTGATAGATCATCTGCATTTCCACCTGCTACTTTTACCGCTAACATCGAATTTAAAATTTCCGTCGCACCGTCGCCAACAACACAAGCTCCTAAAATCTCATGTTGATCTTGGGAAGCGATGAACTTAATAAATCCTTCTGTATTCCCTTCCATCAATGCTTTTGGATTTGTTCTGAGCGGTAATGTTGTTACAATACATGGTTCTTTTACTTCCTCTTCCAATAAGCCAAACGTTGCAATTTCCGGGCTCGTATACACACATCGAGGTACTGTTGTTTGGTCGATTGGTTTTGGTTTATTTCCTAATATTGCTTCTACTGCATGAATCCCTTCAGCACTTGCCGCATGAGCTAGCTGGAATCCTCCGATAATATCCCCGATTGCATAAAGGTTTGGAATGCTCGTTTCATATTCATCATTTACTTTAATAAAACGCCCATCCATTTCCAAATTCAAATCTTTTACAATTTCAAGATTTGCTCTTCTTCCTGTGGCAAATAGTAAATTTTCGTATTCATAATTCCCACGAGATGTAACGATTGAGTTTTCACGTATTTCTTGGAACTCAAAATCGAGTACGAGATTAATGCCTAAATCGTGCATTTTCTGACGTATAATTGGCCGCGCTTCTGGTTCTTCCGTTTGTAAAATGTCTTTACTATGATTTAAAATCGTTACTTTTGTGCCAAACGGAGCTAAACTAAAGGCCATTTCGACAGCAATGACTCCCCCACCGATAATCGTTAATTGTTTCGGTAGTTCGGTAATATTAAAAATCGTATCAGTTGTGTGATAGTTGGCTGTTTCAATCCCTTTAAATGGTGGAACAAAGGGCTTGCTACCAGTTGCCAAAATAATATGTTTCGATTGAATTTTTTCATCATTTACCGCCACAACGCCATCTTGTAGTAGTTTTGCTTCGCCTGTAAAAAATGTAATTGATGCATTTTGGACAAATACATGGATATCATCAAGAAGTTGTTGAATCACCACTTCTTTACGTTGCATCAATTTTGGGAAGTCAATGTCAATGGTTGGTACATGAATCCCCCACTCATTGGCACGACGTATTGTTTGGATGACTTTACTATGCTCAAGCATAATTTTTGATGGAATACATCCAAGATTAAAACAAGCGCCACCCACTTTTCCTTTCTCCACAAGTGCTACTTTCAATCCACTCTTCGCTGCATGAATGGCTGCTACATACCCACCAGCACCTGCTCCAATTACCGTTAAATCAAATTTCTTCATGGTCTTCACCTCATTGTTAACGATAGCATTACTCCATTGGTAAAATCAATTATTGTTATAATATTCGCATTTTGCTGGAAAATTAAGAAGCTCAAACATAGAGCGGATATCTATCCAAGTTTGGCGGGATTTAAGTCTGATTTGGCGGAATTCCACGCGATTTTGGCGGAAATCGAGCGTGATTTGGCGGGATTCTATACGATTTTGGCGGAATTATCTCTATTTAAAATATAAAAAAGCATTCTAACGGATTGGATTATCCAAAAGAATGCTTTCTACCATTATAGTACTGTCGCTTCAGGTTCGTAGCTAATCATATCCACAATCGTGTTATTTTCTCCCATAATAGCTACGGTTGGTTGATGATTTTTTACTTCATTGTTATCAACATAAACATAAGAAATAATAATGACAATATCACCTTTTTGAACAAGTCGTGCAGCTGCACCATTTACACAAATGACACCACTTCCACGTTCTCCAGCAATTATATACGTCTCAAAACGTGCACCGTTATTATTATTTACAATATGAACTTTTTCATTTGGTAACATTCCAACTGCATCTAATATATCCTGATCAATTGTAATGGAGCCAACATAGTTTAAATCAGCTTGCGTCACCTGTGCTCGATGGATTTTACTATTCATCATCATTCTAAACATTTTTAGTTTCCCCTTTTAGCGCAAAAATTATATTATCTATTAATCTCGTTGTGCCAATATAAACAGCAGTTGCCAATAAAAATTGTTCTGTATCTTCTTTTATATCCGATAAATCTGGGTAGGAAAGGAATTGTAAATAATCGATTCGTCCAGATGTTTTCTTTTCAATATGGTTTGTCGCTAGCGCCACCGCTTCTTTTACTTCTCTCGTTGCTAAAAAATGTTCCTTAGCAATTTGTAGCGCCTCATAGATAGCAGGTGCTTCTTGGCGATGCTGTTTTGATAAATAAACATTTCGAGAAGATTTCGCCAGTCCATCTTCCTCCCGTACAATAGGAACAGTACGGATTTCAAGCGGGAAATTAAAATCTCTCACAAGGGTTTGGATAATTGCTACTTGTTGCGCATCTTTTTGCCCAAAATAGGCAGTCGTTGGTTCTACAATATTGAATAATTTTGATACGACTTGTAACACACCATCAAAATGACCTGGTCGGGATGCCCCACATAATATTTCGGATTGTCTACCTGCACGAATCGATATTCCCCCATCTGTTGGGTACATTTCTTCTACTGATGGTGCGAAAATGACGTCCACACCAACAGAGTTCGCTAGTTTGCAATCTCTATCTAAATCTCGTGGATACGATTCAAAATCTTCATTTGGACCAAATTGTGTTGGATTTACAAAGATACTCATCACAACAAGATCATTTTCTCTTTTTGCTGTGCTCGCTAGTGTTAAATGGCCTTCATGTAAATAGCCCATCGTTGGAACTAAGCCAATTGTTTCGCCTTCATTTTTGCTATTTTTAATAATTGATTTTAGTTCTGCAATTGCTGTTACAACTTTCATTTATTTTACGCCCCCATAAATTTGCGTTAATTCTTCTTCTTTCATCGTAAAACTATGGGCAAGTGTAGGGAAAGTATTACTTTTCACAGCCTTTGTATAAGCTTTAATCCCCCGCTCCACCTCATCCCCTACAAATGAGAAACTCTCGACAAATTTAGGGATATGATGTTTCCCAAAACGTAATAAATCATGGAATACTAATACTTGACCGTCTGCATTTGGACCGGCACCAATTCCGATTGTTGGGATCGTTAATTGGGCAGTTACCACTTCTGTTACTTGATGTGGGATACATTCTAATACGACAGCACATGCACCTGCTGCTTCCACTGCTTTTGCTTCTGTCAGTAGGATTTCAGCTTGTTCTGCCGTTTTTCCTTGCACTTTATATCCACCTAGTACGCCTGCTTGTTGTGGTTGTAACCCTAAATGCGCTACAACAGGAATTCCAGCATTCGATAACTTTTTAATAACATCACAAACTTCTCCTGCACCCTCTACTTTTAAAGCATTCGCACCTGTTTCTTGCATCATTTTTACGGCTGTTTTTAATGTATCATTCACATCACCATGGTAAGATCCAAAAGGCATATCCACAACGACAAATGTATCTTTGGCACCTCTTCGTACAGCCTTAGAATGATGAATCATATCATCAACTGTAACGGGCATGGTAGAATCATAGCCTAAAACAACCATTCCTAATGAATCACCAACTAAAATCATATCTACTCCTGCTTCTTCAGAAAATTTCGCAGCAGGATAATCGTAAGCGGTAATCATCACAATTTTTTCGTGCTTTTCTTTCATTTTCAAAAAATCCGATACACTTTTCATTATTTTCTCCTCCTTTTTTGTAAAAGAAGAAAACAGTTGAAAAACCACTAGAGTGCTAGGTTTGTAGTTTTTCGTATACTGAAAAACTTTATTCCAGTAAAAAACCCTTCTGTCCAAAAATGAACAGAAGGGTAGCGTCGTCAAAATTAAAAACGCAATTGTTTTCTTCCGTCCCTGTCTATTTAGATCAAGGCAGATCTTTTTAGTAGTTTGTAAGTTTAAAAGGTACAGTTCCACATAGATACTGTCCATAAACTACTATAACAAGTTTTGAAGAAAACGTATAGTAAATAATATTGACCTATTCTTTTAATCTAATATACAACCTATTCAAAGATTTACGTCAATTCAATATCAGCGGAATAGACACCTTTGATTTCCCCATTATCTAGTTGAATTTCCAAGACACCTGATTCTGTAATTCCAATGGCTGTACCTTCAATCACTTCACGTAAAGTAGTTGCTTTAATCCGTTTGCCTATCGTACCTGATGATTCTTCCCATAATGCTTTAATCGGTAAAAATCCTTCACTTAAATAAACATTCGTATAGTTTTCTAAATAGCTTAAGATCGTTGCCACCAGTTGCGCCCGATTAATTGGTTCATGTTCTTCGATGGATAGAGACGTGGCAATGGATTGTAAACTTTCAGGAAAATCTTTTAGTTGCTGATTGGCATTAATGCCGATTCCAATTAATAATGCTTCTACTCTGTCCATTTCAGCTAGCATCTCTGTTAAAATCCCCGTACATTTACGCCCATTGATTAATATATCGTTTGGCCATTTAATCGTTGGCGTAAAGTTTTTGTACAAGGACTTAATTGCATTGACTATCGCAACTGCTGCCACTAACGTAAATTGAGGTGCCTGGGATGGGGGGACATTCGGTCGAATAATGACGGTCATCCATATCCCCTTGCCTTTTGTCGATTCCCACGGTCTTGCCATACGCCCTTTTCCATTCGTTTGCGTTTCAGCAATGACTAATGTACCGTCCTGTGCCCCATCTTTAGCTAATTCATGGGCGATTATTTGTGTAGAAGTACATTCCTCTAAATAATGAATACGCTGACCGAATCGTTCAGTAGTTAAAAAGGAGGTTACTCTAGCAGGATCTACCTTATCCGGAGTTGATGATAAAAGATAACCTTTTTTCTTAATCGTCTCAAAACCATATCCTTCTTCTTGCAGGGTCTGCAAATGCTTCCAAATAGCTGTGCGAGAAATTCCTAGTTCGTCGGCTAAATGTTGGCCAGAGATGGGGGTGTTATTAGCAAGTAAAAAACGTTTTAATATTTCATCTTTCATTGATAAAGTCATTCATAAACCATTCCTTCAACGTCAGTTCGTCATTTTTTACATATCCATTTAACACGGCAACAATTGCGGCATCTAATGCTACTTTGATCCATGGACCTCTTTTTTTATCTGTCCACTTCATTAAATGATTGCCGTTTATCGCTAGTTCATCAACCGATTGAATTGTTAAATGATCTTTTGTTTCTTTGATTGTTGTTTTTTCAAAGGGAATATCTTTGTTTTGCCAAATTGCAAAATCATAGGCAGTTTCTAACACAATTAAATCGTTGGAGAAGTAGTCCATCACATTCCATTCTTTTAACAATGCATTATACGCATTTAACACTTTTCGAACAAAGGTCTTTTCTCGATTCGATAAACGATAAAAATCAAATATATCCTGAATTTCATCACGATTTAAAAGACATAAATATGCCCAACCAACCTCTGACTTGTCTGTACGAAACTGTTCCCAATGATTTTTATTCTCCTGAAAATTACCAACTAAATAAGTAGCTAATTGGCTTTCAATTAGTGCTAAAATCCCCTGGTAAACATTTTGGCCTTTCCACATTTTCGAAAACTCCATAGCAATTCTTTCACGCGCAATAAATTCGATTAGGTCACTATCTTGTTTTATTGCTTTTAATGTGCTTTCATCAATTGTAAATCCTAATTGGGCACTAAATCGAATCGCTCGTAGCATACGTAGGGCGTCTTCACGGAAACGAACGGATGCATCACCTACAGAACGAATGACACCGTTTTTTAAATCGTCTTTCCCATTAAAACTGTCAACAATGTCACCGTCTTTAGTAATCGCCATTGCATTAATTGTAAAATCACGACGTTGTAAGTCTTTTTCTAAGTTCCGTACGAATGTTACTTGTTCTGGTCTGCGGTAATCGATATATGTACTTTCTGTGCGATAAGTTGTCACTTCAATCGGTAGACCTTCATCTAGAACAAGTATTGTACCATGTTCAATCCCTACATCAACTGTGGCTGAAAATATTCTTTTCACTTCCGTTGGCAAAGCACTTGTGGCAACATCAATGTCATTTACTTCTTTTCCAAGTAAATAATCCCTGACTGCACCACCGACAATAACTGCTTCAAAACCTGCTTCTTCAATTCGGTTCACAACACGATGAGCTACTTGCCATTCCTCACTGTTCATCATACTCGTAATGCCACCAATCGTTCATATAATTGTACATAATGATCGATAATCGGATCAGCTAAAAATTTTGTTTGTACGGTATTAATTGCCGCTTGACGGAAAGTGATTAATTTTTCAGGATCAGATAATAATTCAATTGCGTATTGGGCTGCTTGATCTACATCTCCAAGTTCTACAACAAAACCATTTTCACCATGATCAATTACTTCTGGAATCCCACCAATATTTGTGCCGATTCCAGGAACTCCACAAGCCATTGCTTCTAATAAGACTAATCCAAACGCTTCTTTTTCAGATAACAATAATTTCACATCACTAATACCGAAAAGTTCTGCCACATTTTCCTGTTTTCCTAAAAATAAAACATCCTCTTTATAAGGAGACATTTTTACTTCTTCTAATACACGATGCTTTTCAGGACCGTCTCCAACTAATAATAGCTTTGCTGGCATTTTTTCACGCACTTTAAAGAACGTACTGATGATATCTGGTAAATTTTTGATTTTCCGGAAGTTCGACACATGGATCAAAACACGCTCATTTTCTTTTATTCCATATTGATCTTTTAATAAACTCGAATCGATCGGTTTAAAAACGGACTCGTCTACAAAGTTATAAACGGTCTCAATTTCTTTCGTTGTGCCGATATAGTCATACGTTTGTTCTTTTAACGAATTGGATACAGACGTAACAATATCTGATTTTTCAATACCATAACGGATTGCTGGAGCAAGGGTTGAATCTTGACCTAAAACAGAAATATCTGTTCCATGTAATGTTGTGACGATTCCAATATTTTCACCAGACATTTCACGAGCCAGTACTGCACAAACCGCGTGAGGTATTGCATAATGAACGTGTAGCACATCTAATTTTTCTTCTTTAATTACATCCGCCATTTTACTAGCTAATGCAATGTCGTATGGCGGATATTGAAATACTGAATAATTACTTACTTCTACTTCGTGGAAAAATACGTTCGGATATAATTTTTTCAGTCGAAAAGGAACGCTTGAGGTGATGAAATGAATTTCATGACCTCTCTCAGCTAACATTTTTCCTAGCTCGGTTGCAAGCACTCCAGATCCACCCACTGTTGGATAACATGTAATACCTATTTTTAATTTTTTCATCCGACGTTCATCCCTTCTTTACAATATTTAATTATTTAATTCATTTATTGTTGTCATTCAATTAAACGAGTCAATTAATCAAATACCTGTACCTTGTTCCTTTTATTTTGTTTTTGCCAAAATAAAATCGCGCATTCATCAGAAGGTCAATCTATTCAGCTTTAACTATTTCTTCTTTCTTGAATTAGTCTCCAGTCCACAAAACCTTCCTGTAAACCTTTTAATAAAATTTCAGCTGTTCCCATATTTGTTGCTAACGGTATATGATAGACATCACATAAACGGACAAGTGCTGTTACATCTGGCTCATGCGGCTGCGCAGTTAATGGATCTCGGAAAAAAAAGACCATATCCATATCATTGTTCGCAATCATAGAACCAATTTGTTGATCTCCACCTAATGGGCCAGATCGAAATCTTGTAACTGTTAGACCCACTTCATCTTGAATGCGTTGACCTGTCGTGCCTGTAGCAAACAAGTCATGCTGTTGTAGTATATCTTTATAGGCGATGGCAAACTCAACTAGACTATCCTTCTTACGGTCATGAGCAATTAGTGCTATTTTCATTTCAACCATTCCATTCTTATAGGATATTTTCTAATCCGTATACTAATTCTTCTAAAGTCATTACAGTTTCTACACAGAACATAACACCACTCATGAAAGACTCCCGATTGAAAGAATCATGACGAATCGTTAACATTTGTCCTTCCCCACCAAATATTACTTCTTGATGAGCAACTAATCCAGGTAAACGAACTGAATGAATTCGCATTCCTTCAAAATCTGCACCTCTTGCACCTGCAATTGTTTCAATCTCGTTTGGATGCCCTTGTTGCTGACTTTCACGTACTTCAGCAATCATTTGTGCTGTTTTCTTACCAGTACCTGATGGCGCATCCAGTTTACGGTCATGATGAAGTTCAATAATTTCAACATTTGGTAAATACTTCGCTGCTTCTTTTGCAAATTTCATCATTAAAATTGCCCCAATTGCAAAGTTCGGTGCAATGATACAGCCACAATGTTTATCTCTAGCTAAATTTCTTAGTTCCTCTAATTGTTCATCAGTAAAACCAGTAGTACCAATGACAGTACGAACATTATGTAACATCGCTTCTTTTGTATGCTCATAAACGGAATGAGGATTTGTTAAATCAATTAATACATCAGGGGACGTTTCGGATATTAATAATGATAAGTTTGTATAAATAGGAACATCTAAGTTTGGAGGAAACATTTCAAGTTGTGATAAACTTTCTCCAACATGTTTATAATCTAATGCTGCAACAAGTTCCATGCCCTCACGATTTACTACTGTTTTTACAGCTTCTGAGCCCATTTTCCCTCGAGCTCCTGCAATTGCTACGCGTATTGTCATATTTGTTCGTCCTTTCGTGTCCAACGATCTTTATCTCTCGTTTCAAACTTCTTTACTACTTTTAATAATGCTTCATCTAATCGGATACCTTGCGCATTTGCAAAACATACTAACACAAAGAATAAATCACCTAGTTCTTCTTCGATACTATTGTCCGACTCAGATTGTTTTTTCTTCTTTTGACCATAGACGTGTTGTACTTCTCGAGATAATTCGCCAAGTTCTTCTGACATTCTAGCCAAAAGTTCAAATGTCGGAAAATACCCTTCCTTATATTGACCTATGTATTGATCTACTTTTTCTTGTAGATGTTGTAAAGTGTATTCATTAGACATTATTATCTCACGCTCCGTTATTATCGTATATAATTTAACCTATAGTTGTCAAAAGAAGAAATGAACAACATAATAAATCGTACATCACAGAAATAGAAATGGAAATATCTTTTGTAATTAATTGGAGGGTTTATTTTGAAAGATTTGAAATTACGTAATATTCTTGGAATACTATTTGGTGCTGCCATCTATAGTTTTGGTTTTGTTCATTTTAATATGCAAAATGAATTAGGTGAGGGTGGATTTAGTGGGATTACATTAATTCTCTATTTCACGCTCCATTTAGATCCTGCAATCATGAATTTAATCTTAAATATTCCCATGTTTATTATAGGATGGAGACAATTTGGTCGGAAAGAATTTATCTACACAATTATCGGAACAGTAGGGGTTTCTATATTTTTAAGAATCTTTCAACGATATGAAATTAACTTAAATTTACAAGATGATCTATTTTTAGCCGCTCTCTTTGCAGGTGTATTTGTCGGGGTAGGTCTTGGCATTATTTTCAGAATGGGTGGCACTACTGGCGGAGTCGATATCATTGCTCGTGTCGCAAATAAGTATTTAGGTTGGAGTATGGGCCGTACGATGTTTTTATTTGATTTCATTGTGCTACTTGCATCATGGGCTACCTTCTTAGATGCACGTTCTATGATGTATACGCTAGTGGCAGTATATCTTGGTGCGCGTGTCATTGATATGGTACAAGAAGGCGCTTATTCTGCAAAAGCCGCCCTCATCATTTCAAATACCCCAGAAACAATTGCCAAAGACATTTCAGAAAAAATGGGACGAGGTATTACCATTTTCCATGGCTATGGACATTATACAAAACAATCAAAGGATGTATTGTATTGTATCGTCGGAAGGAATGAACTCGTTCGTTTAAAATCGATTATTCGCGCCAATGATCCGAGCGCATTCGTATCGATAACCGATGTAAAAGATGTTACAGGTGAAGGATTTAGGATTGATGAATAAGAAAAGGCTTAGCGTTACATGCCAAGCCTAATTTAATAAGAGGCAAATTTTCGTGTTGTTTGTCTCTTATTATTTACTCATCTAATTTTGTTAGCAATTCATTTACATACTTTGCAACTGCTTCAATTTCTTCTTCACTTAAATTATCAGCAAATGCAGGCATTGTGGTACCGCCATTTTTAATTCGATCTACTACATTATCGTAATCCTCTGCGAATTCACTTAATTGTAAATTTGGTCCGTTATGTCCATTTACGCCCAGATTACCATGGCAAGATAAACAATTCCCCTCATAAACTGAAGCACCTGCTGCATAAGGGTCTGCCTCTGCTGTTGCACCAGTTGTATCTTCTTTTACTGCTTCTTCATTTTTACCTACCGATTCTCCTTTAGTACCTTCTGAAGCATCAATCACTGTTCCATCCCACGAGCCGTCTAATTTAAACGTATACACTTTATCTCCATGAACAGATCCCGCTAAAGAGTTCCCAGCAGCAAAGATTGAAAGATATTGTTCGCCATCAATTTCATACGTGATAGATGGCGCATTTGCACCAGCATCCATTTTGTAGCTCCATACTTCTGCTCCGGTTTTAGCATTGAATGCAACTAGGCGACCATCATTATGTCCGACGAAGATTAAATCACCAGCTGTGGCAAGTACACCTGAGTATGCATTGGTATCCCATACAACTTGCCATGCAATTTTATTTGTTTTTACATCCATGGCCGTGATTGTTCCACGTACAGGTGCATCCGTTACAGGGACAAAAATACTACCAATCCACATACCACCTTCTTCATATGCATCCTCATCATGACGTGTTAACGCAATGTATGCATCTGTTCCAATAACATAAAAGTATTCTGTTTCTGGTGAGTAAGCTGAAGGCGGCCAGTTCGCCCCACCAAAGGCTGAAGGTTTAAGCGTTATTGGTTCATCCCAGAATGGAGTAAAAATAGAACCGATCTTTCCTTCAAAATCATCACTTAAATCTCGTTCTATATCTTCCTCTGTTACTTGTTGCGGAACAAAGGAATCACCGACTGGGAATGGCTGCGTTGGCGATGTTTTTTGTTCAGCTAGTTGAGGCACAGGCTTTTCTTCAATTCCAATTAAAGGCTCCCCAGTTTCCCGATCTAAGAAGTAAATCCATCCTGTTTTACCTGCTTCACCAAGTGCTTTTCTCATTTCACCATTAATTTCAACATCAAACAGAATGACAGGGTTCGTTGGATCTAAATCCCAAATATCATGATGAACTTGTTGGAAATGCCATACATATTCACCCGTTTCAGCATTGAGCGCAACAATGGAGTTCGCGTATAAGTTATCACCTTCACGCTTACTACCATCTAAATCTGGTGCAGTATTTCCTGTTACAAAGTAAATATTCCCTAGTTCTGGGTCTACTGCAGGCGTATTCCAAACTGGTGCTCCACCATGTAACCAGTTTTTATTTTCATCATTTGGCCACGTATCGCCATGTTTCTCATACGGTGTAGGAATTGTATACCATCTCCACACTTCATGACCATATTCCGCATCATAGGCCATAATACGACCCCGAATTCCATACTCACCACCAGATACCCCAGTATAAACTTTCCCGTTGTAATATAATGGAGCACTTGTAACTGTATAGCCTTCTTCCCAATCTGCAACTTCTGTTTCCCATACTACTTCTCCAGTTTTTTGATCTAATGCCACTAATCTAGCATCTAATAGTCCCGCAAAAACTAAACCTTCACCAACAGTTACGCCTCTAGTAGTCCAACCACAACAAACTGTATCAAGCTTTTCCTCTATATGTGGTCTATACTCCCATATTTTTTCTCCTGTTTTTGCATCCATTGCTAAAACATCATTTTCAGCAGTTGCGATATACATGACACCATCTTCAACAATCGGTGTCGCTTCACCGGAAAATTTCATATCTAAACTTGCACCTAAACTCGTTACCCATTCCGGTTTTAAATCTTTTATTGTGTCCAGGTTAATATCTTCTAATTGAGAAAAACGACGATTATAGTAGTCTCCCCCATGATAACCCCATTCTTCTTTAGCATAATCCACTGCAATTTCTGGTTGACTAGAACTTTTACCTTCTTTCGTACTTTCCTCTTCATTTGTTGACCCAATACTAAATCTAGTAGTTTTTTCTTCCGGTTCGTACATAATTTTTTTAGTAACTGCTCCAGCATAAAATGCAAAAAAGATGATGACAAGGATACCGATTAAACCGAATAATAGCATTTTTGATGCATTGATCTTCATTTAATCCCCCCTTATTGTTTAATATGTAATGTGCAAAATAGCACTTACATAACCAAATGTTGGTCGTACATTTTATTACTAAAGGAGGAAATATATTATTCATTTTAAAATATAATTTTACTAAATGGCTCAACACCTTATTAAAAAAACAAAAAACCCAACCAATGATGGCCGGGTTTTTTAATGAAAATTAATCGTCAGATCTCATACCAGTATAAATTAAAATTAAACGTACTAACTCCAATACTGCGACTGCTGCTGCTGCAACATATGTCATTGCCGCTGCACTTAATACCTTTTTCGCACTTCTCTCTTCATTATTAGAAATAATGCCTAACTGGACAACTTCATTCATTGCCCGTTTCGATGCATCAAACTCAACTGGTAATGTCACAATTTGGAACACCACACCTGCTGCTAATAACGCAATCCCTAATAATAAAAAGCCTGAAATTGAAGAAAAAATACCAATCATTACAAAAATCCAAGAAGCGTTAGAAGAGATATTTGCAACTGGCACTAATTTAGAACGTAATGTTAAAAATGAATACGCTTCTTTATGCTGAATCGCATGACCTACCTCATGGGCAGCTACTGCTGTACCAGCGATTGAAGAGTTATAATAATTATCCTCAGATAATGCTACCGTTTTTGTAGCAGGATTGTAATGGTCAGATAAAACACCTTGTGTAGGCACTACCCTTACATCAAATAGTCCATGGTTGTCTAAAATCATTCGAGCTACTTGTGCTCCTGACATTCCCTTAGTTGCTGGAACTTGTGCAAACTTACTATACGTCTTTTTTACTTTTATTTGAGCATATATCGGTAATATTAAAATGATTAGAAAGTAGATAATATACATCCCTAAACTCAATTATTCTCTTCCTCTCTTTTTTATTAAATATAATACTAATATTAATGAATCGTTACAGTTTGTGCAAATATTCACGCTTATTATAAATCAAATAAGCAATAAAAATACAAGAAATTGATAACCAAAATGTAAAGTATCCAATATGGCTAGCATACAAATCTAATACACGATAAGTCGGCATTTGACCGTAAACATAATCAATAACATCATTATGCAAAGTCCAAATGGCTGCAATAATGATATGAATGTGCGAAAAACGATATTTTCCCATATAAAGGATTGCTTCAACCGCCATTAAAAAGTGGGAAGCAACCAACATCCAACCTGTCAAACCAATACTTCCAGTTTCAGCCAATGTTAATAGATTCATGACAACTGCCCATAAACCATATTTTACTAATGTTATTACCGCCAACGCTTCAATTAATTTAAAATTCTTTCCAAATAACCATCCTACAATCGCAATACAAAAGAAAAGACTTGCAGTAGGACTATCGGGAACGAATATTAAAAAATGGGGTTCAGTTACCGATAGTTGCCCCTTATACCAGTAATAACCGTATAGAGTACCGAAAAAGTTAATAATCAATATTAACGTTAAAAACGATCGGTGTGTTAATGCATACCATGCAGGAGCGAAGAATGATTTCATAGTTTTACCCCTTTAAATAAAAATTATATATTTAGTATGTACTATTTCTCGTGTTGATTTCATATGTAATAAGAAAAGAAAAATTTTATTATGCCTATTTAAAAATTTAAAATATAAAAGAGAAGAGAGTCAGTTTCCCGACTCTCTTTTTAAAACATCATTTTATTCTTCAGCTTTTAAACTAGCAATGAATTCAGCTACTACTTGAAGTTCTTCATCAGTACCAGCAAATTGGCCACCAGGCATTGCACCACGACCATTTTTCATTACTTCTGCAACCTCTTCTGCTGTTAATTCGTTACCTAATAAAGCAGGTGCTGCACCGCCACCAGCTAAGTCAGCTCCGTGACAAGCGATACATGATTTACCTTGGTCACCTGAGAGAATTAAGAAACCTTCTGCATTTTCGTCGAATTCGATTTCTGGAGTAGGTTCTTTAATTTCACCTTGAGCATGTACTTTTTCCCAGTTCGTGTTGTGAACTGATTCCCAAGTTAAGTATACGATTGCACATAATGTTAATAACATAAATACAGTTGGTAATGGACGTTTAGATGGACGGCGCTCTGGCGATCTATCTAAGAACGGCATTAATGCTAATGAACCAAATGCTAAACCAGGAATTACCATTGCACCAATCACGTTATACGGACCAGATGCGTAAGCATATTTTAATAATTGGTACATCTGTAAGAAGTACCAGTCTGGTAATGGAATATATGAAGCATTTGTTGGATCTGCCGGGCCTTCAAGTGGTGAAGGATGAGCGACAGTTAATAATAAATATCCAATTAAGAAAACTGCACCAACCATCCATTCTTTTAATAAGAAGTCAGGCCAGAAAGCTTCCGTTTTACCTGGATACTCGGAATAATCTTTAGGTATGTTCGGCATACGATCGTTCATTTTAACGCGCGAATCACCTACGAATTTCATCCCTTTTCCGCGATGCATAGTGTCCCCTCCTTTTAAAACTCATAAAAACAAATTGTCTATATTATAGTGGTCCAGAAATACCTTGACGGCGAATCATAATAAAGTGAGCCGCAAGTAATGCAAATAATACTGCAGGTAAGAAGAATACATGAATTGCGAAGAAACGTGTTAACGTTTGTGCACCAATAATTGTTGCATCCCCTGCAAGTAAGATTTTAATAAGTTCACCAATAAATGGTACAGAAGCCGCAATTTGGATACCTACTTTTGTAGCAAATAACGCTTTCATGTCCCAAGGTAGTAAATAACCAGTAAATCCTAACCCAAGCATTACTGCAAAAATACCTACACCAACAATCCAGTTTAGCTCACGAGGTTTTTTATATGAACCTGTGAAGAATACACGAAGCGTATGTAAGAACATCATTACGATAACCAATGAAGCTCCCCAGTGGTGCATACCACGTACGATTTCACCGAAAGCTACTTCGTTTTGTAAATAATAAACTGATTTCCAAGCATTCTCTACGTCTGGCACATAGTACATTGTTAAAAACATACCAGATAAAATTTGAATAACAGTAATAAAGAATGTTAAACCGCCGAAACAGTAAACGAATGCTGAAAAATGATGTGCAGGGTTAACGTGCTCTGGCACTTCGTGGTCGGCAATATCACGCCAAATTGGTGTGATATCTAATCGTTCGTCGACCCAATCATAAATTTTGTTTAGCACAATTGCCTACCCCCTAACTAAATTAAACTAAAGTATTCGCGACTTTTTTCCCAAGCATTAAATAGCCATCTTTTTCTGCTACTTCATACTCATCTAATGGTCCAAGTGGTGGTGTTCCCGCTACATTTTTACCATTCTTCTCATAACGTCCAGCATGACATGCACAGAAGAATTGGTCTGGGTGAGCAGAATCACCAGCCCAGTTAATAGTACAACCTAAATGTTTACATACTGGAGAAAGTGCTATGACTGTATCTCCATCTTTGTACACCCAAGCAGCCTCCGTTACATCTGATTTGTACCAAGCATCTACCTGTTCAAATGTAAAATCAACTTTTACAGGCTCTTCTGTAAGATCCGCAATTTTTTGGCTAGTTTGTACAAAATTACCTTCCGCTTTTGTTTGTAAAGCTGGATCAATTGCGAAACGAACCATAGGCATTAGCATACCCGCAGCCATAAATCCACCAACACCAGTTAATGTGTAGTTAAGAAATTGACGTCTTGAAACTCGATTGTTACTCATACTTTTCCCCCCTCTAACTAAAAGGTCAGTCCAATGGACATACTTTTACAAATAGTAATTACTAGGACATATCTATGATATATCAATAAAATAGGTTGGTCAATATTGCATTGACTTAGATTAAACAAGTTTGTGAACATTTAATGAAACAATTTACTAACTCTGTGTCCATTTGGAAGATAGAATTGGAATGACCTGTTTTAATTGATCTTCTAACACCGTTTTCTTTACTTCTTTATCCATAGATTCTAATGGTATAGAAGGTAACCAGATGACATCAATTTGGTCCATTAAGCTTGTCCATGAATGGTCACAAGTTAAAAATAGGACATGCTTAAACCCTACATTATGCAACTCCTCCTTTAATAGAGGAACAAATAATCCACTTTTTGTTTGCTCTGTGTAAGAAAATGGTGGAAGTAACATAAGTCTTCCTTTGAACTGTTGTTCAATGAACGCCGTTAGGGACATTAAATATTCTGCTGCAGAACTACTCTGTTTTATACCCTCATCAAACTTCAAAGATAATAATGGTACAATGGCAGTATCAATAAATTCTTTCTGTGCTTCAAATTGTTGTACATCTTTTACATTAAAATACATTTGCCCATCCTCCGTTTACATCAATATCTACTATTCCCAAAAAACAATAAAGAATAAACAAACTTCTTTGAATTCTTTAATCCATATGTATTTTACAAAATTTACTTGTATTCCGACATTAGAATATCATATAAATTTAAGTTTTTGTTACAATTCCTAAAAAATACAAACTTTTTAATTAAGAAAAGCAAAAGGCTCTAGGGTGGCTTGCGCCAGACACTGTTCTAAGTCCGAAATTTTATACTTTCTTATTCTTAAAAAAGGAAAAGTAGTATCAGTAACGAGTCTGATACTACTTTTTGGCTTTTGAGTCCGAATTATTAACTATTTTTCGAAGTTTGTTTTAATGCTTGTAGTAAGTTGGATAGCTGATAAAATTTATCTTTATCTCCTTTATCAAGCGCTTCATCGATTTCTTTTAATAATTTTCCTTCCTGAAATGCTAACATACTATTATTTAACATTTCTTCAGCAATTAGTCGGTCCTTTTCACTAATATGAAGATATTTTGGCATGTATGGATTTTCCTCTAATACCGCTAAGTATTGCTGACTCGGAGGTATATTCGGAAAATTTAATTGGATATACATACTTTCATTTGGATTTAGCCTTAGATCATGAAAAGATTTTTCTGCATCACTTGTCATAATGTTTCCTTTATAAAATCTAAACGGAACACCATTGGAATCTACAGAAGACATGACAATTGCTCGCGGACAGTAGTGTGCTTCTTCAACAAAATGAACGTTTTCAAGTAAACTATCATTACTTAACAAATAATTTAAAATCCAAACGCATTCTCTTCTTTTCAGTTGAAAATTTTTTAAAAACCAACGAACAAAAGTTTTTTTGTCAATAATCGGAATGGAAGAAGTCATTTAGCTATCCCTCCTTTTATTCAAGAGTGTCAAGCAAATCTAACCATTGTTGTTCATACGGCTGTAGTGCATTTAATTGCAGAGCGATTTTACGTGCTTCATGCCGTTGTCCATCTTCTATCAAGAAATAACAATATTTGCTTAAAAACGACGCATCCTCTTTAAATTCATTATATGCTAGCTTGTAAATTTCGTATGCGCGATTTACTTGTTCTTCTTCGGAATATGCATCCGCAACGATTGGATATAGGGCACTCCAATCAAATTCTTCGTTTTTAAGATCTTCATAAAGCGCAATAATATCAGAATAACGTTCTTCCCCTGCATATATCGACATTAATACAAGGATTGCTTCCATATACTCTGGATCTAACGCGATGGCTTGTTGTAAGTGGTCGATTGCCTCATCTGTCAAATGATTTTTCAATGCAATTTTTCCCGCAAATAAATAAAACGATTTTTCATACTCATCTCGTTTAATACCTTCTAAAATAACTTTATATGCATTTTTGTTGTCTTCTAACATGGCAAAGCTTTCTGCTAATAATAAATAAGCACTAAAGTAATCAGGATCTAATTCTTTTAAATCTTCTAATTGTTTAATAGCCAATTCAAATTTTTCACATTGAAATGCCGCGTATCCAGAACCAAATAATAAATCTGGCGTTACAATCTCCTCTAATGCTTCCATATAATAATCAAGAGCAGTCTCATATCCACCACCAGCTCGATAAACTTCAGCTAGACGTGTCGATAAAAGTACTCCTGCAACATTTTTTTCCTTTTCATGTAATTCTTCATACAAACGAACTGCCTCAGAAAATCGTCCCGTTTCAAATAATAATTCCGCCTTAGCAAACTTGAGTAATGGTTCATGAGGCATAATTTCAAGCGCTTCATTAATTCGCTGCTCTGCTACTTCGTATAACCCTTGCATTTGATAGTAGTCTGCAAGTAATAGTAAGCTTTGCGGGTATTCGGGTGCCTCATTATCAATACCCATTAATAATTGTAAGGCTTCATCTTCTTCACCTAATTCTATCAAAACAGAGGCACGGTCAATTGATAATTGCGCCTCATTTGGAAAGATAAATTGCAAATGTTCATATACTCGGTTTGCTTCATTTAAATAACCATATTGCATAAATAAATCTGCAATTTCGTATTGAGCTTCTGGCTCTTCGTTCATTAAGAAGTACTCGAATAAACTATTTATTTTTTGTAAGTCGCCATTTTGGATAGCTTGTAACATCTCCGTCGTAGTAGTTGTCAAATTTGCTCACCTTTTTTCATATAGTCATTTCTATGCTACAGGAGTCTAGTAGTAAAAAACAAGAAAAAAGGTCCTTCCAAATGAAAGGACCTCAAAATTAATTTTCCAATAAACTATTGACATGTTCAAAAAATGTAGGATATGAAACCGCAATACAATCTGTATCATCAATTTCAATCGGTGAATCAGCAATTAATGCCGCAATTGCCCCCATCATACCGATACGGTGGTCGCCATAAGATTGTAAACTAGCCCCTTGAAGTTTTGTCGGACCATGAATAATCATACCGTCATCTGTTGCTTCAATATTTGCACCTAGTTTTTTCAACTCTGTCACAACCGCTGTAATACGATCGGTTTCTTTCACTTTTAATTCTTCAGCATCCCGAATAATTGTCGTACCAGTTGCTTGTGTCGCTAGTAGAGCTAGAATCGGAATCTCATCAATCAGTCGAGGAATAATATCCCCCTCGATTGTAGTTCCTTGTAATTCGGAAGTTTGAATCGTAATGGTAGCAGTTGGCTCTGCTGCACTTTCATCATCCACTGTTACGACCATATTCGCACCCATTTTTTCTAAAACATCGACTATTCCGGAGCGAGTTGGATTTACCCCAACATTGTTCATAACAATTTTACTATTCGGAACGATTGCTCCAGCTACTAAAAAGAAAGCAGCTGATGAAATATCCCCTGGTACATTAACATGTGTTGCCTCCAGTTGTTGGCCACCTTTAAAAGAGACAACGCCATTTTCAACATGAATGTCTGCACCAAATTGTTTTAACATTCGCTCTGTATGGTCACGTGAAACTTCTTTTTCTCGCACGATAGTAGTACCTTCTGCGCGTAAACCAGCTAGTAGGATAGCCGATTTCACTTGTGCACTAGCGACAGGCATTGTGTAATCAATCGCCTGAAGTTGTGTACCTTGGATGGCAAGAGGTGTAAATTGGCCATTTTCTCTACCTGCAATGCTAGCACCCATTAAACGAAGCGGGTCGGCTACACGACGCATTGGACGTTTACCAATCGAAGCGTCCCCTGTCATAACTGTATGTAGTTTTGTACCAGATAAAATTCCAAGCATTAATCGCGTTGTTGTGCCAGAGTTCCCTGTGTATAAAACCTCTTTTGGTTCTTGCCACTGGTCCATCCCTTCACTTGTAATTGTGACATTTGTTCCCTCGACATTGATTTCAACGCCTAATTTTCGAAAACAATCAATTGTACTTAAACAATCTTCTCCAAGAAGAAAGCCACTTACGGTCGTTTTCCCATTCGCGATAGCTCCGAACATGACTGAACGATGGGAAATTGATTTATCTCCTGGGACTGTAATTGTTCCATTTAAACTTGGATTACGATAATTTAAAACTTTTGTGGAAGACATTTAAGCGCTCCTTTCAAACAGCAATTGGCTTGATCTATAGTTATGATACATACATTTCAAAATTTGTTCTTCTACTAATACATTTTTCAGCTTTTTCTCGGTCCTCAGCTGATTGGAAGCTAATTACTAAGATACCAAAAATGTCTTCACGTGCTTCAACAACGCGGATATTTGTAATGCTAATTCGTTCATCTGCTAAATAACCCGTAAGTTGAGAAATAACCCCTGGATAGTCTGGGATATCCACATACAAATCGAACGTTGTATAAAAGGCACCCGTTGTAATCGGCAAATCATCTCGTACTTTTTTTGCTATTGCAAAATAGTCTTCAATTGATTTTTGCTCATTGCTTAAAATAATCTCTTTTACACGATTCATTTCTTCAAGCCAGGAATCTAATTGCCCAATTAGTTCCTGTCGATTTTGCAATACAATATCTTTCCACATTAAAGGATTTGATGAGGCAATCCGTGTAATATCACGAAAACCTCCTGCTGCTAATAATGTGGTCATTGGATAATATTTTTGTTCAGCATCCAATTGATGAACTAAGGAAGCTGCCACAATATGTGGGAAATGACTTACAACCGCTGTCATGTGATCATGCTCTTGGGCATCTACTTTCACGATTTTAGCGAGTGTAAATTTTAATAATTGTTCAAGCTCCGTCACATTTGCTTCATCTTCACCTTTTAATGGCGTTAACATGTAATAGGCGTTTTCAAATAAATGTGGTTTTGCGGCCATTACCCCACTTTTATGCGAACCAGCCATAGGGTGACCTCCAATAAATGTAATGCCACATTCCCGAAGTTCTGCCCCTTTAGCCATAATCAACCCTTTTGTACTTCCTGTATCTGTTACAATGACATTCTCTTTTAGTGGCCATTGTTTTAGTTGATCTAGCCAATCTAGAGTGGCATTAACAGGTGTTCCAAAAATGATTATATCTGCTATTTTAGCCGCTTCAATCACATCTTCTACAACGTCATCAACAATTTTTAATGTTGACGCAAGCTCTCGCGTTTTTTCTGAGGCATCATAGCCAATTACTCGCGTATGGGGGGCCTTTTTACACGAAAGTGCAATAGACCCTCCGATTAACCCTAAACCTATGACAAAGACATTGCGTGTCATTTAAATAACTCCTTGTTCCTTTAACACTTCTTCAAGTAACGATAAAAACTTCTCATTTTGCTCTTCTGTTCCGATTGTTACACGGATGAAACCAGGAGTACCTAAAGCATTCCCACTTCTAATAATAAAGCCACGTTTCATCATTTCTTGGAACACTACATCACTATCGGCTTTTACTTCAAATAAAATAAAGTTCGTTTGAGATGGATAGTATTTTAATCCATGTTTATTACAGAATTCAACAAATTGATTTTTCCCAAGTTCGTTTTTCTCACAGCACTCTTTAATAAACTCTTGGTCAGTAAGGGCAACAATTGCTACTTTGGAACTTAACACTGTATTGTTGAACGGTGCACGTACTGGATCTAATTTTGCAATCACATCTTCTTGAGCAATTGCATAACCAACTCGGAATGACGCTAAGCCGTACGCTTTAGAAAATGTACGCATAATAATAACGTTAGGATATTCATTGACATAATGCAGTGTATCTTTATATTCTGGTGCATTGATATATTCAAAATACGCTTCATCAAGAACAACTAAAACGTCAGAAGGTACTTGTTTTAAGAAGTTTTGAATCTCATCATCACTAACAATCGTTGCGGATGGATTGTTCGGATTACAAACCCAAACAATTGAAGTATTTTCATCAATTGCAGCAAGCATCGCTTCTAAATCATGTGTGCCATCTTTTAATGGTACTTTTTTAACTTCCGCGCCTTCAATGTCTGCATTGTGACTGTATTGAGAGAATGATGGATCTGCCATTACTGTATTTACTCCTGGATATAAAAGCGCACGCGTAACGATTGCAATCAAGTCATCAGAGCCATTCCCAAATAAAAGTTGTGTCTCTTTCACACCAAGATGATTGGCAACTGCTGTACGTAGACTTTGCGCATAACCATCAGGATAGATTGCGTGGTTTGTTGCATCCTTTTGTAAAAATTCTTTTACTTTAGGCGAAAAACCATATGGATTTTCATTTGATGCAAGTTTTACCACTTCATCTAAACCGAATTCTTTTTTTACTTCTTCAATTGGTTTTCCTGGTTGATATGCCTTCATTCCATAAATTTGTTGTTTCCATTTCATAATGAACATCTCCTTCAATTCTGACTTTACTTAACTAAATCAGGACGTAAACTAACCGCATTGTTTAAGTAAATATGTTGTATATCTTTTTGGTGAACTTCTGTATTTACATGCATTAGTACACGCATACACATTGGCAAGGCACCTGGCACATCGATTTCGTGGGTGCACATTGTCGGTACGTACTGCCAACCTTCTAAAGATCGAACTGCTTTTGCTGGGAAAGCCGATTTAATATCCGTTG
The DNA here is from genome assembly GCF_003977595.1 of Lysinibacillus antri. Lineage (GTDB taxonomy): Bacteria > Bacillota > Bacilli > Bacillales_A > Planococcaceae > Ureibacillus > Ureibacillus antri. Next base: position 16,793 of record NZ_RYYR01000004.1, on the reverse strand, counting down.
TTGTGGAAATTACGACCGAGCTAATATCTTCTGGTTGAATATTATTGGCTGTCACGATTTCTTGTACAAGCTTTGTAATTTCACTAAAGATAATTTCTGGTTCATCCTTCTCGATTGTTGTTGCTCCTCTTACACCGCGAATCATTTATATACCTCCGTAAGTAAAGAACGATACTCATGATCTACTTCTTTACATTCTGCTAGTTCAATTGGTTGTACAAATGGTTCACCAATTTTATTTAATAAAACAAATTGCAGTTGCCCATATTCAACCTTTTTGTCTTTCACTAAATAGTGCTCTAATGTTTCAAATGAATAGTTAAATGTTTCATCTAATGGGTAGTCATTGTCATAGGCATATTGTAAAAACTGTTTCGTAAACTCTCGATCAAGTTGACCATATCGTTCACTTAATAGTAATGCATAAACGATCCCAATCATGACTGCTTCACCATGAGCTAGCCCGCCATACCCTGCAGCAGCCTCAATTGCATGTCCATACGTGTGGCCAAAATTTAAGTATTTACGTACGGATTGTTCTGTTTCATCTTCAGCAACAATTTTAGCCTTTACTTCTATACCTGATTTTAAATGGAGTGCTAGCTTATCTTCTGCAATATTCGTTATAGAAGGAATGTCCATTAATTCACTTAACCAGTTTTCATTCGAGATAAGCGCGTGTTTAATTACTTCCGCCATACCTGAACGAATTTCACGTTCACTTAATGATTGTAGAAGATTTGTATCATAAATGACTGCTTCTGGTTGATAAAATGCCCCGATTAAATTTTTCCCATGTGGGTGGTTAATGGCTGTTTTACCACCAACCGCCGAATCATGAGCTAAAATCGTAGTCGGAATTTGAATAAACGGAATGCCACGCATAAATGTTGCTGCAACGAATCCAGTTAAATCTCCAACTGCCCCGCCACCAAAGGCAAATACAAAGGATCTTCTGGTACACTTTTTATCTATTAGAAATGTATGAGCATTTTGAAAATTCCCAAAGCTCTTACACTCCTCACCAGCAGGCATTACAAAGACTTCATACGCATAAGGAAATTGGCTTTCAAAATAATGCTGCTGTGCTTCCCAAACATTTTCATCTGTAAAAACAATTAATTGATCGGCCTTTTGTAATTTTTCATCAAAGGATTGGACAGCCATTTTTAAAACCGCGCTACCAATAACAACCTCATATTGATGAGATGCTGTATTTACCGGAATTCTCATGATTAGTACCCCTTTGCATACTCACGCATTGCATCGATTTGTGCTTTTAATTGTGGCAACTGGTCACTATGATATTGTTCGATAATGCTTCTTGCAATCTCCCATGCTATAACACTTTCAGCAACGATGGAAGCAGCAGGGACAGCACAACTATCTGAACGCTCTACACTTGCTTTGAATGGTTCCTTCGTTTCGATATCGACACTTTGTAAAGGTTTGTATAAAGTAGGGATTGGTTTCATAACACCTCGGACAACAATTGGCATTCCCGTAGACATACCGCCTTCTAAACCACCTAAACGGTTTGTCGCACGCGTGTAACCATTTTCTTCGTCCCATAAAATTTCATCATGTACCTCAGACCCTTTTCGACGCGCCATTTCAAAGCCAATACCAAATTCTACACCTTTAAATGCATTAATTGATAACATAGCTTGCGCAAGTCGTCCGTCTAATTTGCGGTCATAATGTACATATGAACCGATTCCTGCTGGTAGACCTTCTACGATTACCTCAACAACTCCACCAATTGAATCTCCAGCTTTTTTAGTATCATCAATCATTTCGACCATTTTTGCTGAAGCTTCTGCGTCTACACAGTAACATGGATCTTCTTCAACAATCGCACGGATTTCATCAGCTGATTTCCCTTCCACTTTCGAAGTATCCGCTTTGATACCGGCAATCTCTGTTACATGAGCAACAACGGAAATACCTAATTCGTTTAGTAACGCTTTGGCAACTGAACCTACTGCTACACGAACAGTCGTTTCACGCGCACTTGAACGCTCTAAAACATTTCGTAAATCTCGGTGCCCATATTTCATGCCTCCAACTAAATCCGCATGCCCTGGACGTGGACGTGAAATTTGACGCTTAATCTCATCTGGATCAATATCTTCTGGAAGTGGCTCTGCACCCATAATTTTTGTCCAATGCTTCCAATCGTCATTCGTAACAATTAATGCAACAGGAGACCCTAATGTTTTCCCGTGACGAACACCGCCTACAATTTCAACAGTATCCGTTTCAATTTGCATACGTCTGCCTCGACCATGTCCACCTTGACGACGTTTTAAATCATAATTTATTTTTTCTGCACTTATTGGTAAAAGGGATGGTAACCCCTCGATAATCGTAGTTAATTGTGGTCCATGAGACTCTCCTGCTGTAAGGTAACGCATAAAACACTTTCTCCCTTCAACTCGCTAAAGTATGTATTTTTTAATATAACATATATTATAACCTAAAAAACAGTCTATTTTGGTATGTATTTTAATATAATAACGAATATTCTGAACATAAAAGAAATCGGCGTACACGAAGAGCTGACATTTGCAGTAATTTTTTAGAAATTTGAAAAAAACGCTCTTCGTATTATTCGAAAAGCGCTAGTCCCAAATTGGACAAACTATTTTTTTCGATAAAAGAACGTATCCTCTACTTCGAAATCGTAACGGGCTGGGTTAAAGATTTGTTCGGTAGAGCCAACAAATAATATTCCGCCAGAGCGTAATGACTTGCTAAAGTTTTGATAAATTTGATCTTTCGCCTCTTCAGTAAAATAAATCATCACATTACGACACACAATGAGATCTAAACTTGATTCATAACTATCTTTTAATAAATTATGTTTTTTAAACGTAACGGTTTTTTTAATTTCGTCCTTTACTTTATAAAACTGACCTTCTTGATGGAAATATTTACTTTTCACTTCCTTAGGTACTTCTGCAAGGGATCGTTCTGGATATAATCCTAGTTTCGCCTTTTGAATGACATTTTCATCAATATCCGTTGCCGTTACTTGAACTTGGGATAAAGGTAAGTGATGAGATAAAACCATCGCAATTGAATAGGGCTCTTCTCCAGTAGAACATGCCGCACTCCAGATTTTCAGTCTTTTATTTGATTGCAATAATAATGGGAAAATTTTGTTTTGTAATACTTCCCAACGTTTCCCATTGCGATAAAATTCTGAAACATTGATTGTCATACGGTCTAAAAATTCATTCATTAAATCTTTATCTTTTTCCAGTGCTTGTAAAAATTCTACAAAATTTCGATAACCTTTCTTCTCATATAATGATGTTAAACGTCTTTTCATTTGTGCTTCTTTATATAGGGCGAGGTCAATTCCCGTTTTTCTTTTTATACCATCTATGAATTGCTGATAATCTGACATTTATCCATCTTTCCCCTCGATTGTCGTAAATTTATTATAGCTGAAATTTATAAATTCTGAAATAATTCATTTCAACAATCTACAATTTAGGAACATATCCAAGGTATTATTGTTCTCTTATATCTCCTAATGGTAGCTGGGTTGGTATATGAAGTGCTGAATCCAACGATAATTGTTGCCTTGTCTGTTCTATTTCTAATCGTAATTTTTCCGTTTCAATTAAATAATTATCTTTCCGTACTTTTTCTAATTCAATCTCTTGCTTTAACACTTCTAACTTTAATTTTGATTGTTTACTAAAATAATGGGTGATGATTGCGGTTATTGGTATTGCAGCACCAATTGTTACAATTCCTAATACGAGTATTACATAATCTGCCATAATTTAACCTCCTATGAATAGGTACGTTTTACTTTAAGTTGAGTTTCAATTATTTCATTATAAATTCATCCGTAACACTGCAGACAAATATTAACAATCTATGCAAAACGAACTTAACAAAAATAAAAAAAGCAACTATCACAGGTGCAATAGTTACTCTTGATGTTTTCTCGATTGTTATTCGTCGATTAAACTAGTTCTCCACCGAACCATAAGCTAATTTCACGTTCAGCTGAAGCTGGTGAATCTGAACCGTGGATTACGTTTTCAGAAATTGTTACAGCATAGTCACCACGGATTGTACCTGGTTGAGAGTCAGATGGTTTTGTAGCACCCATCATGATACGAGCTAAAGAAATTACACTTTCGCCTTCCCATACCATTGCAAATACAGGACCAGAAGTGATGAAGTCAACTAATTCACCGAAGAATGGTTTTTCAGCATGTTCTGCGTAGTGAGCTTCTGCGATTTCACGTGAAGCAACCATAAGTTTTGCACCTTTTAGTTCAAATCCGCGACGTTCGAAGCGGTCAACGATGTCTCCGATTACTTGACGTTGTACGCCGTCTGGTTTAATCATTAAAAACGTTTTTTCAATTGCCATAATTTAATATACACTCCTTCAAATTGAATAAGGCATTACACCTACCGATAAATATTACCAAAATAACATACATTCATCAACTCTTACAATTTAAACTAAGGTAAATTGTAGAAATTTGATGTTAGAATTTTCTCTTCCCGATGAATAAAGCAATATCTCGCAGCTTTTTCTTCATTGGATGATTCGGTAATGCATCCACTTCTTTTAAAGCTTTTCGTAAATATTGATTGCTAACCGTGATAGCTTGTTTAATGGCATCTGATTTTCGCACAATATTTAACATTTCTTTACGTTGCTCTTCTGTTACCTCACCTTTTTGGGCAAGTTCAATAAATTTTGCAATTGTTGGATGATCCTTTAATAAAAGAATTGGTAACGTAATGTTTCCTTGTAACAGGTCACTGCCAGCAGGTTTTCCTAATTCTTTATCTGTTGCAGTAAAGTCCAAAATATCATCAACAATTTGGTAACTCATGCCGACATAGTAGCCGAATTGTTTCAAATGTCGAACATTTTTATCATCCAACCCACTTACTACAGCACCTAGCTCACAACTCGATTCAATTAATAAAGCTGTTTTCCGCTTGATACGACGGAAATAGTCTTTTATATTTTGATTTTCGCGAAACTTATCTTCAATTTGGATCACTTCGCCGTTACAAATTTCAACCATTGTTTTGGCTAAAATTTGATGGACTCTTTTGTTTTCAATCGATGTTACATACTCTAAAGCACGTGCGAAAATAAAATCACCTGTATACATGGCAACGCGATTATTCCATTGTGCTTTTACAGTATGTCGACCTCTTCTCAAATCAGAATTATCAATTACATCATCGTGAACGAGTGATGCTGAATGAATTAATTCAAGCGGCACAGCAATATTTTTTACCTGTTCAATACTATAATGCCCAAATTTTGCACTAATTAAAACAAAAACTGGGCGTATTCTTTTACCGCCCGCTTGTAGTAGATGGAGAGAGGCATCATTTATCAAGTGCGAAGACGAGTTTAACGCTATTTCTAATTCTTTTTCGATGATGTCTATATCCGCTTTCAAATCGGAATAGAGTAATTTTAACTTCATCTTTTCCACGCTTGAAACCTTCTCCCCCTAGATTTGTTTTTTAAAGCCCATGTGCATTGCTGCTGCACCACCGCTATAGCCTTTATATCTTACTTGACGGAACCCCGCTTGTTCAAACATTTTCGCTAACTTTTTCATTCCTGGGAAGTCTTTTGCAGATTCTTGTAGCCATGAATATTCTTTATAGCTTTTTGCAAAAACCTTTCCAAATAGTGGCATAATATAATTAAAATAGAAACGGAATAGTTGTCTATAACCCGGAATTTCCGATTGAGACGTTTCCAAGCATACGGCCATTCCACCTGGTTTTAATACGCGATTCATTTCACGTAGTACTTGCATATAATCTGGTACATTACGTAAGCCAAAACCAATCGTTACATAATCAAATGTGTTATCCTCAAATGGCAGTTCCATGGCATTTCCGTGGAGTAACTCTATTTGAGGGTAGGGTTTTACCTTTTGCTCGCCAACCTTCAGCATGTTTTTACTAAAATCTAAGCCTTTGACAAGACCCTTCTCACCGGTAGCTTTTGCTAATGCAATAGTCCAATCTGCTGTACCACAACAAACATCGAGACATTTCGAACCCGGCTTGACGTCCATCTTTTTCATTGTATCTTCACGCCATTTCACATGAAGTTGAAAACTAATAACGGAATTCATTTTATCGTAACTTTCCGATATACTTTCAAATACCTCGTGAACGTGCTCTTCTTTTGATTTTGCCATCTTTTTCAGAACCTTTCTTCCTATCACTTCATAAGAAAAGCGTAAGCGCCCTCGCGCGAGCCCCGAAAATTCTTTCGAAAGGGGCTAGGGTGGCTTTCGCTAGACACTGTTCTAAATCCAAAGTTTTATACTTATACTTTTAAAAAGCAACCTTTTGCTTTATGTATAGCTTTAGTTCGTCCTTTAAAATAGACGAACGAAGATTTTCATCGAGTAAATCTTTTAATGCATCTATTTTATTTTGTAGCTCTTGTTCAAGAGACTTCCCATCTGCTAGAGCACTGTCACTCATCTTTCTCATGATTGAAGAGTAATGCCCATCTTGTATATGTTGCATTTCCTTTTGTAATTGTTGCAACAACAAGTCGGTATGTAGGAATGTACTATACTGTTCAAACCCATATACTTGATAAAAGCGTTTAATTAACTCAGTTTGAATTACGGAAATTGTTTCATACCACTCATCTAAAGAATAGGAATTTGATTCATAAACTTTAATTTGATGCTCACAACGATTGGCAATTCCTTCTGATAATTGTTTAATCAATGGTATATTGCCTACTTGAGCTAAAATCTCATAGTAACGCCCACTATAGTAATCACCTGATAAGACCGTTAATTGTTGCTCTTTAGTTGTTGCATTGTTTTCATTTATTTTATCATGTTCATTTAGTGAAGCATGTACAATCCCTACTGTAATCGCACTTTCACCAATTTGATCATTCCATGTTTCTCCATTTAGAAATGGTAACAACAAGTAAAACAATTGATTTTCATTTAAAACTGGTGTTCCAACATAACGCAGTAATGTTCTATGACGAACATGCATGAAAATATTTGTTTTGAATTGTTCGATTGACTCTTGAATGTATGTTGCATCCATAGATATTACTCCATTCCACTTATGTGCAATTTGATTTTTCAATTGCATTTGTTTATTACATCATCCAAAAATTACTTTTTTGTCCCACTTTCAATTACACCGTGAGCTGAAAAGATTTTGGCTTTCCCACGAATTTTCATTGCAGAAGTATGTTCTGTAAATTGAGCAATCATTACTTCTCCAGCATCTAACTTTTCTGAATGATGGAATTTTGTGTCTGTTCCTCTTGTTAAACCGATTACATGAACGCCATCTTCTTCTGCTTCAATGATAATATAGTCAGGGTGTGTCATTGTATTTGCTCCTCTTAAACATATTCTTGTACATCATACCACAATCAATTACCTTAATTAAGACATTTGAATAAATGAAATCACTTCACGTCGTAAAACGTCATCTTCCCCATAAACACCACGAGCTGCAGATGTAACTGTCTTCGCTCCTGGCTTTTTTAATCCGCGCATTGTCATACACATATGTTCCGCTTCTACCACAACATATACACCTTTTGGATCTAACATTTCCATAATTGCGTCGGCAACTGTTGCTGTGATTCGTTCTTGTAATTGTGGTCTACGAGCAACCGATTCAACACAACGACCAAGCTTACTTAATCCAGCTACCCTTCCTTCTTTCGGAAGATAGGCAATATGTGCTTTTCCATAGAATGGCACTAAATGATGTTCACACATAGAGTGAAATGGAATATCTTTCACTAGAACTAATTCTTCATGTTGTTCGTTAAAAACTGTACTAAAATATTCTCTTGGATCTTCATGAATACCACTAAACATTTCTTCGTACATTTTTGCTACTCGTGACGGTGTATCTAATAGCCCTTCACGATCTATATCTTCCCCAACAGCTTCTAAAATCATTTTTACTGCTTCTTCTATTTTATTTAAATCGACTTTCGACATAATATTATCCTCCTTCTTCGAAAAGCGAAGAACGCTCGCGAAAGCTCCGACAACAACTAGAGGAGCTGACAAAAGGGCGCTTTTTGCCCTTGCAGACAACACCGAAGTTGTCGACGAGCTAGCGTTCGCTGCTACACACTGTTCAAAGTCCAAAATTTATATTTCCCTTCAAAAAAAAGACTGCCAAATTAAATCATAACATATTGGTTCTCTTCGAAAAAAGCGTTTCTTCTTTTTTAAAGTAACCCGCGCATGAATAATCAATTCATCGCTATTTTGCCCTATAGTTAGTTGAATTAGTTTAGAAAATTCGTATGTATTAGATTCCGCTTTTTTACCTATGTATGTAAATGTAAAAAGAGCAGTCATCATGCTTGTCCATGACGACTGCTCTATGTAACTTGCGCACAATTTTTATTTTACAGCATCCTTAAGAGCTTTACCTGGTTTAAAAGCAGGTACCTTGCTTGCAGCGATTTCGATTTCTTCGCCAGATTGTGGATTACGTCCTTTTCTAGCAGCACGTTCACGTACTTCGAAATTACCAAAACCGATTAATTGTACTTTGTCACCCTTTGCAAGAGCATCTTGAATTGTATCAAATACAGCTTCAACTGCTTTAGAAGCGTCTTTTTTAGAAAGACCTGCAGCTTCAGCAACAGAGTTTACTAATTCTGTTTTATTCACACCATTCACCTCCTCTCAAAGGGTAGAGCTAAATCATGTAAAAAGAGTAACATATAGAAATCCTTGGTGCAACTGTATTTGTCCATGTTTTTCTATATAAAATTGCTTTTTTTCACATAAAAAACAAATAACAGGACTTTTCACCTGTAAAATGAAAAATCCTGTTACTATTTTATCCCAATTATTCTTATTTTAAACAATCTTAAATAATGAAAGTTACTAAACCACGTTCACCTTCATTAACCATTCGTTCGATTGTTTGACGCATTCTTTTCTTCGCATTTGGTGGTACAGCATTCATTTTATATTTGATACCTTCTTTTAACACCTCATGTAAAGTTGTACCAAATAATTGCGTTTGCCATAAAGCTTCACGATCATGGTTATAAGAATATTGTAAATCCTTTAAAAGCTGCTGGCTATAGAATTCGGTACCAATTAATGGGGCAAATTCCGTTTCCATATCCACACGGATAATATGGTACGAAGGTGCATACGCCTTCATGCGAACACCATAGAAATTATTTTGTTTAATAATTTCCGGTTCACTTGGCTCAAACTCTTCCATTGTTGGTAAAGTTACACCATAACCTGTATCACTTGCTTCCTCAATTGCTTCTCTGAAACGTTTATGAGCTTGTTTTGCTTCTGCTGCCTCTTTAATAAATAAGAGCCAATCTTTTTTCGTATCAATTGGCGAATCGAGCCATTCATTACAAACCGCTTTATAAATTTCAGGTTTTAATGTAACACGAACTGTGGCAACACCCAGCCCAGCATCCACTCGCTCGATTTCACTTTCTTCCACAAAATCAATGTCACGAAGCTCATTAGCCGCTTGAGAAACATCACGGATTTTCGTGATGGAATTTAAAACGTTCCCCACTGCATCCGACAACGTTAAATTTAGCGGATGCGTCATATCAAGTACATCTAGCCAATCTGGTTTCTCTACTTGAATGTCTTCGATCGGGAATTCATATAGCGCTTCTTTTAAAATATATTCCATATCATTAATAGACATTTTATCAATTGCTACTGGAATTACTGGTACGCTATACTTTTCAAGTAGCTCATTACGTAGAGATTGCGTATAGTTATTCCCTGGCATTTGACAGTTTAAAACAATAACAAAAGGTTTACCAAATTCTTTTAATTCACCTACAATTTGTTCCTCTGCTACTTCCACAGCGTTTCGATGAATCCCATTGACCGTACCGTCCGTCGTCACGACAATGCCAATATTTGCGTGATCACGAATCACTTTATCCGTACCAATTTTTGCAGCTTCCTGGAATGGAATTGCTTCTGAACTCCATGGAGAATTTACATATCTTGGACCATCTTCATCTTCATACCCTTTTACACCATCAATCACATACCCAACACAATCAGCAAAACGAATGCGGAAAGGAATTTCGCTTTCCCCTATTGTGATTTCCGTCCCTTGTGCAGGAACAAACTTAGGTTCAGCGGTCATAATAACAGGGCCAGGTGAACTTTGTGGCAGCTCGTCCAGTGCTCGTTTGCGATCTTCTTCATCTTTAATATTTGGGAGCACAATGGACTCCATCATTTTTTTCACTAACGTAGACTTTCCGACTCTCACAGGCCCTACAACACCAATATATACGTCCCCATTCGTTCTTTCTGCTATTTGATGAAAGATTTCTTCGCCTATTGTAGCTCCTCCTTTACGTAATTCAGTTTATGATTAGGTTTCATTAAATATGAAATAATGAATAAAAAAAGCTAGCTCACTTGCACTAATAGTGTACGAGTTTGCTAGCAGTTTAATGACTACCTAATCATATTTTATTCTTTTGTTGGATCATACATAAAGACAGGCTCGTTGTTTTCATCAACTGTATATGGTAAAGAATATGCTGGAACAACCGGATATTTATCTACTAATAAATAACGAATATCTTCCCCTGGTTCTGGTTTCAAGTTATTATCTTGTAAGAATAAATTCATATCTACGGAATAATCAACAAAAATATCCCCTTCTGTTGTAACAATTAAAGGTAGATGATTATTCGAGTATGGACTTGGCACCGTTATTTCTTCTTTTATTCCAATTTTCTCGTAATCAATTGTATAAATATAATCTGATATTTTTTCTTTAAATGTTGGATAAAGTGTTCCAATAAAATAAATATTTAATTCCCGAATTCTTTCGGCTGCACGTAAATCCACTAACTTGACGGTTGGGTTTTCTTCTGCATCCCAAATGATATATTGGAAAATACCACCCTTTTCATAGGAGTTTGTAGGTGGATTGGCCATATATTTCGGAACTAATTTCGAAAAGTCAATTGGGTATTTAATAAAGATATCTGTTTCCATATCTCTTGTTTTAATAGGAAGTACACCTGTATCGGCTTGGAATTGTTCAACAGCCGTTTGGACCGCATCTAATTGATCTTGATAAGGTATTTGATTACCAGCCTTCTCTTCTTCAGGGAATAGACACCCAGATAATAGGATTGATGAAATTAGAAGAATTCCGAACATGCTCCATTTTCTTTTCATTGGTTATTTCACCTCTTTTGACATCGTAATATTAATTTGGCCATGTAAATACAACAAGTACCATTAACAGTGATCCTATTGCAAATAAGCCAAATGCAAACAGGCGGATGATGAACGATAAAACGCCATTGTTCACCCATTTACGTGCTGCTGAAACGATTAGAACCGAGATTAACATGGCTCCAATTGAATAGAAAGAAACCCACATCACATCAAGAGAATGCATACTTGCAAGTGGTCCTCTGGAGGAAGCTAGTACAAATCGGTCCATTGAAATAAATGGTAAATACAAATTGAAAAACCACCTTTCAAAACTTTTATGTATCATATTTCGACAAAAAGAAATCAAAAGAAGAGGAGGTACAATTTATATACCTCCACATAGGAAAAGCGGAAGCACCCTCGCGCGAGCCCCGAAAATTCTTTCGACTTCCGACAAGCATGCTTGCATGTGTAGGAGGAAGTTGAAGTTTCCGAGGGGCTAGGGTGCTGGAGCTAGACATTAATTCCAACTCGAAATTTTATACTTTCTTATTCAGTAAGAAAAACGGAGAACCGTTGCCTAACTTATAATCAACCATACTAAACTGCGGCTCTCCAATTTCTTTTTAGTGCAAATCATCAATTTCTCGTTTTTTCATACGAATCATTAATTCATCTACCGCAACTTTCGGATCTTTACTATTAAATAAAATATCGTAAAGAGCTGTCGTAATCGGCATTGGCACTTCATATTTCAATGATAATTGGTAGGCCGCTTTAGTTGTTCGAACACCTTCAACTACCATACCCATTTCATCTAGCACCTGCTCGAGCTTCATGCCTTTGCCTAACAGATTACCCGCTCGCCAGTTACGCGAATGAACACTTGTACATGTCACGATTAAATCGCCCATTCCTGTAAGTCCTGCAAATGTAAATGGGTTACCGCCCATTTTAACGCCCAATCGAGTGATCTCGGCAAGTCCACGGGTAATTAATGCCGCTTTTGCATTATCTCCATAATCTAACCCATCCGAAATACCCGCCGCAAGCGCGATAACATTTTTTAACGCGCCACCTAACTCAACACCGACCACATCATCATTTGTGTAGACACGGAAATATTGGTTCATAAATAAATCTTGAACTTTTTCCGCTGCATGTAAGTTGCTACTTGCAGCCGTAATCGTAGTTGGGTGATGTAAGACAACCTCTTCTGCATGGCTAGGGCCTGATAACACAACAATGTCTTCGATAACAGTTGGTGATAAGCTTTCTTCGAGCATTTCAGAAATTCGCATAAGTGAATCGGGTTCAATCCCTTTAGATACATGAACAAATAGCACTTTCCTTGTTAAAAACGTCATCATTTTTTCACAAACTTCACGGATTGCCTTTGTCGGCACTGCCACAACGACCATTTCAGAAGTAGCTACAGCTTCTTCTAAGTTACTTGTTGCAAATAAGTTGTTCGGTAACATGATTTCTGGTAAGTATTGCTGATTTGTATGTTTTTCATTAATTTCGTTTGCTTGGTTCTCACGATGTGTCCATAATAGGGTATTATGTCCATTTTCAGCCAAAACGATTGCTAAAGCTGTTCCCCAAGAACCTGCACCTAAAACCGTTACATTACCCATCTATAAACCCCCTTAAGTTTCGTTACTCGCGTGCACGTGCAATTAAACGAATTGGTGTCCCCTCAAAATCGAATGTTTCACGAATACGATTTTCTAGGAACCGTTCATAAGAGAAATGCATTAATTCTGGATCATTTACAAATGTAACGAATGTTGGTGGCTTCACTGCAACTTGTGTTGTGTAGTAAATACGTAAACGGCGCCCTTTATCTGCTGGTGCTGGGTTACGTGCAATGGCATCTTCAATGACTTCATTTAAAATAGATGATTGAATACGCATTGCATGGTTTTCGCTTACACGTTGTACAATTTCTAAAATTTGATGTACGCGTTGTTTCGTTTTAGCTGAAACGAAAATAATTGGTGCATAGTGTAAGAATAAGAAATGTTCACGAATTTGTTGTGTGTAATGATTCATTGTTTTTTCATCTTTTTCAATGGCATCCCACTTATTCACAACGATAATGACTGCTTTTCCTGCTTCATGAGCATATCCGGCAATTTTTTTATCTTGTTCTTGAATACCTTCTTCTGCATTGAATACAACTAAAACAACATCGGAACGTTCAATGGCTCTTAAGGCTCTTAACACAGAATATTTCTCTGTCGTTTCATAAACCTTCCCTTTTTTACGCATCCCGGCTGTGTCAATGATGACATAGTCTTGTCCATCATAAGAGTATGGCGTATCAATGGCGTCGCGTGTCGTTCCTGCTACATCACTAACAATCACTCGCTCTTGTCCTAAAAATGCATTTACCAATGAGGATTTCCCTACATTTGGACGCCCAATCAAACTAAATTTAATTGTTTCATCTGGATATTGCTCTTCATCTTCTTTCGGGAAATGTTTCGCACATTCGTCTAATAAATCCCCAAGACCTAACCCATGAGATCCTGAAATTGGGAAAGGTTCCCCAAAGCCTAAGGAATAGAAATCATAGATCATTTCACGCATATCTGGGTTATCGATTTTATTAACTGCTAGAACAATCGGTTTTTTTGTTTTATACAAAATTTTAGCCACTTGTTCATCCGCTAATGTTACCCCTTCACGTCCATTTGTCATAAAAATAATGACATCTGCCTCGTCAATAGCAATTTCAGCTTGCTGACGAATTTGATCTAGGAATGGTTCGTCTCCTATTTCAATTCCACCTGTATCAATTATGTTAAATTCATGTGTTAACCAATCTGCCGAACTATAGATGCGGTCACGCGTTACACCTGGAATATCTTCCACGATTGATACCCGTTCACCAACAATACGATTAAATATTGTTGATTTTCCAACGTTCGGACGACCTACGATGGCGATTACTGGTTTTGTCATCTGTACTTCATCCTTCCAAATTCTTATCTTTTCGTATTATACACGAAATTATTGTGGATATCATTTTTTCACTTCAAAAATGCCAAATACAATAAGGAAATAGTAATTTCTATAAGATTTTTTGCCATAACTTACATCAAGCTAATTGCCTTAAACTCTATTATTATATAGTAGAAAATAGAGAGGAGCTGCATATGTGAAAAGATTGTCACAATTTTATATATTATTTAGTCTTATATTTATTTTTACTATACCGATAAGCGACAAAGTCCAGGCAAACACGACTTTTCCCGATGTAGTGCAATTTAAAGAAGAAATCATGTTTCTAAATAATAAAGGAATCATTTATGGCTATGGGAATGGGAATTTTGGTCCTAATAACCCTATTACACGGCTTCAGGCAGTCCAAATGATTTTAAGGGAAATGGGCGTCGATTTAAAAGATGCACCTAACCCCCATTTTAAAGATGTCACGCCTTCAAGTTATGGATATGACGCCATTTCCAAAGCGGCTGAACTTGGCATCATTTCTGGAAAAGGTGATGGTCGCTTCGATCCTAATGGAACCCTTACGAGAGGACAAATGGCAATTATTCTTGTCAATGCCTACCAGTTAAAAGGGACATCTCCATATTCTTTTCCTGATGTGAAAAAAAGTCATTACATGTATCCATACATCGACACTTTAGCAAGTCATCACATTACGGTTGGAGGAACAGACGGAAAGTTCCGACCGAATGAACCATTAAAACGAGCGCATTTTGCCGTCTTTTTAGCTCGCCTATTAGACAGAGATTTTGTTAGCTATCCTAGTTTTTCGCATAATACAGAAACAATTGCGAATTTTGCACAAAGTGTTTTAATTATAGAACTTTATGATGAAAATGACGAATTGATTTCACAGGGTAGCGGTTTTATCGTCGGAAATCAACTAATTGCTACGAATTTGCACGTAATCAGTGGCGGTGTTAAAGCAGTGGCCATTACAAATGATGGCGAGGAATTTGAGCTTGAAGGTGTTGTTGCATATGATGAATACCTTGACCTTGCCTTAGTAAAGCCGGCTGGAAAAATTAGCTATCCTGCCTTACCTCTTGCTAGCTACAATTCGATCAAAATAGGTGAAAAAGTTGTTGCGATTGGTAGTCCATATGGTTTGCAAAATTCCGTAACGGAAGGGATTGTTTCTGGCAAACAAACATTTAGAGATGAATTTGGTACTGTTAATGTCATTCAATCCACTGCACAAATTACGTTCGGTAGTTCAGGAGGGCCCCTTTTCAATATGAAAGGGTTTGTTATTGGGATGAACTCTTTTGGGATGGAAGAATTGAACTTTGCCGTTACATCCGATTATGTTGCCCAAATGTTACAGCCTTTTAAAGCAGTTAAATTTGCAGCACTTCAAACGGAAGCTTTTAGCGATATGCCAGAAATCTACTTTGAAGAAGAGGACGAACCTAGTTCAAATGAAGAAGAAAAAATTCCAGAACTAGATGAATATATTCCAGTAAATCCTCCTACGCCTAGTGAGTTGCAATTATTAGCAGAAATGAAGCAAACCACTTCAGAACTATTTATTGATGTAGTACATGACAATAACCAACCTATCATTTATGGAATTAATACGTATGGAGAGCTCATTTCATTTAACTATGAAACAAATGAGGTAAAAACATTATCCTTTGATGAACCAGCAGAAAGCCTATTCTATGCAAATGGTGAGCTTTATATTACATTACTACAGGGTGAGCATAGTTCTTATTGGTGGGATGAATTACAAAAAGGTGCAGTTGCTATTGTTGATACGGCAACATTTGAAATTAAAAATAAATTTAATATAAAAATAGATCCATATGATATCGTAGCAGATGATAACTATTTCTATGTTTCATCAGGTTCAGGTCAATGGACAACGATTAAAAGTTATAATAAAGAAACCGGAAAAGAAGTGTCATCACAAATGATACGCCAACAAAGCTCTATTTTCTTACACCCAAGTAAAAATCGAATTTATGCAGTCGATTCGGATTCTTCACCTAGAGATATGGAAGTCTTCTCGATTTCTAACGGCATGATTACAGCAGGCGCTGATTCGCCATACCATGGTGATTACGAACTTTTACCACACATGTCATTGTCGCCAGATGGAAAATATATCTTTAATAACTATGGAACGATCTTTACAGCAAGTCGTTTAAAATCAACGGATATGCAATTTGTTACGGAATTAGATACGGCATTTTACGATGTTGCCTTTAATAACGAATTAACAAAGTTTTATTTAACAATTGACGATTTACTTTTCGTATACGATTATGCAGGCTTTACACTTTTGGACACATACAAACTAGATGGCGAAGGTTTTTATCTGTTTAACTACAAAGGTAATTTAATAATTGTTGGTGAAGAAATCGCCCCAAAAACAAACCTTCCAAAAACGTTTGTATTAAGAACAAATATGAAGTAAAACTAAAAACACGTAATGGGTATGATGTGATATGCTCCCCAATAGGTAGACAGATGAAAAAACAAAATCTGTTTATCTATTGGGGGGTATTTTTTATGGGGCGAAGTAAGCATACGATTGAA
>NZ_RYYR01000039.1 GCF_003977595.1 Lysinibacillus antri | reverse complement strand
TTACTGCTTCAATTTTTTCTTCCCTTGAAAATTTAGCCAAAAGAAAAGCACCTCCAAATTTTAGATTTTGTGTCTAAAATTTGGGGTGCAGTTCAACCTTAGAATGGTTCTTTTTATTTGTTTTACTATTGGATTGAGTTTGAAATTCTAATATTGGTTCGGGTTTGGCTAATACTTACCTCTGCTTGGCTAATAATCCGCTAATTTTGACTAATATTCTATAATTCGCTCAAGCGATTTTTCGAAATTCTAATATTGGGCTGAGTTTGGCTAATATCTATAATTCGCTCAAGGCTATCTCTCGAAATTCTAATATTGGGCTGAGTTTGTCTAATATACACTCTAGTTTGACTAATAACTCGCTTAATTTGGCTAATATTCTCTAATTCGCTCAAGCTTTTTTTCGAAATTCTAATATTGGGCTGAGTTTGGCTAATATACACTCTAGTTTGACTAATAACTCGCTTAATTTGGCTAATATTCTATAATTCGCTCAAACTTTTTTTCGAAATTCTAATATTGGGCTGGATTTGGCTAATATACACTCTAGTTTGACTAATACTTACCGCTGTTTGGCTAATAATCCGCTAAATTTGGCTAATATCTATAACTCGCTCAAGGCAATCTCTCTAAATTCTAATATCGGGCTGAGTTTGGCTAATACTTATCTCTGTTTGGCTAATAATCCGCTAAGTTTGACTAATATTCTATTAATTCGCTCAAGCGATTTTTCGAAGTTCTAATATTGATCCGAGTTTGGCTAATATCCCCTCCCCTTGACTATTAGTTAAGCAAAAAAACTAGGCCTCCCGTATGCCGAGAGAGCCTAGTTGTAAGTTTTAGCGTAAGTTGTAGAACGATTTTAGACCAAGGTATTGGCTTGTTTCTGCTAGTTGGTCTTCGATGCGTAGTAGTTGGTTGTATTTTGCTACGCGGTCTGTACGAGATGGCGCACCTGTTTTGATTTGACCCGCGTTTGTTGCTACTGCGATGTCTGCAATTGTTGCGTCTTCTGATTCACCAGAGCGGTGAGAGATTACAGCAGTGTAGCCTGCACGTTTTGCCATTTCGATTGCGTCAAATGTTTCTGTTAATGTACCGATTTGGTTTACTTTGATTAGGATTGAGTTGCCTACACCTTGCTCGATCCCTTGAGCAAGTTTTGTAGTATTTGTTACGAATAAGTCGTCCCCTACTAATTGAACGCGTTTACCGATACGCTCAGTTAGTAGTTTATGGCCTTCCCAGTCGTTTTCGTCTAAGCCGTCTTCAATTGAGATGATTGGGTATTTTGATGTTAATTCTTCATACCAGTCCACCATTTCAGCAGACGTTTTTACAACGCCTTCTCCATCTAAATGGTATTTTCCATCTTCTTTATTGAATAGTTCAGAAGATGCTACGTCCATTGCAAGGCGTACTTCTTCACCTGGTTTGTAGCCAGCTTTTTCGATTGCTTCTAAAATCACTGTGATTGCTTCTTCATTTGAGCCTAAGTTTGGCGCGAATCCACCTTCGTCACCTACTGCTGTGTTGTAGCCTTTTTCTTTTAATACTGATTTTAAGCTGTGGAAGATTTCAGCACCGATACGTAATGCATGGCGGAAACTTTCTGCTCCAACTGGCATAACCATAAATTCTTGGATGTCTACGTTATTATCCGCATGTGCACCACCGTTTAAAATGTTCATCATTGGTACTGGTAATTGTTTTGCATTTACCCCACCAAGATATTGGTATAAAGGAATATCTAAATAATCAGACGCTGCGTGAGCAACTGCTAAAGATACGCCTAGAATTGCGTTTGCACCTAGTTTGCCTTTATTTTCAGTACCGTCAAGCTCGATTAACGCTTTATCGATCACTACTTGATCTAATACAGAATAGTTACCTTCTAATTCTTCAGCAATGATTGTGTTTACATTTTCTACTGCTTGTAAAACACCTTTGCCAAGATAGCGTGTTTTGTCGCCGTCGCGTAACTCTACTGCTTCGTATTCACCAGTTGATGCTCCAGATGGAACGATTGCGCGACCGAATGCACCTGATTCTGTGAATACTTCTACTTCTACTGTTGGGTTACCGCGTGAATCTAAAACTTCGCGAGCATAAACTTGTGTAATAAATGGCATTGTTATTTCTCCTCACTTTTCATCAAGTTAATATTATAAAACCACTATTTTTTTATATAGTCAAATAACGGTCTTCCTGTCATTTCTTGTGGTTGTTTTACATTTAACAATTTTAGCATAGTTGGTGCAAGGTCCGCTAAAATTCCACCGTCGCGCATAGCGATTTCTTCTTTCGTTACAATGACAGGTACAGGGTTCGTTGTATGGGCAGTCATTGGTTCGCCTTCAATTGTTACGACTTCATCCGAGTTACCATGGTCAGCTGTAATAATTGCTGCACCACCCTTAGCTAGTATTGCATCTACAACTTTTCCTAAACATTCATCTACAGCTTCAATTGCTTTAATTGTTGGTTCTAGCATACCACTATGCCCAACCATGTCAGGATTTGCAAAGTTTAATATGATGGCGTCAAATTTATCTGCAGCAATTTCTGCAAGGAGCGCATCAGTTACTTCATAAGCGCTCATTTCTGGTTTTAAATCATATGTAGCTACTTTTGGAGAAGCAATTAATATGCGTTCTTCTCCTGGGAATTTTGCTTCACGCCCTCCACTCATAAAGAAGGTAACATGAGGATATTTTTCAGTTTCTGCAATTCGAAGTTGTGTTTTGCCTGCCCCTGCAAGTACTTCACCTACAGTATTCACTAAATCCACATTCTCGTATGCAACATCTGCTTGTACATCGACACTATAATGTGTGAACGTCACGTATTTTAAATTCGTTGGATGTTTTTCTGACTTTTTGAATCCAATAAAATTGTCATTTGTAAATATTGTTGATAGTTGAATTGCACGGTCTGGTCGGAAATTAAAGAATACAACCGCATCATTTGTATCAATCGTTGCGACAGGTTTCCCTTCTTCTGTAAGGACAAACGGGATCACAAATTCATCATATACCTCGCGACCATATGATGATTCCACACCGATTTTTGCTGAAGCCGCCGTTTGACCAACGCCATCGACTAATGCTTTATAAGTTAACTCTACACGTTCCCAACGTTTGTCGCGGTCCATTGCGTAATAACGACCATGGATTGAAGCAAATTTCCCTACACCGATTTCATTCATTTGTTTTTCGGTTTCTTCAATATAGCCAAGAGCTGTTGATGGACCCACATCGCGCCCATCTAAAAATCCATGAATATACACTTCATCTAGACCATTCGCTTTAGCTAATTTCAACAGAGCAAATAAATGTTCATAATGACTATGAACACCACCATCAGAAAGTAAGCCCATTAAGTGCAATTTAGAATTATTTGCTTTTGCGTGTTCTACAGCAGCTAAAAACTTCTCATTTTTAAAGAAGTCGCCATCACGAATCGATTTATGAATACGTGTTAAGCTTTGGTAGACAATACGTCCAGCTCCAATGTTTAAATGCCCTACTTCAGAATTTCCCATTTGACCATCCGGGAGACCAACCGCTTCCCCACTCGCCGTTAATGTTGAGTGAGGAAACTGTGCCCAATATCGATCGAAATTCGGTTTTTTACTTTGTGCTACTGCATTTCCGAATACTTCATCGCGAAATGCAAAGCCGTCTAAAATAATTAATGCAACAGGTTGTTTAGGCATTAACTGCCGCCTCCAATATTTAATCAATTTCGCCTTGGCGTAGATGCGTCAGATTCGAATGATGTATGAATCCGTGGCATCCGCCGCGGCTTAGCTTTCTTAAATACTATTTAATAAAGCTAAAAATGAAGCAACTTCTAAGCTTGCGCCACCTACAAGCGCCCCATCAATATGTTCTTTTGATAATAATTCTTTAATATTTTCTGGTTTTACGCTACCGCCATATTGAATACGAATACTTTCGGCCGTTTCTTTGCCGTATAGTTCTTCAATCGTATGACGAATTTGACCACATACGTTATTCGCATCTTCCGCAGTAGCCGTTTTTCCTGTTCCGATTGCCCAGATTGGTTCATAGGCAATGACCATATGTTGTACTTCTTCAGCAGAGAATCCTTCAAGGGCAGCCTTCACTTGTCCAGCTACTTTTTGTGTTGTTTGGTCGGCTTCTTTTTCTTCTAATGTTTCACCGCAACAAATAATCGGAACAATACCATGTGAAATGGCTGCACGTACTTTTTTATTTATTGCTTCGTCGGTTTCATTAAAATATTCGCGTCGTTCAGAATGACCTAAAATGACATAATCTACATTGATTGATGCAAGTTGACTCGGGCTAATTTCACCTGTAAACGCACCTTCATTTTCATAGTGCATATTTTGTGCACCAATTGCTAAATCTGTATCTGTTGCAATATCAACTAATGAAGGCAAGTATAAAGCGGGCGAGCAAATGACAGCATCCACTTTATCTTCAGATGGTATTTTGTCACGCACTTCCTCAGTAAACTCAACTGCTTCATCAAATGTTTTATACATTTTCCAGTTCCCTGCAATAATTGGTTTACGCATGAGATTGCCCCCTTATTTATCGTTTAATGCAACTATTCCTGGAAGTTCTTTTCCTTCCATTAATTCCAGACTAGCTCCTCCACCAGTTGAAATATGATCCATTTGATCGGCTACATGGAATTTCTCTACGGCTGCTGCTGAATCACCGCCACCGATGATTGTATATCCTTCTGTTTCTGCCATTGCATTGGCTACCGTTTTTGTACCATTTGCAAATGGTTCCATTTCAAATACACCCATTGGACCGTTCCAAATAATTAGTTTGGATTGCTTAATGACTTCCGCATATTTTTCTGCAGTTTTTGGTCCGATATCAAGCCCCATCCACTCTTCTGGGATTTCCTCGATATTTACCACTTTATTTTCAGCGTCTTTTGAAAACTCTTTTGCGACAACTGCATCAATTGGTAAGTGAAGTTGTACACCTTTTTCTTTTGCTTTTTCAATAAAGCCGCGCGCTAATTCAATTTTATCTTCTTCTAATAGAGATTTTCCAATTGAATGCCCTTGTGCTTTTGTAAACGTAAATGAAAGGCCTCCACCGATAATTAAGTGATCAACTTTATCTAATAGATTTTCAATAACGCCGATTTTATCTTTTACTTTCGCACCACCGATAATCGCCGTAAACGGTCTTTCTGGATTTGACAAGGCTTTTCCTAACACTTCTAATTCTTTTTCCATTAAGAGACCTGAAACTGCAGGAACATAATGTGCAATTCCTTCTGTCGTTGCATGCGCGCGGTGAGCAGCTCCAAATGCATCATTTACATAAAGGTCCGCTAAATTGGCGAACGCTTTTGATAATGCTTCGTCATTTTTCGATTCCCCTTTATGGAAACGAACATTTTCTAGTAAAACAATGTCGCCATCTTTCATTTCAGCAACAGTGCTCTCCACCGCTTCACCAATGGATTCATCCAATTTTGTTACAGGTTGCCCCATTAATTCAGCTAAACGCTCACCTACTTTTGTTAAGCGCATGTCTTCTTTTACTTCACCTTTTGGACGACCTAAATGGGAAGCTAATATGACTTTCGCTCCTGCCTCTACTAATTCCTTAATTGTCGGAAGTGCAGCACGAATACGCGTATCGTCTGTAATTTCGCCGCCCTCCATCGGTACATTGAAATCTACACGAACAAATACACGTTTACCTTTTACATCTACATCTCTCATCGTCTTCTTTAAAAACATGAAGAAAACCCTCCTTCAAATTTTGAGTGCGATCCTTTTATTTTGATTAGCATTTACTACTAATTCGATAGTCTATTGTAAGGTTAAAGCGTCTCCTTTTATTCTTACAAAGAAGAAGAAGCGATGGGTATTATTATCCACCGCTTCCTTACCCTTCATCATTATAAATGGTAACAATTATAAAGGCTATACTTTTTATACTCATTTAGGTAATTATGTCACATAATTTTAATCAGTATGACACATTAAACTAGTTACCCTTGTTGCGTAATATAAATAGCTAAATCCATTAAACGATTAGAGTAGCCGATTTCATTGTCGTACCACGCTAATACTTTTACCATATTATTATCTAATACCATTGTAGATAAACCATCAACAGTGGATGAATGCGGATTCCCATTATAATCAATCGATACTAATGGTAATTCGTTATATCCTAAAATCCCTTCAAGAGCACCATTTGCTGCTTCTTTTAAGACTTCATTTACTTGTTCAACCGTTACTGTAGTATTTAACTCGACATTCAAATCGACACAGGAAACGTTTGGTGTCGGTACACGCATGGAGAATCCATCTAGCTTCCCTTTTAATTGTGGTAAAACTTTCGAAACAGCAATAGCTGCACCAGTAGTTGTTGGAATCATAGATACTGCCCCTGCACGCGCACGTCTTGGATCACTATGTGGGAAGTCTAAAATTCTTTGGTCATTTGTATAGGAATGAATTGTTGTCATTAACCCACGCTTAATACCAAACTTTTCATCTAGTACTTTTGCGACAGGCGCTAAACAGTTTGTTGTACAAGATGCATTGGAAATAACATTTTCTGAAGGATTATAATCTGTATGATTTACCCCCATTACATAAGTTGGCATTGCACCTTTTGCTGGAGCTGAAAGAATGGCTTTTTTCGCCCCTGCTTCCACGTGTTTCGATACTTCTTCCATTGATCTGAAGCGACCAGTCGATTCAATGACTACATCTATATCTAACTCTCCCCAAGGAAGATTGGCTGGATCTTTTTCAGATAATACTTGAACACGTTGACCATTTACAATAAATGCATCATCTTCTGATTGTACATCTGCATCATAGACACCGTGAACTGAATCATATTTTAACAAGTGAGCGAGTTGATGAGCATCGGATAAATCATTTACAGCGATTACTTCAAAATCATTGTGTTTGATAGCCTCACGAAATACTAGTCGACCAATTCGACCGAAGCCATTAATTGCGATTTTTATAGCCATATTTATTCCTCCAATAGTAATGTTATTTAAAACTTCTTTAGGCCATAACTAGTTTTACCTAGAGAAGACTTTATTAACCATATTACTTGCAACACTTTTTTAAACATTTCCTATAAATAGAAATTTAAATCTTAACAAAATTATACAAGTTTTCCCTATAATCAACAAATAATCCTACCACTAATTTTGTAATGCCTCTAATAAGGTGACATAATCTAAATTACCGTACTGTATAATTTCTCCATCTTTTTCGACAACGGGGATCATGAGCATATACTTCTCATGGATTTCTTCATTTTCTTCTATATTAACAACTTCTATTTCAAAATCTACATCATCCTTTAGTAAGTTTAATAAAAGCATTCCATCCTCACATAATGAACAATTCGGGCGACTATAATACGTTATTTTCAAAGTAATCTCCTTTTTTAAATTTCTTATTTATTGTATTTAGCATGTCAAAAATCATCGGAATAATCAAATCAAAGTTACACAAACTACTCTTGTACGTTCGTGTACGATTATATTTTTGGGAGGATTTATATCATTATGGAGAATCAATTTATGAATGAAACACAAGCAATGCAAGGAAACATGCCACTTTCAATGAATCATGGAGCTCATGAAGTATTAGATGTTCACGAAGTATTAAGTGCGGCAATTGGTGCAATGAATACATTTATTTTCTTACGTCCACATGTACAAGATCCAGAACTATTAAATATTTTAGACCGTCAATATGCGTTCATGTTAGACGAATACAATATTACGGCTGAATGTTTTAAAACAGGCCAAGACCCAAGCCACCCAACACGTTCTTATAAAATGCAAATGGGCAACGATTCGAAATACGGTCTAACACAAGGACAACCAAAAAAACCAATGCAATCGGCTAATGAAATGAATGACGGGATCATTTCAGGTTTCCTTTTAAGCTGTCACAAAACGGGCGCTTCAGGAAAAACAATGGCAGCCTTAGAAGCAACTAACCCAGTAGTACGTCGCGTGTTACAAGATTCTGTACCAAACTGTATTGAAATGGCCTACGAATTATCGCTATGGCAAAACAAACAAGGTCTATACCAAATCCCACAACTATCACCACAAGACATGCAAACAATGTTAAACATGTACGGCCAAGCAGAAAAAGCAAAAGACATGCCGAACTAATAAAAAAGCGGAAGCAAAAAAATCCATTTGATGGCTTACACCTTCAAATGGATTTTTTCTATTTATAACACTTTTCCTAAAAATGCTTTTGTTCGTTCGTTTTGTGGATTACCAAATAAGTCTTCTGGGTCTCCCTCTTCCACAATATAGCCACCATCCATAAATATAGCACGGTCTGCTACTTCACGGGCAAATCCCATTTCGTGTGTCACGACAACCATTGTCATCCCTTCCACTGCCAGCTGTTTCATTACATCTAACACTTCATTCACCATTTCTGGGTCCAACGCGGAAGTCGGTTCATCAAATAACATCACTTTTGGTTTCATTGCTAACGCTCTAGCAATTGCCACACGTTGTTGTTGACCACCTGATAATTGTTGTGGATAGTTGTCGGCTTTTGCACGCAGGCCTACTTTATCAAGTAATTCTAAAGCAAGCTTTTCTGCATCTGACTTTGACATTTTACGAATCAACATCGGTGCCATAATAATGTTATCGATTACCGTCATATGTGGGAAAAGGTTAAACTGTTGGAACACCATCCCAACCTCTGTACGAATATCATTAATATCCGTTTTAGCATCATTTACTTTTACCCCGTTAATATAAACAGCACCATCCGTAATTTCTTCAAGTAAGTTGATACATCTAAGGAATGTACTTTTACCAGAGCCAGATGGACCGATTACACATACAACTTCTTTTTCTTTAATCTCACAGTCAATACCTTTTAAAACTTCTAATTTACCAAAATATTTGTGTAAGTTCTCTACTTTTATCATTGCTCAACCCGCCCTTCACGCTTTTTACGCGGATTGTAATCATTGCTAAAACGCTTTTCAATATATGCAACAACTTTCGTTACAAGGTACGTTAAAATTAAATATAGAAGTGCAGCTACTAAATAAGGTTCCCAGAAACGGTTATATGCCCCTGCTACTACTTTCGCAGCATATAAAATATCACTCGCAGCGATAACTGTTACTAATGAAGAATCTTTTAGTAGTGCAATAAATTCATTTCCTAATGGCGGAATCATTCGACGGAAAGCTTGTGGCAAAATGATTTTACGCATAGCTTGGTTATGTGTTAAACCAAGTGAACGCGCTGCTTCCATTTGCCCTTTATCAATAGATTGAATACCCGCACGAATAATTTCTGCATTATAAGCAGCACTATTTAGGATAAGAGCTGTAATACCTGATACCATAAATCCGAATGACTGACCGAAAACTGCTGGGATTAATGCTAGATGAATAATTAAAATTTGTACTAGCATCGGAGTACCACGGAATAAGTCAACATATAGTTTAGATGGCCAATAAATCAATTTTCTTTTTGAAGTTTCTCCGAGTCCAATCAAAACTCCAAGAATAATACCACCTACATAACCACTAAGGGTTAAAACTAATGTAACCCAAATCCCACGTAAAAATAGCTCACGGTAGTTCCAGATTATGTCCCAGCGTAAATCAAAGAAGTCCATCTGAAACACCTCCAACAAGTTATTCTAGTTCTTGACCAGTGATTTCTGCTAATTTACCATTTGCTTTCACTTTTTCTAGACCTTCGTTTAATAAGTCTAATACTTCTTGGTTACCTTTTTTCACCATGAAGCCATAATATTCTTTTGCAAATGCATCATCTTCAATTACTTTTAGTTTTGCATCTGGGTTATTTTTTAAATATTCAAATACTACTGCATTATCACCGATCGCTGCTTCTGAAGTACCATTAATTACTTCTTGAATCGCAATTGGAAGATTTTCATAGGCCATAATATTTGGGTTTGTTTCACCCACTAAATCTTTTGCTGCAATATGTCCAGTTGAATTGATTTGTACTGAAATCTTTTTGTCTTTTACATCTGCAGCAGAAGCAATTTTAGAATCTTCTTTCACTACTAAAACTTGAGTAGCTTCAAAGTATGGCGTTGTAAAATCAAAAGTTTCTTTACGCTCATCTGTAATTGTAATAGCCGATGCACCAAAATCGATTTCTCCATTTTTTACTTGTTGGAATACAGGCTCCCAACCTACATTGCGAATTTCATATTCGATTCCCATTTCTTCTGTAATAGCATCTAAAATATCAACGTCAATTCCGACTACATTTCCTTTGTCGTCCATAAATTCAAATGGTGCGAAAGTAGCTTCTGTTCCTGCTACAATTTTCGTAATTTCTGCGCTTTCACTTCCACCTTCACTTGATCCATTTTTTGAATCAGTTGATTCTGTACCACATGCAGCTAATACTAGTGAAGATGCTGCAACGAACATTGATACTTTAAAAGCCCCTTTTTTCTTAATCATAATGAGTTCCCCCTAATTTGTTTTAGTTCTTTCTATCATCATTTATCTGACTCTTTGAAATTATAATTAATTATATAAACATCTGTATAAATATACAATAACTATTTTTAAAAATAAGTATTTTAATAGAGGAATTTTAACAATTTCGCCTATAATTATTTTTAAATATTCCGACTATTCGAGCTATTATTGGGTTATTTTAGCAAAAGTACTATATTCAACAATATTTTAATGTTTTTGTAGAAGAATTGATTGAACTTATTTCACAATTTTATATAAAAAAACAACCGCACTTCGAAATGTACGATTGCTTTACTATTTAATAACCTTCAAACTACTTACAACTGATGTTTTGGATCTTCATCATCAATTACGCCTTGGCGTAATTGCGTCCGGATTTTGAATTGTGCTTGCACAATTAACTCCTTACAAAATCGCATGACTCCGCCGGGGCTTTATCTTTATTCAGCTACTATTTATTTGCTCCTGCGATTACTATTTTGCATTCATCTCCCATCTATAGAAGTGGGAGTTTTCTGCTGAATGAAGATAAATTTTATATGAAAAGATTGGTAATGATAGTTTAAAGAGAATGAATTAAGGATAAAATGAATTGGTACAGTAATTACATTTTATCCTTTATTTTTCACTCCCTCTGGATGTTATTAGGCTGCTAAACTAATAATATCCAGCAAGGTATTGCTATTCTAATTTATATTTTGAAACAGTAAAATGGCGCCCTCGGAGGGAATCGAACCCCCAGCGGAAGAACCGGAATCTTCTGTGTTATCCATTACACCACGAGGACAGTTTATATAGTCAATATTACTCGTAACGCGAAAGAAAATACAAGAAATCATTCTTCACATACAGAAATTAGTCACATTATTAGTATACGAAGGTAAAACCATTAACTTCAAATCACGACTTTACTATTATACAAATGTCTTTCGAACAATTCAACTAAAAGTTAAGTGATAAATGATATTAATTTTACATAAGTATTTATGTTACTCATTACTTTGTTATTTCTTCATAGAATGGTAGTGGACAAAAATGATAAACTCAATTCAGGAATGCGGAGTTTATATTTGACCTTTCTTGACTATTCTGTGTATGATATTGTTACAACTACAGATTAAGCAGTAGTAACTTGATTAAAACACCTTTATAAGGAGGATTTCACAATGAATTTAATTCCTACAGTTATTGAACAAACAAACCGCGGTGAACGTGCCTATGACATTTATTCTCGACTTTTAAAAGACCGCATTATCCTGTTAGGTAGTGCCATCGATGATAATGTAGCGAACTCAATCGTTGCACAATTACTATTTTTAGCAGCAGAAGATCCAGATAAAGATATCTCATTATATATTAATTCACCAGGTGGGTCTATCACTGCAGGTATGGCCATTTACGATACAATGCAATTCATCAAACCACAAGTACAAACAATCTGTATCGGTATGGCTGCTTCAATGGGTGCATTTTTACTTGCTGCAGGTGAAAAAGGAAAACGTTTTGCATTACCAAATGCAGAAGTAATGATTCACCAACCACTTGGCGGTGCTCAAGGGCAAGCAACTGAAATTGAAATCGCTGCAAAACGCATTTTATTCCTACGCGATAAATTAAACCAAATTTTAGCTGAACGTTCAGGCCAATCATTAGATCGAATCGCACAAGATACAGACCGCGACAATTTCATGACTGCTGAGCAAGCAAAAGAATACGGTTTAATTGATGATATTATTTCTCGCAGTGGCGACAAAAAATAATAATAACATACTCAAGCTGATCCAATAACGGGTCAGCTTTTTTATTTAAGGCTTTCGGTGCAGAATAAAAGGCGACTCATTCACGGGTGAGTCGGTGTTTGCACCTGTCGCAGGCTTTCGGCGCAGAAAAGGAGGTGTCTCCATCCCGGCGTGACTTCCTTATTGCGCCTGTCGCAAGCTTTCGGCGCAGAATAAAAGGCGACTCATTCACGGGTGAGTCGGTGTTTGCACCTGTCGCAGGCTTTCGGTGCAGAAAAGGAGGTGTCTCCATCCCGGCGAGACACCTCCTTTTTGCGAACGTTTTCAAAAAACTCTATATTATTCTTCTTTTTGGATAAGTGCTGACAAACCTGTAATTGCTTCGTCTTCATCTCGACCGTCAGCAATTAAAATAACAGATGTACCTCTTGCAATTGCTAAGCTCATAATCCCCATAATCGATTTTGCATTTACTTTTTTCTCTTCTTTTTGTAAATACACTTCCGATTTATAGCGATTTGCTTCCTGTACGAATAATGCAGCCTGCCTTGCCTGTAAACCCGATTTCAATTTAACTTCCACTGTGGTTTCAACCATTACGATACTCCCTTTCATACCGTTCATAAATATATTTTAATCTTATCTAAATTGTATGAAAAGAACAATGTTAGATTCCTATATTTTTATTATACTTTATTTTACCATTTCGCCCCGTCTAAGAGCATCTGCAATTTCGTCTATTTTTCGTAATCTATGATTTACACCCGATTTACTTACGGCTCCTGTTGATACCATTTCACCTAGCTCTTTTAATGTGACATCTTGATATTCAACACGTAATCGCGCAATCTCTTTTAGTTTTTCTGGTAGTTGATCAAGCCCAATTGTATTTTCAATAAAACGTATATTCTCAACTTGGCGAATTGCCGCACCAATCGTTTTATTTAAATTAGCGGTTTCACAGTTTACAATACGATTGACACTATTACGCATATCTCTCACAATCCGAACATCTTCAAACTTTAACATGGCTGTCGTCGCACCAACAATTCCTAAAAAATCCGAAATTTTTTCAGCTTCTTTTAAGTATGTTACAAAACCTTTTTTTCTTTCAATGGTTTTTGCATTTAAATTAAAAACGTTCATTAATTCTGCTAATGCTTCACCATGTTCTTTATATAAAGTATAGATTTCTAGATGGTACGCAGATGTTTCAGGGTTATTAACAGAGCCACCTGCTAGAAATGCTCCACGCAAATATGCTCGCTTTTTATTTTTGTTGCCTTTTAATGATTTCGATAAGCTATGGTTTAATTGAAAATCAGCAGATAAAATATCTAAATCTGTTAGTAGCTCACGAGCACCATCGCGTATACGACAGATATATACATTATTTTTCTTTAAACGCATTTTTTTACGTACAAGTAATTCAACGTTATATGGGTATAGTTTTTTTATAATCGTATATAATCTACGTGCGATTGCAGCATTCTCT
Organism: Lysinibacillus antri; assembly: GCF_003977595.1. Lineage (GTDB taxonomy): Bacteria > Bacillota > Bacilli > Bacillales_A > Planococcaceae > Ureibacillus > Ureibacillus antri. The sequence goes on along the minus strand of NZ_RYYR01000039.1, from coordinate 14,781 downwards.
GTTTGCACATCTAAACTTAACTGTCTATTCGTAAACGATAAGGCCCCATTCATTCGAATAAGAGCTGAAACTTCAGCTTTTAAACAGGAATCGTCCGCTTCAATTTGCGTTAACTCTTTTTTTGTTTCAGAAGCAAATGACATCTCTTCTCCCCCCTTTTCCTTATATGTATGAGATATATCATAGCAAATATTAGTATGAAAATCTTTGTTAACTTTTAACATTATGTTGATTAGCATAATCGAATAGCCATTGGGCAATTTTATTCGCCTCATGACGTACAACCCCTGTTTGAATGGTTGCAATTTCTTTTTTAATTACTTCTAATCCCATATTTTCTAGTTTTTCGATATCAAATTTAACAGGCTCAGCATTTTCTTCCTTATAGTTTTCTTTAATCGGTAATGGCAGTTCAATATTGTTTACTAGAATTGCATCTAAGCAAGGTTTTCCGACATGATCATAAATTGCCTGTACATGATCCGTAGCGCGATAATGAATCGTTTCACCTTTTTGCGTCATCAGATTACAAATATAGATTTTTTTACCTTTTGCCTTTACTAACGCTTTCCCAATTTCATTCACTAATAAGTTTGGAATGATACTTGTATAAAGACTGCCGGGACCTACTAAAATAAAATCTGCACTGGCAATTGCACGTATTGTTTCTGGAAGCGGTTTAACGTCTTTAGGTACTAAATACACACGTTTAATAGGAAGGGGCGAATTTGGTATTTTGGATTCCCCTTGAATGATCGTACCGTCAATTAACTCAGCATTTAATGTTATCTTTTTGTTTGCTGCGGGTATTACTTTTCCATGCACTTTTAATACTTTACTCATTTCTGCGATGGCATGGCTAAAGTCCCCGGTAATGTCCGTTAAAGCCGTGAGCATTAAATTGCCTAGCGAATGTCCACCAAGGTCATCCGATTGTGAAAAACGATACTGAAACATTTGTTCAACAAGCGGTTCCGTATCCGATAAGGCCGCAATCACATTTCGAATATCTCCAGGTGGCGGAATATCGTAGTCATCACGTAGACGTCCAGAAGAACCACCGTCATCTGCAACTGTTACGATCGCAGTGATATTAAACGGATAATTTTTTAACCCGCGCAACATCGTGGATAGTCCTGTGCCACCTCCAATGACTACTATATTCGGTTTCCTTTTTTTCATTACTTCAATCCTTCCTCCGATTAATATCACGGTGTGCAATAGCAGTTTGATATGTTTCACTCAAAAGATTTCCGAAGTATTCCGCCAATGTCACCGATCGATGTTGACCACCTGTACAACCAAAGGCAATGACAAGTTGTGATTTCCCCTCTTTGACATATTGAGGAATCATAAATGAAAATAAATCTGTTAGTTTATTTATCAATTCTTGTGTTTCACTAGTAGCCAATACATAAGATGATACTTCTGTTTGTAACCCTGTTTTTGGACGTAATTCCTCAACATAATAGGGGTTCTTCAAAAATCGAACGTCGAATACGAGGTCTGCATCAATAGGGATTCCGTTTTTGTACCCAAAGGACATGACATTGATTGAAAACTTTGGGCTACTTGAATTTGAAAATTCCGATCCAATTCGTTCACGCAGTTCTCTTGGTTTCATTTGGGATGTGTTATAAACAAATTTTGCTCGACCCTTTAATTCAGCTAGCATTTCTCTTTCTCTTTCAATCCCCTCAAGCGGTAAGCCTGTTGGAGCGAGAGGATGTGATCGACGCGTTTCTTTATAGCGTCGAACTAATGTTTCATTGTCTGCATCTAAAAATAAAACCCGTGTGTTAACATATGCTTCTCTTTCTAATAAATCTAGTGCATCGATCAATGACTCAAAAAATTCTCCTCCACGCATATCCATTACTGCAGCAATACGAGTAAGATGGCGTTCTGATTCTCTCATCAAGGCTAAAAAAGTTGTTAATAGTGCAGGAGGTAAATTATCGATACAGTAATAACCTAAATCCTCAAAGCTTTGTACAGCAACAGTCTTTCCGGCTCCAGACATCCCTGTAATAATGACTACTTCATGTGTATAGCTATTACTATCGCTCATGATAATCTCTCCTTATTTTAGTTCGTTGGATTTTTGTATTTTTTGTTCGAGTAGTTCAAAGTCTGTTGTATAGACGAATGTTCCATATTGTATTCCTTCATTTAAAGCGGCAAAAAGTAAATTTACCCGATCACCTTCTGCCATAGGGAGTTCGTTAATATGATCTATTGTATGCCATTCTAATACGCCTTCTCTCGTTTGTTTAAATGGCTCTCCTTCAATTGTATGCGTGACAAACGTGAATAGCATCCATTCATCCACTTGTTCGTCACCGTCTTTTATGACCATTGTATAGACACCTTTTAAGTGAATATCTTTCGGGGTAACATTCGTTTCTTCAATAAATTCTCTCGTAGCGGCTTCATAAATCGATTCGCCACTTTCCATTTTACCGCCTGGAGCAACATACCAACCTCTTCTAGGCTTTTGGAGCAGTAATGCTTTTCCATCCTGTATTGCTAATAAGTTTGCTATTCTTTGCATGATCAACACCTCAAATCAATTGTTACTCCTTTACCCTATTATACCTGTTCAAATGACAACGTTACAAAATAATACGTTTATAAAATGTATAACATGCCATTTGAAATGTGAGAGGCGCTCTTGAAAGCTCCGTTACTATTCAAAACTACATAAAAAAAGGGTTGTTTCTAAAACATTAGAAACAACCAAAAAATATATCTAAAAGGGGGTTACCAGTTAATATGCTTAGTATACCCTTTTAATGTTGCAACCGAGTTACAGGAACTTTAAAAGCACATTACTATTGGCTGATTTTATCCATTAATTCTTCCACGTAATGTTGAGCAGATTGTGCTGCAATACTACCATCACCTGTTGCCGTAACAATTTGACGCAGCATTTTTTCACGAACATCACCAGCAGCAAAAATCCCTTTTACTGACGTCTCCATTTTATCGTTTGTCACGATATAACCATGTTCATTTAAAATTCCTAAATTACTAAATGGTTTTGTTAATGGATCCAGTCCAATGTAAACGAAAACGCCATCTGCAGTAAATTCTTGTTCTGAACCATCGACAGTTGAAACAAGTGTGACACTACCTACTTTACCGTCTTTTTCATTAATTTCTTTTACTGTATGGTTCCAAATGAAGTCGACTTTCTCGTTTGCAAATGCACGGTCTTGTAGAATTTTTTGAGCACGTAGCTTATCACGACGGTGAACAATTGTTACTTTATCCGCAAAACGAGTTAAGTAAACACCTTCTTCAACTGCAGAATCGCCACCACCAACAACGACTAAATTCTTTTGTTTAAAGAATGCACCATCACACACGGCACAATAACTTACACCACGACCGCCAAGCTCTTTTTCACCTGGAACGCCCATTTTTTTATACTCTGCACCTGTTGTAATAATGATTGTACGTGTTTTATATTCTTTAGAGCCTGCTTTAATCGTTTTATATTCTTCCCCATCAATAACTTCGGCAACATCGCCGTAAACATACTCTGCTCCGAATTTTTTCGCATGTTCAAACATTTTAGTAGAAAGTTCAGGCCCTAAAATACTATCAAACCCTGGATAGTTTTCTACCTCTTCTGTATTGGCCATTTGTCCACCTGGAATCCCACGCTCAATCATTAATGTAGAAAGATTTGCACGAGAAGCATAAACTGCTGCCGTCATCCCTGCTGGACCTGCTCCGATAATTACTACATCATAAATTTTTTCCTCAGCCATGAAAATACCTCCTAATATTAAAAGCGAAGATGGCTCGCCTAGCTCCAAAACCAACTGGACTTTTCAGCGTATCTACCTACGCATCCATACATAATTAAATACTTATACAACTCTAATCCTATGGCAATCTATGAAGAACTTCAAATAGTTTGCTTTCGTTTAGTCAAAGGGTAAAAATTGTATGAGTTCTTCCACATATTTAGAAAGTGTTGAAACGGAAATGCCATACTTTTCTGCGTAATGTTTTTTCGTTACCTTTTTACTATTAATTGTCGAGTGGAACATATATTCAATTGATGCAGCTAATGCCTTTACATTTTTGAACTGGTAATCTTCATTGATGGCTCTCTCACATAAAACAAACCACATTTGATATAAGTATTGCACTTCGATTGTAATAGGACCGCAACGATTATATAGCTCTTCTACTACTTGCATCGAACGCACAAAATACTTTTCAATGGGATTATTTTCATCAAATTGATGACCAAGTGCATACGCTAAGCACAGCTTTTCAATAGCCGTGTAATTTCCTAAATCAATCAACTTAGGATGAGCAATTATTTCCTGTTTATAAGGTGATTTACTTAATAAAAAGAAACCAAACATTCGATGGGCACCATAATCACTACTAATTTTTTCAATGATGACATCACGGTTATGCTCTAAGAAATTTCCGTCGATTTCTTCCTTCACATGTAACCATGGTTCTAAACCTTCTTTGGAAGGATCAATTTCGATAAGCTTTTTCCAACACGCTTTCCCTTCTTCTTTACGACCACTAAAATAAGCGGATTGTGCTAGCCAAAAATAAAATCCTGAGTCGCCAAAAAAGCCTCTTTTTTTCATGCTTTGTAGCCATTTATAGGCCAGCTCATATTGACCGACAAGCGCAAGAGTAGCCCCTAGTTTATAGCGATTTTCCCAATCATATGGATTAATCTTTTTCAATAATTCAAGGAGCGATTCAAGTTCTTTGTCATTTTTTTCGTAATAGGCCACGACCGTTAAATTGCAAAGCGCGTGAAGGTTCCCATGATTTTCTCGTAATACATGGTGTAATAAAGCTTTCGATTGTTCTGTTTCACCGATATAAAAATACGCCAACGCTAAGTTGTTATAGGCTGCCCATAATTCTGGATAGCTTTCAATTAATTTCTCCAATACTTCTATCGCTTGGGGAAATTGACTATTTTCCATTAAACGTCGCGCCTTTTCTTGAGCGATTAGTTTTTCTGAATCTTCTTCATCTAGTTGATCGATTTCATCTTCTTCATATTGCACAAATTCGATAATCTCTTCAGCCTCTTGTGCATACATTCCATCCGGTTCCATGTCTAAATACAATTTTGCATATTTGTTCGCGTCTTTTACTAACCCTATACACCCCGAAATTTCTGCTAAAAAGAAGGCATGTTCTGCTTCACTTGGATCGAGGCTATAGGCTGTATGAATTAATTCATAGGCTTTCTCAAAATTTTGAGCGTCCATTTCAAGAATACCGAATTGCATAAGAATATGGGCATCATCTGGGCTCAGTTCAGCAGCGCGTTTCATATATTTGTATGCCTTGTCCATCTGGTCTTTTTCCATCGCTTTTAATGCCTTGTTAAAATAGTAATCACCATCTGGAATAAACGTCACAACATTATTCACTTTTCCCTTTAGAAGTTTTTTTTCCAAATTAAATCCTCCGAAACACGAAAATAGGAACGTATTTGACTACGTTCCCTTAGACAATTACTTTTATTATAACACAATTAGACAAATCGTCATTAATATCGTGTTTGGAGAATGTTATTGATTTTTAGTACTTGCTCTTTTTTCTTCGTGTCTAGATTTTAATACTTCAAGCACTTCATACACATCAATTTTTTGTTCTTGTAGTAACACCAGTAAGTGGTAAATTAAATCTGCCGCTTCCCATTTCACTTCTTGTACATCACGATTTTTTGCACCAATTACAACTTCAGTCGCTTCTTCCCCAACTTTTTTACAAATTTTATCGATTCCTTTTTCGAATAAATATGTAGTGTACGCGCCCTCTGGCATGTCAATTTCACGTTGGCGAATAATTCTCGCTAATTCTGGAATGATATCAACCGAACCTACTGAATCGTTTTCTAAAACTGTTTCTGTAAAACATGAAATCGTTCCATTATGACAAGCCGGCCCTGCTGGTAATACTTCGACAACTAGTGCATCTGCATCACAATCTGTTTTAATGGAAACGATTTTTTGCGTGTTGCCACTTGTTTCACCTTTGTGCCATAGTTCCCCACGCGAACGAGAGTAAAACCATGTTTCACCCGTTTCAATTGATTTTTGTAAAGACTCTTCATTCATATAGGCAACCGTTAGTACTTCTTTCGATTGTGCATCTTGTACAACTGCTGTAATTAACCCTTTTTCATCAAACTTTAATCCTTCGATCATCTGACACAAACTCCTTTATCTCTTAGGTGTGCTTTTACTTCTGCTACACTCGTTTCTTTATAATGGAAAATCGACGCTGCTAATGCTGCATCTGCATCCACATCTTGTAATACTTCTACAAAGTGCTCTGCATTGCCTGCACCACCACTTGCAATTACAGGGACTGTCACTGCATCTCTTACTGCTTTTGTTAAAGCTAAATCAAAGCCTGATTTTTCACCGTCTTGATTCATACTCGTTAATAAAATTTCGCCTGCACCTAAACGAACCGCTTGTTGTGCCCATTCAACTGCTTGCCACTCTGTTTTATTGCGACCGCCGTGTGTATACACCATCCACGTACCATCTTCTTCACTGTATCTCGCATCAATTGCGACTACGATACATTGTGCACCGAAAAAGTCTGATCCTTCTTTAATTAATTCCGGACGTTCAAGGGCAGAGGTATTCACCGATACTTTATCTGCACCCGCACGAAGAATTCGCTTCATATCCTCTAACGTTCGAATTCCCCCACCTACCGTAAATGGAATCGCTAGTGCTGCGGCAGTTTGTCTTACTACATCTACCATTGTTTCACGGCCTTCATGGGATGCGGAAATATCTAAAAATACTAATTCATCTGCACCTTGCTCATCATAAAATTTTGCCAGCTCGACTGGGTCACCTGCATCTCGAAGTTCAACAAATTGAATGCCTTTTACCACGCGTCCCTCTTTTACATCAAGGCACGGAATAATACGTTTTGTTAACATGCAAGCACCTCCACACCATTTAACCATTGCTGTAGTAAAAATACGCCGAATTCTCCTGATTTTTCAGGGTGGAACTGCATACCACAAACCGAACCAGATTGAACGACACCAGGGACCTCAACACCGAAGTAATCCGCGCTTGCGACAAGTTGTTCACGGTCAATATTTGCCCCATAGAATGAATGAACGAAATACACATATTTACTTTCAGGTAGTTCTTTATTTTCTAACCATGATGGGATCGTTTGAAATTCTAATGTATTCCATCCCATATGTGGCACGCGATATTTTTCACCTGATTCGCTAACACCAGAAAATTTAGAGATGCTACCTTTAAAGAAACCAAAGCCTTTCGTTGGTGCCACTTCTTCACTTTCATCAAAAAGTAATTGCATCCCAAGGCAAATACCAAGAAGGGGTTTCTTTGCATCTACTTGTTCACGGATAAATTGATCTAGTCCTGTTTCTGCTAAACGTTTCATTGCATCAGGAAAAGCCCCTACACCAGGTAAGATTAAGGCATCTGTCGCAGCTAGTTGCTGTACATCCGACGACACAACGACTTCACAGTTTAAACGTTTTAATGCCTGTTCCACACTAAATAAATTTCCCATGCCATAATCAATTACACCAATTATCATGTTAACAGTCCTTTCGTTGACGGTACACCTTTCACACGAGGATCAATTTGTACCGCATCGTCAATTGCACGAGCTAACGCTTTAAAAATTGCTTCGATAATGTGATGTGTATTATGACCATAAGGAACGATCACATGGACATTCATGCGCGCTTCTAATGCAAATTTCCATAAAAACTCATGGACAAGTTCTGTATCAAACGTGCCAACTTTTTGTGTTAACGCAGGTTCTACACGATATTCTAAATGCGGACGATTTGAACAATCCACTACCACTTGAGCTAATGCATCATCCATTGGTACAAAGGCATTCCCATATCGTTTAATTCCCTTTTTATCGCCAAGCGCTTCACGAATGACTTGTCCTAAAACAATGCCAATATCCTCCGTTGTATGGTGGTCATCGATGTGTGTATCACCATCCGCAATCACTTTTCCATCAAACAAGCCATGTTTAATAAATAAATCGAGCATATGATCCATAAAAGGAACGCCTGTATTTACTTCTGCTTTTCCGTCTCCATCTAAATCCAACTCTACTGCAATTTTTGTTTCGTTCGTCTTACGTTCGATTTTCGCAAAGCGTCTTTTTAATTCAGTCATTGTTATTTGTCTCCTTTAGTCCAACCACGAGATTCTACTGCTCGGGCATGTCCTTCTAATCCTTCCATTCGAGCAAGACGCGCAATTTTCGGTGCATTTTCTTGCCAAGTTTTTTCACTATAATAAACGATACTTGTACGCTTAATAAAGTCATCCACGTTTAATCCACTGGCAAAACGCGCTGTACTATTCGTCGGTAATACGTGATTCGTCCCAGCAAAATAATCGCCTACTGGTTCAGAACTGAAACGTCCTATAAAGATTGCGCCAGCATGATTGATTTGTTCTGCCACTTCTTCTGCATTTTGACATACCACTTCTAAATGTTCAGGTGCTAATGAATTCACTGCTTCGACTGCTTGAGTGATTGAATCAGCTATGTAAATTTGACCAAAGTTTTCAATTGATTGACGGGCAATGGCTTCTCTCGGAAGTTCGCTTAACTGTCTTTCTACTTCTACAGCAACATCAATGGCTAATCGTTCACTCGTTGTAATTAACACAGCACATGCTAATGCATCATGTTCTGCTTGAGATAATAGATCCGCTGCTACTTCATCAGCATAGGCCGTTTCATCCGCGAGTACGGCAATTTCACTTGGACCAGCAATCATGTCAATTGCGACTTCACCAAATACTTCACGTTTTGCTAAGGCTACAAATATATTTCCTGGACCAGTGATTTTGTCTACAGCAGCAATTGTTTCCGTACCATAAGCTAATGCTGCAATTGCTTGAGCACCGCCAATTTTATAAATTTCTGTAACACCTAAAATCGATGCCGCCACCAATACTGCAGCAGGTAATTTTCCATCTCTTCCAGCTGGGGATGTGATGACAATGCGTTTTACACCTGCAACTTGGGCTGGAATTACGTTCATTAAAACAGAGGATGGGTATGCTGCTGACCCCCCTGGCACATATAAACCAACTGCATCCAGTGGCGTAATTCGTTGCGCTAACCAAGAACCATCTGCTAAAGGACGTTTATACCCTTCACGACTTTGTGCTGCATGATAGTAACGAATATTTTCAGCCGCTTCTTCTAAATCCTTTTTCAATTGTTCATCGAAAGTTTCTACTGCTTCATCGATTTCTTGTTGACTGACACGGAAATCTTCCAAACTAATCCCGTCCCACATTTTGCTATATTTACGAACAGCTTCGTCACCGTATTGTTTCACATCAAGCAATACTTGGCGAACCGTTTTTAACTGTTCTTCATTGCCACCTTCAAGTTGTCTCTTTAAAGAAATTGAGTTTGTTAATTTTGTAATTTTCACAAATAATCCTTCTCTCTAATTAACAAATTTTTTCAAACGAGTTACGATTTCTTGGATACGCGCACTTTTCATGCGATAGCTTACAGGGTTTGCGATTAATCGAGAAGAAACATCTGTAATATGCTCATACTCGACAAGGCCGTTTTCTTTTAATGTTCGACCAGTGGAAACAATATCGACAATGCGATCGGCTAATCCAATCATTGGTGCTAACTCAATCGAACCATTTAGCTCGATAATTTCAACTTGCTCCCCGATTTCCTTATAATAATTCATCGCGATATTTGGATATTTCGTTGCAATGCGTGGTGCGATTTCATTCATTGTTGTATTTGGTAAGCCAGCCGATGCAATGTAGCACTGGCTAATTTTCAAGTCTAATAGCTCATGAACGTTTCGTTTTTGTTCTAATAATGTATCTTTCCCTGCGATTCCGATATCTGCTACGCCATGTTCAACATAAACAGGTACGTCTGTTGGTTTTGCCAAAATGAAGCGAATTTTTTCTTCAGGAATTTCGATCATTAATTTACGGGACATTTCAACTTCCTCTGGTAAATTAAATCCGACATCAATTAACATTTGATACGCTTCTTCAAAAATCCGTCCTTTTGGCATTGCAATTGTTAATTCACTCATTACACTAAATCCTCCTGGCTAACATTCACGACACGACCAAATTGTTTGATAAAGGCTTCTTCATCTAAAAGACCTTTTTTGGATTGCAATGTTACTCGCTTCCCTTCTTCACGGAAACGATTGGCAATAGTAAGTGCTTGTAAATAATCTTGTTCATGGAAGATGACTGCAACTGTTTCATCTTGCATTTCTTCAGCTGGTAATACCTCTAATAGACGATCAATTCGAATACCAAACCCTGTTGCCCCTACCTCACTACCAAAATGGTGAAGTAATCCGTCATAACGACCACCATTCCCTAACGCAAATCCACTACCTTCTGCAAATACTTCAAACAGCATACCTGTGTAGTAGTTCATATGGCTAGAAAGGGTAAAATCTAAGGCTACATATTTGGAAAGGTCTGCTACGTTAATGAGTTCAATCAGTTGTTGCATATATTCTAGTGCATCATTTTTACGCACATATTTTTCGATTTCTTCAATGGATACAAAATTAGTTGCTTCATCAATAAATTGAAGTAATGCATCTGATTTTGTCTTCGGTAAATGGAAGGATTCTACTGCTTCTTCAAACCCAACATAGTTACGATCAACCAATAATTTACGAAGCGTATTTGCTTGTAGATCACTTTCTGTATAATCTTTTAAAATACAATTTAAAACACCTGCATGGCCAATCGTAATTTTAAACGATTCAATGCCGAATGATTGGATTAAAGTAATAGCTGTAATAATAACCTCTGCATCAGCAAAGACCGTACTATCTCCAATGACTTCAATCCCCATTTGACCAAACTCAGCTGGTCGGCCACCCTCAGTTTGTTGAGCACGAAAAACATTAGCAAAGTAGGCTAAGCGTAAAGGAATTTTTTCTTTTAGTAATTTTGATGTTGCGACACGTGCAATTGGTGTTGTCATATCTGGTCTTAGAACTAACGTATTCCCTTGACTATCGACAAGTTTAAAAAGTGACGCATTATAAATCGCACTCGCCTTACCGACTGTGTCAAAATATTCTAAACTAGGCGTTTGAATAAAATCATATCCTCGAGAACGTAAAAATTCACGCCCCGTTTTTCGTACTGTTTCGATTTTTTCATAAGTGATTGGGAATGTATCACGCATTCCAAGTGGTTTTTCGAACATTTTCAAAGACATAGCTCCACATCCTACCATTTTTACTTTAACGTACTAGAGTACTAGAGAGTTAGTATATGAAAGTAATTTTAACCAATTCCCAAGTATTCGTCAATCATAATCTATGTATTGAGGTATGATTGTCTTATTTGTCGTTCACCCTAATTATACCTTTTAATTGAAAGAAAAGACTCACTATTCGAATAATAGTGAGTCAAAATTTTTAACAAAAGCGAAAGGCCATGCACTGTAGCTAGACAATATTCTACATTGATCTTTTTCTCTCTGCCATTTGTTCTGCTGTATAGATGATTTTCATTGGGTTCCCACCTACCATACTACCAGCAGGAACATCTCGATGGACAAGTGTTGCTGCTGATACAATGGCGCCATCTCCAATTTCTACACCCGGGAGAATGGTTGAATTGGCTCCAATCATTACTTCACTTCCAATTTTCACATCACCTAATCGATACTCTTCAATTAAGTATTCATGGGCCAATATCGTCGTATTGTAGCCAATGATTGTATTGTTTCCGATTGAAATTCGTTCAGGAAACATCGAATCTGGCATGACCATCAGTGCTAAGGAAGTTTTGTCTCCAATTTTCATATGTAAAAACGTACGATAAATCCAATTTTTCATACTCATCGATGGCGTAATGCGCCCAATTTGTATAAAAATAAAGCATTTCATAACTTTCCAAAATGAAACTGTTTTATATACTTTCCATAACGAGTTTGCGCCTTGTACTGGATATCGTTCCGTTCTTCTCATACATTTAGGACTCCTTTACAATCTGTAATAAATCTGTCATATGTTGGAGAATATAGTTAGGTTGATATTGTTTTAAAAATTCTTCTCCTTTAATTGACCATGCTACACCTGCAGTTTTGACACCCGCATTTTTGCCTGCTTCAATATCGTGATAATTATCGCCAATCATCATGACATCTTCTTTAGCCACACCTAGCTTTTCAATTGCCAATAACACTGGTTCAGGATGAGGCTTTACATGATTTACGTCATCGATTCCAATTAAAAACTCAAAGAAAGATGTAGCTCCCATTAATTCTAATCCTTTTTTAATTGTATCTCTTCTTTTTGTCGATACGATGGCCATTCTAACACCTTGCTCTTTTAATTTTTCTAGTGTAGGAAGGACACCATCAAATTCTGTAATCAATTCATCATGATGTTCGTGATTCCATTGTCGATATTTTTCAATCATTTCATCTACTTCATTTGGTGTAATTTGTTCAAAAGTTTCTTTTAGTGACGGGCCAATAAATTTTATGCAGTCTTTTGGCGAATATTGCCCAGGAAATCGTTCCTCCAAAACATGCATAAACGTTTGAATAATTAATTCGTTTGTATCTAAAAGTGTCCCATCAAAATCAAATAGTAATGCTTTCATTTGCATAAAACCTCTTAACCTAGGAGCAATTATTTTTGCTTACCTTTTTTCTTTTCTTTCTTCTCAACATCTAGATAACGTACAACAGGTCGAACTTTCATTCTGCGATAAATGATGGCAGCTAGAGCTATGACAATCGATAAAATTGATACTACTTGTGCGGAGCGTAATTCGCCTATTAAATACAAACTATCTGTTCTCATACCTTCTATAAAGAATCGTCCAATTGAATACCAAATCATATACGAGAAGAAAATTTCTCCTCTTTGTAAGTTTACTTTTCTTAGCGCTAATAGAATGATTAAGCCCACGACATTCCATAACGATTCATAGAGAAACGTTGGATGAACATATGTCTCTAATTCTTGAATATACATCTGTTCAATAATCCAGTTCGGTATCATTAATCCTTCTAAAAACTCACGAGAAACAGGACCTCCGTAAGCTTCTTGGTTCATAAAGTTACCCCAACGCCCAACAATTTGACCGATTAGAATACTTGGCGCGGCAATGTCAGCTACCTTTAAAAAGCTAACTCCACGTTTTTTAGAAAATATATAAGCCGTAATCACAGCCCCTATTAAAGCACCATGAATGGCAATACCACCATTCCAAATTTGAATGATCTTACCCGGATTTGCACCATAGTACTCCCACTTCATCGCAACATAATAAATACGCGCTGAAACGATCGCAATCGGAATAGCCCAAATCAGCAGATCCGCAAGAAAATTTTCAGGTAGACCTCGTTTAATAGCTTCTCGTTGTCCAACAAAATATGCCAACATAATCCCTAAGGCAATCAAAATTCCATACCAGCGCACAGTTAAGGGACCTAATGTAATGGCGACTGGATCAATTGCAAGTAAAATTTGTTCCATAATGAACCCCTTTCGATTTGACTTTCAAAACATCCATCCATTAAATATCTTCTATTTCATGAATGGAAATCATTTCATCCAGTCTTCTTGAAAATTCTTGTGCCGCATTGACACCCATTTTTTTCAGGCGATAATTCATCGCTGCCACTTCAATGATTACGGACACATTTCGACCAGGTTGTACTGGGATTGTTAATTTTGTTATTTCAGTATCAATAATTTTCATTTTCTCTTCATCAAGACCAAGGCGATCGTACGTTTTTTCAGCGTCCCAGTTTTCGAGCTCGATAATTAAGGTTACACGTTTATATGGTCGTATAGCACTCGCACCAAATAATGTCATAATATCAATAATCCCAATACCTCGAATTTCTAATAAATGTTCTAATAGTGGAGGCGGACTACCAATTAGTAAATTTTCTGCTTCTTGACGAATTTCAACACAATCATCCGCTACTAACCGATGTCCTTTTTTAATTAACTCCAGTGCTGTTTCACTCTTACCAACACCACTTTTACCAATAATCAACACACCAATCCCATAAACGTCCACTAATACACCATGAACCGCAGTTAGGGGTGCTAATTTACTTTCAAGGAAATTAGTTAATCTACTTGAAAAACTAGTCGTTTTCATTGATGTTTGTAAGACTGGAACATTATTTTCATTGGATGCATCAATCAACTCTTGGGGAATCTCCATATTTCTTGAGACAACAATTGCAGGAGTATCCTGTGAACAAAGCTTAAACATTCTTTCTTTTTTCAATTCGGATGGGAGCATTTCAAAAAATGAGTATTCCGTTTTACCGATTAACTGAATGCGATTTGCTGGATAATGTGTAAAATAACCCGCCATCTCTAAGCCAGGTCTTGAAATATCGCTCATTGTGATATATTTTCCAACGCCATCATGTCCACTAACTAACTTTAGGTTAAATTTTTCAATTACATCTTTTGTCGTTACTTGAATCATTGCATACTTCCCTACCTTTATTGACATATAGTAACTATTTTAGCATGGAACAGTTGGAATGTATTACTTTTCTTCCTTATGTACTATTGATACGTATTCGTTACTTTTATGAAAGTAAAAAGACGAGGCCATGAGAATTGAACTGCTCCCTGTCAAGTAGACAGTGAAAATAATAAAAATGCTTAGGCGGCTTGAGCCCTGTATTCTAGGGGGCTCAAGCCGTTTAATGTTT